>NZ_JBSPUC010000001.1:1007116-1222887 GCF_056861555.1 Stenotrophomonas sp. K-6 | reverse complement strand
CCCACCCCCACCACGCCGTTGACAGTGAGTTGGTTCTTTCGGGAACAGCCAAGGCCAAGGCGGGTTGCGCACGAATCACGCATCACTCCAGGGATGGATTCACGGCGGGTCCCGGAAACCCACCCGTGCCGACGCCCTGAGCCGAAAGTCGGCAGCTTCGCTCCACAGCCCGCATCCCTCTATCATGGTGGCCACTTCCGGGACGGGGCCCTTATGTTCAACCGCAATGTCGGCATCATCCTGCTGATCGCCCTCGCCGCCGGGCTGGGGCTGGTCGTGGCGCAGAAGGTTTTCGCGCCCAAGCCGGGCGGTGACCGCCCCGCCACCGAGTCGATCACGTTCTATCCGCAGCCGCGACCGCTGCCCGATTTCAATCTGAGCCAGTCCGATGGCACCCGGCTGATCCCGGGCGAGCTGAAGGGCCACTGGACCCTCGTGTTCCTGGGCTTCACTTTCTGCCCGGATGTCTGCCCGACCACGCTGGCCGATCTGGCCCAGGCCCAGAAACAATGGGAGGCCCTGCCCGAGACGCTGCGCCCGCGGCTGGTCTTCATTTCGGTCGATCCCGAGCGCGATACGCCGGCACGGCTGGGCGAGTACGTGCACGCGTTCCACAAGGACACCCTGGCCGCGACGGCCGATGTGCCCTCGCTGGAGCGTTTCGCCACCTCGCTGGGCTTCGTGTTCCAGAAGGTGCCGGGCAAGCACTTCGATGAGAATCCCGAGGATTACACCCTCGAACACTCGGCCAGCCTGGCCGTGCTGGATCCGGAAGGTCGCCTGGCCGGCCTGATCCGCCCTCCTTTCCAAGCGCAGGCGATCGCCCGCGACCTGCAACTGCTGACCGAGAAATCCGCCCCATGAGTTTGATGACCACGCTGAGCTACGCCCTGCCCCATCGTCTGCTGTCGTCGATGGCGCGCCGACTGGCGTATTCCAGCAACCCGCGGGTCTCGCGCTGGCTGATCGACACCGTCACCGCCAAGTTCGGCGTGAATCTGGCCGAAGCCGCCAACCCGGACCCGCGCAGCTACCCGACCTTCAATCAGTTCTTCACCCGTGCGTTGAAGCCGGGCGCGCGCGTGGCCGATGCCGATCCGCGCACGCTGGTGATGCCGGCCGACGGCCGGATCAGCCAGCTGGGCAAGATCGAAGATGGCCGCATCTTCCAGGCCAAGGGCCAATCCTTCACTGCCGCCGAGCTGCTGGGCGATGCCAAGGATGCCGAGGTGTTCCACCACGGCCTGTTCGCCACGGTGTATCTGTCGCCGAAGGATTACCACCGCGTGCATATGCCGTGGACCGGCACCCTGCGCGAGACCGTGCATGTGCCGGGGCGGTTGTTCAGTGTCGGCCCGGCCGCGGTGAACACGGTGCCGGGGCTGTTCGCCCGCAACGAACGCCTGGTCTGTCACTTCGATACCGACTTCGGCCCGATGGTCTCGGTGATGGTCGGCGCGCTGCTGGTCTCCGGCGTGGAGACGGTGTGGGGCGGCGAGGAGATTCCGGCCTACGGCGATACGATCACGCGCAAGGATTACCGCGGCAAGGGCATCACCCTGGAGCGCTTCGCGGAGATGGCGCGCTTCAATTACGGCTCGACCGTGATCGTGCTGCTGCCGCCGGGGGTGGCCGACTTCGCGCCGCATCTGGATGCCGAGCATGCCGTGCAGCTGGGGCAGGCACTGGCCACCCTGAAGTAACGGTAGACCATGCGATCCGCACCAATGAAAACGCCCCGGTTTCCCGGGGCGTTTTTCGTTGTGTCCGTTTCGATCGGATCGCGCCGATCAGATCTCGACCGGGCCTACGTCCATACCGTCGTAGTCTTCCACGCCGTTCGCTTCGGCCAGGGCCTGCAGCTCGTGGTTGCGGGCATCCAGCGAGGCTTCGGTGTGGACCTCGGCGCGCTCCACGTGCAGCACGTGGTACGGGGCTTCGCCTTCTTCCAGATCCGGTTCGAACACTTCCACCAGGGTGTAGCCCAGTTCGACCAGCTTCTCGCCCAGGCCGTGCAGCGGCTCCGGGGTGGTGTTGACGAAGAAGTAGCCCCACAGCATCGGGCCGTTGAGGTCCCAATCGGTGTTTTCACGGATGTTGGCGAACATCTCGTTGATTGCGGTGATATCCATCTGGCTGTCCTGTATGCGTGTTGCGGCGAGCGCCGGCACGTGGCCGACGCTGCGATGGATGTGCTGGGCCGGGCGGCCGCAGGCGGGATGTCGGCGAGCCTACCCGGTTATGGCTTATTTGTCGCAGCCCTGCAGTTTGATGCTCTGGCCCTGCCTGAGCGAATAGGCCGGTGCCTTGAGGCCGTTGGCCCGCGCCAACGTGGGCACGTCGCACTGGAACCTGGCGGCGATCTTGCCCAGGGTCTCGCCCTTGCCGACCTTGTAGCTGCGCGCCGGCTTGGCCTTGGGCTTGGCGGCCGGGACCGCCACCGGGGCGGCCGGGGTCACCGCTGGCATCGCCTGGGCCTGGGCGACCGGGACCACGCTGCCGACCGCCACGTTGCCGGTGTAGCTCACCGCCGTGGGGCGAACGATCGCCGCGTTGAGATCGGCGGTGATCAGGGTGCGGGCCAGATCGGCGCGCGGGCCACTGACGCAGAAACGGTTGTAGAGGCCAGCGATGCGGGTGGTCGCGTTGATGATGGTGCCGGCCGGAATCCAGCCGTCGGCCTCATAGCGTGGGTTGAGGTTGCGCAGTGCGCGCATGTAGCCGTCGCGGGTGCCGGTGCTGCCCAGGCAGATGGTCAGCTCGTAGATCGTGGTCGACTTGGCCAGGCGGATGGTCGCCGGCTGCGCGCTGATCTTCGGGAATTCCACGCCGTACTGCTGCGGGTGCAGATAGATCCACGCCGCGGCGATCACCATCGGCACGTAGTCCTTGGTCTCGCCCGGGAACTGGTTGTAGACGCTGTCGGTCCAGAAGCCCTGCCCCGGGTTCTGGCGGAACACGCGGATGGCGCGACCTTCGCCGCCGTTGTAACCGGCCAGCGACAGCTCGACGCTGTTGTTGAGCTCGCGCATGCGTTCGTTGAGGTAGGTCGCGCTGGCCTCGGCCGCGCTGCGGGCGTCGAAGCGGGTATCGAAGCCGGTACCGTCCGGGCCCAGCCCGAAACGGCGGCCGGTGGCCGGCATGAACTGCATCAGCCCGGCGGCGCCGGCGCGCGAGGAGGCGTGAACACGCCCGTTGGATTCCTTGGCCATGATCCCGAACAGCAGCGCCTCGGGCAGGCCGCGCTTTTCCCACTCCGGCCACATCACCGCACGCAGGTTCTGGTAGTTCTCATAGCTGGTGAGCAGCGCCGGGCGCATGTCGGTCAGCCAGCGGCGGATGCCCGCCTGCACGGCCGGGTTGTACTCGACCATGGTGTCGAAGGCGTGCCGCTTGTCATTGAGCAGCGCTGCGGCGCGCGCCGCTTCGGGCACATCGGCGGCCAGCGGACCGACATGGTCCGGGTCGGCCTCCAGCAGGGTGCCGTCGGCGATGACGGTGCCGTCCTCGCTGTCCTGCTGGCTGTCGGCGTTGTTCTTGAGCAGGCGCTTGTAGGTCGGCAGCAGATTGCTGACCTGGCAGCCCTTCTGGGCCACGCAGGCACTGATCACATCCTCCATGTCCTCCAGCGCGGCGTCGGCCTCGTTGGTGCCCTTGGGGTCGGCGTTGTTCACCAGCACCAGCGCAGCGTTGTAGCGCCGCTCGGCGGCTGTCATGCGCTGGTCGAGCGCTTCGACCTTGGCCTTGTCGCGGGCGGAGACGCGCTGGGCATGGGCCTCGGGGACGATCGACAGCATCGCGGCAACGGCCAACAGCGGCCAACCACGGACAAGCAAGACAGGAACGGGCATTTTTGGCACTGTGTGCGAACGATGGGGCAGAGTAGCCGCGCCGCTTGCATCGGGGCAACCCGTCTGCCGGCCAGCCCATGCCGACATTTAGAATTCCGCCTATTCACACTGCGAGTTGACCATGGACCCGATTCTGCTCGGCAAAGGCATCACCGACGACATCCCCGTGACCCTGTTGCCGCGGCTGGGCAACCGCCACGGCCTGGTGGCCGGCGCGACCGGCACCGGCAAGACCGTCACCTTGATGACATTGGCCGAGGGCTTCTCGCGGATCGGCGTGCCGGTGTTCCTGGCCGATGTGAAGGGGGACGTGTCCGGCCTGGCCGTGGCCGGCGCCGGGACCGAGGCGCTGCTGCGGCGCGCGACCGACCTCGGCGTGGCCGATTACGCGCCCGCCGCCAGCCCGACCGTTTTCTGGGACCTGTACGGCAAGCTCGGCCACCCGGTGCGCACCACGGTGAGTGAGATGGGCCCGACCCTGCTTGCACGCATCCTCGAACTCAACGACACCCAGGCCGGCGTGCTGGACATCGTGTTCAAGCTGGCCGACGACCGCGGCCTGCTGCTGCTTGATCTGGAGGACCTGCGTGCCCTGCTCGGCCTGGTCGCCGAGGAGCGCAAGGACATCTCCACCGAATACGGGCTGGTCAGCGCACAGACGGTGGCGGCGATCCAGCGCTCGCTGCTGCGCCTGTCGCAGGACGGCGGCGAAGCCTTCTTCGGCGAGCCTGCGCTGGAGCTGGCCGACCTCATGCGCGTCAACCACGATGGCCGCGGCGTGATCGGCATCCTCGCCGCCGACCAGCTGGTGCTCAAGCCGCGGCTGTATTCGACGTTCCTGCTGTGGCTGCTCTCGGAGCTGTTCGAAACGCTGCCGGAAGTCGGCGATCTGGAAAAACCCAAACTGGTCTTCATCTTCGACGAGGCGCACCTGCTGTTCGATGACGCACCGCCGGCACTGGTGCAGCGCATCGAACAGGTCGTCCGCCTGATCCGATCCAAGGGCGTGGGCGTGTACTTCTGCTCGCAGTTCCCGGATGACGTGCCGGCCAACATCCTCGGCCAGCTCGGCAACCGTGTGCAGCACGCGCTGCGTGCGTTCACCCCGCGCGACCAGAAAGCAGTGAAGGTCGCCGCCGAAACCTTCGTGCCCAACCCGAAGCTGGATGTGGCCGCCACGCTGGCCAAGCTGGGTACCGGTGAAGCGCTGGTGTCCACGCTGCAGGACAAGGGCATTCCCTCGCCCGTGCAGCAGACCCAGATCGCGCCGCCGCGCTGCCGGATGGGTGCCATCACCGAGACCGAACGTGCGCAGGTACGCGCCGGCAGCCCGGTGGGCACCCGCTACGACACTGCGATCAACCGCGAATCGGCAGCCGAACTGTTGGCGCAGCGCGCGCAGAAGACCGTTGAGCAGACCGATGCACCGAAGGCCCGTACGCGCCAGCAGGACGAGGCGCAGGAAGGCGGCTTCGGCCAGAGCATCAAGGATGCGATCTTCGGCACCAAGCGCCGCCAGGGCATGATCGAAACCATGGCCAAGCAGACCACGCGCACCGTCGGCACCAAGCTGGGCAACCAGATCGTGCGTGGCCTGCTGGGCGGTATTTTCGGCGGAAAGCGCTGATACTTCGTGTCGCGCCCTGTGGCGCGGCACCTTTTGACGAGCACAAGCAGACCTGATGTCGCGTTGGCGTCCCCCCGCGGAAAAAAGCACGGCCCTGATCACCGCACAGGGCCATCAGCGGTTGAAGACCGAGCTGGACGAACTGTGGCGGCACAAGCGCCCGGAGGTAGTGAAGGCCCTGGCCGCAGCCGCTGCGGAAGGCGACCGCTCAGAGAATGCCGAGTACACCTACCGAAAGAAGCAGCTGGGCGAGATCGACCGGCGCGTGCGCTATCTGACCAAGCGACTGGAAGCACTGCGCATCGTGGAGACCGCCCCGACCGATCCAAACGCGGTGTTCTTCGGCGCGACGATCGAGCTGGAGAACGTCGACTCGGGCGACATCCACGTGTATCGCATCGTCGGCCCGGACGAGACCGATGCCGGTGCGGGCTGGATCAGCATCGATTCGCCATTGGCGCGCGCGTTGTTGAAAAAGCGCGTGGACGATGAGTTCGAGGTGGAGCTGCCCAGCGGCCGCCATGGGTTTGCCATCCTGTCGGTGGCGTACCCCGGCTGACAGGGTGCATCCACGCATGGCGTGGATCTACACGTAACGCCGGAAACCAGCGGGGTAGAGCAGCCGCCGCATCACCCCAGCGCTGCAGGATACGCACGGCCCTCGCGCAACGGGCGGAAGTAGTCGGCCCGCGCATGGAAGCCCGCGTCCTGCCGCGCGTGCCACCCTGGAATCCCGGCCAGCGGCAGCGGCCGCAGTTCCAGGGGATCATTGAGCAGCACACCGTCCGCGATTGCCTGCGCGACCAACGCAATCGCACTGGCATCGTCATCGCCCTTCACCACCACGCACTTGCCGACCAGCAGGCGCTCCGGCACCAAGGCCTGCTCCAGCAGCGCATGCCCGATCACGGCGGCGACGGCGATGCCGCCGTGTCGCCACTGCTCTGCCCCGTCCACGAACAGCGCCGCCCAATCATGCCGGTCCCACGCACGCAGCAGCGTCGGTTCGCGCACACGCACGATCACGCCGCCCTCGTCGAATTGGGTCAACGCGGCCTGCGCGCGGTTGCGCTGCCCAGGCGCCATCGCCGCGATGTGCCGGCACTGCTGCCGGTTGAGCGCGCGCTTGATGTCGGGGTGACGCGCCCAGATCAGGGCGTTGAACAGGTCGTGCCAGTTGTCTGCACGGGTGGCGATCTGGCCGCGCTCGGCAATACGGGTTTCATAGTGCAGGCCGTCGGCCAGCAGCGTCTCGTCCTGCTCCACCAGATGCTTGTCCGGCAACGCCAGGCGTGCGTCAAGCGATGCAACGGTGGGCCAGTTCGGCGCCACCATCAGATCCTGCACGTCGCCCAGCCCGGCGTAGATCGGCTGTGCAAAACAGGCCGCATCCACCGCATCTCGCGCCGGGGCGATGAAACGGCGACGACCGCCGATATCGGCAGCCGTCGCCACTGCGATCACAGCACCTGCAGATCGAACGGCTTGCGCGCTTCTGCCGCGATGATCGCGTCACCGAACAGGTCGTGATCGTCGCTCTCGGTGATCTCGACATCCACGAACTGACCGACACGGAGCTTGGCTTCGTCGGCATTCTGGATATGCACCAGGCCATCGATCTCCGGCGCATCGGCCTTCGAACGGGCCACCGCGATACCGTCTTCGATGGCATCGACCAGGCACTGCTGCACGGTGCCGATCTTGGCTTCCAGGCGAGCGGCGGAGATCTCCGCCTGGCGTTCCATGAAGCGGGCCAGACGCTCCTGCTTCACTTCTTCGGGCACTGCACCGGGCAGATCGTTGGCGGTCGCGCCAGTGACCGGTGAGTAGGCGAACGCACCGACGCGATCCAGCTGCGCCTCGTCCAGGAAGCTCAGCAGTTCCTCGAACTCGGCATCGGTCTCGCCCGGGAAGCCGACGATGAAGGTCGAGCGCACGGTGATGTCCGGGCAGAGCTGACGCCAGCGCTGCACCCGCTCCAGGGTCTTGTCGACCGCACCCGGGCGCTTCATCAGCTTGAGAATGCGCGGGCTGGCGTGCTGGAACGGGATGTCCAGGTACGGCAGGATCCGGTTCTCGGCCATCAGCGGCACGATCTCGTCCACATGCGGATACGGGTAGACGTAATGCATGCGGGTCCAGGCATCGAGCTCGGACAGGCCTTCGCACAACGCCTTCAACCGGGTCTGGTAGGCCTTGTCGCGCCACATGCGCTCGGCGTACTTCACGTCCACGCCATAGGCCGAGGTGTCCTGGGAGACCACCAGCAGTTCCTTGACGCCACCGCGCACCAGGCGTTCGGCTTCGCGCAGCACTTCATCGACCGGGCGCGAGACCAGCTTGCCGCGCATCGAGGGGATGATGCAGAAGCTGCACGTGTGATTGCAGCCTTCGGAAATCTTCAGATACGCGTAATGGCGCGGGGTCAGCTTGATGCCATAGTCGGGCACCAGATCCACGAAGGGATCGTGCTTGGGCGGCAGCGCGGCGTGCACGGCCTCCATCACGCTCATGTAGTCCTGCGGGCCCGACACCGCCAACACGTTCGGGTAGGCCTCGCGGATCTGCTCCGGGCGCTTGCCCAGGCAGCCGGTGACGATCACCTTGCCGTTGGCGTTCATCGCCTCGCCGATCGCATCCAACGACTCGGTCACGGCCGAATCGATGAAGCCGCAGGTGTTGACCACCACCACGTCGGCCGAATCGTAGGAGGGAACGATGTCGTAGCCCTCGGACCGCAGCTGGGTGAGGATGCGCTCGGAATCGACAAGGGCCTTCGGGCAGCCAAGGCTGACGAAGCCGACTTTGGGGTTCAGCTGGGACATGGATCGCAAGGACTCTGGGGGCCTGGGCCCATGCCGGAATGGCGTGGGGACCTGGGGCCGGAAACGGCGGCAAGTATACCGGCGTTCAGCCCGCGCCCCTGAACCGGATCGGGCCCATCCCGCCAGATCCGGCATTCCCGCTGACATCGCGCTAACCCGCGCGGGGCCGATAATGAATGCCTGAACCAACGGGAGTCTCGCACCATGGGTGAGTGGATCACACTCGATACGCATTACGGACCGGTCCGCGCCTGGCAGGCGACGCCGGAAGGCAAGCCGCGCGGGGGCCTGGTGGTGATCCAGGAGATCTTCGGCGCCAACCCGCACATCCGGGCGGTGGCCGACGATTACGCCGCCAAGGGTTATGCCGTGCTGGCCCCGTCGTTCTTCGATCTGGCCGAGTCGGCCCCGGACGGCACCGAACCGCCGGAACTGCCTTACGACAGTGATGGTGTCGCCGCCGGCCTGGCCATGGTCGACGCGCTCGGGGTCGAAAAGGCGCTGGAGATCGTGCGGGCGGCCGCCTCGAGATTGGCCCCGGCCGGCAAGGTCGGCACCGTCGGCTACTGCTGGGGCGGCAGCATCGCCCTGCTCTCGGCCCTGCGCCTGGGGCTGCCCTCGGTCAGCTATTACGGCGCCCGCAACGTGAACTATCTGGACGAGACGCCCAAAGCGCCGGTCATGTTCCACTTCGGCGCGCAGGACAAGAGCATCCCGCCGGAGGCGATCAAGGCCCACCGCGAGAAGCTGCCGCAGATGGCCACCTTCGTCTACCCGGCCGATCACGCCTTCAACCGCAGCGTCGGACATGCGTATGATCCAGACAGCGCCCACCTGGCGCTGGAACGCACCCTGGACTTCTTTGCGGAGCATCTTGGATGAGCGAGTTCGAACTGGATTCACGCCTGGCCACCGACAGCGTACTGGTCGCAGAAGGGCCGTTATCGCAAGTGCGATTGATGAACGATGAAAGGTACCCCTGGTTGATCCTGGTCCCGCGCCTGAGTGGCGTGACCGAGTGGATTGATCTGGACGGCGAGCAGCAGGACAAGCTGCGCACCGAATTGAACCGGGCGTGCAAGGCGCTCAAAGGCACCGATGGGGTCGAGAAGATCAACATCGGCTCGCTGGGCAACATCGTGCGTCAGCTGCATTTCCACGTGATCGGGCGCCATGTCGGCGATCCGGCGTGGCCGGGCCCCGTCTGGGGCCAGGGGCAGGCACATCGTTTTGAGCCACAGGTGCTTGCCGAGCGTGTCGCGCACTGGAAGGAACGGCTAGGATATTCGCCCCAGCCCTAGCGGACCCTGCCCCTGATGCGTTCCAACCTTGTCGCCGCCATCGTCCTGATCCTCGTCGGCCTGTTCCTGCTGGCCAGCAACCTGGGCTGGACCAACATGAACATGGGGAAGTTGATCCTCACCTGGTGGCCGGTGGTGCTGGTGGCCGTTGGTATTGGCCTGCTGTTCGGCCGCGGCAAGTAGTGCCGGCCGCTGGCCGGCAACGGATCAAAAAAAAGCGCGGAGTGATCCGCGCTTTTTTCTTGTGTCCTGTCTGGTGCCAGCCAGCGGCCGGCACTACCGGTAGGTGGGCTGGCACTACCGGTAGGTTTGCCGGCACCACCGGGACGTGGGATCAGGTCCGCGGCAGGGTGACGCCGGTCTGGCCTTGGTACTTGCCGCCGCGATCCTTGTACGAGGTTTCGCAGATATCGTCCTTGTCGGCCTGGAAGAACAGCATCTGTGCCACGCCTTCGTTGGCGTAGATGCGCGCCGGCAGCGGCGTGGTGTTGCTGAACTCAAGGGTGACGTGGCCTTCCCATTCCGGTTCCAGCGGGGTCACGTTGACGATGATGCCGCAGCGGGCGTAGGTGCTCTTGCCCAGGCACACCACCAGGGTGTCGCGCGGAATGCGGAAGTACTCCACGGTGCGCGCCAGCGCGAAGCTGTTGGGCGGGATGATGCACTCATCGCCGACGATATCCACGAAGCTGCCCGGATCGAAGTGCTTGGGGTCCACGATGGTGGAGTTGATGTTGGTGAACACCTTGAACTCGCGCGAGCAACGTACGTCGTAGCCGTAGCTGGAGGTGCCATAGCTGACGATGCGCTGGCCGTTGGCCTGCTTGACCTGGCCGGCTTCGAACGGCTCGATCATGCCGTGCTGCTCGGCCATCTGACGGATCCAGCGGTCACTCTTGATGCTCATGTAAGGGGGTCCTGGGCTGCGCCGGTTCGGGGCCGCCATTATGCCGCAGCCCCCCTGCCCCGGCACGCGCAGGCGGGGCCGCCGCGGCGACCGCCCCGGCTCAGATCAGCGAGGACAGGATCGGAATGCTGGCGCGCGGGCGCTTGCCCACTTCCTCGATCAGGCGCTCTGCAGCGCGCAGATAGGCCTGGGCCGCCAGGGATTCCGGTGCGGCGGCGGTGATCGGCGTGCCAGCATCGCCCTGCTCGCGGATGCCGATTTCCAGCGGCAGCGAGCCGAGCAGCGGTACGCCGTACTGGGCAGCCATACGCTCGCCGCCGCCCTCGCCGAACAGATGCTCCACCTGGCCGCAGTTGCTGCAGGTATGCACGGCCATGTTCTCGACGATGCCCAGCACCGGCACCTCGACCTTCTCGAACATCTTCAGCGCCTTCTTCGCATCCAGCGTGGCGATGTCCTGCGGCGTGGTGACGATCACCGCACCGGCCAACGGAATCTTCTGGGTCAGGGTCAGCTGGATGTCGCCGGTGCCCGGCGGCAGATCGATCAGCAGGTAATCCAGATCGTCCCACAACGTGTCGTTGAAGAACTGGGTCATTGCCGAGGTCGCCATCGGACCGCGCCAGATCATCGGCGTCTCGTCCTCGATCAGGTAACCGATCGACATGGTCTCCACCCCGAACGCGCGCATCGGCTCGATCGACTTGTTGTCCGGGCTTTCCGGACGGCCGCTCAAGCCGAGCATCGCCGGTACGCTGGGGCCATAGATGTCCGCGTCCAGAAGGCCCACGCGCGCACCGAGCTTGGCCAGCGCGACGGCCAGGTTGACCGCTGTGGTCGACTTGCCGACGCCGCCCTTGCCCGAGCCCACCGCGATCACGTTGCGCACGCGCGGGTGCGGCGACAACCCCTTCTGCACTTGGCTGGCATGGGGACGACGCGACTGGCTGGCACTCACTGCGGATACTCCGAGAAAAGGGGATGGCCGGGAGATGATACGCGTGCTGAGGCCTGTCAATCAGTTTGCAAGGCGCTCCTCCTCCATGTCGTCCGACCGTCCCCAAAGAACGTTGACTCACACTCACGCATCGTTCATCTTCGTCACATCATTGCAATGGACGCCTCAATTCATGCGCATCAACCGTACGCTGCGTTTCAGCGCCGCCATGTCCCTGCTCTCCCTCTCTGTCTCGATAGCGACAGCCTCCCAGCTTCCAGTCGGTGATTTTTCAAAGATTCCGGCCATTCAGTCGGTCACCATGAGCGCCGATGGCAAGCAATTGGTTGCCATCATCGCTGCTCCGGGCAGCAATAACGGCGATACCGCGCTAGCCAACTGGGATATGGACAAGCTCGAAGCCGGGCCGGTGGCAATCACTCCCTCCGGAGACCGAATGAAATTTGTCGCTGCCAGTGCGCTGAAAGCCGGCAAGAATTTGGTGCTGAGCCGCCAGGAACTCACTGCGCAGCTTGCCGGCTGCGGCGAGGGGAACTCAATCGGCTCCACGAAGACCTTCCTGACCAAGGCGTACCTGACCGACGCCAGCCAGGTCAAGTTCGACGAGGCGTTCGCCGACAACACCCGCAAGCTGGGCATCAGTGAGCAGACCCAGCGCTGCCTGGAAATCGCCGGCTCCGCCTCCCTGGTACATGCCCTGCCCTTGGACCCGGATAAGGTCGTCATTTCTCAAGTAAACCAGACCACCCTATCGGCCAACTACTACCTCTTCAACCTGCGCACAGGCAAGACCGAGCTGCTGTTCCGCGGCGGCGCCCGCTCCTCGCCAGGCCTGTTCAATCCACGTGATGGGGAGCTTCTGACCCGCGTGCAGATCGAGCCAGCTGGCACCAATGAGTATGAGCAGCAGATCCTGATCAAGAACCCGACCTCAGGGCAGTTCGAGAAGCACGATCCACTCACCACCAAGCTGACCGATCGTTACACCATGGATGTCATCGGCATCGACGAAGCGTCGAGGAAGCTGTACATCCTGACCGACCGATTTTCCCCGCAAGTACAGGCACGCCTGTACGACCCGTCTACCCGTCAGTTCGATCCGGAGCCGCTGGCCGCGCACCCTACCTATCCGATCGGAGGCCTGGTACTGGGCACGCGCCCGAGCAACTTCAACCAGGTGCTTGGCTTCCACGTGGACGGCCCGACGCGTGAAACGATCTACGTCGACCCACAGATGAAAGCGTTGCAGGATGGACTGAAGCAGGCATACCCCGGCCTGGATGTCACTATCACCGGCTACAACGACGATCTATCGCGCGTGCTGTTCACCACCGAGAGCGCGCAGTCGCCAGTCAGCTATTACGTACTTCGCGACCATAAAAGCGTGACCACGCTTGGCAGCGAACGGCCGTGGATCGATGGCAAGCAGATCGGCGAGCAGCGCTGGGTGACCTACACCGCACGTGATGGCCGCAAGATTCCTGCCATCATCGACCTACCGGTCGGGTGGAAAGAAGGCAGCACCGCGCTACCCACGCTGGTGCATCCGCACGGCGGGCCGTGGGCGCGCGATTACACAGGCTGGGACCGCTCGGGATGGGTGCCCTATTTCACTTCGCGCGGCTATGCGGTGATCCGTCCGCAATACCGCGGTTCGACCGGTTTCGGCCGTGAGCACTGGATTGCCGGTGACCGTGAGTGGGGCCAGAAGATGCAGGACGACAACGACGACGCTGCAGCGTACATGGTGGAGCAAGGCATCGCGGCGAAGGAGCGCATTGCGATCTTCGGCTACTCATACGGCGGATTCGCCGCAGCAGCGGCTACCGTGCGCAGCCCCTCGCCGTACCAATGTGCGATCGCCGGTGCACCGGTGACCGACTTGGCGCGGCTGGGCGTTTCCTGGAGCGAGAACCGCCTGCAGCGGATCCTGCAAGGCCAAACAGTGAAGGGAATGGATCCCATGCAGAACACCGCGAAAGCCACCATCCCCGTCCTCCTGTACGTGGGCGACCGCGATGTCCGCACGCCGTCCTTCCACGCGCGCAGCTTCTATAACGCGGTACAGGGCAAAGTGCCTGCAAAGTTCGAGCTGATCGCGGACATGCCACACAGCATGCCCTGGTATCCCAGCCACTATGAAAAAACGTTGCCGCTGATGTCCGACTTCCTGGCCAAGGACTGCGGCCCGGGCGGCCTCTAACTTTCATCCGGCCAGCACATCAAAAGATCAAGAGCTCCGGCGGACACCTCGCCGGAGCTTTTTTTGTCCGTGAAGCTGAATTGGTGATTACGACACTGTGATGAAAATGTTAGAACATTTACGTTGCATTTAACTAAATCCGCACATAGACTCGGTTAACCGGAGCATAACAACTGGGAAGTCAACGCAATGCGCAAAGCCAATCGCCACCTCTCGCCAAGCCGTGTCCCTCTGACCCTCGCCGTGCTGGCCTGCCTCAGCGCCACCCCTGCTTTCGCGCAGGAGAGCAATCAGAGCAACACGCCTACGTCGACGGCCGCCACCTCTCAGCCGACGACCCGGGATCTGGACAGAGTTTCTGTCACCGGCTCCCTGATCCGCCGTGCGGATTACGAGACCTCCTCCCCCGTGTTCACCATCGACACTGAGAAGAATGCCGCTCAGGGTCAGGTGAACGTTGGCGAATTCCTGCAGCGCTCGGCCATCGGCGCGGCGGAAACGCAGATCACCCACCAGTTCGGCGGCTTCGTCGTCGACGGCGGAACTGGCGTACAGACGTTCTCGCTGCGCGGCCTCGGCGCGAACCGTACCCTGGTGCTGCTCGACGGCCAGCGTCCTGGTCCGGCCGGCACCCGCGGCGCCGTGGGCGCCTTCGATCTGAACGTGATCCCGACCGCGGTGCTGCAGCGCGCCGAGATCGTGAAGGACGGCTCGTCCTCGATCTACGGTTCCGACGCCGTCGCCGGCGTGGTCAACCTGATCACCAAGAAGAATTTCGATCGTCCGGAACTGACCGTGACCTCGCGCATCCCGACCCAGGGTGGCGGTGAAGTGTTCGCCGCGTCGCTGGCCAATGGCTGGAACTTCGAAACCGGCAGCGTGGTCGCTGCGGTCGAATGGTACCGCCACAACGAGCTGACCCGCGGTGACCGCGATTACCTCAAGTGCGGCGAAGACCTGATCAAGGATGCCGACGGCAACCGTATTGATCGCCAGGATCGTTCCATCAACGCCGGCACCCCGCTGGCGAACTGCAACAACATGTTGCACAACGTCATCGACGAATACGATTCGCCGATCCGCTACGTGCCTTCTGCCGATGGCAGCACGGTCGGTCCGTTCGCCGGTTATCGCCCGCGTGCCAACCAGACCTATGCCGGTGGCAACCCGGTTGCGTTCTACCAGGAACCGCTGAACTTCTCGCGTTGGGGCGAAAGCCACATCATGAACCGCCAGGAGCGCAAGTCGGCTTACCTGGCCACCGATTTCGGCTTCGATTCGTTCAATTGGAAGACCCAGTTCCTCTACAACAATCGCACCACTGACAATTTCCAGTGGCGCCAGTTCTTCCCGACCGTGGAAGCGCCGGGCACCACCAACGGCTACGCCCAGCCAGTCCTGCCGTTCAAGTCGCAGTCGCACACCGAAGTCGACTACTTCTACGGCGCCACCAAGTTCGATGGCCTGTTCAAGGGCACCGATACGTGGGGCTGGGAAGTCAACGGCAACTACAGCCGTTCCAGCGGCAAGTACAACACCCTGGGCATCAAGAACTCGATCACCGGTGACCTGCTCACTGAAGGCGCTGGCGAAACGCCGGCAGCCAACTACTTCGACCCGGGCTACCTGAGCGGTGCCAAGGTTGATGAGCTGGTCGACATTCTGGGTGTGTGGGCCCCGGGCAAGACCACCTACGATCAGTACAGCATCAATGCTGTCTTCACGGGTGAGCTGTTCAACCTCCCGGCCGGCGCCGTGGGCACGGCGATCGGCTTTGAGTACCGCAACTACAAGATCAACGATCAGCCGGGCGTTGAGTACAAGGATCTGTGGGGCGCATCCACCGCCGACCAGACCAAGGGCGAGGACAAGGTCAAGGAAGCCTTCGTCGAGTTTGACATTCCGCTGCTGAAGGGCATTACTGGCATCGAATCGCTGAGCGCCAACGCCTCCGGCCGTATCTTCGAATACGACTCGGTCGATGGCAGCGATTCCGTCTGGAAGCTGGGCCTGAACTGGCAGATCAATTCCGCGTTCCGTGTGCGCGGGACCTTGGGCACGTCGTATCGCGCACCAGGCCTTTATGAGCTGTATCTGGGCAACCAGACCGGCTTCCAGGCTCAGACGGCGATCGATCCATGCATCCGCTGGGGCGAAAGCAGCAACACCAACCTGCAGACCAACTGCGGCGCGGCAGGCATTCCGTCGGATTACACCGGTGCAGGCTCCAGCGCCACGGTGTTCACCAGCGGCGGCGCGGGCAACCTCTCGCCGGAAACCTCGCGGGCCAAGAGTGCGGGGATTGTGTTCACGCCGTCCTTCACTGATCTGAGCATTGCGATCGACTACTTCGACTACAAGGTCAAAGGACAGATCACCGCGCTGGGTTCGGCCGACATCGTGGATGGCTGCTACACCTCCAGCACTTTCCCGAATCGCTACTGCGATCTTTTGGTGCGCAACCCGACCACTGGTCCGGATGCCAACTCGATCCGCGAAATCTACGCCCAGTACCTCAATATCAACCAGCAGCGTACGCGCGGCTGGGACCTGACGGCTAACTGGGAGCGCGAGTTCGGCTTCGGTACGGTAGCAATCGACACCCAGGTCACCTACACCATCGAGGACGTGGCACAGATCTTCGACACGGCCGAGGCCAGTGGCCTGGCAGATTCGGATCAGCTTGGCTACATCGGCCGACCGGACATCGTGGCCAATCTGGGCCTGACCCTGACCCGTGGTGACTGGAGCTACAACTGGCTGACCCAGTACATCGGTTCGACCGAGAATAAGGATCTGGACAATGTGTTCACCTACCAAGGTCGTCCGAATTCCTATCGCGACCTGACTGCCGACGCTCGCCTGTACCACACCGCCTCGGTGAGCTACGAGCAGTCGGACTGGGAAATCCTGGTGGGCGTGTCCAACGTGTTCAACACCAAGCCTGCGCTGATTTCCACCGGCGCCGGTACGCGCTACGGCAACACGGCTGCGTTCGCCACTCAGTACGATCTTTACGGCCGCACCCCGTACGTGCGTCTGAAGTACAAGTTCTGATAGGCATCGCAGTGTGACACCTGAAGGAGGCGACCCCCGGTCGCCTCCTTTTTTAATGGGCGTAAGTCGAACGGAGTATGTGGCCGCTTTGCCGACCCTGCCCATCCGCCCACTTGCGTCCCAACATGACCTTCGACACCCTTGCGGGCAGGGTTGAAGGCGTATCGTCCGCCCTACGGCCCCTGCGGGGCCTTTCTCAGCTATAACGCGGCCTGGAGGCCAAACAAAGTGACTCGTACACCCAAACTGGTACTGCTGACCCTGGCCGTTTCGGCCGCGCTGGTCGGCTGCGGCAAGAACGAAACCCCCGCCCCGGACAGCGCCGCCTCCACCGCCGCGCCGGCGGCCCCCGCCGCCACCGAGTACAAGCTCGACGAGAGCAAGCTGCCGGCCTACAACGCCTTCCACCCGTCCGATCTGGACACCAGCATGGACGCCTGCGGTGCGTTCGGTGACTACGTCAACAGCAAGTGGCTGGCCGCCAATGAAATCCCGGCCGACCGCACCAGCTGGGGCGCCTTCACCATCCTGGACGAGCGCTCGGTGGCCGTGCAGCACCAGCTCGCCGAGCAGGTCGCGGCGGTCAAGAACCCCGTGGGCATCGAGAAGATCGTCGGCGACTTCTGGGCCACCGGCATGGACGAGGCCAAGATCAATGCCCAGGGCATCGAGCCGATCAAGGCCGACCTGACCGCCATCGACGGCCTGCAGGACAAGGACGCGATCGCCAACTACCTGCGCACCAGCGCGGCCAAGGGCGAAAACGTGCTGTTCGGCTTCGGTCCGGAAGCGGACTTCAAGAATTCCAGCATGAACCTGGCCTACGCCAGCCAGGGCGGCCTGGGCCTGCCGGATACCACCTATTACACCGACGCCAAGAACGCCGACAAGCTCAAGGCCTACCAGGCCCACGTGGCCAAGGTGCTGGAACTGGCCGGCGTGGCCACGGCCGATGCTGAAAAGCAGGCCGCCGATGTGGTCAAGTTCGAAACCCGCCTGGCCAAGGCCTCCAAGTCCAGCGTCGAGCTCTCGCGCGACGTCTCGCTGTTCTACAACCCGGTCACGGTGGCCGATGCGGACAAGCTGACCCCGAACTTCAGCTGGACCGAGTTCTTCAAGGCCCAGGGCATCGCCGCGCCGGAGAAGTTCTCGCTGGCCATGCCGAGCTTCCACCAGGAAGTGAGCAAGGCGCTGGGCGACACCGATCCGTCGGTGTGGCGCGCCTACCTGCGCTTCCACACCGTGGACAGCGCCTCGCCGTACCTGGCCGATGCCTTCGTCAATGAGAACTACAACTTCTACGGCAAGACCCTGAACGGTCAGAAGGAGCAGAAGCCGCGCTGGAAGCGCGTGCTGGGCACCATCGAAAACGATGCCGGTGATGCGTTCGGCCAGCTGTATGTCAAGGTCGCGTTCTCGCCGGAAGCCAAGGCCAAGATGGAAGAACTGGTCAAGAACCTGGCCGCCTCGCTCAAGGAGCGCATCCAGGGCCTGACCTGGATGAGCGACGAGACCAAGGCCAAGGCGATCGCCAAGTGGGAAACCTTCACCCCGAAGATCGGCTACCCGGACAAGTGGCGTGACTGGAGCGGCCTGAGCACCGGGCGCGACAGCTACCTGGGCAACGTGCGCGCGGCGAACGAATTCAATTACAAGTTCGCGCTGTCCAAGATCGGCCAGCCGGTGGACAAGACCGAGTGGGGCATGACCCCGCAGACGGTCAATGCCTACTACAACCCGCTGCAGAACGAGATCGTGTTCCCGGCCGCCATCCTGCAACCGCCGTTCTTCGATCCGAAGGCCGATGATGCACTGAACTACGGCGGCATCGGTGCGGTGATCGGCCATGAAATGACCCACGGTTACGACGACCAGGGCAGCCGTTTCGGGCCGACCGGCAACTTCGAGAACTGGTGGACCGAGGCGGACACCAAGAACTTCAGCGGCCTGACCGGCAAGCTGATCAAGCAGTTCGACGGCTACAAGGTGGACGGCCAGCCGGTCAACGGCAAGCTGACCCTGGGCGAGAACATCGCCGACCTGGGTGGCCTGGCCACCGCCTACGACGCCCTGCAGAAGGCCTCGGCCGGCAAGGAAGACCCGAAGGTCGACGGCTTCACCCGCGACCAGCGCTTCTTCTTCAACTGGGCCACCGTGTGGCGCACCAAGTACACCCCGGAGAACATGAAGGTCCGTCTGGCGACCGACCCGCATGCCCCGGCGCAGTTCCGTGCGATGGGTGCCCCGTCCAACCTGCCGACCTTCGCCGCTGCGTTCCAGTGCAAGGCCGGTTCGCCGATGGTGCGCGCCGGCGACCAGCAGGTCGTGATCTGGTAAGCCATCACGCCGACGCGTGAGGTGATGCATGCAAAGGCCCGGAATCTTCCGGGCCTTTGCTTTTGGGGCGGCCGCTGCCCATCACGCTCTTTTCGCTTTGCTTGGTACACTCGCGCGATCCCAATTCCGCTGGATTCGCTTTACATGTCCAACCTCCGTCCGCTTGCCATCGCCCTGGGCATCAGCCTGGTCACCCTGGTCGCTGCTCCCGATGCGCACGCCGCGCCGAAGAAGAAGGCCGCCGCCCGTGCGCCGGCTGTCAGCGCGCAGTGCAGCGACTTCTACGAAACCACCAATGCCACCTGGTTGAAGGCCAACCCGGTGCCGCAGACCGGCGCCACCACCGCGCTCGGCCAGCTGGCCGACCGCACCCGCCAGCAGCAGCGCGAGCTGCTGGATGGCGCGATGACGGCGCCGCAGGGCAACGTGCAGAAGCTGCTGGGCGACTTCTGGGCCAGTGGCCTGGACGAGGCCGCGGTGGAAGCCGACGGGTCCAACCCGATCGCCCCGCTGCTGACCCGCATCAACGCGATCAAGAAGGCCAAGGACGTGCCGGCCTCGATCGCTGCGCTGCACCAGGTCGGCATCCCGGTGGCCTTCAACTTCGCCCCGGACGTGGACCTGAAGGCGCTGGACCGCCACATCGGCTACTTCATGCAGGGCGGCATGGGCCTGCCGGACCCGGCGTTCTACACCCGTACCGACGCCGACACCGTCGCGCTGATGGGTCGCTACCGCAACTACGTCAAGCAGGTTCTGGCGCTGACCGGCACCCCGGCCGACAAGCTCGATGCCGAGTCGCAGTCGGTGATCGCCCTGGAAACCGAACTGGCGCGCAATGCGCAGTCGCTGGCGGGCATCAACAACCCGTTCAACAACTACGCACCGATCTCCACCAAGGAGCTCAACAGCCGCTACCGCAACCTGCAGCTGGAGGCCTTCCTGAAGGCGCAGGGCGTCAACGACGACCTGGTCTCGCTGTCCGATCCGGCACTGTTCAAGCAGCTCGATGGCATGGTCACCCGCCTCAAGCCGGAACAGTGGAAGGTCTATCTGCGCTGGCGCGTGGGTGATGCGATGGCCCCGTACCTGTCCAAGGCCTACCGCGATGCCGAATTCGAATTCCGCGGCCGTGTGATCCGTGGCCAGACCCTGCCGCCGGCGCGCTGGGAGCAGGTGCTGGACGCGATCAACGTCGCTGCCGGCCCGATGGTGGGTCGCGAGTACGCGGCCAAGCACCTGTCGGCCGATGACCGTCGCAAGGCGGCGCTGGTGGTGGACAAGATCCGCGAAGTGCAGATCGATGCGGTCAAGCGCAGCGCCTGGATGAGCGATGAGGCCAAGACCGAAGCACAGGCCAAGCTGGCCGCGCTGAAGATCGAGATCGGCACTCCGCTGCGCGATCTGGACTACACCGTGCAGCCGATGGGCCGCGGCAGCTTCGGCGGCAACATGCTGATCGCCTCCACCTGGCGCCACCGCGAAGAAATGAAGCGCATCGGCAAGGGCAACGCCGACCGTCGTTGGGACGTGCTGCCGCAGCAGCCGGCACTGGCGTATGACATCGCGCAGAACCGCCTGATCGTCACTGCCGCCGTGCTGCAGAGTCCGGTGTTCAACGCCAAGGGCGATACCGCCGAGCTGTTTGGCAGCTACGGTGCGCTGGTCGCCCATGAGCTGACCCGTGCAATCGATGCCAAGGGCGCGCTGGTCGATGCCAAGGGCGAACTGCGCAGCTGGTGGACCCCGGCCGACAAGACCGCCTGGACCTTGTTCGGCAACCGCGTCGCCGCCCAGTACAGCGGCTACGACTACCCGGGCGTGAAGGGTGCCAAGGTCAACGGCGAACTCACCCGCGAAGAGAACCTGGCCGACCTGGCTGGCCTGGAACTGGCGTGGGAGGCTTACAAGGCCGTAGAACCGGCCGCCAAGCCGGCCGCGCAGCAGGGCTTCTTCCGCGGCTGGGCCAGCCTGTGGCCGCAGCAGCTGTCGCCGAACGTCGCCGCCCAGCGCCTGACCTCGGACATCCTGGCCCCGGGCCGCTGGCGCACCAACGGCCCGCTGTCCAACCTGCCGGCCTTCGGTGCCACCTTCACCTGCAAGCCCGGGCAGCCGATGCAGCGCGTGGACAACGACCAGATCAAGGTCTGGCGCTGAGCCTGGCTATGTAGCAAACGAAAAGGGCGCCCACTGGGCGCCCTTTTCATTTAACGGGGACGGAGGTGGTTATTAACTACCTCCGTCCCTGTTATTTGCTTCACTTGATGCTGCGCAGGTGATTGGGTCGCTTCGGCGGGCCCGGCGGGCGGCGGTTGTTGAACGGTGGCTGGCCGCGCCAGTAGCGGATCAGCAGCCAGCCGAACAACATGCCGCCCAGATGCGCGAAGTGGGCCACGCCCGGCTGCCAGCCGGTGGCGCCCAGCATCAGCTCCATCGCACCGAACACGATCACGAAGGTGCGTGCCTTCATCGGGATTGGCGGGAACAGCAGCATCACCCGTTGGTTGGGGAAGAGCATGCCGTACGCGAGCAGCAGGCCGAACACGCCGCCGGATGCCCCCAGCACCGTGGCCGGATCGGCCAGCATCAGCCCGACCAGCAGCTGGCACAGACCGGCACCGGCGACACACACCAGGTAATAGATCAAAAAGCGCTTCTCACCCCAGGTCTGCTCCAGAGGTGCGCCGAACATGAAGAGCGCGAGCATGTTGAAGAACAGATGGCCGAAGCTGCCATGCAGGAAGCCATAGGTCAGCAGTTGCCAGGGCTGGAAGTTGCCGCCCGGCGAGAACGGATCGAAGCCGCCGCCCAACGGCTGCAGCATGAAAGGCTCGAAGGTGCCGTTGCCGAGCAGGAACGGCTGCTGCAGCAGGAACAGCACGGCGTTGGCGATCAACAACGCTTTGGTGACAGTAGGCAGTCGCGGAAACATGGGGGCATCCTTTGGAACTGCGCCCATCATAGCCGCAGCGCCCGGCCGCAATCTGCGTGGCGGCGCCCGCGTTCAACCGACAGGCAGCGTCAGCCCGGTCCCCACAGGGCGGCATCCAGATCGTTGGCGCCGGCCACCGGCATGCCCTTCACCCGCCCCCGCTCGATCACCACGCCCTCGGCGCGCAGCCGCTGGCTCTGTTCCTTCCACCCAGCCGAGCCTTCGGGCATCGCAATGCGCCCGTCCGAGCGCAGCACGCGGTGCCACGGCAGCTCAGGATCGTCATTCATGCCAAGCACGCGTGCGGTCAGCCGCGCCCTGCCCGGCAGCCCCGCCTTTGCGGCGACCTGGCCGTAGCCCATGACCTGCCCACGCGGAATCGCACGGATCACCGCCAGAATCCGTGCACGCGCCTGCGCCGCCGGGTCATCGCCCACGGCGGCCGCGTTCACGCGCGCACCCGGCTGACCAGCAGCACGCCGAGCAGGACCAGGGCCGTGCCGAGTATCTGCCACGGCCCCATGGGTTCGTCGAGCAGCCATAGACTCATCACGATGGTGGAGACCGGACCGAGCATACCCACCTGGGCGGCCAGCGACGAGCCGATCCGCTTGACCGCCAGCATGATCGCCATCACCGGCAGCACCGTGCAGACCGTGGCGTTGATCAGCGACAGCCAGTACACCGGCGTGGGCGCCTGGCCCAGCGCGGACATAGGGTGCAGCACCGCGAAGTGCAGCACGCACAGGACGCAGGCCACGCAGCTGGCATAGGCGGTCAGCCGGATCGCGCCGATCCGGGCCACCACCTGGCCACTGCCGAACAGATACAGCGCATAGCTCAGCGCACTGGCGAACACCAATGCACTGCCCAGCACGATGCGCCCGCCTTCCAGCTGCAGGTCATGGCCGAAGGCCAGCAGTACGCCCAGATAACTGAGCACCAGCGCCGCCACCTGCCAGCGACCGGGGCGCTTTTTCAGCAGGACCAGGCTGATCAGCAGCACCAGCGTCGGGTTCAAGTACAGAATCAGACGTTCCAGGGTGACGCTGATGTATTGCAGGCCCTGGAAGTCCAGCAGGCTGGACAGGTAGTAGCCGGTGAAGCCCAGCCACACCACGCGCCCCCGGTCGCCCCATGACAATGCCGGCGCGCGCCGCGCCGACCATACCGCCAGCACCGCGAACAGCGGGAACGCCATCAGCATCCGCAGCGCCAGCAGCGTGGTGGCATCCACCCCATGCCGATACGCGAGTTTGACGATGACCGCCTTGCCCGAGGCCGCGATCGCGCCAATCGCGGCCAGTGCGATGCCGCCGGCGGCGATACGGCTGGAGGACGTGGGCAGCGAGGAGGCGGGAGAGGACATCAGGACGGCGGACAGCCGCGCAGGGCGGCTGGGCAGTAGGTGGGGCGGCCATTGTCGCATGCGTGGCGGCACTACCGGATCCCTGCTGCGGCTTCGGCAGCTGCACGCCGCCGATGCGCGTTCAGCGCATCAGTACGACTTCTTCTGCGGAGGTTGGATGGATCGCCACGGTGTCGTCGAACTGGGCCTTGGTCACGCCCATCTTCACCGCCAGTGCAAACCCCTGCAGGATTTCATCGGCAGACTCACCCAGCAGGTGGACACCGACCACACGCTCCTCCTCACCCACACAGACCAGCTTGAACAGGCTGCGCTGGGTGCCATCGGCCAAGGCCTGCAGCATCGGGCGGAAGTTGCTGCGGTACACGCGGACGTCGCCGTACTTGGCGCAGGCCTCTTCTTCGCTCAAGCCCACCGCACCGAGCGCTGGGTGTGAAAACACCACACTGGCCACATTCTCGTAGTCCATCTTCGCCTGCGGCTGACCGCCGAACAGGCGGTCCATCAGCTTGCGCGCTGCGGCGATCGCCACCGGGGTCAGGCCAACCTTGCCGGCAATGTCGCCGACTGCGTGCACGTTGGGTACTGCGGTGGTCTGCCACGCGTCGACTTCGACCTCGCCCTTGTCACCGATCACCACGCCGAGCGCTTCCAACCCCAGATCGGCACTGTTGCCGCGTCGCCCGGTGGCAAAGAACACTGCATCGAAATGACCGTCGGCCGGGCCATCATGACCGAACGCGACCACGGCATCGCCATCACGCTGCAGCTCGCGCAGGCGATAGCCAAAATGGACCTGCACACCCTGGTGCCGCAGATTCTCGGCGAGCTGTTCGGTGAGTTCTGCATCGAAGCGCTCCAGCAGCCGTTCACCGCGCACCAGCAGCGTCACGCGGCTGCCCAGCGCCTGCAGCAGCCCGGCCAGCTCCACCGCGATGTAACCACCGCCCACGATCGCGACCCGTTCGGGCGCGCCGCAGAGGTTGAAGAAGTCATCGGACACCAGTCCCAGTTCGGCGCCGGGAATCTCCGGCCGCTGCGGATACGCACCGGTCGCGAGCAGGATGTGCGCCGCACTGATGCGCACGCCATCACTGCACTCCACGGTGTGCGCATCCACCAGCCGACCACGGCGCGGTACACGCACCACCTTGTTCTCATTGAGTCGCTTGAGATAGCTGGCATGGATGTTGGCGATATAGGCCTGCCGATGCACCACCAGTTCTTTCCAGTCCAGCGAAGGGCGCACCGGCACATCGAAGCCCATTGCGGCGGCCAGGCCGATCCGGCCGGAGAGATCGGCCGCCAGCCACATCGCCTTTTTCGGCACGCAGCCGACATTGACGCAGGTGCCGCCCAGTTCGCCCGGCTCCAGCATCGCCACGCGCTGGCCGTGCTGCGCCGCGCGGAAGGCTGCCGCCAGGCCGCCGGAACCACCGCCCAGCACGATCAGGTCATAGTCGTATTGCGTCGTCATTGGTATCGCTCAACTCGGTAAGGGGCACGATCGATCGCCTGCGTGCGGCCGGGGATCCGGTCTGCCGTCCACTGGCCGGTGCCGACGCGCATGCGCGTCCCGAGCATGCCATGTCCGGCCGCGATCCAGACGTGAGGGTGCCGCGTGGCGCCTACGGATTCAGGCCCGACGCAGCGGCGGCCACTGCAGATAGGTCATTGCACGCCAGAACCACTCCAGTGGCCCGAAGCGGAAGTAGTGCAGCCATACATGGCTGATCGCCACCTGCAGCGCGAACAGCGACAGCGCAAACGGAATCTGCCACAGGCGCGGCAGTGTTTCGAACGCGCCAAGTCCGTATCCATAGAACACCCACGTGCAGACCAGCGACTGGCCGATGTAATGGGTCAGCGCCATCCGCCCCATCGGGGCCAGCACCTGCAGGCGCGCACGCCAGCGCACGATCCAGGCCAGATAGCCCAGGCACATCAGCAGCCCGGCCAGCGCACTGGTTGCATACGCCACGCCGCCGCGCAGATCGAGCGTGCCGGGCGCTTGATAGGGGTGCCAGATCGCACTGCCCAGCATCAGCACCAGGCCCACCGGCAAGGCGATCCAGCGCAGCCGCGCATACAGCCGTGCGAACCGCTCGGGCTCAGCCAGCGCGCCACTGCGGGCGAACCAGCTGCCGATCAGGAACATGCCAAGCACTTCCGGGCCGATCACGAAGATGCCTGACAACATCGCGCCGAGATCGCGCAGGCGCTGGCCGACCGCCTCCCCCCAGCTGCCATGCGCGTACGCCTGGCGCTGCAGTTCGATGGTCCGCTGGGCCTGCGCGATGGCCTCACGCAGCGAGTCCTGCGCGTGTTCCATGGTGGCCATCCAGCTCATCAGCGCGCCCAGCAGCAGCACCAGGGCGACTGCGCCCAGGTAGCTGATCGCGCCCATCGCCGGCAGCCAGCTGCGCGGCGCCTCGCGACAGGCAAGCAACAGCATCGAGATCAAGGCGTAGATCACCAGGATGTCGCCGGACCACACCAGCAGCGCATGGCACAGACCGATCAGCAGCAGCGCGGCGCTGCGGCGCAGATAGAACGGCACGAATGCGCGGCCGGCCGATTCTGCGCGCTGCGCCATGACCGAGAACCCCGCGCCGAACAGCAGCGAGAACAGGGTGAAAAACTTCCCTTGAACCAGCACGTAGATGGCCGCGTCGGCCCAGTAATCCGCGCCCTGCCAGTGCGGATCGATGCCGGTGAAGGACAGGTCCAGCGGACCGCTGAAGGCCTCCATGTTCATCAGCAGGATGCCCAGCAGCGCAAACCCGCGCAGGATGTCGATGACGGCGATGCGCTCGTGGGCGCCTACCGGCTGCAAAGGAGAAGAAGCTGCGTTCACAGGCAATCCGCTGACCAGGTCCGCCATTATGCCGTGCGCGTGGAAGCCTGCCGCAGAAACGAAAACGGCCCGCCGAAGCGGGCCGTTGGATCAACGCGGGGTTGCAGCACTCAGTGCTGGTGGCCGCCATCGCCGTGCACGTGGCCGTGCTCGATCTCTTCCTTGCTGGCTTCGCGCACGTCGACGATCTCGACGTTGAAATGCAGGTCCTTGCCAGCCATCGGGTGGTTCAGATCGACATCGACCACGCTCATGCCGACCTTCTCGACGGTGACCGCGCGCGGGCCGAAGTTGGTCTGCAGCACGACCTGCTGGCCCGGCACCAGCTTGCTGGTGCCGAAGTGCTTCTTGGGCACGCGCTGGGTCAGGCCTTCGCGGCGCTCGCCGTAGGCGTCGGTCGCTTTGACGTCCACTTCGAAGGTGGCGCCGGCTTCCTTGTCCATCATGGCGTTTTCCAGGCCCGGGATGATGTTGCCGTGGCCGATCAGGATCGCCAGCGGATCACGGTCCCTGGAGCTCTCGATCGGCTCCTGGCCCTGCTCGGCGACGGTGTAATGGAAACGGACGACGCGGTCTTTTTCGATCTTCATGCGCAACTCTGGTCTGGAGACTGCCGAGGGCAGACGGGTGAGGCGGGTTGTGGCCTGCCGGATACGCCGCCATCATGACGGCCTTCTAAGGTCGCGCATTATCCGGACAACATGCACATGACGCCAGTTTCGCGCCTGACCCGCCTGCCCGGCCACCTGGCCCTGCTGGCGATCATCGCCCTGCTGAGTGCCTGTGGCGGCGGCAAGACCACCCGTCCGGCCCCGCCGCCCGCCTCCACCCAGGTCTGGCCCAGCGTGACCCCGAACGACCCGCAGGCGGCCAACGCGGTGCTGATGCGTGCGATCGGCCTGGTCGGCACGCCCTACCGCTACGGTGGCAACACACCCGAATCCGGTTTCGACTGCAGCGGCCTGGTCGCCTACGTGTACCGCGAGATGCTGGATCTGCGCCTGCCCCGCACCTCACGCGATCTGGCCGCCGTGCAGGGACCGAAGATCGAGCCCAAGCGCCTGGCGCCCGGCGACCTGGTGTTTTTCGGCAACAAGGGCAACGTCTTCCACGTGGGCATCTATGTGGGCGAAGGCCGCTTCGTGCACGCCCCCAGCACCGGCGGCACGGTCCGGCTGGACTCATTGGGCGGACCGTACTGGAAAGACCACTACACCGGGGCGAAACGCGTCCTTAACTAAGCTGAACAGGGGTAAGGGACAAATTTGTGATGCACATCACACAGCTGTAAACGAAAAATTAACGGAATTTGTACCTAATCACCGCGCTTACACGGCATCATCACCCATCGTTTTTATTCAGTGACCGCCGCGTGACGACAGACGACCTGAGTTGCAAAGGCCAGACCGCCGCCCTTCGGCGTCGCGCCCGACCCGCCTTCATCGCCGCAGCGCTCTGCCTGGCCAGCCTCCCGGCATGGGCCCAGTCCGTACCGACGACGGGCCCCGAGGTCGCTGCACCCCCCGTCACCGTCGCATCCGAGTCACCCGCGCCGGCCAAGCCCAAGGCTGATGCGCCGGCCCGCAGCAAGGCCGATGCCGCTGCCAGCGCCACCCTCGCCGCCCTGCTTCCGCACCTGGCGGCCAATGACACCATTCCCCTCATGGACCGCTCGGCGATGTTCGCCGGTGATCTGAGCCGCCTGCTCGCCAATTACGATGCCAGCACCGGTGCCATTACCGTGGCCGGCGACGCCGCCGAGAACGGCAAGGTCCAGTCCCTGCTGCGCCGTGCGATGACCCTGCTCGGCACCCCGTACCGCTGGGGCGGCACCTCGCCGGACAGCGGTTTCGACTGCAGTGGCCTGGTCGGCTATGTGTTCCGGACTGCGCTGGGCGTCGAGCTGCCGCGCGTGTCGCGCGAGATGGCCCATGACGGCGCCGCCGAGCTGATCAATGATCGCAACGCCCTGGCCGCTGGCGATCTGGTGTTCTTCGGCCGCAAGGGCCGGGTGGACCATGTCGGCATCTACGTCGGTGAAGGCCGCTTCCTGCATGCCCCGAGCACCGGCAAGGACGTCCGCGTGGACAGCCTGGTCAGCGGGTACTGGGGCGGCAAGTTCATGCAGGCCCGCCGCGTCGATCTCTGACGCGCCCTGCTGAACCCACAGATCGAAGGCCGCTGCCCTGCAGCGGCCTTTTTCTTTGGGCCGCCCGGCGATGGCCGCTGCCCGGCCCAACCCGCGTTCCTTTCTCTGTCACCGCCGTTTTTCCGGCGGGCGACGCGCCCAGCGCACCCGCGCCGTGGCGGGGGAAGGACCCGGACGTGGGGCGGCACGTGCGCGGCAACCGATCAGGCAGCAGACACCGCCCGAGCTTCTCGTCGACAAGGTGACGCATGGCGGCTGTCCCCGATTTTCCTGCCCGGTGTGTGATCTGGTTTGGGCAACCTCACCCGCTTGAACGGGCCACCTTGGCTGCGGCCGGCTGGCAGGTGCGGGGCGTGGCCCCGGAACAATGCGCGGGCATCGGCATGCGCGGCAGCGACCAGGTCGTGGGCCTGCTGGACCTGCGCACCGTGGTCCCGGCCAACCTGGCCCATCTGCAGCAGTTGCTGGTGGACCATCGTCATATGCGCCTGCTGGCCTTGCTGCCCGCTGCCCCACTTCGCCCCTCGCCGGTGCTCGATGCACTGCTCACCGCGTGCGTGGACACCTACACCGCCCCGATCGACCTGCCCCGCGTCGTCCAGCGGCTGCAGCAGCTCGCCGGCGCCGAACCCCTGCCCGCCACCCACGGCCCGCAGTCCCTGATCGGCGACAGCGCCGTCCTGCAGGTGACCCGTGCGGCGATCCGCAAGTACGCACCGGTGGATCTGCCGGTGCTGATCACCGGCGAAACCGGCACCGGCAAGGAACTGGCCGCCCAGGCCCTGCATGCACTGTCCGCGCGCCATGCGCGTCCATTCCTGGCGGTGAACTGCGGCGCGATCCCGGCAGCGCTGGTCCAGTCCGAACTGTTCGGTCATGAGCGCGGCGCCTTCACCGGTGCGGCCACCCGTCGCCTGGGCCTGTTCGAATCGGCCAGTGGCGGCACCGTCTTCCTGGACGAGATCGGCGATCTGCCGCTGGACGCGCAGACCAATCTGCTGCGCGTACTGCAGGAAGGCACGGTGGAACGGGTCGGCAGCAACCGGCCGCTGGAGGTGGATGTGCGCGTGCTCGCCGCCACCCACGTGGATCTGGAGAAAGCGGTCGAGCAGGGTCACTTCCGTCGCGACCTCTTCTATCGCCTCAACGTACTGCGGCTGCCACTGCCACCACTGCGCGAGCGCGGCAGCGACATCGCGCTGCTGGCGCACCACTTCCTCGCCAGCTTCCGGCACCGCCATGTCACCCGTGCGCGCGGATTTACCGCCGATGCGGTCCAGGCACTGGAGCGGTTTGGCTGGCCGGGCAATGTGCGCGAGCTGCTCAACCGGGTGCAGCGCGCGGCGATCGTCAGCGATGCCGAGCTGATCACCGCGGCGGATCTGGAGCTGACCCAACCACTGCAGGCGACGGTCGATCGTGGCCTGCAGGGTGCAAAGCAGGTGGCCGAACGCGAGACGCTGCTGCATGCGCTGCGCCAGGCCGATTTCAACATCACCGCCTGCGCGCGCCACATGCAGGTCTCCCGGGTGACCGTCTATCGGCTCTGCCGCAAGCACCAACTCGCACTACCCGAACTGCGCTGACCCGCAGACCCGCAGACCATCGCATCGAACCCGTGCACTGCGCGACCCTACCGTCGGCTTACAAGCTGTACGGCACCTTGAAGGCCAAGGTGAAGTCCGGTGCGTCCGGCGTCAGGCCGATGCCCAGCAGGCTGACCAGCGTGGTCTTCTGGTTCAGGGCATAGGTGATGCCCAGGTTGAGCGTGGCGGCATTGGCATCGCTGCCGATCACCTTGAGCCACTGGCCGTTCTTGTAGCGCGTGGACGCGCGCGCGCTCAGCTTGTCGCTGAAGGAGATACTCAGGCTGGTGCGCTCGTTGAAGGCGAACGCCACGCCGGCACCGAAGTAGTACGAGCCGCCCAGCTTCACATCTCCCGGGTTGGTGGTGTCCGGGTTGGCGTCGATGTCATCGAAGCTGCGCGGGAAGGAATGGATGTAGCCGATGTTGGCGAACAGGATCGCAGGGTCGGCGGTCTTCACCGCCGACAGGCCGACGTTGGCCTGCCAGACGCCATTGCCGGTGGGCTGCTGTTCGGGCACCGCGAAACGGATGAAGTCATCGTCATCGCGTTCAAGCACCTTCCAGTCCAGCCCATACGGCGCACGCCCGGTCGGCGCGGTCGCGCCCACGGTCAGCACGGTTTCGGGCAGCCGCCCACGCTCGGCAAACAGCCGGTAGTTGGCGCTCACGCCAACGTCGCCGATGCCATTGCCGGTCGTTTCCTCCTGCGCGATGGCCGCGGCAGAACCGCCGGCACCGCCTTTCTGGAACACGGTCTTGCGGGCCAGGTAGGGCACATCCAGGTTCAAGGTCAGGCGCGGGCTGACACCCCAGCGCGCGGCCAGGTTGTAGGTCAGCGTGTCCGACTCGACATTCTCGATGGCGATGTTGCCCAGGAAGATCGCGTCCAGCGCCAGGAAGCCGTTGAGGCTAAGCTGCTTGCGGTCATAGCGCGCGTAGGACAGGCTGTTTTCGATCGTGAAGCGGCGGCTGAACAGCGCGGCCTGCTGCTGTTTGACGTCATCCACGCTGCGCCGCGATTCCTGTTTGGCCTGCTGCGCTTCGGCCGCCGAACTGGCGTAACCGTCGGCGCTGGGCGGCGCTACGGGCGTGCCAGCCGGCAAGGCCTGTTGAGGGGGAGCAGCACCGGCGACCGGCGCGGTCTTGCCGGTCAGTCTTGCCTGCATCGCCTGCACCTGCATGTCCAGCTCGCGCAGACGTCGCACTTCCTGCGCGTAGTTGGCCTTGAGGCTTTCCAGCTGCGCCATCAGTGCCCTGACATCGGCCTCGTCATTGGGCGCAGGCTGTTGCGCCTGTGCCTGGGCGGACGCAGCCGCCATGAGTGCCAGCGCCGCCAGCGCCAGCGGTGTTGCGCGGATCATCGTGTGCATTGCCTTGGCCCACTGTTGTGTTGACGCTCCCCCTGCCGGGCCGATGGATCACTGGCCCGGCCCCATGCCTACGCCGCGAACCAGCGTCATCGCCTGCGCCACGTTCTGATTGAGCGGAACGTTGTTGGCCAGCGACTGCCTCACCAGGTCGATCTGCAGCCGATTGGTGACCGACTGTCCATCACTGCCCAGCGCGATGCTCTGGCCGACGCTGCCGTTGCGGATCCATTGCTGGACCGCACCGACACCCTCGATCTGCAACTGCACCTTGGCCGTGTTGCCTTCCAGCTGGGCGAGCGCACTGACACCGCCCTGCTGCACGCTGGCCAGGTTCACGCTTTCGCCGGTGGGCGTGGGTGCCACGCCATCGCGCACGGTCAGCTGGGTGGCGTTGCTGGCGAGGTTGGCGTCGCCGGCCACCTGGATGCTCTGGCTGAGGCCGGCCACGTTCTGCAGGCCACTGGAGTCCACGCTGCGCCCCGGCGTCACCGGCAGCGGCGCATCGGCGGCGGTCACGCTCACGCTCGGTGCGAAGCTGATTTTCGGTGTGCTGGCGCCGTGGCTGAAATCCATGCCCAGCTTCAGCGCACTCTGTGCGGACTGCCCGCCGGCGGTCTGCCATTGCGAGACCATGGTGACGCCGAACCACGCCACGGTGTTGCCACCGACGGTGTAACGCCCCCGCATGAGATTCAATTCCGGATCGGGGATTTCGCTCAATCCCTTGCCGGGCCGGCTGTCGTCGGCATGTGCCGGCGCAATGCCCAACAGGGCAAGCAGCACGATGCCGGGCGTCCAGGTTGCGATGTTCATGGTGCCTCCTTAAAACAGATCGGCATGGGTGAATCCGAAATCGACCAGTTCCGCGTCGGTGATCGGTCCCTGCCTGGCATACAGCGAACGGGCACTCGGCCGTTCGCCGGGCTGCAGCAGTGCCGTGTTGCGATCGAAGTCACTCCCGATCACGACAAACACGGCGCGCGACGGCCACGCCTGGAGAAATTCGCTGACGGGAATGCTGCGGTTGCCCAGGATCGGGTCGGCCACATCCACCAGATCGCCACGGACCTGCTTGAGGACCACGAAGTGGCGGAAGCCCCGCACATCCATCAGCACCAGCCCGGGCACGCGCAGTGAGCGCAGGCGCTCTTCGTTGACGCGGTAGCCGCGTCCGCGCATGCCCATCGATTCGACGTAACGTTTGATGTCCAGCAGCGAGAAGCCGCGCTGGTGGACCAGTTGTGGATCCGAGACCCCCATCATCCCTTCGATCACGGTGCTCTCATCCGCCTCCAGGTGGTAGGCGTAACGCAGGATCGTGGCAAGGGCAGCTGCGCCACAGCTGTAATCGGTGTGTTGCCGTACCACGTTGCGGAAGCGCCGTTCCTGCATGCTTTCCACGCGCTGGGTGAGCACCGCCCCATTGGGCAGTACGCCACTGAAGCCGACATCGCCGGCGCGTACGCTGCCCATCGGCATCATCAGCATCGACAGTGTCCACACCAGCATCCACGTGCGCATACGACTGGACATGCAGTACTCCGGCTCAGGAAGGAGCCCCTGCCCCAAGGGGGAGAAGGGACAGGGGCTCCCGGGGAGCCCGGTCATTGGCGGATGACCGGGTTTGTTGCGCTCAACGCGTACTGCTTGCGAAAACGGACAGACTTACTGTTCCGGACCGCCGCCACCACCGCCGCCGGTGGAGGGCTGCGCAACCGCCAGGGCCAGACTGTTGGCCTGCAGGTTGCCGGTACCGGAGGCCACGTTCACCCCGATGTTGCCGGAGGCGCCGGAGAACGCACTGCCGGACAATGCCGCGGTGTTGGTGGCATCCACGTTCACCCAACGGGTGGTGGACACGGTGCCGCTCAGGCTCGCGTAGAGGTCGGCCACGCCCAGTTCAACGAACTGGCTGGTGCCGCGCTCTTCGGTGTCGAACGCAATGCCGCCCACGCCCGGACGATTCGGGTTGGCGGTGGCATTCTGGATATCGCTATCCATGTCGATATGACCGGTTTCGCTGCCGCTCGGGTGATCCAGCGCGCCACTCCAGGTATCCAGGTAGTAGTTGTCCTTCTGGTAGGCACTCCCCGAACCGCTGTAACGGCCCGCACCCACGGCCAACGTGCCGCCGGCGACGCGGCCACTCAGGCTCACGTCCACGGTGTCGGTCATCGACTGCAGGTAGCCGGCGTTGCTGACGGTGTTGCCGGAGGACACCTGGTTGGAGCTGATGCTCGAGGTCGCATAGGCGCTGGTGGCGACCGAGGCGGCGAGCGCGTTCTTCTGCTCGTTGTTGTTGCCCGAGGCGACGTTGGCGCCGATGTTGCCGGACGCACCGCTGAAGGCATTGCCACCCAGGCCCGCGGCGTTGGTCACGCCCGAGTTGAGGGTGGTGTTGCCACCGCCGTACTGGTTGACGAAGACTTCCGCATCGGCCATGCCGAAGCTGAAGGACGCATCGGCCGCGGACAGCGACGCGGCGTTGTCCTGCGCGTTGTTGTCACCGGCGGCGACGTTGAAGCCCAGGTTGCCGGAGGCATCGGCACCGACGTCGTCGGCGATCGAGGCACTGTTGGTCACCAAGGTATTGCCGGCCAGATTGTTGGTGACGGACTGGCGGTTGTCGATGACGGCGATAGCGGCCGAATCGATGTCGATCGAACCGGTGATTTCCGGATCACCCGAGAAGCTGATGTCCGAGCTCAGGCGCAGGTCTTTTTCGATGTTCACGTCAACGCCATGATTGTTCTTTTCCTGGCGTTCGTCGGCCTGGATGTTGCTGGTCTTGTTGACGTTCTCGGTGACGTTGCGGTTGCTGGTCACGTTGCGGTTGCTGGTGACGTTGGTGTTGCTCGTCACGTTGTCGTTGATGGTGGTGTTGGTGGTGCTGTTGTTGTTGCGGGTGTTGTTCCAGGTCCGGTTCCAGGTGCGCGAATCGGTATCGGTGTTGGTGGTGGTATTGGTTTCGGTGTTGGTATCGGTATTGGTGTTGGTGCGCGTTTCAGCCACGTTGTGCAGGTGGTTGATGTTGGCGCTCTGGTTCTGGTTGTCGCGGTCATTGCCCCAGCCATTGGCGCCGGCGGAGGCGGATGCAGCGGCGACGGCGATGGCCAGTACGGTCCGTTTCATGTTGGTGTTCATGGTGCCCTCTCTCTCATCACAGACAATCGGGTGGATGTGACTACTCACGGGGTGGACTGCACCGAAATGCTCAGTTGGTTTGCGGTGGCGTTGCCGGATCCCGCGATCTGATTGAGTTGCAGGACGCCGTCGAATCCCTGCAGCGCGGAGGCTTCGACCGCCACCCTGCGAGTTCCGGCCGACCGACCGCTGTTGACGGCCCCCTGCCCCCCTGCTGACGCGAGTGCGCCCGACGCGGCCAAAGCCTCGTCGTTCGTCTCGCGTATGCCCTGTTGCGCCAGCGTGGCGGTCACGACGTTGAGCGTCGCGTTGCCGTTGCCGCTGGCCTGGTTGATCGATGCGACGCCTCGCGCGCCGTTCAGTGCCTGGCCGCCAAGCGTGGCGCTGGCGTCCATGGCGGTATCGCTGAGGCTGAGATTGTTGGATTGCTGCTGGCGCGCATCCACATTGATGTGGGCGTTGCGGCCGTTGGCGATGCCCATCAGGTTGGCCTGCTGGTTGAGATCACCGGCAGCCATGTTGACGGTGATGGCGCCATCGGTGCCGGCCAGGGTGCGGCCGTCGATGCGGCTTTGATTGAGGTAGGAGAGCATCGCCGCATAATCGCTGCTCTGCTGGGCGTGCGCGCCCAGTGGTGCGAGCAGCAGGCTGGTGAGCACCATGTTGCGCAGGGCGATGTTCATTTGCCGGGCCCACCTGCAGGCTGCCCGAGCGGGAACTGCGCGAGTGCGCCGCGCACCTGGTCGCCGATGCCGCGGGTGGCGTTGCCGACCGCGCCCATGGGGCCCCCGATGGTGTTGCTGAGCTGCCCGCTGGAGAGCATGCCGCTGTCGGTGACCTTGCCGAGGGTGCCGTTGACGGTATGGCCGGTGATACGCTCGATGGTGGTGGCACTGCGCGGGATGCCGGCACCGGTGTTGGAACCGAGCGAGGCGTAGTCGTCGTCGCTGAGTTCGTCCATGCCGGTGGAGGTGCCGAGTGCCTGGCCGACTTCGCGCTTTGGCGACGGATCGGCGATCAGCGCCATGCCGGGCGGTGCCGGGCGGTAGGCAGGCCGCGCGGAGACATCGCGCAGCAGCACCATTTCGCCGGGCTGCGCCTTGACGCCCTGGCGTGCGCCGGAGGCGTTGGCGGCCACCGGCACGATGAGTGCAACGGCGAGCAGCCAGAGTGGGGTGTGTCGTGTGCGGTGTGCGGCAACGCTGTCCATGGCGACCTCCGATTACATGCGGAGGGGTGGAGCAGCATTCGTGCCAAGTTCCGGATGCCCGTGTTTGCTGGGCTTTCGTGCGGTTGGGGTTAATCGCACGCAACATTGCTGTTACAGCGGCGTTAGCGCTTTGGCGGATGAATAGGTCGGGCGGTGGATGGGGTTGCGCTGAGAGGCAGGCGTGGTGCGGGTGTATCAAAGGTGTTACACCGGGTGATACACGCGGTTACGGTGCGGGTTCAGGATGGTTTGCTGACGAGCGTATCGCTTCACTATTTACTGGCGGAGGCGGCGGGTGCGCCGAGCGATGGGCCAGGCCACTGGCGCCTCACGGCAAGCACCGGTTTGCAGTACACCTACCACCGCGCACGAGCCCCGAAGCGGCCGGCAGGCTCCTGGGCAAAATCAAGGAGGAGGCCGTCGCCGCCAGGCGGCGGCCGGGGGACATTTGCCGAGGGGCCTGCCGGTCGTTTCGGGGCGTAACGCTCGCGACGACCCCAAGCGGAAAAAAAAGACCGGCTTTCGCCGGTCTCTTTGTTCTGATCTGGTGCCTGCATCAGGACGTTCGTTCTTCGCCTTCGTCCACACCGAGGTTGGTGGATGGGTTGTCGTAGACCGCGCGGTCGAGCAGGCCGGTTTCCTTGGCGACGATGACCGGGACCAGCATCTGGCCGGTGACGTTGGTCATGGTGCGCATCATGTCCAGGATGCGGTCGATGGCGTAGAGGTAACCGATGGTTTCCAGCGGGAGGTTGGCGGCGCTGAGGACGACGGTGGCCATCACGACGGCGGTGCCGGGGACGCCGGCGGTGCCGAAGCTGCCCAGGACCGAGGCGATCAGGACGACGATGTACTGCTCGGGGCTGAGCGGGACGCCGGTGTACTGGGCAATGAAGACCGCGCACAAGGCGGGATAGATCGCGCCGCAGCCGTCCATCTTGATGCTGGCGCCTAGGGGGACAGCGAAGGAGGCGTAGTCCTTGTTGACGCCGAGGTTGTGGGTGATCGAGCGCATCGCGGCGGGCATGGCGGCGAAGCTGGAGGAGCTGACGAAGGCGACCTGCATGCCGGGGGCGGCGCCGCGGAAGAACTTGAGCGGGTTCAGGCCGTGCATGAGCAGCAGGCTGCCGTAGACCACGACGATGTGCACGGCGCAGGCGATGTACAGGGCGAGCACGAAGTTGCCGAGCGGCAGCAGCTTTTCAAAGCCGTAGCTGCCGACCAGGCCGGCGATCAGGCCGAAGGTGCCCAGCGGGGTGATCTCCAGCACGAAGCGGGTCACCTGGATCATGATCTCGCTCATCTGCCCGGTCAGCTTGCGTGCTTCGCTGACCTTGTCGCCGAGCTTGACCATGGCAAAACCGAGCAGTCCGGCGAAGAAGATCACCGGCAGGATCGAGCCGCGCCCGGCGGCCAGGACAGTTTCACCGGCGCTGTTGATGCGGGTGCCGATGCCGGTCAACGCGTAGAACACGTTGGAGGGCACGACATCCATCAGCACCTTGATCACGCTGGGTACTTCGCGGGGGGTGTAGCCGTGGTCCATGCTCAGGCTGAGCGCGCCGCTGCCGGGCTGCATGACGGTGCCCACGGCAAGGCCCACGCAGACCGCCAGGGCGGCGGTGATGATGAACCACAGGAAGGTGCGCCCGCCCAGGGCGGCGACGGACTTCTGCCCGTGCAGCGAGGAGATGGCGTTGATCACGGCGAAGAACACCAGCGGCACCGCGATCATTTTGATCAGGGTGACGTAGAGATCGCCGAGCGGGCCGAACCAGGTTTCAGCGGCGGGCCCGAGCAGCCAGCCGGCCAGGGCACCCAGCACGAAGCCGCCCAGGACCCGTTGCCAGAAGGGGATCCGCAGCCAGGCAGAGACCAGCTTCATGCGCTTTCCAGAGATGATTTGACAGCTAGGCACCTTAGCCCAAGCGGGGCGTCGGAACGAGGCGTACACGGAAAATCAGCGTGTCATCGGCGTGCCTTGCAGCGTTCTGCATAATGAACGCCCGTTTCACATGTGAGATTTGCCCGTCCATGTCCCGTTTCACGCCTCTGGTGGCCGCCGTCACCACCCTGCTGCTCGGCGCCTGCGCCAGTACCGCTCCCTCCTCCAGCGCTGCTGCCGGCGCGGTCCAGGTCGATGTGCCGGCCATTGCCCACCCCGCCGGGGAAACCCCGCAGTGGTGGTACCGCAGCGGCGCGGCGCGTGCAGCCAGCACCGGGGCGATGGACGGCAAGGCCAAGAACGTCATCCTGTTCCTGGGCGATGGCATGAGCCTGACCACGGTGGCGGCGGCGCGCATCTTCGAAGGTCAGCGCAATGGCCGCCCGGGCGAGGAAAACCTGTTGTCCTGGGAGCGCTTCCCGGCCACGGCGTTCAGCAAGACCTACAACACCGATTCGCAGACGCCGGATTCGGCCGGCACGATGACGGCGATCACCACCGGCGTGAAGACCCACATGGGCGCGATCGGTGTCAGCGCGGGCACCCGCAATGACTGCGCCGACAGCCTGAACAAGGGGCTGCTGACCTGGCTGCAGCTGGCCGACAGCGCCGGCATGGCCACCGGCGTGGTCTCCACCGCACGCCTGACCCATGCCACCCCGGCGGCCACCTACGCCCACTCGCCGGAGCGCAACTGGGAAAATGATACCGACGTGCCCGAAGAGGCCAAGGCCGCAGGTTGCCGCGATATTGCCCAGCAACTGCTATCGACCTCGCGCTTCGGGCGCGGCCCGCTGGTCGCCCTGGGCGGCGGCCGCGGTGAGTTCACCACGGTGGAAGAACGCGACCCGGAATACGACGACAAGGTCGGCCAGCGCCTGGACGGGCGCAGCCTGGTGACCGAGTGGCAGCAGGCCCACCCGCAGGGTGCCTACGTGTGGAATGCCAAGCAGTTGCAGGCAGCCGCGAAGGCACCGGCGATCCTGGGCCTGTTCGAGCCGGACCACATGCGTTATGAAGCCGAGCGCAAAGACGATCCGGCCGGTGAGCCGAGCCTGGCCGAGCTGACCCAGGCGGCGATCGCCAACCTGTCGCGTCACCAGGAAGGCTATGTGCTGATGGTGGAAGGCGCGCGCATCGATCACGCCAACCACAGCGGCAACGCCTACCGGGCACTGACCGATACGGTGGCGATGTCCGATGCGGTGCGCGCGGCTGTCGAGGCGACCTCCGACCAGGACACGCTGATCATCGTCACCGCCGATCATTCGCACACGCTGAACTTCGTCGGTTACCCGGCACGTGGCAATCCGATCCTGGGCAAGGTCAAGGACAAGGGCGGCGAAGACGGTGCGGGCAAGCTGGAACTGGCGCGCGATGGCCTGGGCCTGCCCTACACCACGCTGACCTACGCCAACGGCCCGGGCTACACCGGTGCCACCAACCAGCAGCCGGGCGGCCCGAAGCGGTACCCGCACAACCCGAGCAGCTTCGACCCGACCACCGGCCGGCCCGACCTGACCGCGGTGGATACCGAGCATCCCGATTACATGCAGGAAGCGCTGGTGCCGGCCAAGAGCGAATCGCATGGCGGCGAAGACGTCGGCATCTGGGCGCGTGGCCCGGGCAGCAAGGCCGTGCGCGGCACGATGGAGCAGAACACGATCTACCACATGATCGTGCAGGCCACCCCGCGCCTGCGTCAGCGCCTGTGCGAGGCAGGCACCTGCGACGCCAAGGGCGTGCCGGTCGAACTGCCCAAGCCGACCGCGTTCGAGCGCCAGGCCGGCGACAGCCAATAATGCGTCTGCCGACCTGCAACACGACGAACAGGGGCCGCTACGTGCGGCTCCTGCTGCTGGCAGCCGGCCTGTTGGCCTCCGCCACGGCGTGGGGCACCGGCAGCGCGTGCACCGTGCTTACCGAGGAAGAGGGCCTGCAACCGCTGGCCGGTTGCCAGTGGCGCGATGGGCGTCTGATGCTGGATGCCACGGCGCTGGCGGCGTTGCCCTACGATCAGGACGGGTTGGCCGCCGTTTATGCCGGCGGCGGATTCCACTATGTCCGTTCCGACGGTCGGCAGCTGCCGGTGATCACCTTCGACAACGGCCCGGACTACGTGGTGGAGGGGCTGGTGCGCGGCCGTGTCGGGCAACGCATCGGCTATTTCGATACGCAACTGCGCCAGGCGTTCCCGGCCACGTTCGATTTCGGCTGGGCCTTCGAAGACGGCGTTGCCCGCGTCTGCGAGGGCTGCCGCCCGGGTACGCCGGACGATCATGGCCACATCGCGATGGTCGGCGGCACCTGGTATCGCATTGATCGGCAGGGGCGCCCGGCGATGGATGCCGACACGCCGTGATCCCCGCGCGTGGCATCCTCGCCACGCAGCACCGATACTGCCGGCCTGCCTGAGATCGCCCTGCCCATGACGTCCCTGCTGCCGCCACCGCCCTCTGTCGTCCACCCCGTGCTGGTGGGCTTCAGCGGCGGGCTCGATTCCACCGTCCTGCTGCATTGGCTGGCCACCTCGGCGGCCCAGCGCACCGCCGGCCTGCGCGCCGTGCACATCCATCACGGTCTGCAGGAGCAGGCCGATGCGTGGACCGTGCACTGCACGCAGGTCTGCGCACGCTGGAACATTCCACTGCGGGTGATCCGCGTACAGGTGCCCCGTCACCAGGGTCAAGGGCTGGAAGCTGCCGCGCGGCATGCCCGACGCGACGCATTCGCTTCACAGCTGTTGCCTGGCGAGCGGCTGGCACTGGCCCATCATCGCGATGACCAGGCCGAGACCTTCCTGCTGCGGGCGCTGCGCGGCTCCGGCGTGGATGGGCTGGCCTCCATGCAGGTCACCAGCGCGTTCGGCGCCGGCACCGTGTGGCGGCCATTGTTGGAGGTTCCGCGCAGCAGCCTGCGTGCGCATGCCCAGGCCGAAGGCTTGGAATGGATCGAAGACCCCAGCAACGCGAGCGATGACGCCGACCGTAATTTCCTGCGCCTGCACGTGCTGCCGCAACTGCGTCAGCGCTGGCCTCAGGCCGATGCCGCATTCGCACGCAGTGCAGCATTGTCCGCGCAGTCCCAGCACCTGCTCGACAGTGCCGACCGCGATGCGCTGGAACGCTGCAGTGTCGGCCCCGGCGTGATCGACTGCGCGCGTCTGATGCGCCAACCGGTCGAGCGGCGCGCGCGGTTGCTGCGGCACTGGGTGCGTGGCAGTGGCCTGCCGCCGCTTCCCGCCGCTGGCGTGGAAGCGGTTGAACGTGAGCTGCTCCCGGCCGCGCACCACGCCGACGCGCAGTTTGCCTGGCAGGGTGCCCGCATCCGCCGCTGGCGCGGGCAACTGCACCTGCTCTCGGCCAGTCTGGCGCTGCCGGCCGACTGGAGCGTGCACTGGGATGGCCGTGCGCCGCTGGCGCTGCCCGATGGCGGCGAACTGCGCCTGGCTGGCACCACCGACGGTTTCGATACGCCCGTGCAGATCCGTGCGCGGCGCGGGGGCGAGCGCATCCAGCTGCCGGGGCGCACGCATTCCCACGCACTGAAGGATCTGCTGCAGCAGCAGGGCCTGCCGCCGTGGCAACGCCGCCAGCTGCCGCTGCTGTTCGATGAAGACACGCTGCTGGCCGCGGGCGACCGCGTCATCGGCGCGGCCCTGCAGCCGTGGCTGCTGGCCCATCATGCGCACTTGCAGTGGACCCCGGGCGCGGCGTGAATTGACCCCGCCGGGCCAGCGGCCCACACTTGTCGCATGGCAAAAAAGTCCCCCAATGAAACCTCCCCCGTCGCCCACTTCGAGCAATCGCTGGAAGAGCTGGAGCAACTGGTGGAGAAGATGGAAACCGGCGAAATGAGCCTGGAACAATCGCTCAGCGCCTACGAACGTGGCGTCGGTCTGTACCGCCAGTGCCAGCAGGCGCTGGAACAGGCCGAACTGCGCGTGCGCCTGCTCAGCGATCCGGCCCAGCCCGAGACCGCCGAACCCTTCGACCCGCCCCAGCCATGACGGTTGAGGCCACGTTCGCGCGGTGGCGCGACCGGATCGAACACCAGCTCGACACCAACCTGCCCTCTCCATCCGACGCCCCGCGTGGTCTGCATCAGGCGATGCGCTATGCGGTGCTCGGGGGCGGCAAGCGGATGCGCCCGCTCCTGGTGTATGCCAGCGGCCGGATCTTCACCGCTGACGAGCGCGCGCTGGATGCGCCTGCGATGGCGGTAGAACTGATCCATGCGTATTCGCTGGTGCACGACGATCTGCCGGCGATGGACGATGACGCCCTGCGTCGCGGCCGCCCGACCACCCATATCGCTTTCGATGAAGCCACCGCGATTCTCGCCGGTGATGCCCTGCAGACGCGTGCGTTCGGCCTGCTGGCCGATGCGGCGCTGCCGGCGCAGCTGCGCGTGGACTGCCTGCAGACCCTGGCGCACGCCTCCGGCGCGGCCGGCATGTGCGGCGGCCAGGCATTGGATATCGACGCCACCGGCCACCAGCAGCCGTTGCAGGATCTTGAACGCATGCATGCGCTCAAGACCGGCGCGCTGATCCGCGCCGCGGTGCGCATGGGCGCGCTGTGCGGGCACGCACCGGCCGCCGATCTGGCGACGCTGGATACGGTTGCCGCGTCGCTGGGCCTGGCCTTCCAGGTGCGCGATGACATCCTCGATGTCGAGGCCAGTTCCGAACAGCTCGGCAAAACCGCCGGCAAGGACGAGGCGCAGGCCAAGTCGACCTTCCCGGCGCTGCTGGGCATGGACGGCGCCAAGGCGCATCTGCGTACGTTGAGCGAGCAGCTGTTCGACGGTCTGGCCGGGTATGGCGAGACGGCCGATGCCCTGCGTGCGCTGGCCAGGCTGGCGGTTGAGCGGGATCACTGAGCGATAGTGCAGTCAGCCGCGCATGGCGTGGCTCTACAGCGCCAGGACACAAAAAAACGCCCGGGAATCCCGGGCGTTGTTCGTTCCAGCACTGCGGATCGATTACTTGATCAGGCGCAGGGCGAACGGGTAACGATAGGCTTCGCCATTGTTGGCCTTGACCGCTGCAATGATGCAGAAGATCACGTTGAGCAGGCCGACGATCGGGGCCAGCAGGCCGCCGATGATGACGATGGTCAGCACGATGCAGATCAGCATCGCGATGGTGATGGTGATCTGGAAGTTCAGCGCTTCCTTGGCCTGGTCGGTGACGAAGCTCTTGCTGCTGTCGTCCTTGTTGATCAGCCAGATGATCAGCGGGCCGAGGAACCAGGTGAAGATACCCAGCAGGTGGGCCACCAGGGCCATGGTGCGCTGTTCGGCCGGGGCCGGTGCGCTCACCGGCGGCGGGGGGGTGGTGACGTTGTCGAAATCGCTCACGTGAAACTCCTTGTTCGAGGTAATGGGTATTGCACGCGGCAGGCTCCCCGCCTGCCAGGGCAGCCCCCATAGAATACGTCAATCGTTACCGGCTACGGTCATTCGTCCTACAAGGATCGAACCGGTATGCACATGCGAGCGCGTATCGATGTCCGTGCCCACCGCTTCGATGCTGGCGAACATATCCTTGAGGTTGCCGGCGATGGTGATGCCATCGACCGGGTAGGTGATCTCGCCGTTCTCCACGCGGAAGCCGCCAGCGCCGCGCGAGTAGTCACCGGTGACACTGTTGACGCCCTGCCCCATCAGTTCGGTGACCAGCAGTCCATCACCCATCTGCCGGGCAATGGAGACCAGATCGCCCGCGTTGGCAGTGACCTTGAGGTTGTGCACGCCACCGGCGTTGGCGGTGGTCGGCAGGCCGAGCTTGCGCGCCGAGTAACTACCCAAAATGTACCGCTCCAGCACGCCATCGCGGATCAGCGCCGAATTACGCGTGGCCACGCCATCACCATCGAAAGCGGCCGAGCGCAGCCCACGGCGCAGCAGCGGCAGCTCGTCGATGCCGAACCAGTCCGGGAACAGACGCGTGCCGACGCTGTCGAGCAGGAAGCTGGCGCGACGGTACAGCGCGCCGCCGGAGACCGCGCCGAGCAGATGGCCGATCAGCGAGCGGGCCACCTCCGGCGAATACAGCACCGGCATCTGCGCCGTGGTCATCGAGCGCGGGTCCAACCGGGCGACGGTGCGCTCGGCGGCACGGCGGCCGATCGAGGCGGCATCGTCCAGATCCTCGCGGGCCAGCGCGCTGCTGTACCAGCCGTCGCGCTGCATGCCATCGCCCTGCCCGGCGATCAGCGCACAGCCGATCGAGTGGTGGCTGCTGCGCTCGCGGCCGATGAAGCCATGCGAGTTGGCATACACCGACAGGCTCTGCGCGGTCGCGGCCGAGGCACCGTCGGAATTGCTGATGCGCGAGTCGGCTTCACGACCGGCCGCTTCGCAGGCCAGGGCCAGATCCAGCGCCGCATCGGCGCTGAGTTCCCAGGGGTGCCAGCTGTCCAGATCCGGAAACTCACGGGCCATCAGGGCCGCCTCGGCCAGTCCGGCGGCCTCGTCGTCCTCGGTGTGGCGGGCGATCGCGCAGGCCTGGGCCACGGTCGACTCCAGGCTGCTCTCGCGCAGGTCGGCGGTGCTGGCGCTGCCCTTGCGCTGGCCGAAGTAGACGGTCACGGCAATGCCGCGGTCACGGGTGGACTCGACCGTTTCGACCTCGCCCAGGCGCACGTTCACATCCAGGCCGCGCTCATCGCTGCAGCTGACCTCGGCCTGGGTGGCACCCAGGGCTTTGGCGCGCTCCAGCAGACGCTGGGAGATGTCGGCCAGCTGCTCCAGGCGCTGCAGGCTGTCGTCAGCCGGGGAGACTTCAGGGGAGATCACGTTCAATGCTTTATCCTGTACAGGTGAGTGCCCGGCGCGACGCCGGCACAGTTTACGGATGTGGAAATAAGACGATGCGCGGACGCGACGAAGAAACCGGTGAATTCCTTGATATCAGCCGCAGCCAGAACCGTCGGGCTGCGCTGGACGTGCTGGCCCTGGGCGAGAAGCTGGTCTCGCTGACCCCGGCCCAGCTGGCGCGCCTGCCGGTGCCCGAAGACCTGCTGCCGCACATCGCCGAGGCCAAGCGCATCACCGCGCATATCGCCCACAAGCGCCAGCTGGCGTTCCTGGCCAAGCACATGCGCCGCGAAGACGACGCCGTGCTGGATGCGATCCGCAACGCGCTGGATGCCAACAGCGAGACCTCGCGCCGTGAAGTGGCGACGATGCACCGCGTGGAAGACTGGCGCGAGCGCCTGCTCAAGGACGGCGACAAGGCGCTGGGCGCCCTGCTGGACGAGTATCCGCATGCCGACCGCCAGGAACTGCGCACGCTGGTGCGCAATGCCCAGGCCGAGAAGGCCAAGAACAAGCCGCCGCGCGCCTACCGCGAGATCTTCCAGGTGCTGCGCACCCTGCTGCTGCCGGCCGCGCTCGGCCTGGAAGGCGTGAACGCCGCGTCCGACGACGCGCTGGATGAGGCGGTCGACACGGACAGCGACAGCGACGAGAACGCCGAGGACTGAGTCCCGGCGCTCACGCCGCGGCGCCAGCATCCCGCTGGCGGCCGCGTGATCAGGCAGCGCAGGCGAATGCATCCCGGCTCAGGCCTGGGTGCCGCCCACGGTGATGCCATCGATCAGCAGCGACGGCTGGCCCACGCCGACCGGCACACTCTGGCCATCCTTGCCGCAGATGCCCACGCCCTCGTCCAGGGCGAGGTCGTTGCCGATCATGCGCACTTTCTGCATGGTTTCCGGCCCGTTGCCGATCAGGGTGGCGCCCTTCACCGGTGCCGTGATTTTTCCGTCTTCGATCAGGTAGGCCTCGGTGGCCGAGAACACGTACTTGCCGCTGGTGATGTCGACCTGGCCGCCACCGAAGTTGACGGCGTACAGGCCACGCTTGACCGAGCGGATCATCTCTTCCGGATCGTGCTGGCCGGCGCGCATATAGGTGTTGGTCATGCGCGGCATGGTCATGTGCGCGAACGACTCGCGGCGGCCGTTGCCGGTCGGGGCCACGCCCATCAGGCGCGCGTTGAGCGAATCCTGCATGTAGCCGACCAGGATGCCGTCCTCGATCAGCGTGGTGCACTGGGTCGGGTGGCCTTCGTCATCGATGTTCAGCGAGCCGCGGCGTCCGTCCAGGGTGCCGTCATCGACGATGGTCACGCCCGGTGCGGCAACGCGCTCGCCGATGCGGCCAGCGTAAACGCTGGTGCCCTTGCGGTTGAAGTCGCCTTCCAGGCCGTGACCGACCGCTTCGTGCAGCAGCACGCCGGGCCAGCCCGGGCCGAGCACCACGGTCATCACCCCGGCCGGCGCCGGAATCGCCTCCAGGTTCACCAGCGCCTGGCGCAGCGCCTCGCGGGCAAAACCTTCCGGGCGCCCATCGGCGAACAGCTCTTCATAGCTGTAACGGCCGCCACCACCGGAGTAGCCGGACTCACGACGCCCATGCTGCTCGACGATGACCTGCACGTTCAAGCGCACCAGCGGGCGGATATCCGCGGCGAGCACGCCATCGCTGCGCGCGATCAGGACCGTATCCACACCGCCGGACAAGCTGACCATCACCTGCTGCACGCGCGGGTCGGCGGCGCGCAGGTAGCGGTCCAGCCGCTTGAGCATCTCCACCTTGGCCTCGTTGCCCATGCCGTCGATGGGGTCCAGCGCCGGGTACAGCGCGCGGCCACTGCCACGCACCAGTGAGCGGGCCGACTGCGCCCCACCCTCGCGGGAGATGGCGCGGGCCGAGCTGGCCGCGGCCAGCAACGCGTCGCTGTGGATGTCATCGGAGTAGGCGAAGCCGGTCTTCTCACCGGCGATGGCGCGCACGCCCACGCCCTGCTCGATCGAATGCGCACCGTCCTTGACGATGCCGTCCTCCACGCTCCAGCTCTCGCGGCGCGCGTGCTGGAAATACAGATCCCCGAAATCGATGCCCGGCCCCAACAGGGTGCCGAAGGTACGTTCCAGACCGTTCGCATCCAGCCCGGCGGGCAGCAGCAGACGGTCGGTGGCCAGCGAAAGTGCGTTGTTGTTCATGCTCTTTGATCTGTGGGCGCCGGGCGCAATCGCAACCCGGGCGCAGGAAAGGGATCAGCGCGCCGGCGGTGCGGCCGGGGCCGGCCTGGGCGCTGCGTCACGGTCGATCACGTCGACCTTGGGTTCGGCCCAAGGGCCGGTCACGCGGTAAGTCTTGGCGCCGATCTCCCCCAGCGGCTTGGACAGCACTGCATTGGCAGCCGCGCCGACCGCCGCTCCCACCGGGCCGCCGGCGACCGCGCCGACCACGGTCAGCAGGTTGCCCGCGCGGGGGTTGACGTCGATGGTCTGGTCGAACCGCTGCTGGCGCAGATCGGTCTGGCCACGGATGGTGATGTTCGCCGCCGGGCCTTCAATGAGCACCTTGTCGGTGGTGGCCATGCCGTTGCCGAAGGCCACGCTGCCCTCCACCTGGTTGAAGGCGAAGCCCTTGGAGAAGAAATCGCGGAAATCGAACATCAACCGGCGCGGCAGCTGGGTCACGCTGAGCAGCCCGAGCACGCGGCCGGCGCCGGGCTCAAGCTCCAGCAGCTGGCCGTTGCGGGCCTGCACATCGAGCTGACCCTGCAGGGCACCGAGCTGGAAATCGGACGGTCCACCCTGCCAACCGGCCGACATCGTCAGCTGGCCCTGGCCGCCACGCAGCTGGCCGCCGTAATCGAGGTTCTGCATCAGCCCGCCCAGGTCCTCGCTCTTGACCTGCACGTTGAACTGGCTGCGCGCCGCTTCCCCCATGCCCATCCAGCGGCCATTGACGTCGATCGCCTGCTTGGGGGCGCGGAACTGCAGCTGATCCACACTCAGCCCGTTGGCCATCGGCCGCGTGCGCAATACCGCCTGGCCGAGCTTGGCCTTGCCGAACTGCAGGTCGTCGATATCCAGCGACAGCGGCGGGATCTTGGCCGGATTGGTGTCATTGGCACTGGCCTGGACCCGCGCCGGCAGGGCCACGTCCGGCGGCAGCAGGATCGGGGCGCCATCGCTGGGCGGCTTCACCGGCGTCGGCAGCGATTGCCAGTGCACGCGGCTGAGCTTGCCGACGATGGTGCCGCCGTCGGCATTGGGCACGCTCAGGCTGCCCGCCAACGAGGGGCCATCCATGCGTACGTCCACGCTGTTGCCGGTCGGCCGCAGCTGCAGCCGGGTCTGCGGGAACATGCCGCCGGCCAGCAGCAACTGGCCGACCTGCACGTCCACGTGCCGCAGCGGCATCGGGTCCTTGCCGTCGCCGCCCTGCGGCGAGCGGGCCAGCGCGATCCACTCCAGCGCATCCAGCGAGCCGCTGCGGCCGTTCACCACCAGCCCGCTGGCCGGCGGATCGCGATCCACATGGTCGCTGCCGAGGGTGACCTGCACGCCGGTCTGGTTGTCATGCGTACGCGCGGCCAAGGCCAGGCGCTGGCCGAAGGCGACATCGACGCGACCGCTGCCCATCGGGAGCTGCGCCGTCACATCCGTCGCCAACGGTGTCGCCGCCGGCTTGTCCAGCGGCGCAGGAAGTTCCAGCGTGGTGCCGACCAGATCCGAATGCAGCTTGAGCACCGTGGGCGGCTCGACCTTGCTGCCGGCGGCCACCTTGGGCAGGGTCACCCCGATGGTCCAGCGCGAGGTGCCCTGGATGTAAGGCTTGAGCCAGTTCAGTTCCGGCGCGCGGTCCAGCAACGCGCCCGCTTCCAGCGAAGCGCTCAGCTCGGATTCGAACGCCTGTTGCGGATCGCGCACGAACTCGCCGGCGCGCAGGCTGAGCAGCCCGTCCTGGCCCTGGTGGCGCACCGCGAGGTTCTCCGCATCGAAGCCGCCATGGCCATACCGGGCCTTGCCGCGCATGTTCTCGAAGACCAGGTCGAAGCGCTTCTCGGTGAGGGTGGCGCCATTGAGATCGACCGTGCCCTGCAGGTGACCGCCGCCCTCGTCGTGATGCAGCGGCTGCAGCAGATCGAAGGTGACCGCGGCGGGCCCTTTCGCGGTGAGGTTGTTCAGGGTCTCACCGTAGGTGGCCTGCAACGGGCTCTGCTTGAGCATGGCCAGCAGGGCGCCGGCATCGCTGCGGCTGGTCGCCTTGACGTACAGCGCGGTCACGCCGAAATCCGGAATGCCGGCGTCGAAGTGGTCCACCGCGACGCCCGCGAGATCGCCTTTACCGTGCAGCTCGAAGCCCGGCCCGATGAACGCGATGTCCGCATCCACCTTGTCCATCGTCGGCCAGTCGTGCTGGAAGCGGATGCTGCCGGTATCGATGTGCCCGGTCGCTTCGAAGCGGCCATTGTTCTTGTCGAAGGGCCAGTCCTCCAGATCTCCGGTGACCAGGCCCACGCCGTCGCGCACCTGGCCGGACACCAGTGCGGCATCCAGCCAGTCGGTGGCGGCCTTGCTCATCTTGGAATGGATCCAGAAACGCTTGGCGGCGGTCATCGGTACATCGTCGATCTTTGCCGCCAGCTCCAGCCACGGGCGGGTGCCGTTGTTCTGGAACCAGATGCCACCGCGCACATCGGCGGCGTAATCGGTGCCCTGCACGCGCAGCGCCGGGGTGCCGATCCGCCAGCCGCCGGCCTCGTCGCGCCACCCGACCAGCTGCCCCGCCAGGCGCACATCGTGGCGCTCGCCGAATCCGCTGGGCCAATCGAAGTGCATCACCCGCTGCGGCTGCAGATCCAGGGTGAAGCCATCGGCATCGCCGGTGAATCGGCCGCCCACGCCGCTGAGCCCTGGCGAATGCCCGACCGCCGCGAAGCGGATGTCTTCCAGATCGCCGTCGATGGACAGCGGACCGCCCTGCTCGCCGGCCACGCGCACGCGCGTCATCCGCACCTTCGGCGCGGCGTCATGCAGCCACTCACGCAGCCCCGGATCGATCCGGTCGGTCAGTGCCAGCCCGCGCAGCAGCGCGGTGGCATCGATGTTGTCGCCGGCCAGCGCGAAGTGCTGGCCGCCCGCCAGCAGCAGGCCATCCAGCTGCTGGGTGCTGCCTTCCAGACCGATCCGCAGCCGCGGCGCATCGGCGCGCCAGCCGCCCTTTACCCAGCGCCAGCGCGCACGCAGTTCCAGCGTATCCAGCGCAAGCTGCGGATGTGTGCCGTCGGCAAGCTTCACCCCGCGCACCTGGACGTTCTGCAGGTCCGCATCGGTGGTGACCATCACCACGCGGTGATCGCGCAGGTCCACCCACGCATTGAATTCACCCGTGCCCTGCTGCAGGCCGATGCCGCCAACCTGCAGCAGCGAGGACCACGCACGGAAATCGGCCGGGTCGGCCGACAGCCACGCCTGCCCGTCACCCCGCTTGCGCTCGAACTCCAGCACCGCCGTCAGCGGCTGTGCGGCCGGGTCGGCCCAGGCGCGCGCGCCGACGCGCAGGCGCTGGCCGTTGACGCGCAGGCGCAGGTCGATCCGCGGCAGTTCGGCCTGCACACCCAGCGACGGTGCATCGACGCGCAAACGCCCGCCGATCACCTGCAGTTCGCCCAGCCGACGCAGGGTTTCCAGCGGGTCGCCCGCACTGGACTGCGGCAGGCCCTGAACAGACCAGCGACCGTCGTCGGCCCGCTGCAGTACCAACGCCACACCACGCAGCCTCAGCTCGGTCAGCGAGTGGCCCGGCAGCAGGCCGGCATACATCGAGACCAGTACCTCGGCCTCGCCGATGCGCAGGCCCTGTCCTTCACCGATGTGCAGCCCCTTGAGCTGCAACAGCGGCCCCCGTCGGGTCCAGGCAGTATCCAGCGCGTCGAAGCGCACCGGCTGGCCCGCGCGCGCGCTCAGCCACGCCGCCACCTTCTCCGGGTGACGCTCGGCCAAGGGCAACAGCTGGCTGGCGGTGCCGACCAACAGGGCCACGCCCACGAGCACGATCGCCACCGCATACACAGCATGGCGGCGGATCCGGCGCAGGCGCAGGCGCAGCGGTGTGCTCATCGGAACGTGGGAACGCCGGACCGGCCGTGATCAGAGCAGCACGACATCAAACTGCTCCTGCAGGTACTGCTCGTCAGCCTGGAAGCGGATGCTCTTGCCGAGGAACTCCTCCAGTTCGGCCACGGCCGAGGATTCCTCGTCGGTGATGCGTGCGACCACCTTGGAGGACGCGATCACCAGCAGGCGCGCCGCATCGAACTGACGCACGGCCCGGGTGATCTCACGGAAGATTTCGTAGGTCACCGTTTCGGCTGTCTTGATCGAGCCACGGCCACTGCACTCCGGGCACGGCTCGGACAGCTGGCGCTCCAGGCTTTCCACCGTGCGTTTGCGGGTCATCTCGACCAGGCCCAGCGGCGAGAAGTCGTAGACGGTGGTCTTGGCATGGTCGCGGGCCAACGCCTTCTCCAGCGTGCGCAGCACCTGACGGCGATGCTCGGCATCGTCCATGTCGATGAAGTCGATGATGATGATGCCGCCCAGGTTGCGCAGCCGCAGCTGGCGCGCCACCGCCTGCGCAGCCTCCAGATTGGTGCGGAACACCGTCTCTTCGAGATTGCGCTGGCCCAGGAAGGAACCGGTGTTCACATCGATCGTGGTCATCGCCTCGGTCTGGTCGATCACCAGATATCCACCGGACTTCAGCGGTACCTGCTTGTCCAGCGCGCGGCCGATCTCATCCTCGACCCCGAACATGTCGAAGATCGGGCGATCACCGCTGTACAGTTCGATCTTCTCGGCCAGCACCGGCATGTACTTGGCCACGAAGGCCTGCAACTGCGTGAAGGTCTCCTTGGAATCGACCTTGACCTTGTCCACGTCCTTGCGGATCAGGTCACGCACCGAGCGCAGCGGCAGGCTCAGGTCTTCGTAGATCACGCTGCACGGGGCAGCATCGCGGCCACGACGCTCGACCACGTTCCAGACCCGCGACAGATACGCGACATCCTCGGCGATCGCCTCGGCCGGCTGGCCTTCGGCATTGGTGCGCACGATGTAGCCGTAGCCGCCGTGCTGGGCCGACAGCTCGGTCACCAGCGTTTTCAGGCGGGCGCGCTCGGCCTCGTCCTCGATCCGGGCCGACACGCCCACCACCTTGGACTGCGGCAGCAGCACCATGTAGCGTGAGGGAATGCTGATCTGGGTGGTCAGGCGGGCGCCCTTGGTGCCGATCGGGTCCTTGACCACCTGCACCACGATGTCCTGGCCGTCACGCAACAGCTCCACGATCGGCACCGAGGACGGCGGCGGCAGGGTGGTGCCTTCGGTATCGGCGCTGGCCACCGGGGCCGGGCGGATGACATCGTTGGCGTGCAGGAACGCGGCGCGCTCCAGCCCGACCTCGACGAAGGCCGCCTGCATGCCCGGCATCACCCGCTGCACCTTGCCCTTGTAGATGTTGCCGACCACGCCACGGCGCCAGCCGCGTTCGATATGCAGTTCCTGCAGCATGCCGTTCTCGATGACGGCGACGCGGGTTTCCCGCGGGGTGACATTGACCAGGATTTCTTCAGACATGGGCGACTCCCTTCAGTTCAAACGCCTGCAGCAACTGCTCGGTCTGTTGCAGGGGCAAACCCATCACACCCGAATAGCTTCCCGCCAGATGGCGGATATATCGTTCAGCGCCGCCCTGGATCGCGTAGGCGCCGGCTTTGTCCATCGGCTCGCCGCTGGCCACATAGGCCGCGATCCGGTCCTCATCGATTGCCGCGAACGTCACCTCCGAGACCACCAGCACGCCCTGCTCCCGGCCCGCAGCGACCAGCGCCACGGCGGTCATCACCTGGTGGGTGCGCCCGGCCAGGGTGCGCAGCATCGCGCAGGCATCGGCGGCGTCCACCGGCTTGCCGAACACGCGGCCATCGAGGACCACTTCGGTATCCGAGCCCAGTACGACCGCCTCCGGATCCTCGGCGACCAGAGCCAGCCCCGCGCGCGCTTTGTCGGCGGCCACCCGCTGGACGTAATCGGCAGCGGACTCGTGGGGGGCACGGACTTCAGGAACGTCAAGGTCGAGCGCCCGGAATGGCCGGTCCAGGCGCGCAAGCAGTTCGTTTCGTCGGGGGGATCGAGAGGCGAGATAAAGCATCGAGGAAGCATAACCTGTGCCTACTGTCTGAATCGCGAGCAACACGCTCGAATCGTGATCAACCCCGCCAAACCTCACGACGCGTTCATCGCCCCGACACCAACCTCAACGCCTTCACAAGGAGATGTACATGCGCCGCCCGTCCCTGTCCCCGTTGCTGCTCGCCCTGTCCCTTGCCCTGGGAGCTTCGATGACCGCCCACGCCCAGTCCCAGCCCACCATCGCTGTGCCGGCCGACGGCACCCTGCTCAATGTTTCGGCCAATGCCGAAGCCAAGCGCGTGCCGGACGTGGCCACGCTGTCGGCCGGTGTTGTGACCCAGGCCGTGGATGGCAACAGCGCCATGCGTGAGAACGCCACGCAGATGACCAAGGTGCTCGCCGCGATCAAGGCGGCCGGCATCGCCGAGCGGGATGTGCAGACCAGCGGCGTCAATCTGAGCCCGCAGTATCGCTACGCCGACAATGAAGCGCCGAAGATCACCGGCTACCAGGCCAGCAACACGGTCAGCCTGAAGGTGCGTGACATCGCCAAGCTCGGCAAAGTGCTCGATGCACTGGCCGCGCAGGGCGCCAACCAGATCAACGGCCCGCAGTTCGAGATCGACCAGCCCGAGCCGGTGTATGACGAGGCTCGCCTGGCCGCGCTGAAGAAAGCCCAGTCGCGTGCCGAGACCTACGCCAAGGCACTGGGTCTGCGCGTGCGCCGGATCGTGAGCATCTCCGAGGGCAGCGGCGGCAACGTGCGCCCGATGATGATGATGCGCGCGGCCGCCGCGCCGATGTCGGCCGACGAGTCCACCCCGGTATCGCCGGGCGAATCGACCGTCTCGGTCAACCTGGACGTGGTGTTCGATCTGGGCCGCTGATCCGCGCCCCGGTCAGTCCTCCATGACGGCGCCGAAGGGCGCCGTCATGCTGTGCACGGCCTGATTCTGACTGCCAGCAAAACCTCCCCCCTGCCCCTGACTTCCGGCCCGCGCCGGGCTCGCGTATTGCTGTCAGTGCGCGGCCCCCGCCTGACCCCATGCGCCGCGCAGGCACGTTGATGTTCCCGCACATCTGGCAAGGAGAGTGGAGCATGGTCCGTACCCCGTCCCCGGTTGTCCCGCTGCAGATCGACGCCTCCCGAGTGCTCGGGTGGAGCACCGCCATCGCGGTCCACGCGCTGGCCTTGATGCTGTTGTTGATTCCTGCCACCCAGCCGCTCATCAAGGCCCCGCGCGAACGCCTTCAGGTGACCTGGGTGCTTCCGCCACCTCCGCCGATGGATCTGACCCCTCGCCATCCGGACCCGGTGCCGCCTCGGACCGTTCGGGTGAACACGCATCGCGCGCCAACCCCCTTGCCGACCCCCACGGCCACCCTTGATGACGCGCTGGCCACGGCCCCGCTTCCGGCCAGCGACGCGACCGCACCGTCACTGGAAGCGGCCCCCGCCGCGGCTGCACCGGGCGGGGGTGCTCAGCTCCAGTACCGCAGCGCACCCCCACCGCCGTATCCGGTTGCAGCGATCCGCCTCGGCCAGCAGGGCACGGTCCTGCTGCGCATCCGGGTCGATGTCGAGGGCAACCCGGTGGCGGTAAGCATCGAGAAGAGCAGCGGCTCGCGCGTGCTTGACCAGGCGGCCCGCCAGCAGGTCCTGCGCCACTGGCGTTTCGTGCCGGCCATCGTCGATGGTCAGGCCATCGCCGCCGATGGCCTGGTGCCCATCGATTTTACGTTGCCGCGCTGAGTGATCCGGGAGCCCCACGACGGGGCTCCCCATTCACAAAATGAGACGCACTGCATCTTTCCCCAATTAAGCATTTTTTCACTCCTGCGTCACAGGACGTAAACCTAGATTGGCGCCGTTGCCACCGTCCTGGTGTCGACTTATTGACATCTAGGTTTTCCCAGTCAGGAGAGATGCTGTGAAACACCCGATCCAACGCCGCGACGACAGCCGCCGCACCAGCCTGGCCACCTCCATTTCCACGATCCTGACCGGCGGCGCCCTGCTGCTGGTGGGTGCCATGGCGTCGTCCTCCGCGTTCGCGCAGGAGCAGGCGACCAACCTTGACCGGATCACCGTCACGGGATCGAACATCCCCCGCACCAATACCGAAACCCCCTCCCCCGTCCAGGTGGTCACCCGCCAGGAGATCGACCGTACCGGCAAGACCACCGTCGCCGAGTACCTGCAGACCCTGACCGCGGACGGCTCGGGCTCCATTCCCAAGACCTTCGGCAACGGCTTTGCCGGCGGTGGCGCAGGCATCTCGCTGCGCGGCCTGGGCGCCGGCTCCACGCTGGTGCTGTTGAACGGCCGCCGCATGGCGACCTACGGCCTGGCCGATGACGGCCAGAAGGTGTTCACCGATCTGAGCACCATTCCGCTGGATGCGGTCGAGCGCATTGAAGTCCTCAAGGACGGCGCTTCTGCGATCTACGGTTCGGACGCGATCGCCGGCGTGGTCAACATCATCCTGCGCAGCGACTTCAACGGCGCCATTCTGCGTGCCTCCTACGGCCTGTCTGGCGACAGCGACGGCGATGCCAAGAAGGCCACCCTGACCGCCGGCACCGGCGATCTGGCCACCGATGGCTGGAATGCGTTCTTCAGCCTGGACGTGGGCAAGACCGACGCGATCAAGATCAGCGACCGCAAGGATCGCAAGTGGATCGGCACCGGTGACATCCGTCGCTATGGCTACGGCAACAATGCGCAGTTCCTGGGTGGCGCGTTCCTCAATGGTGGCACGAGCGGTGGCGTGGGCCCCAACGGCTCGGTGTTCGACGACCGCGCCGTGACCGATGACAATCCCGCCTTCCTCGTTGCGCTGCCGGGGTGTGCTGGCCTGACCACCATCCCCGGACAGAACGATATCACCGCGCAGCAACAGGGCTGCCTCTGGGATCCCGCCCAGCTGTACCGTGACCTGACCCCGGAAGAGAAGTACGTCAACGTGTTCGGCCGCGCCAGCTTCGCCTTCGGCGAGGGCGGTGAAATCTATACCGAGATCGGCTACTCGAAGAAGGAAACCACCTTCAGCAACACGCCCTCCGGCGTGTCCGGTGGCTGGGGCTATCCCGAGGGTCCAGTCAACGCCAACAGCGGCCCCGGGGCCACTGTCCTCAGCCCGACCCATCCGGATAATCCCATCCCGGGCCAGGCCTCTCGCCTGCGCTACTCGGCCTGGGACGTGGGTCCGCGCGTGACCGAGAACACCAACGAGTTCAATCGCTTCCTGGTCGGGGTCAAGGGCAATTGGGGCGAGTGGAGCTACGACACCGCCTACCTGCATTCGGGCACCGACCTGGTCAACAAGCGCACCGGTTTCCTGAATTACGACGCGGTCCGTTGCGTGCTCGGCAACCCGGCCTGCCCGGCAGGTGTGTGGCGCATCGGCGACAACGCAGGCCTGAACTCGCAGGCGCTGTATGACTACATCTCGCCGGACATCAGTGCCCGCGCCAAGTCCAGCCTGGACATGTTCGACTTCACCGTCTCGCGCAGTCTGGCCGACCTGAAGGGCGGCCCGCTGGGCCTGGCACTGGGTACCGAATGGCGCAAGACCAGCAACAGCCTGACCCCGCAGACGTTCACCGACCAGGGCCAGATCATCGGCCTGGGCTACTCGGCCTACGACGGCACCCAGAATGTATATGCCGGGTATGTCGAACTGTCCGCCCCGGTGCTGGAACAGTTGGAGCTGTCCGGCGCGGTCCGCTACGACAAGTATGAAAGTGGTGAAGGCAAGGCAACGCCGAAGCTCGGTGTGAAGTGGACGCCGGCCGATTGGATCGCGGTCCGCGGCAGCTATGCCGAAGGCTTCCGTGCACCGAACCCGGCCGAGAACGGTGACGGTGGCCTGGCCGCCTTCTCCAATGCCCGCGACGCCCTTCGCTGCGACCTTCAGCCGAACGGGACCAACTGCAGTTCGCGACCGGTGGCGATCATCACCCGCCCCAATCCCGACCTGAAGCCGGAAGAATCCAAGAGTTACTCGTTCGGCGTGGTGCTGCAGCCCACCTCCAGCACCTCGATGACCGTCGATGCGTGGCAGATCAAACGCACCAATGAAATCGCGCAGGGCTCCACCGCCGACGCGATCGCAGCGGGCAACGTGCTGCGTGACAGCGATCTGATCAATGGCATTCCCGGTACCGGCACCATCCTGGCGGTCAACACCGCGTACATCAATGCCGCGTCGACCCGCGTGCGCGGTATCGATACCGACATCCGCCAGACCTTTGACATCGGTCCGGGCCAGCTGGAAATGGACCTGCAGTGGAGCCACGTGCTCAAGTTCGAGCGTACCGATTCGGATGTGACCGTCGACTATGCCGGCACGCATGGCAACTGCGACGTGACCAACTGCATCGGCACGCCGAAGGACCGCATCAACTTCGGCACCACCTGGAAGCAGGGCCCGTGGAGCGTGAGCGGCGTGGCCAACTACATCTCCAAGATGGAGAACACCGACTTCCGCGGTCCGGACGGCTCGTACCAGTTCTCCTATGCCGACGGCACGGACGTCACCAAGATTTCCTCGTTCACCACCTTCGACCTGTCCGGTCGCTGGAACATCACCGAGGCCTTCGAGTTGAACGCATCGGTGCAGAACCTGTTCGACCGCATCGCTCCGCTGGATCCGACCACCTACGGTGGCGTGAACTACAACCCGCTGCACTTCAGCGGCGCGATCGGCCGCTACTTCACCGTCGGTGCCAAGTACACCTTCGAATGAGGTAGCCGCACTTGGGGAACAAGGAGCCCGGGCAGTGCCCGGGCTTTTTGTTGGCCGGTCATGCGAAGCACGCGGATCGCGGACAAAAAAAAGCCTCGCATCGTTGCGAGGCTTTTTCTCAGATCTTGGCGCCCGAAGTTGGACTCGAACCAACGACCCCCTGATTAACAGTCAAGTGCTCTAACCGGCTGAGCTATTCGGGCGGGGTGCGCATTGTAGCCCGTTTTTCGCGAGATGTAACCCGTCTGGCGACAACTATTTCACGCGCGATGATACGGATGGTTGGCCAGCATCGCCGCGGCGCGGTACAACTGCTCGGCCACCACCAGACGCACCAGCATGTGCGGCAGCGTCAGCGGGCCGATCGACCATTTCTCGTCCGCCATGGCCGACACTTCCGCCGAATGGCCTTCGGGCCCGCCGATCAGGAAGGCGAGGTCCCTGCCCTGCCCGCGCCAATGTTCCAGACGCTGCGCCAGCTGCTCGGAGCTGAGCTGGCGCCCCGGCACATCGAGCGCGACCACGTAGGCATTCTTCGGCAGCGCAGCGATCACCCGCTTGCCCTCGTCATCGGTGGCGCGGCGCGCATCGCGGCCCTTGCCGCGCAGGCCGGGCTCGATCTCGACCAGCTCGAACGGCAGCCAGTGCGAGAGCCGCTTCTGGTACTCGGCAAACCCCTGCGCCACCCAGGACGGGGCGCGTTCGCCGGTGGCGATCAACTTGGCTTTCATCTCCATCCTCCGCGGACACCCTGCGTGGCGCCGCAAAAGACAACGGCGCCATCGGCGCCGTCGTCGTGACCGTACGTGCGGGAATTACCGCGCGTCGTAGTCGTCGTCCGTATCGTCGAGCAGTTCGATCGGCGGCTGGTCACCCACGGTCCACAGGCGCTCGAGCGCGTAGAATTCACGCACGCGCGGCAGCATCACGTGGACGATCACGTCGCCCAGGTCGACCAGCACCCATTCGGCTTCGCGTTCGCCTTCCACACCCAGCGGCATCACACCCAGCTTCTTGGCGAACTTCACCACTTCGTCGGCGATCGACTTCACGTGACGGCTGGAGGTGCCCGACGCGATCACCATGTAATCGGCAACGCTGGAGCGGCCGATGACGTCGATCTCAACGAGATCCTTGGCCTTCAGTTCTTCGGTCGCCCCGCGCACGCACTCGAGCAGCTGCAGAACGGAGGGCGCCGGATTCGGCAGTTGGACCTTGATGGTCTGGGGCTGGGCTTGGTTGCTCAAAGCGGGTCAACTCGATAAATGTGGGATCGATTATACGGGGCGGCGCGCCCGCGCGTATTCACCACGGTGTCGCCCCGTACAGGCGGTGATCCAGGATGTAGCCCGCCACTGGCCCGGGCAGCAGCGACTGCCAGGGGCCGCCCGCCGCGATCTGTGCGCGCACGGCGGTCGCCGATTCCTCGCGCAGCGGGGCCTGCAGGCGCAGCAGGCGGCCGGCCGGCGCGTTGAACAGCTCGCGCTCATGACTGGCCCAGCGCCCTTCCAGGGCTTGCGCCAGCACCGGGTCAAGGGTGTCGGCCAGGGGACTGCCCGGGCGGTCGGCGACGATGAAATGCGCCAGATCGAACAACGACGCCCACTGATGCCAACTGGGCAGGGCCAGCAGGCTGTCCGCTCCGATCAGCCAGGCGATCGGCTGGCGCGGGCCCAGCTCGGCACGCAGCTCGCGCAGGGTATCGACGGTATAGGACGGCACGCCCGGGGTGCGCTCGGCCCGGTCCAGCTCGCGGCGGTCCAGCAGCAGGCCGGGCTCGTCACCGATCGCCAGGGCGAGCATCGCCAAGCGCTGCGCGGCATCGGCGCCGGGGGCGGCACGGTGCGGAGGATCGGCGGCCGGCAGCAGGCGCACTGCGACCTGCAGCTGGTCGCGCGCAGCCAGAGCAATGGCCAGATGGCCCAGATGGACGGGATCGAAGGTCCCGCCGTAATAGATGCGCAGCCCCATGGGCTCAGGCCCGGGCGAGCAGGCGCACGGCGCGGGCTTCGGAGACGGCGATCAGCAGCCGTTCCAGCGCCAGCCAGGCATCGCCATCGGCGCGCCCCTTGGCGATGCGGTCCACCAGCCCCGCTTCGGCCACGAAACGCTCCCAGCGCTTGACCTCGGGGTGACGCTGCAGCGCGCGCTTGAACGGTGCCTGCCGCGACTCCCAGATGCCGCGGCTTTTCATTTCCGCGGCCAGGTTGCCGCCGCGCGCCTGTACCCGCGCCAGACCGGCCGTGGACAGCAGCTCGCGGATCACGATCGGGGTGAGCGCGGCCACCGCTTCACCCTCGGCACGCAGGCCGGCGACCATCCGCAGGACGGCGGCGGGCTGGCCGGAGAAGGTCGCTTCAACCAGGCGGAACACGTCATAGCGGGCGGCATCGGCCACCAGCGACTCCATCGTGTCCACGTCCAGCGTCTGGCCATCGGCCAGCAGGGCCAGCTTGTCGATTTCCTGCGCGGCGGCGAGCAGATTGCCCTCCACCCGCTCGGCCAGGCGCTGCACGGCCTGGGGATCGGCGCGCAGGCCCTTGCCACGCAGGCGGCGCTCGATCCATTCGGTGAGCTCATGCGGCTTGATCGCCCAGGCCACCGAGATCACCCCGGCGCGGCCGACCGCATCGGCCCACTTGGTCTGGTGGGCCTTGCTCCATTCGTTGCAGGTGATCAGCAGGATCACGTCCGGCGCCGGATTGGCACAGAACTGGCTGATCACCTCGGCCCCTTCCTTGCCCGGCTTGCCGCTGGGCAGGCGCAGCTCCATCAGACGTCGGGCACTGAACAGGCTGGGCGCGTTGAAGCTGGCGTCGAGCTGGTTCCAGTCGAAGTCACGGCCATCGGCATCGAAGACTTCGCGCTCGTTGACGCCATCGGCACGCGCCCGCGCACGCACCGCATCGGCGGCTTCGAGCACACGCAGGGTCTCAGGGCCGGCGATCAGGTAGACCGGGGCCAACGGCTGGCTCGCCGGTTGGCTGGCGAGCTGTTCGGGACGCAGTTCCATCCGGGCAGGCCGATCCGCAGGCGGACCGGGCTCAGCGCCCCTGCGGGACGACGGCGGGGACCGCCGGCGTCGGGGTCGTCGAGGTCGGGCTTGCCGGAGTTGCGGCCGGGATCTCAACCGGCGTTTCCACCGGCGTCGTACCCGGCTTGGCCGGCGCACGGCCGTGCTCCAGCTCGGCACGGACCACGCTGTCGATGCGGCGCATGATCGAGGCGGACATCTCGCGACGCAGTTCGTCGGCGAGGATTTCGCGCTCGGTGGTGGTACCGGTGGCGTCGGTCGGCGGCGACACGTAATCGCGCGAGAGTTCGATCACCTGCTGCGGCACCAGCTCGCTGCCATCTTCGCGACGGAAGATGAAGATCACCGCGTAGCGCAGGCTGTATTCCTGGGCACGGCCCTGGGCATCGATCGCGATGGGCAGGTCGCCCCAACGCTCGGACACCACCTGCAGCTGCGAGGCCGGACCGGTGCTGTCCGGATCGGCCAGCTGTGCCCCCGAGGACTGCAGACCACGACGCAGCAGCTTCACCAGCTCGCTGTAGGGCGCAGTGGACACTACCTGGACTGCGGCGGTGTCGGCCGGCAGCATCAGCTTGTTGCGCAGATGGAAACCGCACCCGGCAAGGGTCGCGGTCAGGACAAGGGCAAGCAGGAATCGGGTCATGGACACAGTCTGTAGGAGCCGGGCGGTCGCGGCAACAAGCAGTGATCGTGCCGGATGCCGCGTGAACAGGACTTGATACCGGACCGGGTGCACAGGCACCCGGTAGGCACGACAGGATCAGCCCTGCGGGGCCCCCACGATGTTCACGATCTTGCCGGGCACGATGATGATCTTGCGCACCACCAGCCCTTCCAGGAACTTGGCCGCGTTCGGCTCGGCCAGACCCAGCGCTTCGATCTGATCCCGCGGGGCATCGGCCGCGACATCGATGGTGCCACGCAGCTTGCCGTTGACCTGGACGGCCAGCGTCACTGCGTCGCGCACCAGCGCGGCCGGATCGGCTTCCGGGAACGCCTGGTCTTCCAGCAGTTCCTCGCCGTGGCCCAGCACCTGCCACAGCGCATGGCTGGCATGCGGGGTGATCGGATTGAGCAGCAGCACGGTGGCACGCAGCGCTTCCTGGCGCACCGCACGGCCCTGCTCGCTGACGTCATCGAACTTGGCCAGCGCGTTCATCAGTTCCATCACCGCCGCGATGGCGGTGTTGAAGCTGTGGCGGCGGCCGTAGTCGTCGCCGACCTTGCCGATGGTTTCGTGGGTCTTGCGGCGCAGCGCCTTCTGCTCGGCGTTGAGCGCGGCCACGTCCAGGGCCGGGGCGGCACCGTCGGCGGCATGCTTCTGCACCTGCGCCCACAAGCGACGCAGGAAGCGCGCCATGCCGTCCACGCCGGCTTCGTTCCACTCCAGCGACTGCTCCGGCGGCGCGGCGAACATCGAGAACAGGCGCACGGTATCGGCGCCGTACTTGCTCACCATCACCTGCGGGTCCACGCCGTTGTTCTTGGACTTGGACATCTTCTCGGTGCCACCGATCACCACCGGCTGGCCGTCGGCGATCAGGGTCGCTCCGACGATGCGGCCGCGCTCGTCACGCTGCACATCGACATCGGCCGGGTTGATCCAGTCCTTGGAGCCGTCCGGATTCGGGCGGTAGTAGGTCTCGGCGATCACCATGCCCTGGCACAGCAGGTTCTGCGCCGGCTCGTTGCTGTCCACCATGCGCGCATCACGCAGCAGCTTGTGGAAGAAACGGAAGTACATCAGGTGCAGGATCGCGTGCTCGATGCCGCCGATGTACTGATCGACCGGCAGCCAGTAGTTGCCGCGCTTGTCGACCGCGTCACGGGCACCGGGCGAGGTGTAGCGCGCGTAGTACCAGCTCGACTCCATGAAGGTATCGAAGGTGTCGGTCTCGCGCTCGGCTGCGCCGCCGCAGTCCGGGCAGGTGGTCTTGCGCCATTCCGGATCGGCCTTGATCGGCGAACCGGTGCCGACAAAGTTGACGTTCTCCGGCAGGATCACCGGCAGCTGCTCTTCCGGCACCGGCAAAGCGCCGCACTTGGGGCAGTAGATCACCGGGATCGGGCAGCCCCAGTAGCGCTGGCGGCTCACGCCCCAGTCGCGCAGTCGGTAGTTCACACGGCGCTGGCCCTGGGCCTTGCGCTCGAAGCGCTCGGCCAGCGCCTCGAAGGCGCCCTGGAAATCCAGCCCGTCGAACTCTTCGGAGTTGACCAGCTCGGTCTCGCGGGTCTTGTCGCCGTACCAGTCCTGCCAGCGGGTGGGGTCGTAGGCGCTCTCTTCCTTGCGCAGCGACTTCAACGCGATGACCTGGCGGATCGGCAGACCGTACTTGTTGGCGAATTCATTGTCGCGTTGATCGTGGCCCGGGACCGCCATCACCGCACCGGTGCCGTAGCCCATCAGCACGAAATTGGCGACCCATACCGGCACCTGGGCGCCGGTGACCGGATGGATGGCGCGCAGGCCGGTATCCATGCCGCGCTTTTCCTGGGTTTCCAGCTCGGCCTCGGAGACGCCGCCCTGCTTCATCTCGGCCAGCAGCGCGGCCAGCGCCGGGTTGGACTTGGCCGCGTGCTGGGCCAGCGGGTGTTCGCCGGCGATCGACACAAAGGTCACGCCCATCACGGTGTCCGGACGGGTGGTGAACACGCGCAGCGGATCCAGCGTGCTGCCGTCGGCATCACGCACGTCGAACTGGATCTCCAGCCCTTCCGAGCGGCCGATCCAGTTGCGCTGCATGGTCTTGACCGAATCGGGCCAGCCCGGCAGTTCGTCCAGGCCATCCAGCAGTTCCTGGGCGTAATCGGTGATGCGCAGGAACCACTGCGGGATCTCGCGTTTTTCCACCAGCGCGCCGGAACGCCAGCCGCGGCCGTCGATGACCTGTTCGTTGGCCAGCACGGTCTGATCGATCGGGTCCCAGTTCACCACCGCGTTGCGGCGGTAGGCCAGGCCCTTGCGCATCAGGCGGGTGAACATGCGCTGCTCGTGCACGTAGTACTCGGGCGTGCAGGTGGCGAACTCGCGCGACCAGTCGATCGCATAGCCCATGGCCTTGAACTGGCCACGCATGTGCTCGATGTTGGCGTAGGTCCACTTGGCCGGCGCGGTCTTGTTCTTGATCGCCGCATTTTCAGCGGGCAGGCCGAAGGCATCCCAGCCCATCGGCTGGAGCACGTTGTGGCCGGTCATCCGCTTGTAGCGGCTGATCACGTCACCGATCGTGTAGTTGCGCACGTGGCCCATGTGCAACGCACCGGACGGATACGGCAGCATCGAAAGGCAGTAGAACTTCGGCTTGTCCGAGGTCTCGGTGACCTCGAAGGCACGGGTGGCATCCCAGTACTGCTGGGCGGCGGATTCAACCTGCTGCGGATCGTAAACGTTGGGTTCGACGCTGGTCATAAAAACGCTAGTGCGGCGGCAAAGCGGCACAGGGTACCGCAGTGCGGCAAAGGGCTCCAATCGACGTTGCCCACCGCCTTGGCCAAACCCCTCATCTCATTGAATTGACAGGAGATTGGCGAAAAGCATCACTCCCTGACTTCGGTCCAGGCGCGTAGCCGGGCGCAGCAGAGGCCACGCCCGCGCTCAGGACCGCCGCGCGGCCGGGGCCAACGGCAGCACCGCCACCAGCCAGACCAGCCACACCCCGAACGCCACGCGCTGTGCCAGCGGGGCCGGCAGCAGTGCCTGCAGCGCGAACGCGGCCAGCAGCACGCCCACCCCGCACGCCAGATGCAGGCCGCCGACGGCACGCCAGGCCGATATGCGCAACGCACCAATGCCGGACATCACCGCACCCGGCACGAAGGCCAGCACCCAGACCATCCACGCACTGGCGTGGTACTGGCTGGCCGGATTGTCCAGATCGCTGGTATCCAACGGCAGCACCCCCATCGCGGTGAACCCGACGCCGGCCAGCATCAACAACTGCGCCCCCACCCGCATCGACCAGGGTGCCGTACGTGGCACCCGCAACAGCAGGCGCAGCGCGACCACGCTGGCAAGCAGGCCGGGCAGCGCGAAGCCGAGGAGGTTGAAGGCCAGCGCATGCGGCACGCCCATCGCACCCAGCAGCGCGACCGGGTGGCCGATCGGATCGAACAGCGGCAGCGCCGCGCCGAATCCAATCACCGCCCCGACGAACAACACGGCGGCGGCGATGCCCAGCGCACGTTCCCAACGATGGAGTCCCAGCATGTTGCACCCGGCGAGTTCACAAGGCCTGCATTGTGGCCGTTCCGGGCGGATTCCGCCCGCTGGGGTTGCGTCCGGCCGCGACCGGCACCATACACTTGCTCTCCAGTTTCCCGTTGATCTGAAACCATGAGCGATCTGCCCCACGTGTTTGACGCCACCACCGAGACCTTCGAGACCGAGGTGCTGCAGAAGTCCCTGCAGACCCCCGTGCTGGTCGATTTCTGGGCCACCTGGTGCGGCCCCTGCAAGACTCTGGGCCCGATGCTGGAAAAGCTGGCCGGCGAATATCACGGCGCGTTCGAGCTGGCCAAGGTCGATGTCGACAAGGAACAGCAGATCGCGGCCGCCTTCCAGATCCGCTCGGTGCCGACCGTGTTTCTGGTCAAGGGCGGGCAGATCGTGGATGGCTTCCCCGGCGCGGTGCCGGAGGGTCAACTGCGCGAGTTCCTGACCCAGCATGGCGTGGTCCCGCTGGAGGCGGTCCCGGACGAAGAAGAAGCCGTCGAGGCGCCGCCGCTGGACCCGCAGGCCCAGGTCGATGTGCTGCGCGCAGCCATCGCCGCCGAGCCGGACAGGGAAGAACTCAAACTCGATCTGGCCCTGGCGCTGCTGCAGACCGGCGCCACCGCCGAAGCCACCGCCCTGATCGATGCGCTGCCGGCCAATCTCTCCACCGATGACCGCGCCGTGCGCGCCCGCGCCCGCTTGGAATTCGCCAGCGCCCTGCAGGAAGCCCCGGCCGCCGAGGTGCTGGAAGCACGCATCGCGGCCAATGGCGATGACCTGCAGGCCCGCCATCTGCGTGGCGTGCAGTTGCTGCTGTCCGGACAGGACGCCGCCGCGCTGGAGCAGTTCCTGGACATGCTGCGCCGGGACCGCACCTACGACGAGGGTCGTCCGCGCAAACTACTGATCGATGCCTTCAAGGTGATCGAGGATGAAGACCTGGTCGGCCAGTACCGCCGCCGGATGGCCTCCTTGCTGTTCTGATGGATGCAGGCCAGCGCCGTCCGGGGCGCTGGCCTGACGAAGTCGCCTATCGGAATCGGCGACTTCGATGTGTGACGTGAATCACGTTCAGAAACCCTGCACAGCCGCCGGGCAATAATGCCGCCGCGGCACACTGGAGGTCGCGATCCATCGGGGAGGATGAGGTCTGGGCCATGCCGGCCCCGTGGCTGCGCCCCGCCTTGCAGGGCCGTAATGACCGTGAGAGTGACCCGTTTGCTTCGTTTCCCCCTGGCCGTACGCGCGATTGCGCTGGCGGTGCTGCTGCTGTCCGCCGCGCCGGTGCTCGCCCAGGACTGGACCTACCGGGTTCGCCCCGGCGACACGATCTGGGACCTCAGCGCCCGCTATCTGAAGCCATCCATCGCCTGGGAGCAGCTGCAGTCGCACAACGATATCGCCGATCCCTACCGCCTGCCGCCCGGCAGCCAGTTGCGCTTTCCCGTCGCCTGGCTGCAGGTCCAGCCTGCGCCGGCGCGGGTCCTTGCCGTGCGGGGAGCGGTACACAGCCAGACCGATGGCAAGCCCCGCCATGACGTCGCCGAAGGCGATCTGCTGCGGATCGGGCAGGAACTGGTCACCGGCGACGATGCCAGCGTCACGGTGGTCTTTGCCGATGATTCACGCCTGCAGCTGCGCGAGCGTTCGCGGCTGCGTTTCGACCAGCTCTCCCGTTATGGCCGCACCGGCATGGTCGATACCCGCCTGCGTCTGGAACAGGGCCGTGCCAGCAACCGCGTGACGCCGGCCAATGGCCCGGCCTCGCGCTACATCATTGATGCGCCCACCGCGACCAGCAGCGTGCGCGGCACCGTCTTCCGGGTCAGCGCCGGCCAGGCCGGTCGTGGCGCGGCCACTGAAGTACTGGAAGGCCGCGTGCAGGTCGGCAACCGTCGCGGCCAGCGCCTGGTCACCCACGGCCAAGCCACGCGCAGCCCGTCGCTGGATGCACGACCGGCCGAGCTGGAAGCGCTGCTGCCAGCCCCCGTGTTGGCGACCGATCCCCAGCGGTTGGCCACCCTGCCCGCCGCGCTGGCCTGGCAACCGGTGACGGGCGCGGTGGGTTACCGGGTCGAGGTGGTCCGCGCTGACCAACCCGAGGTGCTGCTGTTCGCACGCGACACCGACGCTACCGCGCTGACCCTGCCCGACCTGCCGCCGGGCGATCTGCGCCTGCTGGTGCGGGCGGTCAGTGCGGAGCACGTTGAAGGTCTGGATGCCGAACACGATTTCCAGGTGCGTGACCAGCCGCCCGCCCCACTGACCGTGCGCCCGCTGCATGGCCAGACGGTCAACAGCGCACGCCCGCGGTTTGAATGGACCCGGGTGGCCGACGCCGAGCGGACCGTGCTGCAGATCGCCCGCGACCCGCAGTTCCTCGATCCGCTGGTGGAGCAGGACACCCGCGCCACCCATCTGCGTCCTGGCCAGGACCTGGTGCCCGGCGCCTACGTCTGGCGCGTGGCCTCGGTGGATCGCAACGGCGACCGCGGGCGTTTCGGGCAGCCGCTGCCGCTGACCATCACCGATGAACCGGTCGATCCCGCGCTGCAGCCCCCCGAGGCGGCAAAAGGGCAGTTGACGCTGCGCTGGCAGGCCGGCGCACCGGGGCAGCGCTATCGCGTGCAGTTGGACCGTCGCGGTGACTTCGCCACCCCGCTGCTCGACCGCGAGCTCGATCAACCCGCGGTGACACTCAAGCGGCCCTGGCGCGGCACGCTGCACGTCCGCGTGCAGTACATCGACGAGGACGGCTACGCCGGTCCCTTCTCCCCGACACAGCAGATCGCCCTGCCCTGCCGCACCTGTTACGCCACAGGCGGCGGCGCTCTGCTGCTGTGGCTGCTGCTGTGAGACCGCTGCACCTACCCTGGCCGCAACGCATCGTGCTGGCAGCAGTGGTCGGTACATTGGCCGTGGCCGCCAGCCACTGGCAGTGGTTCTGGAAGCAGGACGAAGCGGTGTACGACGCCTACGTGGGCGGCTGGGAGTACACCCCCGATGCACGCCTGCTGATCGTGGCGATCGACGACAACAGCCTGCAGCAGCTCGGCCAGTGGCCGTGGCCACGGGGCACCCATGCGCGCCTGCTCGATCGGCTCACCGATGCCCGCGCCGAGCGCGTGGTGCTCGACCTGATGCTGTCCGAAGCCGACCGCCAGGACAGCACCCAGGATGCCGAGCTGGCCGCAGCGATCCGTCGCAATGGCCATGTCGTGCTGCCCGTGGTGGCCGCGCCGGCCAGCGGCCCGCGCATGGCCGAGGAACTGCTGCCCATCCCCTTGATTGCCGCCAACGCGGCGAGCCTGGGGCACAGCGATATCGAGGTCGACAGCGATGGCGTCGCGCGCGGCCTGTTCCTTACCGCGGGCATCGGCTCACCTCACTGGCCAGCACTCGGCCTCGCCCTGGCCAATCCGCCCAGCCCACTGCCCGGGCTGCGCGATGAGCGCCCCGGCCTGGAGTCGCCCTATCAGTGGCGGCGCGACCACTATGTCCGCGTGCGCTATGCCGGCCCGCCCGAACGCTTCCCGCAGCTGTCCTACGCGGATGTGCTCAACGGTGAGGTGGACCCGGCGCTGCTGCGTGGCCGCCTGGTCCTGGTCGGCATGACTGCCAGTGGGATGGCGCCGCCGCTGCTTACCCCGACCACGCGCGACCGCTGGATGAGCGGCAGCGAGTACCAGGCCAACGTGGCCTCCATGCTGCTGGGCGACAAGGCCATCGTGCCATTGGCGCCCCTCGCGCAGAGCGCGCTTACCGGAATACTGGTGGCGCTGTGCTGCCTGCTGCTGACGATGCCGCGGGCATGGCTGAGCGGCGTGCTCGCCCTGCCATCGACGCTGTTGGTGAGCTTCGTGCTGCTGCGCGCCGGCAACCTGTGGTTCGCCCCGGCCGCCGCCTTGGTCGGCATGCTGGCGGTGATCCTGGCGTGGGCGCTGTGGCGCGTCAGTGCCTGGCGGCGTCAGGCCAACAGCGACGCGCTCACCGGGCTGGGCAACCGGCTGCGTTTCGAGCAGACCCTGCAGGCCGAGCACGATGCCGGCCGGCGCACCGGGCGGCCATTGAGCCTGGTGCTGATCGATGTGGACCACTTCAAACGCCACAACGATGAGTTCGGCCATCAGGCCGGCGACAACGTGCTGCGCCGGATCGCGCAGGAAATCCGCGCGCATGCCCGTCGCCCACGTGACATGGCCGCGCGCTTCGGCGGCGACGAATTCGCGCTGATCCTGCCCGACACGACGCCGGAAGGCGCCATCCAGGTGGTGCAGGATCTGGTCGGGCGCGCGCAGGCGCTGGAGATTCCGGCCGGGCGGGGTTCGACCACGCATATCACCGTGACCGTCGGCGTGTTCACGCGCGTGCCGACCGCGAGCACCGAGCCGCGGCATTTCTTCGAAGGTGCCGATGCGGCGCTGTACCAGGCCAAGGCGGCCGGCCGGAATGGGTATGCGGTGGATGACGGTGGACTGGGCTGAGGCGCAACTCCATACGCATGCGAATGGTAGACTCGGATCTCCTCTCCACTGAGCTGCGATCCGAATGAAGGCCTCCGTCTTCCGCCTTGGCCTCAACCTGTGGCCGCCATTCCTGTTCACCGGCATCCATGTCACCCATGTCAGCCCGGACTACCGCCATGTGCGCGTCGAGTTGCGCATGCGCCCCTGGAACCGCAATTACGTGGGCACCCATTTCGGTGGCAGCCTGTTCGCGATGACCGATCCGTTCTGGATGCTCACCGTGATGCAGAACCTGGGCCGGGATTACTACGTCTGGGACCGCGCCGGGGAGATCGAGTTCCTCAAGCCGGGCCGCGGCACCGTGGCCGCCGAGTTCAGGCTGGACGAAGTCCTACTGGATCAACTGCGTACCGCCACCGCCAGCGGGGAAAAGTACCTGCACTGGTTCAGCAACGACATTGTCGATGCGAAAGGCGAGGTCATCGCCCGCGTGCGCAAGCAGGTCTACCTGCGGCTCAAGCCCGAGGCACGCCAGCGCGCGGGATGAGTCATCGCGCGCTTGCTATGCTCGCGCGCCGGCTCCACCCCACGGACGACCATGCGCCTGCCCCTGCTTGCTGCCCTGCTGCTCACTGCCCTACCCGCGTTCGCGCAGGAACTGCGGATTCCACCGGTCGACTATCCGGTATTGCCCGCCCACGCCACCCGGGCCGAAGGTTTTGTGCCGTCAGGGTGGCGCATCGAGCAGCAGCTTCGCGGTGACCTCAACGGCGACAAGCGCGAGGATCTCGTTCTCGTGCTACGTCAGCAGGACCCGCGCAACATCGTCGAACACGATGGCTTTGGCATCAGCCCGCTGGACAGCAATCCACGCCTGCTGGCCATCGCCTGGTCCACGCCGGGCGGCTACACGCTCGCTGCGCAGAACCACACGCTGATCACCCGCCACGAGGCGCCGAACCTGTCCGATGTATTCGAAGACGGCGATGGCGTCTCGATCGTGCGGGGCACGCTGCGCACCACGCTGTTCTTCTTTTCCAACGCTGGCAGCTGGTCCACAGGCTCGGCCAGCTACACGTTCCGCTGGCAGGACGGCGCCTTCGCGTTGATCGGCTATGACCGCAACTCGATGATGCGCAACTCCGGGCAGACCGAAAGCCTGAGCATCAATTACTCGACCCGCCGCGTGCGCCATGCCGAGGGCAGCATCGAATCGGACCAGGAACGCGTGCGCTGGGAGACGCTCACCTCGCCACGCCGCTGGACACTGGAGACCGTCGGCGACGGCAGCGCGTTCGAACCGCTGGCATCAGCGCAGGACCACTGAGGCGCTGCGCCCCGGCGCGCTTTTCAGTGCACCGGCGCGCGCATCGGCACGCGCAGCGTCGGTCCGACATCGCTCGTCACCGCGCGCCGCTCCACCTGCAGCCAGCGGCCATCGTCGCTGAGCACCGGCGTGCGGGTTGGCGACCGCAGTGCTTCCGGCAGGCTCTGCAGGGCCACGGATGCGGCGGTGGGCTGCTGCCGCAGCCAGCGCTGCGCTGACACCAGGCGCAGCATCGCGGCAGCGTCCTGCGGGCGGCCTGCGTACTGCCGCATGTCCGGCCCGGTGATGTTGGCCAAGGCGCATCCCAGCGGATTGGCGATGCAGGCAAAGAGATCCTGTGCGGGCCCGGGAATCGGGGTGGGCGCATCCCGGCTGGCCACCAGTTCAGCACTGGCGGCGCACGCCCACGCGTAGCGGGGTGCCAGGCGTGCCTGGGTGCGCGGCATATCCAATAACAGATACTGCGCCGCCGGATTCCCGGTCGTCAGGCGCAATCCCGCTCCCGCCAGCGCGAACTCACCGCGCATCGCGGTGCACAGGCTCTGCTCGCTGGGCGTCATGGGCGCCAACGCAGCATCGCAGACGGCAGGCAGCGCGGCATCAGCAGGCAGTTCAATCAGGATATCGGCCAGCAACCGGGCGTTGCTCTCCACCATCGCCGCGCCGATCATGCTGGTGATCAGCGTATCGCCCTGCCCGGTCATCGCCCGACCACTGAGGATGTCCGCACAGGTACCCGCAACTGCGGTTTCACTGTCGCCCCGTACGTGCGCGAGCGCGTGGGCTGTCAACGGATCAAGCACCGGCTGAAAGACCGGCAGCGGCACCATCGGATCCGTGTCGAACGGTTTGAACGGCGAGGTGAAGTGACCGTACCCGGCCAGCGCGGCCACGCGCTGGTGGAGCGCCTCGTGGCCGGCGTGCGCGGCCTCGACACCGTCCGGGTCGGCGCGCACCGCCGCAAGGCAGCCGATACCGCGCTGGCCGCAGCCCGCGAAGGCAGACAGCGGCGCTGCGGGGTAGCGCGCTTCCGCGCTGGACGATACGGGCCGCTGGCCGGGCGTACCGCTCCGCCAACGTTCGACATCCTGCGCCATGATGGCCTCACGCCCCGCGTCCTCCAGCCCGTCGTAGCGCAGCGTCCACAACGCGGTGAAGCCGCTTTCGCCGCGTGTTGGCAACGGCGCCTGCAGCAGCCGCATCGCCTCGCGCTGCTCCGCCGGCAGCGGCCAGAACCGCGAGCCCCCCCAGAGCACCGTGACCGCCACTACCAGGCTCAGGATCGAGATGCCCACCCATTTCAGTCCATTCTTCAACACAGCATTCTCCCCAGCGCCCGCGTCCTGCGGGGACGGGCAGCGTAAACCGGGCATCGCCACCGCTACAATGCGCAGATGTCGCCCGAAGCCCCCCAACTCGTTCCGCGTCCCTCCCTGCAGCGCCTGTTCCTGACAGGCCTGCTGACCCTGCTGCCGATCTGGCTGACCTGGGTGGTGGTCAAATTCGTGTTCGTGCTGCTGTCGGGCATTTCCAGCCCGCTGGTGGTGCCGTTGTCCGAGCAGATCGCGGCCTCGTTCCCGCATTACCTGGGCTGGATCAAGGTCGAGTGGATGCAGGACATCATCGCCCTGGCCGCCACCCTGCTGGTGATCCTGTCGGTGGGCGTGCTGAGCCGCCGCGTGATCGGCCAGCGCCTGCTGCGCTGGTTCGGCGCGGTGATCAAGCGCATTCCGCTGGCCAGCATCATCTATGACAGCGCCAAGAAACTGCTGGACATGCTGCAGACCGAACCGGGCAGTACCCAGCGGGTGGTGCTGATCGACTTCCCGCACCGGGACATGAAGTCGGTCGGCCTGGTCACGCGGGTGATCAAGGAACAGGGCACGGGCCGCGAGCTGGCGGCGGTGTATGTGCCCACCACCCCCAACCCGACCTCGGGCTATCTGGAAATCGTGCCGGTGGAACTGCTTACGCCCACCGACTGGACCGTGGACCAGGCGATGAGCTTCATCATCTCCGGCGGCGCGGTCGCACCGGAAAGCGTGCCGTTCACCCGCGCCGGCGATCGCTGAACTTCGTGGCAGCCGCGCGCTGCCGCAGCTGACTGAGCGCCGTACGTGACAAAGCTGACCGGGGACCGGTGCTGGCCGTACGCAGGCGAATCGGGCAAGCTCCCGTGTCTGTGCGTTTACGGAAACAGCCGATGCCCCACCCCGCCCGCGCCCTGGCGCTTGCCATCGCCGTACTGATGGCCTTCAGCGCCGCCGCCCCGGCCGAAGCTGCCAAGAAAAAGGCCACCCGGCCCGCCGCAGCGCAGACCCGGCCTGCGGCCAAGCCCAAAGCCAAGCCGCGTGCACGCCCGGCCGCCGCCCCTGCCCGCCAGCCGCTGGTGCGCCAGCAGAGCAAGGCCGCGCAGCTGGACCGGATCTACGATGAGTACTGGGATGCCGCGATGCGGCTCAATCCGCTGCAGGCCACCTTCCAGGGCGACAGCCGCCACAACGATCAGCTGCCCAACATCCTCTCCGCCGCCTACCGCCAGCAGTCGCATGACTTCACCGTGGAATGGCTCGGCAAGGTCGAGAAGATCGGCCCGGATGGCCTGACCGGCCAGGACCTGCTCAGCTACGAGATCTTCGTGCGCGATGCGCGCATGTCGCTGGCCGCCGAGCAGTTCCCCGGCTGGATGCTGCCGGTGAGCCAGTATTACAACCTTGGCAGCATCATGGCCATTCTCGGCTCCGGCTCCGGTGCGCAGCCCTTCAACACGGTGCAGGACTATGATGGCTGGTCACGCCGTTCGCTGGGCATTCCGGCCCTGTTCGAGCAGGCCATCGCCAACATGCGCCAAGGCATGGCTGCCGGTGTGGTGCAGCCGCGTGACCTGATGGAAAAGGTCCTGCCGCAGTTGGACGCGGTCATCAAGCCGACTGCGGAAGAGAGTATCTTCTGGGCGCCGATACGCAATCTGCCGGAGGATTTCCCGGCCGCCGACAAGGCGCGCATCACCGCCGAATACAAGCGAATGATCGAGCTGCGCATCATGCCGTCCTACCGCGCCCTGCGCGGCTTCATCGCCACCGAGTACCTGCCCGCGGCACGCAGCACCGATGGCCTGGCCGGCCTGCCCGGCGGCAAGGCCTGGTATGCGCAGACCATCGTCCAGAGCACGGCCTCCACGCTGACGCCCGAACAGATCCATGCGCTGGCCGAACAACGCGTGGCCACCCTGCAGGCGCAGATCGCCACGATCATGAAAGAGAACAAGATCCGCGGCTCGCAGCAGAAGCTGCTGCGCACCATGCGCACCGACCGCGATTTCCAGTACGCCAGTGCCGATGCATTGATCAACCGCTACAAGCAGCTGCAGAGCCAGGTCAACGCGCGCCTGCCGACGCTGCTCGGCACGCTGCCCAAGGCGCCGATGGAGATCCGCGCGGTCGAGCCCGAACGGGCGGCCACCGCCGGCGCGGTGAGCTATCAGCAACCGCTGCCGGACGGCATGCGCCCGGGCGTGCTGTACATCAACACCAGCGATCTGCCGAGCCGTCGCCGCTGGTCGGCGCCGATGCAGTTCCTGCACGAAGGCATTCCGGGCCATCACGTGCAACTGGGCCTGCAGCAGGAGCTGGACAAGCTGCCGCGCTTCCGTCGCCTGGGCGGCGATATCGCCTTCGTGGAAGGCTGGGGGCTGTACGCCGAGTCGCTGGGCGAGGAATTGGGCGTCTACCAGGATCCGTATGAGCGGATCGGCTACCTGCAGGCCGCGCTGACCCGTGCCGCGCGCATGTCCGCCGACACCGGCGTGCACGCGCAGGGCTGGAGCAAGCGCCAGGCCGTGGACTATCTGGTCAAGACCGCGGACATGAGCGCCAGCGACGCCAGCGCCGAAGTGGAACGCTTCATGGCCCTGCCCGGGCAGACTCTGGCCAATGGCCTGGGCGAGCTGAAGATGATGGAACTGCGCGACAAGGCCAGGGCTGCACTGGGGCCGCGTTTCGACGCACGTCGCTTCCATGAGGAAGTGCTGCGAGACGGTTCGATGCCGCTGGACATCCTGGACGCCAAGATCGCCCGCTGGATCGCCAGCCAGAGTGGCGCGGCAACGCCCGCGCCCTGAGCCCAGAAGGAACCGAGCATGCACATCTTGCGGCATCTGCGTGTGTGGATCAGCGCGATGTGCATCGCCGGGAGCGGCACGGTCATCGCAGCGCCGGTGCTGACGCCGCCGGATCCCGGCATCGATGCGTTGATGCAACGCTACGATGGTCAGGTGCCCGGCGCCGCGGTGCTGGTCCTGCACGACGGCACGCCGGTGTTCCGGCGTGGCTACGGGCTGGCGGTGCTGGAAGATCACACCGCGGTGACCGCGCAGACCAAGTTCCGCCTGGCCTCGATCAGCAAGCAGTTCACCGCCGCGGCGATCCTGCTGCTGACCGAAGATGGCGCGTTGACCCTGGATGACCCAGTGAAGCGCTGGCTGCCCTCGCTGCCAGCGGCCGCCGATGCCATTACCCTGCGCCAGCTGCTCAGCCACACCAGCGGCCTGCTCGACTACGAAGCGCTGATGCCCGCCGACGCGACCGTGCAGGTCCATGACCAGGACGTGCTGCATCTGCTGGAACACCAGGACCGGACCTACTTCGCGCCGGGCTCGGCCTACCGTTACAGCAACAGCGGCTATGCGCTGCTGGCGCTGGTCGTCGGCAAGGCCTCGGGCACCGATTTTGCCGCCTTCCTTCGCCAACGTATTTTCCTGCCGCTCGGCATGCGCGACACCGTGGCGCACCAGGACGGCGTGGACGATATCGCGCGCCGCGCCTATGGCTACAGCGAGCGCGACGGGCGGTGGCAGCGTACCGATCAAAGCCCGACCAGCGCGGTGCTCGGCGACGGTGGAGTGTATTCCTCGCTGGATGATCTGGCGCGCTGGGATGCGGCGTTGTATGACCAGCGCCTGTTGAAGGCAACATCGTTGAAGCAGATGTTCTCCCCCGCCACACCCACCACCGAACCGGATGTGCCGTTCTATGGCTTCGGCTGGCGGCTCAACGGTGGCGCGCAGTGGCACAGCGGCGAGAGCATCGGCTTCCGCAACGTGATCCTGCGCTACCCCGCGCAGCGCCTCACCGTAATCGTACTCAGCAACCGAAACGCCCCCGAACCCTATCCGCTGGCGCTGCAGATCGCCCGGCGCTGGCTGGATACTCTGCAATGAACGCTTCTGACGCTTCCCTACTGATCGGTATCCACCACGTGGCCCTGATCTGCGCCGATTACGTCCGCTCCAAAGACTTCTACACCCGCGTGCTCGGCCTGCACGTGATCGCCGAGAACTACCGGCAGGCGCGCGACTCCTGGAAGCTCGACCTGGCCCTGCCCGATGGCGGCCAGCTGGAACTGTTCTCGTTCCCGGCCGCGCCGGCACGGCCAAGCCGCCCCGAGGCGCAGGGCCTGCGCCACCTGGCCTTCCGCGTGCATCTGCTGGAGCCGATGATCGAGCGGTTGACCGCGGCCGGCGTGGCCTGCGAACCGATCCGGGTGGACGAGTACACCGGCCGCCGCTTCACCTTCTTCGCCGACCCGGACGACCTGCCGCTGGAGCTGTACGAGATCCCGGCCGGCGCCGGCTGAACCGTGCGCCGGGCACGTTCCGTACCAGAGCGAATGGGTATACAGTCGGCCCTGTACCGGCCGTCTGCGCCGGCGTTCACGGATATCCCTGGGAGGGGAACATGCGCAAGACCTTCAAGACCCTGTTGCTGGCGCTGCCGCTGATGATGGCGGCGATGTCGGCCAGCGCCGCCGACGGCGCCGTCGGCCGCTGGAAGACCATCGATGACAAGACCGGCAAGGTGAAGTCGATCGTGGAGATCACCCAGGCCACCAACGGCACCCTGACCGGCAAGGTCGTGGACATCCTGCATTCGGACAAGGGCCCCAATCCGGTCTGCGACGGCTGTGAGGGCGCCAACAAGAACAAGCCGGTCAAGGGCATGACCATCCTCTGGAACCTCAAGGCCGATGGCGCCAACGCCTGGTCCGGCGGCACCATCCTGGATCCGGGCAACGGCAAGACCTACAAGTCCAAGATGAAGCTGCAGACCGGCGGCGCCAAGCTGGACGTGTCCGGCTGCGTGGCCTTCATCTGCCGCGCCCAGACCTGGGTGCGCGAGTAAGCCGCGCGCAGGTTTCAGCCCCAGTAACCCGGCTTCGGCCGGGTTACTGCGTTTTGGCGTGCGATAATCCCCGGTTCCCCTGGCAACAGCGCTCATCATGACCCGCACCGCTCTCGTCACCACCGCCCTGCCCTACGCCAACGGCCCGCTGCACCTGGGCCACCTGGTCGGCTACATCCAGGCTGATATCTGGGTGCGCGCGCGTCGAATGAGCGGCGGCAAGACCTGGTTCGTCTGCGCCGATGACACCCATGGCACCCCGATCATGCTCGCAGCCGAAAAGGCCGGCGTGACCCCGGAGGCCTTCATCGCCAACATCCAGGCCAGCCATGAGCGCGATTTCGCCGCCTTCGGCGTGGCGTTCGATCATTACGACTCGACCAACTCGGCGGCCAACAAGGCGCTGACCGAAGCCTTCTACCTCAAGCTCGAGGCCGAAGGGCACATCGCGCGCCGCTCCGTGGCCCAGTTCTACGACCCGGCCAAGGGCATGTTCCTGCCGGACCGCTACATCAAGGGCATCTGCCCGAACTGCGGTACCCCGGACCAGTACGGCGACAACTGCGAAGTCTGCGGCGCCACCTACAGCCCGACCGACCTGAAGGATCCCAAGTCGGTGATCTCCGGCGCCACGCCGGAAATCCGCGATTCGGAGCATTTCTTCTTCGAGGTCGGCCGCTTCGAAGGTTTCCTGCGCGAGTGGCTGGCCGGCGACGTCGCCCTGCCTGGCGTGAAGGCCAAGCTTGGCGAGTGGCTCAATGCCGAAGGTGGCCTGCGCGCGTGGGACATCTCGCGCGATGCGCCGTACTTCGGCTTCCAGATTCCGGGCCACCCGGGCAAGTACTTCTACGTGTGGCTGGACGCGCCCATCGGCTATCTCTCCAGCTTCCAGACGCTGTGCGCGAAGACCGGCGAAGATTTCGATGCGCACCTGCGCGCCGGGACCAGCACCGAACTGCACCATTTCATCGGCAAGGACATCGTGAACTTCCACGGCCTGTTCTGGCCGGCGGTGCTGCACGGCACCGGCCACCGCGCGCCGACCCGCCTGCACGTCAACGGCTACCTGACCGTGGATGGCGCGAAGATGTCCAAGTCGCGCGGCACCTTCGTGATGGCGCGTACCTTCCTGGATGCCGGGCTGGAACCGGAAGCGCTGCGCTATTACTTCGCGGCCAAGTCCTCCGGCGGCGTGGACGATCTCGACCTGAACCTGGGTGACTTCATCGCGCGCGTCAACGCGGATCTGGTCGGCAAGTTCGTCAATCTGGCCAGCCGTTGCGCCGGTTTCATCAGCAAGCGCTTCGAGGGCCGCCTGGCGGCTGCGCTGCCCGATGCCGCCCAGTACGACCGGTTCGTCGCCGCCCTGGCGTCGATCCGCGAGGCGTACGAGCGCAACGATCCAGCTGCCGCCCTGCGCCTGACCATGACCCTGGCCGACGAAGCCAATCGCTACATCGACGACCAGAAGCCGTGGGTGATCGCCAAGCAGGACGGCGCCGACGCGCAGTTGCAGTCGGTGTGCACCCAGGGCTTGAACCTCTTCCGCGTACTGGTCACCGCGCTCAAGCCCGTGCTGCCGGCCACCGCCGCGCAGGCCGAGGCCTTCCTGGCCGCGCCCGTGCAGGCCTGGACCGACATCGTCGCCCCGCTGACCGCGCACACCATCGCGGTGTACGAACCCCTGTTCACCCGTATCGACCCGAAAAAAATCGACGCCATGACCGACGCATCCAAGGACACCCTGCAGGCCGCCACCCCGGCCCCCGCCGCTCCGGCCAAACCGGCAAAGCCCGCTGCCGCACCAGCACCGGTTGCTGCGGCCGATGGCGAGGCCGCACCGGCCTACATCGGCATCGACGACTTCGCCAAGCTGGATCTGCGCATCGGCAAGGTGCTGGTCTGCGAGTTCGTGGAAGGTTCGGACAAGCTGCTGCGCTTCGAACTCGACGCCGGTGACCTGGGCAAGCGCCAGATCTTCTCCGGCATCCGCGCCAGCTACGGCGAGCCGGAACAGCTGGTTGGCCGCAGTGTGGTGTTCATCGCCAACCTGGCCCCGCGCAAGATGCGCTTCGGCCTGAGCGAAGGCATGATCCTGTCGGCCGGTTTCGACGGCGGCGCGCTGGCCCTGCTGGACGCCGACAGCACCGCGCTGCCGGGCATGCCGGTCCGCTGATCGCTGCGGCAGGGCGGCCACCCGGTCGCCCTGCCACGCTCTTCTGCCTGGAGGTGTGGGTTGGAACTGGCGCTGTTCGATTTCGACCACACGGTCACCACCTGCGATACCTACGGGCGTTTCCTGCGCCGCGTAGCCACCCCCGAACAGCTTGCACAGGCCTGGTGGAAAGTCGGCCCATGGTTGCTGGCCTATCGCTTGAAGCTGATCTCCGCGCAACGCATCCGCGCCCGCGTCACCCGCCTGACCTTCACCAACCGCCATCTCGAGGACATCACCGCGCAGGCTGCCGGCTACGCGCGCGATGTGCTGCCCGGGGTGATGCGGCCGGAGATGCTCGAGCAGATCCACTGGCACCTCAAACAGCAGCACACCGTGGTGATCGTGTCCGGCTCGCTGGATCTGTACCTGCGCCCGTGGTGCGAGGCGATGGGGTTGCAGCTGATCTGCAACCGGCTGGACAGCCACGACGGACGCCTCACCGGGCGCTATGCCGACGGCGACTGCGGCCCGCGCAAGGTTGACCACATCCGCCGCCGGTTCGACCTCGCGCGCTACCTGCGCATCCACGCGTACGGCGACAGCCGCGAAGACCGTCCGATGCTGGCACTCGCCCACGAGCGCTGGTATCGCGGCAAGCCCATGAAGCCGCGTCGGGATCTCCTGGCGGGCACACCACCTGCCCGGGACAGCCGGGTCTGATGCCCCACCGCGCAGCCACCGCCACGCCATGAGCCTCCCCATCGACACCCTCACCGAACGCCTCGACCGGCTGTTGCCCCAGACCCAATGCGGGCAATGCGGCTACGACGGCTGCCGCCCGTATGCCGAAGCGATGGCACGCGGCGAGGCGGGCATCGATCACTGCCCGCCGGGCGGTGATGCCGGTGCGCGCGCGCTGGCGAATGTCCTGGGCGTGGCAGCGGTGCCGTTCGATCGCACGCGCGGTGCGCACAAGGCACCGCAGGTGGCAGTGGTGATCGAAGCCGACTGCATCGGCTGCACCAAGTGCATCCAGGCCTGTCCGGTGGATGCGATCGTCGGCGGCGCCAAGTACATGCACACCGTCATCGCCGATCTGTGCACGGGCTGCGAGTTGTGCATCCCGCCGTGCCCGGTGGACTGCATCGACCTGGTCAGCGCGCGCTGACACTTGCGCCGGCCGCTATGCGCCTCCCGGCGGCAGGGTCTGGGCGCACGGCGATGCGTCGATCACCATGCCGCCCAGCGGTTGCCTGGTGCGCTTACGGCAACGCCGCCGTCACCACGATCTCCACTTTCCAGCTCGCGTCCGCCAGCTTGGCTTCCACCGTCGCGCGGGCCGGGGTCATCCCTGCCACCACCCACTCATCCCACGCGGCATTCATGCCGGCGAAATCGTTGATGTCGGCCAGGAAGATCTCTGCGCGCAGGATGTGCTGCTTGTCACTGGCCACCAGCGCCAGCAGCTTGTCGATCTCTTCCAGTACCTGACGGGTCTGGCCGGTGATGTCCTGGCTGGTGTCTTCAGGGATCTGCCCGGACAGATAGGCGACCTTGTTGTGCACGGTCATTTCGGACATGCGCGGGCCGACATCGAAACGTTCCAACATGGCGATTGCTCCTCTGGATGAAATCACATTGTCACCGATGCGGCGCGCGCGTGCCCGGCGGCGTGCCTCCAGCAGCCACAGCATGCACAGCCCAGCCGCTTGGCAAGCGTCGGCATCAGGCGCACGATTTGCCGGTCAGGCGCCCGCGCCTGCGTTGACTCCTTCATCGCCCACCCCGGAGCACGCTGTACCGATGACCGACACCGCCGCTGCTCCCACCCCGGTCCGCGCGCCCTGGCGCCGCGCCGCAACCGTCGTCATCCCGCTGGTGATCCTGGCCCTGGCCCTGCGCGGACTGGCCAACGAATTCGACGAACACGGCTACCGCGCGATCCGCGAGGCCTTCCGGCATCTCGGCGCCGGTCAGATCGCGCTGACCGTGCTGCTGGGCCTGGCCAGCTACGGCTGCCTGATCGGCTTCGATGCCATCGGCCTGCGCCGCAGCGGCAAGCGCCTGCACCCGGCGCGGGTCGGCATCACCGCGTTCCTGGCGCATACGCTGGGGCAGACCCTGGGCTTTGCGGCCCTCACCGGCGGCGCCGTGCGCCTGCGTGGCTATGGTCGCGCGGGGCTGACGCTGGGCGAGATCGGCCAGGTCGTATTGATGAGCACACTGGGCTTCGTGTTCGGTGCGTGGCTGCTGCTGGCGCTGGCCTTCCTGCTTGAACCCGGCGCGGCGGCGCTGGCGCTGCCGATCCCGGTCCAGGCGGTGCGCCTCATCGGCGTTCTCGGCCTGCTGGCGTATGCCGGCACGGTGCTGCTGGTCGGCCGCGAGGGCCGTAGTTTCCAGATCCGCGGGCATGCCCTGTGGCTGCCCGACCGCCGCACCATGCTCGGTGTGACCGCCCTGAGCGTGGTCGAGCTGGTGCTGGCCAGTGCGGCGTTCTATGTGCTGCTGCCGATGGATGCGCCGACCGGCCTGCCCGGGTTCGTCGGGCTGTACCTGATCGCGGTGCTGGCCGGCCTGATCTCCAGCGTGCCGGCCGGCCTGGGCGTGTTCGAGTGGAGCCTGCTCAAGCTGCTGCCGCAGGTGGCGCCCGCCGCGGTGCTGGCGGCCGCACTGATCTACCGCGTGACCTATTACGTGTTGCCGCTGCTGCTGGCCACGGTGCTGGCAGTCGCGCCCGCACTGCGTCGCCCGCTGCGTGCCGGCGCCGGTGCCACCCGGGTCGGCTGGACCGCGCTGCGCCCCTGGCTGCCGCAGATCATCGCGCTGGCGGTGTTCAGCGTCGGCGCCGCACTGGTGATCGATGGCACCTTGCCGACGCCGCGCCGGCACCTGGTCACGGCCTCGCTGCCGATCCTGGAAACCTCGCACCTGCTTGGCAGTCTGGCCGGTGTCGCGCTGCTGTTGATCGGTCAGGGCCTGCAGCGGCGCAGCCATGCTGCGTGGATGCTCGCGCTCGGCATCTGCGTGTTGTCCCCGTTGCCGATCTGGCTACGCGGTGGGCAGGTGCTGATCGCGCTGTCCGCCCTGCTGGTGGCGGCCGCACTGTGGGCCTCGCGCCGCGAGTTCTATCGCCAGGGCGCGCTGCTGGACGAAGCCTGGTCGTGGCCGTGGATCCGCAACCTCGGCCTGGTGCTGGTCGCGGTGATCTGGCTGCTGTTCTTCGTCTACAGCCACGTGGAATACCAGAATGAGCTGTGGTGGCAGTTCGCGCTGCAGGGCAACGCGCCTCGCGCGCTGCGTGCCTTGTTGCTGGTGGCGATCGCGCTGACCATCTTCGGCCTGGCGCGGCTGCTGCACAGCACGCGCAGTCCGTTGCCGGCGGCCGATGCCGCTACCCTTGACGCGCTCGCCCCGATCCTGGCCGCCGCCGAAGACACCCAGGCCTGCCTGGTACTCACTGCGGACAAGGCGGTGCTGCGCGATGAAGCGCAGCGGGGCTTCGTGATGATGCAGCGCTACGGCGGCTCCTTGATCGCGATGGGCGATCCGGTCGGCCCACCCGAGGTGGTGCGCGCGCTGATCTGGCGCTTCCGCGAGGAAGCCGATCGGCTCGGCCTGCGCCCGGTGTTCTACCAGGTCGGCGAAGCGCACTGGCAGACCTATCTCGACCTCGGGCTGACCCTGGTCAAGCTCGGGGAAGAGGCGATGGTGCCGTTGCAGGACTTCACCCTGGAGGGCCGCGAGCGCGCCGATCTGCGCCAGGCCTGGAACCGCGGCAAGCGCGGTGGGCTGAGCTTCCGGGTCGCCATGCCCGAGGAAGTACCTGCCCTGCTGCCGGCGCTGGCAGTGGTCTCCCAGCAATGGCTGGACGACAAGGCCGGCGATGAAAAGGGGTTCTCGCTCGGCAGCTTCGATGCAGCCTATCTGGCGCGTTTCCCGGTCGCGGTGGTGGAGGCCGAAGGGCGCATCGTGGCCTTCGCCAATCTGTGGCAGGCACCGGCCGGAAACGAGCTCTCGGTGGACCTGATGCGGCACGTCGACGATGCGCCCAAGGGCACCATGGATTTCCTGTTCATCGAGCTGTTCCTGTGGGGTCGCGAGCACGGCTTCCACCGGTTCTCGCTGGGCATGGCACCGCTGTCCGGGCTGGCCCAGCATCGTCTGGCCGGGCGCTGGAACCGCTTCGCCAACGTGGTCGCGCGGCATGGCGAACGCTTCTACGGCTTCAGCGGCCTGCGCCGTTTCAAGTCGAAGTTCGCTCCGGTCTGGCGCGCACGTTATCTGGCCGCACCGGGCGGTGTACACCTGCCCGCCGCCCTGCTGGATGCGACCCGGCTGATCTCACTGGACCCGCGCCGACACGACTGAGCCCGTGCCGGAACGGATCGCCGGCGCTCAGCGCGCCGGCAGATGCTGCACGATGGTGTCGGCGAGGCGGTCGTAATCGCCCTTGAAGTGATGGTCGCCGGGGAGCTTGATGACCTGCGCATTGCCACCGGCGGGAAGCGACGGGCACAGCGCGTCGCCATCGTCTTCGCCGTAGACGCACCACGTTTTACCGGCGGGCAGCTTGGCCACCTCCGGCGCGATCGGCAGGCCATCGCCACCGCCGCCGAGCCAGTTGCTGACATGGAACTCGTAGTCGGCGGTCTTGCCCACCGACAGCAGCGCGATCATCGAGACCGATTCCCGCGTAGCCGGTGACAGCTGGTTGATTGCCGCCGGCAGCACATCGGCGCCCTGCGAGAAACCGACCAGCACCACGTTGCGACGCTGCCACTGGCGGCTGTAGTGCGTGGCGATGCGTTCCAGATCCCGGGCGAAGCCTTCAGGCGTGCGTGCGGTCCAGAAGTAGCGCAGCGAATCCACGCCCACCACCGGTACCCCGGCCTCGCTCAGCGACGCGGCAACCTCCTTGTCCAGCCCCGCCCAGCCGCCGTCGCCGGAAACGAAGATGGCGAAGGTGTCGCCCGGCTTGGTCGTCGGTACATCCACCACCGGCAGGCCCTTGAGATCGTCCGGCGGCGGCGCCAGGCTGACCCCCTTCTGCGCGCCGATCACCTTTGCTGCGGCCAGCACGCCGGGCAACGCGTCGCCCCGCGCGGTGCGCTCGAACTGGCGCCCCATGCCGACCTTGCGCACGAACGCAGCCGACTCGCCGGCCGGGCAATGCACATCGCCGGCGGCATTCAACCAGGGGAAATTCAGTTCAGCCGGCTGCAGGCGACCGTGGCTGCTGCCGGCGCCGCAGACCTTGCGCTCGCGCACGCCCGACGGGCAGAAGCCTGTGGTGAGCAGTCCGGCGAACACCTGCGTATCCGCCTCCGCGGCTACCGCGTACGCCAGCGCCGCACCCTCGCCGTCGCCGCCGATCAGCGGCAGGTGATAGCCCGGCACGTGCAGATAGGCCTGGAACCAGCGCGAGAAATTCTCCACATCGCCGGCGCCGAACGCGCAATCACCGCTCTTCTCGCGGCCCAGCACCTGGCGCAGGTGTGCGACATCGACTTGGGCGACCAGGGCGCCATCGGCGCGCAATGCCTCGATGCGCTGCTGGCTGTCGGCATGGCTGGCGGTACCGTCAAACCACACCACCACCCGTTGCGGACGACCGTCCGGCAGATACACCGGCACGTTCTCGAAACGCCCGTGACTGAGCTGCTGCGGCGGCGCGGCCAGCGCCTGTCCGGACATCCCCGCCAGCATCACACCCAGCATCATCCCCCAACCGGCTTGCCGCATCGTCGCGCATCCCATGACTAGTGCGCCAACGATACGCCCCTGCCCTGCCAAGGGCATGTACACAGCGTGGCCGGACGCTCAGTGCGCATCGCGACGCGCCTGCCGCCACAGCTGCCAGGCCACCGCGACCAGCCACACCAGCACCACCGCGATCACCAGCTTCTGCCCGGCGCCGCGCGGCGGGCCACGCCACAGCACGTGCAGCCACAGCAGCACGAAGCACAGCCAGGCCCACCACCAGGCCGGCCCGGCCCAGTCGCGCCAGTGCGGATCGGCGCGCAGGTACCAGCTCTGCAGCAGCATCGCCGCGCTCACGCACAGGAACGCGGTATTGGCCGACAACCCGTGCACCAGCGGCGCCAGCAGCGGCGCACGGTCGGGCAGCCAGCTGTCGCCGATCGCCACCCCCATCAACCCCAGCGCGGCCCCCCAGAACAGCAGCGGCGCGGCCGCACTGCGGCGGGGTGATCGGCTGTTGGCATGCAACGACACCGCCAGCAGCATGATCGCCAGCGCCAGTACGCAGTAAGCGGTGCGCAGGGCCAGCCCCCACGGGCCATGCAGGTACAGGCTCAACGTGGCCTGCACCCAGTCCAGATCATCGCGCGCCCATTGCGTCCACAACGCGGTGGCAATGAACAGCGCCAGCGCCACCAGCGTGAGCAGGGCGACGCGTCCGTGATGCTGCGCGGGCCAGCGGGAAGGGCGTGGCAGGGGAAGCGACATCGCGGCTCCTGGGGTCAGTCAGTGGCCTCGGGGTGACGCTGCTTCCAGGCGGCCAGCGCCGCGCGGTAGCGCTGCAGCTCATCGCTGTACAGATCCAGCACGCACAGCGGGCAGCCACTGCCGCAGCACTCGTTGGGGCCGGGTTCTTCCGGCGGCTGCGGACGTGGATCGGACTCTGGAACGGACACGGACATGGCCACACACGTAGGGAAAACAGCGCGCACAGTGTAGCGGGCGTGGCTCATGGCCGCCGTGGTTCAGCGCTCGACCCGGCGACGCAGGTTGTCGCGTGCGGCGGCATCCAGGCGCTGATGGAAGAAGTCGCTCAGGAAGATCCGCGGTTGCCCCAGCACCTGCTTGAGGAAGCGCCGGCGGTTGAGCCGGAACAGGAAGCCCGGCACGTGCCCGGCGTACTCCTCGGCGATGCCGCGGTCGTAGGCATCAAACACCGCCGCCGGTGCGCCCAGGATCGCCATGTCGCAGTCCAGGAACAGGGCGGCCTCTGGATCCACGTCGCCAGGCCCGAGCTTGCTGTGGCGGGCGGTCAGCTCGATCAGCTCGACCACCCGCGCCGCATCGATCCCGGCACCCGGCAGCCAGCGCCCGATGGCCTCACGTGCCATGTCCGCCGAGCGCGCTTCGTTGTCGTTGCGGCCGGCCTCATAGATGGCATCGTGATACAGCGCGGCCAGCTGCACCTCGCGCGGCTGGCGCCAGCCCGGGCCAGACGCGGCGACCGTGCCGCAGTGCTGCAGAACGGCCTGCACATGTGACCAGTTGTGGTACGCCCGCGGCGGCAGGGCGTAGGCGGTCTCCAGCTCGGCAAGCTGCCCGGCGGGCAGTGACATCGGTTCAAAGCGCATCCCCGCATGATTGGCCGTCCCGGCTGCGCTGGCAAGACAGCGGTGCGGCACTTTTTTCACCACGTTCGTTGCATCCTTGCAGCGCAAGGCGTCGCCATGGTTATCCACATGTTTGTCGACCGCTGGTCCACATCCTCTGTGGATGGCGCAGACAGCCGATGAACGGCATGCCGGCGCGCAGCGACGCGCCTAGACTGGAGGCGTCGATTCCCAGCGCTCGGCGAGGTGAGGCGATGAGTAGGTGCAACCCCCTGCTGCTGTGGATGGTGCTGGTGGCCGCGCCGGTCTGGGCGGCGCAGACACCCGGCCCGCCGGTTGCGGCCGCACCGACCGTCACCGACGTGCCCACGCCGGCCCAGATCCTGGACGTGCCCGCCCCGTTGCTGGCCCTGCTGCATGAACGGGTGATCGACCCGGGTTACTCGCGCGAACGGCGCCTGCAACGTCTGGTCGACATGATCTTCGACGCGCAGGGGCTGAATCTGGCCTACGACCCCGACGCGACCCATACCCTGGCCGAAACCTGGCAGACGCGCCGCGCCAATTGCCTGTCCTTCACGCTGCTGTTCGTGACGCTGGCCAACCGCGCCGGGATCGACGCACATGTGCAGGAAGTAGCCCAGGTGGTGACCTGGTATCAAACTTCGGGCGTGATCTACAGCGTCGGCCACGTCAACGCGGGTGTAGCGCTGGATGGCCGCAGCGGCACTGTGGATCTGGACCACAACGTGCTCTATGACCGGTTCGGTCCGCAGCGGGTCAACCAGGCCCGGGCTCTGGCCCACTTCTACAACAACCGGGGCGCCGACCGCATGGCCGCCGGCGATACCGCCGGTGCACGCCTCTACTTCCGTGCCGCACTTGCCCAGGCACCGGACTTTGTCGGCAGCTGGAACAATCTGGGGGTGCTGGATGCGCGCGTGGGTGAGCTGGCCCAGGCCCGGCGCGATTACGAGACTGCGCTTCGCCTGCAGCCGCGACATGGCGCCAGCCTGAGCAACGCCAGCGCGCTGTACCGGCGCCTGGGCGATACCCGCCAGGCGCAACGGCTGGCCGGCCGTCTGGCGCGGGTGCAGCGCACCGATCCCTTTGCGCAGTACATGCTCGGCGCGCGGGCGGAGCAGCGCCGGGACTATCCCGATGCGGTGAAGTTCTACCGCCGTGCCGTGCGCCTGTACGACAGCGCGCATCCCTTCCATTTCGCCTTGGCCCGGGCCTACTTCCTGGCCGGCGACCCGCATCGCGCCTCGCAGGAGATGCAGCGCGCAAGGGACCTGGCGGGGGAGAACGGCGATGCGGTCACCTCCCGCTACCAGGCCAAGCTGGACAGCCTGCAGCGCTGGCGCCAGCGTGGCACCAACGTCCACTGAGCCGGCTCAGGCCTTCTTGAGGAAGCAGGTCTTCAGGACCAGACCCTTGATCTTCTCCGAGTTGCCTTCGATATGCTCGGCATCGTCCTCGACCAGGCGGATGTTGCGGATCACGGTGCCCTGCTTGAGCGGGATGGAGGATCCCTTGACCTTCAGATCCTTGATCACGGTCACGGTATCGCCGGCGGCCAGCACGTTGCCGTTGCTGTCGCGCACCACCAGGGCATCGCCGCCACCGTCACCGGCCGCCCACTCGTGGCCGCAGTCCGCGCAGATGAACAGCGCGCCATCGGCATAGGTGTTTTCCAGGGTGCACTGCGGGCAGGCGGGAATGGCGGACATCGACAGCTCTTCGGTTACGAAACGGCCGGTATTGTAACCGCCCGTTACCGTCTGCCCTTGCGTCGGCGGACGCGTTGCCGCAAAGTGCGCGCCCCCTGACCACCGGCCCGGCCCGCGCATGAAACTCGGCATCGACTTTGGCACCAGCAACTCCGCCGCCGCCGTGGTGATCGACGGCAAGGTCGTGCCGATCCAGTTCGGCCAGGCCGAACAGTTCCGCACCACGGTGTATTTCCCCGAGGTGATGCGCGACCCGAACGACTTCGAACTGACTCCGGCCCTGGAGCACGACCTGGCCCGGCTGGTCGACGCGGCCGCGCGCGATGCCCGTGCCGCCGGCCAGGAGCGCACCCCCGATGCACTGCGCCGCGAGGCCCTGCGCGTGGTGCGCCGGCAGTGGATGGAAGAGCAGATGCGTGCCCCGCTCAGCTCCACCACCCTGCTGCAGAACGCGGTCTACGGCGATGACGCGCTGGAAGCCTACTTCGAAGAGAACGAAGGCAACCTGGTGCAGAGCCCGAAGTCGATGCTCGGCTACAACCTGCACCCGCGCGCGCGCCAGACCATCGCCGGCATCGCAACGCACATCCTCGAGCACATCCGCCTGACCGCCTCGCGCCAGCTGGATACGCCGATCCGCACCGCCACCCTGGGCCGCCCGGTCCAGTTCCGCAGTTCGATCGGCGAGGCCGGCAACGCGCAGGCGCTCGAGATCCTGCACGGCGCGGCGATCGCGGCGGGCTTTGACAGCATCGATTTCCTCGAAGAACCGGCGGCCGCGGCGATGCATTACCACGCCGAGAGCCCGCAGGAGCACGATGCGGTGGTGGTGGACATCGGCGGTGGTACCACCGACGTCGCCCACGCGCGCGTAGGCGGCGGCCAGGCCCCGACCATCCACCGCGCCTGGGGTATCGCCCGCGGCGGTACCGATATCGATCTGGCGCTGAGCCTGGGCGGCTACATGCCGTTGTTCGGCCGCGGCATCACCCGCGTGCCGGCGCACCACTACGTGGAAGCGGCGATGGTGCAGGACATGACCCGCCAGCGCGATTTCCGCCAGCACACCTACCGCGATGTGGACGCGCCGTTCGGCCCGCGCCTGACCGCGCTGCAGGACACCGGCAATACCGCGCGCCTGTACCGTGAAGTCGAGCGCTGCAAGGTCGCCCTGAGCAGCGTGTCCAGCCACGACAGCGCGCTGGACTTCATCGAACGCGGGCTGCAGGTCCAGATCGATGCCGAGCGCCTGGAAACCGCCGCTGGCGGCTATCTGGGCGAGCTGACCGCCCTGCTGGAGCAGGTGCGCAGCGACATCGGCCACGACCCGGCAGCGGTGTTCCTGACCGGCGGCATGTCGCGCGCCGGCTACCTGCGGCAGGCGGTGGCCAACGCGTTCCCGGGCTCGACCCTGGTCCGCGGAAATCCGTCTTTCGGCGTGGTCCACGGTCTGGCATTGGCCGCCGCCAACTGATCCACCGGCAACGCCAGGCCTTGTTCCACAAGGCCTGAAGAGGTCCGAAAGGCCTTATTAACAAAACGTTACGCCGAAAGCGCTATCATCTTTCGGCTTCAAAGCGCAATGCGCTTGACGCAACAAGCAACACTCTCCTGGCCTTGCTGGCCACCGTCTTCTTCGATGCTGCCACCGTCTGGACCTGTCCGCGGTGCCGGGATCGCTCATCGCTGTGATCCGGCTCGTTCACAGCCTGCTGCACCCCGAGCCGCCAAGAGACACTCAGATTGGGCGAACGCCTGGCTGCACTCCTTACATCGTCCGAGCCCGACCCCATCGATTGCCGTCGTTGCGACGCGGTGTGCTGTCGGCTCACTGTCACCGTCATGCCTGACGACAACGTGCCCGGCTACCTGCTGGACACCGATGCGCGTGGCGGCACGGTGATGGCACGCAATGAAGAAGGCTGGTGCGCTGCGATCGACCCGTATCACCTGCGCTGCACGATCTATTCGCAGCGACCCGCGATCTGCCGCCAGTTCGACATGGGCGGCGATGATTGCCGCCTCGTGCGGCAGGACTACCGTCGACAAGAGCACGATCTGTCGACGTTTTCTTCCACGCTTCATCCATAGCAGGAGCATCCATGGCTCGTACGCCAAAGACCTCCCCCAAGGCAAGCAACACCGTTCGCGTCGACCGCAAGCAAGGGTCCAACTCCGCCGTCAGCAGCCAGAGCATCGCTGCGGATCTGGCTGCCTTCCGTAAAGGTGGCGGCAAGATCGAAGTGCTGGGCAATACCCTGGCGCTGAAGAAAGCCGGCTGACGTTGCTGCCGACCGCACCGGCATTGGCCGGTGCGGTGGCCGCACCGCACTCAGCGGCCCAGGCTGACCCGCACGCTCCCCGAATGGGCGTTGATCGAAATATCCCCATCCCCCGATCCCAGACGCGCATCCAGGCTGCGGCCCGGACCATAGCGCGGCTTTTCCACCTGCCCGGCGTCGGACTGGATGCCACCACTGAACGTCTTGACGTTCAACTGCGCCGACACATTGGCCGGCAGCTTCAGCGCGACCGAACCGCTGACCGTCTGCATCGTCACCTTGCCGCCCGGCGCCATACCGGTCGCGCTCACGTCCAGGCTGCCCGAGACGGTTTCCACCGCCAGCCGCTGGACCCGTCCGGCGTTGACGTTGACCCGGCCGGAGACCGATTCGGCCGCCACATCTCCCGACGCCCCGCCACCGGCCAGCAACTGGCCACTAACCGTGCGTGCGTCCAACCGCGGCGTCTGCAGCTGCGAGCGGATCCCACCACTGACCGTGTTCAACGTGGTCTCGCCACTGCGCCCGGCCGCGGTAATGCTGCCGCTGACACTGTTGGCCTGCAGGCGGCGCACGTCGATGTCGGCCACGTCGATGTCGGCGCTGATGGTGCCCAGCTGCACTTCCACCGAACGCGGCACACGCAGCTCCAGGGTCGCCCCGCCGTTGCTGCGGCCGCGCGGGTATTCCACTTCCCAGCGCACGCGGTTGCTGCTCTTGTCCTGCTTGAGAGTGAGCCCATCGGCCATTGAACCGGTCAACGCCACGTCGCTGCGGTCCCAACCGCGCACGGTGACTTTGCCAGCGATGTTGCTGATTTCCACGCGACCGCCGGCGCCCAGTGGATGGCGCTCATTGACGTTGGTGGCAGCCTGGGCGACGAGCGGCAGGCACAGAGCCAGGGCGGCGAGCAGGGACAGAGGAATGCGCATGGGGTTCTCCTTCAAGTGGGCAGGCCGGCGGACAGCACCGCCTGCTGGGTGAGTTCCAGCCGCAGCGCATAGGTACGCTGCAGTTGCCCGAGCAGATAGCGCGAGCGGGGGTTTTCAGCGATGGCCGCGCGGATGGTGTCCGCACTGGCATCGAGTTCATGCAGAGCCGGGCGCCACTCATCGGTGACATCGGCACTGGGCAAGGCGGCGATGGCCTGCTGGTACTCGCCGGCCATCGCGTCAGCCTGGCGCTGCAGCAGCGACGGTGCCGGCGTGTGCGGAACCGGCGTGGGCACCACCATCAGCACGGCCAGTGCGGCGGCCAGGCCCAGGCCTACCCGCAGGGGCCAGCGCTGGCGGCGGGACCGGTGTGCGGCCAGCGAAACGGTGGCGATCGGCGTGGACGGTGCCGTGAGCGGTGCCGGCAACTGTGCCGCGATGCCCTGCCAGACCCGCGCCGGCGGAACGCGCTCGGCGGGCAAGGCACGCAGGCGTGCGGTCAGGTCGTCGTGATCGGCATCATGGGGCGTCATGCGGTTTCTCCTAGGCGTGCACGCAGCAGGCCGCGCGCACGGTGCAACTGTGCTTTGGAACTGCCGACCGCCATCTGCAGCTGGTCGGCGATTTCCTGGTGTTTCCACCCTTCGATGTCATGCAGGACCAGAACCGCGCGGGCTCGCGGCGGCAGTGTTTCCAGCGCGCGCTCCAGGTCCATGGCGGTGCCGGCGCAGCGGTCCTGGGCCGGCAGCATCGCCAGCGATTCCCAGCCTTGCTCGCCGGCATCGCGCGCATCGCCGGTGGCATTGGCGCGCAGTTCCATGAGTGCTGCGTTGACCCCCAGGCGGTGCAGCCACGTGCCCAGGCTGCTTTCGAAACGGAAGCCCGGCAGTGCGCGCCATGCCTGCAGGAAGGCCTCCTGCAGGGCGTCTTCGGCGCGGGCCGCATGGCCGCCGCACAGCCGCCACAGCACGGCGTACACGCGCGGCGAATGCCGCCGGTAGATGCATTCGTATGCGGCCACGTCTCCGGCCGCCGCGGCACGCACGAGGGCGTGGTCATCGGCGGCATCGGCCTGGGTCGTGGCGCTGGAGGCGGGCATGGTCGTGTCGAGCATATCCGTTGGATGCGGGGGGCATGGAAAAGGTTTAAGCCCGTGCTGACTTTCTTTTTCTGCGCGGCCTTTAAACCTTCCTGCCCGACGCGGCATCCAAGCCTGTGTCACTACCGGCCCCCGCCAAGGAGTATTCCCATGTCTTCCAGTTGCCTGGCCCTGCTGCTCTCTTTGGCCACCGGCTGCACGCTGCCGTGGAGCCCGCTGCAGATCCAGGTCACGTTGAGGCCTGAAGCACCCGATGTCTGTGTGCAGTACGCGCAGAACGCGCCGCTGTGTGCCTCGGCGATGATCGCGGTGTTCGACGTGTACGGCAGCCCCCTGTCGTAAACCGATACCACGATGCGGTGACGCGCATCGGCATTACCATGGCGGGATCGGCACTATCGCTGCAAAGGAATTCCGCCCCCATGAAAGAGCATCTGCCCGCCTGGACCCACGAATGGCTGCACTACGGGGTCCCTGCCCTGCAGATTCTGGTGACCCTGCTGGTGGCCTGGCTGCTGCGGCTGGTTGCCCGTCGGCTGATCCGCCGCCTCGGCGAACACTACACGCTGCCGCCGGAAATGGTGATGGGCGCGCGCCGCATCAGCAGCTTCGTGATCAATTTCGGTGCGGTGTTGATCGTGCTGAGCATCATCGGCGCATCGGCCTCGGTGCTGTGGACTGCATTCACCGGGTTTGCCGCGGTCGGCGCGGTGGCGTTCTTCGCCGCGTGGAGCGTGCTGTCCAACATCTTCTGCACGCTGCTGATCTTCACCACGCGGCCGTTCCGCCTGCACGATTACATCGAGCTGCTGGAAAACGGTGAGAAGCCAGGACTCAAGGGCCGCGTGATCGACATCAATCTGATCTACACCACGTTGCAGGAAACCGGCAGCGGGCACGAAGGCACGGTCCTGCAGATGCCCAACAACATGTTCTTCCAGCGCACGGTACGCCGCTGGCGGGATCCGTCGCAGGCGCCGGGCGGTATTCAAGGGGACGGTTGAGTCCCCGGCCCAGTATCGATACCTAGCGCAGCTGGCTGTCCTTGCTGCCGCGGCGGTTGTAGCTGCTGCCCTCCTGCTGGGCGGCGTCCTCTTCTTCCTGGCAGCGCACGCACAGGCGTACGCCGGGTACGGCCTTCCGCCGCGCCTCGGGAATGGGCGCGTCGCAGTGCTCGCAGTGGGTCAATCCCGGGCCATCGCGCAGCTGCGCGCGGGCCCGCTGGATCGCCTCATCGACGGTGGCGTCGATCTGATCCTGGACGGCGCCGTCGCCTGCCCAACCTGTCGCCATGATGTGTCTCCCATGCCGGTGTCAGGGCACCAGCATAGACCCGGCCCACCACGCCCAGCCAACGTGGGGCTGAACGCCCGCGGCGCCGGGTGAACGCTTCAGACGTGGCTTACCAGACCAGGTCGTCCGGCACCTGGAACTGGGCGTAGTAGGCATCGTCCTCGGCGTTGCCGGTGCTCGGCTCGCTGCCGGGCTGGCTGTTGTCGAGCACGACCACGCTGGCGTCGCGCTCACGGACCTTTTCGGCCGCCGTCCTCGGCAGCAGTTCGAAGCCGTCGCCATGGCGGACGATCACCAGGCTGCCCGAGGCCAGCTGGCGACGCAGTACGTTGTTGACCAGCATCGTGCGGATCAGCGTGCCGTCATTGAAGCGGTACTCGCTTTCGCCTTCACGCTTGACCTTGTGCGCCTCGACGATCTGGCGGACCTGGGCCTGCAGTTCCTGGGCGTGGGCCTTGGCCTTGCGCTCGGCTTCCAGCGCGCGATCGCGTTCAGCCTTCTCGGCACGCAGGCGCTCGGCCTCGCGCTGGCTTTCGCTGGGCGCGACCGGGGCCTTGCCGTGGCGGGCTTTCACCTGTTCACGGGCGGCCTGGGAGACCTGGGATTTCTTGACCAGCCCAGCCTTGAGCAGCTGCTCCTGCAGGGGATTTGCCTTCGCCATACGCCTAGCATCTGTTGTTGCGGGATTCCGGGGACCATCATACTGGTCTGCCCGCCCCGTCCCAACCGCCCCATGACCGCCCTGAAGTACCTCGCCGGCTATCCCGACGCCCTGCAGCAGCAGGTGCGCGAGCTGATCGCGGGCGACCGGCTGGGGCCGTGGCTGGAGCGGCGCTACGCCGAACTGCATACGGTGCGCAACGACCGCCAGCTCTACGACTACACCCAGGGCCTGAAAGAGCGCTATCTGCGCCAGTCCGCGCCGCTCTCCAAGGTGATCTATGACAGCCGGCTGCAGGTGCTCAAGCACGCCCTGGGCACCCACACCACGGTCTCGCGGGTACAGGGCAGCCGGCTCAAGGCCAGCCGCGAGATCCGCATCGCCACGGTGTTCCGCGAGGCGCCGGCGCCGTTCCTGAAGATGATCGTGGTGCACGAGCTGGCCCATCTGAAGGAATCGGACCACAACAAGGCGTTCTACCAGTTGTGCACCCACATGGAAGCGGATTACCACCAGCTGGAGTTCGATCTGCGCCTGTACCTGACCCACCTGGAACGCACGCCGGCCTGAGCCGCGGCGTCCAGCATCGCGCAGCGCCGGGCCCCAGCCAGTACACTCCCCGCCCGCTTCCCGTTTTATGTTGCCTGCCCGATGACCGACCCGATCCGACTCGACAAACGCCTGACCAGCCTGATCGGCTGCTCCCGTGGCGACGCCCAGCGCTATATCGAAGGCGGCTGGGTGACCGTCAACGGCAAGGTGGTCGAACAGCCGCAGACGATGGTCACCGACGAGGACATCGTGCTGCGCGAGAACGCCGAGGCGACCCGCACCGAGACCGTGAGCATGCTGCTGCACAAGCCGGCCGGCATGCGCTCGGACGAATTGTGCGCGCTGGTCACCCCGGACACCCGCAGTGAACTCGATGCCACCGGTGTGACCCTGCTGCAGCGGCATTTCCACGCCCTGCAACTGGTGATGCCGCTGTCCGATGACGAAAGCGGCCTGGTCGTGGTCAGCCAGGACGGGCGCGTGATCTCGCACCTGAAGGATCGCGGTGCAACGCTGGAGCAGGAATACCTGGTGGAAGTCAGTGGCGAGCTGGCGCCCTATGGCATGAAGCGCCTCGCGCACGGGCTGAGCTTCCGCAGCTGGCCGTTGCCACCGTGCAAGGTGAGCTGGCAGAACGAAACCCGCCTGCGCTTTGCGATCAAGCCGGTGCATCCGGGCCAGTTGCGCGACATGTGCGCCCAGGTCGGGCTGGAGGTCATCAGCATCCGCCGCCTGCGCATCGGCCGCGTGGCGATGGGCAAACTGGCGCCGGGCCAATGGCGTTACCTGGCGCCGGACGAGCGCTTCTGAACCGCGCCAGCGCTCGCGCTGCACGCCCGCGCCGCTTACGATCAGGGCATGACCGATAAAAAACCGTTCTGGCGCCGGCTGCTGCGCTGGCTGGGGATCGTCTTCGCCCTGCTGATCCTGCTGGTCCTGAGCGGCTTGCTGCTGGCCGACCACCTCACCCCGCAGGCCCTGGGTGAGCGTTCCACGGTGCTGCCCACGCAGGCCGACCAGACCGCGATCGATCGCGAGCTGGCCCGCCTGCAGGCCGAGCATCCTGGCCAGAGCGGTGTGGCCTTCCTGTCCGATGGACTGGATGCGTACGCCGCGCGCGCGGTGATCACCCAGCACGCCGGGCGCAGCCTGGACCTGCAGTACTACATCTGGCACGACGATCTGATCGGCCATCTCATGGCCAACGAGCTGTACCGCGCGGCCGAGCGCGGCGTGCGGGTCCGCATCCTGCTCGATGACATGAACGCACAGGACAAGGACGCGCTGATGATGGCGCTCGATGCGCACCCCAACATCGAGATCCGCCTGTACAACCCGTTCCGCAACCGCAGCGGGCTCTGGCGCCTGGTCGAGATGGTGCAGCGCGTTTTCAGCGTGAATCACCGCATGCACAACAAGTCATGGATCGCCGACGGGCGCGTGGCGATCGTCGGTGGCCGCAATATCGGCGAGGAGTATTTCAGCGCGCGCCCGGACGTGAACTTCCGCGACCTGGACCTGCTGGTGGCCGGCGAATCGGTGCAGCAGGCCAACACGATTTTCGACGATTACTGGAACAGCGATACCGCCGTGCCGATCCGTGCACTGGCGTTCTATACCGAACCGCAGCTGCGCCTGCTGATCCGCGAAAGCGAGCACGAAGCGCGGCTGGACAGTGCCAAGCCTTACCTGGAACGCGTGGCGCGCTCGCAGGCGGAGAAATCGTACTACCGCGATACGCTGGGTCTTCACTGGACGGACCACGTGGATATCGCCTCGGACCCGCCGATGAAGCACCGCCGCGACGATCAGGCCGGTTGGCTGGTCACGCGCCTGGTGCAGGAACTGGAAAGCGCACGGCATAAAGCCCTGCTGATCTCGCCCTACTTCGTTCCTGGTGAGGACGGCACCGAAGGGCTGGGTGCGATGGTCGCGCGCGGGGCCCAGGTCGCGGTCATCACCAACTCCCTGGCCGCCAATGACGTGGCTGCCGTGCACAGCGGTTACATGCATTACCGCGCCCCACTGCTGCGCAGTGGCGTGCAGCTGTACGAGCTCAAATCACGTGGCAATGTCGATGGCGGCGGCCTGTTCGGCAGCAGCGGCGCCAGCCTGCACACCAAGGCCTTCATGATCGATGACCAGCGCGGCTTCGTCGGTTCGTTCAATCTGGACCCCCGCTCAGCCTATCTCAACACCGAGATGGGCGTGCTGTTCGACGATCCCGTGCTGGCGGGGAAGCTGCGCGAGGAATACCTGCACCTGGCCGACCCGCGCCAGAGCTATTGGGTGGCGCTGGGGCCGGATGACAAGGTTCGCTGGCTGGAGCGTGATGCGCAGCCGCCGCATTGGCTGTACACCGAGCCGGAGGCCGGCGTCTGGCTGCGGGCCAGCGCACGCGCGATCAGCTGGCTGCCGCTGGAATCGCAGCTCTAGCTCAGCCGGCCTGCGCCACCTCGAATCCGGGCTCATCGCCCTCCAGCGTTTCCACCGAGCGTCCGTGTACGCGACGCCAGATCCACTGCAGCGCATGCGGCGGCGTGTCGTCCAGTTGTTCCAGCCAGGCCAGTGCCTGGACCTGCCCGATCTGACCATGGCGGCACAGCAGGCTGGCCGCGGCCACCGCCCGCGCGAAACGCAGGCTGGCGGCCAGGCCACTGCCACTCTGGCGGATCAGGGCATCATGCACGGCCTTGGGCAACTCCCATGCCGCGGCAATCCGGCTCGCCACCGGCAGGGTCCAGCTGTCGAGCAGGTCGGCGGCCAGCACGCGCGGCGGCGCGGCCACCTGCTGTTGCGCGCAGGCATCGAGCAGGTGGCGCATCACCAGCGCCGCGCCGAGCCCTTGAGTGAGGCCGAGCCACTGCGCAGCGAAACCGTCCTCATGGGTCACCGTGCGCGCATGGTCGGCGGCGACGCGCGAGGCCAGCAGCGCATGCTCCCAGATCACCGCGCTGAACTGCGGAAACGCGTCGCACTGCAGCTGCATCACCGGCTGCACCAGCACCGCGCTGATGATCTGGCGGATCCCGTCGGTGCCGACCAGGGTGACGGCACGCTGCAGGGTTTCCACCGGCTTGGCCTGCACCCGGTAGACGGGACTGTTGGCGATCCGCAGCAGGTTGCCGGTCAGCACCGGATCCTGCCCGATGATGCTGGCCATGGCGCGGGCGGAGGCGTCGCTGTCGTTGACGGTCTGGATCAGCTGCGGCAGCAGTTGCGGGCGACGCGGCAGATGCTTGGCCGACCAGTCCCGGGCCAGCAGGGACGCGGTGACCGCATCGCGCAGTTCGACCGAATGGCCGACCGCCGCATCGGCCGGATCGCCACTGCGGGGCACCAGAGCGAGCGCGTGCAGGCCCACCTGCAGGGCCGCCACGGGATCGGCTGCCTGGTGCAGGGGCGCGCCAGCGGCCGCGGTTGCCGGGTAGTGCCCGCTTACCGCGCGGGCGGCCGCCGGAGCCGCCGCGGCACGCCGGCGGCGGAGCAGCAGCCCCCCACCCAGCAGGGCTGCCACCACGACCGCGAGGAAGACTGCGCCCGTCACGCCAGGGCTCCTGGCCACGTGGGATACCGCACTTGCCTTGTTGCGACTGCGCCCACGTGATCCGTCCTGCGATTGCCGGTGATGCACACCCTTGCGACGGCATCGGCCTGCACGTCAGCAACTTTAATGGCGGTGGCCATGCCCCCCGCAGCGGAACCCTGACACCACCCTCCGGCGGAATGCTCTAGAATGGCGCCGCGCGACCCGTCCGAGACCCGACGACGTCGCTTTTTTTGTTTTACACCCCACCTTTTGCTGGCGCGTTCGCCGCTGTTCGCCACCGTTCGCACCATCGGAGCCACCATGTTATTTGAAACCCTCGAATCTACCGGTCACGAGCAAGTGGTGTTCTGCCACAACCGCGATGCCGGCCTGAGGGCGATCATCGCGATCCACAACACCACGCTGGGCCCAGCCCTGGGCGGTGTGCGCATGCGTCCCTACGCCAGCACTGACGAGGCCCTGGAAGATGCGCTGCGGCTGAGCCGCACCATGACCTACAAGAACGCGCTGGCCGGCCTCAACGTAGGCGGTGGCAAAGCCGTGATCATCGGTGACCCCAAGCGCGACAAGACCGAAGTGCTGTTCCGCGCGTTCGGCCGTTACGTGGATTCGCTGGGCGGGCGTTACATCACCGCCGAAGATGTCGGCACCGATGTCAACGACATGGAGAACATCTACCTGGAAAGCGAGTACGTCACCGGCGTACACCAGGTGCATGGCGGCTCCGGCGATCCGGCACCGTTCACCGCGTACGGCGCACTGCAGGCGTTGATGGCCTCGATGCAGCACAAGCTGGGCCATGAGGAAGTCGGCAAGGCCAGCATCGCGGTGCAGGGCCTGGGCCACATCGGCATGGAACTGGTGAAGCTGCTGCGCGACCGCGGCGCCAAGCTGTACGTCAGCGACCTGGACAGCGCGCGGGTCGAGCGTGCGGTGACCGAATACGGTGCCGAAGCCGTCAAGCCGGAGGACATCTACGACGTCAATGCCGACATCTTCGCGCCCTGCGCCCTGGAAGGTGCGATCAACCCGGAGACGCTGCCGCGCCTGAGGTGCAAGATCGTCTGCGGCACCGCCAACAACCAGCTCTCCAGCCTGGACGTGGGTGACGAGCTGCATGCGCGCGGCATCCTCTACGCGCCCGATTACGCGGTCAACGCCGGCGGCGTGATGAACGTCTCGCTGGAAATCGACGGCTACAACCGCGAGCGTGCGATGCGCCTGATCCGCAGCATTTACCACAACCTGGGCCGCATCTTCGCGCTGTCGCAGAGCGAAGGCATCGCGCCACAGCGCGCCGCCGATCAGATCGCCGAGTCGCGCATCCTGTCGATCGGCAAGTTGAAGATGCCACTGGGCCGCGCCACGCCGCGGCTGGGAACGCTGCGCGGCAACTGATCTGCTGCGGCGATCAAAACGACGAGGGCGCGATCATGGATCGCGCCCTCTTTTTTGTAGCGCACCTCGCGGTGGGGCCCGCCCTCAGAACCCGGCCGAGTAGCGCAGCTGCACCTGGCGCAGATCGCCCCGCGGGCCGAACCGCTGGTCATAGCCGAACGCCAGGCGCGTGTTGCGGCTCAACCACGATTCCACGGACAGCCCGAACAGGCCGCCCGAGCGCGCCGGCTGCAGGCCGGACAGTGGCGCCCAGGCCTCCACGCCCACGAAACTGGCCTCCTGCACCTGTCCCGTACTGGCCAGGTGCTGCTGCCACTCGGCATAGCCGCGCAGCGACCACCCACCCCAGCGACGCTCGGCACGCATGCCGATCAAGGCCTGGGTGCGCGTACTGACCGCATCGAGCGTCCGCAGGCCGAAGCCCATGCCGCCCTGCTCGCTGAAACCGTCGCTGTCCACGCGGGCATACTCCGCGCCCAGATAGGGCGTCAGCGACGCGACGGCATTGCCGAAGCGATATCCCGATTCCACGCTGGCCGCACTGAAGCTGCCGCCATAGCGTGCGTTGACACCGTATTGGCCCGCGCCGAGCAGCAACTGGCGGTCGATCTCGCGCGTGAACTGGCCTGCCCCCAGCTGCCCCATCGCATAGGCGCGGCCGGTGCCCCAGCCTGCATACAACTGCGCCTGCGACTGGCGGTCGCGCCCACGGTCGCTGCCCCAGTCACGGCCGCCGAAGCTGCGCGTTTCACCGAACGCGAACCCGAGCATGCCGTGGCTGCCCAGCGCCATGTCCTGGCCCATCATCCAGCCCCGGGTGGCCACGCCGTTGCCGGCGAAGCTGCCCTGCCCCGCCTCGCCCAGCGCGCTTTGCCAGGTACCGCGCAGACGCGGTGCGGCCTGCACCTCGCCAACGCGGGCCGACAGCGCACGGCGGTTCATGTCGATGCTGTCGAAGGTCGATGCGGTGGCCAGCGCATGGGCCTTGCCGGACAGGCTGTCCAGGCTCGCCTGCAACGCACCGGCACCCTCCACACGCTGCAGCTCACCGGCCGCCCCCGCGAAGCCGGTGAACGCGCCACCGCTGCCATCGAGGACTTCGAACGCCGATTCCACCCGGGCCGCCGAGGCCAGCGTAATCCCGCTCAGACCGGCCTGCTGGGTCGCACTGATGACATTGATCCGGTCGGTGATCAGGCTGACGTCGTTGCTTTGATAGCGCAGGCTGGTCTGAAGCAGCGTGCCCGTCGCCAGCGCATTGGTCACGCTGGCAAACGTGCCGCTCACGCCACCCTCGGCCTGCAGCAGCGCCTGGGAGCGTCCATCGGCGGGCACGTAACCGCTGAGGATGCTGTCCACGTGCACATTGCCCGCCAGCGACGCCGTGCCGGTGACCTTGAGCGCATTGGCACCCAGCGCCACCACCAGCTGTGCACCGGCACGCTGCACGTAATTGCCCTCGACAGTGGCATCGATGTTGGCGCTGCGGAGGATCACGCTGGCACCGTTGTCCACGTTGCCAGCCACCCGCGTCGTGCCGTTCATGAACTGCAGGGCGGCGTTGCCGGGTGCATCGGCCTGCGGCACGATCAGGACATCGGAGGTGATCGACGCCCCCCCGCGCAGCGCGAGCGTGCCACGCTCGATGCGGGTGTCCCCGCTGTAGGTATTGGAACCGGCCAGGGTCAGTGATCCGATGCCCTGCTTGATCAACCCGCCCGTGCCGCTGATGTCGTTGGCCCATACCGAGTCCAGACCGACCGTCGCGACATTGGCGGTGACGTCACCCCAGTCGAACCGGGCCGGCCCGTTGATCGCCTTGGCGATGTTGAGCAGGCCATAGCCGAACGTGCTGTCCACGCCGCCTGCGCCGAGATCGGTCGCCGTGCCGAGCAGGGTCTGACGCACCAGGTCATTGGTGAAGTACGGGTACTTCTGCCACACCAGCGCGGCCGCGCCGGAGACCAGCGGCGCTGCATAGGACGTGCCCGAGCCGTAGTAGTACGTGGGCGTGCCGCCGGTGTTGGCCGGATCCACATACGCTGCGGTGCCGGGGGCGGCAAGGCAATAGCGTGCCGCCACGCCGCACGCGTTGGCATAGGAGGCCAGCCTGCTCGGGTCCGCGGTATCGACCGCGGTCACGCTGAGCCAGCCACGCTCCAGATCCGCTGCCGGCAGGCTGCCGCCGGTACCCGGCTGGCTGGGCAGTGCCGCCATGCTGGACGGATTGGCCTTGCTCTCGTTGCCGGTTGCGAACACCACCAGGCCGCCATTGCCGATGATGAAGGGACGGTACTCCTGGGCGATCGGCACGGTGGCGGCCGGATTGGTCCAGTACAGACCGCCCCACGAGTTGTTCATGATCTTGACGCCGGCATTGATCAGATCCTGGTGCACCGGCGCCAGGCCCAGCGCACCGCTGACCTGGTTGCCGCTGCCGGAACCATCATCGACCGGGCTTTTGTCGGCGATGATCCGTGCCGACACGATCTGCGCGTCCGTGGCCACACCGCCTGGCCAGCTCCCGACCCGCCGACCGGCAGCCAGCTGGGACACCACGGTGCCATGCCCGACCACGTCGTCCACGTTGAGGTTGTTCACCCGCGGATCGACGTAGTTGTAACTGGCCACGACGCGCCCGTTGAGCGCCGGATGACTGCGGTTGACGCCTGAATCGACCACGCCGATGCGCACGCCCGCGCCAGTCCAGCCGGCCGCCTGCGCGGGACCGGCCTGGATGATGCTCAGGTGCGCATCGAAGGCCGGCTGTGCCGGCGGTGCCGTGGTCGGCGGTGGCGTCGGTGGGGTGGTAGGGGGCGGCGTCGGCGGGGTGGTCGGTGGAGGCGACGGCTCCAGGTCCCCCCGGACATTGCTGCCCCCGCCTCCGCACGCGCTCAACGCCAAGGCCAATGCCGCGGCCAGGGCCGACCTGCCGATCACAACCTGTTTCATCCCCGCTCCCCTTGTGAATGGACCTTCCCCACCTGTCGGCCTCCCGGGCAGACACCGGCGGTCAATGCCGACCCTCTATACTGGACCGACCCCCACGCAGTCTGCCGGGAAATGCGTCGGCTTCCAACGCCCGCGTTCCCATTCCGCTCTTCGCTCACGCATCAAAGAGATTGCACATGTCCAACATCGTCATCGCCGCCGCCAAGCGCACCGCCATCGGCTCCTTCCTGGGCCAGTTCAATGGCGTGCCGACCCCGACCCTCGGGTCCACCGCGATCGCCGCGGCCCTGGAACAATCCGGGATCCCGGCTGCGGACGTTTCCGAAGTGATCATGGGCTGCGTGCTGCCGGCCAATCTCGGCCAGGCGCCGGCCCGCCAGGCCGCGATCGCCGCCGGGATTCCGGTCTCCACCGGCGCCACCACCCTCAACAAGGTGTGCGGCTCGGGCATGAAGGCCATCATGCTGGGGCATGACCTGATCAAGGCCGGCTCGGCCAGCATCGTGGTTGCCGGCGGCATGGAATCGATGTCCAACGCCCCGCACATGCTCCCCAACTCGCGTACCGGCAACCGCTTCGGCAATTTCCAGGCGGTCGACCACATGGCCCACGACGGCCTGGTCAACGCTTATGACGGCAAAGCAATGGGCGAGTTCGCCGAGTGCACCGTCGACAAGTTCCAGGTCAGCCGCGAGGAGCAGGATGCCTTCGCCATCGAATCCGTGCGCCGCGCGCTGGCTGCGCAGGCCAATGGCGCGTTCGACGATGAAATCGTGCCGGTGAAGGTGAGCACCCGCAAGGGCGAGGTCGATTTCGCGCAGGACGAGCAGCCGGGCCGTTCGGACGTCATCAAGATCCCGACCCTGCGTCCGGCCTTCAAGAAGGACGGCACGGTCACCGCGGCCAGTTCCTCGAGCATCTCCGACGGCGCTGCTGCCGTGGTGCTGCTGACCGAAGAGGACGCCGCCGCCCGCGGGCTGCAGCCGCTGGCCCGCATCGTCGGCCACGCCACACATTCGCAGGCGCCGGAGTGGTTCACCACCGCCCCGATCGGAGCGATCCAGAAGCTGCTGGAAAAAACCGGCTGGACGCTGGACCAGGTGGACCTGTTCGAGATCAACGAGGCCTTTGCCGTCGTGGCGATGGCGCCGATCCGCGAACTGGGCATCCCGCATGACAAGGTCAACGTCAACGGCGGCGCCTGCGCACTGGGCCATCCCATCGGTGCCTCGGGTGCGCGCTTGGTGGTCACACTGGTGAACGCATTGCGCAAGCGTGAGGCCAAGCGCGGAATTGCTACCCTGTGCATTGGCGGCGGCGAAGCAACCGCCATCGCTATCGAATTGATTTGATTTGATTTAACGCGCATTTCTCAAAACTGAATGCGCGATCGCTTGACAGCCAATCTTGGCTTGTCATCATGTTGCCGGGCGCGCAATAGCGCGTTGCCTAATCTAACGACGAGGATTCACAACAATGAGCATCAACAAGCTGCTGATCGCAATGGCCCTGGGCCTGGCTCTGACCGCCTGCTCGAAGCAGGAGCAGGCTGCTGACGCCGCCGCTTCGGCCAACGAAGCTGCCGCTGACGCCCAGGCCGCTGCCGACCAGGCCGCTGCTGCTGGCGCCCCGGCTGCTGACGCTGCCCAGGCTGCTGCTGACACCGCCACCACCGCTGCTGACGCTTCGGCTGATGCCGCTGCCCAGGCTGCTGGCGCTGCCACCGACGCTGCTGCCGACCAGGCTGCCGACGCTGCCAAGGCTGCCGAAGGCACCGCCGAGAAGGCCAAGGACGCTGCTGAAGAAGCCAAGAAGTAATAACTTCTTTCTTCAAGCAAGTCTGAAGAAGCCGCTGGTTCGCCAGCGGCTTTTTCTTTGGGCGCGTGTTGAGCAGGCCCCGCCACCCACCGGTTCTTCACAGACGCATGAATAGGCTGGCCTCCCATCCATCGCCTTACCGGAGCGCCACATGAAGATCCGTCCGTTGACCACCTCCCTGCTGGCCGCTTCCCTGCTGCTCGGCCTGGCCGCGTGCAAGGGCCCGGAGGCCGAACAGGCCCGTCGCGATGCCGCCCAGGCAGCCGATAGCACCAACGCCGCCGCGCGCGAAGCCGTCGACAAGGCTGCCGCAGCGACCCGCAATGCCGCCGATGACGCGGCTGCCGCGTCCGAGCGCGCTGCCGCCGATACCCAGCAGGCACTCGACCGCGCCGCTGCCGCCACCTCCGAAGCCGCGGGCGAAGCAAAGGTCGCTGCCAAGGATGCCGCGGCCCACGCCAGCGACTCCACCGCCGATGCCGCGCAGAAGGTGGCCGACAAGGCGCGTGATGTTGCCGACGACGCGCAGAAGAACGCCAACGAAGCCAAGCGCTGAGTCAGGCAAGCTGTTCGAATTGCGGTTGTCGCAGCGCCCCCTCCCCGGAGGGGGCGTTTGCGTTACGGCAGTGCGCGGCTCAGGACGGCGCCGAAGTCCACATCCGCCGACAGCGTCCCGAACGCCATCCCATGCTCGGCACCGAGCCGTGAGCGGATGAAGACCGATGCGTTCGGGCTGCGCGCATGCAGCAGTACGGCGGCCTGCAACACCAGCGCCAAGCGTTCGGTGATGCGACGCGCCTGCGCTTGTTCCGGCGTTGCCGCCAGCTGCGTGCGCAACACCCGCAGCGCGGCGTCATAGATCGCATCCACGCCGGCCGCCGCATCGAGCTCGGCGTCCAGCGCCTGCATTGCCTGTGGTTCGCGCGACAGGGCACGCAGCACATCCAGGCACTGGATGTTGCCGCTGCCTTCCCAGATCGAATTCAACGGGGCCTGCCGATACAGCCGCGGCAGCATCGACTCTTCCACATAGCCGGCGCCACCGAGGCATTCCTGCGCTTCGTTGACGAACACGGCAGCCCGCTTGCACACCCAGTACTTGCCCACGGCGGTGGTGATGCGTGCGAAGGCAGCCTGCTGCGGATCGTTGCCGGCCTGGTCCACGGCGCGCGCGACACGCATCGCAAACACCGTGGCCGCTTCAGACTCGATTGCCAGATCGGCCAGCACATTGGCCATCAGCGCGTGCTCGCACAACCGCCTGCCAAAGCTGTTGCGGTGCCGCGTGTGATGCAGCGCCTGCGCGAGCGCCATGCGCATTTCCGCCGCGGCGCCAAGCATGCAGTCCAGCCGCGTCATCATCACCATGCCGATGATGGTCGCCACCCCTCGCCCTTCCTCGCCGACACGCTGCGCCAGGGCCCCGCACAGCTCCACTTCGCTGGAGGCGTTGGACCAGTCCCCGAGCTTGTCTTTCAAACGCATCAGGTGGAACGCATTGCGGTTGCCATCGGCCAGGCGCCGCGGCATCAGGAAACAACTCAAGCCACCCGGTGCCTGCGCCAGCACCAGGAACCCATCGGACATCGGCGCGGAAAAGAACCACTTGTGCCCGACCAACGCATAGCTGCCATCGGCCTGGGGCTCGGCGCGGGTGGTGTTGCTGCGCACGTCCGAACCGCCCTGCTTCTCGGTCATGCCCATGCCCAGCGTGATCCCGGCCTTGTCGGCGATCGGCACGTCGCGCGGGTCGTAGTGCGGGGCTGCCGCCTTGTCCGCCCAGTCGGCCAGCGACGGCGCCTGCCGCAGCACCGCAACGGCGGCGTGGGTCATCGTCAGCGGACAACTGGTGCCGGCCTCGGCCTGATGGTGCAGATAGCTCAGCGCCGCGCGCGCGACATGTGCGCCAGGACGGCCGTCGTGCCACGACAGCCCGGCCACGCCATGCGTCTTCGCCGCGGTCATCAACCGGTGGTAGGCCGGATGGAACTCGACCGTATCGATGCGATGGCCCTGCGCATCGTGCGTGCGCAGCCGCGGTCGGTCGCGGTTGGCATCGAAACCGATCCGATACAACTCATCGCCTGCAAGGACGCCATACCGCGCCAGCTGGCCCACGAACGCAGCGCCGCCTTCGCGCTGTACTGCATCGGCCAGCGCCACATCGTCCGCCCATAGGTTGCGGCCCACGAAGGGCGGCGGCTGGTTGCTCACCTCGTGCGTCTCGAACGCGGGCAGTGCAGGCCTCATCGGGGCACCCTCCTTGCAGACAGAGACCTCGATTCTGCCGCATCCCCGGCTGGGCCTCCGTTCATGCGGATTCTCACCTCCTGCACGAGGGCGGCGGCACAGTGCAGGCATGAACGTGGATGCCGACAACGACGACCTGGTGGTGCTGCGCCCGGAGGGCCTCTACTGCCCGGCCGGTGATTTCCATATCGATCCCTGGCGCCCGGTACCGCGGGCGGTGATCACGCACGGCCATGGCGATCACGCGCGCAACGGGATGGGCCACTACCACTGCACCACACAGACCCTGCCGATCCTGCGCTGGCGGCTGGGCGATGTGGACTGCACCGCACATGATTACGGTGAGCGCTTCACGCTGGGCGACACCGACGTCTCGCTGCATTCGGCCGGGCATGTGCTTGGCTCGGCGCAGGTGCGGATCGCGCATGCCGGACGGGTCTGGGTGGCATCGGGCGACTACAAGCGCCAGCACGATCCGAGCTGCGACCCATTCGAGGTGGTGCCCTGCGACACCTTCATCACCGAAGCGACGTTCGGCCTGCCGGTCTACCGCTGGCCGGACACCGCCCAGGTCGCCGCCGACATCGTGGCCTGGCGGCGCGAGTGCGAAGCGCGCGGCGAGGCGGCCGTGCTGCTGTGCTACGCGCTCGGCAAAGCGCAGCGGATCCTTGCCGAACTGCTGCCACTGGATGACCAGCCCGCCCTGCTGCATGGCGCGATCGCCACCGGTGTCGCGGTCTATCGCCAGGCCGGCATTCCCATGTTGGCCACCGAGCCGGTCAGCGAACAGGCGCGCGGCGCCGAGTTCGCCGGCAAGCTGATTCTTGCTCCACCCTCGGCCGCCGGGAGCGCGTGGATGCGCCGCTTCAAGCGCGCGCAGCTGGGCTTTGCCTCGGGCTGGATGCGGGTGCGTGGCAACCGCCGCCGGCGCAACTACGATCGCGGCTTTGTGGTCTCCGATCACGCCGACTGGCCCGACCTGCTGCGCACCATCGCCGAGACCGGCGCACGCCGCGTCATCGCCACCCACGGCAATACCGATGCGCTGATCCGGTTCCTGCGCGAGCGGGGTGTCGCCGCCGAGGCCTTCGCCACCGGCTACGGGGACGAAGAATGAAACGCTTCGCCGCGCTTTACAGCGAACTGGACCGCAGCACCGCCACCGGCGACAAGCGCGCTGCGCTGGTGCGCTACTTCCAGCAGGCGCCTGCGCACGACGCGGCATGGGCCCTGTTCCTGTTGGCCGGCGGCAAGGTAACCAGTGCGCGGCAGAAGATCGCCGGCAATGCCGAACTGCGCGCGTGGGTAGCCGAGATGTCCGACACACCGGCGTGGCTGGTGGACGACAGCTACGACCAGGTCGGCGATCTGGCCGAGACACTCACCCTGCTGATGGACGATCCGCTGCAGACCGGTGCGGATATCGCGCTCGCCGACTGGATCGAGCAGAAGCTGCTGCCGGTCGCCAATCAACCCGAGCCGGTGCGCCACGCCGCGATCACGCAGGCGTGGCAACAGCTTGCCTTCGACGAGCGGCTGGTGTTCAACAAGCTGCTGACCGGCGCGCTGCGCGTGGGGGTGTCACAGCGGCTGGTGCAGCAGGCACTGGCCGAATGGTCCGGCATCGATATCGCGCGCATCGCACAGCGCATGCTGGGCACATGGGTACCCACGCCCGGCCTGCTGGCCGCGTTGCTGTCCCCGGAAGAGCGGCCGGAAGATCGCCAGCAGCCCTACCCCTTCTTCCTGGCCTCCCCCCTTGAGGCGGAGGTCGACACGCTCGGACCGATCGACGACTGGCTGCTGGAGTGGAAATGGGACGGTATCCGCCTTCAGGTCCTGCGCCGCCAGGGTGAGGTCGCGCTGTGGTCGCGCGGCGAAGAACGCCTGGATGGCCGCTTCCCGGAGATTGAAGCGGCGGCGATGGCCTTGCCCGATGGCTGTGTGATCGATGGCGAGTTGCTGGCCTGGGCCGACGGCGATGATCTGCCGTTGCCCTTCACCGCGCTGCAGACGCGCATCCAGCGCCTCAAGCCTGGCCCGAAGACGCTGCGCGATACGCCGGTGCGTGTGCTCGCCTACGATCTGCTTGAACTGGGTGGTGACGACCTGCGCGCTTGGCCGCTCGCACAACGGCGGGCGCGCCTGGCCGAGGTGCTTGCCGCGCTGGACGACCCCCGCCTGATGCTGTCGCCGGCGGTCCGCGTGGCGGATTGGAGCGAGGCAGCCGCGCAGCGCGATCTGGCCCGCGAGCGCGGTGTGGAAGGGCTGATGCTCAAACGCGGCGACTCTGTCTACCAGGCCGGGCGCCGACGCGGCGACTGGTGGAAGTGGAAGATCGCCCCGCTGACGATCGATGCAGTGATGATCTACGCGCAGTCCGGCCACGGCCGGCGCAGCACGCTCTACACCGATTACACCTTCGGGGTGTGGGACGGCGAAACGCTGGTGCCGGTGGCCAAGGCATACTCGGGTCTGGACGACAAGGAAATCCTGGCGCTGGACCGCTGGATCCGCGCGAACACGATCGAGCGCTTCGGGCCAGTGCGCAGCGTGCGTGGCGAGCAGGTGTTCGAGCTTGGCTTCGAAGCGGTGAACCGCAGCAAACGGCACAAATCCGGCATCGCCGTACGCTTCCCGCGCATCCTGCGCTGGCGGCATGACAAGCCGGCCAGCGAGGCCGACACGCTGGCCCAGCTGCAGGCGCTGGCGCGGTGACCCGACGCGAGGCCATGGCCCGCCTGACGGCATGGTTCGCCAGCCGGGGCTGGGCGCCACTGCCCTTCCAGAAAGCGATGTGGCGGCACTACCTGGCCGGCGAGTCCGGCCTGTTGCATACCCCGACGGGCAGCGGCAAGACGCTGGCGATGTTCGGTGGTCCGCTGCTGCAGGCGCTCAACGATCCACCCCCGCGTACCACCCGCGGCCGCGCAAAGACTCCGGTACCGGTCCTGCAGGTACTGTGGATCACCCCGCTTCGCGCACTGGCCGCCGACACGGCGCGCGCGCTGCGTGAGCCGCTGGATGCCCTCGGGTTGGGCTGGCAGGTGGGCCTGCGTACCGGCGATGCCAGCGCGCGCGACAAGCGGCTGGCGCGCGAGGGCCGCCTCGATGTGCTGGTCACCACGCCGGAGTCGCTGGCGCTGTTGCTCAGCTATCCCGACACGATGGCGCGCCTGCAGCACCTGCGCTGCGTGGTGGTGGATGAGTGGCATGAACTGCTGGGCAACAAGCGTGGCGTGCTGCTGCAGTTGAACCTGCGCCGCCTGCGTGATGCCCTGCCCGCGCTGCAGGTGTGGGGGCTGTCGGCAACGCTGGGCAACCTGGACGAAGCACGCGAGGTGCTGTTGCCCGATGTGCCCGATGCCCCGCTGGTGGCCGGCGCGCGGCCGCGCCCGATCAGTGTGGAGACGCTGCTGCCCGCTCAGGGCGAGCGCTTCCCGTGGGCAGGCCACCTGGGTCTGTCGCAGTTGCAGCGCGTGCTGGAAAAACTGCTGACAGTGCACACCAGCCTGCTGTTCACCAACACGCGTGCCCACGCCGAGCTCTGGCATCAGGCGCTGTCTGCGGTGTGGCCGGAAGACCCGGACACACTCGCGCTGCATCACGGCTCGCTCGACCCGGCCCTGCGCCGCGCTGCCGAGGAAGGCCTGCGCGAAGGCCGGCTGCGCTGCGTGGTGGCAACCTCCAGTCTGGACCTCGGCGTTGATTTCCCCAGTGTCGATCAGGTGCTGCAGATCGGCAGCCCCAAGGGCATCGCACGTCTGCTGCAGCGTGCGGGGCGCGCCAGACATCGCCCCGGCGAATCCGGGCACATCGTGTGTGTGCCTTCGCATGCGCTGGAGCTGGTCGAGTATGCCGCGGCACGTCGCGCGCTGGCCCAAGGGCACATCGAAGCACGACGACCACTACGGTTGTCGCTGGATGTACTGGCGCAGCATGCGGTGAGCTGCGCGCTCGGCGGTGGCTTCGACCCCGATGCGCTGTTCGACCAGGTACGACGCACGCATGCCTTCGCCGGGCTGGACCGCGCGCACTGGGAGGGCGTGCTGGAGTTCATCGTGCAGGGCGGGCGCGCGCTGTCGCAGTACCCGGACTTCCACAAGGTCGTGCGCGATGACGATGGCCTGTATCGCGTACATGACCGCCGCGTCGCGCTGCGGCATCGACTGTCGATCGGCACCATCACCAGCGATGGCAGCGTCATGGTGCAGTTCCTGCGCGGCGGCCGGCTCGGCGCAGTGGAGGAACAGTTCCTCAGCCGGTTGCGCCCCGGCGACCGCTTCCAGTTCGCCGGCCGCCTGCTGGAGCTGGTGCGCCTGGAGAATCTGACCGCCTACGTGCGCGTGGCACGCGGCGGCGATGGCGTGGTGCCGCGCTGGCAGGGCGGTCGGCTGCCACTCTCCGAAGCGCTGGGGCATGAAATGGAGACCGTGCTGGCCAGCCCACCGGACAGCCCTGAGCTGCAATGGCTGGTGCCGCTGTTGTCACTGCAGGCACGCCTGTCCGCGCTGCCCGCACCGGATCGGTTACTGGTGGAGCATGTCCGCCGCCGCGAGGGCCAGTTCGTGTTCGTGTATCCCTTCGCCGGGCGGCAGGTCAATGAAGGACTGGCCGCCTTGATGGCGATGCGCTGGACACGGCTGCACACCAATACCTTCGGCTACGCGGCAAACGACTATGGCTTCGTACTCTCACCTGCGCGCGCTGTCGAAATCGATGCGGCGGGCGTGCGCGCGCTGCTTGAGCCGGAGGGCTTGCTCAGGGACCTGCGCGAGAGCCTCAACCTGGGTGAGCTCGCACGACGCCAGTTCCGCGACATCGCGCGCGTGTCCGGCATGCTGGTGCCAGCCTTGCCAGGACGCACGCCGCGCAGCCTGCGTCAGCTGCAGGCCTCCAGTGGATTGCTGTACGACGTGCTGCGCCAGCACGATCCGGATCACATCCTGCTGACGCTGGCCGAACACGAAGTGCTGCACGATCAACTCGATCTTGACAGTCTGGCCCGCGCGCTGTCGTCCTGCCAGGCACGCACACTGAGCCTGCAACACCCCACCAGCCTCGGACCGCTGTCTTTCCCGCTGTGGGCCGAGCGTTTGCGCGGTCAGCTCAGCAACGAAGACTGGAAGACCCGCGTACTGCGCGCGGCACAGCAATTGGAGAAACGTCATGGCGCCTGAGCTGCCGATCCACCTCGCTGGCGAAACGGTGCACCTGCTGGGCGCGCGTGCGATGTACTGGCCTGCGCGGCACGGCTTGTTGATCGCCGATCTGCATCTGGGCAAGGCCGATCTGTTCCGGCGCGCAGGCATCGGTCTGCCCCGGGGTGGCACGCAGGATGATCTGGAGCAGTTGGGCCGGTTGCTGCAACAGCACGACGTGCGCCAACTGTGGATCCTGGGCGACGTGCTGCATGGCGCAGCGCATCGCGCGGCGTGGTACCGCCAGTGGCAGGGCTGGCGCGAGCAGCACCCGGACCTGTGGATCGGCGCGCTTGAAGGCAATCACGACCGCGTGCTGCCCAAGGCAGACCTGGGTATCGAGTTGCTCGGCGAGCGTGTGCAGGAAGGCCCCTTTCTGCTCCGTCATGCGCCACAGCCGCATCCGGGACTGCACGTGCTGTGTGGCCATCTGCATCCACTGGCACGCCTGCCGGGCATGCAACGGCGCTGGCCGGCGTTCTGGTTGCGCGAAAGACTGACGATACTGCCGGCGTTCTCCCGGTTCACCGCAGGCATTGCGCCCGTCATGGACGCCGGAGAGCGCCTGGTGGCCTGCGTCGAAGACCAGGCCATCGCACTGCCGGCGCACTAGCCTGGCCAGCGCGCAACGGCATGCACCGCATGCTCAGGCGGCCGAAGCCACCAGCAGGTCCGGCATCAACCGGATATCCGGTGCATTCGGATTGGGACGCACCGGTTGCCGCTGGATCGCGGTCAGCATGTCGTGTGCGGCGGCACGGATGCGCGGATGGTGCTCCGGCACGGCGTGCGTAATGAGGCTGGTGACATGGAATTCGAACACGTCTTCCATCACATCCGGCTGATCCTCATGCAGCATCTGCAGTAGTCCGCGAAGTTTGCGGATTTCACTTTCCAGAGTTTCGGCCGAGAACAGCATTTCAATCTCCTTGGGTTGCGATCGGTCCAAAGGACCGTGAGTCGCAAACGCAGCCCCACAGTACCACCGGTCGGTGGCGCTACTCCTGGCGATCAGGAATCGGACAGAGCACCAGCGGAAGCAACATGACGCGTATCGAACACGCACACGCCTGCTGCGTTTGCCTGAGTGTTGTCCCATGCGGGCGGTGAGTCCACCGTCAATGAATGTTATTCACGCCTTCACATCGCCGCGCATGCAGTGCTGCGCGTGGTTATCAGCTGATGCGATCACGCGCGTGTGCGTCGCCCAATGCGTCGACGAATCCTGGTGACAACGGCAAGCGCCCCAGCCAACCGCGCTGTGTGCCACTGAGCACGCGCAACATGTGGCCGCGCCCACCCGGCATGCGCCCCATGGGCTGGAACAGCACATCACGTGCGCGCGCCAAGGCATCACGGTTTGACTGGAACAACGGCGTCAGCCATCGGCTCCAGTACTGGTAGATCGCCACGTGCGCGCGCCGTTGTACCTGGTAGGCCTGCAGTGCGGCCTCCAACGCTCCGTGCGCGCGCAGGGCATCGCGCAGGGCCAGTGCGTCCATCAGCGCCATGTTCACCCCCTGCCCCAGCTGCGGGCTCATCGCATGCGCGGCATCGCCAGCCAGCACCAGCCGCTCGCGATGCCAGCACGACATCACTGCATCGCGATAGCCCGCGCGAGCCAGCTGGTTCGGCTCACGCACACCGGCCAGGCGCGCGTGCGCCTGCGGCCACAAGGTCGCGATCTCATCGAGCCAGCGTGCCATCCCGTCGCGTTCCCACTGCGCGAACTGGTCACGCGGCAGGCTCCAGAAAAAACTCAACTGCGGTGCATCATGGCCGGGACGGGTGCCGACCGGCAGCAGCCCGATCATCTTGCGGGCCGCGACATAACGTTGGCGCAGCTCATCCACGTGCGGCCAATCCTCACGCGGCAACAGGCACCACAACGCTCCCCACGGGTATTCGCGGTCAAGCGTGCTGGCCTGCACCTGCGTGCGCAGCGTCGAGGCCGCACCATCGGCAGCAATCACCAGATCGTAGGGGCCATGCCAGCCCCCGCGCGCATCGCGCAGTCGCCCCGTCGTGGCATCCACCGTCACGATTGCCGTATCTGGCTGAAGATTGCCGGGGTGGTCCCACGCCTCGGCCAGCAGCGAGAACAACGCACCCCGCTGCATTCCCACGCCATGCAACCGCTCATCAAGCTGCGCATACCGCATGTCCATCACCGCGCGTCCGCACGGCGTCTCGCCGTACAGCCGTCGCACGCTGGCGCCGTGGCGCAGCACATCGGGCAGCAGCCCCATCTGCCACAGCACGTCCAGGCCGCTGGGCTGCAGCAGGAAACCGGCGCCGACCGGGCCGGGTGTTGCGGCACGCTCGAACACGTGCACATCGTGATGATCGCGTGAAAGCAGGATCGACAGTGCCTGCCCGGCGGTGCCGTAGCCGACGATGGCGATGGTGCGGCGTGGAGACATGCGTGTACTCACTGATGAAAAAAAACCCCGCCGAAGCGGGGTTTTCAATGCGCAGCCGAGAGAATCACTCAGCCGGCACGATGTTCGAGGCTTGGGCGCCCTTCGGGCCCTGGGTCACGTCATAGGTGACCTTCTGGCCTTCCTGCAGACTGCGGAAGCCCTTGGAGTTGATCGCGGAGAAGTGCGCGAAGACGTCGGCGCTGCCGTCCTCCGGCGAGATAAAGCCAAATCCCTTGGCGTCGTTGAACCACTTGACGGTACCGTTCGGCATGGTGATGCGAGACCTTCTTCTATGAATGGGTGGTGTACGCTCAACCAGCGCACTGGCGGAGTATGCAAACCTTGTACCGGAATGACAATCACCCCCGTGCCAATTCACCGATCAATTCGGGCAGGCCGGAGGAGGCAGCGTCCACATTGGCCAGCACTTCGGCCATCGTGATTTCATCGCCATCGCCACAGCCGGCGGCCCAGTTGGCCACGATCGCCAGGCACGCATAGTCCAGGCCGAGCTCGCGGGCCAGGCTGGCTTCGGGCATGCCGGTCATGCCCACCAGATCACAGCCATCACGGCGCATGCGCGCGATTTCGGCATTGGTTTCCAGCCGTGGGCCCTGAGTGGCGCCATAGCAGCCGCCGTCCTGCAGGCGTACGCCAGTGACTTTCGCCGCGGCCAGTACCTTGCTGCGCAGCATCGGCGTGTACGGATGGCCGAAGTCCACGTGCACCACCTCGGTGCCCGGTTCTTCGCACAGGGTAGAGATGCGGCCCCAGGTGTAATCGATCAACTGGTCCGGGCAGGCCAGCACGCGTGGGCCGAAGTGCTCGGTGATCCCGCCCACGGTGTTCAGCGCCAGCACGCGCTGCGCACCGATCTGCTGCAGCGCGGCGAGATTGGCGCGGTAGTTGATCTTGTGCGGCGGCAGCGAATGGCCTTCGCCATGACGCGCCAGGAAGGCCACGCGCTGGCCCAGCAGCGTGCCGACGCGGATCGGACCGGACGGCGTGCCGTAGCGCGTCTCGACCTGATGACTGCTTACATCGTCGAGCTGGGCCAGCTTGTAGACGCCGGTGCCGCCGATGACGGCGAGAGAGATGTGCTCCATCATTCCTTCATCGCGTAGATGGCCGGCACGCAGCGCAGCGTCTCATTGACGTCCATGCCGAACCCGAACACATAGCGGTCCGGCAGGTCGATGCCGGCATAGTCGGCTTTGACGTCCGGCAGTGCGCGGTCGTGCAGCTTGACCGTCAGCGCGGCGATGCGCACATCCGTGGCGCCCTGCTCCAGGCACCAGGTGCGCACGCCCTGCAGCGTGTAACCCTCGTCGAGGATGTCGTCGACCAGCAGCACGCGGCGACCGAACAGCGAGGTGGCCGGCTTGTGCTTCCAGACCAGGTCACCGCCGGTGGTTTCACCGCGGTAGCGGGTGGCGTGCAGGTAATCGAACTGCACATCCTGGCCACGTGCGCCCAGCTCCAGCGCGAGCTGGCCGGCGAACGGCAGCGCGCCGTGCATGATCGACATGAACAGCGGGACCTCGCCCTTGTAATCGCGCGCAATGGCGTCAGCGATGCCAGCGATGGCCTTGTCGATGGTGGGACGATCGACCAGCAGGTCGGCCTGGGCCAGGGCCTGGGAAATGGTGAGGTTGGGCATCAGACGGTTCTTCCAAGGGTGTCAAGCAAACGGGATTGGGTAGTGCCATGGCGGGAATCGGCCAACAGGCCGTCCCAGCCCAGCGCGCCACGGCCGATCAGGCCGAGCAGCGCAGCAGTGTTGAGGGTGCGGCCTTCGACCGCGCGCAGCGATTCTTCCACCAGTTCGGGGTGGCAGACCAGCACCACGTCACAGCCGGCATCCAGATGCGCATCCACGCGCGCCTTCACGCCACCGGCCGAGAACGAGGCGGCCATGCCGATGTCGTCGGAGAAGACCACGCCACGGAAGCCCATCTCCTCGCGCAGGATCTGCTGGATCCAGCGTGGCGAGTAGCCGGCCGGTTCCGGCGCGACCTGCGGGTAGACCACGTGGGCCATCATCACCGCATCGGCGCCGGCAGTGATGCCGGCCGCGAACGGAATCAGGTCCAGCGCGCGCAGTTCATCGAGCGAACGCGGGTCGCTGGCATCGTGGAAATGGGTATCTTCCAGCACGGTGCCGTGCCCGGGGAAATGCTTGAGCGTGGCGGCCATGCCGACGCTGTGCATGCCGCGCACATAGGCGGCGGTGAACGCAGCGACGACCTGCGGGTCCGCGCTGAACGCGCGATCGCCGATGGCCAGGTTGCCACGGCCCAGATCGACCACGGGGGCGAAACTGAGGTCCACGCCGCTGGCACGTACTTCGCTGGCCATCAGCCAGGCATGCTGCTCGGCCAGGGCCAGCGCAGCCTCGGGATCGGTGGCATACAGGGCATCGAAGCCCTGCAGCGGCGGCAGCGCACTGTAACCCTCACGGAAGCGCTGCACGCGACCGCCTTCCTGGTCCACGCAGATCAGCTGCGGGCGCGGCGCGGCGGCGCGGATGGCCGCCGACAGCTCGCCCACCTGCTCACGCGAGGCGAAATTGCGCTTGAACAGGATGACGCCGGCCACGGCGTCGTGCTGCAGCCATTCGCGTTCCTGGGCGGTGAGTTCGGTCCCGGCAACGCCGATCACGAGCATGGGATGTCTCCAATACGGGGCGCCACGATGGCGCACCGCCGCATTGTCGCAGAACCCGCGCGCAGCGTCAGACCTTGCAGCCGTCCGGGCCGCAGTCATCGCCTTGCCCACCAGCCCCTGCTGGCGGGCTCTGCGCTGCGATCTGGCGCAACGCCTCGGCGAAGGCCTCGGCCGGCTGGGCACCCTGGATGGCGTACTGATCGTTGATCACAAAGGTGGGCACCGACTGAATACCCAGTGCCTGCGCCTGGGCAAGCTGGGCCTGGATCTCCTCCAGCCCTTCCTCACCCGCCAGCAGCCCGGTGATGCGTTCGGCGCTGAGGCCACCGGCGGCGCCGGCGGCGATCAGGGTCTGCGGCTCGGCCAGATTGCGGCCCTCCACAAAATGCGCGCGGAACAGCGCCTCGCCGACCGCCGCCTGGACGCCTTCACGCCCGGCCAGCCACATCAACCGATGTGCGGGCAGCGTGGTCACCCGGACCTGGCCCTGGTCGAAATCCATCGGCAGCCCTTCGGCGCGTGCCGTGGTCTGGGTCTGGGTCAGGATCTGCTGGGTGCGCTCTGCGCTGCCGAACTTGGCCTCGTAGGCCTCGCGCAGCGGTACAGGGGTGGTTCCCGCGTCGGGATCCAGCAGGAAGGGGTGCCAGTGCACCTCCACCTCGGGGGCGTCATCACCCAACAGCGCCAGACCCTGCTGGAACCGGTGCTTGCCGATCCAACACCAGGGGCACACCACATCCGACCAGATATCGATTTTCATCCGGCCAGATTGTGGGTGCTGCCGGGCGTTTACAAGGTCTACCGGTCAGCCGCGTTCAGCACTGGACCAGCGCGAGAAGGGATGCGCGGCCAGCGCCAGGTTGTAGTAGCGGACCTGGTCGGTGACTTCAGCGCCGGCCCAGTCGGGCAGCGTGATCGCCTGATCGGCGTGCTCGAGCTCGACCTCGGCCACCACCAGCCCGGCGTTCTCGCCCAGGAATTCATCCACCTCCCAGACCAACCCCTCGTGTTCAACCAGGTGCCGACGCTTGTCGATCAGCCCACCGACACACAGCGCCAGCAGCGCGCGCGCATCCTCCACCGGAATCGGGTAATCGAACTCCTGCCGGGTGTGCCCGATCTCGCGCGATTTCATGTTGAGGAAGGCCTGCTCGCCCTGTATGCGCACGCGCACCGAGGCCTTCTGTGCGCCGCTGTCCAATGCGGCGGTGTCGTTGAGATAGCCCTGCGCCATCGGGATGACGGCGTGTGCCGCAGTGCGCCAGCCCTCACCGGTGACGAGGTATTTGCGTTCGATTTCAATGCCCATGCGCACAGTATGCGGCGATCACCGCACTGCGGCCACGGCCGGCTTCTATACTGGCCGGCTGCCCTGCATGGACGCCCGATGAAACCCCTTTTCCCCACCCTGTTGCTGACGCTGCTGCCACTGCCCGGGGTCGCCGCGACGCCACCGGCCCCTGCGCAGATCGAAGCGGCCATCATGGCCATGATCGACGCCGAGAAGAAGCCGGCCACCACTACCCAGGCGTTGATGCTGCAATCGATGTTCACCCCGCGCGGGTTCGAACATGGGCCGTGCTTTGCCAGCACGACGGTCACCGGTGCCTACGAGTGCCTGGTCGGCATGGAGATCGGGCTCAAGAACCGCTACCGGATGCTGCGCTTCGTTCCGCAGGGCATGGGCTGGACGATGCAGCGGGCTGATGTCGATGCGCCAGTTCCCCCGCGCGAGCGTGTCCGCGAACTGCTCATCGAACAGCTCGGTCATCGTGCCGCATCCATCACCGATGCCGCCACCCGCGACGAACTGCGCGCCTTCCAGCAGCGCGTGCAGATTCTTGCGGTCGACGACTGCGAACTGCACAGCACGCAGTCGCCGGAGATCCGCTGCGATGTCACCGCCGGGGATGATACCGAGCGCGGCACCCAACCGCAGACCTATGTGTTCGATGCACAAGGCCAGTGGCAGAACGCCGCGCCGGATGACGGCCGCTGAGGTCGAACGCCGTCAGCGCTTCTCGAACACCGCGATGCTTTCCACGTGCGCGGTGTGCGGGAACATGTCCATCGCGCCAGCCGAGACCAGGGTGAAGCCCTGCTCGTTGACCAGGTAGCCGGCATCGCGTGCCAGCGAGCCGGGATGGCAGCTCACGTAGACGATCCGCTTGAACTGCTTCAGCGGCAGCTGCTGCAGCACTTCGATGGCGCCTGAGCGCGGTGGATCCAGCAGCAGCTTGTCAAAGCCCTGGCGCATCCACGGGGCCTGCCGCTGGTCCTGGGTCAGGTCCGCGGCGTAGAACTCGGCATTCTCCAGCCCATTGCGGACCGCGTTCTCACGCGCACGCGCCACCAGGCCGGCATCGCCCTCCACGCCGACCACGTTGCGCACGGTACGCGCCAGCGGCAGAGTGAAATTGCCCAGGCCGCAGAACAGATCCAGCACGCGTTCGTCCGGGCCGGCATCAAGCAGGGCCAATGCATGGGCGATCATCTGTACGTTGAGCTTGGCGTTGACCTGGATGAAATCCAGCGGGCGGAACGCCAGCTCGACATCCCACGGTGCCAGCTTGAACGACAGCGGCACCTCGGCCGGCCACAGCGGGCGGACCGACTCCACGCCACCGGGCTGCAGCGAAATCGCGAAGCCGTGTTCCTGGCCGAAGGCGGTCCATGCAGCACGGTCGGCGTCGCTGAGCGGCTGCATGTGACGGATGGTCAGCATGATCGCGTCATCGCCGGCGATGAATTCGATCTGAGGGATATCGCGTTTGCCATCGAGCGTTTCGATGAACTCGGAGAGCACCCCGACCTTCATGCCGATCTCGGGAATCACGGTCAGGCACTGGCTCAGATCCGCGACGAAGCGCGGGTCCAGTTCACGGAAGCCGACCAGCGTCTTGTCCTTCTTCTCGACGCGGCGCACCGAGAAGCGGCCCTTGCGACGATAGCCCCAGCTGTCGCCGACCAGCGGCGGCAGCACGGTGCCCGGGGTGACGTGGCCGATCCGGGTCAGGTTGTCGATCAGCACCCGCTGCTTGGCCACGATCTGCTGCGACTCCTCCAGATGCTGCAGCACGCAGCCGGCGCAGACGCCGAAATGCGGGCAGCGCGGGGTCACCCGCTGCGGCGAGGCCTTCACCACCTCCACGGTCCGGGCTTCATCGAAATGTCGATTGCGCGCGGTCGGCTCGGCGGTCACCACCTCACCCGGCAGCGCGCCGGTGATGAAGGTGACCTTGCCACCCTCGCCGTCTCGGCGGGCAACGCCACGGCCGTCATGGCTGAGGTCGAGGATGTCGGTCTGGAAGGGGGTACGGTCGAGTCGGGAGCGGGTTCGGGCCACGTGGCAACAGGCTGCGGGCAAAAAGGGTGCGTATTGTCGCAGATACCAACTGCCGACTGACTTGCCGCCCGCTGAAACCGCTTGCATGCGAGGACTTCGCGTTTAATATGGAGGCAGCTGACATGGAGGCAGCCCAAATGCAGATGACCCCGAGGGATCCCATGCCCCGATTCCTGCTCGTCGAGGACGACACCATCAGCCGCGGCTTCTTCAAGGCCGCGCTGGAAACCCTGCCGGCGCAGGTGGATACCGCCGATTCGCTGGCCACGGCCATGGACCGCGCCCGCGGCAACCAGCACGACCTATGGCTTATCGACGTCAACCTGCCTGACGGCAATGGCACCCAGCTGCTGCAGGAACTGCGCCGCTCGCGCCCGGACACCCCGGCGCTGGCGCATACCGCCGACGGCGACACCTCGATCCACTCCCGCCTGCGCGATGCCGGTTTCAGTGAAACCCTGGTCAAGCCGCTGAGCCGCGAGCATCTGCTCAAGGCCGTCCGCCGCGCCTTGGTGCATACCGCTGGCAGTCTGTCCGCCCCGGCGGTTGCCGGGTCCGACGAGGTCGAAGGCGAGCGCCAGGACTGGGATGAAATCACTGCCCTGGCTGCGCTGAACGGGCAGCGCCACCACCTCATCGCGCTGCGTGAACTGTTCCTGGCCGAGTTGCCCGGCGTCCGCGACGCCGTGGCCCAGGCCCTGCGCGAGGACGATGTGCGGGCCCTGCGCGGGCAGTTGCATCGGCTGCAGGCCAGCTGCGGGTTCGTCGGCGCCGCACGCCTGGCTCGGGCAGTCCGTCAGCTGCACCAGGCGCCGGAGTCTACCGGTGCGCAGAGCCGCTTCCGCGTCGCGGTAGACGCCCTGCTGCAGTGAGCACGGGCGGCAGCCGGGGCACCGGCGCCGCGTGAGCCACCCCGCAACGGTGCAACGACCCGCCAGCGCCTACGTGCGCCGCCGGGCCAGGTCCTCCAGCATTTCCCATGATTTCAGCCCCCGCCCGCCCAGATGGTGCATCAGCACCGCGCGGATCGGCCGGCGCAGGCTGCCCAGATCCTCGGCACCGGGCATTTCATCGGCGGCCAACGCCAGCAGCGCGCTGCCGGTGGCGGTACCACGGCGCTGATCCACGCCCCGATCGCTGAGCAGCCGGCGAGGCCCCTCCTGCGGATCCAGCTCATACCGCGCCGCCGGATCGACCGGCTCGTCGTCGCTGCCGTGCAGCAGGTCGAAACCGAAGCCCAAGGCCTCCAGCAGGTCACGCTCGAAACGGCGCAGCGTCCAGGCCAAAGGCTCCCCGTCACGCAGCCGCGCACGCACCTGCGCGTAATGGTCGTACAGCTCGGGCAGCGGATCCTGGCGGGGCGCCAGCCGCATCATCAGTTCGTTGATATAGAACCCGGCCAGCATCGCTTCGCCGTTCAACCGCGGCGCGGCATCCAAGGCCTCGGCACCGCGCAGCTGGGCCAGCTCGCCCCGCTGCACGGCAGTGAGGCGGATCCACTGCAGCGGCTGCAGGGCCGCGCGCAACGCCTGGCTGCGCGGACTGGACACGCCCCGCGCGAGCACTCCGATCCGGCCGTACTGCTCGGTCAGCACCTCGACCAGCAGGCTGGTCTCCCGCCAGGCCCGGGCGTGCAGTACGAAGGCCGGCTCATCCTCGATGCGCATGACTCAACCGCCCCGGGGCCGGAGTGGCCGGCTTATTCGTAGCCGAACGCCTTGAGCGCGGCTTCGTCGTCGGACCAGCCTTCGCGCACGCGCACCCAGGTTTCCAGGAAGACCTTGGCCCCGAACAGGCGCTCCATCTGCAGGCGCGACTTGGCGCCGATCTCCTTCAGGCGGGTGCCGGCCTTGCCGATCACGATCGCCTTCTGGCCTTCGCGTTCGACCCAGATCACCGCGCCGATGCGCAGCAGGTTGCCGTCTTCGACAAAGCGCTCGATCTCGACCGTGGTCGCATACGGCAGCTCCTCGCCCAACTGGCGCATCAGCTGCTCGCGGACCAGCTCACCGGCGAGGAAGCGCTGGCTGCGGTCGGTGATCTCGTCCTCGCCGAACATCGGCGGGGCTTCCGGCAACAACTTCATCAGGTCGCGGACCAGCGATTCCAGGCCGTTGCGCTTCTGCGCCGAGATCGGGTGCACCGCCGCGAACGTGCGGCCTTCGGTGACCTGCTGCAGGAACGGCAGCAGCGCGCCCTTGTCCTTCAGGCGGTCGATCTTGTTGACCACCAGCACCACCGGGATGCCCGAGTCACTGAGCACGTTGAAGGCCAGGGTGTCTTCGTCATCCCAGCGGCCGGCCTCGATCACCAGCATGCCGGCATCCACGCCCTCCAGCGAGCCGCGCGCGGCGCGGTTCATCACCCGGTTCATGGCGCGCTTCTGCGCACGGTGCAGGCCGGGGGTATCGACCAGCACGATCTGGCCTTCCGGGTAACTGGCAATACCCAGCAACCGGTGCCGCGTGGTCTGCGGACGGTTGGAGACGATGCTGACCTTGGCGCCCACCAGGGCATTGGTCAGGGTGGATTTGCCGACGTTGGGGCGACCGATGACGGCCACGCTGCCGGAACGATGGGGGATAGCTTCGTTCACTTGGAATCCAGTTGCTCAAGGGCGGCGGCAGCCGCTTGTTGTTCGGCCAGCCGTCGCGAGGCACCTTCGCCTTCGGTGCTGACAGCGGGGTCGGTTACGCCGCAGCGTACCCGGAAGGTCTTGGCGTGATCGTCACCCGATTCTGACACCAGCTCGTACAGCGGCAACGCCTTCTGTCGGGCCTGCAGCCATTCCTGCAGGCGGGTCTTGGGGTCTTTCTCGGGCTTGCCGGTGGCCGGCAGGGCCTGCATCGAGGCCAGGAACCACGGCAGCACCACGGTCTGGCAGACGGCAAAGCCGGCATCGAGGTAGATCGCCGCGACCACCGCTTCCAGCGCGTCGGCCAGGATGGAGTCGCGACGGTGCCCGCCGGTCTTCATCTCGCCGGGCCCCAGGATCAGGCGATCGCCCAATTGCAGCTCGCGCGCGATCACCGCCAGCGCGCCTTCGCGCACCAGCTCGGCGCGGGCGCGGGTCAACGCGCCTTCGTCAGCCTTGGGCCAGCGTTCGTAAAGCGCCTGGGCCACCATCATGTTGACGATGCTGTCGCCGAGGAACTCCAGTCGCTCGTTGTTGGGCGAGCCGGCGCTGCGATGCGTCAAGGCCTGCTTGAGCAGGCCCGGATCGTTGAATGCGTGACCAATCAGGTCACCGCGTTGGAAGGTCTTAGTCGGCACCGCTACGGGTCAATTCCTGGTTCGAATCAAATTTGCCCACCACGTCCAGATTGCCGATCAGTTCCCGGCGCACTTCGTAGTAGACCTTCATGTTCCAGCCGCCATCGATACGATCAAACTTCACGTTGGCGGGCTTCACGTTCTCGGCGTAATTGATGTACAGACGCTTGAAGAACATGTCCTGGACGCGGCGCGGCTCCATGTTGCCCACGCCAGGTTCCTTGGCCAGGCTCTTCATCGCCGAACGTACGGCGTAGTACTCCTGGTACATCGGGAACAGCTTCATGCCGATGTACAGGCCAAAGGTGACCACGATCAACACCACCAGGAACGAGGTCAAGGTGATGCCGCGCTGCGATGTCATGCTCTTCATTGCGTTTCTCCCCAGATACGCGTGTGCCATGAATCAATGGATGGCCGTACCGATCCGCGACGGCTCGAAGCCGTCCTTGCAGAACCAGCCCGAGCAGTTCAGCCAGATCAGGAAGGCCTTGCCACGGAGATTCTCCTCCGGCAGCAGGCCCCAGAAGCGGCCGTCGTCACTATTGTCGCGGTTGTCGCCCATGACCAGGTACTTGCCAGCCGGCACGGTCCACTGGCCCTGCCCGCGAGCGTAATCGGTCTCGAGCACGGTGTGGGTGCGGCCCGGCAGGTGCTCGACCAGCAGCGAGCTGCCCTCGCCCTGGCCATTGTGGCCGGCGTACAGACCCTTGTTATCGTAGGTGACCGGCTCGCCATTGAGGATCAGCCCGTTGCCCTGGAATTCGATCTGGTCACCCGGCACGCCGATCACGCGCTTGATGAAGTTCTCGCCCTTGGCCGGATCGTTGTCCGAATGGCCCGGGAAATGGAACACCACCACATCGCCGCGCTTGGGTTCGCCGAACGGCACCACCTTGGCGTTGTTCAGCGGCAGGCGCAGGCCGTAGGAGAACTTGTTGACCAGGATGAAATCGCCGATCAGCAGGTTGGGCATCATCGAGCTGGACGGAATCTTGTACGGCTCGGCGATGAAGCTGCGCACCACCAGCACGATCGCCAGCACCGGGAAAAACGCCCGCGCGTAGTCGACCATCACCGGCTCGGTATCCAGCAGGCCGGCACGCTGGGCGCGGCGCTTGGCGAAATACAGCTTCTCGCCCAGCAGGATCAGGCCCGAGGCCAGCGTCAGTACGACCAGGAGGATCTCAAACAATTTCATGCAGTGTCCTTGGGAACGATTGCAGCGGTGCGGGGGTGGTTCCCTGCGCGCCCGGCGACACCGGGAGGGTGCCGCCTGCCGCCACCGGGAAGGCCATCCGGCCTTACTTGTCCATCTGCAGCACGGCTAGGAAGGCTTCCTGCGGGATTTCCACGCGGCCGACCTGCTTCATGCGCTTTTTGCCTTCCTTCTGCTTTTCGAGCAACTTCTTCTTGCGCGAAACGTCGCCACCATAGCACTTGGCCAGCACGTTCTTGCGCATGGCCTTGACCGTGGTGCGCGAGATGATCTGCGAGCCGACGGCAGCCTGGATGGCCACGTCGAACTGCTGGCGCGGGATCAGATCCTTCATCTTCTCGCACAGCTCGCGGCCGCGGCGGTCGGCATGGCTGCGGTGCACGATCAGCGACAGCGCATCGACCTTGTCGCCGTTGATCAGCACGTCCACGCGGACGAACGGACCGGCATCGAAGCGCACGAAGTGATAGTCCAGCGAGGCGTAGCCGCGGCTGACCGACTTGAGCTTGTCGAAGAAGTCCAGCACCACTTCGGCCATCGGCAGCTCATAGCTGATCTGCACCTGGCTGCCCAGGTAGTTGATGCCGATCTGGCTGCCGCGCTTTTCTTCGCACAGCTTGATGATGTTGCCGATGTACTCCTCGGGGGTGAGTACGTTGGCACGGATGATCGGCTCGCGGATCTCATCGACCATGTTCACCGGCGGCAGCTTGGCCGGGTTGTCCATGTTGATGATGCTGCCGTCGGTCTTGAGTACTTCATAGACCACCGTCGGCGCGGTGCTGATCAGATCCAGGTTGTATTCGCGCTCCAGGCGCTCCTGCACGATTTCCATGTGCAGCATGCCCAGGAAGCCGCAGCGGAAGCCGAAGCCCATCGCCTCGGAGCTTTCCGGCTCGAAACGCAGCGCGGCATCGTTCAGGCGCAGCTTGTCCAGCGCTTCGCGCAGGTCCGGGTAATCCTCCGCATCGACCGGGAACAGGCCGGCGAACACGCGCGGCTGCATTTCCTGGAAGCCCGGCAGCGGCTTGGCGGCCGGATCGGCGGCCATGGTCAGGGTGTCACCGACCGGCGCACCGTGCACGTCCTTGATGCTGGCCGTCACCCAGCCCACCTCACCGGCGTTCAGTGCCGGCAGCACCTTGCGCTTGGGGGTAAACACGCCGACGTTGTCGACCTGGTGGTTGCGGCCGGTGGACATCACCTGCAGCTTGTCGCCGGCCTTGATCTGGCCCTGCATCACGCGCACCAGCGAGACCACGCCCAGGTAGTTGTCGAACCACGAGTCGATGATCAGCGCCTGCAGCTTGTCGGTATCGCGCGGCACCGGCGGCGGGATGCGATGCACGATCGCTTCCAGCACGTCGCCCACGTTCAGGCCGGTCTTGGCGCTGACCGCCACGGCGTCGGTCGCATCGATGCCGATCACGGCCTCGATCTCGGCCTTGGCACGGTCGATGTCGGCGGTGGGCAGGTCGATCTTGTTGATCACCGGCACCACTTCCAGACCCTGCTCGACGGCCGTGTAGCAGTTGGCCACGGACTGCGCTTCCACGCCCTGGGCCGCATCGACCACCAGCAGCGCGCCTTCGCAGGCGGCCAGCGAGCGGCTGACTTCATAGGAGAAGTCGACATGCCCGGGGGTGTCGATGAAGTTCAGGTGGTAGGTGTGGCCATCTTTGGCGACATACGGCAGCGAGACCGACTGCGCCTTGATGGTGATGCCACGCTCGCGCTCGATCGGGTTCGAGTCGAGCACCTGCGCCTCCATCTCACGGGCCTGGAGGCCACCGCAAAGCTGGATGATGCGATCGGCCAGCGTGGACTTGCCGTGGTCGACATGGGCGATGATGGAGAAGTTGCGGATGAACCGCATCGAATCAGAAGACATAGGTGGCGGCGGCGCGTCGCGTCGTCAGGATGACTGCGGATTATCGCATGGCCGGCCCGATCCCGCGTGGGCCCCGTAGCGATTGTCGCCAACGCCCCCCCAGAAACGACCAGGCCCGCCGAAGCGGGCCCGGAAACGCAGGCGGGGCGGGCTTATTGGCCGGCCTTGACCGGCACGAAGGCGCTGTTGCCGTTGGCGCGGACCAGCAGCATGACCACATCGCCCTTGCTGTAACCGCTCAACGCCTTGTTCAGCGCGGCCACACTGCCCACTGGCGTCCGTCCGACCTGCAGCACCACCATGCCCTGGGACAGGCGCGCATCCCGGGCCGACTGACCGGTGACCCGGGTGATGCGCACGCCCTCCCCCGAGGCCAGGCCCAGCTGCTGGCGCTGCGGCGCGGTCAGATCGGCCACCTCCAGCCCCAGCAGGGCGTTGGCGCCGGTTTCCGGCTTGGCCGCATCGGCCGCCTGGGGCGTGTTGCCGCGTTCGGCGTCTTCGGCCAGCTCGGTCAGCGTGGCGGTGATCTCGCGTTCCTTGCCCTCACGCAGCACCACGATGCGCACCTTGGTTCCCGGCGGCAGGGCACCAATCATCGGCGGCAGGTCGCTGGACACATTGATCGGCGTGCCGTTCACGGACCGGATCACGTCACCGACCTCCAGGCCGGACTTGGCTGCGGCGCTGCCGGGAACCAGCTGGTTCACCAACGCGCCCCGGCTGTCGGGCAGCTTGAAGCCCTGCGCGACATCGGCCGTGACGGCTCCGACCATGGCGCCCAGCTGGCCGCGGCTGACCCGGCCGTTCTTCTTGATCTGCTCGACCGCGCCCATGGCCAGATCGATCGGGATCGCGAAGCTGATGCCCATGTAGCCGCCGGAGGCGGAGAAGATCTGCGAGTTGATGCCGACCACTTCACCCCGGGTATTGAGCAGCGGGCCACCGGAATTGCCCTGGTTGATCGCCACGTCGGTCTGGATGAAGGGGACGTAGCGCTGATCGGCGCCCCCGGTGCTGCGGCCGACCGCGCTGACGACGCCGGCGGTGACCGAATGATCCAGGCCGAACGGCGAACCGATGGCGACGACCCACTGACCCGGCTTGAGCGTATTGGAATCGCCCACCCGCACCGTCGGCAGGTTCTTGCCGTCGATCTTGAGCAGCGCAACGTCGTACTGCTGATCGCTGCCGATGACCTTGGCGGTGAACTCGCGGCGGTCGCCGAGCTTGACCTTCACTTCGCTGGCGTCGGCAACCACGTGATAGTTGGTCAGCACATAGCCATCGGCCGAGATGATGAAGCCCGAGCCCATGCCACGGCCCTGGATGCGCGGGCTGTCGTCCTGGCCACCGGGGCCCTGCCCCGGCATCTGGAAGTCCGGGCCGAAGAAGCGGCGGAAGAACTCGGGCATCTCATCATCGCCCCCCGGGCCCATGGCGCGGGCCTGGCGGTTGCTGCGCACGATGGTGGTTTCGACGTTGACCACGCCCGGCCCGACCTGTTCGACCAGGTTGGTGAAGTCCGGCAGGCCACTGACCAGTTGCGGCGCAGGCGCCCGTGGTGCGGCGGCGGCCGGTGCGGCCGGAGTCGCAGGCGATGGCGAGGGCGACTGCGCACAGGCCACCAGCGGGAGCGTCATGGCGATCAGCGCCAGGGCATGGGTACGGATACGGGCGGTCATCAGACACGAACCTCCGGGTCAGGGAACAAAGCGGGGGAAACGCTCCGGCGCACAGGCCGGAGCGGAACGTCAGGGCGACGATGCTCAGTCGCGGTGCCGGCGGGCGGGCTCAGCCGACTCGGCGGACTCCTGCAGACGCGGCTCGAACGGATAGAACGCTGCCTGCGGGGCCTGCGTTGAGAAGCTGGCATTGAGCGCGCCGCCCGCGGCCGGGGCCAGGCTGGACCGCGGCCAGGGCTTGGCCTGCAGGTTGCCCACCTCACCGAACGGGAACTGGCGCGCGGTGGCCGCCGGTACCGCCGGCGTCAGCGGCACCTGGCTGGCGACCGCACGTTGCGGCTCGGCACTGCGCTCGGCAGCGCTGCGTGCGGCCTGCTGGGTGCGGGTGGCACTGGCGCGGCGCGCATTGGCCACGTCCTGGCGGCGGCTGGCGGCCGCCACGGCGGCAGCCGGCACCGCCGCTACGGCCAGCGCCTGCTCAGCGGCAGCGGCTTCCGTTGTCGGCGCGGGCGCGGGCGGCAGCTCGGCCTGGCTGGCGATGATGGTGGTCGGCGCGTCCAGCGCTGCCGGGTCGGGCAGCTGCTCGCGGGTCATGAACATCGCCACGGCCGCGACGGAAGCGGCCAGTGCCGCGCCACCGCCCCAACGACGCCAGCCGCCACGGCGTTCCTTGCGGTCCTGGCTGCGCTCGACATTGGCCTGCATCGCTGGTGCCGGCTCAGCGGCCACGGAAACGCGGACCCGCTCGGCGAAATCGACCGGCGCCGGTGCGCAGGCCTGCCCGCGCAGCACATCGCCGAGCATCTGCCAGCGCTCGTTGCAGCTGGACAAGGCCTCATCGTGTTCCAGCCGACGCAGCATGAAACGGGCTTCATCGGCCGACAGCTCACCGTCGATCAACGAAGACAGCTGCTGCCGGTAATGGGCGTCGAATTTATCGGGGGACGTGCCCCGGGAAGCATCATTGGACATATCGTGGCTCATGCGCGGCTCTTCTCGCGGGTGGCGCTGCCCACATCGAGCAGCGGCCGAAGTTCAGTGTCGATCGCCTCGCGGGCACGGAAGATCCGCGACCGCACGGTGCCGATTGGACACCCCATCTTCTGCGCGATTTCGTCGTAGCTCAGGCCGTCCACCTCGCGCATGGTGATGGCCGATCGCAGTTCTTCAGGCAGCGCGGAGACCGCCTTCATCACCGTCTGTTCCAGCTCCTGCCGCATCAACTCGCGCTCGGGCGTGTCGGTGTCGCGCAGACGCGTACCGCTGTCGAACTGTTCGGCGTCCCCGATCTCGATGTCATCGGTGGGCGGGCGGCGGTTGTGGGCGGCGAGATGGTTCTTGGCAGTGTTCACGGCGATCCTGTGCAACCAGGTATAGAACTGGGCGTCGCCGCGGAAACTGCCGATCGCGCGATACGCGCGGACGAAAGTGTCCTGGGCCACGTCCTGACATTCACTCCAGTCCGCGATGTAGCGCCCGATCAGCGCGATGATCCGATGCTGGTACTTGCGCACCAGGACATCGAACGCCGCGCTCTCGCCACGCTGCACACGTCGGACCAGCTCCAGGTCCAGCTCCTGTGGTGTTTCAACCTCGGCCATGGGGGGCCGCACTCCTGTCAGCCCAACCGACGTCGGGCAATGAGACTGCCAATCCCGGGAAAAGTTCAGCGCTCGATCACACTGCGCCGCACCAGCTTTTAACCACCGTTCCGTTAAGGTTTCCGATCCAGGCAATGGATCGACGGCTTCTCTCCCCCAGCTATAGGGATTTGACGGGGAGGAAACAACCTCTGGATCATAGCCCCCTTCTCCATACACAACCGGATGGAACGTTCCCATGCTCTCAGGCTTCGATGGGCTCCGCTTCTCGCATTGGCACCCGCAGATCCGTGACGATGGCGTCGTCGTGCTCAGCCTCGACCGCCACGACAGCAGCGTCAATGCCATGTCGCAGGACGTGCTGCTCGAGCTGGGCGACCTGATCGAGCGGATCGCGATGGACCCGCCCAAGGCGGTGGTGATCCAGTCGATCAAGGCCGCCGGTTTCATCGCCGGTGCAGACCTGAAGGAATTCCAGGAATTCGACCGCCGCGGCACCGTCAATGACGCGATCCGCCGTGGCCAGAGCACGTACCAGAAGCTGGCCGAACTGCCCTGCCCGACCGTTGCGGCGATCCACGGCCACTGCCTGGGTGGCGGCACCGAGCTGGCGCTGGCCTGCCGCTACCGCGTCGCCTCCAACGATGCCTCCACCCGCATCGGTCTGCCGGAAACCCAGCTGGGCATCTTCCCGGGCTGGGGCGGCAGCTCGCGCCTGCCGCAGCTGGTCGGCGCCCCGGCGGCGATGGACATGATGCTGACCGGCCGCAACCTGTCGGCCTCGGCCGCGCGCAACATCGGCCTGGTCGACAAGGTCGTCGCACCGGCCGTGCTGCTCGATACCGCCGTGTCGCTCGCGCTGAAGGGCACTACCCGCCCATTCAAGCAGCGCGCAACCGCGTGGATCACCAACACCTGGCTGGCGCGCAAGCTGCTCGCCCCGCAGATGGCCAAGCAGGTCGCCCGCAAGGCGCGCAAGGAGCATTACCCCGCTCCCTACGCACTGATCAACACCTGGGCACGCACCGGCGGCAGCCCGATCCAGACGCGTCTGGATGCCGAACGCCGTGCGGTGGTGAAGCTGGCCGGCACCCCGACCGCACGCAACCTGATCCGCATTTTCTTCCTGACCGAACGCCTGAAGGCACTGGGCGGCAAGGACCACGGCATCCAGCACGTGCACGTGGTCGGCGCCGGCGTGATGGGCGGCGACGTCGCGGCATGGTCGGCCTACAAGGGCTTCAACGTGACCCTGCAGGATCGCGAGCAGCGCTTCATCGACCCGGCCATGGAACGTGCGCAGGCGCTGTTCGCCAAGCGGGTGAAGGACGACAGCAAGCGCCCGGCCGTGGCCGCGCGCCTGAAGGCCGATCTCGCGGGTGAGGGCGTGGCCCAGGCCGATCTGGTGATCGAAGCCATCATCGAAAACCCGGAGGCCAAGCGCGAGCTGTACCAGTCGCTGGAGCCGAGGATGAAGGCCGATGCATTGCTGACCACCAACACGTCCTCGATCCCGCTGGACGAACTTCGCGACCACATCCAGCGCCCGGCGCAGTTTGCCGGCCTGCATTACTTCAACCCGGTCGCGCAGATGCCGCTGGTGGAAATCATCCATCACGACGGCATGGCACCGGAGACCGAGCGCCGCCTGGCCTCCTTCTGCAAGGCACTGGGCAAGTTCCCGGTGCCGGTCGCCGGCACCCCGGGCTTCCTGGTCAACCGCGTGCTGTTCCCGTACATGCTTGAAGCCGCCACCGCGTATGCCGACGGCGTGCCGGGTCCGGTGCTGGACAAGGCCGCGGTCAAGTTCGGCATGCCGATGGGCCCGATCGAACTGCTCGACACCGTTGGCCTGGATGTGGCCGCCGGCGTGGGCAAGGAACTGGCACCCTTCCTCGGCCTGCAGGTACCTGCCGCCCTGGCGACGGTGGAACAGGGCAAGCGCGGCAAGAAGGACGGTCAAGGCCTGTACAAATGGGAGAACGGCCGCGCGCAGAAGCCCGACGTCCCCGCCAGCTACGAGGTCCCTGCCGATCTCGAAGACCGCCTGATCCTGCCGCTGCTCAACGAAGCCGTCGCCTGCCTCCACGATGGCGTTGTCGCCGATGCGGACCTGCTGGATGCCGGCGTGATCTTCGGCACCGGCTTCGCCCCGTTCCGCGGCGGTCCAATCCAGTACATCCGCGCCACCGGCGCCGATGTCCTGGTCGAACGGCTCAAGGTCCTGCAGCAGCGCTATGGCGATCGCTTCGCCCCGCGCCCGGGCTGGGATTCGCCGGCACTGCGCGAACCGGTGATCTGAGGATCGCGAAAACGCCAGCGCACGCTGGCGTTTTTTTTGTGTCCGCCTGCGTGCAACCAGAACAACCTGTTACCGATACAGGCCTCCCACCCCCACACCCCGCATGCGATCCTCCCGCTCTGTCCCCGCCAGCGAGACCGCCCGCATGACGACCATCATCGCCCCCCGCATCCATGACATCGGTGGCCTGCAGGTGCGCCGCGCCGTGCCGACCCTGCAGGCACGCAGCGTCGGCCCGTTCGTGTTCGTCGATCAGATGGGCCCGGCCGTGCTCTCCCCGGGCACCGGCATCGACGTACGCCCCCATCCGCATATCGGCCTGGCCACCGTCACCTTCCTGTGGTCCGGCGCCATCGGCCACCGCGATACCCTCGGCTCGGACCAGGTGATCCGCCCCGGCGACGTCAACTGGATGACCGCCGGCCGCGGCATCGCCCACTCCGAACGCACGCCCGCCGTCGAACGCGAGCATGACCATCCGCTGCACGGCATGCAGACCTGGCTGGCGCTGCCGAAGAGTGCCGAAGAGACCGACCCCGCGTTCTACCACCACGCTGCCGCGACCCTGCCCCAGCAACGCCGCAACGGTGCCTGGCTGCGCGTCATCGCCGGCCGCGCGTACGGCGAAGAATCGCCGGTCAAGGTGTTTGCTGACACCCTCAACGTCGCCATCGATCTCGACGCGGATGCGGAAATCGACCTGGATACTGGTCACGCCGAGCGCTCGCTCTATATCCTCGAAGGACAGGCCCAGCTCGATGGTGTGGATGTCCCTGCCCAGCACCTGATCATTCCCGAGCCCGGTGCACGCGGCCGCCTGCGCGCCAAGACCCCGATCAAGGCGATGCTGATGGGCGGCGAACCGCTCGACGGCCCGCGCCACCTCTGGTGGAACTTTGTCTCCAGCTCCACCGAACGGATCGAGCAGGCCAAGCACGATTGGGAAGCCGGCCGCTTCGGCACCATCCCGGGCGACGATAAAGAGTTCATTCCCCTGCCCGCCTTCTGATCCGGGCCGGGCCAACCTGGACCACCTGCGTCGCGACAGACAGGTTCACCTGAAACCGTTATTTGTACACTGAGTCACATTCCGTTAAGGTCCGGATCACTCGTCCGACACTGACGGCAGCGAGTCATCCGGTACGCGCGCGGGGAATGCGCCACCACGGCCTGGGTTGTCGACGGCCACCGGACGGCCTGTCAGCGAAGGACGCGATCATCGACCTTGGGGGAACCATGAACGTCCTGCGCGCTGTCGTATGTGTGTGTCTGCTGGTCACTGCCGGCGCCGTTGCGGCGCAATCGACCAGCGAATGCCCGTCCCTGCCCGCCAGCAGCGGCCTGCAATGGCAGGCGCTCGCCCAGCGCGACTTCATCCTGTGCAAGGCCACCGCCGCCGATGGGCGTGAGGTCCTGAGCCTGACCCTGAGCGCCCGCAACCCGGAGCTGCCGTTGAACCGCTCGCTGCGCCAGGAAAAAGGCAGCTTCGCCGGTGAAACGCTGTACTGGTACCAGCCCGACCTGGGTGGACAGAAACCGCCGGGCTATGAGACGCGCCGGATCACGATGGTGAAGTTCGACAAGAACCGTTTCGCGCAGATCGCGCTGTACGCTGGCGACAAGAGCGAACTGGGTTTGCTGCAATCGCTGGCGCAGGGCATGAACCTGACGCCCTCCGCCGTCGCAGCAGGGCGCTAAGCACGAGGCCGGGACGGTGCACCGCACTCATCCGGCCATCCACGGTAGCGCCGGCCGCTGGCCGGCGCCTCCCACACCGTCAGGTGTCATGCGTTTGCCGGCCAGCGAGCGGTGCCCACGTGCCTCAGAAGCGGCCTTCCTGGAAATCCACGAAGGCCTGCATCAGCTCCTGCTTGGTATTCATCACGAACGGCCCATGCCGCATGACTGGCTCACGCAGCGGGCGGCCCGCCACCAGGATCAGACGCGCACCGGTGTCGCCCGCGCGCAGCGTCACCTGCTCGCCGCCGCCCAGCACCGCCATTTCCTGCCTGGCCACCGGGCGCGCATCCTCGCCCTCGCCGATCTCCAGCCCGCCTTCAAACACGTACGCGAAGGCGTTGTGGCCGTCCGGCAGCGTGTAGCTCCAGCCCGCGCGTGCATCCAGGGTGATGTCCAGGTACACCGGATCAGTGGCCGGCTGCACGATCGGCCCAACGGTGTCACCCACCTGACCGGCGATCACCTTCACCTGCACGCCGTCGGCGGGCGCGGTCACCGGGATGTGGTCCGGGGCGAACTCCTGGTACTTCGGGTCGGTCATCTTGTCGCGCGCCGGCAGGTTCACCCACAGCTGGAACCCACGCATCTGCCCGGATTCCTGCTCGGGCATCTCCGAGTGGATGAGACCGCGGCCGGCCGTCATCCATTGCACGCTGCCCGGCGTGAGCAGGCCCTCGTTGCCGTGGTTGTCCTTGTGCCGCATGCGTCCGTCGAGCATGTAGGTCACGGTCTCGAACCCACGGTGCGGATGGCTGGGGAAGCCGGCGATGTAGTCCTCGGCGCGGTCCGTGCCGAATTCATCCAGCAGCAGGAACGGATCCAGATCAGGGAGCGAGGGGCCACCGATCACCCGCGTCAGGCGCACGCCGGCGCCATCGGAGGTGGCCATGCCACGGATGGTGCGCAGCACGCGCACCGGGATTGGGCTGCTCATGGTGACTCCAGACTGAGGAAACTGGGTACAAGATGGGCGCAGTCGTCCCCCCGGCCAACGGTCATGCCCGCAACCGATTGTTCCAAGCGTGATGTTCCGGCGACGTGCACAGGCACGTGCCACACCCACCCTACGACCAAAGTACTAGCGGCAAGCCCCCGCCATTGCATTGACCCCGTCAGTGCCAAGGCGGACTCTTACGACGATCTCCAGGGAGACGCAATCTCATGAAAGGTTTTTCGAAACTGGGTTGGGCAGTCATCGCACTGCTTGGCGCATTCTGTCTAGGCACCGTCGCACTGCGCCGCGGTGAACCCATCAATGCGCTGTGGATCGTCGTCGCTGCGGTCTCCATCTATCTCATCGCGTATCGCTTCTACAGCCTGTTCATCGCCGACAAGGTGATGCAGCTCGATCCGACCCGGGCCACGCCCGCGGTGATCAACAACGACGGTCTGGATTACGTTCCGACCAACAAGCACGTTCTGTTCGGCCACCACTTCGCCGCCATCGCCGGTGCAGGCCCGCTGGTCGGCCCGGTGCTGGCCGCGCAGATGGGCTACCTGCCCGGCCTGCTCTGGCTGGTCGTGGGCGTGGTCGTGGCGGGTGCGGTGCAGGACTTCATGATCCTGTTCCTCTCCAGCCGCCGCAACGGCCGCTCGCTGGGGGATCTGGTGCGCGAGGAAATGGGGCCGGTGCCCGGCACCATCGCCTTGTTCGGTGCCTTCCTGATCATGATCATCATCCTGGCGGTGCTGGCGATGGTGGTGGTCAAGGCGCTGGCCGAGAGCCCGTGGGGGATGTTCACGGTTATCGCGACCATGCCGATCGCGATCCTGATGGGCGTGTACATGCGCTACATCCGCCCGGGCAAGATCGGCGAGATCTCCGTGGTCGGCCTGATCCTGCTGCTGGCCGCCATCTGGTTCGGTGGCAAGGTCGCCGCCGATCCGGTCTGGGGCCCGGCCTTCACCTTCACCGGCATCCAGATCACCTGGATGCTGATCGGCTATGGCTTCGTCGCCTCGGTGCTGCCGGTGTGGCTGCTGCTGGCCCCGCGCGATTACCTCTCCACCTTCCTCAAGATCGGCACCATCGTGGCGCTGGCGATCGGCATCCTGATCGTCATGCCGGAACTGAAGATGCCGGCGCTGACCCAGTTCGCCGCCAGCGGCGACGGCCCGGTCTGGAAAGGCGGGATGTTCCCGTTCCTGTTCATCACCATCGCCTGCGGCGCGGTGTCCGGTTTCCATGCCCTGATCGCCTCGGGCACCACACCCAAACTGCTCGCCAATGAGCGCCACATGCGCTACATCGGCTACGGCGGCATGCTGATGGAATCGTTCGTCGCGGTGATGGCGCTGGTGGCCGCCTCGATCATCGATCCGGGCATCTACTTCGCCATGAACGCACCGGCGGCCGTGATCGGCCCGGATGCGGTCTCCGCTGCGGCCTACATCAGCAATACGTGGGGCTTCATCATCACCCCCGAGCAGTTGGAGGCCACAGCCGCGGCGATCGGCGAGCCGACCATCCTGCACCGCGCCGGCGGCGCACCGACGCTGGCGGTGGGTATCGCGCAGATTCTGCACGAGGCGATCCCGAGCGGCAGCAACGCGATGATGGCCTTCTGGTACCACTTCGCGATCCTGTTCGAAGCACTGTTCATCCTCACTGCGGTGGATGCCGGTACGCGTGCCGGTCGCTTCATGCTGCAGGACCTGCTGGGCAACTTCATCCCGGCCCTGAAGAAGACCGAGTCGTGGACCGCCAACATCATCGCCACCGCCGGTTGCGTGGCGCTGTGGGGCTACCTGCTCTACACGGGTGTGGTCGATCCCTTCGGCGGCATCCAGACCCTGTGGCCGCTGTTCGGCATCTCCAACCAGATGCTGGCCGGTATCGCGCTGATGCTCGGCACCGTGGTGCTGTTCAAGATGAAGCGTGACCGCTTCGCCTGGGTGACCGGCGTGCCGGCGGTGTGGCTGCTGATCTGCACCACGTATGCGGGCCTGATCAAGATCTTCGACAAGAACCCGGCCCAGGGCTTCCTGGCCCAGGCGCACAAGTACCAGGATGCGATCGCCAGCGGCACGCTGACCGCACCGGCCAAGACCGTCGGCCAGATGCATCAGATCGTGGTCAACGCCTACGTCAACACCGGCCTGACCGTGCTGTTCCTGTTCGTGGTGTTCTCGATCCTGTTCTACGCGATCAAGACCATCTTCATGGCCCGCCGCACCCCGCAGCGGACCGACAAGGAAACCCCGTACGTGGCACTGCAGCCGCACCAGATGGCGGACCTGTGATGAGTACCGAACTCGTCCCCGCCGGTCAGTACCAGGCCCACCGCCGCATCTGGCGGCGCCTGGTGCAGACCGCGCGGCTGTGCTGCGGCATTCCCGACTACGACAACTACGTCCGACACGTGCTGGAAAAACATCCCGACCGTGTGCCGATGGACTACAAGACGTTCTTCCGCGAGCGCCAGGAGGCGCGTTACAGCGGCAAGAACGGCGGACGCTGCTGCTGACGCCCGGCAGCGGATGAACTCCAACACGGCGGCGCGAAAGCGCCGCCGTTTTTATGGGGCTGCATACTGGCCACGCAGAGGGGCGAACCGCCCAAAAAAGAGGCGGCCCTTACGGCCGCCTGCAGGAACGTCATGGCCAGCGTGCGTTACGCGCCCGCCATCCATTTCAGGATCAGCCCGGTCACATAGGCCAGGCCGGTTCCGGTGGCATAGCCCACGGTGCCCAGCAGCACGCCGACCGGCGCCAGCGACGGATGGAACGCGGCGGCGACCACGGGTGCCGATGCGGCTGCACCGATGTTGCCCTGCGAGCCGATCGCGAAGAAGAACAGCGGCGCGCGCAGCAGCTTGGCCGCAATCCACAGCACCAGGATGTGGGTCAGCATCCAGATCGCGCCGAGCGCGAACAGCCACGGACGATCGAGCAGCGAGAGCAGGTCCATCTGCATGCCGATGCAGGCGATCAGGAAATACAGGAACAACGTGCCCAGTCGCGAGGCACCGGCGGACTCCAGGCGCCGCGCACGGGTGAAGCTCAGGCCCAGGCCGAGCGCCGTGGACAACAGCACCACCCAGACGAATGCGCTGTCCAGGCTGAACTGACTGGCCCAGCTCACATTGGCTTTGAACCAGCCGCTCAGCGGCGCCGCGATGGCATGCGCCAAGCCGACGCCGCCCAGGGCCACGCCGACGATCACCATCAGGTCGGTCAGGGTGGGAATACGCGCATTCTGCGCCTCGTAGGCGGAAATCCGCGCCTTCATCTCATCAATGGCGCGGGTATCGGCGCCATTGCGCGTGTCGATCTGCTGGGCGCGGTTGGCCAGGAACAACAGCACCGCCATCCACAGGCTCGCGCAGGCCACATCGACCACCGCGAACTGGCCGAACGTGGTCGCATCCGTGCCGAACACTTCGCGCATCGCCACCATGTTGGCACCGCCGCCGATCCAGCTGCCGGCCAACGCGGCCATGCCCTTCCAGGTATCGCCCGCCACCGTCGCGGGGTGGATCCAGGACATCGCCTGGAACGACACGATCGCACCGAGAATGATGCCCAGCGTGCCGGCGCAGAACACCACCAGCAGCTTCGGGCCCAGCTTCATGATGCCTTTCAGATCGATCGAGAGCGTCAGCAGCACCAGCGCGGCGGGCAGCAGCACGTCACGCGCGATCGGGTTGTAAAGCGAGGTGTTGTGGCCGTCGATGAGGCCGGCCGTGTTGTAGATGGCCGGGATGAAATAGCACAGCAGCAGCGCTGGCACCCACGCGAAAATCTTCTTGAGGAGCGGGGTCGGGCCGCTGGCGGCCCAGAAGATCACGGCCAGGGTGGCGGCGATCAGGCCGAGGCCGACAATGTCGTTGGTGATCAGGGCAGTACTGGGTTCGGTCGGCATCACGCCATCCTCTGTCGATCGAAGGGATAAAAAAAAGCGCCGCATAGAGCGGCGCCTCCGGAGCTTAACATTGTCTTCACGACGCCACACTTTGCAGCGCAGCGCGCGGGCTGATTACGTCGCAGGCAGCGACAAACGCTCGCCACTGCCCGGCAGCGACGCACCGAGATCCAGAACCACGCAGGTGCCGCGTGGCACGCAGGGCTCGATCTGCAGCGCCCAGCCCAGGTGTTCGCAGAGCCGGGCGATGAGCTCCAATCCGATCCCGCTCTGCTCGTTGCGGTCGCCCCTTGCCATGCGGGCGTGGACGGCCGCGATTTCCTCCGGGCTCATGCCCAGCCCCGGATCCTGCAGCGTCACCACTGCCTGGTCGGAGACCTTGATGTGGATGGTGCCGCGGCCGCTGTTCTCGATTGCGTTGCGCAGCAGATTGCCGATCGCCGCCTGGACCACGCCCAGTGGCGCGACGATATCCACCCGCGCCAGACCATCGATCTCGATGCGCAGGTCCTTGTCGCCCATCAGATGACGATGGTCTTCGATGATGTCCGGGACCAGGTGGTCCAGCGCAATGCGCTCGCCAAGGGCGGCCAACCGCGCCGGATCGCGCGCCAGCACCAGCAACAGCTGGATCAACTGCTCCACGCCTTGGGCCGTGCGATGCACACGCTGCATCTGCTGACGGGCGCGGTCGGGAATGTCCGGCTGGCCCAGCGCCAGCTCGGCAGCCCCGGTGATCACCGCGATCGGCGTGCGCAGTTCATGGCTGGCCGTGCTGATGAAGATCCGCTCGCGTTCGACGAACTGCTCGTTGCGCGCCAGATAGTCGTTCAACGCATTGGCGATCACGTACAGCTCGGAGCTGGCGCGCGGGTCCACCTCCACCCGCTGCCCGGGCACCCCAGGGTGCAGGTCGTCGATGCGTTTGGCCAGCGAACTCAGCGGCCGTACCAGACGACCGACGCCGAAGGACGCCATCAGTACGGTGACGATGATCATCAGCACGCCGGCCAGCAGCACCCAGCGCGTGGCGAACTGTTCGAGCTCATGGAAGTCGTTGATGTCCAGCACCAGCGCCAGTCGCCCCAGCTGCGTGGTCTGCCGGACCATCACGGCGCTGGCACGACCGTTGACCTCCACGCCGTCGTGCAGCCCGGGATGCAGGGTACGCAGGCTCTCAGGCACCTGTGCGCTGCCATCGATGGTGAACAGCCGCAGCGTGTCCGAATCCTGCCAGCGGTAATGCGGCTCGTGTTCGATGTGGTTGACGATGCTGTCCAGCTCGGAGTTGAGCAGCGCACGCCATGCCGAATGCTCGGCGTGTTCATGCACGTAGTTGCCGACACTGAATACCGCCAGCGAGATCAGCGCCAGGTAGCCCAGCAACCACCAGACCATGCGCCGGTGCATCGGCGCTGGCGTTGGCGTTGGCGTGCGCTTATGCCGCGTCATCTGCACTGTCCCCGGCCGACACGCCCAAACGGTAGCCGACGCGCGGCAACGTGTGGATCAACTTCTGCTGGAACGGGCCATCCACGCTGCGACGCAGCTCGTAGACATGCGAGCGCAGCAGATCACCATCAGGCAACTCGTCGCCCCACAGCGCGAACTCCAGCTGCTGGCGGGTCACCGCACCCGGGCTGGCCCGCATCAGCACTTCCAACAGCTTGCGGCAGGCGGGGTACAGGTGCAGCGCCTTGCCGTCGCGATGCGCCTCCAGCGTGGCCAGATCCAGCTTGAGGTCGGCCACTTCCAGCACCTTGCGCGGGTTGCGTCCCTTGGCCCGCACCATCAAGGCTTCCAGCCGCACTTCCAGCTCGGGCAGCGCGAACGGCTTGGTCAGGTAATCATCAGCGCCCGCACGGAAGCCGGCGATCTTGTCCGGCAGCTCGTCGCGCGCAGTGAGCATGATCACCGGCACTTCCGAACCGTGGTCGGCGCGCAGCCGCCGCAGCACCTCCGGGCCTTCCATGCGCGGCAGCATCCAATCCAGGATCAGCGCGTCATAGGGCTGCGACACGGCCAGGTGCAGGCCGGTCACGCCGTCGGGCGCGACATCGAGCACATGGCCCCGCGACTCGAAATAATCGAATAGATTGGCAACCAGCTGACGGTTGTCTTCAATGACCAGCAGCCGCATGGGAGACTCTCTTGACCGGTTGAGCGCATGGTAGCGGCAACCGTGTCGGAATCCGGTCGCAATGGGGTGGTTTACGACGCTTTTCCTACGCTGTCGGGGAGACAGTGGCTGTTTTGCCGACGAGCCTGCGCGTGCCCGACTCCTTCTTCCTGCGGCGGTGGCCGCGTGTGCTGGTCTGCCTCGCCCTGCTGCTGGCGCTGGCCGCCGGCATCGGCCTGCGCCAGCCTTCCCCGCCCGATGAACCCCGGTTCGTGCTCGCGGCCCGTGCCATGGTCGAGTCCGGCCAGTGGCTGCTGCCACACCGCGGCAGCGAACTGTATGCGGAAAAACCCCCGGTCTTCATGTGGATGCAGGCCGCCAGCCACCAGGTGTTCGGCGGCTGGACGCTCGCCTTCCTGGTGCCCTCGTTGCTGGCCGCGCTGCTCACCCTCTGGCTGACCTGGGATCTGGGCCGGCGGCTGTGGACCCGGCCCGTCGGCTGGTGGGCCATGCTCGCGTTGTTCAGCTGCCTGCAGTTCGGCCTGATGGCCAAACGGGCCCAGATCGACATGGTGCTGGTGGCGATGACCACCCTGTCGTTGTGGGGGCTGCTGCGCCACCTGCTGGAAGGCCGCAACCGGCCGGCGCTGTGGTTGGCCGGGTTCGCCGCCGGGGTGGGCACGGTGACCAAGGGCGTTGGCTTCCTGCCGCTGCTGGTGCTGGTGCCGTCTGCCCTGTGGCGCTGGCGTGCCCGTGGCACGGCATTGCCGCCGGGCACCGCGCGCGATCTGTGGTGGCTGCTGCCGGCCTTCCTGCTCGGCACGGCGGTCTGGCTGGCCCCGCTGGGGGTGGCGCTGCTGCACTCGCCCGATCCCGCCCTGCACGCCTACGCACGCGAACTGCTGTTCAAGCAGACCGGCACCCGCTACGCGAACGCCTGGCACCATGTGAAGCCAGCCTGGTACTACCTGCAGGTGATGGCGACCTTGTGGCTGCCCGGCAGCCTGCTGTTGCCGGCGCTGATTCCCGCGTGGTGGCGCCGGCTCAACCGCCTGGACGGGCGCTGGTGGCTGTTGCTGGGTTGGGCGCTGCTGGTACTCGTCTTCTTCAGCGCCAGCCCGGGCAAGCGCGAGGTGTACCTCTTCCCGATGCTGCCCGCGCTATGCCTGGCCGCCGCACCGCTGCTGCCCGGGCTGCTGCGCCGGGCCGGGCTGCGCTGGCTGCTGTGGGCGTATGTCGCCGTGCTGGGCGCAGCGGCGCTGTACATCGGCACACAGCTCTGGAGCGGCAGCGCATGGGCGCACCTCCAGCTGGCCCGACGTGCCATGCCGGATGCACTGCTGCCCGTGCTGGGCGACTGGCTGATCGCCTTTGGCGTGGCGCTGCTGGCCTTGGCACTGTGGTGGCGCCAACGTCGCGCGGGCGCACTGGTGGTGACGACCGCCTTCCTGCTCTGGAATCTGTACGGCTGGGTGCTGATGCCTACATTGGATCCGTACAGCTCCGCCTCCGCCGTGATGCAGCGGGTGGGCGCACGGATCGGGCCGGAGGCCGAGCTGGGTGTCGTGGCCTGGCGCGAGCAGAACCTGCTGCAGGCCGACCGCCCGGTGACCGATTTCGGCTTCAAGACGCCATGGGAGCAGCAATGGCAGGCCGCCGGCCCGTGGCTGGCGCAGGCGCCAGGACAGCGCTGGCTGCTGGTGCTTGATGAGGCGATCAGCCCGTGCGTGGAGCCCTCGGCGGTGATTGAGATCGGCAGCGCCAACCGCAACCGCTGGCTGCTGTTCCCCGGCACCGCGTGGCGAGCGGACTGCCATGCCGCAGTGACGGCCACCGACACCGGGCGGGACGAAGAAGACTGAGCGATGGGCCGCGCTTAACTGACGGGCAACATCGCTCCGACCGCTCTCCGACACCCCGCTGACGACCATGGCGCCGGAATCTCCCGCCGGCCCCTTTGTCCATGTTCCCAGCGTCCACCGTTGCCCTTTCCTCCGCGCCAGTAGCGACAGCCACGCCGCGCTTCCTCCGCGATCACCTCTGGGCTCCACTGGCGTTGACCCTGCTCGCCAGCGCTGCGCTGATGGGCGCCGGGGGCGACCAGTGGCTGGCCGACCAGTGGTATCGCCTGGAAGGGCAGCAGTGGGCGCTGCAGAACGCTTGGGTCACCACTCACCTGATCCATCAGGCCGGCAAATGGGCCAGCAGTGCCGCGGCACTGGCGGCGATCGTGCTGTGCACCCAGGCCTGGCGCAGTGAGCGCGCGGCCGCATGGCGCTGGCCGCTGCTGTACCTGGTGCTGGCGGTCGCGCTGGGGACCGGTCTGGTCTCGCTGCTCAAGTCACTGACCAACATGGACTGTCCGTGGGATCTGGCCCGCTACGGCGGCACCCGTCCATTCATCGGCCTGTTCTCGATCCGCCCGACCGGCATGCCGCGCGGCGTGTGTTTTCCCGGCGGGCACTCCAGTGCTGGCTTCGCCTGGACCAGCCTGTATTTCTTCGCCCTGATGGTGCGCCCGGGCTGGCGCTGGCGCGGCCTCGGGGTCGGCCTGCTGGCCGGTGGGCTGTTCGGGTTCTCGCAGCAGTTGCGCGGTGCGCACTTTCTCTCGCACGACCTGTGGACGCTGGCCACCTGCTGGGCGGTATCGCTGGGACTGTATCTGCTGATTGAACGCGTCCGGTTGCGCGAGCGCAGCGCTGCACCGGGCACCGGGCAGGGAGACGCAGCATGAGCGCCACCCTTCCACGCGTTGCGCGCTTGCCCGCACTGGCCACCCTGCGTGCGTGGCGCCCGCAGTGCACGACCGAGACCCTGATCGTGCTCACCAGCGTGTTCTTCGCGCTGGCCTGCAATGGCCTGTTCTGGCACAGCGCGATGGCGACCCACCCGGGCAGCATCCGCTTCGCGCTCTCGCTGCTGCTGTTCCTGGTCGGCGCGCACAGCCTGTTGATGGGCCTGCTGGTCTGGCGCTGGAATGCCAAAGTCGTGATCAGTGTGCTGCTGCTCGGCACCGCACTGGCCGCGCACTACATGAGCAGTTACCACATCTATCTGGATGCGGACATGCTGCGCAACGTGCTGGCGACCGATCACAAGGAAAGCGGCGAGCTGATCACGCCTACGCTGATCCTGCCGCTGCTGCTGTTGGCCCTCGCCCCCATGCTGCTGCTGTGGCGCGTGCGCCTTCGCCGGCGAACACTGGGCAGGACGGTGCTGTGGCGTATCGCCTTCCTGCTGCTGTCCGCACTGACTGCCTTTGGTGGAGCGATGCTCTCCTTCCAGGAGATGTCATCGCTGATGCGCAACCAGCGCGAAGTGCGTTACCTGGCCACGCCCGGGAACTTCCTGCTCGGCCTGCCCAAGGCACTGCGCGGTGACAATCCGATCCAGCGCGCTCCCAAGCTGCCGATCGGCATGGATGCCAAAGCGACCCCACGTGCGGCAGGCGGCCGCCCGCGCCTGCTGGTGATCGTGATGGGCGAAACCGCACGCGCGCAGAATTGGGGCCTCAACGGCTATGCCAGGCAGACCACGCCGGAACTGGCCCAGACCGGAGTGATCAATTTCCCGGACATGCATTCGTGCGGCACCAGTACGGAAGTATCCCTGCCCTGCCTGTTCTCGCCATACGGGCGGCATGACTACGACGAAACGAAGATCCGCGCACACCAGTCACTGCTGCACGTGCTGGACCACGCGGGCATCAGCACCTTGTGGCGGGACAACCAGTCCGGCTGCAAGGGTGTGTGCGAGGGTCTGGAAATGCAGGCACTGGACGATGCCAAGCACCCGACCCTGTGTGCCAACGGGCGTTGCATGGACGAGATCCTGATCGACGATCTGGCCACCCAGGTGCGCGCCAGACCGGGTGACCGTGTGGTGGTGCTGCATCAGCTGGGCAACCACGGCCCGAGCTACTTCGAACGCTATCCGGCGCGCTTCCGTCGCTTCACGCCGACCTGCGATACGCCGGACCTGGGCAAGTGCAGCCGTGAGCAGATCACCAACAGTTACGACAATGCGCTGCTGTACACCGATCACCTGCTGTCGCGCACGATCGGCACGCTGAAAGGCATGGACGACTACGACACGGCGATGATCTACCTCTCCGATCACGGTGAATCGCTGGGCGAAAAGGGCCTGTATCTGCATGGCGTGCCGTATGCGATCGCGCCGCAGGAGCAGACCCGCGTGCCGATGACGATGTGGTTCTCGCCGTCCTTCGCAGCCAATCGCGGACTCAACCTGGCCTGCGTGCGGGAGCGCGCGGACAAGTACACCGACCACGACAATCTGTTCCCGTCGGTACTCGGACTGATGCAGGTCAAAACGTCGATGTATGAACGCGACCGGGATCTGTTTGCCTCGTGCGAGGTTTGATCCGCTCGGCGCGTAGGGTCCGGTGCCTTCAGCGAAGAGCTGTCCAGCGTTTCGGTCTTCCGTTTGGGTCGAGGCAGGCAAAGGCAGAACATTCGCTTAGACAGCCAACTTGGCTCTGAACGCCGTTGTTGTTCCCATGCGCACCGACCCACTGTCGACGGGGCGGTGTGGGTGGGTTGGCGGGACCGTTATGCGCCATGGATGGCGCATATCGAGCCCCCATGGACGGGTTCACGGCGGGTCCCGACACCCGCCCACACCGACCCAAACCACGATGCAATGACGCCACGCCGTTGACGTTGGCGCTACGATCCCACCCGACGCCTGCTGCCCTGCCCCTTGCGGTGCGCCCGGCGCTTCACTAGCCTTCGCCGGTCTGTCACCACCCAAGGATGTGCCCGTGAACCACCGCCCGCTCCTGCTGGCCCTGGCAGTCAGTGCTGCCGCACTGACGCTGGCGGCCTGCCAGAAGGAACCGTCCCCCGCCGATGCACCGGCCACGGGCACCACCCAATCCAAGGAAACCGCGGACCAGTTCATCGCCCGCGTCAACGCCGAGTACAAAGCCATGTACCCGGAAATGACCTCGGCCCAGTGGCTGTCCTCGACCTACATCAACGACGATTCCGAGCGCGTCGCGGCCAAGGCCAACGAACGCTGGCTCACCGTGCTCAACGGATGGATCACCCAGGCCGGCCAGTACGACGGCCAGCCGATGAGCGAAGACACCAAGCGCCAGATCCACCTGCTCAAGCTGATGACCTCCATGCCCGCCCCGCGCGACCCGGCCAAGCTCTCCGAGCTGACCCGCATCGCCAGCCGCATGGAAGGCGCCTACGGCTCCGGCAAATACTGCACCGATGAAGCCAACCCGCAGACCTGCCGCCAGCTCGGCGACCTGGAACAGGTGCTCGCCCGCAGCCGCGACTACGACAAGCAGCTCGACGCCTGGCAGGGCTGGCACGGCACCACCAAGCCGATGCGTGCCGACTACGAACGCTTCGTCAGCCTGGTCAATGAAGGCGCCAAGGAAATGGGCTTCGCCGACGCCGGCCAGATGTGGCGCAGCGGCTATGACATGCCCGCCGACCAGATCGGTCCGGAAACCGACCGCCTTTGGGACCAGGTCAAGCCGATGTACGAGCAGTTGCACTGCTATGCGCGTACCAAGCTCGACGGCACGTACGGCAAGGACAAAGCCGAGGTCAACGGCGGCCTGATTGCCGCGCACCTGACCGGCAACATGTGGCAGCAGGACTGGTCCAACCTGTGGGACCAGCTGGAACCGTATCCCGGTGCCGGCAACCTGGACATCACCGCCGCGCTGGAAAAGCAGTACCAGACCAACCTCAGTGGCGCACTGGCCAAGGCCGGCAGCGGCGCGAACGTGGAAGCGCTGTATAAGGCGCAGCGTGAAGCCGAACTGCGCACCGCCAAGCAGATGACCGAACGCGCGCAGGACTTTTATGTCTCGCTCGGCATGCCGGCACTGCCGAAGTCTTACTGGGACAAGACCCAGTTCATCAAGCCGCTGGACCGTGACGTGGTCTGCCACGCCAGCGCGTGGGACATGAACATGGAAGGCGACGTGCGCACCAAGATGTGCATCAAGCCCAACGAAGAAAACTTCACCACCATCTACCACGAGCTGGGCCACATCTATTACGACCTGGCCTACAACCCGCTGCCGCCGTTGTTCCAGGGCGGTGCCAACGATGGCTTCCATGAGGCGATCGGCGACACCATCGTGCTGGCGATGACGCCGCAGTACCTCAACTCGATCGGCCTGGTCGACACCCCGCAGGAAAGCCGCGAGGCGACCATCAACGCGCAGATGCGCATGGCCCTGAGCGGCGTGTCGTTCCTGCCGTTCGGGCTGATGATCGACCGCTGGCGCTGGGGTGTGTTCGATGGCTCGATCACCCCGGACCATTACAACCAGGCGTGGTGGGACCTGAAGGCCAAGTACCAGGGCGTCGCCCCGGCCAGCGCACGCGGTGAGGAGTTCTTCGACGCAGGTGCCAAGTACCACGTGCCAGGCAATACCCCGTACACCCGTTACTTCCTGGCGCGCATCCTGCAGTTCCAGTTCTACAAGGGCCTGTGCGATGCCTCCGGCTACAAGGGCCCGCTGCACCAGTGCAGCTTCTACGGCAACAAGGAGGCCGGCCAGAAGTTCTGGGCAATGCTGAGCAAGGGCGCCAGCCAGCCCTGGCAGGCCACGCTGAAGGAAATCACCGGCGGCGACAAGCTCGATGCCGGCCCGATGATCGAGTACTTCACCCCGGTCAACGAGTGGCTCAAGCAGCAGAACCAGGGCCAGATGTGTGGTTGGCAGGTACCGGCGGCCACGGCTGCAGCCCCGGCCGCACCGACGGCGCCCGCGGCACCGTAACCGGTTGGGCCGGGCCCTCCCCGGCCGCAGCCCGCAACGAAAAAACCGGCCGAAAGGCCGGTTTTTTCATGTGCATCCAGGCAGGACGTGGCGCTACGACTTGGGTTTCAGTGCTGCCGCCAGCTCGGTCTTGAACTGCTCGAAGTCCATGCCGTCGGCCTTGGCCTCGGCATGGGCGGCATCCTTCAACGCATCCGAGTACACCAGCCGGACCGGCGTACCCTGCCGCTCGTGCAGTTCGGCGGCCTGCATGATCAACGCCAGCACCCGTGCCGCACTGGTGGTCTGGCCTGCGATGCGTCCATCCATCCCCAACACCCACTCGCCATCGCGGCGCACCACACCGGCCAGCAGCGTGCGTTGCTGGTCGCGCAGTTCGGCATGCGGCTCGACGGGCGGGGTGGCGGCCTGCTCGCGGTTGGCGGCCTGGGTTTCACGGCGCCGGCGAATGTCGCGGCGCAGTTTGGAGGTGGTCGACATCAAGGGCTTCCGGACTGCATCAAAGGGCAAAGGATACCGCACGGGCCCTGGTGGGCCCGCTGCCTGCCGGGCTTACTCGATCGGCGTCAGCACGGCGCGGCGGCGCTCGCAATACCGTTCCCAGTACCAGAACGAGCCGCCCAGCGCGAAGAATCCCATGTAGCCCAGCGCTAGATGCACCGGGCTGCTGCTGAGCATCGGCGAGACCACACCGGCCACGACGGTGTTGATCATCAGCTGGATGAACATCTGCATCGAAGAGGCCAGGCCGCGCTGGTGCGGGTACATGTCCAGCACCGCCAGCGCCAGCACCGGGAAGATCAGCGCCATGCCCACGCCGCCCAGGAAGATCGGCATCACCGCCCACGGCAGCGCGATCTGCTGCACGGACAGCACGTAGGTGATATTGAGCACCGCCGACAGCGCACACAGGCCGAATCCGATCGCGATCTGCCGCTGCGGCAGGATCCGCCCGGCCATCCGCCCGGACAGGAACGAGCCCATCGTCATGCCGCCGATGGTCGGAATGAACAACCAGGCAAACCCGCCCTCGCCCAGCTTGAGGTGCTGCATCACCAGCACCGGCGCCGAGGCGATGTACAGGAAAATGCCCGAAAAATTCAGCGCACCGGCGGCCGACAGCCGCAGCAGGCGCGCGTTGGAGCCCATGCGCGCATAGCTGCGCAGCAGTTCACGCATCGACAGTGGCGTGCGCGCCTCGGCCGGATGGGTTTCCGGCAGCCACTTGCCCGTGGCCAGCAGCAGGACCACGCCGAACAGCACCAGGAACCAGAAGATCAGCGGCCAGTCGCCGCCGCCGAGCAGGATCCAGCCGCCGATGATCGGCGCGATCGCCGGGGCCACGCCGAAGATCATCGAGACCTGGCTCATCAGGCGCTGCGCATCGGCACCGTGGTACAGATCGCGGATCACCGCGCGGCCGACGATCACGCCCACGCCCGCGGTAACGCCCTGCAGCGCGCGGAACACCAGCAGCGTGGTCATGTCGCGCGACAGCGCGCAGCCGATCGAGGCGCCGATGAACAGCACCAGCCCGCCGATGATCACCCGCTTGCGGCCAAACGCATCGGACAGCGGGCCGTGCGCCAGGCTCATCAGGCCGTAGAACAGCAGGTAGACGCTGATGGTCTGCTGCACCGCGACCTGGTCCACCTGCATGCGCTCGCCCAGCAGCAGGAAGGCCGGGAAAATGGTGTCGATCGAGAACGGACCGAACATCGCCAGGCCTGCAAGCAGCAGGGCCAGGCGGCGGGTCGAGGGTGAGGCGGGCGTCATGCGGGCTTCCGTCAGCGGCCATGCGCAATGCACGGCGGGCGCCGGCCCGGGACGGGCAGCGCCAGATGAATACGAGGATCCAGTGATCATAGGCCTTTGCCGCCCCCGGCACCATGGCCAGGTGCAGTTTCCGGGGTCCGTGCGCCCCCGTATTCAGGTGCTGGAAAGGCCCAGCGAGTGAAAGCGCTGGGCTATAATCGCCGCGCTACATGGTGGGAGAAGCGGACACCCGCTGCCGAAGGCGCAACGCCCGTAATCGCTCAGGCCCGATACCACCCGTACCAAAACTCTGGAGAGACCGGCCCATTGCCGGCGCCGAAGGGGCACGAAGCACGCAGATGCGCGCTTTTAAACTCTCAGGCAAAAGGACAGAGGGGCACCCAGGAAGACCGCAAGGTCCGGTGGATCGCTGTCGCCCGCGACGCGCCCTGGCCCCGGCCGCCTTCCGAACGTGCGTGCCCTCTCTTCCGGATGCCAGCCATGTCCCAGAACACCCCCTCCCTGCGCGAGCTTGAACACAGCCACGCGTTCGTCGAACGCCATATCGGCCCCAACGACGCCGAAATCGCGCAGATGCTCGACGTGGTCGGCCACGCCTCGCTGGACGCGCTGACCGATGCGATCGTCCCGGCCGGGATCAAGTCGCCAGCACCGCTCGACCTGCCCGAGTCGCTGACCGAAGTGCAGGCGCTGGCCAAGATCCGCGCCATCGCCGACAAGAACCAGGTGTTCCGCACCTTCATCGGCCAGGGCTACTACGGCACGCTGACCCCAAACGTCATCCTGCGCAACGTGCTGGAAAACCCGGCGTGGTACACCGCCTACACCCCGTACCAGGCCGAGATTTCGCAGGGCCGCATGGAAGCGCTGATCAACTTCCAGACGCTGTGCGCGGACCTGACCGGCATGGAGATCGCCAACGCCTCGCTGCTCGATGAAGCCACTGCCGCAGCCGAAGCGATGACGCTGGCCAAGCGCTCGGCCAAATCCAAGTCCGATACCTTCTTCGTGCACGACGCCGTGCACCCGCAGACGCTGGAACTGCTGCGCACCCGCGCCGAGCCGATGGGCATCGTGCTGCGCGTGGGTACGCCGGCCGAGGCGATGGAAGCTGAAGCCTACGGCGTGCTGCTGCAGTACCCGGATACCTTCGGCCATATCGGCGATTACAAGGCGCTGGCCGATGCCGTGCACGCGCGCGGCGGCCTGGTCGCCGTGGCCACCGATCTGCTCGCACTGACCCTGATCGCCGCCCCCGGCGAATGGGGCGCGGACATCGTGGTCGGCAACTCGCAGCGGTTCGGCGTGCCGTTCGGTTTCGGTGGCCCGCATGCCGCCTTCATGGCCTGCCGCGATGCGTACAAGCGCTCGATGCCGGGCCGCCTGATCGGTGTCTCGGTCGATGCGCAGGGCAATGCCGCCTACCGTCTGACCCTGCAGACCCGCGAGCAGCACATCCGCCGCGAGAAGGCGACCTCCAACATCTGCACCGCCCAGGTGCTGCTGGCGGTGATGGCCTCGATGTACGCCGTGTACCACGGCCCGGAAGGCCTGACCCGCATCGCCCGCCGTACCCACCGCCTAGCCGCGATCCTGGCCGCCGCACTGCGCGGCGCCGGCGTCAACGTGGGCGAGCACTTCTTCGACACCCTGCACGTCAAGGATGTGGACGCCAAGGCGATCCACGCCAAGGCTGCGGCGGCGCGCATCAACCTGCGCGCGATCGACAGCGATGCAGTCGGCATCAGCCTGGATGAAACCGCGACCCGCGCCGACATCGTCGCGCTCGGCCAGCTCTTCGGTGCCACGGTCGACGTGGATGCACTGGATGCGGCCACCGCCGATGCGCTGCCGTCCGACCTGGTGCGCACCAGCGAGTTCCTGACCCACCCGGTGTTCAACACCCACCACAGCGAACACGAACTGCTGCGTTACCTGCGTTCGCTGGCCGACAAGGATCTGGCGATGGATCGCACCATGATCCCGCTGGGCAGCTGCACCATGAAGCTCAACGCCACCGCCGAGATGATCCCGGTGACCTGGCCGGAGTTCGCCAACATCCATCCGCTGGCCCCGGCCGATCAGGCCACCGGCTACAAGGAACTGATCGACGGCCTGGAAGCGATGCTGGTCGAGTGCACCGGCTATGACGCGGTCAGCCTGCAGCCGAACTCCGGCGCGCAGGGCGAGTACGCTGGCCTGCTGGCGATCCGCGCCTACCACCGCTCGCGCGGCGAAGGCCATCGCGACGTCTGCCTGATCCCCGATTCGGCGCACGGCACCAACCCGGCCTCGGCCCAGATGTGCGGCATGAAGGTCGTGGTGACCAAGACCGACGCCAACGGCAACGTCGACCTGGACGACATCCGCATCAATGCGGAGAAGTACAGCGACCGCCTGGCCGCACTGATGATCACCTACCCGTCCACGCACGGCGTGTTCGAGGAAGAGGTGGTGGAGATCTGCGAGATCGTGCACCAGCACGGCGGCCAGGTGTACACCGACGGCGCCAACATGAACGCCCTGGTCGGCGTGGCCAAGCCCGGCAAGTGGGGCTCGGACGTCTCGCACCTGAACCTGCACAAGACGTTCTGCATCCCGCACGGCGGCGGCGGCCCGGGCGTCGGCCCGTGCGCGGTCAAGTCGCACCTTGCCCCGTTCCTGCCGAAGGTGCTGGGCGGCGAAGGCGATGTCGGCATGGTCAGCGCGGCCAGCTTCGGCAGCGCCTCGATCCTGCCGATCAGCTGGATGTACATCACGCTGATGGGCACCGCCGGCCTGCGCAAGGCAACCCAGGTGGCCCTGCTCAACGCCAACTACATCGCCAAGCGCCTGGCCCCGCACTTCAAGACCTTGTACACCGGCCGCAACGGCCTAGTGGCGCACGAGTGCATCCTGGACGTGCGTCCGCTGGAGAAGACCTCCGGCATCGGCGCCGAGGACGTGGCCAAGCGCCTGATCGATTTCGGCTTCCACGCCCCGACCCTGAGCTTCCCGGTCGCCGGCACGCTGATGGTGGAGCCGACCGAGAGCGAATCGCTGCATGAACTGGATCGCTTCATCAACGCGATGATCCAGATCCGCGAAGAGATCGCGGCGATCGAAGACGGCCGTCTGGACCGCGAGGACAATCCGCTCAAGCACGCCCCGCACACCGCTGCGGTGGTGTCGGCCAGCGAGTGGTCGCACGCCTACCCGCGTGAGCTGGCGGCCTTCCCGCTGGCCAGCCTGCGCCAGCAGAAGTACTGGCCGCCGGTGGCGCGCGTGGACAACGTCTACGGCGACAAGAACGTGATGTGCGCCTGCATCCCGGTCGATGCGTACAAGGAAGACGAGGGCGTGGAGGTCTAAGCCTCCCTGCCCTGACGCAACAGCAGACGGCCCGCGCGAGCGGGCCGTTTTTTGTGTTGCTGCATGTTCCGAGACTTTGGTGCAACCGCCGAGATCAACGTCGGCGAGATGCTGTGGCATGGCAGGGGTGTGCGGGTCCGCGGGACACGCCGTAAATCCGTCCCTGGAGGCTCGTGAGCGGCATCCATGCCGCTCCAACGGTCCCGCCAACCCACACACCCCCGCCCTCGACAGTGGGTCGGCTGCTACTGGAAAAGCAGATGCAATCGCCGTGCGATGGCGACGAGCACCAACACCTCATGCACTCATCGGATGACTGTCGATAGCATCAGCATCGGCGGCCAACATTCAGTGCTGAGTGCTGAGTGCTAAGTGCTAAGTGCGCATTGCGCATTGCGCATTGCGCATTCAGTGTCGAGCTTTGAGCGTTGTGTTGTGTTGTGTTGTGTTGCCAGTTGCCAGTTGCCAGTTGCCAGTTGCCAGCATCAGTGCATCGAACATCCCAGCATCAGCTTGGCAGCGTTCTGCGTTCTGCTTTTGCCTTCCCATTGCCCACCAGCCCTCTGTCAAAGGGTGGGCACGGGTGGGTTGGCGGGACCGTATGCCGCCATGGATGGCGGCATACGAGCTTACAAGGACGTACTTGCAGCGGGTCCCGACAACCCACCCGTACCCGCCCAGTCAAGCGGAGGCCCGAACCTGCAGCTGTTGGCTGTTGGCTGTTGGCTGTTAGCTGTTGGCTGCCGGCTGCCGAACGTCAGCCGCCCCGACCAGCACGCACCCGGCGCGCAACCTCACTGCTCACCGCAATCACCGCCGTCAGCGCCGCCATCGACAGGAACTGCAACCGCGTGTGGGACTCGGAAAGCAGCAGACCGAAAATCAACGCCAACACCCCCAACCCGATCACCGTCAGATACGGATACCCCGCCATCCGGAACGGCAACCGCGTCCCCTCCCGATTCGCCCGATGACGCAGAATCAACTGCGACAACAACGAAATCGTCCACACCAACAGACACGTCGAGCCCACGATGTTGAGCAGCACCGGCAACACCTTGTCCGGGAACACCAACTCCATCACCGTCGCCGCAAAACCGAACAGCACACTGGCCAGCACCGCGATGATCGGCACCTGGCGCGGATCGGTCCAGCCCAGTACGGCCGGCGCCTCACGGCGCTGCGCCAGCGAGTACATCATCCGCGACGCGCCGTAGAGATTCGCATTGAGCGCCGACAACAGCGCAATCACCGCGATCAGCGTGATCGCCGTTGCCGCGCCTGGAATCTTGGCCGCTTCCAGCACGGCAGCGAACGGCGACTTCAGCGCCTCGCTGGTCCACGGCACCACCGCGATGATCACGCTCAGCGAACCGATGTAGAACACCAGGATGCGCCAGGCCACAGTACGGATCGCACGGGCGATGCTGCGCTCCGGATCTTCGGTTTCGGCCGCCGCCACCGCCACGATCTCGGTGCCGCCAAAGGCGAACACCACCACCAGCAGCGCCGCACCGATACCGGCCAGCCCCTTGGGCATGAAGCCGCCGTGCTCGGTGAAGTTGCGCAGGCCAGGCGAGGTGACCTCGGGCAGCCAGCCCATCAGCAGCGCCACGCCGATCAGGATGAAGCCGACGATCGCGGCGACTTTCAGGATCGCGAACCAGAACTCGAACTCGCCGAAATTCTTCACCCCGAGCAGGTTGATCGCCGTAAAGAACAGCATGAAGGCCAGCGCTGCCATCGGAACCGGAATGGCCGGCCAGACGGTGGCGAGCAGCCCGGCCGCGCCCACCGCCTCGGCGGCGATCACGATCACCAACTGCACCCACCACAGCCACCCCACGGTGGCGCCGGCGGTGGCGCCCATGGCGTCAGCGGCATACACCGAAAACGCGCCACTGGTCGGCTTGGCCGCGGCCATTTCGCCGAGCGCGTTCATCACGATGATCACCAGTGCGCCGGCGACCAGATAGGACAGCAGCACCGCCGGACCGGCGGCCTGGACGCCCACACCGGAGCCGAGGAAGAGGCCAGCGCCGATCGCGCTGCCCAGGCCCATCATGATCAGCTGGCGGGGTTTGAGCGCGTGACCCAAGCGGGTATCGGCGGGCGGAGTGGCAGGAGCCGGAGTCTGGGATGCGGGCATCGGAATCGATTGGCGGGCAACAAGTGCGTCACCATACCCTGTCGGCCGCGCGGCGGCATAGGCCACAAGCCCCACCCCGCCTCAGGCAGCGGCGCGCTCGCCGATCTGGACGCGGTAGGCGCGTGGCGACAGCCCGACCTCGGCCTTGAACTTGCGGGTGAACGCGCTCTGGTCGGTGAACCCGCAGGCCTGGCCGATACTGGCGATGCTGTCCGGGCCATGCAGCAGGTGCACCGCCATCTGGATGCGCAGCCGGGTCAGCACCTGCTGCGGGGTCATCTGGAAGACCTTGCGAAAGGTGCGCTCCAGTTTGGACAACGAGAACCCGGTGATGTCGAGCAGGGTCTGCATGCGCACATTCTCGGCGTAATGCGCATTCAGATGCGCCAGCGCGAGGCGAAGCTGTTCGTACTGGGTACCCAGGCTGTCCTTCTGACCCAGGTCGCGGGAAATACCGATCAATCCGCGGATCTGCCCGTCCACCAGCAGCGGCCGCTTGCAGGTCAGGCACCAGCCCGGCTCGCGGTTGGCGAACAGGTGCAGCTCCATCAGGTTCTCGATGACCTTGCCGGCCAGCACCTGCTCGTCCTGGGTGGCGTAATCGGCCCCCAAACCGGTCGGGTAGATCTCTGCTGCAGTGCGTCCGATCACGTCCTTGCGGGATTTCAGCCCCAACCGCCGCAGCATGGTCTGGTTGATGTGCGTATAGCGCCCGTCGCAGTCCTTCATGAAGAACAGGACGTCGGGGATGGCATCAAACAGGGCTTCGATGTCGGCGGGTTCAACGCGCATGCGGCTGGGAAAGACGGAGGGACACGCGGTCAAGGATACCCGCCCGGGCGCCGCCGACCCAGCGCCGAGGCGCCGCATGTGAAGCGCGGGTGCAAGCAGCGCCGCGTTTTCGCACCCTCGATTAACGCCCTGGCGGCCAGTGTGAGGTGATCCCCTTCCCGCCAGCTCCCGGAGTCGCCTCATGGCCGCCAGCAAGAAAAGCACGAAGAACGCCCCAGCACCTGCCACCGATGTCCGTGGCGAAGGGAATGAACTGCACCAGCGTGCAGGCAATGGCCATCCCGTGCTGACCACCAACCAGGGCATCCCGGTCGGCGACAACCAGAACTCGCTGCGCGCCACCCCGCGCGGGCCGACTCTGCTGGAAGACTTCATCCTGCGCGAGAAGATCACCCACTTCGATCATGAGCGCATCCCCGAACGCATCGTGCATGCGCGCGGCAGCGCCGCCCATGGCTACTTCGAGCTGACCCGCTCGCTCGGCGAGTACACCCGCGCCCGTATCCTCAGTGAAGTCGGAGTGCGCACGCCGTTGTTCACCCGCTTCTCCACCGTGGCTGGCGGCGCCGGTTCGGTGGATACCCCGCGGGATGTGCGCGGCTTTGCGGTGAAGTTCTACACCAAGGAGGGCAACTGGGATCTGGTGGGCAACAACATCCCGGTGTTCTTCATCCAGGACGCGATCAAGTTCCCCGACCTGATCCATGCGGTGAAGATGGAGCCGGACCGCGCCTTCCCACAGGCGGCCAGCGCGCACGACACCTTCTGGGATTTCGTCTCGCTGATGCCCGAATCGATGCACATGATCATGTGGGCGATGAGCGACCGCACGATTCCGCGATCGCTGCGTACCATCGAGGGCTTCGGCATCCACAGCTTCCGGCTGATCAACGATGCGGGTGAGTCGACCTTCGTCAAATTCCATTGGCGACCGAAGCTGGGCATCCAGTCCACCGTGTGGGACGAGGCAGTCAAGCTGCAGAGCGCGGACAACGACTTCCACCGCCGCGATCTGTTCGAAGCGATCACCGCCGGCGATTTTCCCGAGTGGGAGCTGGCCGTGCAGCTGTTCACCGAGGAACAGGCCGAGGCCTTCCCGTTCGACCACCTGGATTCGACCAAGATCATTCCCGAGTCGCTGGTGCCGCTGACCGTGATCGGGCGCATGGTGCTGGACCGCTGGCCGGACAACTTCTTCGCTGAGACCGAGCAGGTCGCCTACTGCCCGGCGAACGTGCCGCCGGGCATCGACTTCAGCAACGATCCGCTGCTGCAGGGTCGCCTGTTCTCGTACCTGGATACCCAGCTCAGCCGCCTGGGCGGTCCCAACTTCCACCAGATCCCGGTGAACGCCCCCAAGTGCCCGTTCGCCAACCATCAGCGCGACGGCCACATGCAGATGAACATTCCGAAGGGACGGGTCGCCTACGATCCGAGTTCGCTGCAGGGCGACAGCCCGCGTGAGAGCGCCGACGGCTTCCCCAGTCACGCCACCGCGCCGGACGACGGCCGCAAGGGCCGCGTGCGCGCGGACAGCTTTGCCGATCATTACAGCCAGGCCCGCATGTTCTTCCGTAGCCTGGAGGCGCCGGAGCAGGCGCATCTGGCCTCGGCGCTGGTGTTCGAGCTGTCCAAGGTGGAGACGGTCAAGGTGCGCGAGCGTACCGTGAGTCACCTGCGCAACATCGACGACACGCTGGCCAAGCGGGTTGCCGACGGGCTGGCGATGCCCGCGTTGCCTGAGCCCGCCGCCACGCAGACCCCGGCGCAGGATTTCCCGAAGGCGCCGGAAGTGCGCATCATCGGCCGCACCAAGGACCTGCTCAAGGGCCGTTGCATCGGCATCCTGTTTGACGAGGGTTCCGATGCGGCGCTGATCGCCAACCTGCGCAAGGCGGCCGACAAGGCTGGTGCCAGCGTCAAGCTGGTTGCGCCCAAGATCGGGGGCGCCAAGCTCAGTGACGGCAAGACGCTGGCCGCTGATGGCCAGCTGGCGGGCACGCCGTCGGTCGTGTTCGATGCGGTCGCGGTGGTGCTGAGCAATGATGCTGCCAAGAAGCTCAGCAAGGAGTCCGCTGCGATCGATTTCGTCAGCGACGCCTGGGCCCATCTCAAAGCGATCGCCGCCGACGACGGTGCACAGTCGCTGCTGAAGATCGCCCGCGTCGGCAACGATGCGGGCGTGGTGGAGGCCGAGGACGCCAAGGGCTTCCTGGCCGCAGCCGCCACACGCCAGTGGGCGCGCGAACCCAAGGTGCGCACGCTCGCCTGAGCTGTGCGCGGTGCGCCGCGCTGATCTCAGCGCGGCGCTGAGGGCGCCGGGGCCGGCTTGGGCACCGGCGCCGGCTTCACGGGGACAGCCATCGACTGCAGCCGACGGATCGAGCCGATCGGCACGGCTTCGGCACGCCGCTGCGCCGGCCACCACAGGAACACGAACGCGCTGCTGGAGCCCAGCAGCTTCGCCGACCCTGGCAGGGCGGCAGCGTCGCCAGTGAGCATCACCTGCACCGGCGTGCCCCCGTGGCCATCGCGGATGGCTTCGGCTTTGTTCAGCGCATACAGTGCCGCGCCGATGGCCATGAAGCAGACCACGCCCATGCACATGCCGGTCAGCGGGCGGAACCCGGAAAACTCCCAGTTCATCCACGGCGATTCAGAGAACAGCATCCGCCATCCCCAATGCCGTGCACGCAGGCGCGCCACCTTGGCCGGATTGCGCCGCCGCAGTGTTTCCGGCCAGCCCAGCAGAACCGCCAGCAGCGCGCCCAGCAGCAGGATCAGGATGTAAGCCGGATCACGCAGACCGGCCACCAGGAAGTCGCTGACCTGCAGGTAATCCAGGATCGACAGCCGGAACTTGAAGTAGAAGAAATAGCTCGACCACAGCCCCAGCGCGGAGAGGAACACGTAGCCCGCGCTCACCATCAACGCCGGCTCCTGTCGGAGCAGGCGCCAGATCACCGCCACCATCGAGTCTTCGTTGCCATGCGTGACCGGCAGCAACGACCAGTCGGTCGGTGTCTGATCCGCCAGCGGTGTGTGCGACTCACCGCCGGCGGTGGAGGCGATGCCAGCCGGTACGTCACCGTGGATACTGCCTTCGTCGCTGTTCCCCATGCGCCCCTCCCCGTTCGGCAGAGCATCGCGCACTTTGGCGGTGGACGGAAGCGGACCGGTGCGTCGCCTCAGTGCACGCTGAAGCTGGCGACCGTGGTGTGCTCGGTTCCTTCGATACGCAGGTCGATGGCGAAGCGGTCGCACAGCCGGTGCACGATCGCCAGGCCAAGCCCGAAGCCGGCACTGCCTTCGCCTTTGGCGAAAGGCCGCACGATCGTGTCAGGGTCACCGGCCGCGGCGGTGTTGCGGATGCGCAGCCGTCCGGCCCCGACATCGATGTGCACCTCGCCTGCCCGCGTGTGCGCGAACGCATTGCCGACCAGATTGGCCAGCAGCATGTGCAGCACCGGCCCGGGCACCGTGAGGCGTACGTCATCGGGCACATCGACCCGCACCTGCACAGGCTTGCCGTCCAGCAGCGCCGCCTGTTCAATCACCACCTGTTCCAGCACCGGCAGCACCGCAAGCGGCAGCGCCTCCTTTTCAACGCTTTCTTCGCGGGCCAGGGTGAGCAGCGTGATCACGGTCTGTTCGAGCTGCCGCGCTGAGTGCTGTACATGCTCCAGCTGCAGCCGTCCGGCCGCGGACAGCCCCGCTTCGTTGGCCAGCTGTTCGGTCGCGCTGCGGATCACCGCCAGCGGCGTGCGCAGCTCATGGCTGGCATCCCGGGTGAAGGCATGCTCGCGGGCAACAAAGGCGCGCACCCGCCCGGTCAGGTTGTCCAGCCCCCGCGCGAGCACGCCGATTTCATCATCGGGGAAGTCGCGCGCGAACCCGATTGGCAGCCGATCCGGCGCCATCCCATCGACCAGTGCGGCCAGTCTGGACAAGGGACGTGTGGTACGTCGTGCCAGCCACGCACCGGCCAGCACGGCAACGACCACCACGGCCAGCCCGGACCAGGCCAGCAGACCCAGAATCTGGCGGCGCATCGGCCGCACCACCAGCTGCTGGCTGACCTCGGCGACCAGCCATCCTGATGTACCGGCGCCGCCCGGCTGCAGCGCGCGCAGGTGATAGTGACGTCCCTGGGTGCCGGCGAACTCGTGCCGCCACGGCTCGGCATCGAACGCGGTTTTCAGATCAGCCGGAAACGTGGCGCTGCTCTCGTGCACGGTAATGAACGTATTGCGCGGCGGCGACCAGCTGCCACTCGCGGCGCGCTGATCCAGCTGCTGCTGCGCTTCCTGTTCGAGCATCGCGTCGAAGAAGCGATCCTCCACGCTGTACACGAACACCGCCACGTACAGGCCGAACAGGCTGGCCACCGCCAGTGCGAACACCGCGAAGGCCAACATCAACCGGTTGCGCAGGCGATGCACACGCGTCGTCATGCGTCGGCCTCCAGCTTGAAGCCAACATCGTGCACGGTCTTGAGCATGGGCCGATCAAACGGTTTGTCCAGGATCTGGCGCAGCAGATACAGGTGCGAGCGCAGCGGATCCGACGGTGGCGCCTCATCGCCCCACAACCGACGGATCAGCTCGCTGCGGGTCACCGTACGCGGCCATGCCTCGACCAGCAGCACCAGCACGCGATACGCGGTCTGCGGCAGCTCAAGCGCCTGGCCGCTGCGGGTCGCGCTGCCGCTGCGGCGATCGATTTCCAGCGAGCCGATGCGCAGCAGGTGACCCTCGCGCCGCACATGCCGGTGCGCCAGCGCCAGGCACCGCGCCAGCAGTTCCTCACCGGCGAACGGTTTGACCAGATAGTCGTCGGCACCGCACTGGAAGCCGACCAGCTTGTCGGCCAACGTGTCGCGCGCGGTCAGCATCAGGATCGGGATGTGACGGTCGGCCCGCTCGCGCAGATGGCTGCACACACCCAGACCGTCCATCCCCGGCAGAGTCAGGTCCAGCACCAGCACGTCCGGCGGCTCGTCCAGCGCCATCTGCAGGCCGCTGAGCCCATCGGCGGCGAAGGCCACGCGATGGCCGCGCGCCTCCAGCAGCGTGGCCATGCCGGCGCGCAGCGCCGGGTTGTCCTCGATGACCAGGATGTGCAGGCCGTCATGCATGGCGTCAGCCTTCGATCGTGTCCTTGAGCTGCTTAGCTTCGGCCATGTCAGGGTGCGTTTCCAGCAGTTTGCCGAGCACGCTGCGCGCCTGTTCCACCTCGCCCAGCCGCCAGTGCGCCTGCGCGATGCCCAGCGGCAGCTGCGGCTCGCTCATGTACGGCGCGGCCAGCTGCATGATCGCCAGGGCGTCACGCACGGCCGCATCGTCCTGCGCGGCCTGCAGCTGGTAGTAGCCGAGCACGCCGATCAACTGATCGTGATAGCCGGTGCGATTGCTCGCCAGCTCGCGCTTGACCGCGTCGCCCTCGCCGTCGAGCAGGCGCTGCACCAGCGCCATGCTGGCTTCATCACGCCAAGGAGTACGGGCGACCGGGGTGCGACCGGTGGCGCGCACGATCGCCTCGGCGACCGCCGGCGTGGAGTACGGGTTCTGCCCGGTGATCAGACGCCCGTCCACCACCAGCTTGGGCATCATCAGCGGCGCCTGCTCCCAGCGCGCGCCGCGCTCGCGCAGCGCTGTTTCCAGCAGGAACGGGAACTCCTTGACCCAGCGCTTGCCGAACACGCCCTCCTCGGCATTGGTGAATCCAGTCATGCGGCGCCCGGCGACCAGCAGTGATCCGTCCGCCAGCCGCACATCCACCAGTGCTGCCGGGCCGTGACAGACGGCGGCGACCACGCCGCCACCGTCGTGCAGCGTACCGAGCAGGCCGCGCAGCGCCGCATCGGTCGGCAGATCGAACATGGCGCCCTTGCCGCCAACCACGTAGACCGCCGCATAGTCGGCCGCACGCAGGGTCGCGGTGGCGCGGGTATCGGCCAGCAACGCGGTCGCCGCCGGATCGGCCAGCACGCGCGCGTTGAAGGGCTCCTTCGGGTCGAACTTGTCGGCCTCCACCGGCCCGCCGCGTGGGCTGGCCACCTGCACGGCCAGGCCGTTGTCGCGGAAGATCAGGTAGGCCTGGGCAAACTCGTCCATCTCGAAACCGGGGCGGGTCTTGCCCTGGTCACGGCCTTCGCCGCTGACCACGATCAGTACCGTATCGGCCGCCGCGGGGCGGGCGTGGACTGCAGGGACAGCGAGCAGCAGGGCCAGAACGGCACCGGTGCGGCGCAGCAGGGACAGCATCATGGGTGGCACTCCTTGGGAAGTGACCCCAGCCTGCCGCGCGGATGTGAAGCAGATTTCAAGCGGGCACCAGCGTGCACGCAGCTGAACAACCCGACCGCCGGGCGCCGTGTCGATGGCTCCATCGGCCCGAAGATGCGAAAATCCCTCCCCCTCCAGGGCAGGCCCCGCGCCAGCCGATTCCCGAGATACCGTGAAGACCCCCCAAGGCTTGCAGGCGCTGATCGACGACGGCGTGATCGATGAAGTGCTCCGCCCGCTCAAGAGCGGCAAGGAGGCAGCGGTATACGTGGTCCGCAGCGGCGACGATGTGCGCTGCGCAAAGGTCTACAAGGACATGGCCCAGCGCAGCTTCCAGCAGCGCGTCCAGTACCAGGAAGGCCGCAAGGTCCGTGGCAGCCGCGAAGCGCGCGCGGTGGGCAAGGCCAGCAACTACGGCCGCAAGCAGCAGGAAGCGGCCTGGAAGAACACCGAGGTCGATGCGCTGTACCAGCTGCGCGATGCCGGCGTGCGCGTGCCGGAGCCTTATGGCTACTTCCACGGCGTGTTGGTGATGGAGCTGGTCACCGATGCTGAAGGGTATTCCGCCGCGCGCCTGGGCGAGGTTGAACTCAGCCCGGAACAGGCGCGCGAGTTCCACCAGATTCTGGTCCGCCAGGTCGTGCGGATGCTGTGCTGCGGGCTGATCCACGGCGATCTGTCGCCGTACAACGTGCTGGTCGGCCCGGAAGGCCCGGTGGTGATCGATTTCCCGCAGGTGGTCAGTGCGGCGGGCAACAATGCCGCACGTACGATGCTGCTGCGCGACGTCAACAACCTCACCGCGTATCTGGGCCGCTGGGCGCCGGAGCTGCTGGAGACCTGGTACGGCGAGGAGATGTGGGCGCTGTTCGAGGCTGGCGATCTGCTGCCGGACAGCGTACTGACCGGTGAATTCGAGCAGGATGAGAGCACCATCGATCTGGATGGCGTCCGCCACGCCATCAACGATGCGCGCGAAGAGGCGCTGATCCGCCAGCAGGGTCGCGAAGCAGCGGAAGAGAACGAGGACTGAGCCGGGCGCGCCGCTGCGTCGGCCGGCCGGATCGGCATGAAAAAGCCCCGCCGAAGCGGGGCTTTTCTGTATTACTCAGCGCACACGTGTCGTCATGCTGCCCGCAATGCCGCCGGGCGACGCAGGCCTGCCGCGCTGTTGTCCAGCTTGAACACCGCCACTGATTCGGTCAGTGCATACGCCTGTTCTTCCAGTGCGCGGCTGGCAGCGGTGGCTTCTTCCACCAGCGCCGCGTTTTGCTGGGTCACCTGGTCCATCTGCACGACCACCTGGTTGACCTGCTCGATGCCGGCGGCCTGTTCCTTGGTCGCGGCGGCGATGTCGCTCATCAGCTGATTGGTGCGCGAGCTGGCCTGGGTCAGGCGGGCGATCGCCGCCTCGGACTGCACGGTCACGCTCAGCCCGGTCTTGACCTTGCTGCTGGACTCATCGATCAGGTCCTTGATCTCCTTGGCCGCCGTACCGGCACGCTGCGCCAGCGTGCGCACCTCGGTCGCCACGACCGCGAAGCCACGTCCGTTCTCACCGGCGCGGGCCGCTTCCACCGCTGCGTTCAGGGCCAGGATGTTGGTCTGGAAGGCGATGCCATCGATCACCGAGGAGATCTCGGAGATGCGCGCCGAGGACTGGTCGATCTCGCTCATGACGGCGGCCATCTGCGCGATGGCCTGCTCGGTTGCCTTGACCGCCGCACCGGCCGCATGCGCTTCATGGTCGGCCTGGTTGGCCAGCTCGGCGTTCTGGCGGACCGTGGAGGTCAGCTCTTCCATCGAGGCGGCGGCCTCTTCCAGATTGGCCGCCTGCTGCTCGGTGCGACGCGACAGGTCGCTGTGGCCTGCGGCCAGTTCCTGTGCGGCATCGTTGATGCTGCCCGCCGCGCCCTGGATCTGCTGCACGATGCCGGTCAGCTGCACGGCGGTGACGGTGGCATCGTCGCGCATCTGCGCGAACACACCTTCGTAGTGGCCATCCATGCGCGAGGTCAGATCGCCGGTGGAGATCGCGCGCAGCACCTGCGACAGGTCGGCGATGCTGCTCTGCGAGCTGGCCATCATCCCGTTCAACTGGGCGACCATCGCGCGGAACTGGAACTGGAAGCTCTGCTCGGTACCACGCACCGAGAAGTCGCCCGCACGTGCAGCCGATGCCAGCGTCTCGATCTGCTGGTTGATCGCCATCAGGCTGTCCTTGACGGTGGCCATGGTGGTGGTCAGCACGGCCTTTTCGCCCGGGTAGGTGTCCAGATCACGGCTCAGGTCGCCGATCGCATAACGCTGCATCACCTCGACCATGTGGAACTCGACGGCCACGTGTGAACCGACCAGCTCGTTGGTCGCGCGGATCATGCGCCCGAAATCGCCCGGGAAGGCGGCTTCGTCCATGCGGTAGCTGATGGCGCCGGCTTCATGCTGGCGGGCCATGTCCAGCTGCGCGGTGATCGCGCCCTGGACGGTCTGGCGGACCGTGGCCATGGCGTTGCCCAGCTGGGTGATCTCGTCGCGGCCGCCCAGGCGGAAGTCCTGCTCCAGGTCGCCCTTGGCCATGCGGGTCGCCAGACCGACGGCGCGGGCCAGCGGGCCGGTCAAGCTGCGTCCGATCAACACCGAGGCCGTGATGCCGACCACCAGCGCAATCGCGCCCAGCACCAGCAACTGCAGGAACGTACGCTCACCCAGCCGGATCGCCTCCGCGGCCGCCTGACGGCTCTGCGTTTCTTCGTAGCTCACGCCATCGCCGAGGGCTTTGTTCCAGGCGTTGGCCGCTTCCTGCACGGCGCCCAGCGTCAACGCGGTGGCACCGGCGAAATCGCCTTGCTTGAGCTGTTCGCTCATCTGCTTGTTGAGCGGGCGCGCGACCGCGCGTGCAGCCGCGATGGCGTCCCCAATCGCCTTGTCATCAGCATTGGTGGGCAACGCCTGGTAGGCAGTCCAGCTGGCCTCGTAACGCTTCACCAGGTTGGCGATGCGCACTTCGTCATCGGCCAGCCGATCGCCCTGGCGGATCAGCATCTCGCGGCGGACCACCATCATCTGGTTGTTGGCATCGAGCATTTCCGACAGCAGCCGGACCTTGGCCACATTGACCTCGACCACCTGCTGCATCGACTGTTTCTGTTCCGCGCTGCCGGTCGCGCCGATGGCGACGACCGCAGCCACCAGCAGCAGCAGCAGGCCGAAGCCCAGGCCAAGCCGCCAGACGACGCTGACGTTCCGCAAATAATCCATGACAACTTCCAAACGTGGGGGGTGCACTGGTATCGGCCTTCCCTGGGCGGCCTTGATCCGTAGGCGTGTCGACGGGTGAATGGGTTCACGTAGCGGACACATTGGCGGGACCCAGGACCCCACTCAGCCGCGCGTCAGGCTTTTCACGGCCACTGCGCATGCCCGGCAGGCATGGTGGAAGCATGTCTCTCCTGGAATATCCCATGACCCCTCGCCTGCATCAGATCGCCCGCGTGTCCGCCCTCGCCTTGGCGCTTGCCGCCCCCGTCTGGGCCGTCGCCCAGACAGCACCGGCCGCGACAACACCGGCTACCGCCGCGGCCGACACGCCGCTGGCCACCGGGCCGCGCTCGGACCTGCATGCCCAGGTGCTGCTGGACCGCGCCCACTTCTCTCCGGGGCAGATCGATGGCGAAGTGGGTTCCAACCAGAAGCGGGCCGTGTCCGGCTTCCAGGCCGCCCGCGGGATCAAGGTGAGCGGTGAGCTGGACGATGCGACCTGGAAGGCCCTGCAGCCGGACAGCGCCCCGCCGCTGGTGCGCTACACGCTGACCGCCGAGGATGTGGCCGGCCCGTTCCAGCCCGTGCCGAAGGGGCCGGCCGAACAGGCCAAGCTGACATCGCTGGGCTTCGGCTCCGTGGAAGAAGCACTGGGCGAACGCTTCCACGCCTCGCCCGACCTGCTGAAAGCGCTCAATCCCGGTGTGGACCTGGGCAAGGCCGGCAGCGTGATCCAGGTGCCGAACATCGCCGTTACGCCCTTGGCCAAAGCCAGCAAGCTGGTCATCGACAAATCCGACTCGACGCTCCGGCTGTTCGATGCCGATGGCAAGGTCTACGCCCAGTTCCCCGTGTCGTCGGGCAGCAAACATGACCCGCTGCCGATTGGCAAATGGAAGATCCTCGGCATCTCGCGCGATCCCACCTTCCACTACAACCCCAAGCTGTTCTGGGACGCCAAGGCCGGCGACAGCAAGGCAGTGCTGCCGCCGGGCCCGAACAATCCGGTCGGCGTGGTCTGGATCGACATTTCCAAACCGCATTACGGTCTGCACGGCACGCCCGAGCCTGGCCACGTGGGCAAGACCGAGTCGCATGGTTGTGTGCGCCTGACCAACTGGGATGCGCTGCAGGTGGCCGATGCGGTGGATGCGTCCGTGCCCGTCGTAATGCAGGAGTAAGCGCATGAAGACCCTGCGACTGCTGGCGGTAGGGCTGGTGATCGGCGTGGTCGGCTACTGGCTGCTGGGGCCGGGGCCGTCCGCCCGCCTTGGCGCCGCCGAACCGGCCAAGGTGGGATCGGCGACGAGTTCCACCCGTGCCGCACTCGATGCGCCACCGCCGCCTGCTTCCACGCCGGCCGCGACACCGGCACCGATCCAGACCGTGCCCGCACCGCCTGCGCCTGACGCGGGCGGTCTCGCTGCGCCTCCAGCAGATGCCGGCGGCGCCCTGCTGCTGCCGGTGCAGGGCATCGGCGCGGACCAATTGCAGGACACCTTCACCGATGCGCGCAGCGAGGGCCGCGTGCACGATGCCATCGACATCCTCGCGCCGGACGGCACGCCGGTGCTGGCCGTCGCCGACGGTACCGTGGAGAAATTGTTCGACAGCGTGCGGGGTGGACTGACCGTGTACCAGTTCGAACCGAGCGGTCGCTACTGCTATTACTACGCCCATCTGGACCGCTACGCCGACGGCCTGGCGGAGAAAAAGACGGTCAAGCGCGGCGAGGTCATCGGCTATGTCGGCAGCACGGGCAACGCGAGCCCCGAAGCCCCCCATCTGCATTTCGAGATCCATGTATTGGGGCCGGAGAAGCAGTGGTGGAAGGGCGAATCGATCAACCCTTATCCGGTGCTGACGGGCCGGCAGGCGCTGTGATCAACGCGGGCTGGCTGTTGCATCCCGGATCGCCCGTGCCAGTTCCCAGGCACGGCCGCGCAATGCGTCCAGACGCTCATTGAGTTCACCCGCGTCCGCTCGCCACTGGAAGTGGCCATTGCTGTAGTCCTGCCCGAGCGCGAGATCGTTGAACGATCCCATGCCGCCATAGGCGCGCAGCAGGCTCTCCGGCGCGCTTGGATCGCCCTGCTCAAGCTGGATGATGACCCGCTGCATCCAATCGGCCCAGTGGTTTTCGCCGTCGCCGCGCAACAGCGCTTCCAGCTCGGTGACCACCGCATGCAGCGCGCGGTTCGCAGTGTTCATGCCGGTGGTGGCGTCATCAGCAGATTCCATGCTGCCCCATCTGATTGTTGAGAGGCCGCACAGCATGCCATGGTATCGCGCGCATGGCGCCCACGAAAAAGCCCCGCTCGCGCGGGGCTTTTTCATTTACCCCGGGTGGCACCGCCAGGCATCGCCCGTCAGTGCCCACCTGATCAGGCGAACGGATCCTGCAGCACCATGGTGTGGTCGCGGTCCGGGCCGGTCGAGACGATGCTCACCGGGCAACCGGCCAGCTCTTCCAGCGCGCGCAGGTAAGCGCGGGCGGCCGGCGGCAGATCATCCCAGTTGGTGATGCCATGGGTGTTCTCGGTCCAGCCCGGGAACTCCAGGTACACCGGCGTGCATTCTTCCCAGCCCTGCGCGTCCAGCGGGGCGTACTCGGTACGCTTGCCGCGGTACTCGTACGCGATGCAGACCTTCAGCTTTTCCATGCCATCGAGCACGTCCAGCTTGGTGATGCACAGGCCGCTGATGCCGTTGATGGCCACGGCGCGCTTGAGCGCGACGATGTCCATCCAGCCGCAACGACGCGGGCGGCCGGTCGAGGCACCGTACTCGGCACCGCGGTCGCGGATGCCCTGGCCGACTTCATCGTCCAGCTCGGTCGGGAACGGGCCACCGCCGACGCGGGTCGCGTAGGCCTTGGCGATACCCAGCACGTAGTCGATCGCATCGGCACCGACGCCGGCACCGGCCAGTGCACCACCGACGGTGGTGTTGGAGCTGGTGACGTAGGGATAGGTGCCGTGGTCGATGTCCAGCAGTGCGCCCTGGGCGCCTTCGAACAGCACGCGCTTACCCTGCTTGCGCAGGTCGTGCAGGATGCCGGCAACGTCGGACTTCATCGGCTCGACGTATTCGCCGAAGGCCAGTGCTTCGTCGTAGGTCTTCTGGAAGTCGACCGCGTCGGTCTTGAGGTAATTGGTCAGCACGAAGTTGTGGTAATCCAGCGCGGTGCGCAGGAGTTCCTCCAGCTGGGCCGGGTAATGCAGGTCGGCGATGCGGATACCGCGACGCGCCACCTTGTCTTCATACGCCGGGCCGATGCCACGGCCGGTGGTGCCGATCGCCTTGCCGCCGGCAGCGCGTTCGCGCGCCTGGTCCAGGGCGATGTGGTACGGCATGATCAGCGGCGCGGCCGGGGAGATCTTCAGGCGCGAACGGACTTCCACGCCGGAGGTTTCCAGCTCGGCGATTTCCTTCTGCAGCGCGGCCGGCGAGATCACCACGCCGTTGCCGATCAGGCACAGCGCGTCTTCACGCAGGATGCCCGACGGAATCAGGTGCAGCACGGTCTTCTTGCCATTGATGACCAGCGTGTGGCCGGCATTGTGGCCGCCCTGGAAGCGCACGACAGCGCCGATTTCCTCGGTGAGCAGATCGACGATCTTGCCCTTGCCTTCATCGCCCCACTGGGCACCCAACACGACAACTGACTGACCCATGACGGGTAACTCCTGGTTTTTGTGCGGCCATCGGGGCCGCGGGTTTGGGACCATGCCGGGGTGGCCGCTCAGCGCGGGGTGGCGGGCTCCAGCGGGGAGCGCGCCGACACTGGGGTACCCAGACACGGAAAAAGCCGGACGAGTGACTCTGAAACAGAGTGCCCGTCCGGCTTTTGTGCATTATCCGGGTTTCCGGTGGCCGCTGCCACCCCGGGGGCCGGTGGACTTCACCGGCCGGTCAGGACCGCCGCCCGGGGAGTGCCGGCGCGTGGCGGTAACCCGCTCAGTGCTTCAACCACCACAGGGTGGTCAGGCCCGCCAGCAGGATCACCCCGCCCCAGGTGCGCAGGGCGCTGCTGCGCAGCATCAGCAACTGCTCGGCCATCCGCTTCCAGGCCAACGGGGCGGCGAACAGGAACAGGCCTTCGAGCACGGCGACCAGGCACAGGGCCGAGAACAGATCTTTCATGACATCTCCACAAACAAAACGGGGACCCGGTCTGCACCGGGTCCCCGTGGATGACTACCGCCTGCGGCCTCAGCGATCGCTCTTGAGGTACTGCAGGAACGGGTCGTTCTTGTCGAGCACGATCACGCCGTTGCCGTCGGTCATGGAGCCACGGTAGGCCTCCAGGCTGCGGTAGAACGCGTAGAACGACGGGTCGGCCGAGCCGGCCTTGCCGTAGATGCGGGCGGCGTCGGCATCGCCGGCACCACGCAGCTGCTGGGCGTCGCGCTCGGCTTCGGCCACGATCACGGTGCTCTCGCGATCAGCCTGGGCACGGATGGTCAGCGACTGCTCTTCACCCTCGGCGCGCAGCTTGGCCGCTTCCTGCTTACGCTGGGCGCGCATGCGCTCGTACACATCGTTGATCACCTGGCTGTCGGTCGGCAGGTCGATCTGCTTGATGCGCAGGTCGATGATCTGCATGCCGAGCGCCTTGACCGACTCGTTGATGCCGGTCAGCTGGTTGGCGATCAGTTCGCTGCGATCCCCGGACACCAGCTGCTGCAACGAGCGCGAGTTGATCTGGTTGCGCAGCGAGTCGGTGATGATCGGAGCCAGACGGGCATTGGCCACGCGGGCGTCGCCGCCGGTCGCACGGAAGTACGCGCGCACGTCGGAGATGTAACCGATGGCGAAGAAGTCGACGCTGACATCCTTCTGCTCAGCGGTGAAGTAACGCGCCGGGGCGGTGTCGAGCACCTGGAAGCGGCGATCGAACACGCGCACCGTTTCCACCAGCGGCACCTTGAAGTGCAGGCCCGGCTTGATGTCCGCACGGACCACCTTGCCCAGGTTCAGCACCATCGCGGTCTGGTCCTCACGGACCACGTAAACCGAACCCAGCAGGCCGAGCAGGACCGCTACGGCCAGACCAATCCACAGTGAACTTCTCATCGGCTGCCCTCCTCACGACCGGTCGGGCGCGTCGTCGGACGCTCCGCATTGCGAACGCCATCCACGGCCGTGCTGGCAGGCAGCGACGGCAGCATGACTTCCGGGGTCACCGCCGGGGCGGCGTTGGTGCTGCTGGTGCGGTTGTCGCCCGGCATCGGCACGTAGATCAGCTGGCGGCCATCGCCACCGATGATCTTGCGGTTCTCCGAGAGCACCTTCTGCACGGTTTCCAGCCACAGGCGCTTGCGCGTGACTTCCGGGGCGTCCTTGTACTGGACCTGCAGCAGGCTGAAGCGCTCGGCATCACCCTCGGCCTTGGCGACCACGGCCTGCTTGTAGCCTTCAGCGGTGGTCCGGGCCCGCGAGGCCTGGCCGCGCGCTTCCGGAACCACCTTGGCCGCGTAGGCCTGCGCTTCGTTGATCAGACGCTCCTTGACCTGCTGGGCGCCGTTGACCTCGTCGAAGGCCGGCTTGACCTCCTCGGGCGGACGGGCATCGGGCAGGGTCAGGCCGGTCACCGACAGACCGGTGCGGTAGCTGCCGAGTGAGGCCTGCAGGCGCTCTTCGGCGGCCACGGCCAGCGGGCCACGGTTGTTCAGCACATTGTTGAGGTCGGCACGACCGACCTGCTCACGCACCGCGCTCTGCGCGGTCTGTTCGAGCACCTGGTCGGCATCGACCGAGCCGAACAGGTACAGGCGCGGATCATCGATACGGTACTGGACGTTGAGCGAGACGTTGACGATGTTCTCGTCGCGGGTCAGGACCGGTACCTGGCTGCTGAACGTCTTGATCTCGGTGGCATTGACCTTGGTCACCGATTCCAGCGGCCAGGGCAGCTTGAAGTTCGGGCCAGGCTGCAGGATGCGATGGAATTGACCGAAGCGCAGCACGACGCCGCGTTGCTGTTCGCCGATCAGCTGGAAGCTGGAGAACAGCAGCAGCAACACCGCAGCCACTGCAACCCAGCGCAGGATGCCGCCATCGAACAGGTCTTTCAGCGGACCGGGCAAACCGCCCCAACCGCCGCCATTGCCGCCACCGCGAGGACCGAACGGCCCACGTCGATTCTCGTCGGGGCCTTGTCCGCCCTTGTTGCCGCCGGGTGTATTCCAGGCCATGCACGCTCCATCAAGGTAAGGTTGCCTGCGGGCCACTCCCGCACCGTCAACCGTTAAAACGTTGTCGATTCTACTAGATGGGGCAGATCGACAGGATTGGAAGGGGTCACGCATCTCGGGGAACGATTCATAACCGCAGCGGGTATGGTGGTGGTTTCCCCCCGTCAGGCATCTTCATGGCAATTCCCGACCGGTTCAACGCTTTCCGCATCCACCAGGACGATACCGGCCACCACGCCGCGCTGGAACCGATCGGCTTGGACCAGCTCAACCCAGGCGAGGTGGTCCTCCGCGCGCACTGGTCCTCGGTCAACTATAAAGATGCGTTGGCCGGCACCGGCAAGGGCAAGATCCTGCGGCGATTCCCGCTGGTCGGCGGTATCGACGTGGCCGGCACGGTGGTCGCTTCGACCGACCCGGCCTACCGCGAAGGCGATGCGGTGCTCGCCACCGGGTGCGGGCTCAGCGAGACCCGCGATGGGGGCTACAGCCCGTATGTGCGCCTGGCCGCCAGTGCGGTGATCCCCCAGCCGGCCGGGCTGAGCCCGCGCGAGGCGATGATCCTGGGGACGGCCGGGTTTACTGCCGCGCTGGCCTTGGTGCGGATGCTGGACAACCGGCAGACCCCCGCCCACGGGCCGCTGGCAGTAACCGGGGCCACCGGCGGGGTCGGCTCGCTGGCGGTGGATATCTTCACCCGGGCCGGTTTCGAGGTGCATGCGATCAGCGGCAAGGCCGACCAGGCCGGCTATCTGCGAGGCCTGGGGGCCCGCGAGGTTCTGCCGCGTGATGTGCTGGCGACCTCCCGCCCGATGGAATCGGCGCGGTTCGGCGGTGGCCTGGACAACGCCGGCGGTGCGATGCTGACCAGCCTGCTGGCCCAGACCGTGCCCTACGGTTCGGTGGTCAGTGCCGGTCTCGCCGCCAGCCCGGCATTGGACATGACGGTGATGCCCTTCATCATCCGCGGCGTATCGCTGCTGGGTGTGTCGTCCTCCGGCGCACCACGTGATCTGCGCGAAGCGGTCTGGGACAAGCTGGGCGGCGAGTGGAAGCCGGCGCATCTGGAGACGATCTGCACCGGCGAGGTCGGGCTGGATGGCCTGCCGGCGGCGTTCGATGCGCTGCTCGCGGGCGGCAACCACGGCCGCACGGTGGTACGAATCGACTGAGCGTGGCAGCCGGGCGACGGACGGCACGCCCGGTGCTTCACGCCAATGCGAGGCCCGCACTACACTGCGGGCATCACACGGGGAACACCATGGCACGCATTCTGATCGTCGACGATTCACCGTCGCAGCTGTTGGGGATACAGCGGATCGTCGAAAAACTCGGGCACGAGATCCTGACCGCCACCGATGGCGCTGCCGGGGTGGAAACGGCGAAGGCCGAGCTGCCCGATCTGGTGCTGATGGACGTGGTGATGCCCAATCTCAATGGCTTCCAGGCGACCCGTACCTTGGCCCGCGACGCCTCGACCAAGCACATTCCGGTGATCCTGGTGACCACCAAGGACCAGGACACCGACCGCATGTGGGGCATGCGCCAGGGGGCCAAGGCATACATCACCAAGCCTTTTTCCGAAGACGAGCTGTCCGAGGTGCTGGAGCGCGTTTTCAGCCACCAGGAGCCGCCGACGGCGTGAGCCTATGGCACGGTAAGCCGACAGCAAGGTGAGCCGACCAACGGTCGGCTCCTACCGCGAAGGCAAACGCCTTGCATCACAGCTTCTCGCCGAATGCCTTGGCCAGCGTCTTGTACGCTTTCTTCTGCGCCTCATCGGTGGGCGCCGGCGCGATGATCTCCAGCTCCACGATCTGATCGCCATCCGGGTTGCCCGGCAGGCCGCGGCCACGCAGGCGCAGCTTGCGGCCGGCATCGGACTCGGCCGGCACCTTCAGCTCCACTGCTCCGCCCAGCGTCGGCACGCTGATGCTCGTCCCCAGTGCGGCCTGCCACGGGGTCACCTGCAGCGTGTACAGGATGTTGCGGCCATCCACCTCGAACTGCGGGTGTTCGGCGTATTCCACCTCCAGCAGCAGGTTGCCGCCACCGGTGCCCTGCCCGCCCAGCCGGATCACCTGGCCCGGCCGGATGCCCTTGGGCACGCGCACGTCCAGCTGCTTGCCGCCCACGTTGATGCGCAGGCTGTCGCCCTGGTAGGCAGCCTCCAGCGGCACGGACAGCTTGGCGCGCGTGTCGCGGGTCGGCTGCGGGCCCTGGCTGGCGCCGCCGAAGCCACTGGCGCGGCCACCACCGCCGCCGCGCTGGCGCGCGAACAGGCTTTCGAAGAAGTCACTGAAGCCGCCGCCACCGGCGCCGCCACCGAACACCTCTTCGAAGTCATAGCCCTGGCCACCGCCGTAGTTCGGCGGGGCATGGAACTCCTCGCCGGGCCGGTAGCCCTGCGCCTTGAGCTGGTCATAGGCCGCGCGCTTCTGCGGATCGCGCAGCGCCTCGTAAGCCTCGTTGACCGCTTTGAATTTGTCCTCGGCCCCGGCTTCCTTGCTCACATCCGGGTGGTACTTGCGCGCCAGGCGGCGGTACGCGGTCTTGATCTCAGCATCGCCCGCGGTGGGTTCCACCCCGAGCGTGGCGTAGTAATCCTTGAATTCCATCCAAACACCTCGACTAAGTTCGGCCACCCGCGTGGGCGGGCGCCGTCCGCGCAATTCTAGCTGCTGCAGACCGGCCCACCGTGACGCCGGGCGCGAATGATCCTGCGCAATGCGGCGGACATCGCGGGCGGCTACGCTGCCCCCGTCGCCCGCCTTTCCCGCTACAGATGGGTCTTCACGGCGGCTTTTCAACGTTGACATGGCCATCCCATGCCCCTCACTACCCTGCCTGTGTCCAAGGAGTCCGCATGACCATCCACGTTGGCGACCGCATTCCCGAAGTCACCCTCAAGCGCATCCGCGAGGGCATGGAAACCATCGATACCCATGCCCTGTTCGATTCGCGCAAAGCGGTGCTGTTCGGCGTGCCCGGCGCATTCACCCCGACCTGTTCGGCCCGGCACCTGCCCGGCTTCATCGAGCACTTCCCCGAATTCCGCCACCGCGGGATCGAGGTGTTCTGCATGGCGGTCAACGATCCGTTCGTGATGAAGGCCTGGGGCGAGAGCCAGCAGGTGCCCGACGGCCTGCAGCTGCTGTCTGACGGCAATGGGGAGTTCACCCGTGCGCTGGGCCTGGAAATGGATGCCAGCAGCTCGGGGATGGGCATCCGCTCGCGCCGCTTCGCGCTGTACGTCGAAGACGGTGTCGTGCGCGAGACCTTCATCGAGGAACCCGGAAAATTCGACGTGTCTTCGGCGCAGTACGTGCTGGAGCATCTCCCCCGCTAGACCCACGCAAGAGAGGAACCCGGCCAGCCATGTCAAAGCCAGCCAAGAACACCCCGAACGCCACCCCGGACAACAGCCGCCCGCCGGGCATCAGCGACACCGCCACCCTGCGTGCCAAGGCCCGCAAGGACATCGAAGATGGCGCCATCACCGACAGCTACAGTGCCGACCGCGAAGCGGTCATCAAGCTGCTCAACGATGCGCTCGCCACCGAGTACGTCTGCGTGCTGCGCTACTACCGCCATTACTTCATGGCCAAGGGCATGCTCGCCGATTCGATCAAGGCCGAGTTCCTGGAGCACGCGCAGCAGGAGCAGGCGCACGCCGGCAAGCTGGCCGAACGCATCGTGCAGCTGGGCGGCGAGCCCGACCTCAATCCGGACACCCTCACCGCGCGCTCGCATGCCGAGTACAAGGAAGGCAGCGACCTGCGCGACATGGTCCGCGAGAACCTGATTGCCGAGCGCATCGCGATCGACAGCTACCGCGAGATGATCAACTTCGTGGGCGACAAGGACACCACGACCAAGCGCATCCTCGAAGAGATCCTGGCGCAGGAAGAAGAACACGCCGACGAATTCGCCGATCTGCTGGACGGCTGGATCGGGGAGTAATGCCGGCCGCTGGCCGGCGCCTGGTGCTGTAGTGCCGGCCGCTGGCCGGCTCCCCGCACTATCCGAACGGAGTGCAGTGCCGGCCAGCGGCCGGCACCACCAGAATCTGCGCAGCGCAACGTCAGTGCAGGATCCGGAACCGAACCTGCGTCCACGCGCCATCGGCGGCCAGCGCGGTCAACGTGTGCTCACCGACTTCATCAAAGTCGCGCTGGAACAGGCGTGCCCCTTCGGTGCGGGCAATCCAGCGGTCGTCCAGCAGCCAATCCACCGTCGTTTCATTGCCCAGTGCACGCAGTTGCAGGCGCACGCCGTGCTCGGCATTCGGGGCGCGTGCGAGGGTGGCGCGATCGTTGAGCCCCTCGATATGCAGGGTCCCGCCGCTCTCGCGACCGTCGTCGCTGCAGTCCGGAGACAACGCAGGCAACTGCGAGGCCTGACGCTGGGCCTGCGGCAGCCACGGCGACAACAGCGCCGGCCAGCGCGCGATCTCACGCGGCTCCGCCGCATGGGGCCGGCTGCACTCCGGCGACAGCCGCAGCCCCGTACGCACATCCACCTGGAAACGCTGCAGACCCGGCTGCCACAGCCGCGCCTCGCGTTCGGCGAAGGTCGGCGGCACGACCCCGTCCAGCACGAAGGCCGGCATCCGGCGTTGGCACAGGGGCGCTGCGGTCTGCTCCGCCAAGCCGCCGGTCGGCCAGCAGATATCGGCCTGTGCCACGCTTGCCGGCATCGGCGCTGCACTGGCATCGCCGGCGTGGCGCGGCAGGCTGTCGATCACTTCGAACATCAGCGGCAGGGCGGTCACCGCACCGTACTGCCCGGGCAGCGGCGTGCCATCCGGGCGCCCCACCCACACACCTACCGTGTAATGGCGCGTCGTGCCGATCGCCCAGGCATCGCGGTAGCCGTAGCTGGTGCCGGTCTTCCAGGCCACACGGGGGCGGCCGGTGACGTCGAATGTGCCGGCGCCATAGCCCGGGCGCGGATTGGACTCGAGCATCTCGCGGGTGATCCACGCCGCGCCCGGTGACATCAGGCGTCGCTCGATCACGGCGTCCGCGGCGGTGTATCGCACTCGACCGGCGATGCCGTTGCGGTTGAACGCGGCGAAGGTACCGACCAGGTCCTCCAGCCGCGCACCGGTACCGCCGAGTATCAGCGACAGGTTCGGCGCACTGCCGTGTGGAAAGCGCAGATTGATGCCGGCGTGCGACAGGCGTGCGGCGAAACGTGCCGAGCCGACCCGGTCCAGCAGATCCACCGCCGGCACGTTCAGCGACAGACGCAGTGCCGTGGAGGCACTGACCGGCCCGTTGAAGGCCGCGTCGAAGTTGCCGGGCCGGTACCCACCGAAACTCTGCGGCGCGTCCACCATCAGGCTTTCCGAATGGATCAGGCCATCATCCAGCGCCATGCCGTACAGGAACGGCTTGAGCGTGGAGCCCGGTGAGCGCCAGGCCTGCACCATGTCCACATGGCCGAGCCGCTGCTTGTCGCCGAAGGCCACCGAGCCAACATAGGCGCGTGCCTCAAGCGTTCGGTTGTCCACCACCAACAGGGCCGCCGAGGTGCGCTCGGGCAGCTGCGAAAAATACGAAGACACGCGTTCTTCCAGCGTGCGCTGCAGGCCGATATCCAGCGTGCTCTCGATCCGCGCCGCCCGCGGCTGCGCCGAGCGCAGGCGCTGGGCCAACAATGCCGCATGCAACGGAGGCTGCAGCGCACGGGTGACCACCGCCTCGATGCGCGCATCGTCGACCTCTTCTCGTGACCACACGCCAAGCGACGCCATCCGCTCCAGCACCTTGTCGCGCGCACGTTGCGCCGCCTCCGGATGGCGGTCCGGACGCAACCGGCTGGGCGACTGTGGCAACACCGCCAGCAGCGCGGCCTCGGCATGCGACAGCTGCGAGGCCGGCTTGCCCAGATAGGCCCAGCTGGCCGCCTCCACGCCTTCGATGGTGCCACCGTAGGGCGCGCGCTCCAGGTACAGCGCCAGGATCTGCGCCTTGCTCAGGTGCAGCTCCAGCTGCACCGCGCGCAGCAGCTGCTTGGCTTTGCCCCACGGCGTACGCGTATGCGGGTCGAGGATGCGGGCGACCTGCATGGTCAGGGTCGAGCCGCCGGAGACGATCCGCTGCGCGAACAGCCACTGCTTGCCGGCCCGCAACAGCCCCCACGGATTGATGCCGGGATGCCGCCAGAACCAGCGGTCTTCGTAGTTGAGCAGTGCCTGCAGGTACAGTGGCGAGACGCTGTCGGCGGAGGCCGGGTAACGCCACACCCCGTCCGCATCGGCGAACGCGCGCAGCGGCGTGCCATCACGCGCGACCACCAGGGTGCTGGTGTCGCGCTGCCTGGGCAGCGGGGGCGGAAACGCGAGATCCAGCACCAACAGCAGCGTGAGCACCGCGGCCATGGCCCATCGCAGGCAGGGCAGCACGTTGCGTCGCACGGTTGCCCATGACTGCTTGGAAAAAAGAGACGTCATATCAATTCAGCAGCGAGGCAAGCGGGCCGTCAACCAGACGGCCCGCCTACGATCAGGGCTGCACCACAGTCAGCGATGCCGGCAGGCTGCGCCCCACGCCCCGCAGGTCCGGACGGTACATGTCCTCCACCAGCGGCGGCGGCACGCGATACGTGCCCGGCGTCACCGCGCGCACCAGATAGAACACCTTGGCAGTGCTGCCACGCGAGAGCTTCAGCGCGGCCACGTAACGGTCGTCGCGGAACTCCTCGTGCTTGATGTTGGCTGCATCGCCACGATCGTTGACGCTCAGCCCGTCGACCACCACATCGGCCCACTGCTTGGCATCGCCCAGGTTGAAGTTCTCGATCTCCAGCCCGGCCGGGAGCAGATCAGTCAGCAGTGCATCGGGCATGTCCACGTTCGGGGTGACGCTGACCCGCACGATCAGGGCCTCGCCTTCCTTCAGCGGACGCGGCGTCCACGGTTTGCCATCGGTGGTGTACCAGCTGCGCTCCACGCCGAGCGTGCGGCTGTCCGGCTCGGGCGGAGTGCGCGGAATGCCGGCCACTTCCAGGCTGGCGAACATGGGCGGCTCCCCCTGCGGGGTGAAGCGCACGCCCTTGGCCAGCGCGGCGTAGTCGAAGCTGCGGCCGAACATGCGGCGCGCGGAGATGCTCTCGCTCTCCCCGCCCACCACCAGTTCGCCGGAGACCAGCTTCTTCTGGTTGGCCGACAACGCCTTGCCCATGCGGGCCAGCGCCACCTGCTCCTGGGTGCTCAGCCACATCCAGCCACTGTTGCGGCGGGCATCCAGCGCGCGACCAAGATCGATCGCACGGGCATCGTAGGCCGGCTTGGACAGCTTGCGCTCGTGCAGCAGCGCGATCATCAACGCGTCATCGCGCACCGCGCTGCCGTAATCGCCAAAGTAGGCCGGACGGTCGTCCGCACGCTTGGCAAAGCCAGCGGCAATGGCCGCATCGCCGCGCTTGTGATCGCCCTGCAGGGACAGCGCGATGCCCAGGTGCACCAGCGACAGGCCGGTCAGCGACTTGCTGCGTTCGTTGTCGTACAGCGCGCGCAGGGTACCCAGCGGTGCACGGTTGACCCGGGCCAGCACGTAGCCCGAATACGCCTGGTTGGCGAACTTCAGGTTCTCGCGGCGGTCCTCGCCATAGAACTGGTTGCCACCGGACAGCAGATCTTCGCTCAGGCGGTTCAGCGCCTTCTGCAGCACGTTGTCCGGGACCGCGAATCCGGCGTCCTTGGCGTCGAGCAGGAACTCGGCGATGTACGGGGTCAGCCACGGATTGATGTAGCCGTCGTCGCCCCACATCGAGAAGTTGCCGTTGGCGACCTGCATCGAGGCCAGGCGGCCGAAGGCACCTTCCATGCGCTCACGACGGGTCTTGGCATCCAGCCCGTCCGCGCCCAGCATGGCCGAGGTCGCCTCATCCAGCATCAGCGCGGCATAGCCCTTGCTGGTGGTCTGCTCGGCGCAGCCATACGGGTAGTTGAGCGCGCCGTTCAAGGCACTGGCGAAGGGAATCGGCGGCAGCGCGCTGACCAGCATGCGCGCGGTCACCGAATCGTTCATCAGGCCATCGGCCAGTCCGGCCTCCATCGTGACGGCGGCCAGCGGATCCAGCGTGCGGGTCTGTGCGCGCAGCACCTGCGGCCACGCCGCGCGCACCGGCAGGTCATAGCGGCGATCGACCTTGAAGCCGTTGCCGTCCACGCGCACCCGCACCTTGGCCACGGTATAGCCCTCGCGCGCGGTCAGCGGGAAGCTGAGCGTGCTCTTGGCGTCCGCATTGAGCTTGAGCGTGCGGCTGGATTCGCCCAGGGTCAGCGGGCCGATACCATCGACCTGCACCTTGAACTCGCCCGGTTTCCCGGTGAAGTTCTGCACGTCCAGGGTCACCGTGCTGGTATCGCCGGGCGCCATCACGCGCGGCATGCTGGCTTCGGCCAGGATCGGCGCGCGCACTACCGTTTCCACATCGCGCTTGCCGTACTGGTCATCGGCGTAGACCAGCGCCGAGACGCGCAGCGTGCCGTTGAAATCCGGCACCTTCAACGCTATCCGGGCAATGCCCTTGGCATCGAGCTTCACCGGGCCGGAGAACAGGTCCACGGTCTGTACGCGCGCAGTCGGGCGCTTGGCCTGCGGCATCGCCGCCAGCGCCATGTCGCCACCGAACTTCAGCTTGCCGCTGCTGCCGTCGAAGCTCTCGATCACGCGGCTGTAGATGTCATACGCATCCACGCCCAGGCGACGCTGCGCGAAGAAGTGGCCGGCGGCATCGGGCACCGGGAAGCGGGTGATGTTGAGGATGCCCACGTCCACCGCCGAAACGGTCACATGTGCGACCTTGCCGGCCAGCTGCGGGGCGCTCACGGTGACCGGCAGCGTCTGCTCCGGGCGCATCTGCTTGGGGGCCACCAGGCCCACTGCGATCTGCCGCGCCTTGCGGTCCATCGGCACATGCACCACGCCGACCGCACGGGCCGGGGTGATCTTGCTCGGCGCACTACCGCCACGGAACACCAGCGCGGTGATGTAGACGTCGTGACGTTCCCACTCGGCGGTGACCGGAATGTCGTAGGTGCTGCCCGGCTTGGCGTCGATATCTTGGACGTAGAGCATCTTGTCGCTCTCGACCATCAGCACGCCCTTGCCGGCATGCGGCGGGGTCACGGTGACGCGCACGGTATCGCCGGCCTTGTAGGCGGTCTTGTCCAACGCCAGCTTGATCTTGTCCGGGCGTGCATCCAGGCCGCGGTTGTCGTCGTTCCAGCTCCAGCCGGCATTGAACGGATAGCGGCTGGTCAGCCCGGTGGCCGGATCGAACACGTCCAGCCGGTACTCGCCCCACTCCACCGGGAAATCAACGCCGACCGCCGCACTGCCGGCGTCGACGGTGCGGGTGTCCTTGTTCTCGAAGCGGCGGGTGAAGTCGTAATCCCAGCGGTTGTCGTTGAAGGTCCAGTGGTAATCGCGCAGCTCGCGCACCAGCGTGACCTTCAGGCCCTTGGCCGGCTGCGGCTTGCCCGCCGCGTCCACGCGCATCAGTTCGAAGCGCGCATTACTGTTGGCATCGGCGCCGTCCTTGGGATCGAACAGCGGGCGCACACCCACCAGCGCAGCGGCCGGCCACATCACCCGCTTCAAGGTGCGGGTCACGGTGCGGCCACCGGTTTCATACACGCTGCCGGAGAGCACCACGGCGATCGGTGCGGTCGCCTTGACCTCGGCCGGCAGCTCCACGTCCTGGCGCAGCTTGCCGTCGGCCGGGAACTGGGTATCGATGACGTCGCGCGCCTCGCGCGGCAGCGCGGTGGTCGGATCACCGAAGAAGTAGCCCGGCAGCGACTCGACCGGCGACTGCTCGGCCGCCACGGCCAGGCGTGCGGTGAAGCGGTTGCCGTCGGCCGGGGCCCCGTACAGATACGCCGCATCGGCCTGCAGCTTGAGCGGCTCACCCGGCTTGAGCGTCTTCTGCGCGCTGTCCAGGTCCAGCTTCATGCGCTCGGGCAGGAACTCTTCGATGCGCAGGGTCATGCCTTGGATCGCTTCCTTGCTGGCCGGGTTGGTGCGGAACTCCACCTGCCAGCGCCCGGTCGGCGCCTCGGCCGGGATCAGCTGCTCGAAGCTGAAGTAGCCCTGCTCGCCGGGGGTCAGGCGAGTCTCGCGGAAGGTCTTGCCGTCCGGCTGCTTCAGGCGCAGGAAGACCGGCTGTGGCTTCACCGGCTTGCCGTCGTTGTCACGCAGCAGGGCGGAAATGCGCACGGTCTCGCCCGGGCGGTACAGATCGCGGCCCGACCAGGTGAACACGTCGAACCAGGCGTTGTCGCGCCCGGCCACGGCAAACTCGCTCAGGTCCAGCGCGGGCTGATTGAAGGGCAGCATCGAGGTATCGCCGCCACTGCTGGCGATCAGCACATGGCTGGCATCGAGCGTGTAGTTGAGCAGCGCGTTGCCATTGCCGTCGGTCGCGCCTTTGAGCACCACCTCGCCCTTGCCATCGAGGATACGCAGCTCGATCTTCTTCAACGACGCCCCGCTCTGCAGCGAGGCGGTGTGCACGAACAGCTTGTCCTTGTAGGCACGCGTATGCAGGCCGATGTCGCTGACGGTGAAGAAGGCGGTGTCATACTCGCCTTCGAACGAGCCACTGCGCTTCATCACCGCAAAGTACAGGCCGGGCTGCTGCAGCTCCTTGATGTCCTGGGTCGGCAGGTAGGTGAGGACGCGCTCGTTCTGCTTGCCGCCGATCACGAAGCGGTTGACGTAGACCGGCTCGGCCAGCTGCGACATCGGCGTTTTGTCGCCGTAGTCGCTGTCCAGCTCCCAGCTGCCGCGGCGGCCGCCGCGCTGGTACTGGCTGAAGAAGTTCGGCAGTTCCTTCTCGCGTACGCGCAGGAATTCCACGTCCACTTCCGGCACGTTGACCGAGACCACCGGCAGGCCGCGGCTGTCCTTGGCCGGCAGCACGCTGCCCTGCGAGGCGAACCCGGCCACCGGCTTGAGCTCGCCGGTGAAGACCTTCTGGCGCAGCTCCTTGCCGATCCGGCTGCCATCGGCGGCGAGCAGGTCGGGCGAGACGATCAGCGAATATTCCTTGGCCGCCTCCACGAACGGATAGCGCAGGGTCTTGCCATCCTCGGACAGCGACCAGCTGCTGTCCTCGGTGCCGACCTTCTCGGCGAAGCGGACCAGCGCGTCGAAATCCTGGGTGCCGACCAGCGGGCGCGAGAACTCCAGCGCCAGCGACAGGCCGTCGCTCTTCTGATCGGGATAGGCCCGGACCAGGGTGAACTCGGTGACCGCCTCGGCCTTGGCCGTGATCGGCGCGCCGGACGGTGCGGGCAGCTGCCCGCTCTCGTTGCGCTTGCAACCGCCGACGCCGATGGCCAGGCCGGCGACCAGCGCCAGGCCCGCGATTCCCTTCCAGCTCCACTGCCCGAACCGACTGCGGCTAGCCATGACGTCACTCCTTGAACAAGGCGGCCAGTATACGGGCCGTCCCCGCTCGTTCGCGGGCGACCGCGGACGATGGGGCGTCATGGGTGGCCGGCAGGGCCACCGCCAAGGGCAGCCGGCCAACGGTCGGCCCTACCCGGCGACGTAGAGGTCCACGTACTCGTGCACCGGCATCGCCTCCAGCGCCACGGGGTCCAACGAGACGTCCAGGATCCGACGCTGCTGCACGGTCGGGAACGCCCCGGCCAGGTGCCGGCGGAACTTGTCCTCCAGCCGCGGGATGCCCTCGACCCGGCGCCGGGCGTGGCCCAGCGGGTACTCGACCACGGCCTCCATCGTGCTGCCATCGGCGAAGGTCACATGCAGCGCATTGGCGATGCTGCGCTTGTCCGGGTCCAGGTAGTCGGCCGTGAACTGCGGGTCTTCGACGCAGGTGATCTTCGCCCGCAGCGGATCGATGCGCGGGTCGGCGGCGACGTCGTCTTCGTAGTCCTCGGCGACCAGCCGGCCAAAGATCAGCCCGATCGCCACCATGTACTGCACGCAGTGATCGCGGTCGGCCGGGTTATGCAGCGGGCCGGGTTTGTCGATGATGCGCAGGCAGGCCTGCTGCGTGCGCAGGGTGATCTGCGCGATGTCTTCGCTGCGTTTGCCGCTGGCGCGCATCTGCGCATGCACCTGCATCGCCGCTTCCACCGCGGTCTGGCCATGGAACTCGGCCGGATAGCTGATCTTGAACAGCACGTTTTCCATCACGTAGCTGCCGTAAGGCCGCTGGAAGCGGAACGGCTGCCCGCCGAAGGAGACATCGTAGAAGCCCCAGGTCGGCGCGGTCAGCGCACTGGGATAGCCCATCTCCCCGGCCGCGGCCATCAGCGACAGGCGCACCGCACGGCTGGTGGCATCACCGGCTGCCCAGCTCTTGCGCGAGCCGGTGTTGGGCGCGTGCCGATAAGTACGCAGCGACTGCCCATCCACCCAGGCCAGCGACAGCGCATTGAGCATGCGCTCGCGATCCAGGCCGAGCATGTGCGACACCACCGCCGTGGAGGCGACCTTGACCAGCACCACATGATCCAGCCCGACCCGGTTGAACGCATTCTCCAACGCCAGGCAGCCCTGGATTTCATGCGCCTTGATCATCGCCTCCAGCACATCGCGCATGGTCAGTGGCGCCCTGCGCAGCGCCTCGGCATTGCGGCTGAGCCAATCGGCGGTGGCGAGGATGCCGCCGAGGTTGTCCGAAGGGTGCCCCCACTCTGCGGCCAGCCAGGTGTCGTTGAAATCCAGCCAGCGGATCATCGCGCCGATGTTGAAGGCGCCCTGCACCGGATCCAGCTCGAAGCGGGTCCCGGGGACGCGCGCGCCGTTGATCACCCGCATGCCCGGCACCACCGGCCCGAGCAGCTTGCTGCAGGCCGGGAACGAAAGCGCCGCGAGTCCGCAGCCCAACGTATCGATCAGGCAGTGCCGCGCGGTGGTGTATGCCAGCGGCGACCTGACCGGATAGTCGCGGACGTAATCGACGATGTCGGTCAGGACCGTGTCCCACGCGGGGCGCTGGTTGCTGTGACTGTCATGACCGGACATCGCGATTCTCCTGTTGGAACTACAAGGTAGTGGCAGGCACCCGTACTGCACCGTCCATCAACACGCGGGCGCTGCGGCTCATGATGGCCTTGGTCACCGTCCATTGACCGCAAACGAGCGCCGCCTGCGCGCCCACGCGAAGCGTGCCGGAGGGATGACCGAAATTCACCGATTCACGCTCACCACCACCGGCCGCCAGGTTCACCAGCGTGCCCGGGATGGCGGCCGCCGTCCCGATGGCGACCGCGGCGGTGCCCATCATCGCGTGGTGCAGCTTGCCCATGGACAGCGCGCGCGCATGCAGGTCCATCTCACCGGCGGCGATCTGCTTGCCGCTGGAGGACACGTAATCCTGCGCCGGGGCGACGAAGGCCACCTTCGGCGTGTGCTGACGGGTCGCGGCCTGTTCGACGGTCTCGATCAGCCCCATGCGCACCGCGCCGTGAGCGCGGATCGCTTCGAAACGCGCCAGGGCCGCCTTGTCCTCATTGATCGCCGGCTGCAGTTCGGTACCGGTGTAGCCCAGGTCGGCCGCATTGAGGAAGATGGTCGGAATGCCGGCGGTGATCATCGTGACCTGGAAGCTGCCTACGCCCGGCACGTCGAGCGTGTCGACCAGATTGCCGGTCGGGAACATCGCCCCGCCCTCGCCCTCATCGGAAGGGTCCAGGAACTCCAGCTGGATCTCGGCGGCCGGAAAGGTCACGCCATCCAGTTCGAAATCACCGTCTTCCTGAACCTGGCCGTCCACGATCGGCACATGCGCCAGGATGGTCTTGCCGATGTTGGCCTGCCAGATGCGCACGGTGCAGGTACCGTTGTGCGGGATGCGCGCCGGGTCGATGAAGCCGTTGCTGACCGCGAACGGGCCCACCGCCGTGCTGAGGTTGCCGCAGTTGCCGCTCCAGTCCACGAAGGCGGTCTCGATCGCGACCTGCCCGTACAGGTAGTCCACGTCGTGCTCCGGCACCGACGGTGCGGAAATGATCACGCACTTGCTGGTGCTGGAGGTCGCGCCACCCATGCCATCGGTGTGCTTGGCATACGGATCAGGCGAGCCGATCACGCGCATCAGCAGCGCATCGCGCGCCGGGCCGGGCACCTGCGCGGCAGCGGGCAGGTCGGTCAGCTTGAAGAACACGCCCTTGCTGGTGCCACCGCGCAGATAGGTGGCGGGAATGCGGAGCTGGGGGAGAAACGCCATATCGAAGTCCTGAGGGAACGACGGCCCATTGCCGGGCCGTCGTGATGCGGGTGGGATCAGGCGACCTGCGCCGATTCCAGGAAGTCCTGCGCGAACCGCTGCAGCACGCCGCCGGCCTCGTAGATCGAGACCTCTTCGGCGGTATCCAGCCGGCAGGTGACCGGCACCCGCAGCTGTTCACCGTTGCGGCGGTGGATGACAAGGGTGAGTTCGGCACGCGGCACGCGATCGCCGAGCACGTCGAAGGTTTCGGTGCCATCGATGCCCAGGGTCTTGCGGTTGACGCCTTCCTTGAACTCCAGCGGCAGCACGCCCATGCCGATCAGGTTGGTGCGGTGGATGCGCTCGAAACCTTCGGCGGCGATGGCTTCCACGCCGGCCAGGCGCACGCCCTTGGCGGCCCAGTCACGCGAGCTTCCCTGGCCGTAGTCGGCACCGGCGATGATGATCAGCGGCTGCTTGCGGCCCATGTAGGTTTCGATCGCTTCCCACATGCGGGTGACCTGGCCTTCCGGCTCCACGCGCGCCAGCGAACCCTGCATGACCTGACCATCGACCACCGCCATTTCATTGATCAGCTTCGGGTTGGCGAAGGTGGCACGCTGCGCGGTGAGGTGATCGCCGCGGTGGGTCGCGTAGGAATTGAAGTCTTCCTCGGGCAGGCCCATCTTCGCCAGGTACTCGCCGGCCGCGCTGCTGGCCATGATCGCGTTGGACGGCGACAGGTGATCGGTGGTGATGTTGTCGCCGAGCACGGCCAGCGGGCGCATGCCGGTCAGGCTGCGGGTGCCGGCCAGCGCGCCTTCCCAGTACGGCGGGCGGCGGATGTAGGTGCTCTGCGGGCGCCAGTCGTACAGCGGGCTGATCGGTGCGCCGTGTTCCACCTTGAAGGTGAACATCGGGTCGTAGACCTTGCGGAACTGTTCCGGCTTGACGCAGGCCTTGACCACCGCATCGATCTCGGCATCGCTCGGCCAGAGGTCCTTGAGGGTGATCGGGTTGCCGTCGGCATCATGACCGAGCGCATCCTTCTCGATATCGAAGCGCACCGTGCCGGCGATCGCGTACGCGACCACGAGCGGCGGCGAGGCCAGGAAGGCCTGCTTGGCGTAGGGATGGATGCGGCCGTCGAAGTTGCGGTTGCCCGAGAGCACGGCGGTGGCATACAGATCGCGATCAATCACTTCCTGCTGGATTTTCGGGTCCAGCGCGCCGCTCATGCCGTTGCAGGTGGTGCAGGCAAAGGCGACGATGCCAAAGCCCATCTGCTCCAGCTCGGTCAGCAGGCCGGCTTCTTCCAGATACAGCTGCACGGCCTTGGAACCGGGCGCCAGCGAGCTCTTCACCCACGGCTTGCGGGTCAGCCCGGCGCGGTTGGCATTGCGCGCCAGCAACGCCGCGGAAATCACGTTGCGCGGGTTGCTGGTGTTGGTGCAGCTGGTGATCGCGGCGATGATCACCGCGCCATCGGGCATCAGGCCATCGGCCTGTTGCTGCTTGCCCGAGGCCAGCTTGCCTTCATCGGCGATGCCGCGCGCAGCCAGGTCGGTGGTCGCCACGCGCTTGTGCGGGTTGGACGGGCCGGCCATGTTGCGCACCACGGTGGAGAGGTCGAACTGCAGCACACGCTCGTACTGCGCGGTGACCAGATCGTCGGCCCACAGGCCGGTGGCCTTGGCGTAGGTTTCCACCAGTGCGACCTGGGCATCCTCGCGGCCGGTCAGGCGCAGGTAGTCCAGGGTCTGCTGGTCGATGTAGAACATCGCCGCGGTGGCACCGAACTCCGGCGTCATGTTGGAAATGGTGGCGCGGTCACCGATGGTCAGCGCATTGGCGCCTTCACCGTAGAACTCGATCCACGCGCCGACCACACGCTCCTTGCGCAGGAACTCTGTCAGCGCCAGCACCACGTCGGTGCAGGTGATGCCCGGCTGCGGGCGGCCGGTCAGCTCCACGCCGATGATGTCGGGCAGGCGCATCCAGGAGGCGCGACCGAGCATTACGCTCTCCGCTTCCAGGCCACCCACGCCGATCGCGATCACGCCCAGCGCGTCCACGTGCGGGGTGTGACTGTCGGTGCCCACACAGGTATCCGGGAAGGCCACGCCATCGCGCACCTGCACGACCGGCGACATCTTCTCCAGGTTGATCTGGTGCATGATCCCGTTGCCCGGCGGAATCACGTCGACGTTCTTGAAGGCCTTCTTCGTCCAGTTGATGAAGTGGAAGCGGTCTTCATTGCGGCGGTCCTCGACGGCGCGGTTCTTCTCGAACGCAGCCTTGTCGAAGCCGGGGAATTCCACCGCCAGCGAGTGATCCACGATCAGCTGGGTCGGCACCACTGGATTGATCTGCGCCGGGTCACCGCCGGCATCGGCGATGGCGTCGCGCAGGCCAGCCAGATCGACCAGGGCGGTCTGGCCGAGAATGTCATGGCACACCACGCGGGCCGGGAACCACGGGAAATCCAGGTCCTGGCGGCGCTCGATCAACTGGCGCAGCGAGGCCTCCAGCGTGGCCGGATCGCAGCGGCGCACCAGGTTTTCGGCCAGCACGCGCGAGGTATACGGCAGCGTGGCATAGGCACCGGGCTGCAGCGCGTCGATCGCGGCACGGGTATCGAAATAGTCCAGCGCGGTGCCGGGGAGGTTCTTGCGGTACTGAGTATTCATGGCTGGCGATAGCTGCTTGTTGGCGGGCCGGGGCGTCGTGACACCGGCGAAGAAGGAGTAGCGACGCCGCAACGGAGCAGACCGGCATCGCGCCGGCCTGCTCCGCAAAGCACCCGCGACCGGGTGCGGTACGTCTGTCTTACTTGCGCTGGTCGATCGGCACGAAGGCCTGGTCTTCCGGGCCGGTGTAGTTCGCACTCGGGCGGATGATCTTGCCATCGATACGCTGCTCGATGATGTGCGCGCTCCAGCCGGAGGTGCGCGCGATCACGAACAACGGGGTGAACATCGCTGTCGGCACGCCCATCATGTGGTAGCTGACCGCGCTGAACCAATCCAGGTTCGGGAACATCTTCTTGATGTCCCACATCACCGATTCCAGACGCTCGGCGATGTCGTACATCTTGACGTTCTGCTGCTCGGCGGACAGGTCGCGCGCGACGTCCTTGATGATGTTGTTGCGCGGATCGCTGACGGTGTACACCGGGTGGCCGAAACCGATGACGACTTCCTTGCGCTCCACGCGGGCCTTGATGTCGGCCTCGGCATCATCCGGGCTGTCGTAGCGCTTCTGCACTTCGAAGGCCACTTCATTGGCGCCGCCATGCTTGGGACCGCGCAGGGCACCGATACCGCCGGTGATCGCGCTGTACATGTCGCTGCCGGTGCCGGCGATGACGCGGCAGGCGAACGTCGAGGCGTTGAACTCGTGCTCGGCATACAGGATCAGCGAGGTGTGCATCGCCTTGACCCACGAATCCTGCGGCTTCTCACCGTGCAGCAGATGCAGGAAATGGCCACCGATGGAGTCGTCGTCGGTCTCCACGTCGATCGCGCGGCCATTGTGGCTCCAGTGGTACCAGTACAGCAGCATCGAGCCCAGGCAGGCCATCAGCTTGTCGGCGATGTCGCGCGCGCCGGGATGGTTGTGGTCGTCCTTCTCCGGCGACACGCAGCCGAGCACGGAGACGCCGGTGCGCATCACGTCCATCGGGTGCGCCGACGGCGGCAGCTCTTCCAGCGCGGCCTTGACCGCGGCCGGGATGCCACGCAGCGACTTCAGCTTGGTCTTGTAGGCGACCAGCTCAGCGCGGGTCGGCAGCTTGCCGTGGACCAGCAGATGCGCGATTTCCTCGAACTCGCTGGTGTTGGCCAGATCGGCGATGTCATACCCGCGGTAATGCAGGTCGTTGCCGCTGCGGCCGACGGTGCACAGCGCGGTATTGCCGGCGGCGGTGCCCGACAGGGCGACGGATTTCTTCGGCTTGAAGCCGGGGGCGGTAGTGGTGTCGCTCATGATCCCTCCAGAAAACAGTGTGCGGTCTTACTTCTTGGCGGCGAACAACGCATCGAGCTGCTGCTCGAAGGCGTGGTAACCGATACGGTCGTACAGCTCTTCGCGCGTCTGCATCGCCTCCACCACATTACGCTGGTGGCCCTCGCGGCGGATGGTCGCATACACGTTCTCGGCCGCCTTGTTGGCGGCGCGGAACGCGGACAGCGGGAACAGCTGGATGGCGACGCCGGCCGAGGCCAGTTCATCACGGCTGAACAGCGGGGTGGCACCGAACTCGGTGATATTGGCCAGCACCGGCACCTTCACCGCATCGACGAAGCGGCGGTAGGTGTCCAGGTCATAGGCGGCCTCGGCGAAGATGCCGTCGGCACCGGCCTCGACGCAGGCGATGGCACGTTCGATCGCGGCATCCACGCCATCGACCTGGATGGCATCGGTGCGCGCGATCAGGAAGAAATCCGGATCGGTCTTGGCATCGGCGGCGGCCTTGACCCGGTCCACCATCTCACCCTGGGACACGATCTCCTTGCCCGGGCGGTGACCGCAGCGCTTGGCGCCGACCTGGTCTTCGATATGGCAGGCGGCCGCACCGGCCTTGATCAGCGATTTGACCGTACGCGCGATGTTGAATGCGCTGGGGCCAAAACCGGTGTCGATGTCCACCATCAGCGGCAGGTCGCACACATCGGTGATGCGGCGCACGTCGATCAGCACGTCTTCCAGGGTGTTGATGCCCAGGTCCGGCAGGCCCAGCGAGCCGGCCGCGACGCCGCCGCCGGAGAGGTAGATCGCCCGGTAGCCGGCGCGCTTGGCCAGCAGCGCGTGGTTGGCGTTGATCGCGCCGATCACCTGTAACGGCGATTCGGCGGCCAGTGCGGCGCGGAAACGGGCGCCAGCGGAGGAAACAGGGGTGCTCATGCGGCATTCCATCGTGGTTGACGGGTGGATAGGCGCAAGGGCCGTGCCAGCTCGCAAGTGTCTGATTTCATTGAGGCAGCGCGATGACCATAACGTTTCACCTTGAAACATTGAAACATCTGTAACATGGCTGGAACTGAAACACCGAAACATGTCCATGTCGATCAGCCTGCCCCGCCACCGTTCCCGCCTCGCCGATCCGGATGGCGGCCAGCTGCCCGTGATCTGGACGGTCAGCGTGTCCCGCCTGACCGGGCTGCTGGGCGATGTGATCCCGGAATTCGACCGCCGCGCCCGCATCGTGCCGATCAACCTCGGCTTCGAGGAGGCGGTGGATGTGATCGGTCAGCGCCTGCGCCGCGAACACTGTGATGTGGTGATCGCCGGCGGCTCGAATGCGGCCTACCTGCGTAGCCGGCTGGAGGTGCCACTGGTGCCGATCCAGGCCAACGGCTTCGACCTGATGGAAGCGCTGGCGCGCGCGCGCCGGATCGCCCCGCGGATCGGCCTGGTCACCCACGCCACCGATGTGCCGACCTTCGGCAGTTTCCAGAACAGCTTCGGGCTGGATATCGAGCACCGCCGCTTCGTCACCCGTGAGGATGCGCGCGATTGCATCGCCGACCTGCGCGCGAACGGTATCGAGGTGATCGTCGGCACCGGCATGGCGATCGACTATGCCGAGCAGGTGGGCCTGCCCGGTGTGCTGCTGTACTCGGCCGACTCGGTACGGCAAGCCTTCGAACATGCCTTGGAGCTGACCCAGACCCTGGCCCGCTCCGGTGCGCCGTCACTGCGGCGTCGGGCACCGGCCAAGCACCGCGATACGGACCACGCTCTGCTTGGCGACAGCGCGCCGATGCAGCAGGTGCGCGAGCACATCGCGCTGTATGCGCCCTACGACAGCACCGTGCTGATCACCGGCGCCACCGGCACCGGCAAGGAACTGGTGGCGCGGCAGCTGCATGCCGCCAGTGGCCGCCGGGGGCGTTTCGTCGCGCTGAACTGCGGCGCGATCAGCGAGTCACTGCTGGAAGCCGAGCTGTTCGGTTACAACGAAGGTGCGTTCACCGGCGCGCGTCGTGGCGGTCGTGTCGGCCTGGTGGAAGCCGCCGAGGGCGGCACCTTGTTCCTGGATGAAATCGGCGAACTGCCGCTGCCGATGCAGACCCGTCTGCTGCGGGTGCTGGAAGAGCGCGAAGTGCTGCGCGTCGGCGCGACCGAGCCGACGCCGGTGGATGTGCGCGTGGTCGCGGCCACGCTGCAGACCCTGGAATCGCTGGTGGACGCCCAGCGCTTCCGCCGCGATCTGTACTACCGCCTGGCCGCACTGCGCATCGCGCTGCCGACGCTGCATGACCGCCGCGAGGATGTGCCCTTGCTGGTGAACCACTTCTTCCGGCAGCTGGCCGCGATGGACGCACCGCTGTCTTCCGAGGCGTTGGCGCGGCTGCGTGAGTACCCGTGGCCGGGCAATGTGCGCGAGCTGCGCAACATGGTCGATCGCCTGCGCATCCACTGGCAGCAGCAGCCGGGTGAGCTGTCATTACCTCAGATGCTGCAGTGGTTGCCGGAGCTGCATGCGGTGCAGCGCCCGCTGATGGCGCCAGGCGCCGCCGCCCCGGCTGCGCTCACCGCTGCCTCGACGGTGCGGCCGGATGCCGCCGCACTCCAGCAGCTGCTGGCCGACTGCGGCGGCAACCGCGAACAGGCCTGTGCGCAGCTGGGCGTATCGCGCACCACGCTGTGGCGCTGGCTGCGCGACACAACGCCGAGCTAGATCAGGGGAACAGCATCCGCTTGCTCCACTGCCCGTCCACACCGATCTCATAGCACCAGCGCTCGTGCAGGCGGAATTGCGCGCCGTACCAGAACTCGATCCGTTGCGGCACGACGCGCAGGCCGCTCCAGCCGTCCGGGCGCGGTACATCGCGGCCGTCGAAGCTCGCCTCGGTGGTCGCCACGCGCGCATCGAATTCCTCGCGCGAGGCCAGCGTCTTGGACTGCAGCGACGCCCACGCGCCGATCTGGCTCATGCGCGGGCGCGAGGCGAAGTACGCATCGGCCTCGGCGTCGCTGACCTGCTCCACGCGGCCTTCGATACGCACCTGGATGCCGGCTTCGCGCAGGCTGCGCCACAGGAACAGCAGCGCGGCCTGCGGATTGAGCTGCAGCTCGCGGCCCTTGTGGCTGTCCAGGTGGGTATAGAACACGAAGCCACGCGCATCGAATGCCTTGAGCAGCACGGTGCGCGCCGAGGGCTGGCGGTTCTGATCGGCCGTGGCCACCGTCATCGCATTGGGTTCGACTTCGCGGCTCGCCTTGGCTTCTTCGAACAGCCCGGCAAAGGTGGATAACGCTTCGGCATACAGATCGGTCATGGCGGTTTTCTTGTCACGCGGTTTGGGTTTATTGTCGCTGCATGCCTGCACCTGCGTACATGCCCCCGATCAAAGGTTTTCCGGATGCACTGGTTGCGCAGGCGCTGGACGACGCAATGAACTGCGGTGCGGCCCTCCCAGTATTGGCGATCAGCGGCCTGCAGGGGAGCGGCAAATCGACGCTGGCCGCCCAGGTGGTCGCGTTGGCGGAAATGCGCGGCCTGCGTGCGGCCATGCTTTCCATCGACGATGTCTACTTCACCCGCGCCCAGCGCCAGCGTCTGGCCCGGCAGGTCCACCCACTACTGCTCACCCGCGGCCCGCCGGGCACCCATGACCTGGCGTTGGCCCATGCCACCTTGGACGCCGTTGCGGCCGGCGGCCAGGCCGCCCTGCCCCGCTTCGACAAACTCGCCGACGAGCGCCTGCCCGAAAAGGACTGGCCGCGCATCGAAGGGCCACTCGACCTGCTGGTGTTCGAAGGCTGGTTCCTCGGAACCCCGGCGCAGGACGAAACCGATCTGGACTCACCGCTCAACGCGCTGGAGCGCGAGGCCGATGCGGACGGCCGCTGGCGCCACTGGTGCAACCACGCCCTTGCCACCGACTACCCCGCGCTGTGGCAGCGCTGCGACCGGCTCTGGTTCCTGCAGCCGCCCGATTTTTCGGTGATCCCGCGTTGGCGCTGGCAGCAGGAGCAGAACCTGCAGGCAGCCCAGCCTGACCGCAGCAGTATGAGTCGCTCCCAGTTGGAGCGTTTTGTGCAGTACTACGAGCGGGTCAGCCGCCAGGCGCTGCGTACCCTGCCCGCGCTGGCAGACACGGTCATCGCACTGGACGAGCAGCGCCGGATCATCGCAACCCGCTGATCGCAGGCGTTCGACCGGCCGCTAGCCCCCTGGGGCTCAACTGACCAGGAAGGTCACCCGCAGGTTCACCCGCCACTCGGTGATATTGCCCTCGCCATCGGTCACCACCTTGGTTTCATTGATCCAGGCACCCTGGATGCCTTTGACCGTCTCGGACACCTTCTTCAGGCCACTGCGTACGGCGTCTTCCACGCTGGTGGTGGAGGACGCGTTGATCTCGATGATTTTGGCGACGGACATGGGCCGCTCCGATGGCGCGCGGGACAGTCCGCGCCGACCCACCATGGGGGCAGACGCGTAAAGGCGATGGCACGGAGATGTTAGGATCGAGGGTAATGAATCCCGCTCCAAACCTCATCCTGATTGGCCCGATGGGCGCCGGCAAAACCTGCATCGGGCGCCGGCTGGCCGAGCGCTTCACGCTGGACTTCGTGGATGCCGACCAGGCCATCGTGGACAGCACCGGGGCCAGCATTCCGGCGATCTTCGAACACTCCGGCGAAGCCGGCTTCCGCCAGCATGAGCGTCAGGTCCTGCACGCCCTGCTGGATGGCCACGGTCAACTGATTTCCACCGGCGGTGGCGCGGTGCTGGATCCGGACAACCGCGCGGCGATCGCCCGCCGCGGTTTCGTGGTGTACCTGCGGGTCAGTGTGCCGGCCCAGCTGGAGCGGCTGGCCCGTGACCGCGGCCGCCCGCTGCTGCAGCGACCGGACCGCGAACAAGTACTGCACGAGATGGCCGCCGCCCGTGACCCGCTGTACCAGAGCCTGGCCGACCTCACCCTGGATACCGATCTCTACACGCCCGCCGAGGCCACCGCGCAGTTGGTGCTGCGCCTGGCCGCGCAGTGGCAGCGACAGGACACACCTGAATGATCCCCGCCCCGCGTACCGTTGCCGTCAGCGGCGACACCCCCTACACCATCCACATCGGCCCGGGCCTGCTTGGCCAGGGCGAGCTGCTGGCCCGCCATGTGCGCGGTCGCCATGTGCTGCTGCTCAGCGATTCCTCGGTAGCGCCGCTGTATCTGGCCGGGGTGACATCGGCGCTGCTGGCCGCGCGCCCGGACCTGCTGATCGGTGAGCTGGTGCTGCCGGCCGGCGAAGCCTCCAAGACCCTGGCCCACTTCGGCGATGCGATCACGGCGCTCGCCGCGCTCGGCGCCACCCGCGATGCCTGCGTGATGGCCCTCGGCGGTGGCGTCGCTGGTGATCTGGCCGGCTTCGCGGCGGCCTGCTGGATGCGCGGCGTGGATTGTGTGCAACTGCCGACCTCGCTGCTGGCGATGGTCGATTCCTCGGTCGGCGGCAAGACTGCCGTGGACATTCCCGAAGGCAAGAACCTGGTCGGGGCGTTTCATCCACCGCGCGCCGTCATTGCCGATACCGCCGCCCTGCGTACCCTGCCGCCACGCGAGCTGCGGGCCGGTCTGGCCGAGGTGATCAAGTACGGTGCTATCCGCGACCCGTTGTTCTTCCAGTGGCTGCAGGCCGAACACGCCGCGCTGCTGGCCGGCGATGACACCGCGCTGGCCCAGGCCATCGCCCGCAGCTGCGAGCACAAGGCCGAGATCGTCGCGCGCGATCCGCTGGAAAAAGGCGAGCGCGCCCTGCTCAACCTGGGCCACACCTTCGGCCACGCGATCGAAACCGAACAGGGCTACGGCGCACCGGGCAACGACAACCTCAACCATGGCGAAGCCGTCGCGGTCGGCATGGTCCTGGCCGCGCGCCTGTCGGCCCAGCTGGGCATGAGTGACGACGCCGACACCGGGCAGCTGCGCGAGCTGCTGCTGCGCTACGAACTGCCGGTCGCCATTCCGGCGGGCCTGCAGCCCGAAGCCCTGCTGGCCCGGATGCGGCTGGACAAGAAGAACGTGGCCGGCCGCCTGCGTCTGGTGCTGTGGCGTGGCATCGGCCGTGCCGAAGTGGTCGGCGATGTCGACGAGGCCGACGTGCTGCGCGTACTCGCCGCCGGCTGAGCCTGCGACGTTGCGCCGCACCTGCCCGTCGCCGACGGCCGCCTCCGGCGTTCACGGCTACAATCGGGTGATGCGCGTCTTCCTGCACCAACACCCCCGCGGTGCCGATCCGGCCCGCTATCTCCAACTCACCCTGCAACCGGACCTGTTCGGTGGCTGGGAGCTGCTGCTCGAGTCCGGCCCGATCGGCGGGCGCGGGCAACTGCGCCGCGAGCTGTACCTGGAGGAAGACCTGGCGCTGGCCGCGTTCGAGAAGGCGCGCGACGCGCACCTGCACCGCGGCTACGAAGTGACCTATACCAGCGGTGATCCGCCGACGTGAGCGCCCCCCCCACCGCCATCGCCCTACCGCCACGACCCCATTCGGCCTTGCGCCACCAGATCCCAAGGAAGCGTTCCGTGACCAGCCCCTCCCGCCATGATCGCCTGCTGCGCGCCCTGCGCCGCGAACCGGTGGACTGCACCCCCGTCTGGCTGATGCGCCAGGCCGGTCGTTACCTGCCCGAGTATCGCGCCACCCGCGCCAAGGCCGGCAGCTTCCTGGCCATGGCCAAGAACCCGGACATCGCCTGCGAAGTCACCCTGCAGCCGCTGCGCCGCTTCGACCTGGATGCCGCCATCCTGTTCTCGGACATCCTCACCATCCCCGACGCGATGGGCCTGGAGCTGTACTTCGTCGAAGGCGAAGGCCCGAAGTTCCGCCACCCGGTCCGCGACGTGGCCGCCATCGCCAAGCTGGCGGTGCCGGACATGGAAACCGAACTGCGCTACGTGATGGACGCCGTCCGCGTGATCCGCCGCGAACTGGACGGCAGCGTGCCCCTGATCGGCTTCTCCGGCAGCCCCTGGACGCTGGCCTGTTACATGGTCGAAGGCGGCGGCAGCAAGGACTTCGCCCGCATCAAGGCGATGGCCCTGAACGAACCCGCCGCGCTGCACCAACTGCTCTCGGTCGTCACCGACGCGGTGATCGCCTACCTGGCCGCCCAGCGCGCGGCCGGCGCCCAGGTACTGCAGGTCTTCGACACCTGGGGCGGCGTACTCAGCCCGACCATGTATCGCGAATTCTCGCTGCGCTACCTGACCCGCATCGCCCAGGAACTCGAACGCGGTGAAGGTGCCGAGCGCACCCCGCTGATCCTGTTCGGCAAAGGCACCGGCCTGCACCTCGGCGCCCTGGCCGACACCGGCGCCGACGCCCTCGGCGTCGACTGGACCCTGGACCTCGCCGATGCCGTCGCCCGCACCGGTGGCCGCGTCGCCCTGCAGGGCAACCTGGACCCCACCACCCTCTACGGCAACCCCGCCGCCATCGAACGCGCCGCCGGGCTCGTTCTGGACAGCTACGCCCAAGGCAACGGCGGCTCGCGCGAAGGCCACGTCTTCAACCTCGGCCACGGCATGTCGCCGGACATGAATCCCGACCACGTGCAGGTTCTGGTCGACGCCGTACATCGCTTGAGTCGGCGCTGATCTCCATCGGCAGGTAGCCGGCCAGCGGCCGGCACTACCCGGGCTTGACCGACGACGCACGCGTTCTGCATCCAGAACGCGTGCGCTCGTTTCCACCCTTGATACGAATCGGGCATCTCGTCTGCAGCTGATCGGCGCCGATCATTGCCGCGCTGTGCGCGGCCATCCACGCATGGCGTGGATCTACCGATGGCATTCCCGGCATCACATTCATTGCCGGCATCACATCCACTCGCGCCACCAAGACGAGCGCGTGATTGCCAGCACTTCCCGTGGCAGCCAGCCCACTGTCATGGGTGCGGCACGGGTGGGTTGGCGGGACCATGAGCGCCATGGATGGCGCGACATGAGCCCCCAGGGACGGGTTTACGGCGTGTCCCGCCAACCCACCCGTGCCCGACCCTCTCCGGGACACCGACCGCACTATTGCTTCGGCTTCGGCTTCGGCTTCGGCTTCGGCTTCGGCTTCGGCTTCGGCTTTGACCACATCCTGATCCCACATCGGCGATCATATCGCCCTCGTTGACGAAGGCCCCGCACCATGACCACCAGCAGCTACGCCTCGATCCGGCCCCTGTTGTGGCTCGTATCGCTGGCCATCTTCATGCAGATGCTGGATTCCACCATCGTCAACACCGCCCTGCCGGCCATGGCCCGCAGCCTCGGCGAAAGCCCCCTGCAGATGCAGTCCGTCGTCTTCAGCTACGCCCTCGCCGTGGCCACCTTCATTCCCGCCTCCGGCTGGATCGCCGACCGCTTCGGAACCCGACGCACCTTCCTCGTCGCCATCATCCTGTTCACCCTCGGCTCGCTCGCCTGCGCCCTCGCCCAGACGCTGCACCAGCTTGTCGGCGCACGCGTCCTTCAGGGCATCGGCGGGGCCATGCTGCTGCCGGTTGGCCGCCTGGCCGTCATGCGCTCGGTCTCGCGCGAAGAATTCCTGCGCGCCATGAGCTTCATCGCCATTCCCGCCCTGATCGGCCCGCTCATCGGCCCCACCCTCGGTGGCTGGCTGGTTGAAGTCGCCTCCTGGCACTGGGTGTTCCTGATCAACCTGCCGATCGGCATCATCGGCTACGTCGCCGCCATGAAAATCATGCCGGATCACTATGCCGAACACCGCACCCGCTTCGACATCGCCGGCTACCTCATGCTCGCCTTCGGCATGGTCGTGCTCTCCCTCGCGCTGGACGGCATCTCCGGCATGGCGACACCGCATGCGCTGGTGATGCTCATGACCGTCGCCGGCCTCGCCGCGCTGGTCGGCTACTGGCTGCACGCGGCCAACTCCACGGCGCCGCTGTTCTCGCTCGCGCTGTTCCATGTGCCCAGTTACCGCATCGGTATCCTCGGCAATCTGTTCTCGCGCATCGGCAGCAGCGCCATGCCGCTGCTGATCCCGCTGCTGCTGCAGGTCGGCATGGGCATGAGCCCGATGAACGCCGGCCTCTTGATGATCCCGGTCGCCGCCGCCGGCATGGTCTCCAAGCGCTATGCGGTCAAACTCGTCGAACGCTTCGGCTACCGCCGCGTGCTGATGGTCAACACCGTGCTGGTGGGCCTGGCGATGGCCAGTTTCATCTTCATGACGCCCGGCCAGCCCGTGTGGGTCCGCGTCATCCAGCTGGCCTTGTTCGGCGCCGTCAACTCGCTGCAGTTCACCGTCATGAACACCGTCACCCTGCGCGATCTGGATCGCGACTTCGCCAGCGCCGGCAACAGCCTGCTGTCGATGGTGATGATGCTCGCCACCGGGTTTGGTGCCGCGGCGGCGGGCAGCCTGCTCGCCGCGTTCAACCACCTCGACGTCGCGCACGGGGCCACGGCCGCATTGCACGCCACGTTCGTCTGCGTGGGTGCGATCACCCTGACCTCCACGCTGATCTTCTGGCAGCTGCCCGATACCCGCCCCTCCCCGCGCGACGTTGAAGAGGTCGCCGAATGACGGCGGCTACGTAACTGCACGCACGCACGGTCAGCGGACCAACGCACCGCCGCTACCGGGTAGCGTGCAACACGCGCGCGATCGCCTCCACCAGCAGATCGCCGGTCACCGGCTTGCGCAGGAACCCGTTGAAACCTGCTGCGCGCGCCTGCTCCTCGATCGCCGGGTCCGTGCGCGCCGTCACCGCGATCAACGGCATCTCGAAGCCCTGGCTGCGCAGGTGTTCGGCCAGCGCGATGCCGCCCAGTCCCGGCAGATCCAGATCCATCAGCACCACGTCGAACAGCGCCTCGCTGACCTCGCGCAGTGCCGACAGGGCATGCTCGGCGTGCACCACCTCATGGCCGCGCGCCGACAGCAGTCCGCGCACCACCTCGGCCACGGTCAGATCGTCCTCCACCAGCAGGATCCGCAAGGGCGTCAGCACCCACCGCTCGCCCTCGGCACCGACCACCTCGGCCGCCATACCCGACTGCAGGGCCAGCGGCAGCGTCACCGTGAAGCGCGTGCCGACGCCGAGCTGGCTGCGCACACCGATCTGCCCCTGCATCGCCAGCGTCAGTTCGCGGCAGATCGCCAGGCCCAGCCCGCTGCCGCCGTACTGCGCGGCAGTACGTGCGCCATCGGCCTGCTCGAAACGCCGGAACAGCCGTTCCTGCTGATCACTGCTGATGCCCGGTCCGGTGTCTGCCACCTCGATATGCAGGCCCCGTTCGGCGGTGATCCCGCGCACGATCAGGCGTACTTCGCCATGGCTGGTGAACTTCACCGCGTTGCCCAGCAGATTGAGCAGGATCTGGCGCACGCGCAGTTCGTCGCCCACCGTACTGGTGCCCACCGGCAACGCGTTGTCGACCACGAAATGCAGCCCCTTCTGCTCGGCCAGTGCCGCCATCAAGGTGCACACATCATCCACCAGGCGCTGCAGGTGGAACGGCTGCGCCTGCAGCTCCAGCCGGCCGGATTCGATCCGCGCCAGGTCCAGCGCATCGTTGACCAGATGCAGCAGATGTTCGCCGGCGTGCCGGATCGATTCGGTGTAACTGCGCTGCTGTGGATTCAACGGCGAGGACAGCAGCAGCTCACTCATGCCCAGCACGCCGGTCATCGGCGTGCGTACCTCGTGCCCCAGGTTGGCCAGGAAGCGGGTCTTGGCCATCGAGGCCTGCTCGGCCAGCTCCTGCTTCTGCAGGGCCAGCTGGTACGCATGCCGGCGCTGCAACCGGCGCCGGTACAGCCACGCGAACAGACTCAGCAACAGCAACACCGCCGAGGTCAGCAGCAGCAATCCCGTCAGGCTGCGCCACCACGGGGGCTGCACGCGGAACTCAAGCACCTGCACGCGCGACCAGATGTGATCGGCCGAGCGCGCCTGCACCTCCAATCGATAACGACCAGGCGGCAGGCGCGAGAACAGACGCTCGCCTGCCGGCCCCACTTCCACCCAGTCAGGATCGTAGCCAGCCAGCCGGTAGCGGTAATTGTTCGAGGTGGAATCGGCGAAGGACAGCAACCGCGCCACGATGCGTAGATCGCGATCACCATCGGCGACGTCCAGCGGTGTTACGTGGGTCAGGTCGAGCACCTTCTCACCGCGACGCACTTCCACCCGTTCGATCACCAGCGGGGCGCGACGCGTAGCCGGCTTGACCTGTTCCGGATCGAACACCACCACGCCGGCCGGGGTGCCGCCGACGATGCGCCCGCTCGGCGTCAGCGTCAGCGTGCGGCGACGGAACTCCTGGCTGGGCAGGCCGTCATGCACGCCGTACGGGCGCACGCTGCCGGTGACCGGATCGACACGGATCAGCCCCCGTGCATTCGCCGCCCAGACCACGCCCTGGTGGTCCACGACCAGCCCGGTCGCGGTCACCTCGGGATACCCGGCACTGCTGCCGATCACCGATTGCAGCGTGAGTCGCCCGCTGTCCCAGCGATACTGCGAGAGTTTGCCTTCTTCTGACAGCCACACGCTGTCATCGGCCGCGAAGGCCAGCGCATGCACGCCACCGGCCGGCCCCCCGGGCACGGGCTCAAAACGGGAGCGCGCCGGCACCCAGTGCAGCAGCCCCTGCCCGGTCCCCACCCAGAGCCGGTCCTGCGGACCGCACTGGATGTCCTGCGCGATCTGGGTAGCCGCCAGCCCGGCATGCCCCAACGTCACCCGGTGCAGCACGCGCCCATCCAGATCGCGCTGCTGCAGCCCGCTCGTCGACGACGTCCACAGCCGCTGGCCATCGCACAGCGCCATCGATTCGATCGCGCCCTCCATCGTTGCATCGACCGCCGCGTCCCGATCCCAGCGCTGCATCCGATCCTGCTTCGGGTCGTACCGCAGCAGCGCGTCCCAGGAGCCGATCCAGACCTGCCCACGGGGATCTTCCAGCACCGACTGCAGCCACTGCGTGCCATCCACCCAGGTGCGATGCTGCTGGATCTCGCCGCTCACCGGATCGAACTTGTCCAACGCACCGTGGGTACCGACCGTCCACACGCCGCCATCGGCTGCCGCGCCCATGCCGAGCACATAGGCATTGCGCAATGAGGCCGGATCGTCCTCCAGCCGCGACAGTACCGAGAACTGCCACCAGCGCGGCAACAGATGCCACAGCCCACCATTCGTACTGGCCAGCCAGATGCCGCCTTCGCGGTCTTCGTAGGCACCGGTCCAGTTGGGCCGCACTTGCCCACGCGCCACCGCGCTGTACAGCGGTACCTGCTGGTACTGGTTGTTCATGGCCCGGCCCAGCCCGGAGCGGGTGTCGAGCCAGTAACCGCCCTGCTCATCGCGCAGCATCATGCCCAGGATCTGGTCGCCCTCGGTGACCTTCCACGGCGCTGGTTCGAAACGGCCGTCCGGCCGCCGCACCGTGACCCCGGCATTGCTGCTGATCCACAGGCTGCCATCCGGCTCGGCGGTGAGGCCGTTGATCACCCGGGGCGCGAACTGCGCATCCGGGACCGGATCGAAATCCTGGCCGGTCCAGCGCGCCAGCCCGGCCTTGGTGCCCACCCAGAGGCTGCCATCGAGCGTGGTGGTCAGATACCCGACCGATGCCGCCGGCAGGCTGCGCGGGTTGCCCGCTTCGGGCATGTAACGGGTCAGCGTGCCGTCGCGATCCAGCCGATGCAGGCCGCCTTGGTAGGTCCCAAACCAGATCGCCCCGTCCGGCGTGGAGGCCAGGCTCCAGATCGTGTTGCTGCCGATCTCCGGATGGCTGTGGCGATCATAGAAGCGGATCTCGCGCCGATCGGCCGACATCATCGCCAGCCCGGCATTTTCGGTGCCGATCCAGACCTGGTTGCGCGCATCCACGTGCACGGTCCAGACGTGGTTGTCGCGCAGGCCGTCCTCGGCACGCCAGATGCGGTAGTTGCGGCCGTCATAGCGGGCCAGGCCATCGTTGGTGGCGATCCACAGATAGCCGAAGCGATCTTCGGCCATGCGGTTGACCGTATTGGAGGGCAGGCCATCGAACACGGTGAGCTGCCGCGGCGTCGGCGGTACCGGCTGGGCCGACACGCAGGTCGACCAGAGCACACACAGGCCGATCAGCAACGGCCACAGCACACGCAACACCAATGGCTCTCCCGGGTCTGTCAGTGGATCCCCTGCCGCCGCCCGGCAATGCCTCGCATAGTAAACGGTTCCCTGCGCCGGCACGATCCACTCAACACGGTCGTACCCGCCGTAACGCCGCCTGCAGTGCATCGCCGGCCAAGGGTTTGTGCAGCAGGCCCTCCGCGCCGGCCAGTGTGACCTGTGCGACCAGGTCCGGATCGCGGCGCGCGGTAACCACCAGGACCGGCTGGCAATGCCCCTGCTGGCGGATCAACCGCAGCAGCGACAGCCCATCGATTCCGGGCAGATCCAGATCCAGCAGGATCAACTGCGTCCCGGCCTCCGCCAGCCGCGACAGGGCGGCGAGGGCGTGGGCTGCATGGTTCACGGCGTGGCCCTGTACCCGCAGAAGCCCGCAGATCACCTCGGCAACAAGCGGATCGTCTTCCACCAGCAGAACCTGCAGCGCATCGGCTAGGGAGGCGTGCGCGACGATGGGGTCACGCGTTGCCCAGGGCAGTGGCAGGCTGAGCGCCGCCTGCCAGGTATGGTCGTAGCGCGCAGACACGTGCAGCCGGCCATGCAGGGCCCGCATCAGGATGTCAGTGTCGGCCAGCGCGTCGCGCAGCGTCGACAGCGCTGGCGCCGGACCCGCGCCGACGGTGATGATCACATCGATCACCAACCCGGCGCGCCCCGGCAGCGAGGCTGCGCGCAGCACGATCCGCGCCGCGCTGACATGCGCGGCAAGCGCCAGCAGCAGACTCTCCAGCACGTGATGCACGCGCTCCGGATCGCCTTCGCCGTGTGCCCCGGCCGGAAGCTGCCGGGATACGGTGAGCGCACAATCGTGCGGGGCCATCACGCGTTCCAGGGTCACGTGGAGGTCGTCCAACCACGCGGCGATGTCGAAGCAGCGTGGCTGCAGCGGCAGCTTGCCGGCCTGCAGGCGTGCGTTCTGCAACGCGGCATCCACCACCTCCAGCAGGTCGCGCCCTCCCTGCTGGATATGCAGCACCTGCGCACGCGCCGGCGGTGGCAACGACGCCGTCAACAGCAGTTCACTCATTCCCAGAACGCCGGTCAACGGGGTTCGTATCTCATGGCCGAGGGTGGCCAGATAACGCGCCTTGGCCTGGGCCGCCTGTTCGGCACGCGCCTGCCGCCGCGCGGCGCGTTGGCGTGCGAGGTGTCTGGCACAGTGACGACGCACCTGCCACGCGATGAGCATCACCGCCCCCAGTGTTGCCAGCAGCAGCAACGCCCAGGCCCCCGGATGCGACCAGCCGCTGTAGGCCACCTGCAGCCGGGTGGACTGCAGTGGCGACCAGCGGCCATCCACGCCGCGAGCCTGGTACTCGAGCACGTGCTCGCCCGGTGGCAGCCGTGGGAATCCGCGTGTGCCGCGCTGCCCCGCGCGGACCCAGTCCGGGTCTTCGCCGCGCAGACGGAACCGGTAGTCACTCACCCCACCCTGACCGCCGGTGAGCAGGCGCGCGGAAAGTTGGATGTCGCGATCATCGGCATTGAGCCGTAGCGGGTCGGCTGCAGGCAGCTCGATCCAGCGCCCGTGTCGACGCACCTGCACCCGGTCGATGACCAGCATCGGCGGCACCGTGGCAGCCGCCATTCCTGCCGGATCGAGCACCAGCAGATCGCCGTCCACTCCCATCGCCATGAGGTATTGGCCTGCCACGATCAGGTCGCTGGCCAGGACCATCATCGGCATTCCATCCTCGGCGGTGTACAGCCGGATGCGGCGCTGGTCCGGCTGCAGACTCACCACACCGCGTGCGGTGGTGGCCCACAACGTTCCGTCGCCGGCGTCGACCAGACCGCGCGGTAGTACCGCTGGAAGCCCCTGGGCCGCATCGAACTGGTGCGACCGTTGCAGGCGGCCGGCGTCGTCCCGGTACGCCACCCAGCCCTCTGCATCGGCCACCCAGAGCCGTCCATCGGCTGCCACATGCAGCGCGCCGGCCTGCCGCCGGGCCGCACCGGGCACGGGAACGAAGCGTCCAACGGCCGGTTGCCACCGCTTGAGTCCATCCCGGTCGCCCAGCCACATCTGTTCCGTCGCATCACAGTGCAGAACGAAGGGCGCGCCCCCCGGACGTAACTGCACCGCATCGTAGGACCAGGTGCCGAGCACGGTGCCGGCCCTGGTGCGCTGTTCAAGCCGCCCCAGGCCGGCGAGCCAGAGATGGTGACCACAGATGCGCAGCACGGCGTGGCCGCCTGATGGCGGGTCGGGGAGTGCGCCGTGTTCGTCGGCCACGCGCCAGTGCTGCTGAGGTCCCCGTGTGCCATCGATGCGGGTCAGCCATGGTGCGGCGAACACCCACACCTGGCCGCGACCATCGTCCGCCACGGCGTGGCGATCGGTCCGCGCCGGATCATGCGCATACGGCCAGCGCAGCCGGTCGAATCCGGATGTCGGCGACACCCTGGTCAGCCAACCGCCCCGCGCCTGCCACGCCGTACCGTCCGCCGCGGCAGCCAGGCCGGCCGCTGCGGCGCCGCCCTGGCTGACCGGAGCCGTGAACCGCTGGACATGCCGCCATTGCGCACCGAGGCGCCACAGGCCTTGATGGCTGCCGAGCAGCCAGGCCCGGCCCTGGCGATCTTCCACCACGCGCGCGATGCCTGGACGGGTGCGTCGGTCAAATCCAGGCAACGCGATCGCATGGGTGTGCTGCCCCGACCGGTCCTGCCACCACACCCGCATCCCATCGGAGAACCATTGTCCGCCGTCCCGGCTGTGACCCAGCCAACGGTGGCCTGCGTGAGCCCGTCCCGCATCCGGCTGCAACGACGGCAGCTGACGGACGTCGGTGCCCACGGAAGTGCTGGACCACAACGCCCCCTGTGCGTCGAGCCCCAGCGCGGTCACCGGCAGCGCATTCGCACCGAGCATGTCCGGCGGCTGGAACCGGTCGTCCTGCCAGCGCGCCAGACCGGCAGCCGTGCCGAGCCACACGCCCCCGGCGGCATCTGCAACCAGCTGGTCCACGCGGGCCGATGGCAGGCCACGGCCATCGGCCGTCGGCAGAAACTGGCGCAGACGCCCATCGACGCCCAGCCGATAGGCACCCGCATCGCGGGTCCCGAACCAGACGCTGCCATCAACCAGCGGCTGCACCGCGAGCACCGGGCTGGCGGCAGCCGCCTGGGCGCGCGGGCCTGCCCAGCGCGCCAGATGCTGCCGGTCCGCCGACAGGCGCTGCAGATAGCCATTGCCAGTGCCGATCCAGAGCTGGTCCTGCCCATCCAGTGCCAGGCTCCGCACGTCGTTGTCGGCCAATCCATGCTCCATGCGCCACACGCGGAAGCCGCTGCCGTCATGCCGGGCCAAGCCATCGGCAGTTGCAAACCAGAGGTAGCCGTGGCGATCTTCAACGACCTGGTTCACCTCGTTGGCGGGCAGGCCGTCGGCCGTGGTGATGCGCTGTGCGGGACTGCACAGTGCCAGCACCGGAACCCATGACAACAGCCAGCCAAGCACGGCGCACCCCCATCGCATCGGCACCTCCCTGCTCATGCGCGCTTCCGGCATTGCGACAGGCACGCCGCCAGCCGCTCCCGGCTCGCCGGCAGCCGCAGGAACAGATCGAACCCGGCGGCCGCCGCGTCACGCTCGGCCGCCATGTCCGCGCGCGGGGTCAGCGCCAGGCGCGGAATGCCGGGCCATCGGCGCTGCAATGCCACGGCGCTGCGCTCCGCGCCCAGATGCAGGTCAAGATCACTGACGACCAGATCCCAGCGCGCGTCGCCCACCGATGCAGCGGCAGCGTCATCAATGCTGCTTGCCGTCGCCACCGCGTGCCCCATCGAGGCCAGCAACGCCTGCAGCACCTCGGCCACGGAGGTGGTCGGCAACACCAGCAGCACACGGAGGTTGTCCTCGGGCCCCTGGCCAACGACGTCAGGGATCACCGGCTCCGGCAGGGCCGCAGGGCAGCACGGCAGCGGTAGCAGGACCCGGAAAGACGTCCCCTTGCCCGGCCGGCTCGACACGTCGATATCGCCGCCCATCGCCCGCGCCAGATCGCGCGAGATGGACAGGCCCAGGCCACTGCCCCCGTAGCGCGCCAACGTCTGCGCGCCATCAGCCTGTTCAAACGGCTGGAACAGACGCGCGCACTGCGTCGCACTCATCCCCGGGCCGGTATCGATCACATGCAGCATGATCCCATCGCCCTGGCGGCCAGCGCGCACCTCCAGCCGAACCGTACCGTGTCCGGTGAACTTGAGCGCATTGCCCAGCAGGTTGAGCAGGATCTGACGCAGATACCGAGCATCACCGTTGAAGCGTGCAGACGCCGGCAGCGTGCTGCGCCACGCCAGCACCAGCCCCTTGCGCTGTGCCACCGGCAGCAACAGGGCATGGACCGCTTCGAGCAGCGGCTGCAGCAGGAACGGCGCCGCCTGCGGTTGCAGTCGTCCGGATTCGATGCAGGCCAGATCAAGTGCGTCATCCATCAACCGCAGCAGATGGCCGCCGGCCTGACGAATGCTCTCAACCCGGCTGCGCTCGGCGGGCGCAAGGGCTGCGCGCGCCAACAGTTCACTCCAGCCCAGCACCGCGGTCATCGGCACACGGATGCGTGCCCCCAGCGCGGTCAGAAAACGCGTGCGCTGCAGTGAGGCCTGCTCGGCCTGGCGCTGTCGTTCGCGCAGTGCGCGCCAGCGCTGCCGGCGTCTGCGCCGCGCATGGGCTGCCCATGCACCCAGCCACAGCAGAGCTGCGCCGGCCGCAGCCGCGCTCCAACGGGTGACAGGGGTCTGCCACCAGGCAGGGCACACCTGCAGTGCGATGTGTCGGATGGACGACCAGTCGCCATCGCCCTTCCGCGCCTGCACGTCCAGCGTATGCAGACCCACGGGCAATCGCTCGAAAACACGCTGCCCGGCCGATCCGCTGTACACCCAATCCGCATCGTGGCCCTGCAACCGGAACCGGTACTGCACACTGGTCGGTGCGCCGCCCAACAGCCGCACCGCCACCCGGATGTGTCGGTCAGCACCGGAGAGCGGCACCGGCGCAGTGCCGGCCGGCAAGCTGATCTGGCGGGTGCCTCGCCGGGCCGTGATCGCGTGAACCACCAGGCCGGGCATGCGTGCCGGGGCCTGGACCGCGCCCGGCTCGAACAGCAACAGCCCGCCTTCGTGTACGGCCGCAGCGACGCGCCCGCCAGGTGTGCGTATCAGCCGCCGGGGCAGTACCGCATGCGCGGGCACGCCATCGTCGCTGCCGAACTGGCGGACGCCGCCTCCGTGTGGATCGACGCGGATCAATCCGCGTGCGGACCCCGCCCAGGCAACGCCATGTTCATCCACCGTCAGCGCCCGCACCAACAGTTGCGGATAGCCATGCACCGCGCTGAAGCTGTGGGTTTTACGCAACTGCTGCCCATCCCAGCGATAGCGGCGCAGCACACCGGGGCTGCTGGCCCAGTAGTGGTCATCCCGCGCGTGGGCAATGGCACCCACCTCCTCGACCGGACCGCCGACGACCGCCGCGAAACGCTCCTGCGCCGGCAGCCAGCGCTTGATACCGGCGCGATCGGTCGCCCACAGCGAGCCGTCCTCACCACACAGCAACTGTGGCCCCGCAGCGGGCGGCACCAACCCCAGCGTCTGCGGTACCGCTGACAGTTGAAGCACGCCATCGGCATCGCGCCGTTGTATCCGGTCCACCCGGGCCAACCACAGCGAATCATCGTTGCATGCCTTCAGATCCACACCACCTGCGGTGCTGCCCAGATCCAGCAGCCAGTGCCGCATCCCGCCGGTGGTGGGTTCGTAGCGGGAGAGCGTGTTGCCGCTGGCCAACCACAGACGGCCGCGCAGATCCTCGGCCATGCCGACGGCCGCCTGCCGCATGCCTTCGGGCCTGTAGTGGATGCTCAGCCGGCTGGTGCCGGTGCGCAGATCCACACGCTGCACATGCCCGCCATCCGTAGCGACCCACAACCGCTCACCGCGCGAGGGCGCCACTGCCCACACGTGCCCGCTCTCCACTCCAGGGCTGCCGTTGCCGGCCGCCGGGAGCCGCGCGAACTGGCGCCAGCGTGCAGGCAGATGCCACAGGCCTTGAACCTGCCCTGCCCACCACAATCCACCCAGACGGTCCTGGAAGGCCGTCACCACCCGCGTGCGGACCGGTGTGCCGTCGTGCCCGGGGAGCGGCACCGGCTGTGCGGTGTCGCCAATACGATGCCGGACCAATCCGGTCGGGCCGGTCGTCCACAGCTCACCCTCGGTGCTGCGCAGCACCGGCATGCCCCGCTGCGGGGGCGATGGAATGCGTGCGCCGTCCTCGTCCCAGCCGAGCACATCGCAACAGGTATGTCCCCAGACGCCGCCCTGCGGATCGGCCCACAGCGATGCAAGGCCCTGGTGATCGCCTGCCGGCAGCGGCAGGGCGGTGAACCGTACGCCATCGCGGCGCATGAGGGCATGCGGCGTGCCGACCCAGAGCCGCCCCTGGCGATCGACCACCAAGGCGGTGATCCGGTTCACCTGCGCGCCATCGTGCTGCAGCGGAACGCTGTGCCAGCGGCCGTCGGCCTGCCGTGCGAACAGGCCGTGGCCGCTCGTTGCGATCCACAGGGTGCCGTCGGGCGTGCCGGTCACCTGCACGATACCGATGCGTGGCAACACCACGCCGCGCTCGCCGGTCTCGCTGTGGAAGACGCGACGATCCGCCGACAGCATGACGAGCCCCTGCGATGCCGTGGCCAACCAGATGCGCTGCTGCGCGTCCACATGCAAGGCGCGCAGGTCGCCGTCCGGCAAGCCCTGCTCGCGGCGCCACGCGCGGAAGCGATGCCCATCAAAGCGCAGCAGGCCATCGTCGCTGGCCATCCACAGGTAGCCGTCCTGGTCTTCATCGATCGCCCGGATCGCCGCCGTCGGCAACGCATCGGCCGGGCCCAGCGGCCGTGGCCACGGCAGGGTAACCAGGCCATCGGCCAATGCGCGTGCGGGCAGCAACAGCGCAAGCACGAGAATGAGGGCGATCCAGCCCTTGCCTGCATGGCCGCACTGGGCTCCTGCCACGTGTACCCCAACCATCCTTCGCTGCTCGAACAGCAAGGTATGACGAAGCCGTGGCTGCACAGACGCTCAGAACGTGCGGCCGTCACATCCCAATCAATGAAGTTTTAGATTGAAATCTCAGGTTCGAGACACAAACGCGATGAAAGCCTCACCGCCCGCGTGAGGATCCGTAATGCAGCGCCCGACCAGCCCGCGCCTGTGCGATGACATCCACGAGCAGGTCGCCGGTGACCGGCTTGCGCAGGAAACCATCGAAGCCCGCTGCGAGCACCTGCTGCTCTGCATAGGCATCCGAGCGTGCGGTGACGGCAATCAACGGCAGCTCATATCCCATTGCACGCAGCTGTCCGGCAATGGCAATGCCATCCAGCGCCGGCAGATCAAGATCGAGAAGCCCGACATCGAAGCTTCCCGCCGCCACCTCGGACAGGGCCCCCAGGCCGTGCAGAACATGCACGACGTCGTGGCCGCGCGTGCGCAGCAGGCCTGCGATCACGTCGGCCACGGTGGGGTCGTCTTCGACCAGCAGGATCCGCAGCGGCGGCAGCGGCGTGCGGGGTTCCGCGCCCGCGTCGCGCGCCATGCCCGCAGCGGACAGCGCCCACGGCAACGGCAGCTCGACGGTAAAGCGTGCGCCCTGGCCCGGGCGGCTGTCGATGCCGATGCGACCGCCCATGGCCACCGCCAGTTCCTGGCAGATCGCCAGCCCCAAACCGCTGCCGCCGTATCGCGACGCCGTGCGTGGCCCATCGGCCTGCTCAAAGCGATGGAACAGCCGCGCCTGCTGATCCTGATTGATGCCCGGTCCGGTATCGGATACCTCGAAGACAAGCCCGCGCCCATCAGCGCACAGTTCCACGCCCAGCCCGACATGGCCTTGTTCGGTGAACTTGATCGCGTTGCCCAGCAGGTTCATCAGGATCTGGCGCACGCGCATTTCATCGCCACTGACCTGCACCGGGCCGGGCAGGTTGAAGCTGCGCTCGAATGCCAGGCCGCGGTGATGAGCCATCGGCTCCATCAGCGCATCCACCTGTTCCATCAGCGACATCAGGTCGAACGGGCGCAGGTCCAGTTCCAGGCGCCCGGCTTCGATACGGGCCAGATCCAAGGCGTCGTTGACCAGTCGCAGCAGGTGCTTGCCGGCATGCTGGATCGATCCGGCATAGCCGCGCTGCACCTCATCCAGCGGGGTGGCCAGCAGCAGCTCACTCATGCCCAGCACACCGGTCATGGGGGTGCGCACTTCATGCCCCAGCGTCGCCAGGAAGCGGCTCTTCGCCTGCGAGGCCTGCTCGGCCAACTGCTGTTTGTGCACGGTGAGCTGCCATTGCTGGCGACGCCGAAGGCGCACACGCGCCACGTACGCCAGGGCCGCCACCGTCATCAGGCCAAGCAGCACGTAGCCCACGATCGCCCAGCTGCTGCGCCACCACGGCGGCCGCACTTCCAGCGCCAGAGTGCTGGGCGGCGTCCAGGCTCCCTGCGAGGTCGCCGCCTGCACCTCGATGCGGTAATGCCCGGCCGGCAGGCGCGACAGCAGGCGCTCGCCATCAGACGCCTGCATCACCCAGTTCTGGTCATAGCCGGAAACCCGATAGCGATAGCGGTTGCCGTGTGGATTGGCGTACGACAGCAGGCGCGCGGAGATGATCAGGTCGCGATCCTGTGGGCCGAGCACGATCGGCGCGTGCGTGGGCAGCATCTGCTGGCCTTCGGCGTCGTCGCGGCGAACCTGCACACTGTCGATCACCAATTGTGAGGGCGGCAGCCCCCGGTCCGGCACATCCGGGTCGAAGCCGACCAACCCGGTCGCGGTCACCGCGAGCACGCGTCCATCGCGCGTCTGCACGGGCGGGCGATTGCTGAACTCCACGTCCGGCAGTCCATCGCGTTCGTCGTAAAGCCGCAGCCGTCGCTCATCCGGGTGCCAGCGGATCAGGCCGCGTGGCGTGGTCGCCCACACCTGGCCGTGCTTGCCCAGCGCCAGCCCCCCCATCGATATGGCGGGCATGCCCTGGGCTGCGCCGATCCGCTCGCGCAGACTCATGGTCAGCCCATCCCATCCATAGCGCTCCAGCGCCCCCTGCCGCGCCAGCCAGACCTCATTCGGCCCGGTCCACGCCGCGTCGTAAATGCTGCCTTGGGAAACACCCGGCACCCGCTCGAAGCGCCCCTCGCGCCAGCGTTGCAGCCCCGCCCCGGCGCCCATCACCCATAGCTGACCGCGCGGATCGAAGACCATCTGCTCCACCGGCTCCTCGCCCAGCCCACGATCCTGATCGTTGCGGATCGTGTCCAGCACATTGCCCTGCGCATCGCGGCGCTGGATGCCGAAATTCATGATCGACAGCCACAGTTCGCCGTTGGGCGCCTGCCGGATCAGATCGATGCGTTGGCGCACATCCGCGCCGCCGCCGATCTTCCATTCGCGTAGTGTGTGCGTTGCGGGGTGGTACAGGTTCAAGCGACCGGCACGCCCGATCCACAGGGCCCCGTCTTCGCGCGGCAACAGCGACCAGGCTGCGCCGACACCGATCTGCTTGTCGTCGGCGATCTGGCGCAGCTCGCCCTGCGCATCGAGACGGTAAAGCCCGTGCGCGCCGGAGATGTAGTAGTCATCGCCTGCCGCTGCCGCCCCGAGCAGATAGACGCTGTCCAACGGCTTTCCATCCAGCTGGTACCAGCTGGAGAAGCGCTTCCAGTCCGGTGGCAGATACGCCAGGCCCTGGGTCAGCATCGCCACCCACAGGCCCCCCTCGTGGTCCTGCAGCATGTCCAGCACGCCACTGCGTGCAGTCAGGAAGCCGCTGCCGGCATCCCCGGCAAGCAGACGCATCGCACGGTGGTCGCCGCGGTACAGCCCATCGGCCGTGCCCAGCCAGTAGCCTCCGTTGCGATCATGGATGACCGTGGCCGCACGCACGTCCGCACTGAGCGTCCAGGGCGCGGGCCGGGCCTGGTCATCGGTACCGATCTGGAACAGGCCGCCTTCGGTGCCCGCCCACACCGTGCCGTCAGGCTCACGGGTCAGGCGGAACACGCTTTTTCCACTGAGCAGCGCAGGCGCGATGCGGGTGAACCCATCGCCATCCCAGCGCGCCACACCGTTGGATGTGCCGATCCAGACCCGTCCCTGCGGGTCGGACAGCAGGCTGTAGATGGTGTTGTCCGGCAGGCTGCGCGGATCGGCCGGGTCTGCCTGGTAGTTCACCAGCGTGCCATCTTCGCTGCGCCGGCACACGCCGTGCTGGTTGGTGCCGATCCACAACGATCGCGAGGCGTAGGCCAACGACCAGAATTGACCCTCGCATGCCTCGTTCAAGCCGGGGAACCGCACGAAAGCCGTGCGATCCGGCCCGAGCATGCTCAAGCCAGCGCCATTGCTGCCCACCCATACCCGGTCCAGCGGGTCTACCAACAGGGTTTCCACCTCATTGCCGGGCAGCGAGCCCGGGTCGGCCGGGTCATTGCGCCAGACCCGAAGGCCGACCCCGTCCACACGGGCCAGGCCATCATCGGTGCCCGCCCAGATATAGCCTTGGCGATCCTGGGCGACAGCCAGCACCATGCGCGAGGGCATGCCTTCGGCGGCGCTCAGGCGGCGCAAACGTGGCGTTTCTGCCGATGTCCCTGCGGCGCCCAACACTGACGGCACTGCGCACAACCACAGCACCAACAGCACGATGCCTGCACCCCAGCGGCGCGTGCTCATCGATCCGAATCTCCCTGTTGATCCGGATTGTCACACAGCGATCAGGACGGTGTCCGCATTCTGGCCCGGCGGCCATGGATGGAACGGGCTGTTTCCGTCGATCACATGGCACGCAGCACAAGCGCTCGGCGCTGTTGCCGGGCGCACCACGATCTGTTGCAGCCATGACGCTGCGCCCCATGACATGGCTGTGCGTATGATCGCTCCAGACCCTGATGGAGGCTGCGACGTGTTCAAGCGCCTGACCCTTTCGCTGCTGCTGGCCGCCACCCCGCTGCTTGCCCTTGCCGCGCCCGACAGCTATCGGCTGGATCCGGTGCACACCCGTGTACTGTTCGCGGTCGAGCATGCCGGTTTCTCACATGCGCTGGGGACGGTATCGGGCAGCGAAGGCGTGCTGGTGTTCGACCCGGAGGACTGGCGCAGCGCGCGACTGGAGGTCAGCGTGCCGATCCAGCGGCTGGACCTGGGCGATGCCAAATGGAACACCGCCACGCTGGCGCGCAACCTGCTCGATGGCGAGCGATTTCCTCAGGCACGCTTCGTCTCCACACACGTCGAGCCCATTGATCCGACCCACGCCAACGTTACCGGCCAGCTCACCGTCCGCGGGGTGACCCGCGAGGTGACCCTCGCGGTCACCCTCAATTCGCTCAAGCGCCATCCACTGCCCCCGTTCCGTCGTACGGCCGGCTTTTCGGCCACCGCCACGCTCAGCCGCAGCGCCTTCGGCGTGAATGGCTGGGCCTCGATGATCGGCGATGAGGTGCAGCTGCGGATCGAGGCCGAAGCCGTGCGTGATCGCAACGCCGGCGATCCTGCCGATGCCGCCCCTGCCGAGGCGCCGGGAACTCCCGCCGCCCCGACCGACTCAGATACCCCACAGCCGGTCCAGGAGACCACGCCATGACCGCCAAGAACACCCCGACCCGATGGGGTAGCGTCAGCCAGACCCTGCACTGGCTGATCGCCGTGTTGATCCTCGCCCTGGGCATCGTCGGGCTGACCATGGGCGAACTGCCCAGGACCCCGAAGTACTTCTGGGTCTACACCATGCACAAGTCGATCGGCATCACGGTACTGGCGCTGGTCGTGACCCGCCTGGTGTGGCGCCTGTATGCCGGTGCACCGCATCCGGTGCCGGGCACGCCGACCTGGCAGGAGCGTATTGCCTCGGCCACGCATTGGCTGCTGTACGTGCTGATGTTCGGCATTCCACTGTCGGGCTGGCTCTACGACTCGGCCAGCGGCCTGCGTCCGTTCCGCTGGTTCGGGCTGGTCGACGTACCCAAGTTGAGCCCACCGGACGAACGGGTTACCCAGATCTCACACGCGATCCATGAGTGGGGCTTCTGGCTCCTGATCGCCGTGGTCGTGGCCCATGCCGGTGCCGCGCTTTATCACCATTTTTACCAACGCGATGCCACGCTTGCGCGCATGCTCCCGCAGCGCTGGCTTGCCTCCCCCCAGAAGGATTGACCATGAACATCAAGCTCACCTCTCCCGCCGCGGTTGCTGCTGCCCTGGCCGGGCTGCTGGCTACCGCACCGGTACTGGCCGCTGACTATGTGCAGGCCCCCGGCTCGGTGCTGGCCTTCGCCACCAAGTACGACGGCGAAGTGTTTACCGGCACCTTCCCGGGCTTTGATACCAAGCTCAGCTTCGATCCGGCCAAGCTGGATGACGCCAAGCTGGAAGTGACCATTCCGCTGGCCAGCGCCAAGAGCGGCAACAGCGACCGCGATTCGACCCTGCAGGGCGCGGACTTCTTCAACGTGGGCAAGTTCGCCCAGGCCAAGTACAGCGCCACCAAGTTCCGCTCGCTGGGCAACAACCAGTACGCGGCCGACGGCACGCTGGAGCTGCGCGGCGTCAGCAAGCCGGTCACCCTCACCTTCACCTGGACCCCGGGCGCGCAGCCGGTGCTGGCCGGCAAGGCCACGGTCAAGCGTCTGGACTTCGGCGTGGGCGGCGGCGACTGGGCCGACACCAAGACCATCCCGAACGAGACCGCGATCAGCACCAAAGTGGTCCTGAAGGCGAAGTAACGTCAGATGGCGGTAGTGGGGGGGGGGGGGGGGGGGGGGGGGCGGGGGGGGGGCCCCCCCCCCCCCGCCGCGCGCCCGCCCCGCCCCCCACCCACCCCACCCAC
>NZ_JBSPUC010000001.1:914253-1007106 GCF_056861555.1 Stenotrophomonas sp. K-6 | reverse complement strand
GCGGGGGCCCGGCCCCGCGCGCGTTTAGCCACCCCCGGCGCCCGGCCCCGCGCCCGCCACTACCACATCCAGCAATGCCAAGCGGCGCTGGGTGTCAGCCGATCCAGGCCCGCAGTCCGGCCACGTCGAACGGCCAGTCCAGCTCCCGTCCCTGCGCATCGCGCAGCACCGGCACCCGCAGCCCGTAGCGGGCCTCCAGCGCGGTGTCGTCATCGATGAACACACTGTCCAGATCGGCCACCCGGGCCTGGGCCAGCACCGCCAGGGCCTGGTCGCACAACTGGCAGTCATCACGCTGGTACAAGGTAAACACCGGCCCACCCGCCTTGGGAAATGTTGCGCCGCAGCCAGAGCCGGCGGCACGAAGCGCATAGAATAGCGCTCCATCCGATACCCGCAGTTTGGCAATCATGGCTGTCAGCACGTTCGACGTTTTCAAGATCGGCATTGGCCCGAGTTCTTCGCACACCGTGGGACCGATGAAGGCTGCCGAACGTTTCGTGCACCGCTGGCTCCTCGATCCCGGCCATCTGCAGGACGTGGTGCGCATCCGCGCCGACGTCTACGGCTCGCTCGCCCTGACCGGCCGTGGCCATGGCACCGACAAGGCCGTGCTGCTCGGGCTGGAAGGCCAGCGCCCGAACCTGATCGATCCGGACATCATCCCCGAGACGCTCGAGCGGATCCGCAGCAGCAAGCGCATCCGCCTGATGGGCCAGCACGAGATCGCCTTCGACGAGAAGCGCGACCTGGGCCTGAACAAGCGCCAGAAGCTGCCGTACCACACCAACGGCATGCGCTTCACGGCTTACGGTGCGGACGAGCAGGTGATCGCCACGCGCGATTACTACTCCGTCGGCGGCGGTTTCGTGGTCAACCAGGACGACGCGGCCGATGACCGCATCGTGCCCGATGAAACCCCGCTGCCCTACCCGTTCAAGAGCGGCGACGAGCTGCTCGCGCAGACCGCGCGCAGCGGCCTGAGCATCGCCCAGATGATGTTCGAGAACGAGAAGTGCTGGCGCACCGAAGAGGAGATCCGCGACAACCTGCGCGAGATCTGGAGCGCCATGCAGGCCTGCGTGGAGCGCGGCATTCGCCAGGAAGGCACCCTGCCCGGCGGCCTGCATGTCTCGCGCCGCGCCCCGGCGCTGTACCGCGAACTGTCCTCCAAGCCGGAAGCGGCGATGCGCGACCCACTGACCACGTTGGACTGGGTCAACCTGTACGCGCTGGCCGTGAACGAAGAAAACGCCGCCGGTGGCCGCGTGGTGACCGCACCGACCAACGGCGCAGCCGGCGTACTGCCGGCGGTGCTGCATTACTTCGACCGTTTCTGCCCCGGCGCCAATGAACAGCGCGTGTTCGATTTCCTGCTGACCTCGGCGGCGATCGGCATCCTGTACAAGGAAAACGCCTCGATCTCCGGCGCCGAAGTCGGCTGCCAGGGCGAAGTGGGCGTGGCCTGCTCGATGGCGGCCGGCGGCCTGGTCGCCGCGCTGGGCGGCAACCCGAGCCAGATCGAGAATGCCGCTGAAATCGGTATGGAACACAACCTCGGCCTGACCTGCGACCCGATCGGCGGGCTGGTGCAGATTCCCTGCATCGAGCGCAATGCGATGGGCGCGGTCAAGGCGATCAATGCCTCACGCATGGCCATGCGCGGCGACGGCAAGCACAAGGTCTCGCTGGACAAGGTCATCAAGACCATGCGCGACACCGGCCGCGACATGCAGGACAAGTACAAGGAAACCAGCCGCGGCGGGCTGGCGGTCAACGTCATCGAGTGCTGATCGGCCGTCCCCGGCGGTAGAGCCGACCGCTGGTCGGCTGCTCCCGGTGGCATCGTCGGTACGCCTGCACGGCCGCTCCGGTACAGTCAGGACTCCCCCCCGATGGAGACTGCCATGCGCATCCTGGCCGCCGCCCTGCTTGCCTGCCTGCCGCTGACCACCCTCGCCGCTGAGACTTACGGCCCGCGGCTGGAAGGCTTCGACTATCCGTACCCAGTGAAGATCTTCCGGTTCGAGTCCCAGCGCCAGCCGCTGGAGATGGCCTATATCGACGTGCCCGCCGGTGGCAAAGGCTTCGCCGGGACGGTCGTGCTGCTGCATGGCAAGAATTTCTGTGCGGCCACCTGGAAGGACACCATCGCGGCACTGAGCGCGGCCAGCTACCGGGTGATCGCGCCGGATCAGATCGGCTTCTGCAAATCGAGCAAGCCCGAGCGCTACCAGTACTCGTTCGGTCAGTTGGCTGCCAATACCGAAGCGCTGCTGGAGCATCTGGGCTACGGCGAAGGCAAGCTGCACATCGTCGGCCATTCGATGGGAGGCATGCTCGCGGCCCGCTTCGCGCTGATGTACCCACGGCGCACCCTCAGTCTCTCGCTGGTCAACCCGATCGGACTGGAAGACTGGAAGGCCAAGGGCGTGCCATGGCGCAGCATCGACGCTTGGTATACGGGCGAGCTGAAGACCAGCTTCGACAGCATCAAGAAGTACCAGCTCGACGTGTATTACAACGGCCAGTGGAAGCCCGAGTACGAGCAGTGGGTGCGCATGCAGTCGCGCATGTACGAAGGCCCCGGCAAACAGGCGGTGGCGTGGAGCCAGGCGCTGACCTCGGACATGGTGTTCAACCAGCCGGTCGTTTATGAGTTGCCGAAGCTGGCCGTGCCGACCACGCTGTTCATCGGCCAGACCGACCGCACGGCGATCGGCCGTGACCTGGCACCGCCGGCACTCAAGTCGACACTGGGCAACTACCCTGCGCTGGGCAAAGCGGCGGCCGCGGCGATTCCCGGCGCCACGCTGGTGAGCTTCGAGGATCTGGGCCACTCGCCGCAGGTGCAGGACCCTGCGCGATTCAATGCGGCACTGCTGAAGGCAATCTCACAACACGACTGACCTGCCCACCACCCCGGTAGTGCCACGCCATGCGTGGCAGCCGCCGTCCTCACCATTGTCCGCCGATGCAGCCAGCCCACCCTGGCGCTACCGTGCGCCTGGGTGGGATCGCGCGGCAATCAGCGCCGCACGATCGCCAGCACGTCGTCAAGCAACGCGGCGGCGGTAACCTCCGCCCCGGCGCCCGGCCCCTGGATCAGCAGCGGCTGGGCGTGATACCGGTCGCTGTGGATCGCGACGCGGTTGTCGGTCTGCGCGCCACCGGCCAGCGGATGGTCGCACGGCAGGACACGCAGCCCCACCGAGGCACCGTGGTGATCGAAGCCACCGACGAAGCGCAGGCACCCACCTTGGTCGTTGGCCTGCTGCCAATACTGCTGCAGCGGTGCATCCAGCAGCGTCAGCTGCGCCAACGCATCCGCCGACGACGGCCCAACGAGTGCATCCGGCACCAGTGAGGCGACCTGCACCTGCTCGGCACGCAACGCAATGCCGCTGGCGCGCGCCAGGATCAACAGCTTGCGACGGACATCCTCGCCGGACAGATCCACGCGCGGGTCCGGCTCGGTGTAGCCGGCCTCGGCTGCATCACGCACCCACGCCGAAAACGGTCGCTGGCCATCGTAGTGATGGAACAGCCACGCCAGCGAACCGGACAACACGCCCTCCACGCGATGGATGCGGTCGCCGCCAGCGACCAGCGCGCGCAGGCTGCTCAGCAGCGGCAGGCCTGCACCCACCGTTGCGCTGTCGCCGTAATGCGCAGCACCCTGCTGTCCACTGTCGGCGATGGCTTGGGCACGGGCCAGCTGCGCGCCCTGCCCGAGCTTGTTGGCGGTCACCACGTGCACGCCCCGCGCCAGCCACTGTTCGTGCCAGTTGGCGACCTCGTCACTGGCGGTCGCGTCGACCACCACATCGCCGCGCTGCAGGCCTTCGGCTTCCGCCCACGGCTGCAGCGCGGCCGCACCGCGCGCGGCCAGGTTGGCCTGTGCAAGCTCATCCGCGGGGGTCTGTTCGCAGGCGCGCGCCGTGCGCGAGTTGGCCAGCCACGAGAACGAGGGCAGCGTGACGCCGCGATCCTGCAGCGCGGCATAGCGCTGCACGAAGGCGGTGCCGACCGTGCCGGTACCAAGCAGCGCCAGACGACGCTGTGCTGCCAGCGGCAGGTTCAGCACGGCGCTCATGCATCCACCTGTTTACGCCGCTGCACGTCGCGGTGCTGATCGATCACCACCTGCGCGCGTTCCAGCCCGGCCTGCAGATCGGCCACCAGGTCTTCCGGCGATTCAATGCCGACCGACAGGCGCAGCAGCCCTTCGCTGATGCCCGCGTGCGCACGCGCTTCCGGGGTCATGGCCGCGTGGGTCATGGTCGCCGGATGCGCGATCAGACTCTCCACCCCGCCCAGCGATTCGGCCAGGGTGAAGCAGCGCAGGCCATCCACGAAGGCGCGCACTGCCGCATGCGGATCCTCGCCCGGGCACGAGGCCAGTTCGAAGGACAGCATAGCGCCGAAGCCGCTCTGCTGACGGGCTGCGATGGCGTGGCCAGGATGATCGGCCAACCCCGGGTAGTACACGCTGGCGACCGCATCGCTGGCGGCCAGCAGATCCACGACGGCCGCCGTATTTTCCTGATGCGCGCGCAGGCGCGCACCCAGCGTACGCAGGCCACGCAATGTCAGGAACGCATCGAACGGCGAGCCGGTCAGGCCCAGCGCGTTGGCCCACCACACCAGCTGTTCGTGCACCGCCGGATCGCGCGCGATCACCGCACCGCCGACCACATCGCTGTGGCCGTTGATGTACTTGGTGGTGGAGTGCAGCACCAGATCGGCACCGAAGCTGATCGGCTGCTGCAGCGCCGGCGAGAGGAAGGTGTTGTCGACGACTACCTTGGCACCGGCCTTGTGCGCGGCATCGATGACGAAGCGCAGGTCGGTGATGCGCAGCAGCGGGTTGGACGGGGTTTCGATCAGCACCAGCGTCGGCGACTGCGCCAGCGCATCGGCCAGCGAACGCGGATCGGTCAGGTCGGCGGTGATCAGGCCGAAGTGGCCCTTCCTGGCCAGCGCATTGAACAGGCGCCAGCTGCCGCCGTATGCATCGTGCGGCACCACCAGCGTATCGCCGGGCTGCAGCAGCGCGTTGAGCACCAGGTTGATCGCGCCCATGCCGGTGGAGGTGATCACGCCACCGGCGCCGCCTTCCAGTTCGGCCAGCGCCTCACCCAGCAGATCGCGGGTCGGGTTGCCGCTGCGCGTGTAGTCGTACTGGCGCTTGTTGCCGAAGCCATCGAAGCTGAAGTTGGAAGACAGCACGATCGGCGGGGTCACCGCACCGTGGGCGGTGTCACGGTCGATGCCGGCACGCACGGCGGCGGTGACGCGGCTACAGGACGGCTCGGTACCAGCGGAACGGCTCATGCGGTTTCTCCGGGGGAACGAAAAGCGGTGGCGAGGATCGCGTCGATGCGATCGGTTTCTTTCAGGAAGGCGTCGTGGCCATACGGCGAGCGCAGCACGCGCAGGCTGCCGCGCGGGCCAAGCCCTTCGACCAGGCCGACGCAGTCGGCCAGCGGGACCAGGCGATCGCCTTCCACGGCGACCACGACGGTCGGCACCTGGATGGCGGCCGGGTCGACGCGATGCAGGTCGATCGATTCGGACAGGCGCAGATAGGCATCGACCGGCGTGCGGGCAACGTACTGCGCACCGGCCGCATCCAGATAATCTTCGGCGGCAACGCGCACGCGGCCATTGACTACTTCCGGCGCGGCATCGAAGCGCTCACCGAACTCTTCCGGCGTGCGGTAGCTGAGCATGGCGAACTGACGCGCCAGCGACAGCCCGTGGCTTTCGGCGCACTGCAACTGCCCCAGCGCGACCGCGCGGCGCTGCAGCGCACGCCAGGCTGCGGCATACGGGTGCGGCCGATGCGCACCACTCACCGCGATCAGCTTCTGCACGCGCTGGCGGTGGCGGATCGCAAACTGCTGGCCGACCAGCGCGCCGTAGGAGTACCCAACGAAGGACTCCAGGCGGGCGATGCCGAGATGGTCCAGCAGCACAGCCAGGGCATCGGCCTGGTCGGCGGTATCGATCGGCACATCCAGCGCACCATCGGCCCCGATGAAATCGAACGCCAGGATGCGCAGCGAGGCCGGATCCAGCGCGCGGCCTGCGGCGACCAGGCCTTCAGCCCAGCCCTTTTCCGGAAACTCGGCATTGGCCGCGACATGGCGATGCGCAGAGATGCCGCCGGCCAGCACGACCACCGGCGCATCGGCGCGGCCGACGATTTCGTAGCGCAGGCGCACCGGTCGCGGTCCACCGTGACGCATCGACAGCACCGCCGCGATATCGCCGCGCACGGCGTTCAGCCCGGCGTCGACGGGGACGCTGAGCGGGGCGAAGGAGTCGGTGGCGACAGGGGCGGCGGTGGCGAAGCGCATGGCGGTATCCAAAGTAGGAAAACGGCCATCGAGCTTTCGCGGAGCTCGCGTTCGAAGCGCACGCACGGTGCACGGTTCGAACCATCTTTCGGAAGACACCAACGGTCTCCGCAGGATTTGGCACCTACGCAGGTCGCTTTCGCGTCTGCGGGCTGCCCCGGCTTCAAAGGGCCTGTCCCTCTGCCGGTCTCGATGGTGGAGCCACGATGCCAGTGCTTTCGGCCCATGTCAATCCCTTCATCGGCATGAAGCGATATATATTCCAGATGATCATCAGTCGCGCATACTCCAGCGTCCTCCCTGCCCGGCCGACGCCTTGCGCTGCCTACGTTTCACTACCCTGACGCTGATGATGATGACGGTACCGAACGCCTGGGCCGGCCCTGGGGTGAACTGGCGGACGGGATGGCACCTCGACCGGCCAGCACCCGCTTCGTCACCCCGCGACGGCCTTGCCACGGATGTACCGGCCTTGGCCGTGCTGACCCTGGAAGCGGCTGGCGAGCGCTGGCAGGCGCGCGTGGACAACCGCGTGGCCGGCCCGATCCAGGTCGCACTGCAGCCGGCCGCAGGCACCCCGGCCCTCCCGGGCTTGCCCATGCAGACGGTGATCGCCGGATCTGCCAGCGTGGTAATGACCCGCCTTCAGCCGCCCACCGGTTCAACCGCGATCCGGCTGGATCTGACCGCCGTGCCGGGCGACCCCGCCGCGCGGCCCCAGGATGTGGCCTACCAGCTACCGTTCGATGCCGCCCGCATCCAGGTTGGCCAGGCGCCGCAGGGCCATTTCAGCCACAGCGACCCGGAAAACCGCGAGGCCATCGACTTCGCCCTGCCTGAGGGCACCCCCGTGCTCGCGGCGCGGGCAGGCACCGTCATGCAGGTCCTGGACGGTTATCGGGGCAATGGGCTGGACCGGGGCCATGATCTGGGCCGGGCCAACCTGGTGCGGGTGCTGCATGAGGACGGCAGCATGGCGGTGTACGCCCACCTCCAGCACAACGGCGTGCTGGTGCGCCCCGGCGAGCAGGTGCAGGCCGCGCAGCGCATCGGGCTGTCGGGCAATACCGGCTACAGCGCGGCTCCGCATCTGCACTTCGCGGTGCAGGTCAATGCGGGCATGCGGCTGCGCTCGATTCCGGTACGCATCGTGACCCCGCAAGGCGAGCTGCGCTTCGCCCGGCCCCTCGACGAGGCCGGCCCATCCGCCCTGCCCTGACCCCGGCCGCCCGCCCCGCTATACTGAGCGGCTTATCTCCATGAAAAGCGCCCCGGGCGGGCGCGTCACGCCATGTCCGAAGTCGCTACCGAAGCTGCGCGCCGCCGCACCTTCGCCATCATTTCCCATCCTGACGCCGGCAAGACCACGCTGACCGAAAAACTGCTGCTGTTCGGCGGTGCGATCCAGATGGCCGGTTCGGTCAAGGGCCGCAAGGCCGCGCGCCATGCCACCTCCGACTGGATGGCGCTGGAAAAGGAGCGCGGGATCTCGGTCACCTCCTCGGTGATGCAGTTCCCGTACGAAGGCAAGATCGTCAATCTGCTCGACACCCCCGGCCACGCCGACTTCGGCGAGGACACCTACCGCGTGCTCACCGCGGTGGACTCGGCACTGATGGTGATCGACGTGGCAAAGGGCGTGGAAGAGCGCACCATCAAACTGATGGAAGTCTGCCGCCTGCGCGACACCCCGATCATGACCTTCATCAACAAGCTCGATCGCGAGGGCAAGGAGCCCATCGATCTGCTGGATGAAGTGGAAAGCGTGCTGGGGATCCAGTGCGCGCCGGTCACCTGGCCGATCGGCATGGGCCAGCGCCTGAAGGGCGTGGTGCATCTGATCAGCGGTGAGGTGCACTTGTACGAGCAGGGCCGCAACTTCACCCGCCAGGACTCGACGATCTTCCCGTCGATCGATTCGCCGGGGCTGGCCGAGAAGATCGGCGAGCGCATGCTGGCCGACCTGCGTGACGAGCTGGAACTGGTGCAGGGCGCCAGCCATCCGTTCGACGTGGAGGCCTATCGGGCGGGCAAGCAGACGCCGGTGTTCTTCGGCTCGGGCGTGAACAACTTCGGCGTGCAGCCGCTGCTGGATTTCTTCGTCGAGCATGCCCCGTCCCCGCAGCCGCGCGCCACCACCGGCCGCGTCATCGCACCGCAGGAAAACAAGCTGACCGGTTTCGTGTTCAAGATCCAGGCCAACATGGACCCGCAGCACCGTGACCGCGTGGCGTTCATGCGGGTGTGCTCAGGCCGTTTCGTGGCCGGCATGAAGACCTTCCATGTCCGTACCGGCAAGGAAATGAAGCTGGCCAATGCGCTGACCTTCATGGCCAGCGACCGCGAGATCGCCGCCGAGGCGTGGCCGGGCGATGTGATCGGCATCCACAACCACGGCACGATCTCCATCGGTGACACGTTCACCGAAGGCGAAGCCGTCAGCTTCACCGGCATCCCGAATTTCGCGCCGGAACTGTTCCGCCGCGCGCGCCTGCGCGATCCGCTCAAGCTCAAGCAGCTGCAGAAGGGCCTGGCGCAGTTGTCCGAAGAGGGCGCGACGCAGTTCTTCCGCCCGTTGATGAGCAACGACCTGATCCTTGGCGCGGTGGGCGTGCTGCAGTTCGATGTGGCGGCGTACCGTCTGAAGGACGAGTACGGGGTGGAAGCCACGTTCGAGCCGGTCAGTGTGACCACGGCGCGCTGGGTCACCTGCAGCAACGAAAAGAAGCTGGAGGAGTTCCGCGAGAAGAACGCCGGCAACCTGAGCATCGATGCCGCCGGCCAGCTCGTGTATCTGGCACCGACGCGGGTCAACCTGCAGCTGGCGCAGGAGCGCGCGCCGGATGTGCGCTTCGCTGCCACGCGCGAGGCAGCGCACAGCGTCTCGGTCAGCTGATCGGTCAGCTGATCGCTCAGCCGATCTGTCGGCTGAACAGGCGCGCGTGCATGCGCGGGCCATCGCGGCGATGATAGGGGGGAGCGGGCTCCCCCTCCCCGCACATCCGATCATCGCCATGACCTCTGTCGTTTCCGTTCGAGAAGAAATCGCCAGCGCCTTGACCCACGGGCTTGGCGCCGTTGCCGCACTGGCTGGCAGTGCGGTACTGATCACCCTGGCTGCCATCTATGGCGACGGCTGGCAGCTGGCCAGCGCGATCGTGTTCGGGGTGGCGTTGCTGCTGTTGTATACGGCCTCCACGCTGTATCACGCGATCCAGCATCCGGTCGCGAAGGGCCGGCTGAAGGTATTCGATCACTGCGCGATCTATCTGTTGATCGCCGGGACGTATACGCCGTTCACGCTGATCGGGCTGCGCGGCGGCCCGTGGGGCTGGGGCATGTTCACGGCGATCTGGGCGCTGGCGCTGTTCGGCGTGGTGTTCAAGCTGTTCTATACGGGCCGCTTCAAGCTGTTGTCGACGATCATCTATATCGCGATGGGCTGGATGGTGATGGTGGCGATCAAGCCGATGTGGCATTCGCTGGATGCGTGGACCCTGGGCTGGCTGTTGGCCGGCGGTGTGTTCTATACGTTGGGGACGGTGTTCTATCACCGGGAGTCGGTGCCGTATTCGCATGCGATCTGGCATCTGTTCGTGATCGGCGGGAGTGTGTGCCACTTCGTTGCGGTGACGGCGCAGATTCTCTGATTGCTGTTTTTCTGCCAGGCAAGTGCGACGGCACCCGGACCAGCGAGAGCACTAGCACTAGCACTAGCACTAGCCCTAGCAACAGCAACAGCAAGAGCGAGACCAAGAGCGACTCGGGCGTCAGGAATGCGCCAGGCGGGGTCGGCACGGGTGGGTTGGCGGGACACGCCGTGAACCCATCCCTGGGGGCTCATGTCGCGCCATCCATGGCGCTCATGGTCCCGCCAACCCACCCGCACCGCCCCGCTCACCGTTGGCTGGTGGCCTGAGAAGGTCAAAACCCTGGTTGGACCGGTGCCAAGCATGGCCGCCGTACTGGGCCTGGCGTGGTCGTCGCCAGCGGCGACGCTGAGTATCGGCACGCCTCACCCTGACAGTACCCTTACCAATGCTTCGCGCTGCCTGCACGATGCAAGGGCAACCATGGGGAGGTGAATACTGTGCCCTCCCCTGTTCCTTCCGATGCTCCGTCTCGTTCCCGCTGGCGCTGGCGTCGTCCTGGCAAGCGGGGGCAGCGGTGGTTGGCGATCCTGGTGTTTCTGTTTGCTGCACTGCTGATTCTGATCGCGTTGTGGGATTGGAACTGGTTCAAGGGCCCGGTGGAACGCGCGGTTCAGGCCAAGACCGGGCGTGAGTTCCATATCCATGGGGATCTGGATGTCGATCTGGGCCGGGTCACGACGGTGCGCGGTGATGGGCTGACCTTTGCCAATGCAACCTGGGCCAGGCAGCCGCAGATGGCGACGGCCGATCGGGCGGAGATCGATCTGCGGGTGTGGCCGTTGCTGCGTGGGCAAGTACGCATTCCGGAAATCCGCTTGGTCCGCCCGGATGTGCTGCTGGAGACGGCGCCGGAGAAGGATCAACCGGGCAATTGGGATTTCCTGGGGCCCAGCGACGGCGATCCGCCGGTGCTGCAACGGTTGCTGGTCGATGATGGGCGGCTGCAGTTCCGCGATGCGGCGGGGAAGACGGATGTGCTGGTATCGCTCGACAGTGGCAAGCCACGCGACAAAGACAGTGGTCCGCCGCTGCTGGTCAAGGGCAAGGGCCGCTGGCAGGGCAATCCGTTCTCGCTGGAGGGCAATACCGAGTCGCCGTTGGAGCTGACCAATACCGGTCATCCGTTCCGGATCCATCTGGACGGGCGGGCCGGCAGCACGCACGCGATCGCCAGTGGCACGTTGACCAATCCGTTCCAGCTGCGCGTGTTCGATCTGGAATTGATGTTGAGTGGGCAGGACATGGAGGATCTATACCCGCTGATCGGGGTCGCCATGCCCTCCACGCCGCCGTACAGGCTCAAGGGGCGGCTCAAGCGCGACAATGCTGTCTGGCGCTATGAGAATTTCACCGGTACCGCCGGTGACAGCGACCTGGGTGGTACCGCGCAGATCGATGTAAGCGGTGAACGGCCGTTCCTGAAGGCGGACTTGGTGTCCAAACGGTTGGACTTCGATGATCTGGCCGGGTTCATCGGTGCGCCGCCAAAGACCGGTGCCGGGGAGTCGGCCAATGCCGAACAGAAGGCCAAGGCCGCTGCATTGGCGGCCAGTGCCAAGGTGCTGCCGGAGACGCCGTACGATCTGTCCAAGCTGCGGGCGATGGATGCCGATGTGCGCTGGAAGGCGCAGCGGATCAATTCGCCGACCTTGCCGCTGGATGACATGGATGCCCACCTCAAGCTCAATGATGGCCTTCTGCGGTTGGAGCCGCTGAACTTCGGTGTGGCCGGTGGCGATATCCGCAGCACGATCCGGATGGACGCGCGTAAACAAGCGATCTCCACGCAGCTCCAGGCCACCATCCGCAAGGTGCAGCTGGGCAAGCTGTTCCCGGATGCGAAGCTGGCAGAGCAGGCCTCGGGCGGCATCAGCGGTGATATCAACCTGACCGGCCAGGGCAATTCGGTGGCAGCGATGCTGGGCAGTTCAGACGGCGCGGTAGCCCTGGGCATCGGCCGCGGCCATGTCGGCAATCTGATCATGGAACTGGCCGGACTGGATGTGGCCGAGTCGGTAAAGTTCCTGTTCACTGGCGACAAGCAGATTCCGCTGCGCTGTGCGTGGGGCGATTTCGCGGTGGACAACGGCGTGATGCAGTCGCGTTCGCTCGCCTTCGATACCACCGACACTCTGATCCTCGGCGAAGGCAAGGTGGATCTGAAGCAGGAACAACTGGACCTGCTGCTGCGGCCACGTCCTAAGGACATGAGCATCCTGGCGCTCCGCTCGCCGCTGCGCATTGGCGGCACCTTCAAGGATCCTTCGTTCCGCCCGGACTTCAAGGCGCTGGGCATCCGCGGAGCGATCGCGCTGGCATTGGGCAGCATCGCCCCGCCGGCTGCCCTGCTGGCGACGATCGAGACCGGCCCGGGCGAAGACAGCAACTGCGGTGGCCGTTACGCCAAGTAAGTAACCCCGGTCATGGCCGGATGCCGGCCGGTGGCCGACAGTCCGGGCACCATCGACCACCGCTCAACCGGCGACGATGTACTGCTGCAGCTGATCGAGTTTCTGCGCCTGTTCGTCGATCACCGATTTCACCAGATCGCCGATCGAGATGACGCCGAGCACGCCCGTGCCGTCGACCACCGGCAGATGCCGGATGCGGTAATCGGTGACCAGTTGCAGGCAGTGTTCCACCTGCTCGCCGGGCGCCACCGTCACTACCTTGGGGGTCATGATCTCGCGCACTTCGGTGGTGCGTGACGAGCGCTCATGCAGGACGATCTTGCGCGCGTAATCGCGCTCGGAGAGGATGCCGACCAGTTGCCGGCCTTCCATCACCAAGACCGCACCGATGCCTTTTTCGGCCATCAGCCGGATGGCGTCGATCACCGCCGACGTCGGCGCTACGGCGAATACCTCAGGGGACTTGCCTTCCAACAGCTGTCGTACCGTGGTCATCTCGCTGCTCTCCACCGGTGGGATGCACGGCCGAGTCTGCCACGAACGGCGCCTGCCAGGTGTCAACCAGATACAGCGGGCGCTGTTTGGATTCCTCATAGAGGCGGCCGAGGTATTCACCGATCAGCCCCAGTGCGATCAGCTGTATGCCGCCCAGGAACAGAATCACCGCCATCATGGTCGGCCAGCCCGCGACGCGGTCGCCGTACAGGGCGGCCTTGAGGACGACCACCAGCGCGAACAGGAACGCGAAGCTCGCTGCAGCCAAGCCCAGGTAGGTAGTCGCACGCAGCGGGGCGGTCGAAAATCCGGTGATGCCTTCCAGCGCGAAATTCCACAGCCGCCAGACGCTGAACTTGCTCTCGCCCACCAGCCGCGCGTGGCGATGATAGGGCAGCGCCTTGCGGCGGAAGCCCACCCAGCCGAACAGCCCTTTCATGAACCGGTGACGTTCACGCAGCTGGCCGAGAGCCTGCAGCGCACGCGGGGAAAGCAGGCGGAAATCCCCGGTATCGGCGGGAATCGGCGTGTTGGACAACCGACCTATCACCCGATAGAACGCCTTCGCGGTGGACCGTTTGAACCAGCTCTCGCCATCGCGTTTCAGGCGCGTGCCATACACGTTGTCATAGCCCTGCTGCCAGAGCGCGACAAACTCCGGAATCAGCTCCGGCGGGTCCTGCCCATCGGCGTCGAGAATCATCACCGCGCCGTTGTCGACAAAATCCAGCCCCGCGGTCAGCGCCGCCTCCTTGCCGAAGTTGCGCGACAGCCGCAGCACGCCGACACGGGCGTCCGCGTCCGCCAACGCCTGCATCACGTCCCAGGTCGTGTCGGCACTGCCATCGTCCACGTACAGCACCCGCGCATCGAGACCGTCCAGGCTGTCGAGCACCGTGCGCAGACGTGAATGCAGCATCGGCAGGGCCAAGGCTTCATTGTGGGCAGCAACCACGACGGTCAGGCGTTGGGCGTTCATGCCGCGATTGTAGCGTCAGCCAATCACGTGCATGAATGCTCAGTCCTGATCGAGGTATGCGCCCCCGCCCAGCTGGCGCGCCTGCCGCTGGATCCACGCCGCACGGCGCTGGACATAGGGCCCCGGCTTGGCGGCGTTGTAGCGGCGCGGCGATGGCAGCACCGCGGCCAACCGGGCGCTTTCGGCCGGGCTCAGCCGCGAGGCGTCCTTGTTCCAGTACTGCCGTGACGCCGCCTGTGCGCCATAGATGCCGTCCCCGAACTCGGCGATGTTGGCGTACATCTCCAGGATCCGCGACTTGGGCCATAGCGCTTCGATCAGCACCGTGTACCAGACTTCCAGCCCTTTCCGGATCCAACTGCGGCCCTGCCACAGGAACAGGTTCTTGGCGACCTGCTGGCTGATCGTGCTGGCTCCGCGCAGGCGGCCACCGCGCGCGTTGTGATCGCGCGCCTTTTCAATCGCCTGCAGGTCGAAGCCATTGTGCTCCGGGAAGCGCTGATCCTCGGCGGCCACCAGCGAAATGGGCAGGCTCGGTGCCATCTGGTCCAGGTCACGCCACTGGTAATGCAGACGATAGCCCCAGTCGCCCTGCCCCAGGGCCTCGCCGTAGCGCCACACCATCACGCTGGACACGGGCGGGTCGATGAAGCGCAGGGCCAGTACCTGCAGCACGCTGATGCCGACGAACAGCACCGGCAGCCACATCAGGCGTTTCCAGCACCAGCGGCGCGGCGGTGACGGTTCCAGGTCCGGCTCGACCTTGAGGTTGCTGCGCTCTGCCCCCATTACTGGTGCATCCTTTACTTGCACGGTTGTCGGCGCATTATCCGGCAACCGGCACTCCTTTCGCGCAGCCACCGAACCGATGACCGCCCAGACCGACACCCTTGCCCGTTTCCTGCTCCCCGATGCCGGCGTCCGCGGCGTGCACGTGCACCTCGATGCGACCTGGCAGGAGATCCTGTCCCACGCCGCCTACCCGCCGGGGGCAGCCGAACTGCTCGGCGAAGCGAGCGTTGCCTCGGCGCTGTTCACCGGCCACACCAAGGTCGATGGCCGTCTGTCCATCCAGCTGCGCAGCAACACCGCGCTGCGCACCCTGTTCGCCGAGTGCACGGCAGCCGGCACCCTGCGCGGCATCGTCCAGCTGGCTGATGGCGGTGGCGATGCCCCGCGCGATCTGACCGCGCTGGGTGACGATGCGCTGCTGGCGATCACCATCGAGAACCCCGGCCTGGACCCGCGCGAACCACAGCGTTACCAGAGCCTGGTCGGGCTGAGTGCCGCTGGCCTGGACGAGGCCTTCGAAGACTACTTCCGCCAGTCCGAGCAGCTGCCGACCCGACTGCTGCTGGCCGCCGATGGCACCCGCGCTGCAGGCCTGTTGCTGCAGAAGCTGCCGGGCGATGAAGGCGACCAGGATGGCTGGTCGCGTGCCAGCGCGTTGTTCGAGACCCTGGGCAAGCAGGAACTGCTGGACGTGCCCGGTCATGACCTGCTGCATCGCCTGTTCCATGAGGAGCACCCGGAACTGCTGGGCGACAAGGCGCTGCGCTTTGCATGCTCGTGTTCGCGCGAGCGCGTCCAGGGCATGCTGCAGTCGCTGGGCGAAGACGAAGCGCGGGCGGCCGCCGAGCCGACCGGCGCGGTCGAGGTGCGCTGCGAATTCTGCGGGCAGGAGTATCACTTTCCGTTGACGGAATTCGACATACTGTTCCGCGAGATGGATGTATCCTCGCCGGCACCTGAACGGCTTCAGTAATTTTGGTACGAGTTTTGTTCTGGGGAGAACCAAGACTTGTTAAGAAATCATAAACGCCCTAGGATCAATGTCCCGCTTCTGCGGGAACTTGTCATCACCGCGCTTGTCTGAGAGTTCCCATGCATCCCCTTCTGCGTCTACCGCTGGCCCTGATGATCGCCCTTGGCGCGGTCTCGGGCGCGCATGCGCAGGCCAAGGGCAAGCAGGACGGCACGGTGCTGCCGGTCTGGAACAAGGGCAGCGGCAAGGTCGAAGCGCTGCTGTATCTGGAGCCGACCGGTGAACAGGCCGTCGGTGCCCGCTGGCACTTCGGGCGCAGTTCACTGGATGCGGCCTTCGGGCTGTCCTCCGGTGATTCGCTCGGCCTGCTGTGCAACAGCAGCCGCGGCACCAGCATCAGCGGGTTGGCCAGTCATTGCATGCTGGCCACCCTGGGCGATGAAGAAGACAACACGCTCAGCCGTCGGGTCAGCGGCACGGCCGCCTTCAACCGTCCCGGTGGGCGCGTGGGCATCACCGCCGGCAGCGGCCGTGACACCCTGCCAGCCTGGCTGGCCGGCCCGAACAAATCGCCGTCGCTGCGTGCCGAGCAGAACGATCTGACCGTCTTCGGGCAGAAGAACATCGGCCGAGAAGGCTTCGTATCGATCGGCGGCACCTATGCCAAGGCGCGTCTGGTCCCGATCGCGGACGCCTCGCCGGCCATCGTCGATCGCTGGGACAGCAAGAGCCTCACCATCGGTGCCGGCTACGGCAATTTCAGCGGCAACATCATCGGCCGCGTGGTCGACGTACCGGGGCAGCCCGGCAAGTGGGAAGGCCTGGGCGTCGGCTTGACCTGGCGCACGCCCTGGAGCGGTCAGCTCACCGTAGGCGCCGAGAACGTCGTGACCCGCGGCAAGAATCCGTTCGCTCCGCGCAATGAGAGCACCGACGAGGGCACGGTGCCCTACGTCCGTTACGAGCAGGATCTGTAAGCCCGCGCTCACTGGCCGGCACAAGCCTGCACTGGCGAACGGCCGATCCCTCCCCGTACTTGAATTGATTCACTCAGCCTCGTCTGCGGCGGTGTTGCCGTGCGCGTGTTCGCCGTGCACCCGCTCGATTACCGCCACCTGCTTAACGACTCCTAACATAAGGCGTGCCGAAACGCCCGCTGACGGGACAATCGCGACGCTTCAGAAATCCACGCCTCGGTCGCTCGCCGAGCCCCATGGCTGCCCATTCAGGCTGAACTGATACAAATCGACAAAAAAAATATGCCAAAAGTCACCGCATCTCAGGCACCCGCGATAGGCCAGGAGAGCGGACGACACTCGTAATGCCCTGTGGTACAAGGACTTTGCCGAATTTCACCCAAATCACATGAAGTATTAACGGGTCTTTAATTTCTCCGAATACGTGGTTACTATCGAGTCAGCTTCGCGAGTTGGAGACGCCTTTCGTCTCCGCGCAGAGGCCTATCCCAGAACCCGTAGTACCCAAGTCCATTTGGAGAGAGAGAGCCAATGAAGTACAGGACAAATAAGCTGCGTGACGCTATCGCGTTCGCACTGGTGGTGACCGCTGGCAGCACCGGTGCTGCCTATGCTCAGGAAACCCAGACCCTCGACAAGATCGAAGTCACGGGTTCGCGCATCAAGCGCGCCGACGTGGAATCGTCGCAGCCGGTCTTCACGATGAGCCGCGAGCAGATTCAGGCCCAGGGCCAGACCTCGATCGGCGACATCATCCAGAACATCGCCACCAGCGGTTCGACCCTGAACAGCACCTACAACAACGGCGGCAACGGCGAAACCCGCGTGAACCTGCGCAACCTGGGTTCAGGCCGCACGCTGGTGCTGGTCAATGGTCGTCGTTGGGTCGGTGGTACCGGCCTGGGCGGCGCAGTCGATCTGAACACCATCCCGTCCGCTGCTGTTGAGCGCGTGGAGGTCCTGAAGGACGGCGCCTCGACCATCTACGGTTCGGACGCCATCGCCGGCGTGGTCAACATCATCCTGCGCAAGAACTTCGACGGTGCAGAAGCCAACGCCTACTACGGTCAGTACGACAAGGGCGACGGTTCGCGTGAAGCCTACGACTTCACCATCGGCTCGGCCGGTGACAAGTGGCACGCTACCCTGGGCGTCGGCTACGTGAAGGAAGAGCCGGTGTGGGCGGGCGACCGGGCCATCTCGGCGGTGCCGGTGTTCGGCGCCGTGCCGTACACCGGCAACAGCTCCACCACCCCGGACGGCCGCTTCGCCTTCACCGGCCCGGTGACCTCCAACGGCACCACCAGCCCGGGCGCGACCCGTCCGAACGGGTCCGCCGGCTACTTCATCACCGGCAACGGTGGCAGCACCTGGCGCAACTACACCCAGGCCGACAGCTTCAACCACGCGCCGGGCAACCTGCTGATCACCCCGCAGGAACGCACCTCGATCTTCGCCGACGCCGGCCTGGACATCACCGACAACGTCCGCTTCAAGACCACGGTAACGTACAACGAGCGTGAGTCCGAGCAGATCCTGGCCGCCATGCCGATCGTGCTGGGTGCCGCCGCTCCGGGCACCAACGGCTCCAACATCGTCATCAGCGCCAACAATATCTACAACAACACCGGCCGCGATATCAATTACATCCAGTACCGTGCAAACGAGACTGGCGGCCGTATCTACAAGCAGAACGTCAAGACCTACGCCTTCAATGGCGCCTTCGAAGGCGACTTCGAAGTGAACAGCCGCTTCTGGAACTGGGAAGCGGGTATGTTCTACGGCAAGAACGACCAGACCGACGTCACCACCGGCTTCTTCAACATCTCCGCACTGCGCAATGCCCTTGGGCCGTCGTTCATCGACGCCACCGGTGCAGCACGCTGCGGCACCGCGGGCAACGTGGTCGACGGCTGCGTGCCGATGAACATGCTGAGCGGTGCCGGTTCGCTGACCCAGGACATGATCGACTATGCCGGCTTCACCGCGCATGACGTCTACGGTTACGAGCAGAAGACCTATTACGGCAGCATCGGCGGCGAGCTGTTCGACCTGCCGGGCGGCGCCTTCGCCTTCTCTCTGGGTGCAGAACACCGCGAAGAATCCGGCTTCGACGGCCCGGATGCGCTGATCAACTCCGGTGACACCACCGGCAATGCCCGTACCGCGACCGATGGCAGCTACAAGCTGGATGAAGCGTACCTGGAACTGGCCATCCCGCTGCTGTCCGGTGTCACCGGCGCGCAGCTGCTGGACTTCAGCGTGGCGACCCGCTTCTCTGACTACAGCAACTTCGGCAACACGGTGAATAGCAAGTTCGGTTTCCGCTGGAAGCCGATCAACGACCTGATGATCCGCGGTAACTGGTCCGAAGGCTTCCGTGCCCCGACCATCGCCGAGCTGTACCAGGGCGTGAGCGACACCTTCGAAGACGTCGCCGATCCCTGCGCGGGCACCCAGACGGGCAATCCGAACACCCCGCCCGCCAGCTGCGCCGGCGTGCCAGCTTACAACCAGTCCAACTCGCAGATCCGTACCACTACCGGTGGCAACCCGAATCTGGGCGCGGAAACCTCCACCTCCAAGACCCTGGGCTTCGTCTACAGCCCGAGCTTCGCACCGGGCCTGGACGTGTCGGTTGACTGGTGGAACATCAAGATCGAAGGTGCCATCTACGCCCAGACTGCACAGCAGACTCTGGACGCGTGCTACGACCAGGGCGTGACCTCGCAGTGCGACCTGATCGAGCGTGACAGCACCGGGCAGATCTCGAACCTTCTGGCCGTGCCGAGCAACGTCGGTACGATGGAAGTAGAAGGCTGGGACGTGACCTTGGGCTACCGTATGCCGGATACCGCGTACGGCAGCTTCAGCTTCGTCCTGGATACCGCCTACACCTCCAAGTACACCATCGAAGATCCGGTGACCGAAGGCTACAACCGCGTCGGCAACTACCTGAGCCGCGACAACTACTGGCGTGTGCGTTCCAACCTGCTGGTTGCCTGGCAGCTGGGCGACTTCGGTGCGACTGCATCGGCACGTTACTACTCGCGTCAGAATGAAGACTGCACCGGCACCGCCTTCGGCGGCGCCAACTTCGCTCTGCTGTGCTCGGATGCGGACCATGTCGGCATCGGTGGCCAGGACGATCCGCAGCGCAAGATCTCCAGCGTCACCTACACCGACCTGAGCGCCTACTGGCAGTCGCCGTGGAATGCCCGGATCACGGTGGGTGTCAACAACGCTTTCGATCGCGATCCGCCGCTGTCGTACACCACGTTCGCCAACTCGTTCGATCCGCAGTATGAAATCCCGGGTCGCTTCTTCTACATGCGCTACAACCAGAAGTTCTGATCTGGCTGTAACCCTGTAGTGTTGGACGACAACGGCCCCGCAAGGGGCCGTTGTTGTTTGTGTAGCAGGCGGGCGGGTTCGCGCGCGATGCAACAAAAAAACGGCCCTTGCGGCCCTTTTCTCGTCTGCATGCAGATCGGCGCCGACTCACCCGATCGGGATCAACGTCTCGATCACATGCTCCACGTAAGCCTCGAAATCCTCGCGCGCCTGCTTGGGCTGCTGCAGTTGCAGGGACAGCTGCAGGAAGCCGACATAGGCGGCATACGCCAGACGCGCACGATGCTGCGCGTCGGTACGGCTCAGGCCGGCCTGCCGGAACGAGGCGACCAGATACTCCAGCCGGCGATGCGAAACGCGGTCGATGACCGGGCGCACCATCGGGTGATCGAGCGCCTTGAGCAGCTCGCTGTAGATGATGTGCGGCTGCACTTCATGCGCCACCACCTGGAACAGCTGGCGCAGACGCACACGCGGATCGGTGACGTCGGCCAGGCTGCCGAACACCTGCTCCTGCTCGAACAGTTCCCAGCGCTCCAGTGCGGCCTGCAGCAATGCATCGCGCGAGGGAAAGTGCCAGTAGAAGCTGCCTTTGGTAACACCGAGTCGACGCGCCAGCGGCTCCACCGCGACCGCGCCCACGCCTTGTTCGGCAATCAGATCCAGTGCGGCCTGGGCCCAGTCTTCGGCACTGAGGCGGCTGTTGCGGCCGGCACGTGGCTCGCCGGCGGAAGCTTCGGGTTCATTCATAGGTGGATTTAACCATACGCCGGGGTTGGTTGCAGTATGTGTATCGGGACAGCACCGCTTCGCGCCTGCTGGCACAAGGGATGCACCCACCATACTCCGAAGTATTGACATCGCACAGGGCAAGTCCATACTAGCGAGTATGGTCACTCCCTCTTCTACCCTGCCCCGCGTTGACGATGAGCGACTGACCGGCGCGCATGACGCCGTGCTGGCCGCCACCCGCTCGGGCCCGGGGCGCCGCGGCACCGTCCTGTTCGCCCACGGCTTTGGCCAGACCCGGCATGCCTGGAACGCCACCGCGAGCGCGCTGGTCGACGCCGGTTACCAGACCCTGGCCTACGACGCGCGCGGCCACGGCGATTCCGACTGGAACCCAGCCGACCTTGCCTACCACGGCGAACAGTTTGCCGATGATCTGATCGTGCTGGCCGGTGAACAGCCGCAGCCGCCGATCCTGATCGCCGCCTCGATGGGCGGTCTGTTCGGCCTGCTCGCCGAGTCGCGCTGGCCGGGGCTGTTTTCGGCGATGGTGCTGGTGGACATCACCCCACGCTGGGATACCGCCGGTGTTGAAAAGATCCTGATGTTCATGACCGCGCACCCGGAGGGCTTCGCGTCGCTGTCCCAGGCCGCCGACGTGATCTCCTCCTACCTGCCGCACCGCCCGCGCAAGTCTGAGGATTCCCTGCGTGCGTTGTTGCGCGAGGACGGCCACGGCCGCTGGCGCTGGCATTGGGACCCGCGCCTGGTCGCCGAACTGGCGCGCGACAGTGAACAGCACCAGGATGCGCTCGCCGACGCGGCGCGCCAGGTGCAATGTCCGGTGCTGCTGGTCAGCGGTGGGCGCAGCACCCTGGTCACCCCGCAGACGGTGGCCGAATTCCTCGCGTTGGTGCCCCATGCACGCCACGTGCAGTTGCCGGAGGCCACGCACATGGTCGCCGGCGACGACAACAACGCCTTTACCGCTACTGTGTTGGACTATCTGGACGTGTTGCCCTCGGCCTCCGCCGTGGCACAGTCCGCCACTACCGAGCACGTCACCGGAGCACGCTCATGAGCATTGTCGTTCCCTTCCTCGCGATCCTCCTGGCAGGTGCGTTCGTCGCCTACCACCGGATGCGCCTGATCACCTGGACGATCATCAGCCTGGTGCTGCTGGCCGCCTGCTGGTTCATCCCGTACGTCAACCAGACCGCCACGATTGTGGCCGCGGCCATCGTCGCTGTGATCGCCGTGCCGCTGCTGCTGCCCTTCATCCGCAAGCCGCTGCTGACCGCGCCGATGATGAAGGTGTTCCGCAAGGTGCTGCCGCCGCTGTCGCAGACCGAGCGCATCGCGCTGGAAACCGGCTCGGTCGGTTTCGAAGGCGAGCTGTTCACCGGTGACCCGGACTGGAACATCCTGCTCAACTATCCCAAGCCGCAGCTCACCGCCGAAGAACAGGCCTTCCTCGATGGCCCGGTGGAAGAGCTGTGCAAGATGGTCAACGACTGGGAAATCACCCACGTTTACGCCGACCTGCCGCCGGAGCTGTGGAGCTTCATCAAGAAGAACAAGTTCTTCGGCATGATCATTCCGAAGGAATACGGCGGCCTGGGCTTCAGCGCGCTGGCCCACCACAAGGTGATCCAGAAGCTGGCTTCGGTATCGAGCGTGGTCAGCTCCACCGTCGGCGTGCCCAACTCGCTGGGCCCGGGTGAACTGCTCAACCATTACGGCACCCAGGAACAGAAGGACCAGTACCTGCCGCGTCTGGCCGATGGCCGTGAAGTGCCCTGCTTCGGCCTGACCGGTCCGTTCGCCGGTTCGGATGCCACCTCGATTCCCGATTACGGCATCGTCTGCAAGGGCGAGTGGAACGGCGAGCAGGTGCTCGGCGTCAAGCTCACCTTCGACAAGCGCTACATCACGCTGGCCCCGGTGGCCACGCTGATCGGCCTGGCCTTCCGCATGTACGATCCGGACGGCCTGATCGGCAGCACCCGTGACATCGGCATCACCCTGGCGCTGCTGCCGCGTGATACCGCCGGTGTGGAAATCGGCCGTCGCCACTTCCCGCTCAACTCGACCTTCCAGAACGGCCCGATCCGCGGCAAGGATGTCTTCATCCCGCTGACCCAGCTGATTGGCGGCGCCGAGAAGGCTGGCAAGGGCTGGAACATGCTCAACGAGTGCCTGGCCGTGGGCCGCTCGATCACCCTGCCCTCCACCGCAAGTGGCGGTGCCAAGGCCGGTGCCGTAGTGACCGGTGCGTATGCACGCATCCGCAAGCAGTTCGGCCTGTCGGTCGGCCGCTTCGAGGGCGTGGAAGAAGCGCTGGCCCGCATCGGTGGCAAGGCGTATGCGATCAGCGCGCTGTGCCAGGCCACGGCGGCGGCGGTGGACCGCGGCGACGTGCCGTCGGTGCCGTCGGCCATCGCCAAGTACCACTGCACCACCATGAGCCGTGAAGTGATCTCCGACGTGATGGATGTGATCGGCGGCAAGGGCATCATCCTGGGGCCGCGCAACTTCGCCGGCCGCAGCTGGCAGGCCGCGCCAATCGCGATCACGGTCGAGGGCGCCAACATCATGACCCGCAGCCTGCTGATCTTCGGCCAGGGCGCTATTCTCTGCCACCCGTGGGTACTGAAGGAAATGAAGGCCGCACAGGACCCGGACACCCGTGCCGGCCTGCAGGAATTCGACCGCAGCCTGTTCGGCCACATCCGCTACGGCATCTCCAACGCCGTGCGTTCGTTCTGGTTCGGCCTGACCGGTGCGCGCTTCGGCGCGGCCCCGGGCGATGCCTACACCCGCCGCTACTTCCGCAAGCTGGACCGTTACTCGGCCAACCTGGCGCTGATGGCCGACATCTCGATGATGACGCTGGGCGGCAAGCTGAAGTTCAAGGAATCGCTGTCCGGCCGCCTGGGCGATGTGCTGAGCCACATCTACATGACCAGCGCCATGCTCAAGCGCTACCACGACGAAGGCGCACCGACTGCCGACCAGCCGCTGCTGGCCTGGGCCTTCCATGACAGCGTGCACAAGATCGAAGAGTCGCTGTCGGCTGCCCTGCGCAACTTCCCGGTGCGTCCGATCGGCTGGCTGATGTGGGCGCTGATCTTTCCGTTCGGCCGCCGTGCCGAAGCCCCGGGCGACCGCCTGGGCCACCGCGTGGCCGCGCTGCTGATGGCGCCCAACGAAGCCCGCGACCGTCTGGCCAGTGGCGTGTTCCTGACCCCCTGCGAGAACAACCCGGGTGGCCGCATCAACAGCTACCTGTCCAAGGCGATCATGGCCGAGCCGGTGGAGCGCAAGTTCATCAAGGCGCTCAAGACCAAGGGCATCGAAGCGCTGGACTTCGTGACCCAGCTGGACGAAGCCGTGGCCGAAGGCGTGATCACCCAGGACGAACGCACCCTGCTCGAAGAACTGCGCACGCTCACGCTGGAAACGATCACCGTGGACGACTTCGATCCGGAAGAGCTGCGCTCGGCGGGCTACTACAAGCTCCAGCAGAAGGACGCGCAGTCGCAGGCTGCGTGATCCCAACCACCCTGTAAACGACAACGGCGGACTTCGGTCCGCCGTTTTTTTGGGAGATTCCCGATGTCCGCTCCACTGCTCACCCTGTATCGCCGCATGCAGCGCTGGCCCGCCGGCAACTGGCTGTTCTCGCGCGCGGTGTGTTTCAAGGCGCCCTATTTCGCGAGCATCGCCCCGCGCATCACCCTGCTTGAACCGGGCCGCTGCGAAGGCCGCATCGCGCACCGGCGCAAGGTCACCAACCACATCGGCACGGTGCACGCGATCGCACTGTGCAACCTGGCCGAGCTCACCGCCGGGCTGATGGTGGATGCCTCGCTGCCCAAGGGCATGCGCTGGATCCCGAAGGGCATGGAGGTGCAGTACCTGGCCAAGGCGACGGGCACCCAGCATGCGGTCGCCACACCCGAGCAGCCGATCGTGGCGGTCGAGGCAGGCTACGCGCTGCCGGTGAAGGTGCAGGTGCGCGATGACGCCGGCACGGCCGTGTTCGAGGCGCGGATCGCGATGTGGGTGTCACCGGTCAACCGTTGATCGCTGGTGCGCAGCCACCCATGGGGTGGCGCAACCTCCGATCCGGCTGTCGCAGGGTGGCGCCACGCCATGCGTGGCTGGCGCCTGTCAGGCCGGCACCATCCACCATGCCGCCACGGCCAGGATCGCCGGCACCGCCTGGATGAAGAAGATCCGCTTGTTGACGCTGTACGCGCCATAGCAGCCGGCCACGATCACGCAGCCCAGCATGAAGTTCACCAGCATCGGCAGGTGATCGAACAGGCCCCAGAACAGGCCCGCGGCGAGGAAGCCGTTGTACAGCCCCTGATTGGCCGCCAGCACCCGCGTGGCCTGCGCCTTTTCCGGCGTATTGCGGAAGGTCTTCAATCCCAGCGGCTTGGTCCACAGGAACATTTCCAGGATCAGGAAGTACACGTGCAGCAGGGCGACCAGCAAGGTCAGTGACAGCGCGATCCAATACATGGGCTGGCTTCCAGAACGTAATGCAGAGAGCTTACTCCGGGCGCTCGCCCGGCAGCTTCTTTTCTTCGCGCAGCAGGCCAAGGGCGGCGACGGTCATGGCACCGGCCACGACCATGCCACCGAGGAACACGATGTGCGAGCCGAACAGGGACAGCCCCTTGTGCAGCCAGGCGAAGCTCAGGTCCGCACCGCGGTAGACCACGGTGTCGATCGCCGCGCCGGCCTTGTAGCGCCATTGGCGGTCCACACGGGTGTAGATCGTCTCGCGCGCCGGCTTGGCCAGGGAGAATTCGCTGGCGCGGGTCATCACCTGAACCATCGCCACCATCAGCGGCAGCGGCGAGGCGGCCAGCACCGAGAAGCCGATGATGATCGCCACGCCCGGAATCAACAGCGCCGGAGCGATCCCGTAACGCGACAGCAGCCAGCGCGTCGCGCCGAGCTGGATGATCAGGGTCAGCGCGTTCACGGCCAGATCCACGCGCGAGAAGAATGCCGTGCTGGCGGCAGGGTCGGTGTACAGGCGTCGTACGATCGAGGCCTGCTCGTTGTAGAGCATGGTGCCTACGCCCACGCCGAACAGCACCATCAGCGCCAGCCAGCGCAGCATCGGCTCACGCACGATCAGCTTCAGGCCATCGAACACGCTGCCGCCCATCGGCGTCTCGCCGGAGACGAGTTCCCGCTCCTGTTCGCGTGCCACCGCCCACAGGCGCAGCCGCCAGATGCAACCCAGGCAGATGAGCAGGAAACCAGCCGAGACCAGCATCAGATTGGCGATGCCGACCCGCTGCACCAGTGCCGAAGTGATGATCGGGCCGAGGAATGCGCCGATCGTGCCGGCTGCGCCGAGGTAGCCGTAATACGCGCGCGCCTCCACGTTGGAGAACACGTCGGCCATGAAACTCCAGAACACGGCCACCGCGAACAGGTTGAAAACGGTGATCCAGAAGAAGAACGCCATGCCGCGCCCGGGCACGCCGGTCTCGAACATCACGTAGAACCCGAGCAGGGTGACGATGAAGAACCCGTACACCACCGGCAGGAATACCCGGCGCGGATAGCGGCTCACCAGCGCGCCGTACAGCGGCTGCAGCACCAGCATGATGAAGAACACGCAGGTGAACAGGAACTGCAGCACGAAGTCCTGCAGGGCGATCCCATGGCCGGCGAACCACTCGATCAACGGCAGCGGGAACACCGTCTGCAGATCGGAGGAGGCCGCCATCGCTTCGCGCACCGGGCGCAGCACGTAGTAGCCGCTCAGCAGGCAGAAGAAATACAGCGAGGCCCAGATCAGCGGTGGCGAACGCCGCCACGCACTCAGCATGCCACCGGCTGCCGTGCCGGTCCCGGTCGCCGCGGTCATTGCCCGCTCTGCGCGGACAAGGGGCGTTGCAACGGCAGCATGTGGGGAACTCCGGGCGTCGAAGCGCGCAAGGTAAACGATGCACCGCAACATCGCCAGCCTCCGGCACGCCCATCGGCGCAACGCTGCGTGGCCCAACGCGCGGCCCCTGCCCGCCCCAACCTGACTTATGCTCGGTGCGCACCCCGTCAAGGAGCGGCATGTACGACTACATCGTGATCGGTGCCGGCTCTGCCGGCTGCGTGCTGGCCAACCGGCTCAGCGAAGACCCGGCCTGCCGGGTGCTGCTGCTGGAAGCCGGTCCGCGCGACACCAACCCCTTCATCCACATGCCGGCGGGCTTGGCGCGGCTGGTCAACAACCGCCGCATCAACTGGAATCTGGAAACTGCGCCCGAGCCTGCGCTGGACGGCCGTCGCCTGTGGTGGCCGCGCGGCAAGGTGCTGGGGGGCTCGAGCTCGATCAATGCGATGTGCTACGTGCGCGGCGTGCCCGCCGACTACGACGGCTGGGAAGCGGGCGGCGCCACGGGCTGGGGCTGGAACCAGGTGCTGCCGTGGTTCCTACACAGCGAGCGCAACAGCCGCGGTGCCAGCGCACTGCACGGCGATGCGGGTCTGCTGTCGGTGTCCGACCTGCGCCACCACAATCCCCTCTCGGCCGCGTTCATCGCCGCCGCCCAGCAGGCCGGCCATCTCCACAATGCGGACTTCAACGGTGACCGGCAGCTAGGCGTAGGCCTGTACCAGGTCACCCAGCGCGACGGCGCCCGGTGCTCGAGCGCGGACGCCTACCTGCGTCCTGCACGTCACCGGCGCAACCTGACCGTGCTCACCGGCGCGCAGGCAACCGCGCTGAGCTGGCAGGGCACCACGGCGACCGGCGTTCACTATCGACGCGGCCGCCACCACCTCCATGCATGCGCGGCGGTCGAGGTGATCCTCAGCGCCGGCGCCATCCATTCCCCACATCTGCTGATGCTCTCCGGTATCGGCGAGGCCGACACGCTGCGCTGCCACGGCATCACCCCGCGCGTGGATCTGCCCGGCGTCGGCCGCAACCTGCAGGACCACCTGGACATCTGCACCGTCGTGCACACCACACCGGGGGTCAGCTACGACCGCAGCAACGAGCTGCGCATCGCCGTGGACTACTTCCTGCGCGGTCGCCGCGGTGCCGGCACCAGCAACCTGGCCGAGGCCGGTGGCTTCGCCCGTTCGTCGCTTGCCACCGATGCCCGCGCCGACATCCAGTTCCATTTCGTCCCGGCGATGCTGGACAACCACGGCCGCCACCGCCTGCCGGGCGATGGCTACACGCTGCATGCCTGCCCGCTGCACCCGCGCAGCCGCGGCCAGCTGCGCCTGCGTGATGCCGATGCGCGCTCACCGCCGCGCATCCACGCCAACTACCTGGGAGACGCCGAGGGTCACGATCTGAAGATGATGCTCGAATGCGCCCGGCTGTCTCGCGAGATCCTGCAACAGCCGGCATTTGACCGCTGGCGTGGTGCGCCGGTCTTTCCCGCCCGCACCGATCTGGACGACACCGCACTGGAGGCCTTCATCCGAGCCAAGGCCGAGACCATCTACCACCCGGTGGGCACCTGCGCGATGGGGCAGCACGCCGGCGCCGTGGTGGATCCGGGTACCCTGCGCGTGCACGGCACGCAGCGGCTGCGGGTGGTGGACGCGTCGGTCATGCCGCGGCTGGTCAGTGGGAACACCAACGCCCCGACCATCATGATCGCCGAGCGTGCCGCGCAGTGGATCCGGACCGCCGCGACTGCCTGAACAGGGGTGCGCGGGGCCGTCCTCACTGTCCGCCTCCCCAGCTGTGTCGGGAGCAGCAAAACCCGCATGTTTTCAACGCGATACGCATTCATCTTCGATTCGTTTGTGCAATCACGAAAAGCGGCGCTAGAATCGGTCACAGCAGTCGCGCACGGGCACCCATACGATGAACCAGAACAACAGGCGCCGACCGATCCGTTCGGCGGCAACCGGGTTGTTGGGCATGTTGATGCCCATCGCCATGTCTTCCACCGCGCAGACCCCTGCCGCCACGCCCGACGCGTTCCCGGTCAACATCGAGGAATCGGCGCCGAGCGCCGCCCCGCACACCCAGCCTGCCGCGTATCGCACCACGCCGGCCGGCCTGAAGGTGCAGCCGCCCGCGCAGGGCTTCAACGTGGCTTCGATCGAGTCGATGGCCCAGCAGCTTACCTACGGCGAGCGCGTGCCCGGCATGGCCGTTGCGATCGTCCAGGGGGGCCGTGTGCTCAGCGCGCGCGGTTACGGCGTCACCGACGTCAACAACCCGCAGCAGGTCGATGCCCACACCGTGTTCCGCCTGGCTTCGCTGTCCAAGGCCTTCGCCGGCACCATGGCCGGCCTGCTGGTCAACGATGGCACGCTGCGCTGGGACAGCAAGGTCACCGACTATGTACCCGGCTTCCAGCTGAGCACGCCCGAAGCAACCGAGCGCCTGACCGTGGCTGACCTGCTCAGCCACCGCGTTGGCCTGCCCTACAACGCCTACGACCGCGACGTCGAAGCCAACGCGGAGTACTACACGCTCACCCACAAGCTGGCCGCCACCTCGCTCAAGTGCCTGCCCGGCGATTGCTATGCCTACCAGAACGTGGCCTTCAGCCTGATCGGTGATGTGGTCTACGCCGCCTCCGGCAGCTTCTACGAACAATCCGTCGAGCGCCGCCTGTTCAAGCCGCTGGGCATGGACGACGCCAGCCTCGGCCTGGCCGGCATCCAGGCCAGCTCGCGCTGGGCGCGCCCGCACGTGCGCAGCCGCAATGGCTGGGTCGCGCTCACGCCCAAGCCCACCTACTACCGCCTTGCTCCCGCTGCCGGCGTCAACGCCAGTGCCAGCGACATGGCGCAGTGGCTGCTGGCCCACACCGGTCACCGCCCCGACGTGCTTCCCGCACCGCTACTGGCCACGCTGCACGCCAGCCTGATCAGCACCCCGGGTGAGATGCGTTCGGGCTGGCGCCGCGAACGCCTGAACTCGGCCGGCTACGCGCTCGGCTGGCGCACCTTCGATTACGCCGGCCATGAAGTGATCTTCCACGCCGGCGCCGTCCAAGGTTACCGCGGTCTGGTCGCGCTGGTGCCCGAACGCGACCTCGGCATCGCCATCATGTGGAACGGCGAAAGCAGCCTGCCCAGCGGCCTGCTGCCCACCGTGCTGGACCAGGCCATGGGCCTGCCGACGCAGCGCTGGCTGGACGTGGACACCGACTTCGGCAGCGACAGCCTGATGGCCGAAGACGCCGCCCCACAGGGCAAGCGCAAGGGCGTCTCGTCCAACCGCGCGGTCGCCTCACCGCGCTGATCGCGCTCACACGCGATATGCAAAAGGCGGCCGGATGGCCGCCTTTTTTGTGGTTTTCTGGCGACGCCCATAAAAAAACTCCTTCCCCGCTGGGCTGCCAGGGAAGGAGTCTCAGGTACGGCTATCGGGAAATACTCAGATCAGCGGTGCCGGGGTTGCCGGCAGTGCGACCGGTGCGGCCTTCTTCTTGCGAACGGCCGGCTTGCGCTTTGCGACCTTCTTCACTGCCTTCTTCGCGGATGCCTTCTTGGCCGGAGCCTTGCGGGCCGTCGCCTTCTTGGCCGTGGCCTTCTTGGCTACCTTGCGGGTGGCCTTCTTGGCGGTCTTCTTGGCAGCCTTTTTCGGAGCGGCTTTCTTGGCTACCTTGCGGGTCGCCTTCTTGGCCGTCTTCTTTACCGCCTTTTTCGCGGTCTTCTTGGCAGCTGCCTTCTTTGCAGTCTTCTTGACGGCCTTCTTCGCCGTCTTCTTCACTGCCTTCTTGGCGGTCTTCTTCGTGGCGGCCTTCTTCGCCGTCTTCTTCACTGCCTTCTTTGCCGTCTTTTTCACTGCTGCCTTGCGGGCGGTCGCCTTCTTGGCCGCCTTCTTCACCGTCTTCTTGGCAGCCGCCTTCTTGGCTACCTTCTTCACGGCCTTCTTGGCAGTCGCCTTTTTAGCGACCTTCTTGGCTGCCTTTTTGGCGGCCGGCTTTTTCTTCGCAGCTTTCTTGGTTGCCATGGGATGGCTCCTCGTCAGTGATCTATGGAGTGAAAACGCCCAGGTAAAGCAAACCCGCCGTTGCTGCGTCGCGGGGACCGCCGTCGCGTCATGCGCGTCGTGACGGATACGGTGACACCCGCCGCATGTGGCCAGGCAGGTATCGAAGAGGAAAGGAACTTGCGGTTCGCCGGAGGAAGCGAAGCCATCTCCACCGTCATGGGACGCGAGGTGGATGTCCAGGTTGTGCTTCGCGACTTGATGTCGATTCTGCTCACTCTGTTCGCAGGCAAGGTCTGCTGAGGCGAAACCTAATCACGCTTTTTTTCACTGTCAACAACCCCGGCGAAAAATTTTCACACCGGCGCCTTGCAGCGCGCCCCTCGCCGTACCCGTCAGCGCCCCCACCCGAACGCCATGCCACCGCCAGCGCGAACACTCCGCGCAATCAAACGCTGACAACCCAGAAAAGAAAAACACTTAAAAGAAGCACTTTCGTGTAGCGACATCGCAACATCGCCGTGCGCCGCCCCGCAACGCCACGCGCGCATCGCATGCCAGCACCCCCGCCACGGGACTCCCCGTGCGCACCTTAAACAGACCACAAAACTTTTCACATCTGCCCGCGTTTTTTTCGACCCGATTCGCGTAACTGCGCAAACTTTTGACCGTCCGGCACTGACGCTTTCGTGTCTGGCGTTCGTCATCGAGCGTCGCTCCACGTTCCCATTGATGCCTCATCGGCGCGCCTTCGGGTCGTCGATGCGGACCAGATCACCAACGCGCGGCGGCACCGAACCGATCGTCATGAGGCGCTGCCCGCGTGAAACGCGACGACTTGTATGCGGCGATCCTCACGCACTACTAACGCGATCGCCGCGCGCCCGGGAGAGCAGGCAAAAAAAAACGGCCGCACCAGGCGGCCGTTTTTCAGCAGACACGACGATCAGTGATCTTCGTTTTCCAGCAGCTCGGCGTAGTCGTCCGGACCCAGCAGGTCGTTGACTTCGTCCAGGCGGGCCACTTCGACGACGTAGATCCAGCCCTCGCCGTAGGCGTCTTCGTTGATGGTTTCCGGCTTGTCGCTCAGGGCCGAATTGACCTCGACCACCGTGCCGGTGATCGGGCTGTAGACGTCCGAAGCGGCCTTGACCGACTCGACCACCGCCGCCTGTTCGCCGGCCTTGACCTCCTGGCCAACCTCCGGCAATTCAACATAGACCAGGTCGCCAAGCAGGCCTTGGGCGTGGTCGGAAATACCGACGGTGACGCGGCCGCTGCCTTCAACGCGTGCCCACTCGTGGGACTTGAGGAATTTGAGGTCGCCGGGGATCTCGCTCATGGGACTGCTCCGAGGAATATCAGGGGGGTCAAGAAACGGGGGTAGTGTAACCAACCGGCGCGGACACGAACGCGTCCGCACCGGGTACATCACGGCATCAGCCGTCGATCAACACGCCGGGCTGGGCCTGGCCTTCGCGCACGAACGGGAACTTCACCACGCGCACCGGAATCTGCTTGCCGCGGATGTCCACGCGCACCTCGCCCAGTTCGCCGCCCGGCACGCGGGCGAACGCGATGCCCTTGCCCAGGGTGGGCGAGAAGGTGCCGGACAGGATCTCGCCCTCGCCGCTGGCGGTGAGCACGACCTGGCCGTGACGCAGCACGCCCTTCTCATCCATGACCAGGCCGATCAGCTGGCGGGCGTTGCCGGCTGCCTTCTGCGCCTCGAGCACGTCGCGGCCGATGAAGTCGCGGCCTTCGTCCAGTGCCACGGTCCATGCCAGGCCGGCTTCATACGGCGTGATATCCTCGTCCATGTCCTGGCCGTAGAGATTCATGCCGGCTTCCAGGCGCAGCGTATCGCGCGCACCCAGGCCGGCCGGACGCACACCCGCGGCGCTCAGCGCATTCCAGAACGCGACCACGGCGGTCTGCGGCAGCAGGATCTCGAAACCATCTTCACCGGTGTACCCGGTACGCGCGACGAACAGCGCGGTGCCGTCGGCGGTTGCCGTCTCCAGGGCGGCGAAGCGGCCCAGCTTTTCCAGCGCGGCGCGGTCGCCCTCGCCCAGCAGGCCGATCACGCGCTCGCGTGCGGTCGGGCCCTGCACGGCGATGATGGCCAGATCTTCGCGCTCGATGACCTCCACGTTGAAGGCGGCGGCCTGCTCGCGGATCCAGGCCAGATCCTTTTCGCGGGTGGAGGCGTTGACCACCATGCGGAAGAAATCGTCGGCCATGTAATAGACGATCAGGTCGTCGATCACGCCGCCGCGGGCATTGAGCATGCACGAGTACAGCGCCTTGCCGGTGGCCTTGAGCTTGTCCACCGAGTTGGCCAGCAGCGTACGCAGGAACGGCTTGACCTGCTCACCACGCAGATCGACCACGGTCATGTGGCTGACGTCGAACATGCCGGCATCGCTGCGCACAAGGTGGTGCTCGTCCAGCTGCGAACCGTAATGAATGGGCATGTCCCAACCACCGAAATCGACCATCTTGGCGCCGAGTGCGCGGTGGGTATCGTTGAGAAGCGTCTTCTGGGTCATGACCGGTTCCGGGGGAATGAAGGCAAGGCCTCCATTATCCCAGAACCGTCTTCACAACGCCTGCGGCGGTGCGGGAAAACCGCGGATCAGGCCTGCTGCACCTTCAGCGTCATCCCTTCCACCGCCACCACGCGCACCGGGCTGCCCGCCGGCAGATCCGGCCCGGCGACCACCCAGAACGCATCGTCGATCTTGGCCCGGCCCTTGCCGGCCACGATGCCCTGGTCGAGCACGATCACCCGCCCGATCAACTGCTCGGCGCGCCGGTTCAACAGCGGCTGATCACTCTGGCGATCGTGCGATCGCCCCCAGCGCCGGTAACACTGGATCGACACCACGCTGAGCACCACGAAGGCGACTACCTGCCACAACAGCGGGATGTCGGCAAATACTGCAACCAGCACGAACACCGCCGCCGCACCGATCCCGATCCACAACATGAAGGCGCCGGGCGCGAGCGCCTCGGCGGCGAACAGCACCAGTGCCAGCGCGCCCCAGGCCACCACTTCCCAGCGCATGTCAGCCTCCGATCCGCGGCGGGACGCCGCGCGTGGCTTTCTTTTCTTCCTGCTTGGCGAAGGCCTCGCGCGCCAGTTCGGCGACACCGGCGATCGAGCCGATCACGCCGCTGGCCTCCATCGGCATCAGCACCAGCTTCTGGTTGGGCGAGGTCGCCAGCTCCTTGAACGCCTCCACATACTTCTGCGCGATGAAGTAGTTGATCGCCTGTACGTCGCCCTGGGCGATCGCCTCGGACACCATCGTGGTCGCCTTGGCCTCCGCTTCGGCCAGGCGCTCGCGCGCCTCGGCATCGCGGAAGGCGGCTTCCTTGCGGCCTTCGGCCTCCAGCACGGTTGCCTGCTTTTCACCTTCCGCGCGCAGGATCTCGGACTGCCGCGAGCCTTCGGCTTCCAGGATCTGCGCGCGCTTTTCGCGCTCTGCCTTCATCTGCCGCGCCATCGCATCGAGCAGATCGCGCGGCGGCTGGATGTCGCGGATCTCGATGCGGTTGACCTTCACGCCCCACGGGTTGGTCGCATGGTCGACCACGCTCAGCAGCTGGGCGTTGATCACCTCCCGCTGGCTGAGCGATTCATCCAGGTCCATCGAGCCGATCACGGTACGGATGTTGGTCTGCACCAGCGCGATCATCGCCACCTCCAGGTTGGCGACTTCGTAGGCGGCCTTGGCCGCATCAAGCACCTGGAAGAACACCACGCCATCCACGCGCACCGCGGCGTTGTCCTTGGTGATCACTTCCTGGCTGGGCACGTCCAGCACCTGCTCCATCATGTTCACCTTGCGGCCAACCCCGTAGACGATCGGGATCAGGAAGTGCAGGCCGGGCGACATGGTGTGGGTGTAGCGGCCGAAGCGCTCCACGGTCCATTCGTAGCCCTGCGGCACCATCCGCACGGCCTTGAAGAGAATGACGACGGCCACGAAGGCCAGCACCAGCGAGAACAGCATGGTCGGAAACATCAGGTCACTCCCTTTCCCCGGATTCGTAGCGCCGAGTATAGCCACGCCGCCTTCACACCGGCGTCGGTGAGTGGCCTGGATGACCGTCAGGCGGGGATCAGGCGGTGCGCGGGGCGAACATGATCACCATCATCCCGGCCAGGCACAGGCCGACGCCGAGCAGGTCCCAGCGGCTGGGGCGGATGCCATCCACCAGCCACAACCACATCAGTGCGGTACCGATATAGACCCCGCCGTAGGCGGCGTAGACGCGCCCGCTGGCGGTCGGGTGCAGGGTCAGCAGCCAGGCGAACAGCGCCAGGCTGGCGGCCGCCGGCAGCAGCAGCCACGCACTGCCGTCCTTGCGCAGCCACAGCCACGGCAGGTAGCAGCCGACGATCTCGGCGACGGCGGTGAGGACGAACAGCAGCAGGGTGTTCATTCCGTGCGCTCGGCGTCCTTGGCCTGCTGCCAGAGCGCTTCCTGCGCGTCCAGATCGAGGGCACCCATCGATTGCCCTGCCGCCTCGGCCTGGGCTTCCATCGCCCGGAAGCGACGTTCGAATTTCTGGTTGGCCAGCCGCAGGGCGGCACCGACGTCGACCTTGGCGTGCCGGGCCAGATTGGCGCAGACGAACAGCAGATCACCGAGTTCTTCCTGCAGGCGCGCCTGATTTTCCTCGACAGGACCACGCGCGAATTCCGCGGCGACTTCGTCCAGCTCTTCGCGCACCTTGTCCATCACCGGCGCAGGGCCCGGCCAGTCGAAACCGACCCGTGCCGCGCGGGCCTGCAGCTTCACCGCTCGCTGCCACTCCGGCAGGCCGCGCGTGATGCCGGCCAGCGCCGAGGTATCGGTGTGCCCCTTGGCGGCGCGTTCGGCGCGTTTGATCGCCTCCCAGTTGCTGTTGACGTCTTCGGCCCCCTCGACCTGGACCTGGGCGAACACGTGCGGGTGGCGACGCTCCATCTTGTCGCTGATCGCGCGGGCGACATCGGCGAACGCAAAGGCGCCCTGCTCCTGTGCCATCTGCGCGTGGAACACCACCTGCAGCAGCAGATCGCCGAGTTCATCCTTGAGGTCGTCCAGGTCGCCGCGGTCGATCGCGTCTGCGACCTCGTAGGCTTCCTCGATGGTGTACGGGGCGATGCTGGCGAAGTCCTGCTGCAGGTCCCAGGGGCAGCCCCGCAACGGGTCGCGCAGGCGCGCCATGATGCCCAGCAGGCGGTCCAGTTCGGGGGTGGCAGGCATCGTTGCTCCAGTCAGGTCAGGCAGGCAACCACTCGCGCCACGGCAGGCGGGTATCGCCCAGCGCAATGAAGTCGCCGTTCAAGAGGCTTTCGCGGCGGTTGTAACGGAACGGTTTGCCGGTCTCGGCCGAGAGCACCGCGCCGCCGGCAGCATGCAGCACGCACTGCCCCGCGGCGGTGTCCCATTCGGAGGTCGGGCCCAGCCGCGGGTACACGTCCAGCGTGCCTTCGGCCAAGCGGCAGAATTTGAGCGAGGAACCCTGTGCGAGCACCTCGATATCGCCCATCCGGTCCAGCAATGCCTGTGTCTGCTCGCTGCGGTGCGAGCGGCTGGCGGCCACCCGCAACGGTGCCGTGGCCGGCGTGCGGGTGCGCAGTACCGAATCACGCATGCCGTCGCGGCGGTAGGCCAGCTCGCCGCGCATCGCATGCCAGACCTGGCCGGTGGCCGGGGCCAGCACCACGCCGAACGCGGGCGCGCCCTGGTAGATCAGCGCGATGTTGACGCTGAACTCGTCGTTGCGTTTCACGAATTCGCGGGTGCCATCCAGCGGATCGACCAGCCAGTAGGCGCCCCAGTGCTGGCGGATCTCCCACGGCACCTGCGCCGATTCCTCCGAGAGGATGGGCAGCTCGGGGGTGAGCTGCGCCAGCCCACGCTCGATCACCTGGTTGGCGCCGAGGTCGGCGGCCGTGACCGGGCTGCGATCGGATTTGATTTCCACATCGAACGGCGTGGCATACACCGCCATGATGGCGGCGGCCGCGTCCTGGGCGATGGCGATGACGGTTTCGCGCAGATCCGTCGTGAGTTTGATCATTCCTTCCGTCCCAGCCACTCGCGGGCAATGAACAGCGCCGCCAGCGATCGGCCTTCGGAGAAATCCTCGCGCAGCATCAACTGGTCCAGATCGGCCAGCTTCCACGGCACGACCTCCAGTTCCTCCGGCTCATCACCGACCAGGCGCTCGGGGTACAGATCGCGCGCGACCACCAGCCAGGACTGATGACTCATATAGGTGGGGGCCAGGGTCATCGCGCGCAGCACGTCGACCCGGCGCGCACCGTAACCGGCCTCTTCCTTCAATTCGCGGTCGGCCGCCTGTTCGGGGGTTTCCCCGGCATCGATGCGGCCCTTCACCAGGCCCAGCTCGTAGCGGTGCATGCCGGCGGCGTACTCACGCACCAGCAGCACGGTCTCTTCATCGAGCATCGGCACTACCACCACGGCCCCATGGCCACGGGTCACCAGCCGTTCGAAGCGGCGGCGTTCGCCATTGGAGAACTCCAGATCCAGGTGCTGGCGCTGGAACGGCCCGCTTTCCTCGTCCGTGATCTGGTGGATGATGGGCAGGCGACGGCTCATGCGAGCATCTCTAGAATGGGTACTGGTGAAAACGTGTTCATGAGCCCGAAATGCTAGCAGACCCAGCCCCCCTCACGCTGGCCGATCAGTGGCGGCAACGCGATCTGGCCGTGCTGTGGCACCCGTGCACACAGATGCGCGAGCACCCGGACACCCTGCCCCTGCTGCCGATCGCCCGTGGCGAAGGCCCGTGGTTGATCGACCATGACGGGCATCGCTATCTGGACGCGGTGAGCAGTTGGTGGACCAATCTGTTCGGCCATGCGCAACCGCGCATCGGTGCGGCCATTGCCCAGCAGGCCACCCAGCTGGAACAAGTGATGCTGGCCGGCTTCAGTCATGAGCCGGCGGTACGGCTGGCCGAGCGCCTGCTGGCGATCGCCCCACGCCAGGCCGGGCGCGCCCCGCTGGCCAAGGTGTTCTATGCCGACAACGGCTCGGCCGGGGTGGAAGTGGCGCTGAAGATGGCGTTCCACTATTTCCGCAATCGGGGCGAGAACCACCGCACCCGGTTCGTCGCGCTGGAGAACGGCTATCACGGCGAAACCCTGGGGGCGCTGTCGGTCGGCGATATTCCGTTGTATCGGCGGGTGTATGCCCCGCTGCTGACCGAGGCGCTGTTCGCCCCCTCGCCCGATGCCTACCTGGCCGAGCCGGGCCAGAGTGCCGCACAGCGCGCGCACCAGGCCGCCGATGCGCTGGCCACGCTGTTTGACCAGCACCCGGGGGAGATCTGCGCGGTGATTCTCGAGCCGCGCCTGCAATGTGCCGGTGGCATGCGCATGTACGACCCGGTCTATCTGCAGCGTGCACGTGAGCTGTGCGATGCCAACGGCGCGTTCCTGATCGCCGATGAGATCGCGACCGGCTTCGGCCGCACCGGCACGATGTTCGCCTGCGAACAGGCCGGGGTGATGCCGGACCTGCTGTGCCTGTCCAAGGGCCTGACCGGTGGATTCCTGCCGCTGTCGGCGGTGCTGGCCACGCAGGCGCTGTACGACGCCTTCCTGGATGATTCGCGCGAGCGCGCCTTCCTGCATTCGCACAGTTACACCGGCAACCCGCTGGCCTGCGCCGCCGCGCTGGCGACCCTGGACATCTTCGCCAGTGAAGACGTCATCGCGCGCAACCGCAGTACCGCCGAGGTGATGCGCACCCTGGCCGCGCCGTTCGCCGACCACGCGCATGTCGCCGATGTGCGCCAGGCCGGGATGGTGGTGGCCTTCGAGTTGACCCGCAACGGCGACAAGCGCACGCCGTTCCCGGCCGAGGCCCGGATCGGGTTGCACGCCTATAAAGCCGCGCTCAAACGCGGCGTGGTGCTGCGCCCGCTGGGCAATGTGCTGTATTGGATGCCGCCGTACTGCGTGGAGGATGAACACTTGGATCTGCTTGCGTTGACCACCCTGGCCGCCATCGACGAGGCCGTCGCATGCGCGTGACCCGAAGCCATGTCGATCAACCGCTGGCGGTCGGCCAGACCCTGGCGCTGCCCGAGGATGCGGCCAATCATCTGGTCCGCGTGATGCGCCTGCGCGAGGGCGATGGCTGCGTGCTGTTCAATGGCGATGGCCACGATTACAGCGCCACCCTGGTGACGGTCGGCAAGCGCGACGCGCAGGTACGGATCGAGAGCGCCACCGCGCTGGGCAACGAGTCGCCCTTGCACATCACGCTGCTGCAGGGCATTGCCCGTGGCGAGAAGATGGACCTGATCCTGCAGAAGGCCACTGAGCTGGGGGTGCAGGCTTTCGTGCCGGTCAACGCCGAGCGCACGGAAGTGAAGCTGGATGCGGCCCGTGCCGAGAAGCGCCTGGCGCACTGGCACAGCGTGGTGGTCTCGGCATGTGGCCAATCCGGCCGCGCCTGCGTCCCCAGCGTGGCCGCACCACAATCGCTGCAGGTCGCCGCCAACGCCGTGCCGGCCGAAGCATTGAAGTTGACCCTGGATCCGCAGGGCGAGCACCGCTTGTCCACCCTGTCCGCCGCACCGGGCGGCGTCGTGATTGCGATCGGCCCGGAAGGCGGCTGGTCGCCGCGCGACCGTCAGGCCTTGGCCGCAGCAGGCTTCCAAGGCTTGCAGCTGGGGCCGCGCGTGCTCCGCACCGAGACGGCCGGCCTGGCGGCGATCGCTGCCGTGCAGGCGCGGCTCGGCGATCTGGGCTGAAGCAGAAACGGGGACGGAGGGAGTTAATCGGCACGATTAACTACCTCCGTCCCTATTTTTTTCACCCCGCCACGGGGAAGGATTCGTCCAGCGCTGCTTCCAGTGCATCCAGGTCCGGCAGCAGCGCGCTCTGCTCGCCCAGCAGTACACGCATGTGCACGCCCTGTGGCAGGGTTTCCTCGGAGGCATCGGCCAGCAGACCGTCGCGCGGCACGGCGATCAGCTGCGGGAACGTCTGGGTCAGCAGCGCGAAGTACGGGCGGCGGGCATTGCCGCCCAGCGCCTTGAGCACCACCACCTTGTTGTTGGTCACGACCGGTTCGTCGCCCTGCCCGGACAACCGGGCGAACGACAGCAGCGGCACGTCCCAGCCGTGCCAGGCGATCTGACCGACCAGCCAGGCCGGTGCGTCGGGTACCGTCTCGACCGGCACCTTGGACATCATCTCGGCGACGGTGGCGTTGGGCAGCAGCACGCGTTCGTGCCCGGCCTGGATCAGAACACCGCGGATTTCGTCGTTGCTGGCGTAGCTCATGGGTCTTCCTTTAAAGGAGCGTGACGCGCTTACGCGTCCACGCCCCAGCGTTCGGCGATGGTGGCGGCAAGCTGCGGCGGTTCACCGGCGTCCTGCCCTGCGACCACCACGGCACTGGCCGCCGTCGGGTCGTAGCAGCCTTCGCCCACCTGACCGGCAACCCAGGCCCCCGCAGCCGCCAGCGCAAGCACGGCATCCAGCTGGGCGGCGTCCGCGCCACTGAGCAGCACCACGCCACTGTGGGCCGCCGGCAAGGCATCGATCTGGATCCCGGCGGTGTCGGCCATGAACTGCAGGCCACCCTGGCCGGCGACGACGCCGACGTCGTCCGGCAGGATGTAGACCTGTCCGGCGTCCACCGGCTGTGCCACCTCGGCGAGCACCACCGGCAACGCAGACACGCGCGCCATCTGCTTGACCAGATTGCCGTAGCGACCGCCATCCAGGCGCATGTGCACCAGGATCGCCGTGCTCAGGGCTTCAGGCAGCGCAGCGAGCAGACGACGCAGCGCGTCCGGCCCACCGATACCGGCCAGGACCAGCACGGCACCGCGGCAGCCGCCCTCGATGCCCGTATCGGGCTCAAGCTCGACCAGCGACAGCCGGTCGATATCGAAGCGCTCCTGCACGGCCTCGGCCGTGGATGCAGCGGGCGACGTTACGACGTGCTCCTCCACCAGCGACCAGCGGCTGTGATCTCCGATCGCGGTGATCGGCGCGACTGCCGGGGCGACGTCGGCGGGCGGTGCCGCAGCGGGCATCGCAGGTGGGTCCGGTTCGTCCTGGGCGGGCTGCAACGCAGCCAGCGCCTCCTCCAGCGAGACTGGCTCGCTCAGGTCCTGCGGTGCCTGGTACAGGCCGTCTGACGGGACCTCGGGTGCCGCATCGGCGGCTTCGCGCAGGTGGAACTCCAGCGGCGCGTCCGCATGCAGCTCGGCCGGCGTGGTCGGCAGCCCCGGCTCGGGCTGCAACTGCTGATCCTGCTCCGATCCCGGCGGCAGCACATCCTGATGGCCGTGCAGCTTGGCCACCAGGTGGCGTGCCCAGCGCTGTGCTTCCCAACCATCCCGACGCGCAGCCAGCTCGGCTTCGTCGAAGATCAGGGTCAGCGAAGGCGAGGCCAGCACCGGGTCCAGCCGCTCCAGCGCGTCCTCGATGGCCGGCTCCAGTGCAATCAGCACGGCACCGGGATCAGCATCGCGCAGCGCCTGCAGCTCCAGCGTCGAGGGATCGTCTTCGAAGACCACGCGCGCGCCGGCATGATCCAGCGCCTCGCGCAGGCGCTCGCGGGCCGCACCGGGGCGGGCCAGCAATGCGATCGTCAACAGGGCGTGGCCGTCACTCGCGGACACGGGCGATCCCCAGCAGGTCGTAAACGTTGCGCATCAGATCCAGCTCCTGGTACGGCTTGCCCAGGTAGCGCTGGACACCGATTTCGAAGGCACGTTGGCGATGCTTGTCGCCGCTGCGCGAGGTGATCATCACGATCGGCACCCCTTGGTAGCGCGGGTCCGCGCGCATCACGCTGGCCAGCTCATAGCCGTCCATGCGTGGCATTTCGATATCCAGCAGCATCAGATCGGGCACGCGTTCTTCCAGGCGCTCCAGGGCTTCGATGCCATCGCGCGCAACGGTCACCTCGAAGTTGTGGCGCTCCAGGATGCGGCCGGTGACCTTGCGCATGGTCAGCGAGTCGTCGACCACCATCACCAGCGGTGCATCACGGTCGCTGACCTGGGTGGTCGCGGCAATCGGCTTGTGCGGATTGGCGATGTAACGGCGTACCAGCGGGGCGACGTCGAGGATGACCACCACGCGGCCATCGCCGGTGATCGTCGCACCATAGATACCCGGCACCGAGGCGATCTGCAGGCCGACCGGCTTGACCACGATTTCGCGGTTGCCCAGCACCTGGTCGATCGCCACGGCTACCCGCAGGTCGCCCGCGCGGACGAGCAGCAGCGGCACCTGTGCCTGGCCTTCGGCGCGGGCCTGGGCCTGGCCGATCAACGTTCCCAGATCATGCAGGGCGAATTCTTCGCCGCCGTAGTGGTACCCACCGTTGGCGGTTTCAAAGCGCTCGCGCGAGATCCGGCCGATACCACTGACCGAGGCGACCGGTACGGCGAAGGTGGTCTCACCGATCTGCACGAACACGGCCTGGGTGACGGCCAGCGTCTGCGGCAGGCGCAGGGTGAAAGTAACGCCCTGCCCGCGCACGGAGTGGATGTCCACCGAACCGCCGAGCTGGCGTACTTCGTTGTGCACCACGTCCATGCCCACGCCACGGCCGGCCAGCTGGCTGACCTGGTCGGCGGTGCTGAAGCCGGGCGAGAAGATCATCGCATCCAGCTCGGCATCGCCCAGCACGGCATCGGCGGCGATCAGACCACGCTGTTCGGCACGGCGACGGATCGCCTCGCGGTCCAGCCCGGCACCATCGTCGGCCACTTCCAGCACGATTTCCGAGCCTTCGCGTCGCAGCCGGATGGCAATCTCGCCTTCCTCCGGCTTGCCGGCGGCGCGACGCTGCTCCGGGGTTTCCAGACCATGGGCCACCGAGTTGCGCAGCATGTGTTCCAGCGGTGCGACCATGCGGTCCAGGACGTTGCGGTCCAGTTCGCCGTGGGTGCCTTCCAGGGTGACGTGGACCTGCTTGCCGGTGTCCTGGCCGGCCTGGCGCACGACCCGGCGCAGACGCGGCACAAGGCCGTCGAAGGGCACCATGCGCGCGCGCATCAGGCCGTCCTGCAGTTCCGAACTGACGCGCGACTGCTGTTGCAGCAGCACGTCGTACTGACGCGAAAGATCGTCCAGTACACCCTGCAGACCGCCCAGATCGGCCGCCGATTCATTCAGCGCGCGGCTGAGCTGCTGCAGCGTGGAGAAGCGGTCCAGTTCCAGCGGATCGAACTTGTGATCGGCCTGGTCCTGCTCACGCTGGTATCGGGCCACGATCTGCGCTTCGGTTTCCAGGTCCAGTCGGCGCAGCTGATCGCGCAGACGGGCGTTGGTGCGATCCAGTTCGCCCATGGCCCCACGGAAGGCGCCGAGCTGCTGTTCCAGGCGCGAACGGTAGATCGCCACTTCACCGGCATGGTTGACCAGGCGGTCGAGCAGGTCGGCGCGCACACGCACCTGTTCCTGCTGCGGACGCGGCAGACCGTCGTCTTCACTGGCGGTCTCCAGCGGTACCGGTGCGGACAACGGGGCGGCGACGAGCGCGGCGATCGCCGCTTCAACCTTGGCATCGCCGACGGCAAGGGCCGGCTCGGCGGGCGCGATCTGTTCCGGCTCGGCACGGCCCTGGGTGCGCCGCTCGAAGGCGGCGATCAGGTCGTCGGGCATGGCCACGGTACGGTGCTGGCCGGTCCGGGTCAGCAACTGGTGCAGACGGTCGAAACCGCGCTCCAGCAGGTGCACATCGCTGCGCTCGATATCGGTACGGTTGGCCGCAACGGCCTCCAGCAACGACTCGATCCCGTGGCCAAGATCACCGATGGGATTGATGCCGGCCATGCGCGCGCCACCCTTGAGGGTGTGCAGATCGCGCTGCAGGCCGGCGATCACGTCGCGGTCCTGTGGGGCGGCGCGGAGCTCGCTGATCAGCCCATCGCAGTGGTCGAGCAGGTCCTTGCCTTCTTCCACGAAGATGTCGACCAGTTCCTGATCGAGCTGGGTGAAATCGAGGGCGTCACCTGCATCGAGTTCAACGTCATCGTCCGATGCTGCCGCCGCGAATACGGTGCTGGCAGGCTGCGGAACGACGTGCGCCGGCGCCGGAGACTCTTCGAGCTCGAAGAAGCGCGCGGGTGCCGTCGTGTCTTCGTCGATCGTATCCGCATCTGCATCGGTGCTGTCGGCCAGGGCGGTTTCGAATGCCTCAGCAAAGGCATCCCGTTCCACCGGCGCCTCGGCAGCCGCATCCAGCCCGAGCACGCCGAGGTCCTCGGCCGCCTCGGCGTCCGGTGCGTCCAACACGGTCAGACCATCGTCAATGGCCTGCTGGGCATCCACCACCTCGCCGAAGGCCGGCGGCGGCGGCAGGACGTCGTCCAGGGCCTGCGCGTTGTCGTCGGTCTCGTCGGTCTCGTCGGTCTCGCGCCAGCCGTCATTGGCGACATCATTGGCGGCCTCTTCGACGGTCTCTTCGACGGCGACCGCAACGGCGTCTGCTGGCACGGTTCCGGCGTCGCTGGCGCTTGGCGCCGGATCGGCGGCCAGTCCGGAGGGCGCAGGGCGATCGAAGTACCGCGACAGGTCGTCGGCCGAGGTGAGTTCCACGGCATCCAGACCGGCAGGCACCGAGTCCAGATCGGTCGCTTCGGCAGTGGTGTCCGGCGTGGCGTGAACCTCGCGGATCACCGGCGAGGTCGGCAGCTCGGCATCGAAGTAGGCGGACAGGTCATCGGTTGCGGTCAGCTCCGCCGCGACCAGCGCGTCGTCCGCCGTGGTCTCGACATCGGCGGTATCCCCCGTGTCGAGCAGGGTCAGACCGTCGGCTTCGATCAGCGCCTGCTGCGCGTCCGCGTCGGCCGCATCATCGATGCTTGCCAGAGCCGGCGCCTCCACATACGCCGGCGCGTGGTCAGCGATGGCCGCTTCAACGACGATTGGCTCGTCAATGACGGCGGCGTCTTCAACAACGATGGCCTCGTCGGTGTCGCTGCCCTCATCCGCCGCGTCGGCATCCCATTCCGCCAGGTGATCGGCATCGGTCACGTCCAGCGCCGAGGCCTCCTCCTCCAGGTCCTGCTCATCATCGACCAGCGCCGGCCAGCGCGCTTCGGGCAGCGTATCGGCCAGCGCGATCAGGCGGGCGGCGAGCGCCTGCTGGACCGGGACGCGGGGCGCCTCGTCCTGCAGGGCCTCCATCGTGGTGGTGATGGCAGCGCAGGTCTCCACCAGTGCCTGCAGACCTGCATCGCTGGGCAGCGCATCGGCAGCCAGCGAGCGCTTGATGTAGCTTTCCGCCGCACCGGTGACTGCGGTGATCTCGGGCACGTCGGTCATGGCGAAGGCGCCATTCATGGTGTGCACGGCGCGCAGCAGGCCATCGGTGACCGGCTGCGGCACCTCGGCCGCGCTGTCCAGCCAGGCCTGCAGCGTCGCCTGGTGCACCTCGACCTCGGCTTCCAGGATCTCGCGCAGCACGCTGTCGATGTTGGCCGGGGTGCTCTCCACCACCGGCGCGGGCGCGGGCGTCGTATCGACTGCCACCGGATCCGGCAGGGTGGCAACCGGTGCCACGGCCGGGCGCTGCAGCGGCACGTGGAAGGTCTCCTCGCCTGCCGCCACGCGATCGGCGATCGCCTGCATGGCCTGCAGATCGGCGGTCACGCGGCTGCCATCACGCAGCGCGGCGTTGAGCTGCGGCAGGACGTCGTAAGCCTGGCCGATCAGCGCCACCACCGCCGGCGAGGCCGGACGGCTGCCATCGAGCACGCGGTTGAGCATGCCCTCGATCTTCCAGCTGAATTCTCCCAGGGTGCGTGCACCCACCAGGCGACCGCTGCCCTTGAGGGTGTGGAACACCCGGCGGATCGGACGCAGCCGGTCCATGTTGTCCGGCGCGATGCGCCAGGCCGGGAGCAGATTGCCCAGATTCACCAGCTCTTCGTCGAACTCTTCGATGAAGACCTCGCGGATGTCCTGGTCGATGTTCTCGCCATCGTCCTCGAACCCGGCCTCGATGCTGGTCTCGTCGGCCGTCATGGCCGCGACCTCGGTCGTCAGGCCGGTGATCGGTGCGGCAACAGGATCGACACCCTCCGTGCGGAACTGCGCGGCGGCAGCATCCAGCTCGGCCAGGAACCGCACCGATTCGTCATCCAGCTCAATCTTGCGGATGACCGCGTCCTGCACGCCCGAGGTCGGAACTGGCGCGGCCAACACGTCGTCACTCTCGTCCGCCGATGCGACCGGAATGTCCTGCAGGAAGGTAGGCGGCGCGTGGGCGTCTGCGTCGTCATGCGCCGATTCGGAGGCGGATTCGGCGGCAGTTCCGGCGACAGGCTCCGCGTCGGCTGCCACCGAGTCGGCATCGTCGATCTGCAGCGACAACACGTCATCGGCGTTGTCCAGCCGCTCATCGAAGGTGAATTCGATCGGCTCGTCGCTCAGCTGAAGCGCCTCGTGCTCGGCTGCGACCGGATCGAACCCGGTCCCGTCCGCCACGAATGCAGGCATCTCCAGGAAGGCCAGGTCGGTATCGTCGGTGCGTTCCGACGGCGTCGCATCAAACTCAGTCCCGGCGGCGTCCGCCACCGGCATGGGCACCACTGGTGGCACGCCCCACCCGGCACCTGCCGGGGCCTCGGCGATGATCGGATCGAAATGCGCGAAAGTCGGCAGCTCGTCCACATCGTTGTTGCCGGCCAAGGTCCACTGCGGCGCATCGGCCGCAACGGGCGCGGTCGACGCATCGAACACCAGCGCAGCCGGCGGGGCCACAGGCGTCGTGGCCGGCTGCGGCGGCGGATCGAAGGTGAAGTCCGGCAGCGGCGGCGGCAGGTTGGCCGGGCGCGGTATCCCGGCGGTGACGCCCAGCGCGATCGGCTCGGCGGCCGGCGCGTCCCACGGGGTCAGCGCAATGTGTTCCGGTGCCACCGGCAGTGCATCCGGCCCGGTATCGGCCGAGGGCTGGTTGGCATCCGGCAGCGGCCAGTAACGCAGGGTCTCCAGGCTGCTGCGGGTGATGTCCAGAATCTCGTCGCGGCCCGCGCGGCCTTCGCGCAGGGCCTCGAGGTAGTACTCCAGGCTGGCCATGGCGTCGGCCAGGGTGTCGAGCTGGCGACCACTCGGCACACGCTGCTTGCCCAGCAGTTCCACGCTGATGTACTGGCGCACCCCCTGCAGGTAGTCGGCCGGCACCGTCAGATCGAGCATGCGCAGCGCACCGGCGACCTCGCCGAGCAGGCGCGGCACTTCCTGCAGCTGCTGATGGTTCCAGTTCGTTTCGATGAAGGCCACGAAGTGCTCGCGGGCGGCCGCGAAGTTGGCGATCGCCTCATGGGCCAACACTTCCACCGTGCGCCGGTTTTCGGCGGCGCTCGGGTCATCTTCGCCGCTGCCGCCGGCGCCCAGATGGGCGACCTGGTCATCCAGCGAGGCATCCACGTACAGCAGCGCGCCGGCGATATCCAGCAGCAGCGTTTCATCGATCTGCTGCACGCCCTCGACCACATCGCGCAGTGCGTCACGCTGCTGCACGACCACGCCGCGGGCCACGCCCAGGCCCATCATGCCCAGTGTATCGGCCACGGCACCCAGTTCGTTGACCTGGGTCTGCAGTTGCACCGGCTCACCGCCGGTGCGCAGGTGCAGGTCCAGCGCGTCCTTGATCCGCAGCAGCTCTTCCTTGACTGCGTTGCCGACGGTGTCGAGGAGCTCGCGGTTGCGCCCGCTCAGGCTGCCGCGGGCATGGTCGAGTTCGGCTTCGGTGGCGCTCGCGCTGTCCGGCGCGAAGGCGAACAGCACGCTTTCATTGATACCCGGCGCCGCGCGCGCCGACCGGATATCGTTGAGCAGCGGCAGCAGCACGATCGGAATATCACGGTGACCGTTCTGCAGGCGTTCCAGATAGTCGGGCAGCAGCACGCTGCCACGCATCAGCGTGGCGCAGGCTTCGTCGCGGTCGGGCACTTCACCGGCACCGATCGCGTTGGCCAGCTGCTCCAGCTCCTCGGCCACCATCGCCGGGGCGTACAGCTCGACCATCCGCAGCGTGCCCTGCACCTGGTGCAGGTACCCGGCGCAGAAGCGCATGCGGCTGCCGTCGGCAGGATCGTCCACGTAGTACTCGACCTCGTTGCGCACCTGGCGCAGGGTCTCGTCCAGCTCCGGCTTGACCCAGCCCAGCGCAGCGTGGCTCATGGCATCGCGCAGCGTGCTCATGCCAGGTCTCCCGGCAGCTCGGCGCACATGGCGTGCGGTGATTTCTCGCGATGCATCATCTGCTTGTTCCTTCCCTCTCCGCCCTGCCCGTGGCTCACGCCGGCAGCTTGAAGTCGGCAACCGAGCGGCGCAGGTCGGCCGCCAGCTGTGCCAGGTGGCCGATCGACTCGGCGGTCTGTCCCGCGCCCTGCGAGGTCTGGCCGGTAATCTGACGAATCACGCCCATCGTGCGGGTGATGTCCGATGCCGCGGCCGACTGCTGCTGGGCAGCGATCGAGATGTTCTTGATGAGGTTGTTCAGTGCGTTGGAGACGCGCTCGATTTCGGTCAGCGCGGTACCGGCGTCTTCTGCCAGGCGTGCGCCGGAGACCACTTCGGCCGTGGTCTGCTCCATCGAGCTGACCGCTTCATTGGTATCGGCCTGAATGGCCTGCACTAGGTTCTCGATCCGTCGTGTCGCACCGGAGGTACGTTCTGCCAGGCGCTGCACTTCGTCGGCCACGACCGCGAAACCGCGACCGGCCTCACCGGCCGAGGCGGCCTGCACCGCAGCGTTCAATGCCAGGATGTTGGTCTGCTCGGAAATGTCGTTGATCAGTTCCACGATCGAGCCGATCTCCTGCGAGGATTCACCCAGCCGCTTGATGCGCTTGGAAGTCTCCTGGATCTGGTCGCGGATCTGGTCCATGCCCTGGATCGTCTCGCGCACCACGCCGGCACCTTCGGCGGCGATGATCACCGAGCGTTGCGCCACGTCGGCCGATTCAGCCGAGTTGCGCGACACCTGCTCGATGCTCGAGGCGATTTCGCCGATGCGGTCGGAGGCCGAGGTGATCTGGTTGGCCTGGTGGCCGGCCGCTTCGGCCAGCTGCATTGCCGTGGCCTGGGTTTCCTGGGTCGACACGGCGACCTTGGCCGAGGTGTCGTTGATCGTGGTCACCAGGTGGCGCAGCTCGTCCACGGCGTAGTTGATGGCGTCGGCGATGGCGCCGGTCATGTCCTCGGTCACCGAAGCCTTCACCGTCAGATCGCCTTCGCCCAGCGAGCTGATTTCGTCCAGCAGCCGCATGATGGCCTGCTGGTTGCGGCTGTTGTACTCCACCTGGGTCTGGTAACGCAGTTCCTGCTCGCGCGAGCGGCTGCGCACGGTGCTGCCGACGAAGCCGACGATGGCGATCAACGAGAGCGCACCGGACACCACACCCAGCCAGAAGTTCGGGAACAGGCGGGTATCACGCAGCGAGCCGAAGGAGGAGAACGCTTCGAACAGCTTCTTGCTGTCGCGCAGCATGTCAGCCGAGCCGCCGGTCAGCGCCGCGGCCGAGGACTGCGCCGCAAACAGCTGGCGCGAACTGGCCAGGATCGCATCGGCGTCCTGCTTCATGGTGTCCCACTGCTTCTGCGACTGCTCCAGCGCGGCCAGCGCCGGGCCGTTGCGCACCGGGGCGATGCCCAGTTCTTCGTTGCCGTTGCGCAGCGCGTCCAGCACCTGGGTGAACACGACCGAGTCGCGGGCCAGTGCATCGCCCGCGGCAGCGGCGTTGGCACCACCGGCGCGCATTTCCGTCACGCGGCGGGCCATGGACCCGACCACCACGACCTGCTGCAGGGCGTTGTAGACCTGCGAGGACGGCGCGCCACTGGCCGACATCGCGCGGACCACTTCGTTCAGCTGCGCCTGCAGTGCCGGCACGCCGTTGACGAAGTTGTTGGCGTTGCCCGCCAGGGCCAGCACCGCCGGTTCACTGGCGACCAGCTGCCCGGCGCTCTTGCCGAGCGGCTCCCAGGTCTGGATCAGCGCATTGAGCGGGCCGGCGACATTGGTTTCGGTACCGTAGCGGCCCTGCAGCGCGCTGACGGTGGTTTCGATGTCGGTCTTGGTCAGCTTGAACGCGGTGAACGCCTGGGCGTTGCCAGAGACCGCTTCACGACCCTGGTTGGCCAGCTGCTGCGAGAGCACCTGCAGGTTCGCCGCATCGGTGCTTGCACTGGCCAGGCGGCTGCCCTGCCAGGTGGCCACGCCGGTGTTGACGCCGAACACGATCATCGACACGGCCAGCAGGCCGAGCCAGAAATTGGTGCCCACCGAGCCGAGCTTGCCGGCCTTGGCGGATTCCGAAGCAGTACTCATCGTTCAACCTCGATCTTCAATACGGAGAGACAGGCGCCTGCGGTCAGGCCGCGGCCTGCCTGAATTCGGGGGTACGCGACAGCAGCGACAGTGAGAACACGCCCCAGTCATGACCGTCGCCGTGGAAGGCGCGGTCGACGAAGTGCGCATAGCGGCCGGTCGCCAGATCGCCTGCAGCGGTGTCCTGGTCCTGCTCGAAGCTGCGCTGGCCGAACAGTTCATCGATGGTCAGCGCGACGTCGCCGCCGGCCTGGCGCATGATCAGCACGCGCTGGCCTTCCTGCTGCACGGTGCGCTCGCCTTCCAGGAAGTACTTCAGGTCCACCACCGGGAACAGGTTGCCGCGCAGGTTGCCCACGCCCAGCAGCCACGGCTGTGCGCCCGGCACCGGGGTGATCGGCGGCATCGGCACGATTTCCACCACTTCACGGAAGTCCGAGACCAGCCGCCGCTTGCCCACGCGGTAACCCACGCCACGCCACAGATCCTGCGAGAACTGCCGCTCGGGCAGCTGCACCGCATGGGCCAGACTGCGCCGCTCGTAAGCCTCGAGGATGTCGAAAGGAGAACGCATCAGACCACCAACTGGTTGATCCGCGCGATCAGTTCCTCCTCGCGCGGCGGCTTGACGATGTAGTCGGCCGCCCCCTGGCGCAGCCCCCACGCCTTGTCGGTTTCCATCGCCTTGGTGCTGACGATGACGACCGGGATGTGCTTGATCGCCGCATCGCGCGCCATCGCGCGGGTGGCCTGGAAGCCACTCATGCCCGGCAGCACCACGTCCATCAGCACCAGCTGCGGCGACTGCTCGCGAACGAGCTTGAGCCCGTCCTCGGCGTTGTCCGCTTCCAGGACTTCATGACCGGCCTTGATCAACCACTGCGTGAACACCGCACGGTCGGTCGGTGAATCCTCGATCAGTACGATTCGAGCCATTGTGCCTTTCCCCCCTGGTCAGGCGTTGACGTATGTGCGGATGGCACCCAGCAGTTCTTCACGCGTGAATGGCTTGGTCAGGTACTGCTCCGAGCCGACGATGCGCCCCCGCGCCTTGTCGAACAGGCCGTCCTTGGACGACAGCATGATCACCGGCGTCGACTTGAACAGCTGGTTGCCCTTGATGAGCGCACAGGTCTGGTACCCATCCAAGCGCGGCATCATGATGTCGACGAAGATGATCTGCGGCTGTTGGTCGGCGATCTTGGCCAACGCCTCGAAACCATCGGTCGCGGTCACCACCTCGCAGCCTTCGCGCTTGAGCAGTGTTTCCGCCGTCCTGCGTATGGTCTTCGAATCATCGATGACCATCACGCGTAACCCTGCGAGTTCCCCACCCGCAGCCATGTATTCAGTCATTACCTTTCCCCAAGCGCGCGACGCGTGCACTGATCCGGCGTCGCTGCGAAAGCGTATCTATATCCCAATACCGGCGCGCGCTTCAAGCATCCCCATCCCGGCCCCGCCGCGAGCGCCTCCCGCCGGCCCGGCGCCGGGCATTCTGCGCAAACCCCGGGGCAGCCCGCCGCCCGGCCGGACACTGCGTTGCGCTGCCCGGGGCAGGCATTGGGCGGCCATTGTCGCTACCATCATCGGCCTGCCCGCCAGGTTGCGACCATGCCGTTGAATGTCATCGTGGTGATGGACCCCATCGCCCATATCAAGATTGCCAAGGACACCACCTTCGCGATGCTGCTCGAAGCCCAGCGCCGCGGCCATGCCCTGCACTACGTCAGCCCCGGCGGGCTGGCCCTGCGCGACGGCCAGGCCATCGCCCGCACGGCACCGCTGCAGGTGCGCGAGGACAAGAACGACTGGTTCACCCTGGGCGAGTTCAGCCAGACGGTGTTCGGCCCCGGCCAGGTCGTGCTGATGCGTAAGGACCCACCGGTGGATGCTGAATTCATCTACGACACCCACGTGCTCAGCGTCGCCCAGCAGGCCGGTGCAATGGTGGTCAATGACCCGCAGGGCCTGCGGGACTACAACGAAAAGCTGGCCGCCCTGCTGTTCCCGCAGTGCTGCCCGCCGACCCTGGTCAGCCGCCGCAACGCCGACCTGAAGGCCTTCGTGCTCGAACACGGCCAGGCGGTGCTCAAGCCCCTCGATGGCATGGGCGGGCGCTCGATCTTCCGCAGCGGCACCGGCGACCCCAACCTCAACGTGATCCTGGAAACCCTGACCAACGGCGAGCGCACGCTGGCTCTGGCGCAGAAGTTCATCCCGGACATCACCGCCGGCGACAAGCGCATCCTGCTGGTCGATGGCGAGCCGGTCGATTACTGCCTGGCGCGCATTCCGCAGGGCGATGAGTTCCGCGGCAACCTGGCGGCCGGCGGCCGCGGCGAAGGCCGCCCGCTGAGCGAACGCGACCGCTGGATCGCCGCCCAGGTCGGGCCGGAGATGAAGCGCCGCGGCATGCGCTTCGTCGGCCTGGACGTGATCGGTGACTACCTGACCGAAGTGAACGTCACCAGCCCCACCTGCGTGCGCGAGCTCGACGCCCAGTTCGGGCTGAACATCGCCGGCACCCTGTTCGACGCGATCGAGGCCGGCCTGCCGCGATGAGTGCCAGCGTCGTCCCGGCCCCGACGTGGCAGGCGCGCGAATCCCAGCGCCTGGGCGCGACCCTGACGCTGTCGGTGCTCGTGCATGCGCTGTTGATTCTTGGGGTCGGGTTCGCGGTGAGCGACAACGCGCCACTGGTGCCGACCCTGGATGTGATCTTCAGCCAGACGCAAACCCCGCTGACGCCCAAGCAGGCCGATTTCCTGGCCCAGGCCAATCAGCAAGGCGGCGGCGACCACGACAAGGCCCAGCGCCCGCGCGACAACCAGGCCGGGATCGTGCCGCAGGCGCAGGCAGGGCTGTCACCGGTCCCGCAGCAGCGCCAGGAGGCGGCCAGCGTGCCGCCGCCGCAGACCCGCGTGGTCAACAGCCGCAATGGCACCGACACCATCGCCGAGGCGCAGCCACAGCCGCTGCCCGAGCAACCCCGCCCGGATGCACCGATGACGGCCCGAGAGCAGCGCGATGTGGAGATGGCACGGCTGGCCGCCGAAGTGCACCTGCGCTCGGCCCAGTACGCCAAACGCCCGAACCGCAAGTTCGTCTCGGCCAGTACCCGCGAATACGCCTATGCCAATTATCTGCGCGCGTGGGTCGACCGCGCCGAGCGCGTCGGCAATCTGAACTACCCCGATGAGGCACGCGCCCGCCGGCTCGGCGGCCAGGTGGTGATCACCGTCGGTGTGCGCCGCGATGGCACAGTGGAAAGTGCCCGCATCCTGCAGTCCAGCGGCACGCCGTTGCTGGATGAAACCGCGCTGCGCGTGATCACCCTGGCACAGCCGTTCCCGCCGCTGCCCAAGACCGAGGATGCGATCGACATCCTCCAGGTAACCCGCACCTGGGTGTTCCTGCCTGGCGGCGAGCTGCGCGACGACCGCTGATCGCGCGGGGTCCAGCCACGCATGGCGTGGCTCTAGGAAAACGCCGCGCAGGTAGTGCCACGCCATGCGTGGCTGGGGCTTACGCTGCGATGCGCAGCTGGGCGCTGCGAGGCCGCCTGCGTTACGAAGCCGCCTGCTTCGCCGCCCGTGCGGCCTGCTGTTCCACCAGGGTCAGTGCCACGTTGTTGCGCAGATACGCCGGCTCCACCAGCTCCGGTGCCACGCCCTCGCCGCGCTGGAACGCGGGCACCGCCAACGCCAACACGTCCGACGCACGCGGCAATGCCAGCGCGTCCACGCCGGTCAGTTGATCGGCCAATCGCGTGGCCAGCACGCCGTCGGCCGCGCCGAAACCGGTGCCGACGCCGAACCAGCGCGTGCCCTCAGGCAACACGACCTGCTCCGGCGCACACACGCTCTCCTCGCCCTGCAGCTGCCACTGCCCGTCCACGCGGATGTGACGGGCGGCGTAGACCTCGCCCATGCGCGCGTCGATGCTGGCCAGCACATGATCGGCGTCCGCCGGGGCACGCAGCGCCAGCGCCTGCAGGGTGGAGACCGGGATCAGCGGGCGGTCCAGCGCCAATGCGATGCCCTGGGCGATGGCAATGGCCAACCGCACGCCGGTGAACGCGCCCGGGCCACGGCCCAACGCGATCGCGTCCAGCTGCGAACGGGCCACCCCGGCCTCGGCCAGCAGCGCCTCGGCCCAGGGCAGGCTCAGTTCGGCGTGGCGGCGCGGGGCGATCTCGAAGCGCTCACTGACCTGCCCATCCACATACAGGGCAACGGAGCAGGCTTCGGTGGCGGTTTCAAAGGCGAGCAGTTTCATGGCGGTCAGAACAGGGAAGTGGGAAAGTCATCGGTGGACAGCACAGCCTGCACGGGCTCCGCAGAGACGGGCCCGGCTGCAGGCGTGGGGCCCGCGACAGGCCATTGTGGCGCAAAGAAGCTCTGCACATCGGTCAGCGAGCGGGTACGCCGGAACGGTGGCAGCGAGTCCAGGAAGATCCGGCCGTAGCCGCGGCTGAGCAGGCGCGGGTCGCACAGCACCAGAACACCGCGATCGGTCTCGCTGCGGATCAGGCGGCCCACGCCCTGCTTGAGCGCGATCACCGCCTGCGGCAGCTGCTCATCGCGGAACGGATTGCCGCCGTCGCGGCGGATCGCATCCAGCCGCGCTTCGAAGACCGGATCGTCCAGCGCGGCGAAGGGCAGCTTGTCGATCACCACCACGCTCAGCGCATCGCCGACCACATCCACGCCCTCGCGGAAGCTCGCCGAGCCCAACAGAACGCCGTTGCCCGATTCGCGGAACCGCTGCAGCAGGGTCGCGCGCGGTGCCTCGCCCTGCACGAACAGCGGCCACGGCGCATCGCGCAGCGCCTCGGCCGCTTCGCGCAGCGCGCGGTGGGAAGCGAACAGCAGGAACGCGCGGCCGTGCGAGGCCTCCAGCACCGGGGTCAACGCACGGATCAACGCGGTACCGAAGCCACGTGCGGCCGGATCGGGCAGATCCGTCGGCAGATAGCACAGCGCCTGGTGAGCCCAGTCGAACGGGCTGGGCTGCAGCAGGCTGACCGGATCCTCCAGGCCCAGCCGCTGGGAAATATGCTCGAAACCGCCATCCACGGTCAGCGTGGCCGAGGTGAACACCCAGGCCGCCATCGAGCGCTGGCGGTGCTCGCGCAAGGGACCGGACACATCCATCGGCGTGCGCTGGCACCGGAAGCCACGCGGGGTCAGCTCGTACCAGAGCACCTCCGCTGGCGGCGGCGCCTCGTCCGGATCGGTGTCGAAATCCAGCATCGGCGCGTCGTCGCCCAGCCAACGCGACAGCCGCGAGACCGCCTCCATCGCGCGCGCATGGCAGGCATCCAGACCGGGGGACGCCTCCCGCACCCCGGCCAGTGCATCGCGCAGCTGCACCAGCGTGCTCATCGCCGTATCGAAGCCGTCGCGGACCTGTGGCACGGTCAGCGCACGCCACTGTGTGCCGCGCGGTGGAAGGCCCTCCATCGCCACGCGCAGGTCGCGCAGGGTCTGCTCCAGCGCGGCCGCAGGCTCCTGCAGGGCGGCCTGCGCACCGGCCACGCTGCGGCTCTCGGCCAGGCAGTCGCGTGCCAGCTCCTGCCACGGGCGCATGCCGAAGCCCTCGCCGAAGAAGTTGGCCGCCAGCTCCGGCAGCTGATGCGCCTCGTCGATCACGAACGCCTGCGCGCCCGGCAGGATCTCGCCGAAACCTTCCTGCTTGAGCGCCAGATCGGCCAGCAGCAGGTGGTGGTTGACCACTACCACGTCGGCCGCCTGCGCCCGCTGCCGTGCCTGCACGACAAAGCAGTCATCCCAGAACGGGCATTCGGTGCCCAGGCAGTTATCGACGGTGGAGGTCACCATCGGGTACAGCGGCGAGTCCTCCGGCAAGGCCTCCAGCTCGGCCATGTCACCGTACTTGGTACGTCCGGACCACGCCAGGATGCGCTGGAACTGCGCCACCTGCTCCGGAGAACTGAAACGGGGTTCGCCCCGGGCCTGCTGCAGCCGATAGCGGCACAGGTAATTCGCGCGCCCCTTCAGCAGGGCACTGCTGTGCCCCACGCCGAGCGCGGCCCGCACGCGCGGCAGATCGCGGTGATACAGCTGATCCTGCAGCGCGCGGGTGCCGGTGGAAATGATGGTCTTCAGCCCCGACAGCAGCGCGGGCACCAGATACGCGTAGGTCTTGCCGGTGCCAGTCCCGGCTTCGGCCAGCAGCACGTCGCGCTGGTCGAACGCTTCGGCGATCGCCGCGGTCAGGCACAGCTGGGCCGGGCGCGGTACGAAGGCATCGAGCTGGCTGGCGAGCGCCCCGCCCTCACTGAGGGCATCGCGGCTGGCGTGGGCAAGTTGGGACATGACGCAATGATAAAGGGTGCCGGCCGATGCCCGGCGCTACGCCGTCACGCATCCGCCTGTATCCCTGCCTCAGTAGCGCATGATCCCCGGCACCGTGCAGCCGTCCAGCTGGGCATGGGCAGAGGCTGCGTTTTCTTTTTCACCGCGGGCCAGGCGCGACTGTTCGATCGTCGCCCAATGACGGCGGCACAGCGGGCCGGTCCTGGAGCCCAGTTCAACCGACTTGCGGGCGAAGGTTTCCGCCGCAGCCCAGTCGCCCTGCAGCAGCGCGATTTCGGCGCGGTCCTGCAGCACCGACGGATCCGACGCCATGATCGCCAGTGCCTGATCGAGCGCGGCGGCCGCGCCGGTCAAGTCGTTGGCCTGGCGACGGGCATGCGCGGCCTGACGCAGATCTTCCACTTCGCTGTCGCGCAACGGCTGCACGGCCAGCTCTTTGTCGTCATTGCCCGCAGCAGCATCGACGGCCGCCAGGCGCTGGGCCGGCGTGGTGGTGTCGACCGGTGCCTTCACTGCGGGCGGCGGTGTGACGCAGGCGGCCAACGCCAGACACAGCGTGGCGAGCGAGGCGGAACGGATCAGCAAACGGGTGGTCATGTGGGCAGGCCTCGATCAGGGTTGACGCGCGGGGGTAGCGGCCGGTGCATTCTGCGCCGGTTCGGGGGCAGGCTCGGGCTTTTTCTCCAGGCCGAACCAGCTGCGCCAGCCACCGCCTCCGCTCTGCTCGCTACCCTCGCCTTCGGGCAGCGCGCTCGGCGCCGCGCACGGGACGTAGGCCGGGGTGTACCCCACCACGAACGGGAAGCGACGCGCGCCGGGGCAGGCTTCATCGGTCGTGGCCGTACCGCTGGCCTCCACGTATTGCCAGTCCAGGCCCTTGTTGCTGACCTTCAGCGGCGCACTCGGCAGACGCTGGAAGATGCCCGACCAGACCCGCATCGACCCGGTCGCACCATACAGCCCGGCCTGTTCGTTCTGGTCGTTACCCATCCAGATCACGGCCAGGTGGTCACCGGTGTAGCCCGCGTACCAGCTGTCGCGGCCATCGTTGGTGGTGCCGGTCTTGCCCGCCGGTTGCAGGCGTCCCAGCCCATCGGCGTTGAGGCGCTGCGCGGTGCCGCTGGCCACGACCTGCTGCAGACCGATGCTGATCAGGTTGGCGGCGATCGAGTCACCTTCCTGCGCAGGCGCCGGAGTCTTGTCGTAGCGCTTCATCAACTTGCCCTGCGGATCGAGCACGCCGCGCACCGCATGCAGCGGCTGGATTTCGCCCCCGGACGCCAGGAACTGATACAGCTGCGCCATCGCGTACGGGCTTTGATCCGTGGAGCCCAGGATCACCGCCGGGTTGGGGTCGGCCTTGATTCCGGCCAGCACGTGGATCAACTGCGTGACCCGCTCCGGACCGACCTGCATGCCCACCCGCACCGTGGCCTGGTTGTAGGAATGGGCCAGTGCATCGATCAACCGGACCGTGCCGTGGCTGCGGTTGTCCGCGTTGCCGGGGGACCACTGCTTGCCGCGGCTGAGCTGCACCGTCACCGGTGAATCGTCGACCCAGCTGGACAGCGAATAGCGGTCCGGCTGCGCCAGGGCCAGCAGATACACGAACGGCTTGAGCAGCGAGCCGACCGGGCGCTGCGCCTCAATGGCCCGGTTGAAGCCCGGCTCGGAGACTTCACGGCTGCCGACCACCGCCAGCACATCACCGTTGTGCACGTCGGTCAGCACCAGGCCGGCCTGCAGCTCGGGGCGGCGCTTGCTCTCCAGCGATTTGATCGTCTTGGTGACGGCACCTTCGGCATAGGCCTGCGCCGACGGTGCCATGCCCGTCATCACGCTCAGGCCTGCGCCCTGCAGTACCGACTCGGGGTAATCGTGGCCGAGCTGGCGACGGACCAGATCCACATAGGCCGGGAAGCGGTTGGCCGCGATCAGGCCTGGGGTCTTGGGCACGCCCAGCGGTGCATCGACGGCGCGCTTGTACTCGGCATCGTCGATCAGGTTCGCTTCGCGCAGCTTGCCCAGCACGAAGTTGCGGCGGTCCAGCGCGCGCTCGGGATTGCGGCGCGGATCGTAATAGGACGGTCCCTTGACCAGGCCGATCAGCAGCGCGACGTGTTCGGTATTGAGCGAGGCCAGGTCGCGACCAAACCAGAACTCCGCACCGGAGGACATGCCGTGGATCGCCTGGCTGCCGCGCTGGCCCAGGTACACCTGGTTGAGATACGCCTCCAGGATGGTGCGCTTGTCGTAACGCGCCTCCATGATCAGCGCGTACAGCACCTCGTTGAACTTGCGGGTGACGGTCTGTTCTTTGCCGATCCCCAGCAGGCCGCTGCGGGCCAGCTGCTGGGTCAACGTCGAGGCGCCCTGGCGGCTCTGGCCACCGGAACGCACCGTCACCCAGATCGCGCGGGCGATGCCGCTCAGGTCGATGCCGTGATGGCGGTTGAAGTCCTTGTCTTCCACGGCCTGCAGGCCGGTCACCAGCAGTTCGGGCGTCTCTTCGATCCGCACCAGCCGGCGCTCTTCCTGTTTCTGGCCGTACAGCGTGGCGATACGGGCCGGATCCAGGCGTGCGGCCTTCAGGGCCTTTCGGGTGTCGGGATCACGCAGCGACGCGATCGATCCGCCGGACAGGCTCAGCTCCACGCGGCGCGGTGCAACCCGCCCATCAACGTCGTTGTAACCGCGGCTGGCAATGACGAAGCGGCCACCGTCCTGCGAATACGTCGCCGGCGATTTACCGATCCCGTCATCGCGGTACGCGGACGCCGCCAGCTCTGTCTTGAGCGTGGCCGCATCCATCGCCACGCCCGGCGCAAGCGCCAGCGGCCGGGCATAGACGCGCGTAGGTATCTGCCAGCGCAGCTCACCGAAGCGCTGGGTGACCTGTTGGTTCAGGTACACCGTATAGGGGATCAGGAAGCCCAGCCCCAGCGCGACGGCCGCCATGCCCCAGGTGATCAACCGGCGCCGCCACAGCGGGCCGCGGCTTTCGGTGTCGTCGTCGAACTCGTCGATGTCGTCGGAATCGTAGCGTCGGGGCACGGGGATGCGAGAATATGGAGTCTGGCGAGTCTAACGCAGCCGCTGCGAGAGCAGGTCGCCACCAGATCCGCGTTTCAGTGCAGTTCAATTCACATCAGGGGTCGGCCGCGCAGCCCGGCCCAGGCGCCCTGGCACGCGGCAATCGCGGCTCGCCAGCCGCCGCCGGCCAGACATGCGTTGGCAAGGCGGGCCAGCAGGCGCGGAACATCATGGACAATCCAGGCCCACTGCACGTCGGGGCGGCGATAGAGCTGAAGTCGGGACCAGGCCATCCGCCACGTCAGTGCGCCAAGACCCTTCAGCCGCGCAGGCGCAACTTGAACCCCGCGCGCCGACAACAACGCCAGCAGCGCCTGCAGACGATGCGCGGTGCACATCCGCTGCCGCTCATTAAGCAACGCCAGGTTCCTCAAACGATCCCGGATCGAGCGCCGGGATGCGCCGATCTGATTGCCAGCATGCTGGCGATAGTCGATCGTCGCCTGCGGCAGAACATCCAGGCCTCCCTCAAGTGAGGCGACCACCGCCAACCATTCGTCGTGACTCCACTTGGATCCAATCGGCAAACCGTTTTCAAGCAGCACGCGCCTCAGCGCACACGTTGCCCCCGTGACAAAGTTGCGCATCAATACGGCATCCAACACCAGCCCGGATCGCTCCAGTTCCAGCTCTGCTGGATGGACGCGCAACATGCCGAACAGCATCGCCCCAAGAGGTTCACCCACTCCGTCGACCAGCCGCGCATCACTGTGCAGAAGCATCAAAGAGGGATCCGAATCGAACTTTTCCAGGTACGTCTCGACACGATCCGGATACCACACATCATCCTGATCACACAAAAACACAATGTCTGCCGTGCAACGCTGCAACACATCGGCGAAATTGAGTACATACCCCAGATTACGGGGACGCTGGACAATATCAACGCGAATGCCGCGAGTGGCGGCGTGGTGTGCAAAGTCATTCAGCAGCGACAGTGTTGCATCGGATGAACCGTCATCGCCGATCACCACCTCGTCCACAGGGACGGTCTGAACCAGAAGACTGTCCAACTGCGTCTGCAGATAGGCCGCACCGTTGTAAGTGCACATCGCCACGGCGACGCGTGGAACTGCGCTGGACGTCATGCTGCACATCAGACGCAACCCTGCTGCGTTTGGACACCGCAACAATAGCAGCGCGCACGGTGACGGCGGCGCCCAGCCGCGAAGCGCAGAGACGGAGTCAACGGACTGAGCCTGCGATGCGTTCCATCGCCTGGGCCGGGCTCATCGGGCTCCACATCGCAGCCTGTGGCGTGAATGCCCGGGGATGCACGCCAAGCCTCGACTGCAGGGGGCCATTGTCAGCGATCAGGTCCTGCTCCAGACGAGACACGGGTCCACGCGCGCGCGCACTACATGCTGCGAGCAGTCGCAATGTCAACGAGGGCAGATAGAACGGCACAATCCGCTCATCCAGACTCGCGTGTACCCGCTGGAACATATGCTGATAATCAAGGCGCTCGCCGCCACCGATCTCGATGACCTGCCCGGCAGCGGCATCCGTGGACATTGCTGCAATCACGGCAAGGGCTATATCATCGGCATGCACGGGCTGACGCATGCCGTGAGCCATGGGAATCGGGAACACACGCAGCATTCGTGCCCGCTTCACAATGGGCGTCAGGCTGCGGTCAATGCCAGCACCGTAGATCAGCGTCGGTCGCAGGATGGTCCACTGCATACCCAGGCGGTCCGCCTGCCGCGCCACTCCCTGCTCACCTTGCTGCAGACGCGCAACCACCGCTTGCTCGTCCGACTGGGCCGACCCCTGCTTGGTCACAACGCTCATCGAACTGGTCGCAATGATCTTTGCCGCCGGCGCAACAGTCTGCTGGGACAACCAGTGCCCCCATGCTTCGAGCGGGCTGAAACTGGCAATAGCATCCCACGGCCGGTCCGCTGCGGTTGGCAGGACGCTCCCCAGATCACCGGTCAACCATGTCACACCCGGCTGAGCGGGTTGTGGCGTACGACTGGCCGCAACCACGGGCGTTCCGGCAGCGATCAGCCGGGGCAGCAGATACCGGCCGATCTGGCTGGTCGCGCCGGAAACGAAGAGGGTCATGCAAACGCCGGTCTTGAAGAAGGGCCCGTACTATAGCTGAGGCGCAGGCTGGGGCTCAGCGCGAAGATTCCAGATCCCGAAGCCGGCGATCCAGCGATTGATAGTCTCCACTGCCCGTTTCGCTCCCGAGCTGCGCGGCCTGCTGCAAGGCCATTCTGGCAAATGCAGCATCGCCCCGCCCCAGCCGTTCGCTGCCGATGGCGAGCCAGCGCTGGGCAAGTCGCTGCCGGGCCTGCGCAACGCCCTGTGATCCAGGGCCCAGCGCCTGCCAGGCATCCAGGCACGCACCGGCGGCCAGCACACGGTTCTCGCGCAGCCGATCCTCGAAGCACTGCCGGCTCGCCGGCAGCAGGCGCTGTGCGGCCGCCCGCACGCGCGGATCCTGTGGTGCAACCCCCTGGGCTTCGCGCAGGGCGTCGTAGGCACTGCGCCCGGGGGGCTCAAGGAACTGCCCGGCGTCCTCCGCATCGTCCAGGCGCGCGAGCAGACGCTGAAGGGTGCGTTCGCGCTGGGCACGTGGCACCACCGGGGTCGTCAAGGCTGCCTGGGAACGGCGGGCCTGCTCGATCGTATGCCGCACCGTCTCGAGCGCACGCGTGGACGCCCCCAACGCTTCGGCAGCCTGCAGCGACCCGGTGGCCTCGTCGAAACGGAAGTTGCCGGCCTGGCGGGTCGCCCGCATCAACTGCGCGTCGGCCACCTGCAACTGACCACGATGCGCGGCAGGGTCATCGGGCAGTGCCGAGAGCACCGCAGCGAAGGCCTCCGCCGCGGCATCCAGCTTCTGCCGACGCAGCGCGGCCTCGCCCTCACGCTGCCGGCGTTCCAGCGCGTTGTTCACCGCCTCCTGGGTCGCCGGCAGGTCCACATGCCCCGCATCGAAACCTCGCGCGCTGCGCACCAGCGCCGCCGCGCGTGCGACATCGCCGCGGTCCGCCGCAGTACGTGCCTGCTGCAGGAGATCAGACAGTGCATCCTCACGTCCTTCCAGCGCGCGCAGCTGGTTGGGCATCAGCGCCAGCACCTGCTGGAACAGCGGCAAGGCGCTGTCCGGGCTGCCATCGAGTCGTTGCGCCTGCAAGGCCGCTTCAGCACGGCCGAGCAACGCACCGATCCCGGCGCGGGCCTGGTCGCGCGTGCGAAGCTGCTGGGCCAGCGCATCGGCATCGCGTTGCGGTACCTGCAGGTCGCGGGCCAGCGCCAAGGCGGCGGTCGCTGCGGCATGATCGCCCCGCTCCAGCGCATCGCGTGCCTGCTGCAGCGCGGCCTGGCCGGTCCGGGCGAGCCCGGTACGGGCCTGCAGCCGGTCATTGTCCAGCGCCAATGCCGCTTGATAGGACTCACGCGCGCCACTGCCGTCGGCCGTACTCAACCGGCCAGCGGCCAACGCACGATCGCCCTGGTCCAGCAGTTGTTCGATCTGCGGCTCGTTCCAGAACCAGTTGGCCAACGGCCGCCGCAGCAACGCCAGGCTGACGAACACGAGTACCGCCACCAGCGCCGCCCAACGCCAGATGCGCCGGGCATGGCGCGCCTGCAGCCACCACCAGCGTCCCTCGCGGCGTACCCGCCGCAGCGCCCCGTGCGCGGCGTCATGCCTGTCATCGTCCCGGCTCATGCCGCGAGCCTAGCGTGGGGCACGTGAGGTCAGCCTAGACGCCGCGCTTCGCTGACGCCGGGCAGCGCATCCAGCTTGCCCAGCAGGGTGGACAGCTGCCCGTAGTCACTGACCTTCAGGCGCAGGCGCAGATGCGCCCGCCCGCTGTTGCGGACGTTGTCGCTGTGGATGTCCAGCACGTAGGCATCCTCCTGCGCGATCAGGTTGGTGATGTCCTTGAGCAGCCAGCGCCGGTCGACCGCATCAACCACGACGTCCACTTCGTAGCCACCGCCGGCCTGGCCCCACTCCACCGGCAGGATGCGCTGTGGACTGGCGGCCGCCAGCCTTGCCAGCGCGGCGCAATCGGTGCGATGCACGGTGACGCCACGGGCGCGGGTCAGGTAGCCCACGATCGGCTCACCAGCCACGGGCTGGCAGCACCGGGCGAGCTGCACGAGCAGATTGCCGACGCCCTGGACGGTGAAGTTGGCGCTGCGCACGCTGTCACGCCGCGCGGTCGGGCGCGGCAGGGCGGGCACCGCCGGCTGGCTGGCGGCCCGCTCGGCTTCCAGCAGCGTGCGGCTGACCTGGTTCGGCCCGGTGTCGCCCAAGGCGACCTGGATGTAGAGATCATCAACGCTGTCGGCATGAAACTTCTTTACCGCGATGGTCAGATCGGCGTGCTGCAGGCCCAGGCGCTTGAGCTCGCGTTCAAGCAGTTCGCGGCCGGCCTGCACGTTTCGCGCGCGGTCCAGCTTGTGGAACCAGCCGCGCACCTTGTCCCGCGACCGGTTGCTGGCCAGGAAACCGCCAGAGGCGAGCAGCCAGTCGCGGCGTGGATCGGCTTCTTTGCCGGTCAGGATCTCGACGCGGTCGCCGCTGCGCAGGCGGTAGGTCAGCGGCACGATGCGGCCATTGACCTTCGCCCCGCGGCAGCGATGCCCGACCATCGTATGCACGTGGTAAGCAAAATCCAGCGGGGTGGCGCCCTGCGGCAGGTCCATCACCTCGTCCTTGGGGCTGAGCGCGTAGACCCGGTCTTCGGTCAGTTCAGCATCCAGCGCGCCGGCCAGTTCACCGGCATGGCCCTCCTGGGACTGCTCCAGCAACTGGCGCATCCAGGTGATCTTGCGATCGAACGCCTTCTCCGCGCCCTTGCTGCCTTCCTTGTAGCGCCAATGCGCAGCGACACCCAGCTCGGCCTGGGCATGCATGTCATGGGTACGGATCTGCACTTCGATGGTGCGCCCTTCCGGGCCGACCACGGCGGTATGCAGCGAGCGGTAATCATTGGCCTTCGGGCGCGCGATGTAGTCGTCAAATTCGCTGGGCACCGGCGCCCACAGTGCATGCACCACGCCCAGTGCGGCGTAGCAGGCGGCCACATCGTCCACCATCACGCGCACGGCGCGGATGTCGTACAACTGTTCGAACGCCAGTCGCTTCTTCTGCATCTTCCGCCAGATGCTGTAGATATGCTTCGGGCGGCCGCTGACCTCGGCGCGGATGCCCTGCGCCGACAACTCCCGCGAGAGCGCCTTCTTGACGCCCTCGACATAGCGCTCGCGGGCCAGACGGGTTTCATCGACCTCACGCGCGATGCGACGGTAGGTTTCCGGCTCCAGATGGCGGAACGCCAGATCTTCCAGCTCCCACTTCAGCTGCCAGATGCCCAGCCGGTTGGCCAACGGCGCGTGGATGTCGCGGGTGAGCTGGGCCAGCGCGCGGCGCTCTTCTTCGGGCAGCCGATCGGCACCGCGCATGCGGGCCAGCTGGCGGGCGAGCAGGATCGGCACCACGCGCAGATCGCGGATGATCGACAGCAGCAGGCGACGCAGGCCCTCACTGTTGCGCCCGGCCTCACGCCCGGCATGCAGTGCCCAGACCTGATCGGCCGCATCCTGGCCGTCGAGCAGACCGACGATCACCGGCTTGAGCGCTCCCAGCGGCAACGCATCCATGCCCGCACGCAGCCACGGCAGATCGAACAACAGCGTGGCCAACAACGCTGACTCGTCGGCCGACAGCAGCGAAAGGGCATCGAGTGTGTCGGCCAGGACCGGCCAACCGACACGCATTTCCTGGTCAGCCTCGGGCAACTGCCAGCGCTGCAGCAACGCCTCGCGCAGTTCGGGCGGCAGCGAGGCCACCGAGGGACGGTTCAACAAGGCATCCAGGCCGGGGGCAGAAGCGCGGTTCACAGCATCGTACAGACAAGACGGAGGCCACCTACACTAGCGCCGCTGCGCCCCCCCTACAATCGCCGTCGCCTGCATGTGCACATGCCGGGGCGCTGGCACTACACTGCGGCCATTCCTAGGAGAGACCCTGCCATGCGCTATTCCCGTCTGCGGTTGTTGGCCTGCACGGCCGTTCTGATGAGTCTTTCGCTGCCGGCCCTGGCCCAGCGAGTGGTGGGTGGCGATCTCCAGCAGCAGATGTCGCCTGCCGAGTTTAAAGCAGCCGGGCTGGAGAAACTTTCACCGCAGGAACTGTCCCAGCTCAACAACTGGCTGCAGGGCGAGGTCGCTGCGCTGGCAGCGAATGCGCGCGAAGAAGCGCGTGAAGAAGGCCGCCAGGAAGTCATCGTCAAGAACCGCGGCTTCCACGATTTCGGCAGCAACGATCCGATCGAAACCAACATCACCGATGAGTTCCGCGGCTTTGCCAAGGGCCGCCGGTATGTGCTGGCCAACAAGCAGGAATGGGAGCAGACCGATGAGGCGACGTTGAGCGGCGTGCGCAGGAACGCCCCCAAGGTCACGATCAATCCCGGCCTGGTCGGGGTCTGGTACATGAAGGTGGACGGCTACAACACCCGCGCCAAGGTCCGCCGCGTCAAGTAATCACCACGCCCCGTACCGCAACGGCACGGGGCGCTCGCCGGATCAGGCGCCCTGCAATGCGGCCACGCGCTGGGCCAGTTTCTTGGCCGATATCCCGGTCTTCGCCCCCAGCTCCTGGGCAAACAACGACACCCGCAACTCTTCCAGATCCCAGCGCAGGTCCTGCCATTGCGGTCGCGCCCGCAGGCCGCGCGCCTCGGCCTGGGCCAAGGCGTCGACGAACGGCCGCAGTTCCAGCATCCGCGCCTGATCGCGCGGCGGATCGCGCTTGGCACGCTCGGTGCGCAGAATCATCGCCCGCAGGTAGCGCGGCAACTGTGCCAGGGCATCGGCCGGGGTCTCGCGCAGGAAGCCGGGATGGACCAGCGCCGCCAACTGCTGCTCCATGTCATCGAGGTTGCCACGTGCCCAGCCCATCAGCGGCGCTTCCAGCTGCGGCTTGAGCTCGGCTACGTGCGCCAGGATGTTTTCGGCCAGCTTCAGCCGCGTCATCGCCTCGCCGAACAACGCCTTGCCCGCCTCGGCACTGCGCTTGGCGAACGCAGCCGGGTCGCGGATATCCCCCAGGCCATCGGCGAGCACGGCATTCATCGCCGCATCGACCAGATCGCCACGCAGGCGCTCCTGCGATTCGATCGCGGCGTACAACAACCCGGTCTTGGGCGGAACCGGCAGCTGTTTGCGCGCCTGCTTGGCCTTGTCGGCCAGCGCGATCTCCAGCAATCGACGCACGCCGAGCGGATGCTGCTCCAGCGCCTCGCTGCGATCGGCAAAGATCTTCAACGCGGCGGTCTCGCCCTGGTCGACCAGCGCCGGGTAGGCCGGCACGCCGGCTTCGCCAGGCACCTGCAACGGGATCGCGCTGGCCGGGAAATCGCGAAGGCCGTCGGCCGCCAGCGCCCGGCCGGCGCGTGCGGCAAAGGCATCACCGGCCTTGTCACCGAAGCGGGCGCGCAGTGCATCCAGATCACGCGAGGTGGCCAGCACCTTGCCATCGGCATCGCGCAGCCGCAGGTTCATGCGCAGATGGGCGTCCAGCGCGGCGTCATCGAAATCGGTCGCGGCCACCTTGGCACCGGTCGCACGCGACAGGAACCGGGCCAGCTCGCCACGGATGTCATCGGCGGTCGGCTCGGCAAACGCTTCGGCGAAGGCGCGGCCAAAGTCCGGGGCCGGCACATAGTTGCGGCGCATCGCCTTGGGCAGGCTGCGGATCAGGGCCGCGGCCTTGTCGGCTACGAAGCCCGGCGCCAGCCACGACAACCGCGCCGGATCGAGTGCGTTGAGCAGGTGCAGCGGCACCTCCAGCGTCACACCGTCTTCGTCGGCACCCGGCTCGAAGGTGTAATGCAGCGGCAGCCGTGCATCGCCCAGGGGCAGATACGCCGGGTACCGTTCGGCATCGCTGCCCTCGCCCGGCAGCAGATCGGCCAGTGTCCACGACAGCGCGCGGCGTTTCTCCGGTGCCAGCGCCTTCCACCAGGTATCCAGACCCATCGCCGAATGGACCTCGGCCGGAATGCGGTCCAGGTACCAGCGCGCCTGCCAGCCTTCATCGGCCACGATGCCCGCACGGCGCAGCTTGGCCTCTTCTTCGCGCGCCTGCTCCAGCACCTTGAGGTTGTCGGCGACGAAGGCGGCACGGGTGTTGATTTCGCCGGTCACCAAGGCCTGGCGCACGAAGATGTCGTGCGCCTCGCCCGGCGCGATCCGGCCGTAATGCACCGGCTTTTTTGGCGCCAGCACCAGCCCGAACAGACTGATCTGCTCCGAGGCCAGTACCTGGCCCTGCGCGCGCGACCAGTGCGGGTCGAAGTGCTTGCGCAGTAACAGGTGGGGCAGCTCGTTGATGACCCAGTCCGGCTCGATCGCCGCGTTGGTCAGGCCCCAGATTTTCTGGGTATCCAGCAGCGTGGCGGTCAGCAGCCACGGCGGCGGCCGCTTGGCCAGGGTCGAACCCGGGAACGGCAGGAAGCGGCGCTGGCGCGGTGCCAGGAAGTCGCCCTTGTCGCTGCGGTGGCCGATCTGCGTGGGCAGGCCGGCGATCAGCGCGCGGTGGAGCGTCTGGTAGGCAGCGGCGCGTACCTTGTCGGTGAAGGCGTTGCGCGCCTGCGGGTCGACACCCTTGACGGGCGCGGCCTTGTTTTCGACCGGCGTCGGCTCGGATTTTCCTTCGCGGGCCAGGCGCGCGGCCCGGTGCTGCTGGCCGCGCGTCGCCTTGATCTTCGCCTCGTCATCGCGTGCCGGTGCCGGTGCGGAAGAACCGGCCAGCAAGGGTGCCAGCGAGGTCTCGGCGGGCTCCTCGCTCCAGCCCAGCTCCTCGCACAGCACGCGCAGTTGGCGATGCAGCTCACGCCATTCGCGCATGCGCAGGAAGCCGAGGAAATGCCGCCCACACCAGTCGCGCAGCTTGGACTGGGTCAGGTCTTCATGGGCTTGGCGGTGGCCGTCCCACAGCCGCAGCACACCGACGAATTCCGAACGCCCATCGGCGAACAGCGCATGCGCGTTGTCGGCCGCGGCACGCGCTTCCGGCGGGCGTTCGCGCGGGTCCTGGATGCCCAGGAACGAGGCGATCACCAGCATCGGCCGCAGGCAACTCTGCGCCTGTGCGGCGACCAGCATGCGGGCCAGCTTGACGTCCACCGGCAGGCGCGCCATCTGGCGGCCGATCGGGGTCAGGCGACGCTCGGCATCGACTGCGCCCAGCTCACCCAGCTGCTGCCACCCGTCGGCAATGGCACGCTCATCCGGCGCCTCCAGGAACGGGAAATCCTCGATCTTGCCCAGGCCCAGTTGCAGCATCCGCAGGATCACCCCGGACAGGCTGGAGCGGCGGATTTCCGGATCAGTGAACTCCGGGCGCGACTGGAAATCCGCTTCGGAATACAGCCGATAGCAGATGCCTTCGGACACGCGACCGCAACGGCCCTTGCGCTGGTTGGCGCTGGCCTGCGAGACCGCTTCGATGTGCAGACGGTCCAGTTTCTGGCGCGGGCTGTAACGCTTGATGCGGGCGAAACCCGGGTCGATCACATAGCGGATGCGCGGCACCGTCAGCGACGTTTCGGCGACGTTGGTGGCCAGCACGATGCGCCGGTTGGCGCCCGGGTTGAAGACCAGGTCCTGGTCCTTGACCGACAGCCGCGCATACAGCGGCAGCACATCAGTCCCCCGGTACTTGCGTCGCTCCAGCGACTGGTGCGCGTCGCGGATCTCGCGCTCGCCCGGGAAGAACAGCAGGATGTCGCCACGCGGGTCGACCCGGGTGATTTCATCCACCGCCGCGACCACCGCATCATTCACGGTGCGCTCGCCATCGCGCCCACCGTCGGCCTCGCCACCGCCCTCGCCTTCCAACGGGCGGTAGCGCACCTCCACCGGGAAGGTACGGCCTTCCACGCTGATCACCGGGGCATCATCGAAGTGCTGGGCAAAGCGTGAGGTATCGATGGTCGCCGAGGTGACGATCAACTTGAGGTCCGGGCGCTTCTTCAGCAACTGCTTCAGATAGCCCAGCAGGAAATCGATGTTGAGGCTGCGTTCGTGTGCCTCGTCGACGATGATCGTGTCGTAGTTGGACAGCCAGCGGTCACTGCTGATCTCGGCCAGCAGAATGCCGTCGGTCATGAACTTGATGCGGGTATCGTCACCAACACGGTCGGTGAAGCGCACCTGGTAGCCGACGGTGGTGCCCAGCTCGGAGCGAAGTTCCTGCGCGACCCGGGTCGCCACCGCGCGGGCAGCGATCCGTCGCGGCTGGGTGCAGCCGATCATGCCGGCGGTGCCACGGCCGGCAGCCAGGCACAATTTGGGCAGCTGGGTGGTTTTGCCCGAGCCGGTTTCACCGGCGATCACCACGACCTGATGGTCGCGGATCAGGGCGGTGATGGCCTCGGCTTCACGCGCAATCGGCAACTGCTCGTCCAGCGTGATGGCCGGCTGGTTCAGCACACGCGCTTCACGGCGCTGCACGGATGCCTGCAAGGCCTGCTCGAACGCCGCCGCCAGCCCCGCATCCGCCGGTTTGGCCCGCCAACGCGAGAGCATCCCCAGCAAACGACCGCGGTCGCGGCTCATGGCCCCGTTGATGGCGGCCTGCTGCTGGGCCAAGCGTGCTGCATGTGGTTTTTCGATAGCGCTCATCAATCGATTCGTTTAGAACTTTTGTTTACTACTGAAAGGGTAGTCTGATCTATTGTGAAGGCCATCCGATTCATCCCATCCATAAGGAGTTCTCCCATGGCGAAGACGACCAAGACCCCGGCAAAGCCCAAGACGGCCAAGCAGAAGCTCGGCGCGGCGGCCCCGTCGGCCCCGAACATTGATATCGGGATCAAGGAGGGCGATCGCAAGAAGATCGCCGATGGGCTGTCGGCCTTCCAGGCTGATGCGTTCACGCTCTACCTGAAGACCCACAATTTCCATTGGAACGTGACCGGGTCGATGTTCAACTCGCTGCACACGATGTTCGAAACCCAGTACACCGAACAGTGGGCGGCCCTGGATGACGTGGCTGAACGCATCCGTGCACTGGGCTTCAATGCCCCGGGCTCCTACCGCGAGTTCGCGGCCCTGACCTCGATCGCCGAGGAGCCGGGCCTGACCGACAGCGCGGACTGGCGTGAGATGGTACGCCAGTTGGTCACCGCCAACGAGGCAGTGTGCCGCACGGCCCGCAAGGTGCTGGACGTGGCCGATGATGCGGACGACGCACCGACCGAGGATCTGATGACCCAGCGTCTGCAGACCCACGAAAAGTACGCCTGGATGCTGCGGTCGCTGCTGCAGTAAGGGGTTGTTTTTTGGCTGGCTTGGCTTACTGAACGCAACGGCAGAGGCAGAGGCGTTGGCTGAGGGGGTCTCCGTGTTGGCGAGCGGGGGCCAGGCCCTGCCGGGACGCGCCGTAAACCCATCCTTGGGGGCTCGACGTGCGCCATCCATGGCGCACGACGGTCCCGTCAGGGCCTGGCCCCCACTCGCCAGACAGATCTGGATGGACGGTTGGGAAAGCCAGAGCGGCCTCTTCGGCAAGCGGTAACAAGCCTCGGGCCTCGGGCCACAGGTCAAAGGTCAAAGGTCAAAGGTCAAAGGTCAAAAGGTCAACGGCAAGCAACAGCAGACAGGCGCCGATTGGCGCCTGTCTGCGTTTGACTGGCTCGTGACTGGCTCTGGACTGGCTCTCGACTGCTCTCCTTTGAAGACCAGCCAAGTGTCGACGGCGCGGTGTGGGTGGGTCTGCAGGACCGTTGTGCGCCATGGATGGCGCACATCGAGCCCCCATGGACGGGTTCACGGCGGGTCCAGCAGGCCCACCCACACCGCGCCAACCCCGTAGGAGGCCACGCCCGGCGCTTGCGCCTTCAGCTCTGGCTCTGACTTCCGCTCTGGCTTCGGCTTTCTTACAGGGATATCCGGCATCAGAGGACACGACCCGTAGCCTGGGCAAGGTAAACTAGCGCGATGTCTTCCCGCCCCGCGCACGACCTGCTCAGCCGCATTTTTGGTTACGACGAATTCCGCGGTCCGCAGCAGGCGATCGTCGAGCATGTCGCCGCCGGCAATGACGCGCTCGTCCTCATGCCCACCGGCGGCGGCAAATCGCTCTGCTACCAGGTCCCCTCCCTGCTCCGCGACGGCACCGGCATCGTCATCTCGCCGCTGATCGCCTTGATGCAGGACCAGGTCGAAGCCCTGCGCCAGCTCGGCGTCCGCGCCGAATACCTCAACTCCACCCTGGATGGCGACACCGCCGCCCGGGTTGAGCGCGAACTGCTCGCCGGCGAACTGGACATGCTCTACGTCGCCCCCGAGCGACTGCTGACCGGCCGGTTCCTCTCGCTGCTCTCGCGCAGCCGGATCGCCCTGTTCGCGATCGACGAGGCGCACTGCGTCTCGCAATGGGGCCACGACTTCCGCCCGGAATATCGCCAGCTCACCGTCCTGCACGAACGCTGGCCCGACGTCCCGCGCATCGCGCTGACCGCCACCGCCGATCCGCCGACCCAGCGCGAAATCGCCGAACGCCTGGACCTCACCAACGCCCAGCACTTCGTCAGTTCGTTCGACCGGCCCAACATCCGCTACACCGTCGTCCAGAAAGACAACGCCAAGCGCCAGCTGCTGGACTTCCTCAAGGTCCACCGCCAGGAAGCCGGCATCGTGTACTGCATGTCGCGGCGCAAGGTGGAAGAAACCGCCGAGTTCCTGTGCAAGGAGGGCATGAACGCCCTGCCCTACCACGCTGGCCTGCCGGCGGAGGTACGTGCCGCCAACCAGCGCCGCTTCCTGCGCGAGGACGGCATCGTGATGTGCGCCACCATCGCCTTCGGCATGGGCATCGACAAGCCGGACGTACGCTTCGTCGCGCACACCGACCTGCCCAAATCGATGGAAGGGTATTACCAGGAAACCGGCCGCGCCGGCCGCGATGGCGAAGCCGCCGAAGCGTGGCTTTGCTACGGCCTGGGCGACGTGGTGCTGCTCAAGCAGATGATCGAGCAGTCCGAAGCCGGCGAAGACCGCAAAACGCTCGAACGGTCCAAACTCGATCACCTGCTCGGCTACTGCGAATCCATGCAGTGCCGCCGTCAGGTCCTGCTGGCCGGGTTCGGGGAAACCTACCCCCAGCCCTGCGGCAACTGCGATAACTGCCTGCTGCCGCCCGATGCCTGGGATGCCAGCATCGCCGCCCAGAAGGCGCTGAGCTGCGTCTACCGCAGCGGCCAGCGCTTCGGCGTGGGCCACCTGATCGACATCCTGCGCGGCGGCGACAACGAGAAAGTCCGCCAGTTCGGGCATACCGAACTGAGCACCTACGGCATCGGCAAGGATCTGGACGCCCGCACCTGGCGCAGCGTGTTCCGCCAACTGGTCGCCTCCAGCCTGCTCGAGGTGGACAGCAGTGCCTACGGCGGCCTGCGCCTGACCGATGGCAGCCGTGACGTGCTCAAGGGCCAGCGCAAGGTCATGATGCGCCGCGAGACCCCCAAGGCCGCCCGCGAGCGCGACCGCAGCGGCCAGCGCACCGGCCTGTCGGTGCTGCCGCAGGACCTGGCCCTGTTCAATGCCCTGCGCGGTCTGCGTGCCGAACTCGCGCGCGAGCAGAACGTGCCGGCCTTCGTGATCTTCCACGACAGCACGCTGCGCAACATCGCCGAACAGCGCCCTACCAGCGTCGATGCGCTCGGCCGGGTCGGCGGCATCGGCGGCACCAAGCTGGCCCGCTATGGCGACCGTCTGGTCGAGATCGTGCGCGAAGAAGGCTGATGCCCGGCCAAGCCCGCACGGACCGGCCTCCAGAGTTGAACCACGTGTTCAGCCGCAGGTGCGACCGCCCGGATTTGGCAGTAAGGTGAGCCCCATGTCCGCCAGTGGCCTGCTCCTGCGAGTGGTATTGATGCTCAGCCTGTTGCTCAACGGGCTGAATGTCGCCATGGCCGGTCCCATGGCGTTGGCCATGGCCGAGTCGAGCCGCACCAGCACCCCTGCGCCGCCCTGCCATGGCGATGCACCGATGCCTGCCGCACACGATCACCATGCCATGGCCGCTGCCGGGTCCGCCGACACCGGCGTCCAGGCTCCGCACGATGGCGACCATTGCAAGCTCAAGGACTGCCTGCGCAACTGCGCCCAGCAGCCCAGCCTGACCGTCCAGATCGCGTGGATCGCCACGCCGCCGCCGTTGTCGCTGGCACCGGTCCTGACCGCGCATCCCTCCCAGCCGATGCCCCCGCTGGACCGCATCACCCGTCCTCCGATCGCCTGATCCGCCGCGCGCTGCGAGCGCCGGCCTGAGGCTCTGCGCATGCGCCCCGGCGCGTGTGCGATGACGGCACCCCGTGTGCCATTCGAATCGGATTCGGAGTTGCAATGTCTTTCCTTAAAACACCCGGCACGGGCGCCCCGCCCATGCCGTCACGCCGCCTGTTCGTGCAGGGCGTGGCTGCCGGCGGCGTGGTCGCCAGCCTGGCCGCCACCGGCCTCAGTCCGCGTGCGTTCGCCGCCGCCGGCCCCGGCCTTGCCGGTGCCCCGCAGGTCCTGAGCAGCCAGGACGTGCAGCTGAGCATCGGCGAATCGCTGGCCAATTTCACCGGCCGCACCCGCCCGGCCATCACCGTCAACGGCAGCCTGCCCGCGCCGATCCTGCGCTGGCGCGAAGGTCAGACGGTCAACATCCGCGTAGCCAATACGCTGCAGGCCCACCCCACCTCCATCCACTGGCACGGCCTGCTGCTGCCGGCCAACATGGACGGCGTGCCCGGCCTGAGCTTCAACGGCATCGCCCCAGGCGAGGCCTACCAGTACCGCTTCACCCTCAAGCAGTCCGGCACGTACTGGTACCACAGCCATTCCATGTTCCAGGAACAGGCCGGCCTGTACGGCGCGCTGATCATCGACCCGCTGGAACCGGCGCCGTATCACGCCGATCGCGAGCACGTGATCCTGCTCTCGGACTGGACCGACCTGGACCCCGGCGCGCTGTTCCGGCGCATGAAGAAGCTGGCCGAGCACGACAACTACTACAAGCGCACCCTGCCCGACTTCCTGCGCGATGTGCGCAAGGACGGCTGGGCCGCGGCCACCGCCGACCGCGGCATGTGGGGCCGGATGCGGATGACGCCAACCGACATCTCCGACATCAACGCCCACACCTATACCTACCTGCTCAACGGCACCGCCCCGGCCGGCAACTGGACCGGGCTGTTCCGCAGCGGCGAGAAAGTGCTGCTGCGCTTCATCAACGGCGGCTCGATGACCTACTTCGACGTGCGCATCCCCGGCCTGAAGATGACCGTGGTCGCCGCCGATGGCCAGTACATCCACCCGGTCAGCATCGATGAATTCCGCATCGCGCCGGCCGAGACCTTCGATGTGATCGTCGAACCCAGCGGCCAGGACGCCTACACGATCTTCTGCCAGGACATGGGCCGTACCGGCTACGCTGCCGGCACCCTGGCGGTGCGCCACGGCCTGCAGGCGCCGATTCCCGCGCGCGACCCGCGCCCACTGCTGACCATGAGTGACATGGGCCACGACATGGGCCATGCCGCCAACGGGATGGCGGGCCATGACATGAAGGGCATGGAGGGCGGCTGCGGTGCCAGCATGGGCCATGGCGCGCACGGTGCCGATCCCAAGGCGCCGCGCCACCCCGCCAGCGAGAAGGGCAATCCACTGGTGGACATGCAGAGCATGGCGACCGAGCCCAAGCTGGATGACCCCGGTATCGGCCTGCGCGACAACGGCCGCCACGTGCTCACCTACGGCGCGATGCGCAGCCTGTTCGATGATCCGGATGGGCGTGATCCGGGCCGCGAGGTGGAGCTGCACCTGACCGGACACATGGAGAAATTCAGCTGGTCCTTCGACGGCATCCCCTTTGCCAGCGCCGAACCGCTGCGCCTGACCTACGGTGAGCGCATGCGCATCGTGCTGGTCAACGACACGATGATGCAGCACCCGATCCATCTGCACGGCGTGTGGAGCGACCTGGAAAACGCGGACGGCGAGTTCCACCTGCGCAAGCACACCGTCGACATGCCGCCCGGCACCCGCCGCACCTACCGCGTCCGTGCCGACGCCCTTGGCCGATGGGCGTACCACTGCCACCTGCTGTACCACATGGAAGCAGGGATGATGCGCGAAGTGAGGATCGAAGAATGAGCCGCTCGCCTTTCACCATGCTGTCCGCACTGAGTGCTGGCCTACTGCTGGCGCTGGCCGCGCCCGCCTGGGCGCAGTCGCATGCCGGCCATGTCACGGCGCCGGCCACGACCACGACCACGACCGATGCACCACCGGTGGATGACCGCCCGATGGATCACTGCAGCATGGATCACGGCAGCATGGATCACACCAAGATGGACCACTCGACGATGGACCATTCAACGATGGACCATCCAACGATGGACCACGCCGCGATGGGCCATGTCCCACCGAAGCCGCCTGCGCCCACCGAGCCGCTCGAACCGATTCCGGCTGTGACCGCCGCCGACCGGCTTGCCGCGTTTCCGCCGATCGACCACGGCGCGATGGAGCATGCGCCGGAGATTCACAGCCTGCTGCTGGTCAACCGCCTTGAGCACTGGGACGGCCAGCACGGTACGGGCCAGGCCTGGGAGGCCAGCGGCTGGGTGGGTGGCAACATCAACCGGCTGTGGCTGCGCAGCGAAGGCGAGCGCAGTGACGGCCGCACCGGCTCGGCCGATCTGGAAGTGATGTACGGCCGCAGCGTGTCACCGTGGTGGGACGTACTGGTTGGCGTGAAGCAGGATTTCCGGCCGGCCGATTCGCGCACCTGGGCGGCGTTCGGCATCCAGGGGCTGGCGCCGTACAAGTTCGAAACCTCGGCCACGGCCTATGTCGGCGAAGGCGGCCAGCTCGCGGCCACGGTGGAAGTGGAGTACGAGCTGCTGCTGACCAACCGCTTGATCCTGCAGCCGCTGGTGGAAGCCACCTTCTCGGCCAAGGATGAGCCCGAATATGGCAACGGCGCCGGCCTCAACAAACTCGAGGCCGGGCTGCGCCTGCGCTACGAGTTCAGCCGCCGCTTCGCACCGTATATCGGCATCAGTCACGAGCGACTGTTCGGCGATACCGCCGACTACCACGAAGCGGCCGGCGAACACGCACGCGATACCCGCTGGGTGGCGGGCGTGCGCTTCTGGTTCTGATCCCGCGGCGATGACGGGTTCCGGGTACCGACGTACCCGGAACCCGGCTGGCCTGGGCGATGGCGTAAGCTGCGGGCCTCACCTGGCTGCCTTGCCCCCTGATGTCTACCGTCCGCCGTGCCACCGTTGCCGATGCCGCTGTGCTGTCGGCGATCGCCATCGCCACCTATACCGAAACCTTCGGAGATTCCTACCCGCCGCAGGACCTGCGCGATTTTCTGGACAGCCATTACTCGTTCGAGCCGCAACAGCGCGAGCTCGCCGATCCCCGCAACGCGGCGTGGCTGCTGGACGACGGCGAACGTGTGGTGGGCTATCTCGCCGCAGGCCCGAACAGCCTGCCCCATGCCGAGGCCAGCGAGGGCGATATCGAACTCAAGCGGCTGTACCTGCTCGCCAGCCACCAGCGTGGCGGACACGGGGCGCGCCTGATGGATGCATTCCTGGCGTGGCTCGATCAACCGCAGCGGCGCACGCTGTGGGTCGGCGTGTGGTCGGAGAACCTCGGCGCGCAACGCTTCTACGCACGGTATGGCTGCAGCAAGGTGGGCGAATACGATTTCCCGGTCGGCGACAGCGTCGACCGGGAATTCATCCTGCGCCGCGCCTGAGCGCAGCGCAGACATGCATCAGAAGTCGAACAGGTCCGACAGGAAGCTCTCTTTCTTCTTCTTGCGGTAGCCGTGCTGGTCGCTGTACTGCTGCTGGCCCAGATGACGGGTATCACGGTGCTGCACGGCAGCCGGCGGCGGTGCGGCGGCGCGTACCGGCGCGGGCGCAGGCGCTGCTGCACCGGCCGAGCGCTCGATGATCTTGTCCAGTTCACCACGGTCCAGCCACACGCCACGGCACTGCGGGCAATAGTCGATCTCGATGCCCTGGCGCTCGGACATCTGCAGCGCTTGGGTCTTGCATACGGGGCATTGCATGGGCGGTCTTCCAAGGGGCAAAGCCGCACTCTAGCCGGTCCCACCTGACCGTGGTGCAACACAGCCATGACCGATGGCCCCCCGACCAATGCCCCATGCCGGCGCCACGGTCCCGCCCGACACTGCGCACAGTCCCTGGATGTGGAGCGCTCCATGCCGTCCCTTCGCCTGCCCGGCTGGCTGGCCGCCTGCGTGGTCGTGCTGACCTTGGCCGCGTCGATCAATCTGCGCGACATCGCCGCGTGGCTGGGCAGCCCGATTCCGAAGCTGCCGATCCCCTATGGCGGCGCCATCCTCGATAACGGCCTGGGCGTGATGCTGGTGCTGGCCGTGGCCGCACTGCTGCTGCGCCCCGGGCAGCGCCTGCCCGCGCTGCTCGGACTACGTTGGAACGGCTGGCAGGGGCCCGCGCTGGCGCTGTTGGCCACACTGCCCTGCTGGCTCGGCCTGTGGTGGCTGGGCGGGTTCAACCCCAGCCAGGATCTGCTGGCCCTGCTGATGCTCGGCGTGCTGTTTCCGTTGGCCGAGGAAATCACCTTCCGCGGCTTCGGCTTCATCTTCGCGCACCGCCAGCAGCGCTGGCCCTGGCTGGCCGCTGCGCTCGTACAGGCGGTGATCTTTGGCGCGGTCCACTGGTGGTCGTTCGGCGGCGGCGGCGGCATGGCGCTGCAGGTCTTCGCCTTCACCGGCATCGGTGGCCTGGTGTTCGCCGGGCTCAACACGCTGGACGATTACACCCTGTGGAGCGGGTTGGCCCTGCACGTCTCGCTCAACCTGGCCTGGAACGTCTTCGTCATCAGCGAGGCGACTGCCGTCGGTTGGCCGGCGACGATCCTACGGCTGTCTGCGGCAGGCCTGGCGGTCACCCTGCTGTGGGTCTGGCGCCGCCGCCGCAGGCGGTCCCTGGCCTTTGCCTGAGCTGCGCGAACGCAGGCGCCACGGCGGCTTCACCCGGGATTTCGGCGGCGTCGACGATGTCCTCACCAGCGCCTCGCGATACTTGCGCGCCCCTGTCCGGGGGTAAGCAGGAACCACGCTCCATGTTGTTGTCCAAGCACCATCCCGAACCCCGCGTGCTGTTGATCGAAGACACCGAGGACACCCGTGAACTGAGTCGCATGGCGCTGGAAAGCCAGGCGTGCGAAGTCGTCGCGGTCAGTTCCGCCGAAGCCGCGCTGGGCCTGCTGCAGGCCGGCGAGCGATTCGATCTGGTGTTCACCGATGTCTGCCTTGGTGCTGTGAGTGGCATCGAAGCGGCGCACCGGGTCAAGCAGGAACAGCCGGGGCTGCCGGTGCTGGTCACCTCGGGCCTGGAGCCCTCCGTGGTGGTGCCGCAGCTCGGGCCGGGCATGCATTTCCTGCCCAAGCCCTACACCATGAGCGAGCTGCTCGACGCCATCCGCGCCTGCTTCCAGCAACCGCTGGCCGCCTGCGCCTGAGGCGAAGCACCTGCGGCGAGCGGCGGCTGTCTGATCGCCTGCGGACCACGACACCACGCCGTCGCACCTGACAGTAGACGCAGCTCAGCGATCTTCATCCGGATTTCATGTCAGCGTGCCCATCGTCGGCGCCAGGGAACGGGAGTTTCCCGCTGCCCGGACGACGATGCAACGCTCTCCTTTCCTTGCCGGAATCGACGCCATGCTCTTCCGTATGCTGCTGTCCACGCCGTTGCTGTTGCTGCTCCCGTTCGATGACGCGCGTGCCGATGACTTCGTCACCTGCGAAAGCCGGGACAACCGCTACCAATCCTGTTCACTGCCCCGCGCTGGCTACGTCACGCTGGACCGCAAGCTGTCCGGGGCGGACTGCCGCCAAGGGCGCAATTGGGACTACGACCGTCGTGAGGTCTGGGTCGATGATGGCTGCCGCGCCTCGTTCCGCGTGCATGGCGGCAGCGATCGCGATGACCGCCATGACAATGACAATCATGACGCCAAGGTCGCCGCCGGCGTACTGATCGGGGCTGCCCTCCTCGGCGCATTGGCGCACAACGCCAACAAGGATGACGCGCGCTACGACGATGACAACTACCAGGGAGCCCGGCACACTTCCTATGTGCCCGGCTGGATGATCGGCGAGTTCGAGGGCTACAACCCCAACTTCAACGCCGACATCCGCATGCGGATCGACAGCGACGGTCGCATGAGCGCGCAGGCCCGCGGGCAGACATTGAACGGCTGGGTCAACGGCGGGCAGCTCAACGTCGGCAGCAGCGTGTTCGACATCAGCCAGAGCCGCGACGGCTTCGTCACCACTGAGGTAGGCGACCGGCAGAACGAGGTGCGCTACCGCCGCGTGCGCTGAGCGACGCGGCGGTGGCTGCTCTTAGCTGGCAACTTGGCACTGCAGGGTGGTGCCGTAGAACTCCAGCGTGGTCTGGTCGTTGTGGGTCCGAAGGTCGACGCCTTCGCGCCCCCAGCGGCCGCCGTTGTTGTCGTCCTTGGTGACCGGCACCGGGAAGACGATGGCCTGATCCCTGCCCCAGCTGACTACGGCGGCGGTCGGGTCGATGTCGTTGTAGAACACGGCCGTCACCGGCTTGCTGTTGTCGTCGCAGCGGTACTCGACGGTCGCCGGCACCGGGATGCCGCCGCCATTGATGGTCAGCTCGACCAGCCGCGTCTGGTAGGACTCCACCAGGCAGCGATGCGGATCCACGGCGCGCGAACAGGCATCGCGGCCCTTGATCCAGCCGCGCTGCTCGGCCGCGATGTCCAGCTCATCCGGGCTGGTCTGCACCCGCTTGTAGAGCGCGGCAAGCTGGCGGTCCAGCGCGGCCAGGCGCGCGTCGCCACACACCAGCGTCTCCGCCTGGGACTGCGCCTTGGCGCAATCGAACGAGGGCGGCTGCAGGGTCGGGCTGGCGGAGGCGGCGGGCGCGCTGGCAGCGGGGGCCGACGTGGCCGGCGCGGCAGGCTCCGCCGGAGTCGCGGTATCGGACGGCGCCGGTTTGGAACAGGCCGCGAGCGCAAGCGCCCCCACACCCAGCAGGACGAAACGGTTCATGGCACCTCCAACATCGATCAACGAATGACTGGCTATTGTGCCCCCGCAAGCGGTTCTGAGGTGTGCACAGGCAGATCGCTGTTGGGCCACGCCTGTATCTCCGCTCACCGTGATTCGAGGAAAACCGATCGCCGGGCACCCGCAGGATGCCCGGCGATGCATGCTGCGCACCGGGTTGCCGCCCTGCCCCGGGTCACCTACGCTCCATGCCCGATTCGATCCAAGGACCATGCCCCGGATGAGTGGCAGCCCGTTTTCTTCTCTCACGCGACGACTGGCATGGCCGGCGCGTGCGCCTGCCCACACACCGCTGGGCGCGGCCCTCCTCGTGATGTGGCTGGTCGCCTCACCCGCACGTGCCGATGACATACCGCCGCAGTTCATGGCGCAGTACGAAGCCACCCGCGACTACCTGCAACTGCTGCAGCAAGCCGACGCCGACAAGGCACCGGAGCAGCTCGACAGCCCACGCGCCATGCAACTGCTGGCGGCGGTGACCAACAGGACCGACGTCCTGGCCCCGGACTACGCGACGGCGGACCTGGGTCTGCTGACCAACGCGTGCCAGTACGGCGTAACGCTGTCCACCCGGTTGATGCAGTTCGGCATGGGTGCGATGCCAGCCGCCGTGCTTCTCCATTCCGGCGAGCAGGCCCGCCAAGGCCACCACAACGCCGAGCGCTTCCAGGCACAGCTGGGCCTGCTGCTGCCGTACCTGCTGCAGTGCGGTGCACGGATGCAGCCACTGGTGGATGCGTGGCTGACCGTTGCAACGCCCGCAGAGCTCGCCGGTCTGGGACCGGGCGGCACCGACACCCTTCGCAGCAATGCGCAGCGCCAGTATCTGGAGATGCTGGAGGTGATGCGTGCCCAGCCGGCGGGCAGCACGCTGAAGCGGACCCTGGTCCGTGCGCTGGCGGAGACGGCAGCGCCTTACGCGCAGATGCTGCAGCCCGCGCAACGGCAGCCGGTGCGCGACGCGTTGAAGGAAGCGCTGGAAGAGGTGGACCCAAGCGACGTTCCGCTCCTGCAGCAGGCCATTGCCGGGTTCATCAGCGACCATTGCGGGACACTCTGCCAATCCTGATACATCGACGGCCGCGGCCACTATCTCCGACGCGTCCCATTGACTACGATCGGAATGAACAGTCACGCGGAAGCCGGATGTTCCGGCCCGACTCAGGGAGGACGTGGTGGCAACGATGCGATGGATGGCGGGCCTGCTGATGGCGACGGGCATGCTCTGGGCCGGTAGCACAAGCGCGGCGGCGGCGGTGGACCGGGACGCCTGGCAGGCAGACTACGCCGTGCTCAAAGCAGCCTTGCAGGACGACTACGCGCACCTGGCCTGGATGGCCTCGCACGGGAGTGGCGTGGATCTGCCAGCCCTTGATGCTCGGGCGCAGCGCGACCTTGCCGAGGCACGCAATGATGCCCAGGCCACCCAGGCGCTGCGCAGCTTTCTGGCGGGCTTCCATGATGGCCACCTTGCCCTGCTCGACCGGCTGGATGCAGGCGGCACTGCCCCGCCGCCGCCGGCTGCTGATCCGCGCGCGCTGGGGCCGGGCGCCGGGTGCAGCGCGCTCGGTGTCGCGGATGAAGGCAGACATGACTTCAGCCTCCCGCTGGAAACCCTGCCCGGCTATACGCCATTGAACAGCGAAGCAGACCCTGCACTGCGCGCCGGCATCCTCGCATTGCCGGAGGGGCGCAAGGTGGGCGTGCTTCGGCTGCACGAGTTCGACGCGCTGCGCTACCCCGGCCTGTGTCACGCGCTGTGGCCCCAGCTCCGCCATGCCGATTCCATCGATGACATGCGCGCCCTGCTGGTGAACGGCTGGGTGGCCGTGATCGCCGGCAGCCTGCGCCGGTTCCAGCAGGATGGGGTCGATGCCGTGCTGGTGGATGTTGGCGACAACCCCGGTGGGGATGACAGCGGCGACACGCTTTCGCGACTGTTCACCCTGCGGCCGGTCACCTCGGCCGCGCTGCTGGTCAGTCAGTCCGCCGCAGGCAGGCCCTATCTCGACGAACAGTTCGAGCGACTCGACGATGCCTTGCGCCACCATCATCCTGCCGCCACTGCCCACCGCCTGCTTGCCGCGGAGCGCGCCAGGTTTGAGGCATCGCGCCGTGCCCTGAGCCTTCCGGCCTGCGACCTGTCCTGGGTATGGCAGACACAGCAGGCATGGAACGGCGGCCAATGCCGGCGTCTGGTCCCGGCGGGCACCTCGGGTGGCCCACTGCCAAGCCCGGCCGTGGACACGCTGGACGATTTCCTGATCGCCCACCGTCTCGACTGGGCACAGGATTTTCGTCACCACTGGGGCGCCTGGCGCGGCCCGGTGTATGTCCTCACCAACAGCAACACCGCGTCCTCGGCCGAGATGTTTGCCGCGCGCATGCAGGACAACCACATCGCGCGCATCATCGGCACCCCGAGTGGTGGCTACGGCTGCGGCTTCATGAGTGCCGGGCCACTGCGCCAGCTGCCCCATTCACACCTGCGCATGCGCATTCCGGACTGCGTCCGGTTGCGTGCCGACGGTACCGATGAAGTCGCCGGCATCACCCCGGATCTGCCGCTCACACCACGCGCCGGCGAAGGAACACGCGCACGTGCGCAGCGACTGATGGAGACCGTTGCCGAGGACATCACGCGGCACTGATCCCTTCAACGCAACGCCGTGCAGATGGCGGTCATTCTCGCCTGTCTGGTCTCGGCGGTTTGGTTGCTGCGCTCGATACGTACCGCCACGCGGACTGCAACCCGGTGAAAGCGGTCAGCACCGTCGCGAAGACGAGTGCCGTCTGCAGAACATCCATTACCAGTGCCATGCCGCCGCCCCGCATCGACCCGCCGTGTGCCCACCGCGTCACACGGGAACGGGCCTGCGGCGCTCAAGGTCTGGAGGGGTAGAGTGCGCGTGGGTGCCATCCTCGGACATCGGTCACTTCCTCGCTGCGCATCGGGGAAACGCGCATGAGGCTGTGAGAACTCCTACGGGCTAGAGACGCGCACCCTGCGTGGCACCATGCTCGGTGGTGTCGTCGTATTGTTTGTCGCGTGCGGCGTATTCGTCGAGAACCGCTTGCCCGATGCGGTTGAGTTCCTCACCGAACTGCGTGCAGCGCATCCCGCCGCCAACAGCCGCAAACCGTCGCTGGATTTCCTCGGCAGCTTGGTCGGCATGCGCTGCATGGCCGTCTTCGTGCACCCGCAGCGCCTGGCTGTAGCGCGCCCACTCCTGTTGCAGCGACGCAGGCGCTGTATCTAGGCCGGTCCAGCGCGGCAGCACCATGGTGGCTTTCACGTCCACGCGCAGTTTGCCGATTCTGCAGCCGACCCCTCGCGGGGCGTAGTCGTAGTTCCAGCCAACGTGCCAGTCCACGTGGCCATGATGGCGCGCGCCGTCCTTGCCGACGGGCCCGTGCGCGGTCAATGACGTGCGCAGCTCCTGCAGGTTGCCGCCCTGCACGTCGTAGTAGGTGATCGTCAGATCCTGCGCGGCGCCCGCATCCAGGGCGATCAGGGCAAGGGCCAATGCACCGCCACGCACGATCGCGCGGCTTCGCGGTGCAGGTTGTGGAGGGGAGACGTTCTTGCTCATGGCGCGTTCCACGCGGAAGGGGCGGGCAATCATGCAATCCGGGCAGCGCCGGAGACATGAAAAAGGCGACCTCGCGGTCGCCTCGATCATGATGCAAATGGTGGGCCGTGATGGATTCGAACCATCGACCAAAAGATTAAAAGTCTTCTGCTCTACCAACTGAGCTAACGGCCCATTGCATCCCCGACATGACGCCGGGGGTGCGCATTCTAACGCATCTTGGCGCTCATGCGTACCCGTCCGGCATTACACGTAATGGGTCGGGTCCGGCACGCCGGCATCGGTGAAGCCCTGCGCACGCAGGCGGCAGGCATCGCAGTGGCCGCAGGCGCGGCCCTGGTCATCGGCGTTGTAGCAGGACACGGTCAGACCGAAGTCCACGCCCAGGCGGACGCCTTCACGCACGATGTCGGCTTTGCTCAGGAACTGCAGCGGTGCATGGACCTGGATCCCCGCCCCTTCCACGCCAGCCTTGGTGGCCAGGTTGGCCAGCGCCTGGAAGGCCTGGATGAACTCGGGGCGGCAATCCGGGTAGCCGGAGTAGTCCACCGCGTTGACGCCGCAGAAGATGTCGTTGGCGCCCAGCACTTCGGCCCAGCCCAGCGCGACGGACAGCATGATCGTGTTGCGTGCCGGCACGTACGTGACCGGGATGCCCTCGCCGCCCGCTTCCGGGACGTCGATGTCATCGGTCAGGGCCGAGCCGCCGATACTGCGCAGGTCGACATTGGCGGTCTTGTGGGCGACCGCACCCAGCGCGCTGGCGACGGCGGCAGCGGCATCGAGTTCGGAGGTGTGGCGCTGGCCGTAGCGCACGCTCAGGGCGTGGACGGCAAACCCCTGCTCGCGGGCGATGGCAACGACGGCGGCGGAGTCCATGCCGCCGGACAGGAGGACGACTGCTTTTTTCATGGGGGTGTTTCCGGTGGTTTACGGGGAACCAGCACGCTGTCCCGCGCCGGACGTCTTTACTGATGGTGAGGCGAGGTCGATGGCAAGCGCAGCGCCGTAGCACTGCGGCCGGCGTTACCGCCCGGGTTCGTCATTCCACAACAGCTTGTGCAGCTGCATCTGGAAGCGCACCGGCAGCCGATCGGCCACGATCCAGTCGGCCAACTCACGCGGGCTGACCTCGCTCTTGCTCGGCGAGAACAGCACCATGCTGCGCTCGTTGAGCCGGTGCTCGCGGACCATGCCACGGGCCCATTCGTAATCCTCGCGGCTGCACAGGACGAACTTGATCTGGTCGCGCTTGGTCAGCAGCGGCAGGTTCTCCAGGCGGTTGCGGGCCATTTCGCCGGAGCCGGGCGTTTTCAGGTCGACCACGCGCGACACACGCGGATCGACCGCGCTGACATCCAGCGCGCCGGAGGTTTCCAGCGAGACGTCCAGGCCCGCGTCGCAGAGCTTCTCCAACAGCACCAGGCAGCGTTTCTGCGCCAGCGGCTCGCCACCGGTCACGCAGACGTGGTGGACGCCCTGGGCAAGCACCTCGTCCACAATCGCGTCGATGTCCCACCAGGTGCCGCCGTGGAACGCGTAGGCGGTATCGCAATAGGTGCAGCGCAGCGGGCAGCCGGTCAGGCGTACGAACACGGTCGGCCAGCCGGCGGTATCGGCTTCGCCCTGCAGGGACAGGAAGATCTCGGTGATCTTCAGTCGCGGCAGCGGGGACTGCACGATCTCACTGGGGAGTGCGGCGGCAGCGGACAGGGTCGTGGTCATGGCGGTGATTCTTGGGGGACGGCTTCGGAAACGACAACAGCCGGGCATGGCCCGGCACGGAGGACCGGGCTGCGCCCGGTTGGCAATCCATCAGTATACCGGGCCCGGCCGCGACAGCGGCCGGGGGCGGGTTCAGCGGATCTGCTGACCCAGCCGGATCGACTGCAGACGGTCCTGCGCGGTGCGCGCGGCGTCGGAGCCGGGATACGTGGACACGACCTGTTCGAGGGTCGCCTGGGCCTGGTCGACCTTGCCTTCGCCATACTGGGAAAGGCCGATCTTGAGCAGGCCACCGGACGCCTTGTCGTGGGTCGGGTAGCGCGAGATGAGGTCGCGGAACTGCGCCTCAGCCAGCGGGAAATTGCGGGTGGCGTAATAGCTCTCGCCCAACCAGTACAGCGCGTTGGGGGTATAGACGCCGTTGGGGTACAACTCGAGGAAGCTCAGGAACAGCTGCGCCGAGTCGTCGTACTTGCCGGCCTTGAGCGAATCGAAAGCGACGTTGTAGGCGGTGCGTTCGTCGCCACTGGCAGCCAGGCTGCCGGCATCGCCGTGCACGGTAGGCGGCCGCTCGGAAGCGGCCGTTGCCGGTTTCGGGGGTGCTGCGGGGGCAGGCGCGGCGGCGGCCGGGGCGGCGGGAAGCACGGGGGCTCCACCTTCCAGGCGGTTCAGGCGGCTGTCCAGATCCAGATACTGGTCTTTAGCGGACTGCTTGAGCTGCTCATTGTCGTGCTGCAGCTGCTCGACCTGCGACTGCAGGGCCTGCAACTGGGTACGCAGCTGATTCAGCTGGTTGAGCATGTCCATGTTGGACTGGTTGTTGTTGGCCTGCTGCTCAAGCGCGCCGACGCGGTCGGCCAGACTCTGCCGCTGCGCATTGGCCGGTGCGGCAGCCACGAGGGCTGCCGCAACGATCATCGATAGAAATCGAAAGCGCATCTATTACTGAGCCGTGTACACGATCTCGACGCGACGGTTCTGCGACCAGCAGGACTCGCCCGACTCGGTGCAGACCGGACGCTCTTCACCGTAGGAGACGACGGTCAGCTGCGAAGCCGAGCCACCGTTGGCCTGCAGTGCCGAGGACACGCCGTTGCCACGACGCTCGCCCAGGGCCTGGTTGTAAGCGCGCGAACCGCGCTCATCGGTGTGGCCCTGCAGGGTCATGCGCGAGGACGGACGGTCACGCAGGTACTTGGCGTGGCACGCCATGATGGCCTGGAACTCCGGCTTGACGCTGTCCTGGTCCAGATCGAAGTACACCACGCGCTGGCGCAGGCAGGAATCGGTATCCAGATCACCCGGACCATACAGACCCGAGGTGGACGGGCCGGTCGGAGCGGTGGTGCTGCCGGTATCAACCGGGGCAGCCGGCACTTCCTTGACCTTCTTGGAACAACCGGCCAGGGCGGCCACGGACAACAGGGAGACAAGCAGAACGCGGGTGGTCTTGTTCATGGCGATACCTTTGAGGCTCCTAAAGCCGGATGAGGGATGAATACGGAGAAATCTTAACACTCTGTTAGCGCTTTGTACGGTATGGCGACCAAGAAGGCTCACGAACATCACCGTCGGCCAGAACCAGCCGCTGGCGCACGCGCGCATCGGCCGATACGGCATACAACACGCCACGACCACCCTCACGGGCGGCGTACAACACCATGCTTGCGTTGGGCGCGAAGCTCGGCGATTCATCCAGCGACCCTGGCGACAGCGTGCTCCAGCGGGCCGAACCCGTGCTGCTGTCCATCATCGCGATCTTGTAGGTGTTGCCGCTGCCCTGGGCGACCACCAGCTTCTTGCCGTCGTAGGACAGGCTCGGGGTGGCGTTGTAGTTGCCCTGGAAGGTTACACGCGAGGCGCTGCCACCACTGGAGGCGACCTGGTAGATCTGCGGGCGGCCACCACGGTCGGAGGTGAAGTACACGCTGGAACCGTCCGCACTCCAGGTCGGCTCGGTATCGATGGCGAAGTGGTTGGTCAGCTGGGTCAGCTGCTTGCTGCCCAGGTCCATCACGTAGATTTCCGGATTGCCGCTGCGCGACAGCGACAGGGCCAGGCGACGACCGTCCGGGGAGAACGAGGGCGCGCTGTTGATGCCGCGGAAGCTGGTCACCAGCTCACGGGCACCGCTGGAGATGTTCTGGATGTAGATCGCCGAATTGCCACGCTCGAAGCTGACATACGCCAGCTTGTTGCCGTCCGGGCTCCAGCTCGGCGACAGCAACGGCTCGGCAGAGCGCACGATGGTCTGCGGGTTGAAGCCGTCCGAATCGGCCACCATCAGCGCATAGCGCATAGCATCGCCCTTGCCGCTGGCGGTGACATAGGCGATGCGGGTCCAGAAGGCGCCGCGCACACCGGTGATCTTCTCGTAAATGGCATCGGCCATCTGGTGGGCGACATCGCGCATGGCGTTGCCACGGGCGGTCATCGCCAGGCCGAGCAGGCGCTCGCCCTTGGGCACGTCATACAGCTCGTACTCCACCCGGTAAGCGCCGGCACCGGCGTCCATGACCCGGCCGACCACGATGTAATTCTGCTTCAGCGCACGCCAGGTCGCGAACTGGATCTCGCTGCCACGGGTCGGCTTTTCGACGATCTGGGCTTCGGGCAGATTGCGGAACTGGCCCGAGCGGTCCAGATCGGCACGAACCACGGCGGCCACATCGGTCTGCGGTGCGCCGGCCGAGCCCTGGTACGGCATGGGAACAACGGTGATCGGCGTGGCGGAGGCGTTGCCGCCGATGATGTCGATATCCAGCCCCTTCTGCTGCGCCACGGCAGCGAAGGGCAACAACAGGGCCGCAACAACGGCAAGCCAGCGAGGCATTTTTTTCATGGAGCGCTCAATAGGGGGGAAACCGGAACGAGGGATAACAGGATGGCGGTGAACAGTTTCGCAATCATGAACCAAGGCCGTGTGAATTCCGAGTCACTGACTGCGCAAAACTCACAGGCCGTTAACGACGAGGCCCCATTTCCAGGCGCGCGATGCGCCTGTCCCATCCTCGGATGGTGCTGAACCCGCGTCGCCGAGCCGCCCGGGATCAGTCCTGGGCGGTAAAGGTGAAGTTGATCGTGCGCGCGAACACCGACTCGAAGCCGCGGTACGGCAACGGCTGGGCGTTCAGGACCGCGGCTTCGATCGAGCGGCGGCCGGCCTCATCGAACGGGCAGCTCCCGCTGACCTTGGCCTGGATCACCTGCCCACCCGGGATCTGGGTGATTGAGACCTGGCAGCGCTGGCCCAGCGGGACCGAATCCGGACGGGTCCACTGCGCCGAGACCTTCTGCTGGATGGCCGCGGCGTACTTGGCGCTGAGATCGTCACTGGTGCCGCCAGCGCCGGCGGCCGGCTTGGCTGCACCGGTGGCGCCGGAGGTCGATGCCGACGCGTTGGCCGCGCGCGCAGCCGATACCTGGCGCAGCTTCTGCTCCGCCAGCTTGGCTTCGTTCTCGGCCTGGGCGCGCTTGCGGCGGATTTCAGCGAGCTTCTTGTCACGCTCGGCGTCGGCCTTGGCGTCGTTGGCCTTCTGTTCCTGCTCGGCCAGCTTCTTCTTCTCGGCTTCTTCCTGCTGCTTGGCCAGGCGCAGCTTCTGTTCGGCCTGTTCCTGGCGCTTGCGCTCGGTCAGGTCGATCTGTTCCTGGCGGCGCTTGGCTTCCTGTTCCTGCTTGGCTTTTTCCGCCGAAATCGACATCGCGTTGACCGCTTCCTGGTCGACCGTGTCGGGCTGGGCGATACGCTCCTGGGCCTGCGATTGCTGCGGCGTCGGCGCGTCCTGGGGACGCGGCTCCGGCAACGGCTGGGGCGGCGGCACGGTGTCTTCCGGAATGGGCTCGGGCTCGGCGACCGGCTCGGGCAGGTCCGGCAGCGATTCGGAGGCACGCAGCGCCTGGCGCGCGGCCGAGGCTTCGGACGCGGACAATTCCAGGCTGGCTTCGATGGCCGGATCGCCGGCGGCCGCTTCCGTCGTGCGCTGCGGCGACCACAACCAGGCGGCGATGAAGATCAGTGCCAGCAGCAGGTGGACGCCGAGCGCCAACGCGACCGGCAGGCCCCACTCCTCATCCCGTGCGCGCTGCGGTGGCAGGGCTTCAGTGTGCATCGGTCGCCAGGCCCACCTTTTCCACGTTGGCGCGCTTGATCACGTCCATGGCCGCGACCACCTTTTCATAGGCGACGGCCTTGTCGGCCGCCACGATCACGCGCAGGTTCTTGTCCTGCGAGGCCAGTGCGGACAACTGCGCCTGCAGCCGGGCGGCATCCATCGGTTCGGGGTCCTTGGCCTCGGGCAGCTTGAGGCTGAGCTGGCCATCCAGGCGGACGGACACGATCACCGGATCCTGCTTGCTCTCCAGCGCCTTGGCCTGGGAGGTCGGCAGATCCACTTCAAAGCTCAGCGTGAGCAGCGGCGCGGTCACCATGAAGATGATGAGCAGCACCAGCATGACGTCGATGTACGGCACGACGTTGATTTCGGATTTGAGCTTTCGGCGCTTGCGGCGGCCAATGGCTGCGGTCATGGCAGGACTCCTGTGCTGGGCGCTTACTCGTCGCCCGCGGTCTGACGCTGCAGGATCGAGCTGAACTCTTCTGCGAAGGTTTCAAAGCGCACCGACATGCGCTCCACGCGGGTGGTGAAGCGGTTGTAGGCCCACACCGCCGGAATCGCCACGAACAGGCCGATCGCGGTGGCGAACAGGGCTTCGGAGATACCCGGGGCGACCGAGGCGATACCGGCCTGCTCACCGCTGTTGATCATGTCGTGCATGGTCACCATGATGCCGAACACGGTACCGACCAGGCCCACGTACGGGGCGGTCGAGCCGATATTGGCCAGCAGCTCCAGGCTGCGCTCCATCTGGTCCACTTCACGGGTATAGGTGGTGCGCATGGCGCGCTGGGCACCTTCCAGCTGGGCGCGGCCATCCAGGCGGCGCTTGTCGCGCAGGCGGGTGAACTCGCGGAAGCCGGCTTCGAAGATGGCCTCCAGGCCGCCGACCTTGCGGTTGCGATCGGTCGCCGAGCTGTACAGCTTGCCCAGGTCCGCGCCGGACCAGAAGCGGCTTTCGAACTCATCGGCCTCACGGTTGGCGGCGTTGAACACGCGCGCCTTGCGGAAGATGATCACCCAGCTGATGAACGAGCCGGCCAGCAACAGCAGCACGATGATCTTCACCGGGATGCTGGCCTTGATCATCAGGTCCAGGTAATTGATGCCACCGCCATGCGCGGCTTGGGCGACAGTCTGTGCCGCGGCGCTGGTGACTTCCTGCGGCAGCGCTTCGGTCACCGTGGCCTGCAGGGCCAGGAGCATTGCGATCATCCGTTGTTCCTCAGTATGCGGATTCTGGAAATTCGAGGTGTTTCAGCGCGGCATGCAGTGCATCGTCCATGCCACGCGGTTTGAAGGTGGTTGCATCGAGCGCGGCGATCTTCACCTGCGCCGTCAGCAGTGTCTGATCGCCCCGATGGACCGCCTGGGCGAACACCATGCTGGCGCGCTTGCACTGCACCAGCGTGGCGGTGACCGCCAACGCATCATCCAGGCGCGCCGGCTTGAGGAAATCCATGGTCATGCTGCGCACCGCGAACACCAGGCCGTGGTCGCAGCGCATGCGCTCCTGACCATACCCCAATGCCCGCATCCATTCGGTGCGCGCCCGCTCCATGAAGGCGACGTAGCGAGCGTGGTACACGACCCCGCCAGCGTCGGTATCTTCCCAGTAAATGCGTGTCGGCCAACTGAATCGGGGATCAACCGACATCCGGAATCTCCGCGAACAGGTCGGCCGGCGGGTTTTTCGGCTTCAACCCCATGTGCCGGTAGGCCTTGTGCGTGCACATGCGGCCCCGCGCGGTGCGGATCAGGAAGCCCTGCTGGATCAGATACGGCTCGACCACGTCTTCCAGCGTGCCGCGCTCCTCGGACAGCGCGGCCGCCAGCGACTCGATGCCGACCGGACCACCGTCGAAATAGTCGACCATGGTCCGCAGCAGGCGACGATCGAGCTCGTCGAAGCCCTCCGGATCGACCTTCAGCATCTGCATCGCCGCCTGGGCGACATCCTGGTCGATGTGGCCGGCGGCCTTCACCTGGGCGAAGTCGCGCACGCGGCGCAGCAGCCGGTTGGCGATACGCGGGGTGCCACGCGAGCGCCGTGCGATCTCGGCGGCGCCTTCGGCAGTGCAGTCGATATTGAGGATGCTGGCCGAGCGCCGGACGATCTTGGTGAGCTCTTCCGGCGTATAGAACTCCAGCCGGTGCACGATGCCGAAGCGGTCGCGCAGCGGCGCGGTCAGCAGGCCCGCGCGGGTGGTCGCGCCGATCAGGGTGAACGGCGGCAGGTCGATCTTGATCGAGCGGGCCGCCGGGCCCTCGCCGATCATGATGTCGATCTGGAAATCTTCCATCGCCGGGTACAGCACCTCTTCCACGACCGGCGACAGGCGGTGGATTTCATCGATGAACAGCACATCGTGCGGCTGCAGATTGGTCAGCAGCGCGGCCAGATCACCGGCCTTTTCGATCACCGGGCCGGAGGTGACGCGCAGCGCGACCCCCAGCTCATTGGCGATCACATGGCTCAACGTGGTCTTGCCCAGGCCCGGCGGCCCGAAGATCAATACGTGGTCCAGCGCATCGCCACGGGCCTTGGTCGCCTCGATGTAGATCGACAACTGCTCGCGCACAGGGGCCTGACCGAGGTAATCGGCCATGCGCTTGGGGCGGATGCTGGCGTCGGTGCCCTCGTCTTCGCGGGTGGCACCGGCAGCGATGATGCGGTCGTCGGTCATCCCGCGATTATGCGGCAAAAAGGGCGCGATCCGCGCCCCGGTAGTGCCGGCCGCTGGCCGGCGCCGCGCCCCCCCAGGGCCACACGCGCCGGCCCCCCGCCCCCCCCCCCGCC
>NZ_JBSPUC010000001.1:2500-914243 GCF_056861555.1 Stenotrophomonas sp. K-6 | reverse complement strand
GTTGGGCGGGCGGTGGGCGGCCGGGGCCCCGGCCCTGCCCATCCTGAGCCGCCCCGCGCCCGGCACGCCCTCAGATCTCGACCTGGGCGCCGAGTTCGACCAGCCGATTACCCGGAATCCGGAAGAACCCGGTCGCCGGCGCTGCGTTCCGGTGCATCAGCGCGAACAGTTTGTCGCGCCAGATCGGCATGCCGCGGTTGGCGGTGGCCACGATGGTCTCGCGGCTGGCGAAGAACGTGGTGTCCATCGGGTCGAAGTAGATCCCGCCGTGGTCGCACGAGCGCATCAGCGCCAGCGGCACGTCCGGCGTCTCCATGAAGCCGAACTTCACGTAGATCCGGTAGAACTCGTCGCCCACCGATTCGATCTTCAGGCGCTGGCCCGAGGGCGCGTACGGCACCGGCAGGGTCACCACGTGCAGGAACACGTTGCGCTCGTGCAGCACCTTGTTGTGCTTGAGGTTGTGCATCAGCGCATGCGGGGCCACCGAGGGATCTGCAGTCAGGAACACGGCAGTGCCGGGCACCCGCACCGGCGGGGCCAGCATCAGGCCCGGCAGGAAGGTGTCGATCCGGATGCCATCCTTGCGGATTTCATCGCGCAGCAGCTCGCGGCCACGGCGCCAGGTGCGCATCATGGTGAACAGCACGATGCCCAGCACCACCGGGAACCACGCACCCTGCAGCAGCTTGGCGCCGTTGGCGATCACAAAGCCCAGGTCGATCACGAAGAACACCGCGCACAGCGGGATGATCCAGTAGCGCGAGGTCGGCCACAGCGCGCGGGCCACCAGGGCCAGCAGCAGGGTATCGATCAGCATCGTCGCCGACACCGAAATGCCGTAGGCCACCGCCAGGTTGGAGGAGCTGCGGAACGCCAGCACCAGCCCGATCACCATCACCGCGATGCCCCAGTTGATGCCCGGGATGTAGATCTGGCCGATGGTGTCGTGCGAGGTGTGGGTGATGCGCATGCGCGGGATGTAGCCCAGCTGCATGGCCTGGCGCGACACTGAGAACGCACCGGTGATCACCGACTGCGAGGCGATCACCGCGGCCATGGTGGCCAGGATGATCATCGGGTACAGCGCCCAGTCCGGCACCGCTTCGAAGAACGGGTTCTTGACCGCCTCGGGGTTGTTGAGCACCAGCGCGCCCTGCCCCAGGTAGTTCAGCACCAGGCACGGGAGCACGAAGAAGTACCAGGCGTGGCGGATCGGCTTGGCGCCAAAGTGGCCCATGTCCGCGTACAGCGCCTCGCCGCCGGTCACGGCCAGCACCACCGCACCGAGGATGAAGATGCCGTGCCAGCCATGCTCCATGAAGAAGCGCAGCGCCCACATCGGGTTGAAGGCCTTGAGCACCTCGGGCGCATCGACGATGTTGTAGATGCCGATCGCGGCCAGCGAGATGAACCAGATGGAGGTGATCGGGCCGAACAGCTTGCCGATCTTCTCGGTGCCGAAGCGCTGCACGGCGAACACCGCCAGCAGCACCACCACCGTGATCGGCACGATGAAGGCGTGCAGGCCCGGGGCCGCGACCTCCAGGCCTTCCACTGCGCCCAGCACCGAGATGGCCGGGGTGATCACGCCATCACCGAAGAACAACGAGGCACCGAAGATGCCCAGGATGCCCACCACGTAGGCCGAGCGCGAGCCGTTGCGCAGCGTGCGCTGGGTCAGCGCCATCAACGCCATGATGCCGCCCTCGCCCTCATTGTCGGCGCGCATGATGATGGTGACGTACTTGAGGGTGACCACGATGTTCAACGCCCAGAACGCCAGCGACAGCACGCCCAGTACGGTGTCATGGTCGCTGTTGAGCCCGTAGTGCGGGGAGAACGCCTCTTTCAGCGTGTACAGCGGGCTGGTGCCGATGTCGCCGAACACCACGCCGATGGCACCGATCATCAGCGCCATGCCGCCGGCGGCCGGCGCATGGCCGTGCGGCGTCTGGCCGTCGCTGTGCTGGGGGGAAGTGGTGGACATGGGGCTCCGGGCGGGCGCGGTCGGTAGTATCGGTATCAGGGAACGGCAGCGGCGCGGCTCAGCGCAGCGCCGCCTGCAGGGCTTTGCGGATGACCGTGGCGACATCGTCGCCCTCGGCGTTGGCATCGCGCGCCATGCGCGCGGCCTCGGTCGGCTTGTAGCCCAGCTGCTGCAGGGCCACGGTCGCCTCGGAGACCGGATCGGTGGCCGGTGCGGCACCGGCGATCGGCGCGCCGCCGCCACCGAAATTGGCCGCGCGGTCGCGCAGCTCCAGCACCATGCGCTCGGCGGTCTTCTTGCCGATGCCGGGGATGCGGGTCAGCGCGGTGATGTCACCGGCCTGCAGCATGCGGGCGAACTCGTCCACGCTCACCCCGGACAGCACGGCCAGCGCGATCTTGGCGCCGATCCCGGTGACCTTCTGCACATCGCGGAACAGGCGGCGCTCGCCCTCGCGCAGGAAGCCGTAAAGCGAGACGCTGTCTTCCTTCTGCGCGTAATGGGTGAACAGCGTGACCTCACGCCCCAGCTCGGGCAGATCGTAGAAGGTGCTCATCGGCGCCTCCAGCTCGTAACCGACGCCATTGACGTCGACCATGAGCCACGGCGGCGCCTTGTAAGCCACGATCCCGCGCAGACGACCAATCATGCAGTGTTCCTCATTTCCGGCTCCAGGCCTGGCGCGCATTGACGCCCAGGCGCAGCGCCGTGGCCCGGACATGGGCGTGGGTGATCGCCACGGCCAACGCATCGGCAGCGTCGGCCTGCAGCTTGGTTTTCAGGTTGAGCATGAGCCCGACCATGTGTTGGACCTGTTGTTTTTCCGCACCGCCGCGGCCGACCACGGCCAGCTTGATCTCCGTGGCGGCATATTCGCTGACCGGCAGGTCGCGCATGACCACGGCCGAGATCGCCGCACCGCGCGCCTGGCCCAGCTTCAGGGCCGAATCCGGGTTGCGCGCCATGAACACCTTTTCGATGGCCACTTCGTCGGGGCGGTATTCCTCGACCAGGGCGGTCAGACCGACCACCAGCAGCTTCATCCGCTGCGGGAAGTCGTCCGCGCCCAGCAGCACCAGCGGCAGGTGATGCACGTGCACCACCTTGCCGGTGGCATCCACATCAATGATGCCCACCCCGGTGCGCTGCGAACCGGGGTCGATGCCGAGAATGCGGGTCATGCGGCACGCACACGGCGGCCCGCGGCCCGGGAGGGACACATGCGGCGGGGATAACAGGGAACGGCTGGAGTCATCATGGTCCGCATTGTCCGCTCACCGGTCGCGCAAAGCGACCGGTGAAGCGCCTGCTCAGGCGTAGGCGTCCGCGCCGAGGTCGGCGTTGGAGAACACGTCCTGCACGTCGTCCAGGTCTTCGAGCATGTCCAGCAGCTTCTTGACCTGCAAGGCGGTGTCGCCTTCGACCTTGATGTCGTTGTCGGCGCGGTAGGTGATTTCGGCGTGGTCCGGGGTGAACCCGGCAGCCTGCATCGCATCCTTGACGGCGTGGTAGCTGTCGGCCGCGGTGACCACATCGATCGCCCCGTCTTCCGGGTAGACCACAATATCGTCCGCACCGGCCTCGATTGCGGCTTCAGTGACGGCTTCTTCGTCCGCGCCGGCAGCAAAGTGCAGCACGCCCAGGCGCTTGAACATGAACGACACCGAGCCTTCGGTGCCCATGTTGCCGCCGCACTTGCTGAACGCATGACGGACATCGGCCACGGTGCGCACGCGGTTGTCGGTCAGGCAGTCCACGATCACCGCCACGCCACCGGGGGCATAGCCCTCGTAGCGGATCTCTTCGTACTCGACGCCTTCCAGCTCACCGGTCGCCTTCTTGATGGCGCGCTCGATCACGTCCTTGGACATGTTCGAGGCCAGACCCTTGTCCATGGCCACCCGCAGGCGCGGGTTGTTGTTGGGGTCGCCTCCACCGCCGCGCGCGGCAACGCCGATCTCGCGGATGATCTTGGTGAAAATCTTGCCGCGCTTCGCGTCAGACGCGTTTTTGCGGTTCTCGATGGAGGGGCCTCTACCCATGGGGTGACTCTCGTGCTTCTGTCAGGAACAGGGCGCGAATTCTACCTGATCCGCCGGCCCGCCCGTGTCAGTCCCCAACCTGCTCAGGCAGCGTGGGCCGCATTGTCGCGCCGGAAACGGCCATCGCGCAGGAACGCAGCGGTCTGGCGCGCCGCATCGGGCGAAAATACCAGCCCGCTGTGGCTGGCCGGGATCACGCAGTGGTCGGCCAGGCCCGGCAACTGGGTCTCATCCAGTGCCACGGTGCCATCGGAGGCATCGCCGCAGGCACCCAGCAGACTGCCCAGCCCATGCGGGACCGAGCCGGCGATCAGGCCGACCTGCGCCCTGCCCTCCCAGGCCGGCAGGCCATCCAGCAGCAGCTCCGAGCTGCGCCCCAGCGCCAGCGACCAGCCGTGATCGCTCAGGGAACGGGCGGTCACGCTGCCGCGCAGCGGCGAGCCCAGGCAGACCACGCGCGACACCGGCAGCTCCGGCGCACGCCGCAGGGCCTCCAGTGCCACCAACCCACCCAGGCTGTGCCCGACCAGCGAGACCGGGCCGCTGTCCCTGAGCCGCTCCAGCAGTTGCGGCACCGCCACCTCCGGCCCCCCGAACACGCTGGCGTAGCCAAAGGTATCCACTGAAAACCCACGCGCGCGCAGGCGCCAGGCCAGAGGGCCGACCCAGGCGCGTGCGTTCCAGATGCCATGCAGCAGTAAAACAGGGGGAGTCATGGTGTCAGCCTAGCCCGTTGGGCGGGGCGCCTGCAGAAGGAAACAGCGTCATTAGACGAATGGACCGGACAACGGCAGGTGAAGCCATCATGGCCCTGCAGGGAGCGGCGCTCAGGCGGCGGTGGGCGGGCGGCGCAGGATGAACTCCAGGTCGCGCACGTTGCCGACCGGGAACTCGTAGGTGCCGACCTTGCTGAAGCCATAGCGGGCATAGAAACGCTGCGCGCCGAAGTTCTCCGACCAGACACCGAGCCACAGCGTGCGCGGCCCTTCCCGCTCCAGCCAGGCAAGCGCCGTTTCGAACAGACGGCTGCCCCAGCCACAGCTCTGCTGGTCCTTGATCAGGTACAGGCGCTTGAGCTCGCCATCGCCAGGCTGCACCTCGGCATGCGGCAGCCCACAAGGGCCGGCGGCGGCATGGCCCACGGCAACGCCGTCCAGCTCCAGCAGCCAGACCGCGTAATCGGGGTGTTCAAGAATGATGCGCTGGCGCTCCGCCGGGTACGCCTCGTCGAGGAAGGCCTGCAGGTCTTCCGGCGGATACAGGTGGCCGAAGGTTTCCACGAAGGTACGGGCGGCCAGCACCGACAGGGTCTGGGCATCGTCCGGGGTGGCGCGGCGGATGGTGTAGCGGCCTGGGGTCACGGCGGGAGCATCGGCATCGGCGAGAAGCGCCAATTTACCTGAACGCGGCGACGATGGCGCCTCCGTGACTATCGACGTTTTCGATCACCACGGGCGCCATCATCGGGCGAGCACCGACTCCTGTCGGCGCCGCCCTCCCCTCCGCACCGACCGATGGTCGGCGCTTCCCGGCTTATTCCTTGATGGCGCGCGGGCGGACCTGAACGTGCACTTCCGCCAGCTGCTCGTCCGGGATCGGCGACGGGGCGCCGGTCATCAGGCACTGCGCGCCGGTGGTCTTCGGGAACGGGATGACGTCGCGGATCGACTCGGTACCGGCCATCAGCGCGGCGATACGATCGATGCCGAAGGCGATGCCACCGTGCGGCGGCGCGCCGAAACGCAGCGCATCGAGCAGGAAGCCGAACTTGCCCTCGGCCTCTTCGGCACCGATGCCCAGCAGCTCGAACACCGCGCTCTGCATGTCCGAGCGGTGGATACGGATCGAACCACCCCCGATCTCGTTGCCGTTGAGCACCATGTCATAGCCGCGCGACACCGCCGTCTTGGCATTGGCGCGCAGGTCGGCGATGTCGTCCACCGCCGGGGCGGTGAAGGGGTGATGCAGGGCGACGTAGCGCTGGGCTTCGTCGTCGTACTCGAACATCGGAAAATCAGTGACCCACAGCGGCGCCCAGCCGTCGGCAACCAGGTTGAAGTCCTTGCCGGCCTTCAGGCGCAGGGCGCCCATGAAGTCGGAGACCTTGTTGTAGCCACCGGCGCCAAAGAACACGATGTCCCCGTTACCGGCGCCGACATGGGCGACCAGCGCGGCGAAGGCCTCGTCGCTGAAGAACTTGGCGATCGGCGAGCTGACTTCGCCGCTCTCGCTGATCTTGATGTAGGCCAGGCCCTTGGCGCCGTACTTGGCGGCATGCGCGGCGTAGTCGTCGATCTGCTTGCGCGACAGGCTGGCACCGCCCGGGATGCGCAGCGCGGCCACGCGGCCATCGGCATCGTTGGCCGCGGCGGTGAACACCGGGAACTCGCTGGTCCTGACCAGCTCGGCCACGTCCACCAGCTCCAGCGCGATGCGCAGGTCCGGCTTGTCCGAGCCATAGCGACGCATCGCCTCGGCCCAGGTCATGCGCGGGAAGCTGGCGGCCAGTTCCACGTCCACCACTTCCTTGAAGATGGCGCGGATCATGGTTTCCACGAAGTCCTGCACGTCGCGCTCGCGCACGAAGGCGAACTCCATGTCCAGCTGGGTGAATTCCAGCTGGCGGTCGGCACGCAGGGCCTCATCGCGGAAGCAGCGCGCGATCTGGTAGTAGCGGTCGAAGCCGGCCACCATCAGGATCTGCTTGAACAGCTGCGGGCTCTGCGGCAGCGCGTAGAACTCGCCCGGGTGCATGCGCGCCGGCACCAGGAAGTCGCGGGCGCCTTCCGGGGTGGCCTTGGTCAGGATCGGGGTTTCGATGTCCTGGAAGCCGGTGGCGTCCAGATGGCGGCGCAGGGCCTGCACCAGCTTGATGCGGGTGCGCTGCATGCGCTGCATTTCCGGGCGGCGCAGGTCCAGGTAACGGTACTTCAGGCGGGTTTCTTCGCCCGGGTTCTCGTGCGCGTGGAACGGCAGCGGCTCAGCCTTGTTGAGGATGGTGATGGCCGTGGCGATCACTTCCACGCTGCCGGTGCGGAGCTTGTCGTTGGCCGCATGGCGCGCGCGCACCACGCCTTCCACCTGCAGCACGTCCTCGTAGCCCAGGCTGGCGGCCACGGCGAACACGGCCGCGTTGTCGACTTCCACCGTCACCTGCACGATGCCTTCATGATCGCGCAGATCAATGAAAACCACGCCACCCTGGTTGCGGGCAACGTCGGTCCAGCCGGCGAGGGTTACGGTTTGGCCAATCAGGGTCTCGTCGACCAGGCCACAGAAGTGGGTACGCATGGGGGTAAAGCTCCGCAGGAGAGTGCCGACGCCAAGCTGCGCCGGAAAGCCCGTTATTCTGCGGCCGCCAGCCCGGCGGGGCAAATCCGGGCGCCACGGCCCGGCATCACGCGCTGTGAACCGGGGGGATTCCTATAGTCCGCGCACCAACGACCGCACGGGGATGTCGCCATGCAACGCCGTCTGAGCACCGTCTGCCTCACCCTTGCCCTGGCCTGTACGGCCCCGGCCCTGCACGCCCAGATGAGTACCCGGGCCTACGCCCCGGAAAATCTGTCGCAGCTGTCCTCCTCCGACCGCAGCCGGGTCATCACCCAGGAATACGCCGACCAGTCCAATGGCCGCCGGATCCCGGATGACCAGCTGCGCTTCTATCTGGCCCAGGTCAACTCGGGCTGGAGCTTCTCCCGCATCAAGCAGGACATCGCCACCTCGCTGCGCGGCAACGGCGGCGGCAACTGGAATGGTGGCGGCAACGGCCCGGGCAACAACGGCACGGTCCGCTGTGAAAGCCAGGACAACCGCGAGCGGGTCTGCAACACCGGCTGGCGCAGCGCGCAGCTGTCGCGCCAGATTTCCGGAACCCCCTGTACCGAGGGCCGCAACTGGGGTTCGCGCAACGGCACCGTCTGGGTCAGCGGCGGCTGCCGGGCCGAATTCGTCGAAGGCCGCGGCAATGGCGGCAACTGGGGCGGCAGTGGCGGCACCGGGGCCACCATCCGCTGCGAGAGCCAGGACAACCGCGAGCGCACCTGCAACACCGGCTGGCGCAATGCCACCCTGGTCCGCCAGATCTCGGGCTCGGCGTGCGTAGAAGGCCAGACCTGGGGCGTGCGCAATGGCGCGGTGTGGGTCAACCGTGGCTGCCGTGGCGAATTCGCCGAAGCGCGTGGCAACAGCGGCGGCAACTGGGGCGGTCCCGGCGGCAACAGCAACTACAGCGTGACCTGCAGCAGCAACGACAAGCGGCAGCAGACCTGCGCCTGGGACGACCGCCAGGGTCGCCCTGCACTGGTACAGCAGCTGTCGGGAACGGCCTGCGTGGAAGGCCGGAGCTGGGGCTACAGCAACGGCAGCCTGTGGGTCAGCGGCGGTTGCCGTGCCCGGTTCGGGGCGCGCTGAGGCCTCCCGTTGGCGGTAGGTGCCGACCGTTGGTCGGCACGCTCGCGGTGACGCCGGCCCGCGGCCGGCATTACCGCGCAGCGTTACGGCACAGGTGTTTCACTGCCCCACGGTGCCGGCGGCAATGCCACCGGCTTGCTCAGGTCGAACACCACCTGGAAGTGGCGCCCGCCCGGGCGGGTCAACTCATAGACGAAGCGCTGGTCCGGCTCCACGTCCATCGCCCAGGTGTTCTGCACCGAAGCGAGCATGTCGGCCTTGCGGAACATCGCCACCGAGTCCGAATCCACGGGGAACGACTGGCGCTGCGCGGTGCCCGGCGGCTTGCTGTCGCCACCGTACATCGTGACCGCATCGGGGCTGCCATCTTCGTGGCGGTGATCATGCTTCAGGCGTAGACCGTTCTCGGTGCGGGTCAGCACCCAGGTGCGCGAGTGGTCGTCACCGACATGGAACGGGATGCGCAGTTCATGCGCCGGATCCTCGCAGCCGCGCACGTGCATCACCAGCCGCTTGCCCTCAAAAGGATCAGGCGCCTCGGTGCGGGGCTCATTCACCGCGATGCGGCCTTCAAAGGCCTTGCCACAATGCGCGGCGACGGCCGACATGAAGGCATCGGACGGCGCCATCGATACTTCATGGCCAACCGTGTGGTTCGAGCCGCTGCAGGCGGTGAGCGCCAATGCAGCGGCCAACGGAAGAAGTTTGACTACGTTCATGCCCCCCACCCTAACGGGCACGACCGGACAGCGCAAACCGCGTGCCGGATGCGACGGACACGCTCATGGGCGCGTCGCTTCCGCTGCAACCGGGGCTTCATTCCCCCTGTGCTATGGTCGATCACGTGATTTGTTCGCCTTCTTCCCCACGAAGGGCGCACGCATGTTGCGGTTGACCGCCCTGCTCGCGGGTGTGGCACTGCTGCTGACAGGCAGCGGCCTGCTCGGCACATTGCTGGCGGTGCGCGGTGGTGAAGCCGGCTTTGGTGCCGGTACGTTGGGGTTGGTGATGTCCGGCTATTTCGCCGGGTTTTTCATCGGCACCTTCTTCGCCCCCTCGCTCATCGGCCGCATCGGCCATATTCGTGCGTTCGCCTTCTTTGCCGCCCTCGCCGCCATCGCGGTGCTGGTGCACCCGCTGTGGATCAATCCGGTGGGCTGGGGCGTGCTGCGCATCCTCACCGGCATCGCGCTGGTGGGCCTGTACACGGTGATCGAGAGCTGGCTCAACGCCGAGCCTGACCCGCGCCTGCGCAGCCGCGCTTTCTCGCTGTACATGGTGGTCAATCTCTCCGCGCTGGCGCTCGGCCAGGTGCTGCTGATGCTCGGCGATGCCGGCGCGACCTCGATGTTCATGCTCACCGCGATCCTGGTCTGCGCCGCCGTATTGCCGGTCACCGCAACGCGTCTGCGCCCACCCGAGATCCCCTCGGTGCCGCGTCTGAAACTGGCTCGTCTGTACGCCATGGCACCGGTGGCGACGGTAGCCGCCGGCCTGTCCGGCCTGGCGATGGGCGCATTCTGGGGCCTGCTGCCGGTGTACGCCGGTGAAATCGGCCTGGACGGCAACGGCGTGGCCCTGTTCATGCTCACCGCCATCGCCGGTGGTGCACTGCTGCAGTGGCCGCTGGGCCACATCAGCGATGGGCATGACCGGCGCACCGGGCTGGTCGCCCTGAGCCTGGCGGCCGCGGGCATCGCCGTGGTGGCGTCGCTGCCGATGATCCAGGTGCAGACGCATCTGGTGTTCGGCCTGTTTTTCTTCTACGGCGGGCTGGCCTTCGCGCTGTATCCGTTTGCGGTCGCGCACATGCTTGACTACCTGCCGCGCGAAGATCTGCTGTCGGGCTGCTCCAGCCTGCTGCTGGTGCATGGCGTGGGCGCCGCGCTTGGCCCTGCGTTGGCCGGTGCGGCCATGCAGCGCTTCGGCGCGCCGGCACTGCCGCTGTACTTCGCGGTGGTGTTGATGGTTCTGGCGCTGTTCACCACTGCGCGCCTGCTCAGCTTCCAGCGCCTGCGCACGCATCCGGTCGGCTTCCGGCTGATGCTGCGCACCACGCCGTCGGCGCTGGAGCTGATGCCGGAGACCGACACCGCGCCGCCGGATCCCGAAACTCCCCTCCCCTCTGACTCCGATAAGGAAGTGCATTGACTGTTTCGACACCGACCTCCCTCACTCCAACCCGTACACCGGCGGCCCCGCCGGCACCGCAACTGATTCTTGCCACCGATCTGGATGGCACCTTCCTCGCCGGCGATGCCGCCGCGCGCCATCGGCTCTACCGGCTGGTCGACCAGCACCCCGGCATCCGCCTGATCTTCATCACCGGCCGCGGCCTGGAAGCGGTGATGCCCCTGCTCTCCGATCCGGCCATTCCGCGCCCGGACTACGTGGTCTGCGATGTCGGCGCCACCGTCGTCGACGGCCACACCCTGCAGCCGCTGCAGCCCCTGCAATCGATGATCGATGCGCACTGGCCGGGCGAGCAGGTGGTCGCCGCTGCGATGCGTCCGTTCACCGCGCTGCAGCGCCAGGATGTGCCGCAGGAACGCCGCTGCTCCTACTTCTGTGATCCCGACACGCTGGCGCCACTGCGCTCGCAGATCCAGGCCGCCGCACAGGCGCTGGGCTGCGATGTGCTGTACTCGGCCGAACGCTATCTGGACATCCTGCCGCCCGATACCGACAAGGGCCGCACCCTGGCTGCGCTTGCGCGCCTGCTGGAACTGCCGCGCGACCGCATTCTGGTGGCCGGTGACACGCTCAATGACCTGTCGATGTACACCTCCGGTTTCCGCGGCGTGTGCGTGGGCGATTCCGAGCCGGCACTGACCGCCGCCACGGCCGATCTGAAACACACCTTCCATGCGCAGGCGCCGGGCTGCGGCGGCATTCTCGAAGCGATCGAACATTTTGGTCTGCTTGCCGACGACGATCCCTTCCTGCGCCCGCCAGCGCAGGCGCGCGCGGACGGCGCCGATCTGGTGATGGTTTATCACCGGCTGCCCTTCGATGAAGTGATGGAAGACGGTGTACTGGTGCAGCGTCCGCCGCGCTCGCCCAACGGCATCATTCCCTCGCTGCTGAGCTTCTTCGAAGGCGGCCAGAAAGGCTCCTGGGTCGCGTGGGGGATCGATGATCCTAAGCGCGGTCCGTTCCAGACCCATCTGGCGGTGGATGCCGAGCGCTACCCTACCCTGACCGCCGCACGCGTGCCGCTGAGCAAGCAGGAAGTGGACATCTTCTACAAGCGCTTCTCCAAGGAAGCGTTCTGGCCGATGCTGCACGTGTTCTGGGAGCGCGCGAAATTCCGCGAAGAAGACTGGCAGGTATTCCTGAAGGTCAACCGCAAGTTCGCCGAAGCCACCGCCGCCGAAGCCGCGCATGGCGCGACCGTGTGGATCCACGACTACAACCTGTGGATGGTGCCGGCCACGCTGCGCGAACTGCGCCCTGACCTGAAGATCGCCTTCTTCCACCACACCTACTTCCCGTCGGCGGATGTGTTCAACGTCGTGCCCTGGCGCCGCGAAATCATCGGCAGCCTGCTCAGCTGCGACTACATCGGCTTCCACATTCCGCGCCAGGTGGAGAACTTCGTGGACGTCGTGCGCGGCGCGATGCCGGCCGAGCGTCTGGCGTGGGAAAGCTGCGCCCCGCGCTTCCTCACGTACGGGTGTGCGGTGGGTCTGGACACGATGACCACGCGCCTGCGCGTGGGCGACCGCGAAGTCGCCCTGGGCGCGCATCCGGTCGGCACCGATCTGCGCCGCATCCACAACGTGCTCGCACGCAGCGACGTGCGCAATGACATCTTCAAGCTGCGCCGGGAGATCGGCGCGCGCAAGCTGGTGTTGTCGGTGGAGCGGCTGGATTACACCAAGGGCACGCTGGCCAAGCTGGAGGCGTTCGAGCGCCTGCTGGAACAGCATCCGGATCGCCAGGGCAAGGTCACCCTGCTGATGATCTGCGTGCCGGCCGCGCGCGAGATGACCATCTACCGCACGCTGCAGAACCAGATCGAGCAGGCGGTGGGGCGGATCAACGGGCGCTTCTCGCGACTGGACTGGACCCCGGTGCGCTTCTTCGCCCAGGCACTCCCGTTCGAAGAAGTGGTCGCGCACTACGCCGCCGCGCAGGTGATGTGGATCACCCCGCTGCGCGATGGCTTGAACCTGGTGTCCAAGGAGTTCGTGGCCACCCAGGGCATCGAGGGCAGCAACGGCGTGCTGGTGCTCAGTGAGTTTGCCGGTGCGGCGGCCGAGCTGAAGGGCGCGGTGCTGACCAATCCGCATGACCCGGCCGACCTTACCGCCGGCCTGCTGCAGGCGTTGTCGATGCCCGACGAGGAAGCCACCGGGCGCATGCGCCAGCTGTTTGGCAGCGTGGAGTATTACGACGTGGATCGCTGGGGCCGGGATTTCCTGGACGCGGTGCGCACCAGCCACGCCGAAGGCTGACGCTGTGAAGGGAGTGCCGGCCGCTGGCCGGCACTCCCCGGCAGGCACCGGTTACCCGGCTTTCTGCATGATGCCTTCGGCGATCACCGCCACCTGCCGCAGCACGTCGTTGCGGCCGGCATCATCCACCGTCGCGCCCTGCAGGTAGCTGGTCAGCACCCACGGGGCACCGCCGGCGAGCGGCCACAACAGGGCGATGTCATTGGTGGTGTCCTCGCCATTGCTGCCGGTCTTGTCACCCACCCGCCACGCCTTGGACAATCCGGCGCGCAGCCGTGTATCGCCGGTTTCGTTGTCGATCAGCCAGTCGGCCAGCTGCTGTTTCGAGGCAGGCTTGAGGACGTCACCGAGCACGAAGCGCTGCAGGCTGGCGGCCATCGCGGCCGGGCTGGTGGTGTCGCGCGGATCGCCCGGGGCGAAGCGGTTCATCTCCGGCTCGAGGCGATCGTTACGGGTCACCGCATCGCCGTTGGCACGCAGGAACGCGGTCACGCCGGCCGGCCCACCGGCCACGCCCAACAACAGGTTCGCGGCGGGATTGTCGCTGGTGATCATGGTCGCCCGGCACAGGTCGCGCACGGTGACGTCCTTGCCGATGTGCCGCGTGGTCACCGGCGCATGCGAGAGCATGTCCTGCTGGCGCACGGCCACGCGCTGATCCAGCGAGAGCCTGCCCTGGTCGGCCAGATGCAGCACCGCAGCGGACAACACGAACTTGAACGTGCTGCACATCGGGAAGCGTTCGTCCTGCCGGTTGCCGGTGCGCCAGCCGGTGCCGGTGTTGAGCAGCGTTACGCCCAGGCGGCCGCCGCTGGCCGCTTCCAGCGCCGCAAAGTCCTTCGCCGCGACGGCGGGTTTCGGCGCGGGCAGCGGCGTCTTGGCGAAGGCGGTGGCGGCCAGCGCAGACGCGGCGGCCGCGCCGGTCCATTGCAGGAACTGTCGTCGAGCGATCATGCAGGTTCTCCTTGGCGAAGGCCCGAGTATTGGCACCAGGCCGTGCTTCCACCAGCGACGTTTTTCAGCAGGAGCCATTACTTCATCTAATACCCAAGGCTGCCACCGTTCGCAGCACCCCTGATGACGCTGTCGTACCCGGCCTCCATTGCGCTGCCCCTGGCCGGGGAATGCGAAGATGCATCATCCCTGCTCACGGCTCGACCCATGCTCCGCCCCCAGCTGCCGCTCAATGCCCTGCGTGCCTTCGAGGCCGCCGCACGGCACCAGAACTTCACCCGCGCGGCGCTGGAGCTGTGCGTCAGCCAGGCCGCGCTGAGCCATCAGATCCGGGCACTGGAGGACCGGCTGGGCGTGTCGCTATTCACCCGGTTACCGCGCGGGGTCGCCCTGACCGATGAAGGGGCCCGTCTGTATCCGGTGCTCAACGAGGCCTTTGACCGCATCGCGGTCAGCCTGGACCGGTTCGTCGGCGGGCACTTCCGCGAGGTGCTGAGCGTGGGGGTGGTCGGCACCTTCGCCACCGGCTGGCTGCTGCCACGTCTGGGCGATTTCAGCACGCGCCATCCGGATATCGAACTGCGCCTACAGACCCACAACAACCGCATCGATCTCGCCGGTGAAGGGCTGGACCTGGCGATCCGGTTCGGCGATGGCGACTGGCAGGGGCAGATCAGCGACGTTGTACTCGATGCACCGTTTGCGCCGCTGTGCGCGCCGGCGCTGGCACGTACGCTGCGGCAGCCGCGCGATCTGGCCAACGTGGCGTTGCTGCGCTCCTACCGCAGCGACGAATGGCCACGCTGGCTGCAGGCCGCTGGCGTACCGGAACTGGACGCGCGTGGGCCGGTGTTCGATTCATCCCTGACGCTGGCCAGTGCCGCCGCCGCAGGTGCGGGCGTGGCGCTGTTGCCGTTGAAGATGTTCGAGCAGGATCTGGCCCAGGGGCGCTTGATCCAGCCTTTTGCGCAGACGCTGGACCTGGGCAGGTATTGGCTGACGCGGCTGCGCTCGCGCGCCGAGAGCGATGCGGCGCGGCGATTCCGGGAATGGTTGGAAGCGCGGTAAACCCACGCATGGCGTGGATCTACACGGGATGCGGCACGTACCAGCGTGCCGCATCACCCGCCGCGATCAGGCGTCCAGCAACTCCATCCACGTCTGCTCGGCCTTGCTGAGCAGGGTGGCGGTCGCTTCGCGGTCACGGCCGAGCACGGCCATGCGGGTCGCATCGGCGTAGTTCTTCGGGTCGGCCAACTGGCGGTCCAGATCGGCCAGCAGCGCTTCCAGTTCGCCCACCTTGGCTTCGGCGGCGGCCAGCTTGTGCGGGTTGGCCGGCTTGCGCGCGGGCAGCGGCGGGGTCGGCGGTGCCGGCTCAGGCGCTGCCGCGGCCATCTTCTGCTTGGTGCCCTGTGCGGCCGGACGCGAACGCAGCCACGCCGCGTAGGCATCCAGATCGCCGTCGAACGGTTCAACCACGCCATCGGCCACACGCCAGAACGTGTCGCAGACCAGCCCGATCAGATGGCGGTCATGCGACACCATCACGATCGCGCCTTCGAAGTCGGCCAGTGCTTCGGCCAGCGCTTCGCGCATTTCCAGGTCCAAGTGGTTGGTCGGTTCGTCGAGCAGCAGCACGTTCGGCTGCTGGTAGGCGATCAGCGCCAGGGCCAGGCGCGCGCGCTCGCCACCGGAGAAGCCATCCACCGGTTCAAACGCGCGGTCGCCGGCGAAGTTCCACTTGCCGAGGAAATCGCGGAAGGACTGGTTCGGTGCGTCAGGGGCCAGGTCGCGGAAGTGCTCCATCGGTGACTGCCCTTCGTGCAGCGACTCCACTGTGTGCTGGGCGAAGTACCCGATGCGCAGGTCCGGGTGCGCGGCACGCTCCCCACTGATCGGGTCCAGCTCGCCCACCAGGGTCTTCACCAGGGTGGTTTTACCGGCACCGTTCGGGCCGAGCAGGCCGATGCGCTGGCCCGCTTCCAGACCGAAGCCCACGTTGTGCAGGATCACCGCATCGGCGCCGTAACCGGCCTCGACATGGTTCAGGCGGATCAGCGAGAACGGCAGTTTGGCCGGCGGCGCGAACTCGATGCGGAACTCGCGCTCGGCGCGTACCGCTTCGGTGCCGGCCAGCTTGGCCAGACGCTTCATGCGGCTCTGCGCCTGCGCGGCCTTGCTGGCCTGCGCCTTGAAGCGATCGATGAAGCTCTGCAGATGCGCGCGCTCGGCCTGTTCCTTTTCGTGGGCGAGCTGCTGCTGGCGCAGCTGTTCGGCGCGCTGGCGCTCGAAATCGGTATAGCCGCCGACGTACAGCTTGGCGCCGCCCCCGTGCAGATGCAGGGTGTGGGTGGCCACGTTGTCCAGGAACTCGCGGTCATGCGAGATCAGCAGCAGGGTGCCCGGGTACTTGAGCAGCCACTGTTCCAGCCAGAACACGGCATCCAGATCCAAGTGGTTGGTTGGTTCGTCGAGCAGCAGCAGGTCGCTGGGCATCATCAGTGCGCGGGCCAGGTTCAGGCGCACACGCCAGCCACCGGAGAACGAGGACACCGCGCGCGAGTGGGTTTCGGCCGGGAAGCCCAGGCCGTGCAGCAGCTTGCCGGCGCGCGCCTCGGCGTCATAGGCACCGATCTCGGCCATCCGCTGATGCGCGGTGGCCACCGCTTCCCAGTCTTCACGTGCCGCGGCCGCGGCCTCTTCGCGCATCACGGCGGCCACCTCGGTGTCGCCCTCCAGCACGAACTGCAGCGCCGGATCGGGCAGCGACGGGGTTTCCTGGGCCACGCTGGCGATGCGGATCTTGCCGGGCAGATCGACGTCGCCCTTGTCCGCCTCCAGCTCGCCCTTCACGGCCGCGAACAGGCTGGACTTGCCGGCGCCATTGCGGCCGACCACGCCGACGCGGTACCCCGCGTGCAGGGTCAGGTCGACGTTGGACAACAGCAGCCGCTCGCCACGGCGCAAGGCGAAGTTACGAAGGGAGATCATCTTGGGGGTCCATATAACGGAATGGAATGTGCTGGTGAGCACCTTTCCTGCGACGTAATTCTAGCGTTAACGAATACTTGACGCGCCCCGGGATGCGCGGCGGGACTCGTTCCTCTCTCCCACGACCCCGCCTGCGCTTCCCCGGGACCCTCCTGTCGGATCGATCGCCGCACGTAAATGGTTGCTGCTGCAACGTTTTTTACGAACATGGCGAAAATTTGACAAGCGATGAATATCCCGTTAATTCGTCTATTGCGCACCGCAACAACCGCCTTCGCTGACCCGATCCTCGATGTCGTCATGTCGCTTTGGTGCAGCACCGTCACTACCGGAGCCACATCCTGATGAACCGCAAGACCAGTACGCTCGCCGCCGCCGTAGCTGTCGCGCTCGGTATGTCCAGCTTCGCCGCCACCGCCCAGGACGCCCCTGCCCGCACCGCGGCCAACACCCTGGACACCATCATCGTCACCGGCACCCGCGTGGCCGACCGCACCGTGGCCGAGTCGCAGTCGCCGATCGACATCATCACCCCCGAGGCACTGCAGTCCACCGGCACCACCGAGCTGGCCACCGCACTGGCCCGCGCCCTGCCCTCGTTGAACTTCCCGCGTCCGGCATTGACCGACGGCACCAGCGGCATCCGCCCGGCGCAGCTGCGCGGCCTCTCCCCGGACCAGGTGCTGGTGCTGGTCAACGGCAAGCGCCGCCACACCTCCGCGCAGATCAACGTCAACGGCAGCATCGGCCGCGGCTCGTCGGCAGTGGACATCAACGCGATCCCGATCGCCTCCATCGAACGCGTGGAGGTGCTGCGCGACGGCGCCTCGGCGCAGTACGGCTCGGATGCCATCGCCGGTGTGATCAACATCGTGCTCAAGGGGTCCTCCTCCGGCGGCAGCCTGGCGCTGGATGCCGGCCAGTACTCGGCCGGTGACGGCAACAAGTACCAGCTCTCCGGCGACACCGGCATCGGCTTCGCCGACGGCCGCGGCAGCGTGCATGTGGCCGGCCAGATCGTCCAGCAGGACGAGAGCAACCGCGCCGGGCCCTACCAGGGCACAACGCCGAACACCAGCAACTTCCCCAACATCGGCCAGACCACCTTCGTGGTCGGTGACCCGCAGGTGGATGCCACCGCGGCCTCGGCCAATGCCAGCTTCCAGTTCAGCGACCACGTCTCGGCCTATGCCACCGCGATCGCCAGCAACCGCGACATCACCTCGTTCGCGTTCTACCGCTCGCGCAACCACCTCAGCCAGGGCGCGCTGCTGGCGCAGACCTACCCGGACGGCTTCGTGCCGGAGATCAATCAGTATTCCAAGGATCGCTCGCTGGTCGCCGGGGTGAAGGGCGATACGGACAGCGGCTGGAACTGGGACGTCAGCTACAACTACGGCGCCAACAAGATCGATTTCCACACCCGTAACAGCATCAACTACGCGCTCGGCGTGAACAGCCCGCGCTCGTTCTACGATGGTGCGCTGGAGTACACCCAGAACATCGTCAATGCCGACGTGACCAAGACCCTGGACTGGGGCCTGGCCTACCCGGTCACGCTGTCCTTCGGCGGTGAATACCGCAAGGAAAAGTGGGAGCAGTCCGCAGGTGAACTGAACTCCTATACCGGCAGCGGTGCGCAGGGCTTCGGCGGCTTCACCCCGCTCAACGCGGTGGATGCCGACCGCGACAACTACGCCGTCTATGCCGGCCTGGAAGCCGACCTCACCGACAAGTTCTCCGCCGGTGTGACCGGCCGCTATGAGGATTACTCGGACTTCGGCGACAAGTTCTCCGGCAAGCTCTCCGCGCGCTATGCCTTCACCGACAAGGTCGCCCTGCGCGCCACGGCGTCGAGCGGCTTCCGCGCCCCGTCGCTGGCCCAGCAGAGCTACCAGGCGGTCACCAGCACGATCGTCAACGGCGTGTTCGTCGAACGTGGCACCTTCCCGACCACCAGCCCCGCCGCTCAGGCGCTGGGTGCCAGCCCGCTGAAGGCCGAAAGCTCGACCTCCTACAGCCTGGGCCTGGTGCTGCAGCCGGTGGATCGCCTCTACCTGACCGTGGATGCGTACCAGATCGACATCGACGACCGCATCGTGTTGTCGACCAACATCACCACCAATGCCGCCGCCAATTCGCTGCTGTCCGGGCTGGGGCTGCCGGGCGTCACCGCGTTCTCCTACTTCACCAACGGCGTGGACACCCGCACCCGCGGTGTGGATGCCGTCTCCAGTTACACGATCCCCTTCGCCGCCAGCTCGCTGGAGCTGACGGCCGCCTACAGCTACAACGAGACCGAGGTGAAGAAGTTCATCGGCTCACCCGCGGTGTTCGGCGCGCTGGGCATCACCCAGTCGCTGATCGGGCGTGATGAGATCGGCCGTATCGAGGACAGCTACCCGCGTGACAAGGCCATCCTCAGCGGCACCTGGCGCACGGACCATTGGGACCTGAACCTGGCCGCCACCCGCTACGGTTCGTTCACCGTGCGCAACTCGGCCACCGCCCTGCGCGACCAGACCTACGACGCCTCGTGGGTGCTCGATGCCTCGGCCAGCTACAAGCCGAGCGAGAACTGGACCCTCACCCTGGGCGCGGACAACCTCCTGGATCAGTATCCGGACCGCACCGTGGACTTGCAGAACTCCACCTGGGGCATGCTGCCGTACAGCAACTACTCGCCGTATGGGTTCAATGGCGCGTACGTGTACGGACGCGTGACCTACAAGTGGTAAATAAATCTGCCTGACAAACGCACATGCCCCTGTTCGCCGGGGCATGTGCATTCTGGCGGCAGGAACCGGATTCCGCGCATTCACCGATCAACACGCGCGCTGTCCCGGACAGCACATGACCTGCCCACGGGGACATAGCAGCAATGCGGTCGCCGATGTTTGCCCGGACCGGCCGCATCGGTGAAAATCGGGGCATCCCCTATTTCTGCGAGCCCCGATGCACCATGACACCGACCTGATCAACATCGTTGCCGTTGGCCTGGGGCTCGCCTTCATACTCGGCGCGCTGGCCAACAAGCTGCGTTTGTCTCCGCTCGTCGGTTATCTGATTGCAGGCATCTGCGTAGGTCCGTTCACCCCGGGCTTCGTTGCCGACCAGGCGCTGGCCAACCAGCTGGCCGAAATCGGCGTGATGCTGCTGATGTTCGGGGTCGGTCTGCATTTCTCGCTCAAAGACCTGATGGAGGTCAAAGCGATCGCCATCCCGGGTGCGATCGGCCAGATCCTGGTCGCCACCCTGCTCGGCTGGGGGCTGGCCGCGCTGATGGGCTGGCCGGTGATCTACGGCGTGGTGTTCGGTTTCTCGCTGGCCACCGCCAGTACCGTGGTGCTGCTGCGCGCGATGGAAGAACGGCGCCTGCTGGAAACCACGCGCGGCAAGATCGCCATCGGCTGGCTGATCGTGGAAGACCTGGCGTGCGTCCTGGCCCTGGTGATGATGCCGGTGCTGGCCGGCGTGTTCGGCCCGGATGCGGCCAATGAAACCCATACCGTGGGCAGCGTGCTGGCCAGCATCGGCTGGACCTTCGTGCAGCTGGGCCTGTTCGTGGCGGTGATGCTGGTGGTCGGGCGCCGGGTGATTCCGTGGATCCTGGAGCGCATCGCCGGCACCGGGTCGCGCGAGCTGTTCACCCTGGCCGTGCTGGCCATCGCGCTGGGCGTGGCGTTCGGCTCGGCGATGCTGTTCGGTGTGTCCTTCGCGCTGGGCGCGTTCTTCGCCGGCATGCTGCTCAACGAATCGGAGCTGAGCCACAAGGCCGCCAACGATTCGCTGCCGCTGCGCGATGCGTTCGCGGTGCTGTTCTTCGTCTCGGTCGGCATGCTGTTCAACCCGGCCATCCTGATCGAGCACCCGTGGCAGGTGCTGGCGACGGCGGCGATCATCATGTTCGGCAAGTCCGCCGCCGCGTTCGTGATCGTGCGTGCCTTCGGCCACCCGACCGGTACCGCGCTGACCATTTCGGCCAGCCTGGCGCAGATCGGTGAATTCGCCTTCATCATCGCCGGCCTCGGCGTGACCCTGAAGATCCTGCCGCCGACCGGGCAGGCACTGGTCCTGGCCGGTGCGCTGATCTCGATCATGCTCAACCCGCTGGTGTTCGGCCTGCTCGACCGCTGGCTGCTCAAGAACCAGGAAACCGCCCCCACCACCGTGGAGACGGAATTGCCGCCAGGCCCATCGCTGGATCTGCACGACCATGCCATCGTGATCGGCTACGGCCGCGTCGGCAGCGCGCTGGCGCAGGTGCTGCGCGATCGCGGCGTGCCGGTGATGATCATCGACGACAACAAGGAACACGTCGCCGAAGCGCACGCGGCTGGCCTGCCCGGCATCCGTGGCAGTGCGGCTTCCGACCGCGTGCTGGCCGAGGCGCATCCCGAGCGCGCCAAGATCGCCGTGCTGGCCATCCCGCAGCCGCTGGAAGCCGGTGAGACGCTGGCCAAGCTGCGCGCGCTCAATCCCGGCCTGACCCTGCTGGCGCGCGCGCACAGCGACGCCGAGGTGAAGCACCTTCTCGCCCACGGTGCCGATGGCACGGTGATGGCCGAGCGCGAGTTGGCCTACTCGCTGGCCGAGATGGTGATGTCCACCCCGCCGTACCGCACGATGGGGCAGCAGCACAGCATCCCGGTGGTGTAAGGGCCGCTACACCACCGGCACGCAGATATCCGCGCGCAGGATCGCCTCTGGCACCTCTTCCGGGTCATCCAGGTAGTGGTAGTACAGCTCCGCATCGCGCAGGGTGTAGCCACTGTCGGGCAGCCAGTCGCGCAGCAGCGCATCAGTGGCCGCTTCCAGGCCCGCGTAACTGCCCACATGGCGCAGCACGGCATACGTGCCACCGCCCAGCGTCAGCGCACGCAGCGGGGCAGGCAGCGCCTGCGGCGGGCGCCCGAAGCCCATTGCGCAATCGAATACGCATTCCTGCCCCGGCGCGTCGCGGTGGTCCGTCCGTGCGATGCCGATCAGCTGCTGCAGCTGTTCGGTCCAGCCCTGCTCCGCCGCCCAGGTGAAGATCTCGCCGAAGGCCTGATCCAGATCATCGAAGGCCCCTTCCCTGCGCAGCGCCACCACGTCGAAAGGCGCCAGCGTCGTCACCGTGACCTGCAACGGCACCGTCCCGTCCGCGTGATCGCCAGCCGGCAGTGACAGCCGCTGCTGCCAGTGGCTGCGCAGCCCGGCATCCTCGCGCAGGCGGGTGGGCGTGGCATCCAGTGCCTGGCGACAGACCCGGGCCAGTGCCTGCGGACTTTCGAAGCCGACGTTGAGCGCGACCTCGGTGACGCGGCTGTCGGCCTGGCCCAGCAGGGTCAGCGCCTGCAGCAAGCGCAGGCGGGCCACGGTACGCCCGGGGGTCTCGCCGGTCAGCGCACGGTACAGGCGATGGAAGTGGAATGGCGACTGGTGCGCGATCGCGGCCAATGCCTCCAGATCGGGCAAGGGATCGCCAGCACGCAGGCAAGTCTGCAAATGGGCGATGACGCGGTCGATACCGTGGCGCTGGCGTACCTGGGCAATGCGGCGCATGGCGGGTTCCCTCTCTTGGTGACGCTCAGCGTGCGTCCTCCCCAAGGCCGCCGCGTGGCTGATCTTGCGCAGTTGCAGGAACGTCAGCCGATGCTAACCCTGCCGGCGCAGACACGCCAAAAAACCCCACGGCGGCCGGCCCGCACCGACCGCCGTGGGCCCTACCTCTACGCCTTGGCCAACGCCTGCTCCAGGTCCGCGAGCAAGTCATCGATGTGTTCAATACCCACCGACAACCGCACCGTGTCTTCGCTGACGCCGGCCTTCTCCAGCTCGGCCGCATCCAGCTGCCGGTGCGTGGTCGAGGCGGGATGTGTGGCCAGTGATTTGGCATCGCCCAGGTTCACCAGCCGCGTGAACAACTGCAGCGCGTCCAGGAAACGCGCACCCGCGGCGCGGCCACCGGGCAGGCCGAAGGTCAGCACGCCGGAGCCGTGGCCGCGCAGGTACTTCTGCACGAGCGCATGTTCAGGGTGATCGGGCAGCGCGGCATAGTTGACCCAGGCGACCTTGGGATGGCCCTGGAGGTGTTTCGCCACCGCCAGCGTGTTGGCGTTGATACGGTCCAGCCGCAGCGCCAGCGTCTCGATGCCCTGCAGGATCAGGAAGGAGTTGAACGGTGAGATCGCCGCGCCGGTATTGCGTAGCGGCACTACCCGCGCGCGGCCGATGTAGGCGGCCGGCCCGAGTGCGTCGGTGTAGACCACGCCGTGGTAGCTCACATCCGGTTCGTTCAAGCGGCGGAAGCGCTGCTTGTGCTCCGCCCAGGGGAAGCGCCCGGAGTCCACGATCGCCCCGCCCAGGCTGGTGCCGTGACCGCCGAGGTACTTGGTCAACGAGTGCACCACGATGTCCGCACCGAAGTCGAACGAGCGCTGCAGGTACGGCGTCGCCACCGTGTTGTCCACGATCAGCGGCACGCCATGCGCATGTGCGATCTTCGCCACTGCCTCGATGTCGGTGATGTTGCCGCGCGGGTTGCCGATGGATTCGACGAACACCGCCTTGGTGCGCTCATCGATCAGCGCGCCGAACGCCTGCGGATCGCGATAGTCGGCAAAGCGCGTTTCGATCCCGAACTGCGGCAGCGTATGCGCGAACAGGTTGTAGGTGCCGCCATACAGGGCGCTGGCCGAGACGATGTTGTCGCCGGCCTCGGCGATGGTCTGAATCGCGTAGGTGATCGCGGCCTGGCCCGAAGCCAATGCGAGCGCACCGATGCCACCTTCGAGCGCGGCGATGCGCTGCTCCAGCACATCGGTGGTCGGGTTCATGATGCGGGTGTAGATGTTGCCCGGCACCTTGAGGTCGAACAGGTCCGCACCGTGCTGGGTGTCATCGAAGGCGTAGGCCACGGTCTGGTAGATCGGCACCGCCACCGCGCGGGTGGTGGGATCGGGCCGATAGCCACCATGCACGGCGATGGTCTCCGCGCGCCACTGTGATTCGGGACTGCCGTGTTCGGACATCGCATCGTCTCCAGGTGAATGCCGACGATACCGAACAAAAAACCCCCGCCGAAGCGGGGGTTCATGCCAAACATGCATGGGGTGAGGCCCAACGGTTATCAGGCCGCCGGTGTGGGCAGGGCTCAGCCCTTCACGAACACCAGCTTGCCCTCGGCCGCATCGACCCGGATCACATCGCCGTTGAGGAACTCGCCGGACAGGATCTTCTGCGCCAGCGGATTCTCCAGCTGCGACTGGATCGCACGCTTGAGCGGACGGGCGCCGTAGACCGGATCGAAGCCCACATTGCCAAGCAGCTCGAACGCCGCATCGCTGACCTCAATGCGCAGGCCACGTTCGGCCAGGCGCTTTTCCAGGCCCTGCATCTGGATGCGCGCGATCTGCTTGATCTGCACCTTGTCCAGCGGATGGAACACGACGATGTCGTCCAGGCGGTTGATGAATTCCGGGCGGAAGTGCGCCTGCACCACGCCCATCACCGCCGCCTTCATCTGCGTGTAGGCCTCCGGGCTGTCATCACTGCTCATGTCCTGGATCTGGTGCGAGCCAAGGTTGGAGGTCATCACGATGACGGTATTGCGGAAGTCCACCGTGCGGCCCTGGCCATCGGTCAGGCGGCCGTCGTCGAGCACCTGCAGCAGGATGTTGAACACATCCGGATGCGCCTTCTCCACCTCGTCCAGCAGGATCAGCGAATACGGGCGGCGACGCACCGCTTCGGTCAGGTAGCCACCTTCTTCGTAGCCCACATAACCCGGGGGCGCACCGATCAGGCGCGCGACGCTGTGCTTCTCCATGAACTCGCTCATGTCGATGCGGATCATCGCGTCGCTGCTGTCGAACAGGAACTCGGCCAGCGATTTGCACAGCTCGGTCTTGCCTACGCCGGTCGGGCCCAGAAACAGGAACGAACCGCTCGGGCGATCCGGGTCGGACAGGCCCGCACGCGAGCGACGCACCGCATCGGAAACCACCTTGATCGCCTCTTCCTGGCCGACCACGCGGTTGTGCAGCACCTCTTCCATGCGCAGCAGCTTGTCGCGCTCACCTTCCAGCATGCGGTTGACCGGAATGCCCGTCCAGCGCGAGACGACCTCGGCGATCTCCTCGGCGGTCACGCGGTCCTGCACCAGCTTGAACTCGGTGGTTTCCACTTCCTGCGCGGCAGCCAGCTGCTTTTCCAGCTGCGGCAGCTGTCCGTACTGGATTTCGCTCATGCGCCCGAAATCCTGGCGGCGCTGGGCCGATTCCAGTTCCAGCTTGGCCTGCTCGATCTGCTCCTTGATCCGGGTCGCGCCCTGCAGCGTGGCCTTCTCCGACTTCCAGATTTCGTTGAGGTCGGAGAACTCACGCTCCAGCGCATCGATGTCGTTTTCAAGATCGGCCAGACGCTGACGCGAGGCGTCGTCCTTTTCCTTCTTGAGCATCTCGCGCTGGATTTTGAGCTGGATCACGCGGCGCTCAAGGCGATCCAGTTCTTCCGGCTTGGAGTCGATCTCCATACGGATGCGCGAGGCGGCCTCGTCCATCAGGTCGATGGCCTTGTCGGGCAGCTGGCGGTCGGCGATGTAACGGTGCGACAGCGTGGCTGCCGCGACGATCGCCGGGTCGGTGATTTCCACGCCATGGTGCACGGCGTATTTTTCCTTCAGCCCGCGCAGGATCGCGATGGTGTCTTCCACGCTCGGCTCGCCCACCAGCACCTTCTGGAAGCGGCGCTCCAGCGCGGCATCCTTCTCGATGTACTTGCGGTACTCGTCCAGCGTGGTCGCGCCGACGCAGTGCAGCTCTCCGCGCGCGAGCGCCGGCTTGAGCATGTTGCCCGCGTCCATCGCGCCATCGGCCTTGCCCGCACCAACCATGGTGTGCAGCTCGTCGATGAACAGGATCACCTGCCCCTCGCTCTTGGCCAGGTCGTTGAGCACGCCCTTCAGGCGCTCCTCGAACTCACCGCGGAACTTCGCGCCGGCGATCAGCGCGCCCATGTCCAGCGAAAGCACGCGCTTGCCACGCAGGCCTTCGGGCACTTCGTCGTTGATGATGCGCTGGGCCAGGCCTTCCACGATGGCAGTCTTGCCCACGCCGGGCTCGCCGATCAGCACCGGATTGTTCTTGGTGCGGCGCTGCAGGACCTGGATGGTGCGACGGATTTCCTCATCGCGGCCGATCACCGGATCCAGCTTGCCGCTCTCGGCACGCGCGGTCAGGTCGATGGTGTACTTCTCCAGTGCCTGGCGCTGGTCTTCGGCATTTTCCGACTGCACGGTCTCGCCGCCGCGCACCTTGTCGATGGCGGTCTCGATCTTCTTCCTGTCGGCACCGGCGGCGCGCAGCGCCATGCCCAGGGTGCCGCCATCGTCCACCGCGGCCAGCACGAACCACTCACTGGCGATGAAGGCATCGCCGTGCTGCTGGGCCAGCTTGTCGGTGTTGTTGAGCAGCCGGTTCAGATCGTTGCCGATCGACAGGTTGCCTTCCTGCCCGGAGACCTTGGGCAGGGCCTCCAAGGTTTCATTCAAACGTTCGCGCAGCACCGGCACGTTGACGCCGGCCTGGGCCAGCAGCGGGCGCGTGCTGCCGCCCTGCTGGTCCAGCAGCGCGCTGAACACGTGTACCGGTTCGATGATGTTGTTGTCGCGGCCTACGGCCAGCGACTGCGCGTCGGCCAGCGCCTGCTGGAAACGCGAGGTGAGCTTGTCCATCCGCATGATCTTGTCCTCGATGTAAACGGGGCTGGCCGTGCCAGCACTGTCCCTGAGATGCGGTTACGCGCGCGTGTTTCAAGGGTGGATGAGATGCCGATTCAGGCTTCATCCGGCGGTCGGGGCCCGCCCAGCAACGCAGGCTCGGCCGGCCGCGGCACCAGGCAGCCGAGGCCACCGGGCAGGTCGAGAAACACGTCATGGCCGCCGGTGACCCCGTAGCCGATCCGCCAGGACGAGGGAAACAGGTCGGGCGGCTGAAAGGCCACATCCACCGGAATGCGGGTCACCGTATCGGTCAGCTGCAGAGGGGTATTGGCCTGGGCGTACTCGATGTCCTCCGCCCCGCGGGTGGTGATGACGTTCTTGCGCTGGATCGCGGCAGCGGGCACCGACGCGCGTGGCGCGCCGCGCATCTGGAAGGCCCCGTTGAAGCCGGTATCGACCAGCATCAGGTTGTTGTCCTGGCCACGGATGGGAAACCGCTGTTGCTGGAACGGTCCCCACAGCGACGAGGTCACCGCCGTCCGCCGCGTGCAGGCAGCCGGCGACGCTGTCCCCAGCAGGGTGAGCGTTTCACGTGAGAGGCGGATCCGCCCGAGCGCGCGAAGCACATCCAGCCCGATCAGGTTGAGCTCGCGCGCGGGTTCGCTGTTGAACGACACATCGCGCACGCGCTGTCCGCCCAGCTCGATGTCGATCGGCGCCGCCAGGCCCGCCTGCTGGATGTCGCCGGCGACGATGCGCGAGACCACGAAGTTCTCCGTGACCGGCAGGCCGAGCGACTCGGCCAGCGCGCGGCTGATGTGCGAGCGCGGGGCGCCGGTATCGACGATGAAGGACGCCTCCCGGGCGACCGCCGCGCCGTCGCGCGTGCCATGCAGGGTAAGCGTCACCGAGGGCAGCTCATTGCTGAACTGGATCGGCACCGCCACATCCTGCGCCCGCGCGGGCGCAGGCACCGCGCTGCGCGGCCAGGTGGTGAAGGACGCGAACGCCGGCCGGGTGACATCGGGTACTTCATCGCCGGCCCTGAGCATTGGCACGATGGTGCGCTGGTAGTCCTCGCGCACGCGCAGCATCAGGCTCGCCCAGCCGGCGATATCGCCCTCGATCAGCGCATTGCCGGCGAGGGTGGATTCGCACAGAAACGCCAGCCCCTGCAGCGCAGGGGGTGCATCCCGCGTCTCCTCCAGGCACTGGCGTGCTGCACGGTTGGACGCGGCCAGCTCGCCACGGACGCGGTGATACCCCGCCGCGCCCAGGTGACGACGCGGACCGGGTGCGCGGCTCATGTCGCGCAGCGTGGTCAACTCCGCACGCAGTACCGCGTCGCTGTAGCCGAACCCATCGTGCAGCGCCACCGGATCGGCCGCTGCCGTGGCCGGCAACGCCGCCACGCACATGCCCAGTACCCACCTCCGCATCGCGTACTCCCATCAACCGCCCCGCTCGACCCTAGCACGGGAACCACGCTGCGCTCACGCCTGCTTCCCCGGGCGTGGGCAATGCTGGGTGCAGATGACGCACGGAGTGGCTGCATGCATTACGAACTGTATTACTGGACCGGTATCCAGGGGCGCGGCGAGTTTGTCCGCCTCGCGCTTGAGGATGCCGGCGCTGGCTACACCGATATGGCGCGGGTGCACGGCGATGCCGTGATGCAGCCCTACCTGGACGGTAAGGTCGAGGGTCTGCAGCCGTTCGCTCCGCCGTTCCTGCGCTCGGGCAAGCAGGTCATCGCCCAGGTTGGCGCGATCCTGGATCATCTGGGACCGACGCTCGGCCTGGTGCCCGACGCGAGCTCACGGCGGCAGCAGGCACTCCAGCTGCAATTGGCCATCGCCGATCTGGTCGCCGAGGTGCACGACACCCATCACCCCATCGCTGCGTCAAAATACTACGAGGATCAGAAGCACGAAGCCAAGGCGCGCGCGGAGTCGATGCGCGGCGAGCGCATGCCCAAGTTCCTGACGTATTTCGAGAGCGTGCTCAAGCACAACGGCGGGCGGCATCCGCTGCGCGAGCATTCGTATGTGGATCTGTCGCTGTTCCAGCTGCTGAGCGGGCTGGACTACATGTTCCCGCGCCGCATGCAGGCGCTATGGCCCACACTGCCGCAACTGCGTGCATTGAAGGACCGGGTGGAAACCCGGCCCAACATCGTGGCCTACCTCGCCTCCGAACGGCGCCTGCCCTTCAACATCAACGGCATCTTCCGGCATTACCCGGAGCTGGATGGCGAGCAATGATGCCTCGCCGGGGTTAGCGACGCATGCGGCGGTAGCTCACGACCGTTGGTCGTGAGCGCAGGGAAAAGCAGCCGGCCAACGGCCGGCACTACCGGGGCGTTACGTACGCTCTCCAGGCTGCTTCTGCAGCGAGAGCAGCGCCAGCAACCCGGCCAGCGCCACATACGCGCCGGTGAACTGCCAGCTGATGATCTTCGGCAGTCCTTCCAGCTGCCACGGCAGGTAGATGCCACCGCGCGGGTCCACCGAGTGGATCAGGCCGAACAGCGTCAGCGCCGCAGCCACCAGCAGGAACCCGGAGGCGCGCAGCAGCTTCCCGTCGATCATCGCCACCACCGCCGCGATCCACAGCATCGAGGTGATGATGAAGCCGTTGCCCAGGGTGAAGATCACCGCCAGCTCCGGCAGGCCATGCCCATCCAGGGTGGTGGTCATCGCTGCCAGCTGCTCCGGTGCGATCCAGCCCGGCGCCTTGATCGCCAGCAGGTAGGCCACCGAGGGCAGGAAACCGAGCACCATCGCGCCGGCATGTTCGCGCGGCGTGGCCTGGAAGGCCTGGGTGGTGATGTCGATCGCCACGTACACGATGATCGGGGCCAGCACGGCCAGCGGCAGCCACTGCACCAGCCCGGAGATCACGCCCAGCATACCGCCGATGCCGACGAACAGGCCGGTCAGCAGCGTGTAACCGCTGCGCGCGCCCATGTGCTTGTAGGCCGGTTGGCCGATGTACGGTGTGGTCTGCGCCACACCGCCGCAGAAGCCGGCCACCAGCGTGGCGATGGCTTCCACCAGCAGGATGTCGCGGGTGCGGTAATCGTCACCGGCCGCGCGCGCGCTCTCGGAGACGTTGATGCCGCCCACCACCATCAGCAAGCCGAACGGCAGCAGCAGCGGCAGGTAGGTGATCGCGGTCGGCAGGCCGTCGATGAAGCCCAGCGTCGGCCACGGCAGTACCACCTGCGGCGGCACCCACTCGGGCACCTTGAAGCCCGGTGCGCCCAGCCCGGCAAGCCCGAGGCCGTAATACAGGATCGTGCCGAACACGAACGCGACCAGCACGCCGGGCGCGCGGATCGGCAACTTGCGCTTGGCGATCAGCACGTACAGCAGCAGGCCCAGCGTGACGAAGCCGACGATCGGCGAGCGCAGCGTTTCCAGCAGCGGCAGGAAGCCCATCAGCACGATCGCGATACCGGCGATGGAGCCCAGCAGCGAGGCACGCGGCAGCGCGCGGGTGACCGCCTCGCCGAAGAACGAGAGGATCACCTTCAGCACGCCCATGATCACCAGCGAGGCCATGCCCAGCTGCCAGGTCGCGATGGCGGCATCGTGCGGGGCCAGTCCCTGCCCCTTGAAAGCCAGGAAGGCCGGGCCGAGCACCAGCAGCGCCATGCCGATGCTGGTCGGTGCATCCAGGCCGAGCGGCATCGCGGTGACATCGTCACGCCCGGTACGCGCAGCCAGGCGCCGGGCCATCCCGGTGTAGAGCACGTTGCCGACCAGCACGCCGAAGGCCGTACCCGGGAACATGCGGCCGAACACCACATCGGCCGGGAACTGGAAGATGCCGACCAGCGCCATCGCGATGAAGCCGAGGATCGACAGATTGTCGACGACCAGGCCGAAGAAACCGTTGAGATCGCCGGCAACGAACCAGCGGGGACGTCCGGAGGGGACGGGAGCAGTGGCGGACATGCGCAGGGCGGCCGTGGGGAGGGGGGGTAGCCGATGGTAGGGCCTCCCCGCCCCCAGTAACAGGCGCATGAATGGAACACCGACAGACGCCCGCCGATGGATCGCGTGGGGATCAGGGCTTGTTGAGGAAATTGTTCGCCAGCAGGTCCCGCACATCCCCGACCCGCCCGCTGAGCAGCGCCTTGGCCGCGTACAGGGCGGTGCCGGCCACCTGCTTGGCCTCCACCTGCGGGGGCATCACCAGCTCGGTCGGGCTGGTGTGCACGTCCAGCAGGGCCGGGCCGGGATGGGCCAGGATGTCCTGCACGGCCTGCTCCAGGTCTTCCGAGCGGGTAACCGTGCGCCCGTAGAAGCCGATCACCTCGGCCAGCCGGCCGAAATCGGGGTTCTTCAGGTCGGTGTAATTGTCCAGCAGGCCCTCGACCTTCTGCTCCAGCTCCACGAAGTTCAGCGAGCTGTTGTTGTAGACCACCACCTTGATCGGCAGGTTCTCCTGCACGGCGGTGAGCAGGTCGCCGAGCAGCATCGCCAGGCCGCCGTCACCGGACAGCGAGATCACCTGCCGGCCCGGATAGGCCTTCTGCAGGCCCAGCGCCTGCGGCATCGCGTTGGCCATCGTGCCGTGCAGCAGGCTGGTCAGCGTGCGGCGGCGGCCGTTGACGCGGATATGGCGCAGGATCCAGACCATCGGCGAGCCGCCGTCAGCGGTGAACAGCGCATCGTCGGCGGCGTGGCGGTCGATCAGCGCGGTCAGGTGCTGCGGGTGAATCAGCTCACCCTCGCCCGGCTGCTCTTCCTTGGCGCGCGTGGCGAGCGCCTTCTCACGGTGCTCCAGGCATTCGTCCAGGAAGCTGCGGTCCTCGCGCTCGGGCAGCAACGGCAGCAGCGCCTCCAGGGTCGGGCCGATGTCACCCACCACGCCAAGGTTCACGGGATGCCGGCGGCCAAGATGGCTGCCATCGCGATCCACCTGGATCAGCGTGGCCTTGTCCGGGTAGTACTGGCCCCACGCGAAGTCCGCGCCGAGCAGCAGCAGCGTGTCGCAGGCCATCAGCGTGTGATACCCGGATTCGATGCCGAAGATGCCGGTCATGCCCATGTTGTACGGGTTGTCGTACTCCACGAAATCCTTCGCACGCGAGGTATGCGCGATCGGTGCCTTGAGCCTGGCACCGAGTGCGACCAGTGCATCGTGCGCATGCTCGCAGCCGGCACCGGCATAGATGCCGATCCGCTTGCCCTCGCCGATCAGCGCGGCGATGCGCTGCAGTTCGTCGTCCGAGGGGCGCAGCACCGGCTGGGTGTAGTGCACCGAGAACGGCACATCGTGCTTGACTTCGGCTTCGCTGATATCGGCCGGCAGGATCACCACCGCCACCCCGCGGCGGCTGATCGCGGCCTGGCAGGCAAGGGTCACCACGCGGCGCGCCTGCTCGGCGCTCTGGACCTGTTCGCAGAACACGCTGCAGCTGCCGTAGACCGCCTTGAAATCGACTTCCTGCGGGAACTCCATGCCCAGTTCGGCGGTGACTACCTGGCTGGCGATCAACACCATCGGCGCGCGGTTGCGGTTGGTCTCGAACACGCCGTTGATGAAGTGCAGCCCACCGGGGCCGCACGAGCCGGCGCAGGCGGTGAGCTGCCCGCTGATCAACGACTCGGCACCGGCAGCAAACGCGGCCACTTCCTCATGCCGCATGTGCACCCACTCGATCCCGCTGTGGTGGATGGCATCGGTGACGTAGTTGAGGGTATCGCCGACAATGCCGTAACAGTGACGGACACCGGCGGCCTGCAGGGTTTCAACCACGATCTCGGCAACGCGCTTGCTCATGACATGCTTCCACGACGAGGGGGAAGCGTCAGCCTAGTCCCGGGCAAGTGACACCCATGTGGGTTTACCCGTGGCAGCGCGCGATCACGGCTGCGTGTTCACCCAGCCCAGCACCGCGCCGCGCGTGGGATTGTCATAGCGCACCTGCACCCAGCCGTCGCGCTCATCCAGCAGTTCCACGCGGTCATCGCGCACCAGGTAGCGTTTGGTCGTGGCATCACCGGGGCGGCTGTACAAGGGCAGCCGCGCCACCATCACATGGCCGGATATGGGCATCAGCGGCGCGCCGGCGCGCGGCGTTTCCAGCCCATCGCCGATGGCCGTCTGAAGTACCTTGCCGGCAGGATCGAAGGTGCTCCAGACCGCCAAGGGACCGCTGTCGGCGGTCTGCTTGATGAACACGTATGGCTCCAGCACATCGTCGAGCATCAACAGACGTTCTGCGCGGTACAGGTACAGGCGACCGCCGTCGTAACGGTACTGGTCCACGTACCACATCGGGCCACCGCGGCAGCTGCTGCTCAGGGTGCGCGTGGTTGCATCCACGGTCAGGCCCATCAGACCACCGCATTGCGCGCCTTCGGTGGAGATCGGCTCCAATGCCACCAGCTGCTTCGTGGCCGGGTCGTAGCGATACACCGCTACGGCTTCATTGACCATGCCCACCGAGGCGCGCGCGACCAGCTCCGGCCGCCCGTCGAAGTCGACATCCTCGGCAGACAGACGCGCGTTGCCGTCCGCGTCGGCCACCCCCGGCAGCACCTGGCGCTTGCCCGAGGGGGTCAGCACGACGGCTATGCCGCCGTCTTCCTGCAGCGTCGCCTGCACCTGCACGCCGGCAGCCACGTCGACTTGAAGCCGGGCTTGGGCGGCATCCTGCGCGTGCGCGCACGTTGCCGCCAGGCCCATCACCACCGCAGCCAGCATCGCATCCCTGTGTTTCATCATCGCTCCTTGCAGCGCCACCGCGGCGCCCTGGCTCAGAACGATACTTCAACCGCCTGCTGTGCCCACAGCACCGACTGGTGCCCGGTCGCCTGCTTCCACGCAAGGCGGATCGCTTCGATGTCGGCGCGGCGCTGCGGGGTGTTCTCGTGCAGGACCACCAGCACCTTGGTGCGCAGGCGGTTCGGCTCGGGCGCACCGCGGAACAGCCACTGGCCGTAGGCGTCGAACACGGTCAGGCCGTCCGGGAAGCGCGGGGTGACTTCCTTGTCGAGGAAGGCGCGCCACTGCGCGTCGGTGATGCCTTCGGTCTGCGGCCGGTCGGCCACGCCGGTTTCCTCCCCCACACCGAAGTAGAGCTCGCTGCGGACCCAGCCGGCCGCCGCGTCCGGGCGCGCCGCATCGCCCTGCAGGGTGGCCGTGGCGGTGGCGGGCGGGGTCGGCTTGGCGGTCGGGGCGGCGGTGGCACAGCCGCTGGTGGCCAGGACCAGGGCAAACAGGATGGCGCGGAACGACATGGACAACTCTCCGGAACACAGGGACAGGCAGGGGAAGGAGCGTGCCGGACATCCGGGTCCGGTACAGATCGCCAATGGCTATCTGCTGATAACCACCCCGATGGGACTTGCGTCACACAGGACGATCACGCGAAGATAATATATCGCTTCATCCGGATGGATTGGTAGTGCCGGCCATTGGTCGCCAAGCCCGCTCCTCCTCCCCCTCCCCCCCCCGTCGTCCTGCTGGAGTCCGTATGTCCCGTCCGTCCGCGTCGCGCCTTGGCCTTGCCATCGCGCTCGTCCTCTCCTCCCCCCTGTTGGCCCAGGACGTACTTGCGCAGGACGCGCCGAACACCGCCCAGACGTTGGACACCGTGATCGTGACCGGCACCCGCGCCATCGACCGGACCGTACTGGAATCCACCTCGCCGGTGGACGTGCTCACCGCTGAGGACATCCGCAAGGCCGGCGTGGTCAACGGCGAATTGGGCAGCGCGCTGCAGGCGCTGCTGCCCTCGTTCAACTTCCCGCGCCAGTCCAACTCCGGCGGCGCCGACCACATCCGTGCCGCCCAGCTGCGCGGGCTCTCACCCGATCAGGTGCTGGTGCTGGTCAACGGCAAGCGCCGCCACAGCAGCGCGCTGGTCAACACCGACAGCAAGATCGGCAAGGGCACCACCCCGGTCGATTTCAACGCGATCCCGGTCAGCGCGATCAAGCGCATCGAAGTACTGCGCGATGGCGCCGGTGCGCTGTACGGCTCGGACGCGGTGGCCGGTGTGATCAACGTCATCCTGGATGACGCCCCGGAAGGTGGCGCATTCGAGGCCAGCTTCGGCGCCAACCACACCGATCTCAAGCCGATCGACCGCACCATCACCGACGGCCAGACCAGCTACGCCAGCGCCAAGGTCGGCACCGCACTGGGCGAAGACGGCGGTTTCCTGCGCGTCGGCCTGGAGCTGAAGAACCACGAAGGTACCAACCGCGCCGGCTTCGATCAGATCCCGCCGTGGGACCAGAGCGATACCAACCTTGCGCTGCAGGGCAAGCGCAACTACGTGCTCGGCGACGGCAAGACCAAGGATCTGAACGCCTGGTACAACGCGCAGCTGCCGTTCGGTGAAACCTCCACGTTCTACAGCTTCGCCACCTTCAACCAGCGCGACAGCGAAGGCGCGAACTACTTCCGCTACCCGGACAGCGACGCCAACTGGGCCCAGGTCTACCCCAACGGCTACCGCCCGATCTCCGAAGGCGAGAACCGCGACGTGCAGGCCGTGGCCGGTGCGAAGGGCCAGTGGGGCGAGTGGAACTACGATGCCAGCCTGGATTACGGCCTCAACACGTTCACCTACCGCCTGCGCAATTCGATCAACGCCTCGCTCGGCCCGACCAGCCCGACCCGGTTCAAGACCGGCGACTACCGCAACGAGCTGACGGTGGCCAACTTCGATCTGGGCCGCGTGTTCTCGCAGGGCGACAGCATCACCCACAGCCTGGGCCTGGGCCTGGAAGCGCGCCGCGACCATTACGAAACCCGCCCCGGTGACCCGAGCAGCTATGCCGCGGGTCCGTTCACGGATCGCCCGACCGGCTCGCAGGCCGGTGGCGGCCTGACCCCGCAGGATGCGACCTCGCTGTCGCGCGATGTGGCCAGCGCCTATGCCAGCCTGTCCAGCCAGTTCGGCGAACATTTCTCCAGCGATCTGGCGGCGCGCTACGAGCACAGCGACGACTTCGGCGGTGAGCTCACCGGCAAGCTCGGCCTGCGCTACGAATTCACTCCGGCCTTCGCGCTGCGTGGTGCGGTCTCCAACAACTTCCGCGCGCCCTCACTGGCGCAGATCGGCTACGAGTCAACCTCCACCGGCTACAACGCGGCCGGCCAGCTGGTGCAGGGCCGGGTGCTGTCGGTCAACAATCCGATCGCGCGCGGTCTCGGCGCCACCGACCTGAAGCCGGAGAAGTCGCTCAACACCAGCCTGGGCTTCACCAGCCGCATCGGCGATCACTTCGATGTCTCGCTGGACTTCTTCCAGATCGACATCGATGACCGCATCGCGCTGTCGGAGAGCATCACCGGTGACGCGCTGACCGATTATGTACAGCAGCAGTTCGGCGTGGCCGGCCTGCAGAGCGCCAGCTTCTTCGTCAACGCCGCCGATACCCGCACCCGCGGTGCCGAACTGGTGAGCAACTGGCGGCAGTCGCTGGGCAACGGCGAGCTGGTGCTGACCGGCACCTATGCCTACACCAAGACCACGTTGAAGAACGTGCTTGCCACGCCGCCGGGCCTGCTCGCCTTGGACCCGGACTATGTGCTGTTCGGCGTGGAAGAGACCAACACGCTGACCGATGCCACCCCGCGCACGCGCGCCGCGCTGGCGGCCAGCTGGGCCAATGATCAGTGGTCGTTGACCAGCCGCCTCAGCCGCTATGGCAGCGTCACCCGTGTGTTCAACTTCGGCGATGGCTACATCCCGCGCCAGACCTATGGGGCGGAATGGCAGCTGGATGCCGAGGTCGAGTACAAGATCACCCCACAGTGGAGCGTGGCAGTGGGCGGTCAGAACCTGACCGACAACTACTCGGATCTGTCCAACGATGACATCTACTACTTCGGCAACCTGCCGTACGACGTGCTGTCACCGATCGGCAGCAATGGTGCGTACTACTACGGCCGCGTGCGATATACCTTCTGACCGGTAGCGCCGGCCGCGGCGTGGATGTGGGCGTCATTAACCTGGCAATCACATCCACGCTGGCATGTTGGCCGCTATGGCCAACGACTTCCCCCAACGTCCGCCGCCGCCGCTGCTGGACGATGCCTGTGCGCTGTTCCTGGACGTGGATGGCACCCTTATCGAGTTCGCGGACGACCCTGAGTCGGTCGCGTTGCTGCCCGACGTGCGTGAAGCCATCGGGCGTATCAGCGACCGGCTCGATGGTGCTGTCGCGCTGATCAGCGGGCGACCGCTCGCGCAGCTGGACAAACTCTTTGCACCGTTGAGCCTGCCCGCCGCCGGCCTGCATGGTCATGAGCTGCGCAACCACGAGCCGCGTGCGCAGAGCAGTGATCCGTCTGCCGATACCAGCGAGTGGCTGCATGCCCTGCACCAGCAGGCGATGCGCTTCGCGCATGGCTATCCCGGCGTCCTGGTCGAGGACAAAGGCCGCAGTCTGGCTCTGCACTGGCGCGGGGCACCGCACGCCGCCGACGACGTGCGCGCTTTCGCCGAGCGGCACATCCGCGGCCACGCCGGCTACCGGCTGCAGCCCGGCGATCACGTCATCGAATTCCTGCCCGAGGGCAGCGACAAGGGACGTGCGATGCGGCAGTTGATGCTGCAGCCCCCGTTCCGCGATCGCATGCCGGTGTTCGTCGGCGATGACCTTACCGATGAGTTCGGCTTCGGCGCCGCCAACGATCTGCATGGCTGGAGCGTGCTGGTCGGTGAACGCGAGCCCAGCGATGCGGTGTTTGCCCTGCCCACCATACGCAGCGTGCACGCGTGGCTTCGCGAGAATGCCTACTGATGCCTTGATCCCCAAGGCCCCCTGACGCCGCGCGCAGGTCTCCCCCACCGGTGTGCCGCCGCGGCATGACACGAGACTTTCTGCATCATGAGCGAACCCGATCTGAATCTGGGCGTAGTCGGCAATGGCAGCTTCGGCGCGCTGATCGACAAGCACGCGCGTGTTGTCTGGAGCTGTCTGCCGACCTTCGACGGTGACCCGACCTTCTGCGCCCTGCTCGGCCCCAATCAACAGGAAGGCGGCGACTTCGGCATCGAGCTGGAGGACATGGTCGACAGCGAACAGAGCTACCTGACCAACACCGCCATCCTGCGCACCGTGCTGCGTGACAAGCACGGTGGCGCGCTGGAAATCATCGACTTCGCGCCGCGGTGGCGCCAGAACGACCGCTTTTACCGGCCGGTCAGCCTGATCCGCCAGGTGCGTCCACTGTCGGGCAACCCGCGCATCATCGTGCGCGCACGCCCGCTGGCCGACTGGGGCGCCCGCGTCCCGGATGCCACCTGGGGCAGCAATCACATCCGCTGGGTGCTGCCGGACCACGTGCTGCGCCTGACCACCGATGTGCCGCTGCGTTTCGTTCGCGATGGCCTGCCGTTCGTACTCAATCATCCCGTGCATCTGGTGCTCGGCGTGGACGAATCGCTCAACCGCTCACTCAGTGGCTACGTGCAGGAATCCTTCCAGCGCACGCGCGACTATTGGCGCGAATGGGTGCGTTATCTGTCCATCCCGCTGGAGTGGCAGGACGCGGTGATCCGCAGCGCGATCACGCTCAAGCTGTGCCAGTACGAAGACAGCGGCGCGATCATCGCCGCGATGACCACCTCCATCCCGGAAGCGCCCGGCAGCATCCGCAACTGGGACTACCGCTACTGCTGGCTGCGCGATGCCGCCTTCGTGGTGCGCACGCTCAACCGCCTCGGCGCGACCCGCACGATGGAGCAGTTCCTGGGCTACATCTTCAACCTGGCCACCGCTGATGGCAGCCTGCAGCCGCTGTATGGCATCAGCTTTGAGGCCAAGCTGGAGGAAACCGAAGTCGCCTCGCTGTCCGGCTATCGCGGCATGGGCCCGGTGCGCCGCGGCAACCTGGCCTGGGTGCAGCGCCAGCACGATGTGTACGGCAGCGTGGTGCTCGCCTCCACCCAGCTGTTCTTCGATCGCCGTCTGCAGGATCCGGGCGATGCGCACACCTTCGCCCGGCTGGAGCCGCTCGGCGAGCAGGCCTTCACCCTGCACGACGTACCCGATGCCGGGCTGTGGGAATTCCGCGGCCGCACGGAGGTACACACCTACACCAGCGCGATGTGCTGGGCAGCCTGTGATCGCCTGTGCAAGATCGCGGTGCGCCTGAAGCTGGATGACCGCGCCACCTACTGGCGTGAGCGGGCCGACACCATCCATGCCCGCATCATGCGCGAGGCATGGAGCGAAGAACTCGGCCACTTCACCGACACCTTCGGCGGGCACCGCCTGGACGCCTCGTTGCTGCTGCTGGCCGACATCGGCTTCATCGAAGCCACGGATGCGCGCTTCGTTGCCACGGTCGAGGCGATCGGCCGCGATCTCAAGCACGGCAACGCGCTGTACCGTTACGTGGCGCCGGATGATTTCGGCGAGCCGGAAACCAGCTTCACCATCTGCACGTTCTGGTACATCGATGCACTTGCCGCGATCGGCCGTCTGGACGAAGCACGCGAGATGTTCGAAACGCTGCTGGAGCGGCGCAACCACCTGGGCCTGCTCTCCGAGGATCTGGCGTTCGACAACGGCGAAGCATGGGGCAACTTCCCGCAGACCTATTCGCACGTGGGCCTGATCACCGCCGCCATGCGCCTGTCGCGCAGCTGGCAGGAGGCCTCATGAGCCGCCTGGTCGTCGTCTCCAACCGGGTCGCCGTTCCCGGTGAATCCCGCGCCGGCGGCCTGGCGGTCGGCCTGCTGGCCGCGCTCAAGGAGCGTGGCGGGCTGTGGTTCGGCTGGAGCGGCAAGTCCACCCGCGACAACAGCGGCACGCTGCACGAGCAGGTGGACGGTGACATCCGCTACGTCACCATGGACCTCAACAAACGCGACGTGGATGGCTACTACAACGGCTTCGCCAACCGCACGCTGTGGCCGTTGCTGCACTTCCGGCTGGACCTGGTCGACTACGACCGCGCCACGCGCGAAACCTATCGCCGCGTCAACGCGTTGTTCGCCGAGAAGCTCGCGCCGCTGCTGCGCGAGGACGACATCGTCTGGATCCACGACTATCACCTGATCCCGCTGGCCTCGCTGCTGCGCGAGCGCGGCATCGGCTGCCGGATCGGCTTCTTCCTGCACGTGCCGATGCCCTCGGCCGATCTGCTGCAGGCGCTGCCGGACCACCTGCGGCTGTTCTCCAGCCTCTACGCCTACGATCTGGTCGGCTTTCAGACCCAGCGCGATGCGGATCGTTTCCAGTCCTACGTGCGCCTGTTCGGTGGCGGCCGCGTATTGCCCGATGGCGAGCTGGAAGCACCCGGTGGCCGACGTTTCCGCGCGGCCGCTTTCCCGATCGGCATCGATACTGAGTTCATTGCTCGCCAGGCCAAGGCGGGGGCGAACAAGCCGGCGGTCAAGGACCTGCGCGGCAGCCTGCGCAATCGTCAGCTGGCGATCGGCGTGGACCGGCTGGACTACTCCAAGGGCCTGCCCGAACGCTTCCAGGGGTTCGAGCGCTATCTGGAGCGCCATCCGGACCAGCACGGCTCGTTGACCTACCTGCAGATCGCCCCGGTCTCGCGCGGGGATGTCACCGAGTACCGTCAGCTGCGCAGCCAGCTGGAGCAGATCGCCGGCCACATCAACGGTGGTCATGCTGCACCCGACTGGACCCCGTTGCGCTACGTCAATCAGAACTTCACCCACGCCACCCTGACCGGTTTCTACCGGGCGGCTGCGGTCGGGCTGGTGACGCCGCTGCGCGATGGCATGAACCTGGTCGCCAAGGAATACGTCGCCTCGCAGGACCCCGAGAATCCGGGCGTGCTGGTGCTGTCACTGCTGGCCGGTGCCGCAGATGAGTTGAAGCAGGCGCTGCTGGTCAATCCGCATGACCTGGATGGCGTGGCCGATGCGATCGCCACGGCGGCAACCATGCCGCTGAAGAAGCGCGTGGAGCGCTGGCAGGCGATGATGGAGCACCTGCGCACCTACGACATCAATCATTGGCGGCGGACGTATCTGCAGGCGCTGGAAGGGTAGTGCCGGCCGCTGGCCGGCAACGCGTCCCTTCTTAGTCCAGGAACCGAGCCGCCTGCTCTGGAGTCGGTAGAAAACACGTGTCGTGACGACCGAACCACCGATACCGGTTGCGCGCCAGCGCGCGATACGCGCGGTCAAGCAGCGCGCGGGGCAACCAGCGCAGCACGCCGACTACACGCCATGCACCGCCCAACCCGGTCAGCACGCGGAGGATCGCATCGGTGTCCGTCCATGCGTGCCCCTGCTCGAGCAGCAGGAACGAGGACGGATCCTCCGGATCCAGCCCGTGCGCCTCCATCAAAGCGCGTCCGTGCACGCCCTGCATCGCAGCGAAGCGATAGCGGCCGCGCGTGTCGACGCGCAGCAGGAACCGCACCCAGCGGCTGCACAGTGCGCAGACGCCGTCGAAGACGATGACCGCGTCGGCCGCTCCACTCACCGCCTGTTCTATGGTCAGGGCGCGATCCACGCCAGGGTCGCCATGCGCCCGGTGCGGCGGTCGCGCCGGTGCGAGTAGAACCGCTGGGGATCCGCCAGGGTGCAGTACTGCCCGCCACTGATGTGTGCCGCGTCCAGGCCTGCAGACTGCAGGCGCCGGCGGGCCAGCGCGTACAGGTCCACCTTCCAGTGCCCCGGCCGGGTCGCCACGAAGGCTGCGGCGGCGCCCTCGTCGCGCTCGACGAAGGCCTCGAACACGTCCTCGCCGATCTCATACAGCGCGGGCCCGGCGGCCGGGCCCAGCCATGCCTGCAGCTGCGCGGCCGGGGTCTGCATGGCGGCCACGGTGGCCTCCAGCATGCCGTCGGCCAGCCCACGCCAGCCGGCATGGGTGGCGCCGACCTCACGGCCATCGCGCGCGGCGAGAACCACCGGCAGGCAGTCAGCGGTGAGGATGGCCAGTACCACACCCGGGACCGAGGTCACCGCCGCATCGGCGGTGGGTTCAGCGTCCACGCCGATGGCCGTCGGCGGCGCGGTGAAGCGACGCACGCCGGTGCCATGCACCTGGCGCAGCCAATGCGGCGCCGAGGGCAGGCCCAGCCCGGGCACGAGCAGATCGCGGTTGCGCTGCACCTGCGCCGGGTCATCGCCGTCGGCGGCGTAGCGGTTGCCCATGTTGAACTGATCGAACGGCGCCACCGAACCGCCCGCGCCGAAGCGCAGGGTGGTCAGCGCATGGACCCCGCTCGGGGCCTGCCAGTCGGCGGGCAGCACGGGCACGGTGGCGTCCATCAGCGGCGGTTGCGTTCCTGCTCGGCGAAGCGCTTGCTGTCTTCGCGCAGGGCGTGCAGCAGGGCCTGCATGTCGGCCGGCGGCGGCGCGCTGTTGGTGATCTTCTCGCCCGTGATCGGGTGCACGAACTCCAGCGTTTCAGCGTGCAGCGCCTGGCGCTTGAAGCCGCGCAGTTCGGCCACCAGCTCCTCGCTGGCGCCCTTGGGCAGCTTCAGCGCACCGCCATACAGCTGATCGCCGATGATCGGATGCCGCAGGTGCGCCATGTGTACGCGGATCTGGTGGGTGCGCCCGGTTTCCAGGCGGCATTCCAGCGCGGTGTGCGCACGGAAACGCTCGCGCAGGCGGTAATGGGTGATCGCCTCCTTGCCGTCTTCGCGCACGGCCATGCGGATGCGGTCGCGCGGGTGGCGGTCGATACCGGCGGTGGCGGTGCCGCCGGAGACCAGCGCACCGACCACCACGGCCAGGTACTGGCGATGCACTTCACGCGCGGACAACTGCTCGACCAGCGCGGTCTGCGCCTGGATCGTGCGGGCGATGACCATCACGCCGCTGGTGTCCTTGTCCAGACGGTGCACGATGCCCGCACGCGGCAGCACCGACAGCGACGGATCGCGGAACAGCAGCGCGTTGACCAGGGTGCCGGTGGGGTTGCCCGCGCCGGGGTGGACCACCAGGCCGACCGGCTTGTTGATCACGAATACATGCTCGTCCTCGTACAGGACCTCCAGCGGGATGTCCTCCGGCTCGGCGTGGGTCTGGGTGTCGAGCACGACATGCAGGCTGGCCACCTCGCCGCCGCGCACCGGGTCGCGCCCGCGCACGGTGTCGCCGTCCAGCAGGACGTCGCCGGACTTGATCCACTCGGTCAGCTTGGACCGGGAAAACTCGGGGAACAGCTCGGCCAGGACCGCGTCAAAACGCCGGCCGGCGGCGGTATCGGGCACGATGGCCTGGCGGGGGGAATCGGAATCAGCAGGGGTATCGGACATGGGGGCACACCGCAATAGGGACAATTTTGGGGTCCGGGCGACCAGTTTCAGTCGCGGGACAGGCCACTAGGCTATCATCGACCCTTCGTATTCCAGCCGCGTCCCGCCCTGACCCCATGATCCGACGCTCCGTTATGCTGTCCGCGCCCGTCCGCCTCGCCGCCCTGATGCTGGTGCTGCTCTTCGTTGCCACCGGTTGCCACCGCGGTACCAAGGGCAAGAATCCGGATGAAGGTCTGCCGGTCGAAAGCCTCTATGAGAAGAGCCACAAGCTCATGGAAGGGGGGAACTGGAGCGGTGCCGAAGCCAGCTTCCGCCGTCTGGTGGCCCAATACCCGTATGGCCCGTACACCGAACAGGCGATGATCGAGAGCGCCTACGCCCAGTACAAGGCCGGCAAGCACGATGACGCGGTGTCCAGCGTGGACCGCTTCATCCGTACCTACCCGACCCACCGCAACATCGCCTACATGTACTACCTGCGCGGCCTGGCCAATGGCAATCGCGACACGGTCTTCCTGCGCCGCGTCTGGTCGCTGGACCCGAGCCGCCGTGACCTGTCCAGCCCGCGCCAGGCCTATGCCGACTTCACCATCGTCACCGAGCGCTACCCCAACAGCCGCTACGCCGCCGATGCGCGCCAGCGGATGATCGCCCTGCGCGACGTGTTCGCCCAGTACGAGCTGGACAACGCCCTGTACTACCTGCGCCGCGAGGCGTACGTCTCGGCCGCTGGCCGCGCCAACTTCCTGCTGGAGAACTACCCGCAGAGCGCGTTCCAGTACGACGCCGTGGCCGCCCTGGGCGAGGCCTACACCCACCTGGGCAACAAGACCCTGGCCGACGATGCCCGCCGCGTGCTCGAGCTGAACCAGCCCGACCACCCGTGGCTGCAGGGCAAGTGGCCGAAGTACCCGTGGATGGTGCGCAAGCTGAACCCGTTTGCCGGCGAGAAGTCCGCCAGTACCGGTGAACGCAACGCCACGATGAACCGCAAGTAATAAAAAAGGCCCCGAAAGGGGCCTTTTTTATTACGGTAGCGCCCGACGCCTACCCCTTGTACCCATTGCTGATCGGGTACCGCCGCTCCCGCCCGAACGCCCGGCGCGAGACCTTCGGGCCCGGGGCAGCCTGATGGCGCTTCCACTCGCTGGTGCGCACCAGGCGCAGCACACGGTCCACCACCTCGGGGGCGTACCCGGCGGCCACGATCTCCTCGCGCGACTGCTCCTGGTCCACATAGCGGTACAGGATGCCGTCCAGCACGTCGTAGGCCGGCAGCGAGTCCTGGTCGGTCTGGTTGGCGCGCAGTTCGGCCGAGGGCGGGCGGGAAATCACCGCTGGCGGGATCACCGGGGCGCCGCCCACGGTATTGCGCCACTTGGAAAGGCCGAACACCTCCGTCTTGTACAGGTCCTTGAGCGGGGCGTAGCCGCCGCACATGTCGCCGTAGATGGTGGCGTAGCCCACCGCGTACTCGCTCTTGTTGCCGGTGGTCAGCAGCAGCCCGCCGAACTTGTTGGACAGCGCCATCAGGATCACGCCCCGGCTGCGCGACTGCAGGTTCTCTTCGGTCACATCGGCCGCCTGCCCCTCGAACATCGGGCCCAGCGCGGCCATCAGGCCCTCGAACACCGGCTCGATCGAGACCGCCTCCAGCTTCACGCCCAGCGCGCGGCACTGCTCGGCCGCCAGATCGTTGGACATGTCCGCCGTGTAGCGCGACGGCAGCCGTACCGCGGTGACGTTGGCTGCGCCCAGCGCATCCACCGCCATCGCCAGCACCAGGGCCGAATCGATGCCGCCGGACAGGCCGAGCCAGACCTTCTTGAAACCGTTCTTGCGGCAGTAATCCTGAATCCCGCGGGTCACCGCGCGCCAGGCCAGCGCATCCATGCTCTCATCGCCGTCGTCCATCCACTCGCGCGGCAGGAAGCGGCGCGCATCGGCGTCGTAATCCACCACCAGCCACTGGTCGGTGAAGGCCGCCGCGGCCGGATGCACCGTACCGTCGCCGTCAGCGACGACCGAGGCGCCATCGAACACCAATGCGTCCTGGCCGCCCACCACATTGAGGTAGGCGATCGCCGCCCCGCTCTCACGGGTACGCTCGGCCAACAGCGCATCGCGCTGGGCATGCTTGCCACGCTCGTACGGGGAGGCATTGGGCACGATCACCAGCTGCGCGCCGGCACGCACGGTATCGGCCAGCGGCTCGGCGAACCACAGGTCCTCGCAGACCAGCACGCCGACCGGCACGCCCTTCATCTCGAACACGCAGCTGCCACCGTCCGGATCGACATCGAAGTAACGGCGCTCATCGAACACCGCGTAATTGGGCAGCTCGCGCTTGCGGTAGGTGTGTTCGACCTTGCCATCGCGCAGCACGCTGGCCGCGTTGTAGACCACCGCACCGGCGGCCTGTGGCCAACCGACCACGGCGGCGATGCCGGTGGTGGCCGCTGCGATGCGCTCCAGCGCCTGCTGGCAGTCGTACAGGAAGCCCGGGCGCAGCAGCAGATCCTCCGGCGGATAGCCGCTGATCGCCAGCTCCGGAAACACCACCAGCTCGGCACCGTATTCATCGCGCGCCTCGGCGATCATCGCGATGATGTTGTCGGTGTTCTGCGCCACCGCGCCAACCGGAAAATCAAACTGCGCCAGGGCAATGCGGAGCGACGTCATGGGGGTCCAGCCTGTGGTTGCAATACGCTCATTGTAGTGCCTGAAAAGCAGAAGGCCGCCCGGAGGCGGCCTTCTTTACATCACGCGAGCAGGTCGATTACTTGACCAGCTTGGCGATGGCAGCGCCCAGGTCGCCCGGCGAGCGGACGGTGACAACACCGGCAGCTTCCATGGCGGCGAACTTGCCTTCGGCGGTGCCCTTGCCGCCCGATGCGATCGCACCGGCGTGGCCCATGCGCTTGCCGGCCGGAGCCGAGGCGCCCGCGATGAAGCCGACGACCGGCTTCTTCACGTGGTTCTTGATGTACTCAGCGCCGGCTTCTTCAGCGTCGCCGCCGATTTCGCCGACCATGATGATGCCTTCGGTCTGCGGATCTTCGTTGAACAGCTTCAGGCAGTCGACGAAGTTCAGGCCGTTGATCGGGTCACCACCGATGCCGATGCAGGTGGACTGGCCCAGGCCGACTTCCGTGGTCTGCTTGACCGCTTCATAGGTCAGGGTGCCCGAGCGCGACACGATGCCGATCTTGCCCGGCTTGTGGATGTGGCCGGGCATGATGCCGATCTTGCACTCGCCCGGGGTGATCACGCCGGGGCAGTTCGGCCCGATCAGCACGGTGTCCGGATGCGAGCGGGTCAGCACGTTCTTGACGCGCAGCATGTCCAGCACCGGAATGCCTTCGGTGATGCACACGATGACCTGGATGCCGGCCGCAGCCGCTTCCAGGATCGCATCAGCCGCGTACGGCGGCGGCACGTAGATGACCGACGCGTTGGCGCCGGTGCTCTGCACGGCGTCGGCAACGGTGTTGAAGACCGGCAGATCGATGTGGGTGGTGCCGCCCTTGCCGGGGGTCACGCCGCCAACAACCTGGGTGCCGTACTCGATCATCTGAGTGGCGTGGAAGGTGCCCTGCTGGCCGGTGAAGCCCTGCACGATCACCTTGGTGTTCTTGTTAATCAAAACGGACATTGGATTTCCTTCGGTGTCGGATCAGGCAGCGTTCTTGACAGCTTCGACGACCTTCTTGGCACCGTCGTTGATGTTGTCGGCCGGGATGATGGCCATGCCGCTGTCACGCAGCAGCTGCTTGCCTTCTTCCACGTTGGTGCCTTCCAGGCGCACCACGACCGGAACCTTGACGCCCACTTCCTTGACCGCGGCGATGATGCCTTCGGCAATCATGTCGCAGCGGACGATGCCGCCGAAAATGTTGACGAAGATGCCTTCGACCTTGTCCGAGGACAGGATCAGCTTGAACGCTTCGATGACGCGCTGCTTGTTCGCACCGCCGCCCACGTCCAGGAAGTTCGCCGGCTCGCCGCCGTTGAGCTTGATGACGTCCATGGTGGCCATGGCCAGACCGGCGCCGTTGACCATGCAGCCGATGTTGCCGTCCATGGTGACGTAGTTGATGTCCAGCTCCGAAGCGGTCACTTCGGTTTCGTCTTCCTGGGTCTTGTCGCGCATGGCAACCAGCGCCTTCTGACGGAACGCGGCGTTGTCGTCGCTGTCGAACTTGCCGTCCAGCGCGTACAGGTTGCCGTCGTCCAGGATGGCCAGCGGGTTGATTTCAACCAGGGCCAGGTCCTTTTCGTTGAACAGGCGGTACAGGTTCACCATGATGCTGGCGAACTGGCCGGCCTGCTTGGCGGTCAGGCCCAGCTTGAAGCCGAAATCACGGCCGTGGTAACCCTGCACGCCTTCAACGAAATCAACGTTGAGCGAGTGGATCAGCTCCGGGGTTTCAGCGGCGACCTGCTCGATCTCCACGCCGCCTTCCGAAGAGGCGATGTAGGTGATGGTCTTGGTGCCACGGTCAACCAGCACCGACAGGTACAGTTCCTTGACGATCTCACCGGCGGTGGTCACCAGCACCAGGTTGACCGGCAGTTCAACGCCAGCGGTCTGGTAGGTGGCCATCTTGGTGCCGAGCATCTTGGCCGCAGCGGCCTTCACGTCGTCGGTGGTCTTGCAGAACTTGACGCCGCCAGCCTTGCCGCGGCCGCCAGCGTGGATCTGCGCCTTGACCATCCAGGGGCCCTGGCCCAGAGCGTTGGCAGCGTCAACTGCTTCGTCCGGGGTCGCCGCGACCTTGCCGGCCGGAACGGGAATGCCGTACTCGGCAAGCAGCTGTTTTGACTGGTATTCGTGGAAATTCATGCGTCACCGTGGGAATAGGAACGACCGCACGCATCTCCAAGGCTCCCTCACGGGGGCGCCGGTAAGGACCGCGGCGGGCCCACTATTGTGGACGACCCGGCGCGCGCGCGCAAAGAAGTCAGTCCCAAGACACCCGCCCGGGGCCGTTTCCGGCGCAATTTCAGGCAGTTGCGGGCGGTGCCGCAAACCACTCCCCCGGCCGCCCATGGCGGGGCCGCGCAGCCTTCCCGCCCCGGCGCACGGCCCGGCCTTCACACCACCACGGCGGGCCTGCGCCCCCAAAGCGGGCCGGACGCCCTACACTGCCCGCGTGCCAGAAGGGGAGTTCCGGCGTGTCACCCAGTGCTTCATTGATCGACCGCATCGAATCGATTCCGCGGCGCGAGCTGTATTTCTTCGCGCTGTATCGCCTGCTGATGGCCTCGGTCATCGCCGCCTTGCTGTTCAGCCCGCTCAGCAGCCTGGTGGGCTCGGCCGAGCATCCGCGCCTGGCCACCATCGTGGTCATTGCCTACCTGGTCGTCGCCCTGCTGGTGCTGCTGTTCGGCCGCAACGAGCGTTGGCTGCGCACCATCGTGGTGTGGAGCGTGGCCGCCGACATCATCGCCGCGACCCTGCTGGCGCATGCCCTGCCCGGTGCCAGCGCGGGCATCTCGATGTCGCTGCTGTTCAACATCGCCGCCGCCGCGACCCTGCTGCCGCTGAGCATGGGGCTGGGCCTGGCGGTCGCGGCCAGCCTCGCCACGGCCGGCGAATACCTGTGGAAGCTGGTCGAAGGCGGTGATCCCACCCGCACCCTGGCCGAGCTGGCGATGTTCGTCACCAGCTACCTGGCCATCGCCTTCATCAGTTACCAGGTCGGCAACCGCGCCCGCATGAACCAGCAGTTGGCCAACCAGCGCGGCGATGAAGTGGCCAACCTCTTCCAGATCAACGAACTGATCATCCGGCGCATGCGCACCGGGGTGATCGTGGTCGATGGCGCCAACCGCATCACGCTGGCCAACGAAGCGGCCTCCACCCTGCTCGGCGATGCCGACGGCAACAGTGGCAGCGGCCGCCTGGAGCTGGGCAGCGCCTCACCGGAGCTCAGCCGCCGCCTGCAACGCTGGCGCAACGGCTGGACCAACGAAGAACTGCCCCTGCAGCTCTCGCCGGACCAGCCCGAGGTGCAGCCGCGCTTTGCCCGCCTGCTGGCCGGCAGCGACCTGACCCTGGTGTTCCTGGATGATTCCACGGTGGTCTCGCGCCGCGCCGAATCGCTCACCCTCTCGGCGATGGGCCGCTTCTCGGCCAGCCTTGCCCATGAGATCCGCAACCCGCTGGCGGCGATCAACTACGCGGCCCAGCTGCTGGAAGAATCGGCCGACATCGGCGACACCGACCGCCGCCTGCTGCAGATCATCGGCCAGCAGTGCCAGCGCACCAATGGCATCGTGGAAAGCGTGCTCGGCCTGGCGCGGCGCGAGCGCGCCAACCCGGAGAACGTGGACCTGGCCGCCTTCGTGCGCCGCTTCGTGCTGGAGTACAAGCAGGGCCTGTCGCTGGAAACCGACAGCGTGGAGCCGATCATCAGCGAGACCTCCGTGCATGCGCTGGTGGACCCGCGCCACCTGCACCAGATCCTGACCGTGCTGGTCCACAACGCGCTCAAGTACGGCCGCGTGGCCGAAGAGCCCGCGCGCGTGCGGCTGCGCGTGTCGCGCCAGGACCGCATCGCCATCATCGATGTGATGGACCGTGGCCCGGGCATTCCCGAGACCGTGGCCAGCCAGTTGTTCCGCCCCTTCTTCACCACCTCCGAGCACGGGACCGGGCTGGGGCTGTATATCGCCCGTGAGCTGTGCCGCGCCAACCAGGCCCGGCTGGAGTACGTCTCCGTGCCGGCCGGCGGCGCCTGCTTCCGGCTGATCCTGGCCGGCCCGCACACGATGATGTCCGGATGAGCCACGCACACACCCGCCTGCCACCGTCAAACATTTGTCGCCAACGACCGCCCTCGGCTATCTTCCTTCCTTATGAATGACACCCGCAGCGCCCTCGTCGTCGACGACGAACGCGACATCCGCGAACTGCTGGTACTGACCCTGGGCCGGATGGGCCTGCGCATCAGCACCGCGGCCAATCTCGCCGAAGCCCGTGAGCTGCTCGCCAGCAACCCCTACGACCTGTGCATCACCGACATGCGGTTGCCCGACGGCAACGGCATCGAACTGGTCACCGAGATCGCGCAGCACTACCCGCGCACCCCGGTGGCGATGATCACTGCGTTCGGCAGCATGGACCTGGCGGTGGAAGCCCTGAAGGCCGGCGCGTTCGATTTCGTCAGCAAGCCGGTCGACATCTCGGTGCTGCGCGGCCTGGTCAAACACGCGCTGGAACTCAACAACAGCGAGCGTGCCGCCCCGGCGCCGCTGGCCCCGGAGCAGGCCGCGCGCCTGCTGGGCGATTCGCCCTCGATGGACGTGCTGCGCGCCACCATTGCCAAGGTCGCGCGCAGCCAGGCCCCGGTCTACATCCTGGGCGAATCCGGCGTCGGCAAGGAGCTGGTCGCGCGCACCATCCACGCCCAGAGCGCCCGCGCGCCCGGCGCCTTCGTGCCGGTCAACTGCGGCGCGATCCCGTCGGAGTTGATGGAGAGCGAGTTCTTCGGCCACAAGAAGGGCAGCTTCAGTGGTGCCCACGCCGACAAGCCCGGCCTGTTCCAGGCGGCGCATGGCGGCACCCTGTTCCTGGATGAAGTGGCCGAGCTGCCCCTGCAGATGCAGGTCAAGCTGCTGCGCGCGATCCAGGAAAAATCCATCCGCCCGGTTGGCGCTGCCACCGAGGTACCGGTGGACGTGCGCATCCTTTCGGCCACCCACAAGGACCTGGGCGAGCTGGTCGAAGATGGCCGCTTCCGCCACGACCTGTACTACCGCATCAACGTGATCGAACTGCGCGTGCCGCCGCTGCGCGAGCGCCGCAGCGACCTGCCCGCGCTGGCCGCCTCGATCCTGGCCCGGCTGGCCCGCACCCACGGCCGCCCGACCCCGCTGCTGGCGCCCTCGGCGCTGGACGCCCTGGCCCAGTACCACTTCCCCGGCAACGTGCGCGAACTGGAGAACATCCTGGAGCGCGCGTTGGCCTTGGCCGAGGAAGACCGTATCGGTGCCAGCGACCTGCGTCTGCCGCAGCTCGCGCCGCGCTTCGGTGCCAGCACTGCGGCCACCACGCAGCAGGAGGCTGTGATCGACCTGCCCACCGGCAGCGGCGCCCTGCCCTCCTACATCGAACAGATGGAGCGCACCGCGATCCAGAAGGCACTGGAAGAAAACCGCTGGAACAAGACCCGCACCGCCGCGCAGCTGGGCATTACCTTCCGCGCGTTGCGCTACAAGCTGAAAAAGCTGGGCATGGAGTAGCGCCACCCCATGGGTGGCTGCCCGGGATCACCGTCCCAGCAATGAAAAGGCCCGCATCCGCGGGCCTTTTCGCAAGCTCATACGACGCCGATCAATCCTTGGTCACACGGTTGATCTCGGCAAGTCCGGTCACACCCGCCGCCGCCTTGATCAGCGCCGACTGGCGCAGGTCGTTGACGCCCGCCTGCTGCGCAGCCTCGGCAATCTGCAGCGCATTGCCCCCAGCCAGCACGATGGTTGAAATCTCATCGGTCATCGGCATCACCTGGTACAGGCCGGTACGGCCCTTGTAGCCCTCGGTGCACTCATCGCAGCCGACCGGCTCGAACAGCTTGATGCCGGCATCCAGCTGGGCTTGGGTAAACCCCTCGGCCAGCAGCGCATTGGCCGGCAGCTCAACCGGGCGCTTGCAGTTGTTGCACAGCCGACGCGCCAGGCGCTGGGCGATCACCAACGTCACCGAGCTGGTGATGTTGTACGGCGCGATGCCCATGTTCATCAGGCGTGCGATGGTCTGCGGCGCATCGTTGGTATGCAGCGTGGACAGCACCATGTGACCGGTCTGCGCCGCCTTGATCGCGATCTCGGCCGTTTCCAGGTCGCGGATTTCGCCGACCATGATGATGTCCGGATCCTGACGCAGGAACGAGCGCAGCGCCGCGGCAAAGGTCATGCCGCGCTTGACGTTCTGCTGTACCTGGTTGACGCCGGGCAGGCGGATTTCCACCGGGTCTTCGGCGGTGGAGATGTTGCGCGTCTCATCATTGAGGATGCCCAGCGCGGTATACAGCGAAACCGTCTTACCCGAGCCGGTCGGGCCGGTGACCAGCACCATGCCGTAGGGCTTGTGGATCGCATCCAGGAACAGCTTCTGCTGGGCCGGCTCGTAACCGAGCTTGTCGATACCCAGCTTGGCCGCGCTGCCATCCAGGATACGCAGCACGACTTTTTCGCCGAACAGCGTGGGCAGGGTGCTGACGCGGAAATCGATCTGCTTGGTCTTGGAGAGGTTGAGCTTGATGCGCCCATCCTGCGGCACGCGCTTCTCGGCGATGTCCAGTTGCGCCATCACCTTCAGGCGCGCGGCGATGCGCTGATTGAGCTTGACCGGGGCTTTGGCCACGTTCTTGAGCAGACCATCGATGCGCAGGCGCACACGATAGTCGTCTTCGTAGGGTTCGAAGTGGATGTCGGAGGCGCCTTTGCGGATGGCGTCTACGAGGACTTTGTTGACGAACTTTACGACGGGAGTGTCGTCGCCTTTGGCGTCGACGCCGGAATCGCTGACTCCGCCTTCTTCATCAGCTGCCGAAACATCGAGGTCACCCATGTCGTCATCTTCGCCACCGAGCGCCGACCCCAAGGTGTCCTGCTTGGACTGCCACTGCTCCAGCGTGCGGCGGATCTGGTCCTCGTCGACCAAGATGGGCTCCACTACCAAATTTGTGTGGAATTTGATCTCGTCCAGTGAATGAGTAGGGTCGCTTGTACCTACGAACAGTCTGCCGCCACGCTTGAAGAGCGGCAGCAAGTGGTGCTTGCGCAGCAGTTCTTCGCTGACGAGACCCATTGCATTCTGATTGTTATCGAAGACAGACACGTCCAGTAGCGGCATACCGAACTCCAGTGCATTAGCGGCAGCTAGCTGAGCACTGGTAACCAGTTTTTTCTGCGCAAACCACTGCGGCAACGGCAGCCGCGCTGCTGTTGCTTGCATCATTGCCTCGCGCGCTGCCCCCTCTTCAATCGCGCCATCCTGTACCAGGCGCCTAGCGATGCCGGTAATGCCGACTAAATTCAAAACCTGGGTATTCATTGTCGTACCTGATGGGTTTCCGGGGCTACTGATCGGCCTGCTTCCTGCCTCCGACACCAATGCTGGCTAAATGTACCATCCGCGCCGTAGTATTCGCAGACAGCCTCTTGCAGAACGGCGATCCCTGGAGCACTTGACGGGTACTCAGTGCAGCTCAAGACCTTGGACTCGTAGTCGATCACCTTCCAGCAGCCCGTGCCACCTGAGCCTCCTTCTAGGACAGGGTCGGTCATGACGCCTAGGCGACCAACGGAAGCCCCGCGCTGCTTCTGCGAGATTTTCAGCGGAAGCAGCTCGGGCTTGACCTCGAACCTAAGATCAGAAGTAACGCCATAAAGATAGGACATCTCCATTGCGACTGCCCTTTCATCAATATCCGCCCTTTCGACTCCCGCAGAACGAAGTCCATTCTCAAAGAATCTTACTCTTTGCGAAGAGATGTCTAAGCCACTACCCAAAGCCGGCGACCATGAAATACCTTCATAGCCACCAACAGGAAGCCCAAGCTCCTCACTGATAGTGGGAGCGACATCAATAATGGATGCGGCGCCAAGCATCGTCCTCGGAAGGAAATCAGGCTCACCGTTTCGATAGCGCTGAATGGCCATTACAATGCTGTTTTGCGCACTAGAGAGTGCAAAGCTCCCATGCCCATGAAAACCAAGCAAACTACTGCGCCCCGACCCATCGCGATAAACAACAGCATCACGCCGCATAGCGAAATCCTCACCATGATCCGACATAATCAGGACGATTGCATTTTGAAGACGCCCCTGGCTCCTTAGCTCATCAATCAAAGATCCAACCTGACGATCTACATGTTGCAGCGCGCGCAGGTATTGAGAAGGCGCATCTTCATAGCCAGGAACAGTCTTTATGGCAGAGAAATCGCTCTTCTCGAAGAGCCCAGAAGGCATGTAAGGCCAATGCGGGAGGCAGAAGTGACTTACCAGGAAAAGAGGCTTGTCTGTCGGCGCATTTCGAATGGATCGAACCAAACGTTGCGTGTGATCAGCAGCCCTATAGCTTCGATAAGCAGCGCGGTTACCCTGTATTGGGCTCAGCCACTCGGTAGACGGCATTACCAAAGTTAGCAGATTCGTGCCTACTGTGTCCAAAGTCCCACCGACGACAAAGTCCAGTGCACCCGGTGTCGGCGTCACCACTTCATCAAAACCGAAGGACGAATCAAAATTCGCGAAACGTGATTCGTCCATTGCCAGCATTGTGCTGTATCCACTCCCCTTAAGCGTCCAGGCCAACGTATCCGTGCGATCAAAAACGGCACGTGGGTACAAGTTGAATCTTGCGCCATGCTTTATCGGGTTCTTTCCACTAAAAAGACTCATGTAAGAAACAAAAGTCCTTGCCAAGGGAGTCTTGGCATCGGAGACGATTACGAAATCGCTCATCATCCGATCTAAATTTGTCGTAACACCCTGAACCCTCACCCCATACGCCGGAAGGAAATCCGGCCGCAGTGAGTCAACCCCAATAATTATTACGTTTGGCGCCTGCCCTTCAGTGAAAGACGCATCATTTCCAGCAAAGAGGTCGAAAGAACCCCACACAGCAAACATGAGAAGCGCCGAAATAGCCGCGAATCCCGCAATCTTACGAAATCGCCTGATAATGGTATACAGGGCACACACTGTCGCCACAAGCACGCAACCCAGTAGCGCAAAGATAAGTACTGGCGATAGCGATTGCACCATCAACACTTCTGATTCACGAAATGCATTAGATAAAGGGAAAAAGTATTGGTTTGCAAAGAAAGCCAGGAGAACCACGCCAAATACAAAGCACAGGCAGCCCCAAAGGGATTCCTTGTATTTGGGCCAAAGAACGTACGCCGATTGCCGAAAGATGAAAACGGCACCGACCGTCAGCACCAGATGCGTTACAACTCCCAGCGCTAGATACCCAAGAACCGCCGGTAACGCGCCGCGACCGGATAGTAGTTCTTGAGCCAACTGTTGCTGCATTACATCTGCCTTGGCATTCGCCCCCCCCTGGCCGAAAGCATGCAACATCTCTGACAACTGGAAACAGAAAACTGCAACTCCGACGAAAAAAGCAACTAAAAACTGCCGCCATCCCATCCACATATACGTCCCTCCATGGAAAAAGGGCCCTGCAAAGCAGGACCCTTTGATATTCCAGCACCTGTCAACTCACGTCGGCAGATACCTTAGTCCCCTATGAGGACTGATTAGCTACGGCATTCCGCCGGGTAATACTTCTGCTCACTGGCGCTACCGACACACTTCCAAGTGGTACCGACGGCACCGGACTGAGCGGTGGGCGTATAGGTCAGAACGGTACCCTTGCCCTTGTCCGTGGTCATGGTCACAGCGATCGCGCCAGTGGCGGCGGTGCAGGTCATCGATTCCACGTTCGGATTGTTGGCAGGAATGGCCGTGTCAACTCCAACGCAGGCATCATCCGGCACGGTCCCACCATTGTTAGCGATGTTCTCAGCAACCGTGACCTTCGCCCCAGCTGCAATGACCGAGGCCTCAGACACCCGAGCGCGAACGGTGTAGTCCTGATATGCCGGCAGCGCGATGGCAGCCAGGATGGCGATGATCGCCACAACAATCATCAATTCGATCAGGGTAAAGCCCTGCTGCTTCTTCATGAGTACATCCCCTAGAGGTAGAAATATAGAAAGGGCACTGGGCCATTGCCTGACCGGCGAACCGGGTGAGCGAGGCGGGCGCCCCGTGCGGGTGGATCGAAGCAGGTTGCGTGCCAACAGTGCCAGCAATGCTCCCCAGCATTCCCCGGCGCAATGATGGCACCAATCTTCAGGATTGGAACCCCCCTCACAACAATTTGCGACGCATCCTGCAATGTGACCTGCTGCGTCACCTTTTGCCCTGCCTCGTCCGGGAAGGGTGTCTCAGCAGGACGTCCAACAGGACTGCCAACGCACTCCGGAACCGGCTACCATGCGGCGAGATAGCCCGCCTGGGGATGGTGTGGCTGGGGAGCCCTGTATGTCTGTCAGCCGTAGTTCGATCAAGAAAGAGCCCGTGGCGCGTAGCACCATGGAAATGAAGCCGTTTGTCTGGGAGGGGACCGACAAGCGGGGCGTAAAGATGAAGGGTGAGCAACCCGCCAAGAATGCCAACCTGCTGCGTGCTGAGCTGCGGCGTCAGGGCATCATGCCCAGTGTGGTAAAGCCGAAGCCGAAGCCGCTTTTTGGGGCTGCCGGCAAGGCCGTTGGCGCCAAGGACATCTCCTTCTTCAGTCGCCAGATGGCGACGATGATGAAGTCTGGCGTCCCCATCGTTAGCGCTCTGGAAATCATCGGCAGCGGGCACAAGAATCCGCGGATGAAGAAGCTGGTCGATACCGTCCGCACCGACATTGAGGGGGGCTCTTCGCTTCATGAAGCGATCAGCCGGCACCCCGTTCAATTCGACGAGCTTTACCGCAACCTTGTAAGAGCTGGCGAAGGCGCCGGCGTGCTGGAAACGGTGCTGGACACGGTGGCCACCTATAAGGAGAACATTGAAGCACTGAAGGGGAAGATCAAGAAGGCCCTCTTTTATCCAGCAATGGTTGTTGCTGTTGCCATTATTGTTAGCGCCATCCTCCTGATGTTCGTTGTTCCTCAATTCGAAGAGGTCTTCAACGGATTTGGTGCCGAGCTTCCCGCGTTCACTCAGATCATCGTCGCAGCATCTAGGTTTATGCTGTCGTACTGGTGGCTGATGGGCGCGATCGTGCTCGGCTCGATTGTCGCCTTTCTGTACGCCTACAAGCGATCCCCGAAGATGCAGCACACCATGGATCGGCTGATCCTGAAGGTGCCGGTGATTGGCCAGATCATGCACAACAGCTCCATCGCCCGCTTCGCGCGTACCACGGCCGTGACCTTCAAGGCCGGCGTGCCGCTGGTGGAAGCCCTGGGTATCGTCGCGGGGGCCACCGGTAACAAGGTCTACGAGGAAGCGGTGCTGCGCATGCGCGACGACGTGTCGGTCGGCTACCCGGTCAACATGGCCATGAAGCAGGTCAACATCTTCCCGCACATGGTCGTCCAGATGACCGCCATCGGCGAAGAAGCCGGCGCGCTGGATACCATGCTGTTCAAGGTGGCCGAGTACTATGAGCAGGAGGTCAACAATGCCGTGGACGCCCTGAGCAGCCTGCTGGAACCGATGATCATGGTGTTCATTGGTACCATCGTCGGCGGCATGGTGATCGGCATGTACCTGCCCATCTTCAAACTCGGCGCGGTAGTTGGATAACTAATCAATGGCATTTCTCGACCAGCACCCCATCCTCGGCTACCCCGCCGCGGCCGGACTGGGGCTGCTCCTTGGCAGCTTCCTCAACGTCGTCATCCTGCGCCTGCCCAAGCGGCTGGAGTGGGAGTGGAAGCGCGATGCGCGCGAGGTGCTGGAAGAGCCGGACATCTACGAGCCGCCACCGCCCGGGATCGTGGTGGAGCCCTCGCACTGTCCGCACTGCAAGCACAAGCTGTCCTGGTTCGAGAACATCCCGCTGTTCAGCTGGCTGGCGCTGCGCGGCAAGTGTCGCCATTGCCACGCCCCGATCTCGATCCAATACCCGCTGGTGGAGCTGCTGACCGCCGTGCTGGTGCTCGCCAGCGTGTGGCAGTTCGGGTTCGGCTGGCAGGGTTTCGGCGCGATCGTGCTGAGCTGTTTCCTGGTGGCGCTGTCCGGGATCGACCTGCGTACCCAGCTGTTACCGGATCAATTGACCCTGCCCTTGATGTGGCTCGGCCTGATCGCGGCCAGCGACAACCTGTACATGCCCGCCAAACCGGCCTTGCTGGGTGCGCTGGCGGGTTATCTGTCCCTGTGGTCGGTGTGGTGGCTGTTCAAGCAGCTCACCGGCAAGGAAGGCATGGGCCACGGCGATTTCAAGCTGCTGGCCGCGCTGGGTGCCTGGTGCGGGCTCAAGGGCATCCTGCCGATCATCCTGCTGTCGTCCATCGTAGGCGCCATCGTCGGCTCGATCTGGCTGTACTCGCGCGGCCGCGACCGGGCCACGCCGATCCCGTTCGGTCCCTACCTGGCCATCGCCGGCTGGATCGTGTTCATGTGGGGCGAGCCGTTGATCAACGGCTACCTGAGCTACGCCGGCCTGCGTTGAGGCCGATGCGATGAGTCGCTTCGTCATCGGGCTGACCGGCGGCATTGCCGCCGGCAAGAGCGAGGTCAGCCGTCGCTTCGAAGCGCTGGGCATCACCGTGGCCGACGCCGATCTGGCTGCCCGCACGGTGGTCGCACCGGGCAGCGAAGGGCTGGCGCGGATTGCCGCGCATTTCGGGCATGACGTCCTGATGGCTGACGGCCAGCTCGACCGTGCCGCGCTGCGCGCGCGCATCTTCGATTCGGTGCAGGATCGCCACGCGCTGGAGGCGATCACCCATCCGGCGATCCGCCAGCGGCTGCGCCAGACCTGCGAACAGGCCGACGGGCCGTATGCGATCGCCGCGATCCCCCTGCTCACCGAAGCCGGTGGCCGCCAGCAGTACCCGTGGCTGGACCGGATCCTGGTGGTGGACGTGCCGGTGCCCGTGCAGCACGCGCGGCTGATGCAGCGCGATGGCATCGATACCGCCTTGGCCGATCGCATGATCGCTGCCCAGGCCAGCCGCGAGGCGCGCTTGGCACTGGCCGACGACGTGGTGGTCAATGATGGGCACCCGGATCATCTGCAGGCGCATGTGGAGCGGCTGGATCGGGCGTATCGGGATTTGGCGGCGCGGTAGATCTGGAGGCGCCGACCAACGGTCGGCGCTACCGGCTTACGCTGGGGAGAAGGTCAGCGTGGCGATGACGCCGCGCTCTGCGCCGGGGCGCACGTTGACCTGCCAGCCGTAGAGGTCGCACAGGCGGCTGACGATGGACAGGCCGATGCCGCCGCCCTGCGAGTGGCCGGCATGCGTGCCGCGGTAACCCCGCTGGAACAGCTTGGCCGCATCTTCCTCGCTCAGGCCGGGGCCACTGTCGATCACCTCGACCGCGTTGTTGCCCACTCGCACGCGAACCGCACCTTCCTTGGAGTATTTCACCGCGTTGCCGATCAGGTTGCCCAACGCGACCGACAGCGCCGATTCCGGCGCATCGATCACCAGGTCGTGATTGCCTTCCAGGATCAGCTCCAGCGGCTTGCCGCCCAGCTGGGCGCGATGCGAGTCCAGCAGCTGCTCCGAGACCCGGGCGACATTGCTGCTGCCCTGCCCGCGCTCGTTGCGCGAGAGCAGCAGCAGCGCGCCGATCAGATCGGTGCATTGCTGCTCGGCCCGCTGGATGCGCTGCAGGCGCTGCAGCACCTTGGGATCGAGATCCGGGCGGGTCAGCAGCAGTTCGGTGGCGCCGCGGATCACCGCCAGCGGCGTGCGCAGCTCGTGGCTGACATCCGCGTTGAACTCGCGGTCGCGCTGCACTACTTCGGTGAGCCGCGCCGAATAGTCATCCAGCGCCTGGGCCAGCTGGCCCACCTCATCGTCCGGGAAGCGCGGCGCCAGCGGCTCCGGCTCACTGGTGCCCCCGCGGTAGGCGCGCAGGCGCGCGGCCAGATCGGACACCGGCTTCATGACCTTGGAGGCCGACCACCAGCCCAGCACCAGCGACAACACGCTGAACACCAGCACCGAGAAGAACAGCGCGCGGTTGAGCTGGCTCTCGCCGCGGATGCTCTCGGTCATGTCGTAGGCGAGGAAGAACCACACGTCTGGCGTTTTGCGCACCGCGAGCTTGTAGGAAAACGGCTTGCCGCCCTCATCCACACCACTCACGCCGTGGATGCCGTCGTTCAGCTTGTACCAGTCCGGCTGTTCCTGGCGCAGGGCTTCAAACTTGTCCGGCCTGACCAACCGGGCGTACATCTGCTGCACGGGCAGGTCGGGGCTTCGCGAGGGGTCCGCCGCGAAGCGCTTGGCGTACTCGTCGATGTTGCGATTCATCACATCTTCGACCAGCTGGTTTTCCACGCGGGCGCGGGTCCAGTTGGTGGCGAACGCAAACAACGTGGTCAGGCAGAAACCCAACAGCACGAACGAGACGATGATGCGGCTGCGCAGCCGGCGCCGGTATGGCGCGCGGCGGCGCTCCCCCTTCCCCGTCACCGGATCAGGCTTCCGGCGCGGCGATGCGGTATCCGATGCCATGGCGGGTCTGGATCATCGGGACCTCGAAAGGCTTGTCGACCACGGCGCGCAGACCGTGGATATGCACGCGCAGGGAATCCGAGTCCGGCAGCTCTTCGCCCCAGACGCGGGTTTCCAGTTCCTGGCGGGTAACGACGGCCGGCGAGGCTTCCATCAGCGCCTGCAGGATTTTCAATGCGGTCGGGTTCAGTTGCAGCAGCTTGCCCTGGCGGCGCACTTCCAGCGTGTCCAGGTTGTATTCCAGATCGCCGGTTTCCAGCACGCGCGTCTGCACACCCTTGCCGCGACGCGACAGAGCGTTCAAGCGCACTTCCACTTCCTGCAGCGCGAACGGCTTGATCAGGTAGTCATCGGCACCGGAATCGAAGCCGGCCAGCTTGTTGTCCAGCGAATCACGGGCGGTCAGCATCAGCACCGGGGTCTGCTTGCGTGCTTCGTTGCGCAGCTTGCGGCAGACCTCGATCCCGTCCATGCCCGGCAGGTTGAGGTCCAGCACGATCGCGTCAAACTCGTGGACGACCGCCAGATGCAGGCCGGTCACGCCGTCGGCGGCGAAGTCCACGGTGTGGCCGCGGTCTTCGAGGTAATCGCCCAGGTTGGCGGCAATGTCGCTGTTGTCTTCGATTACAAGGATTCGCACTGTGACCTCTAGTTGGAAAAACGACCGACGCGCTGCGCTTGGTCCATGCTGCTCCGGGACGCATTCTTGACACGTTCCCGCTGGGCAACCGTCATGCACTGCGTCTGCGGCATGTTGGAGCCCACCACGCGCTCACGCTTGCATATTAGACGGCTATCTTCGCGCGCCTGTGTCAAAACGGTGTTCACCACCTGCTGGTCGTTGAACAAATCGGTGCGGTTAGCGTCGGACAAGGCCGCCGGCCCACCGCTGCGCTCGATGATGCCGCGCATGCGCCCCAAGGCTTCACGGACCCGGCTACGCTGCTCCGCGGTGATTTCCGAGTAGGTCTCGCCGTCGTTCAACTCCAGCTCGATTCGCGTGATCTGTTCAGCCAAGGGCTTGCCCGGCTCAAAAATCTCCGTATTTTTTGGAGCCGCCACTGCGCTTCCCATTGCCAGTGCCAATGCTGCGACCACCATGACCATCGTCAAACGCTTCATGTGCAGCGGATCCTTGCTTGAAGTGAACGCCGAATGTATGCCGCGGTTGCCATTGGCAGCAAGTGCTGGGGGTCGGGGAGAAAAAGGCCCAGGCGTTTCCGCCTGGGCCTGAAGGTGTTTCCCGATTACCGATCCTGCTGAGGAGGGCAGAGCTGCGGTTCGACAGAGCGTACGCCGGGGTCGATTAAACCGATGTTAAGACCACGCGCGGCCTTGAAGATTCCTCTTAACCCTTTGTAACAGAAGGTTTTTTAAGAGAAACCACGTGGTCGATGATGCGCCCGGCAAGATCGGCTTGGCAGATCGCCTCGATGCCCTCCAGCCCGGGCGTGGAGTTCACCTCCAGCACCAGCGGGCCACGGCTGGAGCGGATCAGATCGACCCCCGCCACGCCAAGGCCCAGTGCCTTGGCCGAACGCACGGCCACCTGCTGCTCCGCCCGGCTGGCCTTGGCCGCGCGGGCACTGCCCCCGGCATGCAGGTTCGAGCGGAAGTCGCCCTCCGGCGCCTGGCGCTGCATCGCGCCGACCACCTGATCGCCCACCACCAGGCAGCGCAGGTCCGCGCCTTGTGCCTCACCGATGAACTCCTGCATCAGGAAATTGGCATACAGCCCCCGCAGGGCCTCCACGATGCCGCGTGAGGCGCTGGCCTTCTCGGTGAGGATCACGCCGCGGCCTTGGGTGCCCTCGTTGAGCTTCACCACATGGGGCGGCGGGCCGAGCATCGAGAGCAGATCGACGGTGTCGTCCGGGTTGTCACCGAACACCGTGACCGGCATGTCGATGCCCTTGGAGGCCAGGATCTGGTGCGCCCGCAGCTTGTCGCGCGCGCGCAGGATCGCATCGGAGGGGTTGGGCGTGCGGGCGCCCATCATCTCGAACTGGCGCAGCACGGCCGTTCCGTAGCGGGTGACCGAGGCACCAATGCGCGGGATGACCGCGTCCACCCCAGTGATCGGCCGCCCTTTGTAATGCATGGTGAAGCCATCCGCCGCGATCCGCATGTAGCAGCGCAGCGGGTCGAGGATGCGCACGGTATGGCCCCGTGTACGCGCGGCCTCCACCAGGCGACGCGTGGAGTACAGCTTGCTGTTGCGGGACAGGATGGCGAGTTTCATCGCGGCGCAGGAGGGGCGGGAAAGCGCGAAGCATAGCGTGCGCCCGGGATGGTGCGATGACGATCTTCCCGCGATGTTTCAGCACGACAACCGTGCCGACAGCGGGCGGAGAAGATCGAAAAAAAGGGGATTCAGCAGAAAGGCGCGGCAGTTGGAGCGGGTGAAGGGAATCGAACCCTCGTCAGTAGCTTGGGAAGCTCATGACTAGTGCCGGCAAAACAGACACATAGATACGCTACCCGCTCCGCAATTCACGTTGAGCGGGACTCAATTTTCCCCGGTAGGACTGCAATCATGTGTCGATTGCGGAGCGAGCGAGACGATCAACCATGACTGCCCGCAGCGGCATGCGGTCACTTGCACCCGTCGAGTCGCACCAGCCGACGAAAGCCCAAAAAAAGGCCCCGCTCTCGCGGGGCCTCTTCGTCTCAATTGCAACCGGATCAGCAGTTCACAGCGGCTTCCGCCGTGCAACGAGCAATGGCGGCGTCCAGGTGAGCATCAATGATGTCCAGCTCGGCGTTGATCTCGTGCGCCAGAGCAGCTAGATCGGTCCTGTTCTTCGGCTGCGCTAGTGCGTACAGATCAAAGTTCAGGTAGGTGCCGTTCATTATATTTCTCCAGTTGGTGATTCTTTGCTTTCCAGGGAGGTGATCACCGAGAGTGCGCGCGCAGCTCTTCGATAACTCTTTCATAGCCGTCCTCGTCCTTGGCCGACAGGGCCAGAGAGAGAGCCTTCATCTTCAAAATACATTGGCGAATGTTGATGGCTGTCATCGCCTCTTCGGGCTTCAACAAACCACTGTCTACCATCTTATTAAGGACGAAATCGACAGTTGCAAAGGCTTGCAAAACTTCAGGCAGAGTGGGGTTCAGATTCGCATTGAAATGAACGAACCCAAAACTCTCATGCGCTTCAAGCAGCTTGTTGGCCTGGCCGACCACTCGGGCCCACACATCCGCCAACACTTCTTCCAAATCTATATCTACCGTCGGACCGGTGGGTCCCCCCGTACCATCGCTCATCGGCTTTAAGCATCCTGTGCTAACGACCATAACGGCCGCGTGTATGAAATCTTTCGCCTTCGTGGCGAAAGGCCTGACCTAGGCTTGGCCGCGGATGTTGCCGCAGAATTTGTCCGTTGACTAGTGCTTAACGACAACGGGCCATATCACGTTCAATTTGATGATTCAACGGAGAATAAATCCATACAAAAACAGTGAGTTAGCTTCGTTCATCTTCATCCAGATTAAGATGAACGGGCCGCAAGAGGTGTTGCTTTTAGACACTTCTGCGTCTCAAAGATGTCTGATACAAAAAGTATCGGAGTGAGACGGACGATTTCACTTGCCGTCCGTCGGCGACCAGTGGCTGGCATCACCGTTCAGGCCGCTTTCGGCCCAAAGCGGGCGGGGTCATGATCTTCCCACAAGGGATCCAGGCGGTTAGCAATGCCCTCGAACCTAGCGGCGTCCTTTCTTAGACGTGCCGCCCCCCTCCCCCGCTGCGCCCTCGCCCGCCAGTCGCCGCTGTGATTCCTGTCGAGGTCGTCGGCCTGCTGCCATAGCGAAGCCGCCTTCGCGCGCGCCCAGCGCGCCTTGCCGATGCTCTTCTGATCCATCCAGCTACTGTCGCCGCCGGCGGTCGCACGCGCCGATACGGAGGCAACGCCGGCTGACTGCCTACCAAGTCCGGTTCTTTCGCTGAGCGGCGCGGGCCACTTCCCTCTGATCGATCTCCAGGCGAAGCCGCTGCTGGTGCCTGACCGCCCACTGCTCCGAGCCGATTACGCCCTGCTCGTAGCTGGTGCATAGCCGGCGTCCGCGGTGCTGATCGTCAAGATGACGGTCCACCTCGACCCACCAGATCTTATCGTCCACCCGCTGCGACAGGCGCAGCACCTCTGTCATGCCGCAATAGATTGCATCCGGGAGTTCATCAGGGCGGCTGGCGACCGAGCGCCAGCGGAAGTCGGGAGGGAGCATGCGCGTAGGATACGGACCAGAGTCTCAGACTCCGCGACGGACCCACCGAAGCCTGTCAGATGGCGCCGAGATCCCTCACGACCGTCTCACCGCGCTGGAGAAAGGCCGCGATGAGCCGCCCGCCGGCGACGTGCCGCCCCTCTTCAGCGTTGACGTACTCGGCTTGCCGGCGCCCAGCGGCGAGAATCGCGTCAGCACGGAAGCTATCTGTAAGATCGCGCAGTGGCTGACCTGGAGCGGCTATCCCGCCGACCAACTCGGCGACATGGGTGGGCTGCTCGACAACTGACTTCGCGTATGCGGTGCCGACGATCCGGCTTTGCGCCTTGGACCAGCCAACCATGACAATTTCCGACTGCAACTGACCCAAGTCCATCTTGGCATCCCGGATCGCCTGGACATAGTTGGGCCACATCTGGTCCATGACGGGCCCGACCTCCCCCATGATCAGCTCGATGCTGAAGGCCTTTCGGAAGCTGGCCTCAAGGCACAGCTGATACACCCGAAGGAAGAACTGCCCGGATCCACGCGCGGCAACGACAATGTTGTGCTGGGGGATAAGCAGCAGCTTGGCACCCTCTGAGACCTCCCCGCTGACCGCGTCTTGAGCAAGGGTATCGACGGCCACGAATGCTCGCTCCGGCGTCATCAGGACATTGAGGATGCTCATGGGTGGCCGTAAGGACTAGGTCTTGCAACTATGACCTGCGGCCGGAAGAACTGTCCAACTGGGCTGCCGAGCTCAGGCCGTGTGGAGGCGGTCGGAGGCTCGTTCGGCATGGACACGGGCCAAGCACATGCCCGGCACCGACCAACGGCCTTCATCATCGCGTTCCACGTCCCAATGCGGGCCGGCCAGCGTCTCATCCAGCCGATGAGGCCTTCGCGCCGTGCGATAGATGGCGTCGGCAACCGCTTCCATTTCGGAGCCAAACCACCGGTAGCCATTGACGCAGATCGCCACGGGGTGGTCGGAGGGATGGGGATAGCTGGGCACCAACTCCTGCAGCTGCCGTGCGGCCTCTCGGACGGTAATCTGGCGAAAATCCGGGGCGGCCGCCCAGTGGTCGAGAATTCTCTCGGCGCCGGGCGTCATGGCGATCTCCTTCACTGGCCGGACATCGGATAATCACACAGGACCGGTCAAAGTGATGCGAAAGAAGCGTCCCTGACTGGGGCACGGGATCACACAATGTGCGGCCGATTCGTCCAGACCCCGATCCGAAACGCTGACACCCTGGGCTTCCCCCAGCTGGTCGGCGACCTGATGTCGATCCCCGAAAGCTACAACCTGGCGCCGACGCAGCGCGCGTCCGTGATCCTCGATCGCGGCACCGGCCTACAGGTCACCCGCCTGGCGTGGGGCCTGCTCCCCTTCTGGGCCAAGGCCAAGAAGCTGCAGGGCTCCACGATCAACGCCCGCATCGAGACGGTGGCCACCAAGCCAGCATTCCGGTCGGCATTCAAAAAGCGCCGCTGCCTGATCCCCATGGCCGGCTACTACGAGTGGTCGGTGAACACCGAGGACGGCAAGAAGGATCCGTGGTTCATCCACGCGACCGGGCCGCTGCTGGCGGCCGGCCTGTGGGAAGACACTAGCCCCCTGCTCGACCCGGACAACCTGGGAACCTTCACCGTCATCACCGGCGACAGCAGTGGCGTGTCGGCCGATATCCACGACCGCATGCCGGTGTGGCTGACCGCCGACCAAGCCGATGAGTGGCTGGCGGCGGAGCCCGACGACGCGATGGCGATGCTGCTGGCCAGCGAGCCGCCGGCGATGGAGGCCTATCGCGTCGGCCGAGCGGTTAACACCCCCCGAAACAACGTCAAAGATCTACTGCAACCGCAGGCATAGGCTTCGCCTAGCTTGGCCAGGATTGCGTCACGTCGTACACCGCGAGCTCTTCTGCACTCGCGAGACTCTCGATGGCTTCATGGTGCACCCGCTCAGCACTGAAGCACGCCTGCACGTGTGCCGAGATGTACTGGGCAATGCCCTGTATCTCCGACGCGGTCAGCCTGACCCATCCGTTCTGGGCCTTGAAGTCCACCTCCACCAAGCCACCTAGGGCGATGGCGGAGAGCACACCGCTGATCCGGTTCTGATCGTCTAGCGTCGTGCCCACGCGCACGCCGCCAAGCTCGATACCGCCTGTCTCCTTTTCCCAGCGCAACGCTGTCGCCGCAGCGATCAGCTGCTGTTTGATCTCGGAAAGCGTTCGCGTGTCTTCCGGCAGGGGAATGGTGTTGCCGGCTGCGAGCCATGCTTCGTACTCATCCCACAACCGATGGCCGCGAGGGATGAATGTTCCGGTTTCAGTGCTGAGGACCACATCAGGGTCGTTGGTCAGTTTGTACATATCAAAGCTCCGAGTCTGCTGCCCAGTGGTAACGAACCACGTTGCCTGCACCCGGAGAGCTGTCGCTCCGGACCTCAAACCCGTTGGTGCTGATGTTGGTGATTGAGGTTGGGCGGCCTGCGATCAGCGACCCCGTAGTGCCATATTCGGTCATCTGCCCGGTTGCGCCGTTATCGTACCGGTAGGTCGTCACGGCAGGCACGGAACGTTTAGGAACCTTGAATACTGGTGATGCCGACAAGAAGTAACCGCTGGTGGCTACCAGTGCGGAGGCGTAGCCGACAGCGGCGGCGCTTCCTGGATAGATGTCCTCGCCATAACTATTCTCGTAGTAGCGCTGACACAGGGTGAGTTCCAACGCCAGCGGGCGGAAGTCAAAGTCGGTAGCGACGCCCCCCTCTTCCAGCTGAGCCTGCGCAATCTCGAAGAGACCCGTCTGCGCCACGATCTGACCTGCGTAAAACGTCGAGTCGGCGCAGTAGTCCAAAACGACGAACAGGCTGTCGTTGCCATTGTTACCGCGCGTCTTGCCGGCCATTGAGGGCAGTGTGACCGTGAAGGTATGACGCTTGAAAGAGGTTGTTAGGATCGCAACGGCAGAGCATTCCGTCGAGGTATTGGCCGAGGGGCTTCCGCCAGTGCCCATCAGCTGCAAGATGCGCACACCAATTTTCTTCCCGGCTACATTACTGCGCGCCCATATGGAAAGGGTGACAGTCTTACCTGCAAAGGTGTCGCAGCTTTCAATCTTCTGCCCGACATAGGCTGCAGAGTTGTTGTTTGCGACGGACACGATGTTGTACCCGAGGAAGCGGCGAGAGCCGGCAATTGCACCCAGCGGCGTACCTCCCACACCCCAGTTTCCGTTGATGCCCACGAAGCCGCACACCCAGCGGTCCACCGTGTAGAACTCGACGTACTCTGCGCTGGTGCGGGAACCCGCCACCCCGCGCCGGGTGAAGTCAAAGTTGCCGTTGATCAATCGACTCTTGCCAAGAATGCGAGCGTCAAGTGCCTCCAAGGACTCACGCTCCGAGTCAATTCGGGCCCCTAGCACCGCATCCATCTGGGATCGGCTCTGAGCTTCGGTCGCCAATCCGCTTTGCAACGCCTCGATGTCATCAACCACGCCACCGGTGCCGCTTTCGAGTGCGCTCAAGCGCTCTTCGGTTTCGGCTGAATTCTCGTTAACGATCGCCATCGCTGCCCGACCGGGCAGCCCCCGCTTGCCGCCAGGATAGATACCATCCTGGTCAATGTGTTTGAGCGCCATGTTCTCTCCGGCTTAGGATTCTACGGACACAATCGACATGCTTTGTTCAATGGCCTGCGCATTGAAGCTGCCTGATTGGTGCGTCACTTGCTGTTCGCTGGCACCGACGATCTCTGCGCGGTACTGCCGCTGGCGGCTGCCGTCGGCGCCATCGTTGAGGGTCACCGCACCGCCCCACGCCGATATGGCGACATCGGGTCCGTCGACCTCGTTGTTGATGCTCACCCCACCTCGGGCTACCAGCTGCGTCCAGAACGTCTCCGGATCGTTTTCCACCTTTCGATAGATGTTGATCGTGCAGGTGTTTTCACCCGCGCCGGCCACGAATCCCTGCGACCCATACGCCGATTTGGTGCGACGTACCGTACGGCTGAAGCTGAAGACCACGCTCTTGTTGCGCCCGTTGCTGGAGAACGGGCCGCAGACCAACTGCGTTCCCGCCATGACCGTGGTGGTGGTCTGCACCGCATTACGCAGGACGCCAGCAGCCAGGGCGCCCCCCCAGTAGGCGTTGCCACCGTTGTCCATCCACATCACGGCATTCGCCTTCGTCGCCGCGCGGGCGCCGACATTGGGGCCGAAGTAGTCCATCAGCCCCTCGCTTCCATTGCCGAAGTCGGTGCCAATGATTCGCTGCGCGGAGCCGTTCCAGACTCGTAGGTAACCGTCACGCCATTCCATGCCGCGATCGGCGCCGGGAGCGATGATCTCGAACGTGTCGCTCAGGAACCGCGTGTTCACCACACGCCCGTTGTTATCGATCTCCATGCCGCCGACAACGGGTCCATTGCCGCCGTCAGCGATCAGGTGCAGGAAGGCCTTGGCCAAGACCCGTGTAAGGCCGTCGGCGGTCTGCTGGACCTGCGCCTGCATACCCCGTACCACCTGCGCGCTCGCCTTGTCCGCAACCTCCGCTTTGACCGACCCCAGCTGCTCGGACACTGCGGTAATGCCTTCGGCGTTTTGGTCCACCCTCGACCGGAGCTGGTTGACTGCGTCCGTGGATGCCTTTCCCTCGAGTTCCGCGTGTACGCCTACAAGCTGCTGCGCTTGCGCCGATACATCGTCCGCGATCGCGTCGATCTGATCAGTCACCCCCGCCTTGAACTCGCCAAATTCGGTCGTAACCGCGTCCGTCTTCTTGGCTTGGGTATGATCGCCATCGGCGATGACCGTGTAGATGGTTACGGTGCCGGCGCTCCAATCGCTCTCGCCGGCGTTCCAATCGTCTTCGCCGGCATGCTCGCCGTCGAACTGAGCATTCAACGAGGTCACCCGCTCGCCCATGGAGACCAGGCCCTGTTCGGTCCCTTCGACCTTGGCCGTAACGCTGTCCAAGGCCTCGACCGACGCCACCTTTCCATCGCCGGCTGGCATACGCGCTTGCACCAACTCGATATTTCGCGCGTTGGCGCTATCCCCATCAGCGCGCACCTGACTCTCTTCTGTCACGCTCGCCTCGGTGGCCAGCGGTCCATCGCCAACCGGCATGCGGGCCCGCAGGATCTCGATAGCTGATGCCGAGGCATCATCGGCGCTGACGCGTGCGTCTCGCTCGGCCGCGAACAGGCCGGTGGCAACCTGGGACAGGTCCGTCCCCTCATAGTCGCCGCGCAACTGGACCGCTAGGGTTTCCCGCTTGGATGCCTCAATGCTATCGGCAGCGACACGAGCAGCTGACTCCTCTTGGACTAATGCCACGCCCGCGCCTGGCGTCGGGCGCCCCACTGCAACCCAGTCGATCAGGTAATAGTGGGAAACTGTCTGCGAGTCGCCGAGCTGTACACGAAAGGCCGTCACTTCGCCGGCCCAGGGGATCTCTGCAGCGGTGACCGTAGCAATCCCATTGGTGTCCCAAACTGGTTCGGAGATCTCGAACGTCCTGACAGATTTCCAGTCGCGATCGTCAATCGTTACCCAACGGAGTACACCCACCCAGACGGGCGCACCTATCTTCCGGACCCGCAGCTTCACATGGCTGTAAGCGCCGGCATCTAGGCCAAGCGTGTCAGGAGACTGGACATAGGGGGACGCGTCTGCGTTGGCCGGCCGCAGCCACCCGCTATCGAAGCCGGGTTCGCCGTTGCCGGTCCATCCTTCCACGCCGTCATCGAAGTACCAGATTCGCTTGCTGTCAAATTGCGTACCACTGCCGGCGGCAACTTCCGACAGCGCGCGGGAGAGCGATTCATGGTCACTCTGCTGCGTATGAGACAACTCAGTAATCGCGGCGCTCCGCTCCATCCGCTCATTGAGCAGCTCATCGGCTCGCTCTTGTGTCTCGGCTCCCACGGCATCCAGCGCTTGGCGCACACCGTCGGCACGCGCTCGTGCTTCGAGCGCTAGATCTTGGGCTGCTTGTGCCAGCCCTTCCGCCCGAGCTGCCGCCTCAAGCGCATTCGCTTCGATCCTGTCTGCAATTTCCTTGTCCAGCTTTTGCTGGGCTGCGATCAACTCTGCGGTTGTGGGCGTCGGTGTACCTTCCACCACCGTCCCCACCCCCGGCTTACCTCGCACCGAGGCGGTGATGCGGAAGTACCACTTCTGCCCGCTGCCATCGCTGTAGAGGTAGCGGGTTTGGGTGGTCCGGTGGATCTCCGTCCACGGTCCATCATGGGCGGGGCCGCGCTCGATGATGTAGACCACCCCGGCCTGGTCAACGGCGTCCCATTCGATCAGGACGCCGTCGGCGACCGGCTCTGGCGTCACCCCATCCACCGGGGGCGTCTCCGGTGACACGTACACCGTCGGGAACCAGGACGAGTTCTGCGCCGTGACCGGAGTGACAGACGGCAGCGCGCCCGCCCCGATATCGATCAGGGTGAGTTTCCGTTCTTGCATGGGGTTACCTGTTGAGGGTTTCGCGGATGGCGGAGCTGTTGCTGGTGCGCACGCCGGACGTGGTCACGCGCAGCAGCTCGCGGAGCACTTGGTTCTGTTCTGCCAGCAGGGTGTTGCTCTGCTGCACCGCCGAGGTCGTCTCGGCCTGGCCTTTCCCATCGACAACCAGGTCGAACACCGCCCGGCTGAAGTTGTCCGGCAGCGCCTCGATCACGTCAGCCAGCTTGCCCATGCTGGTGCCGTCCTCGAGGTCGAGGTTGCCCACCTTCATGCTGTCGATCAGGCCGGTGACCTGCCCGTAGAGGCTGTTGTAGTCCTGGCCACTGGCGTAGAGGTTGCGACCAAAGCCCAGAGCGGCCTGTGCGGCCGCCTGCGCCGCGCTGCTGTCCCCACCTGACACCGCGCGTTCCAGCTCGCGCATCGTCTCCTGCAGCTTCTCCTGGTCGGTCAGCGGCGACAGGTCGCTGATCGACAGCCCGTACTTCATCGCCTTCTTGTCGGCATCGATCTGGGCCTGCAGCTTGCCCATGTTGGTCGCCCGCAGTGCCTCGATCTTGGCCAGGTCCTCTGCCCGCGCGCCGGACAAGCCGAGTGCCTTGGCGTAGTCATTGGCGGCCTTTACCTGCTGGCGGTACGTGCGCTCAATCGTGAGCGCTTGGGACTGGTACTGCGTCAAGTTGCCGGTGAGCAGCTGCGTGGACACATCCGCCATCAGCGTGGCGTAGTTGCCCAGAAGGCCGGTGACCTTCTCGATCTGGGTGGCCAGGTCCGTGCCTGCGACGCCGGCCAGGTCCTGGAAGTAGTCCACCGCCTTGTTGACCTTCTCGATCTCCATGCTGTTCAGTGCCCGGCCCAGCTGGTCGGCATTGCCGACGGCCAGCGCGATCGACGCACTCAGCGCGGAGAAAACGTCGGCCGACTCGTAGTACCCGTCCAGCTGGTTGCCGAAGCCGGACGCCCGCACCGCCTCGGTGAACAAGCGGTCGGTCATGTCGCCCAGGTAGGCTTCCAGCTGGGCCTTGGCCTCGGCCGAGTCGGCCGACAGCGACAGCTTGCCGAGATTCACCCGCACACCGGCCAGCTGTTGGGTCAGATCCACACCCAGCTGCTTGGCCAGATCCGTGGTAGCACCACGCACCTGGCGTGCGGCCATATCGAAGGTGCGGTCAATGTTGGGATCGAGGCCGGTGTACTGCGTCCACTTCTTGTCGCTGCGGAACAGACCGCCCTTCGCCTTGACGTCCGCGTAGCTCTGGCCAGCGAAGCCGTCAAAGCCATAGCTGCCGGTGATGCCCTGCCCGGTGATCTTGGGCGCGGTGCGGCCGAACAGCTTTGCGTGGATGCTGGACCCCGACAAGATAGAGGCGGTCTTGTCGTTGAGGCCCAGCCCACGGAAGCTCTTGTCCGCAAGGCCTACAGCGCCGGCCGTCGCGATCTTGCCCGTCCAGCTTTCGCCATTGGCGATGTCCCAGCCCTGATCGAACAGCTCGGCGTTCTTCATCATCCCGGCGATGATCCAGCCGATGATCGGCACCGCCGCCGCCGCGGAAGAGCCAGCAGCACCGGCACCAGCTGCTGCGGACCCACCCGCGGCGCCGCCACCGGTGAGCGCTGCTACGTTGTTGCCGAATCCCATGAGGCTGCCCGCGCTGGCGCCACTCGACGCGGCAGATCCGGCACTGAAAAGGCCCTGCCCCTTGGACAACAGACCGGCGATCGTCCCAACGTTCTGGCCACCGGCGGCAGATCCGTTGCCGCCGAACATGCCCATGATGCTCTGCATGCTGAAGCCGCCGCCCTGGCTGCCCCAGTTGCTGAAGCCTTCCATGATGCGGGTCTGGATCGGGATCACCAGCTTCTGCTGCAGCAGCTGGCGCGCGAGGTCGCGGAGGCCCTGCTTGGCCACGTCCTTCAGGTCGTCCCACAATCCGTTGAAGTCGCGGAGCCCACCGGCAACGAAGTCGGCCATGGCATCTGCGGCGTCGCCGACACCGTAGATCACCACGTTGGCCCATGCTTCGACGTTGGCCGCCGCCTCTTCCACGCGCAGTGACAACGCCGCGGACGCATCAGCCGCAGCCAGCATCGAACGCTCGTACTCTTCGTAGCTCGCCGCGCCCTTGGCCAGCGCCAGCGCTTCCTTGCCACCGGCTGCCTCCACCGCCTTCTGCAGCTCTTGGCGCATGTCGCGCTCGTTGAGCAGCTGCCGGCGATACAGCTCGCGTGCGCGGCCGATCTTGCCCAGCATCGCCAGCTCGCCGTCCATGGTCGCAAGCAAGGCCTCCGGGCTCGCAATGGCCCGATCCACCTCCGCCGCCACTTTGGCGTATTCCATTGCGCTCTGGGCCATCAGCACGTTGGCATCAGCCTGGGCGATGTTGCCTTTGGCCATCGCGGCGTTGTACTCGGCCATGTTCTGCAGGTGCTTGGCCATCGCCTCGTCGAGCGGGCCATTCATCGCCGCTGCGGCCAGCTCCGCCTGCTGGCGGTAGCGCTCGAGCGCGTCGGTCGCGGCCTTCTGCTCCTTGATCGCCGCCTTGTCACCCGCTTTCGCAGACTGCACAGCTTTCTGGGCCACCTCGGTCTGACGAATCAGGCTCAGCCCCAGCGCGATCTGCTTGTTGTACTCAGCGCGTTGCTCCGCGCTGAGCTTGTCGGCGCCGCCGGCTGCGTTGATCTTCTGCCCGACGTCAACCATGAAGGCTGCCTCGGCGCCCTGCTTCAGGCGCACGAGATTCACCAGTTGGCCGTCGATGCTGGACTGTAGGGACTTCAGGTGCTGGTCGATCCCGTCGGAAGCGGCCTTGGATGCTACTGCCTGGCGATTCAACGCTGCCGTCGTTGCATCGGTTTGCCGTTCGGCGCCATTGCTGGTGCCGATGAACGTGCCGAGCAGCTGATTCTGCTGCTCGTATTTCAGGCCCAGCGTGGCGGCTGACGCTGTCTGCTCAACAAACCTATCGGTAATCCGCTTCGCGGCTGGCGCACCTTCCAAGAGCCTGGCATTGGCGTTAGCGAGCTCAGCAGCGAACTGATCCGCGCTGACCTTCCCGGCCTGCAATTGCTCGCGCAGCGCGCGCACCTCCTTGCCATACTCACGAGCGGGAATGCCACCGACCTCGCTGTTCGCCACGCCGTACATACGATCAATGGCGCTGGCGATTGCGTCGTAACCCGCTTGCATTTCCTTCTGCAGTCGCAGGATCTCGCCCGCCTGCTGCTGCTTGTTCAGCTCGCGGAACTTATCGATGGTGTCATCCATCGTTCCGTTGAAGTCGATGAGCGCGCTATCGGCATCTTTCGTGCTGTCGCGAATCACCCACCAACCGGCCGCTGCAGTGGCGAGTGCGGCGGCAATCCCGACCGGGCCACCAAGGGCAGCGTAGGCAGATGACAATCCCTGCGCTGCAACGCGGGCGGCGGTCTGCGCTGCTGTGAGGCGAACAGTTGCTGGGACCATGCCCATCATGCCTACTGAGGCGCGATTGGCCACGACCGCGTTCGTCGCCCAGAGCGCATTCAGTGCAGCAATGCCCTTGGTCAGCTTGCCACCAGCGTAAAACACACCCAAGCCTACGCCGAGTGGAACGGCGGCCGCTGCCACCACACTGAGATTCTCGGCGAAGGAATTGACCGCTGCTGTAGCGGCAGCGATTCCACCGCTCTGTGCCTGGCTGCCCAGCAGGTCGTTAAAGGACTCCTTCAGGCCGATGAGCGCCCCGCCCAGCGTCTCGCGCGCGGCCTTAGCTGCACCGGCATAGGACTCTTCCATCACCCCCATGACGATGGCCTGCGCCTCGCCCAGCCTTCCGGCCGCTTCCAGCGACGCCAGCATGTCCTTCTGCTGTGCGGTGAACTTGAAGCCTTGCTTGGTCAGCGCAGAGACACCCTCGGCCGGGTATTCCAACGCCTTGCCAACCGTCTCCGCGGACTGGGTAATGCTCTCGCCAAGGCGTACCGACTGATCGATCGCCAGCTGCAGCGCGCGGGGGAAGTTCTCACCGACGATGCCGGTGTACGACAGCAGGCGCGTCTGCGCGTTGACGATCTCGCCCGACGAATGGATCGTCGCCTTGGCCATCTTGTCGGCCATGTCCGTCAGCTGTCTGCTGTTGAAGCCAGCGGCCTGTCCGGTGGACTTGAGGGCGGCATTCAGCTGCGCCAACTCATTCTGCGCATTGATGGTTTCGGTGATGAACATTCCCAACAGCGCGCCACCACCGATCGCGCCGAACCCCTTGGCGAGTGTGGCCATGCTCAGGTCAATACTGGTTACGGACACCTTTGCGTCACGTGCAGCCTGGGCGAAGCTGTCGGACATCTCGCGCTGCATCTGCCGCATGGAACGCGCCGAACGATCAGATGCGCGCGCAGCCTTGCCCAAGTCCCGCTCAAAGCTGCCCGTCTCGGCCAGCAGATCAACCGTCAGGGTATAAAGGGCCATATTGCGTCCATAAAAAAGGCCCGCACGTGGCGGGCCTGGTCACAGCGGAGCCTCTAGGGCTACGCGACTATTTGATGTCGAGCTTCCGGCCGATGGCCTCGATCCACCGCAGCGTCGTTCCCGCTCTATAAACCGCCCATGAAAGAGCGACGGTCCAGACCGCACCGATCAGAACAGCCAAGACCGCGAGGGGGTGCCACTCGTAGCTGATGCCCCAACTCGTTACGGTGGGGATTCGGCCGAAGGCGAAAATTCCCACGCCGCCTGCGGCAACAGACAGAAAAAGCATGAGCCTCCCAATTTCCTCCAGCGTGTCTCCTGCACGGATTGGCAGCTCATCAGGCGCAGACGGCGGCTCAGCGTCAGGCACATCCACTTTGCTCGTGTGTTCAATCATCCTTGCTTCCCTTGGTGAAGAACCGCGGATTGTCTCACCGGGAAGTCGACCAACGGAACCGTCACGCAGGAACCTCCTCGAACTCCATGTATCCGCTGAAGTACTGTCGGCTGATGTTCTCGGCAGAGGGCAGCTGGGTGGCGTGGCCATACATGGCAGCGCGCGCAGCCAGAACCGGATCGAACGCCTTGGTCTGAATGTCGCGGTATTGCGGCACCACGCATGAGCGTTGGCGCCCAGCCATCGCCATCGCGACCGTCTCCCAGTCTGTACCGCTCAGGCCGCCCTTGCGGACCACCTCAGTCGCGCGGCCGGACAGCGTGGCGGTCAGGCGGCGGTACACGGCACCTGCCACCGTGTTCACCTGCCCGCCCTTGGTCCGCGTGTGGGTGCTGGCGTCAACCGGCGCCACGGCCCATCCATCCGTGATCCCGACGTCCACCGTACGGAAGATCGCGATCTCCCCGACCTCAACGTTGGCCATAGTGGTGTCGATCTCAACTGCCACGCTGCTCACCGCCGCGCTACCGGTTGGGAACAGCCATGCACATACGGTCCCGGTCGGCAGGCGTACGGTCTGGCCGGTGGCGCCAGCTGCGCGGATGGTGACGCCGGCCGGCACGTTGAGGCCGAGCACGGCCACGATGCCCGGCACCACAGCCTCCGCGAGGGTGATGTTGATAGACAGTGCGCCGGTGCGGGCGATGCGCGCCCGTCGCGCGGGCTTGCCGTCGAACAGCGCGGCGCCGCCATCTGCCGTCAGCCAGGTCCCACCCACCAGCGCCACCGATTGAGGGGCTGGCATTCCATATCCGATCAGCATCCGATCAACCCCACATCGTCAGGACCACGTCACCCGTGGCCGGGTTGCGCTCAACGCGCCGCACCAGCACGGCCTTGCCCTCGTCCAAGCCATAGCGTGGGTACGTCAGCCGGCCGATCTGCCCGGGCTGTGGGGCAAGGCTTTGATCGCCGCGCACCGTCACCTGGTAGAAGAACCGCTGCTCGCGGTACATGCCCATCACCCGATCGATCTCCGACTGCGCGTCAGCTGCGTGCCAGAAGAGCGAGATCACCGGGTCTGCCGCGTCCGCGCGTCGATAGTGCTGGTGCAGCACCCCGCCCCCGTAAACCTGCGCGCGGAACAGGCCGGTCAGCTCGTCGCGGCGCGCCTGCGGCACGTCCACCACATCGGTGACCAGATCCGAGGCGGCCAACGCTTGGGCGTTCGGGCGGTAGGCCATGCGGCGTGTCAGGTTCGGCGCGTCGTCTGGCACTGCCAGCAGATCCTCGGCCAGGTCGTTGGCCGTGAGCTCGAAGGCCGGAGCACCGCCGAACGTTTCGGGCGCCACCACACGGGTGAAGCGCAGCACCCCGGTTGCGTCCTGGTAGCAGGCCGCCCCATAGCTGGGGAGGATGGCGTTCATGGCATCCCGCCCGGTGATCGCATTGCCGGCGTAGTAACCCACGCCCGCATAGCCCGTTGCGGCATCAACCGCGGCGCAGTCGCCACCGGACCATGAGGTCTTACCCAAGCGGCCCATGATGTCGGCGATCGCCTGCTGCAGGGTGGCAGGTCGCTGGCCGGGTCCAACGCTGGACAGGTCCGCCACCACCGGTGTGACCGGCGGCGACTTCATGAGCAGCTGCTGCCCGTCGGGCGACAGATCGAACGTGCCCGGCTCCATCAGATCGCCGCGGTCCATCACCGCATCGGCATAGACCAGGCCGTCGGCCACAAACATCGCGGTCGCATCAGAATTGGCACCCATCGCCGGCACGCTGGCCACCGCCCCGATCACGACCGGCTGCGGCTTCCATGCCAGGGCGGCGATGTTTGGCATGAACACGCCGCGGTTGATTGTCTCGTCCAGATCGTCGTGGGCATCGCGGAAGTGAACCGTCTTGCTGCCGTCGTCGTTGATCTCGATGCGGTCCACGGTGAAGCGGAACACGGCCGAGGTGTCGGCGAGCATGCCGGCGGAGCTGCCCGCCCGGATCTGGACTGGCATCCCTGAGGCGCCGGACAGCGCCAGGTTGTCGAGCAGCCCGTCGGCGTCGAGCAACACGCACTCGGCGGCGCTGGTCTGGGTCACCGGGTCGCCGCCCCACGGCCAGAAGTTGATCTCGCTGATCAGGTTCACCCCTTCGGCGATCAGCCCCTCGTAGCGGGCATTGGCCGGGAGGTCACCGGGCGCGGTCAGCCAGTCCGCGTCCGCAAGGCGAGTGACAGGGCGGGAGGCCGTAGCGACCTTCCAGCCGGCAAGCGCGGCCGGCCCTCGCGCGTTCCACTGCCCAGCGTTGACCGCCATGCAGAGGCCACCGGCCTTGCTCGACGCCAGCGCGGCGGCAAAGTGCAAAGGACCGGCCAGGTTGATATCCCGCTGATGCACCTGGGTGGCACCCAGGTAGAGCTGCAGGCGTGACGGAGTGCCGAACACGGCCCGCAGCCCAACAATATCGCCGTGTTTGACGATCGGTAGACCGCTTGCGACGGGCGCGCCGTCCAGCAGTACCCGGCCGGTGCCCAGCTCCCACCCCACGCCGCCGGCGGCAGCACCCGGGTAACTGTTGAGCGGCGCCGCTGCAGTAGCGAGGCCGATCACAGCCGACACGTCGTCATCGCCCCAGACCGCGAACTCTACGCCCACCGTGCCAGCGCTTTGCGCCACGTCCGATCGCGCCATACGGTTGAGGTTGGCCTCGGCCGTGGTGGCGAGCGTCAGGCCGCCGTCTCGCGCGGCCAGCAGCGGGCCAATGGGAACCGCCGCGAAGCGTCCGAAGTTGTCAGCCATTGGTCATCCCAGTGAATCGAACCAGTCCTGGGCCTCGTCGTCGTCCGACTTGGGCACCAGCACATCCATGAAATCCTGCATGCCGCGCTTCGTGCCTGCCTGGCTGTGCGCAGCGAAGGTGAAGGCAGCGAATGCGGCCGGCTTGATATGCAACCCCACCGGATCGATGGGGTTCCGCTTGTGGAACTCCCACCACCGCAGGAACTCCTTGCGCGACATGGTCCCGCGCAGCTCGGCCACAGTACGATGCAGATGGCCGGCAAGGACATGCCAGAACCAGTCCTCGCCCCGCTGCCTTAGGCGTTTCCCGCCTCTGCCTGGGCGTCAGCGGCCTTGTCGCCGAATCCCGAGTGCTTCATGGCCACCTGCTGCAGCTCGGCGGCCACCAGCGGCTTGAGCTGCGAGGCCTGGGCGGCCGTCATCACCGGCTTGCCATCCTCATCGCAGATGGTCGCCGCGATCAGCTTGGCACGATCGCCGTCCTGGAACAGCTTGCGGAATTCCGCATCCGGCAGCTCGCGCACGTGGAACTGCGCCTTGTCGCCGCTGGGCAGGGTGATGGTGTCTGCATGCACGTCCTTGGACGCGAACATGCCCAGGCTGGTGAAGGTCTGCAGCACGGTCTGGGAGGTGGCAGGCGTATCGCTCGCCGGGGTGTCGTTGGTCTTGCTCATGGGCCGTTTCCTGAAATGGTGGCAGGGCGCGCAGGCCGCGCACGGCTAACACGCGGGGGTTCCCGCGCGCCCGACCAAAGAGAAGGCCCGCCGAAGCGGGCCGAAAGAGAGAGCGCCGTTCCGCCGGTCAGGGCGCCGGACGGTGGGTAGTGACTGCGCCGGAACCGCGAATGGTGATGGTGGCCTTCCAGATATCGTTGTCCGCCACCTGGACGGCGAAGTTCTGGACGAAGCCCTTGAACTGCTTGGAAACCACATCGTCCGGCGGCGTGATGACGCCATTGACAGCGACGGGCTTCTCTACGCCCTCGGTCTCAGACTTCGGTGCGGTGACCAAGAAGTCCACGACAGCGCCGCTGGTGTGCAGGGCTTCGATCTTCTCGTGGTCCACCGCGTCGTAGTTGATCTCGATGGTGGTGCTGCCGGTGGCCTTGCGGCCGGCAACGAACTGGTCCCAGTCATCGTCGAAATCGGACACATCGATTTCAGATGCCTGGCCATCGGGGAAGCCGACCGAACGCAGACGGGTCACCTTGGTGACCTCGGCGAGCGCGGTAGCGATGAACAGCTGGGTGTGCTTGGACTTCAAAACGCCCATTGCAGTTTACCTCTTGTGTGAAGCCCGGTCGCCGGGCACAAAAAAACCGGCTTACGCCGGCGGTTGGGGTTGCGAATTTGACCGGCTACCGGATGGCCAGCAGCCGCACGTCGAAGGAAATGCCGAAGGCACCGGTGTCGTCGTCATCAGGCGGGGGGTTGTAGGACTCGATGCTGCCGTGACGCTCCACCTCGTCGCGGATCGACACCGCCGCGGCGTTGGCCTGACTCGCCCCGGCGCCCCACACCGTCAGGCGCACGCGCCAACCGTCCGCCGGCGGCGGATCCGAAAGCTGCGCCATTGGTGACCCGCCCACGACGCTCCAAGTCGCGTAGGGCAGCGCCGCGCCCTCGGGCGCCACGCCGGGCCACACGCGAATCGGGTCGCCCAACAGCGCGTGCACAGGGCCGCTGGCCTGCAAGATCGATTGGATCAGAGGAACCATCACAGCACCCAGCCTTGTCGTTTCAGCGCGCGAGTGATCGCGATCCACGTTTCATTGATGATCGCTTGGGCAGCTTGCGGCCCGCGAGCCTCAGCCGAAGGCGTCAGGAACGGCTTCGCCGCCATTTTCTTGGTCCCGAATTCGACGTGCCGCCAGTAGTGTGCCCATCCCGTAGTCTCATAGACCTTGCCGACGCGTCGCAGGCGCTGGTTGCGCTTCGTGTTCGAGTACTTGGCCTTTCGGCCGACCCGGACACCGACGGTGAAGTACTCACCGTCCTTGCCCACGCCTGCTCGGCGCCGGTTCCTCGCGTTGGCTCTGCGGACCACGATCTCGCTGGCAAGAAAGCCTGAGTGCCGCACCACCCGGTTGCGTGCCTCGTCACGGATGATGTTGCCGCCCTTGCGCATGCCGGTGCGCAGGGGTTTCCCACGGACCTCGTCCGGCAATCCGCGAAGCGTCGTCAAAAGCCCCTTCAGCCCATGTAGCTGTAGCTCTTCAGCCATCTGAGATCCCCGCAACGGCAATGATGGCGAGTTCACTCCGATCATTGCTGGGAGCAATCGACTTAATGTCGAAGGCTTTCCCGCGGAACAGAATCCTCCACGCCGGTTCGACCGTGCGGAGCCGCATATCGAACCGGACCTGCTCACGATATCGATCAGCCCCTGCGGCAATCATTTCCGTGGTCGCTGCCAGGTTGTTGGTGGTCTTTGCCCACACGCTGACCACGGGTTCCCACCGTGAGGCGACGTCTCCACCTAGTGGATCCCGCTCCGTCACCTTTCGCTCGAACCGAATCCGACTCGTCAGCTCACCGTCCTGAAGGCTCATGGCATCATCACCCTGCGGTAGGGGCGGAGAAGAGACCGCGCACCTTGCGGGAGCTCCATCACCTGCGCGCCGACCACCACATCAGACCGGTTTGCGTACAGATGGCCCATCGTAAGCAAGATCGCTGAACGGATGCTCGGGTTCACCACGACTCCGTTCACGCATCTCCCCGCATCAGCAATGGCTTCCTGATACACGACGCGCGCAAGGCGAATTGCCGCTGATCGCTCCTCGGCGTCTTGGATGAACACCGCTGCTGCCAGCGCACTGTCGCGGGAAGACGCAGCGGCGCCCACTGCGCCGGGGTATTCCACGCGGTCGGCGTCGAGAGCGTCCTTGCTCTCATAGATGCGCCGGTTGAGATACGCCTGCGCGGCGTCCTGCGCACCGTCCACCGCAGACTGAAGCTGCTCGACCGGGTAGTCATCCTCCACCCGGACATGCGCCCGGGCTTGCTCGATCGAAATCAGGCTCATTTGTCAGTCCTTCCGGGCCTCGGTAAGCGCCGCAGTGAGCTTGTCCACGCCCCAGCGCTTGTCAAAGGCAACACCAGCCGCCTCCAACTGTTGGATCAGTTCACCCTTCTCAGCTGCCGGCGGGGTGTTACCTGCATCGCCAGTGCCGGCAGCCGCGGGATCGCTGCTGGTCGTCGCTTGCTTGGCCTCTGCTTCGGCCGTCAGCTGCTGGATGGACAGGCCGAGTGCCTGGTCTCGCTGTTCTTCATCCAAGGCATTCCAGGCTTCAGCGGTAAGGCCAGACGCGTTGTGCGCGTGGCTGACCATATCTTCCACGCTCACAGTGACGCCATCGGCCAACGGCACCTGGTCCGGGAGGGTGTTGGACCCCGCCAAGCTGGACGAGAGCAGTGGGGCGGCTGCCAGGGATAGCGCACCGACAGACAGTGCGCCGGCTTCCAGCTCGGCCGGGCACTCCTCGCCAACGGCGAACTGGACCGGGTAGATCTGGCCCACCCGCACACCACGGAAAGGCTTGATGAACTTTGCCATTGCTGAACCTCGATCATGGCTGGGGCCGGGTGGCGCGAGACCACCCGGCAGGTTGACGATCAGGCCGCAGCCGCGATCTTGAGAGCGCGCATCGGCTCGGGGTTGTGCACACCGCCGCCCACACGCTTCGTGGTGTAGAACTGCACGAACGGCTTGTTGGTGAACGGATCGCGCAGCACACGCACACCCACGCGGTCGTAGACGGTGTAGGTCTGCTTGAAGTCACCGAACAGCATGGCGGTGGCATTGGCGGCCACGTCCGGCATCGCCGCCACATCCTGAACCGGGAAGCCACCCAGCGTAGCCGGCTGGCCGGCGACCAGCGAGGGCTGCCACAGATAGTTGCCCTGACCGTCCTTCAGCTTTCGCACGGTGCCCTGGGTCTTGCGATTCATTGAGAACTTCGCATTCGCAGTGAATGCCGACGGCAGTTCGTAGATCAGGTCGATGATGCCGTCACTGGTGATCGCCGCCGCAGCGCCACTGTTGACGGCCTTGATTGCACCGAACGGGTGCTTGGCCGCATTGGCGCCTCCCTCGACGTACGTCAGGATGCCGAAGGGCTTGTTCACGCCGTTGCCGGAGAAGAACGCGGATCCCTCCTGCTTTGCAAATTCCTGCTCCACCTCGCCAGCCAGCCAGGCCTCCAAGTTGATCTGGGAGTCGTCCAGCAGTTGCTGGGTGGCCGCCGGATTGGCGTAGATCTCGCCCCAACCGAAGCCGAGGGACTTGAACTTCCCCGTGCCGGTCTGGGGACGGTCGTCCTCTTCACCGACCCAGCCAGAGGCGGTGCCGCCCATGTTGTAGAGCTTGGTCAAGCCGGCGCCGGAGCACGGCTGAACATTGGCCAGCTGACGCATGTCCGAGACGATGACCAGGCGATCGGTGATCGAGCGGTCCCATTCGACCGGGGCCAGGTAGCCGCCTTCCTCGGCCACACCCTTGTTGAGCGAAGCCTGTACCTCGCCCTTGCGGAAGTGGGCACGGAAAGCGCTGGTGTATTCCGCATCCGCGACGCTGTCGGATGCGGCGCCACCACCCATCTGGAACGCTGCCATCTGGGTGTTGGCAGCGTCGACGGCCGCCTGCAGACGGGAGATATCGGCGTTGATGGTGTCGACTTTGAGTGCCTGGAGTGCGTCGGCGTTGCCCTTCTTGACCTCCTCCAGCTGCTGGGTGTGCTCGGCCCGGAAGTCGGCGAATGCCTTATTCAGGCTTTCCACCAAAGCCTTCACATCGGGCTGTGCGCCGCCATCGGCGCGCACGGAAACGAGGCCGCGCGGGACGCGACCGTGGGACATCTTGTTCATTGTTGGCCTCTTAGCCTTTGATGTTGTCGAGAAGGCCCAGGAGCAGGGCCGAGGTTTCACTAGAGCCAGCGCGCGGCGTGGCAGGTTCGGCAGCGCTCGGCTTGCCGTTGAACAGGGACTTCAGGGTGTCGCGGCGCATCGAGCGCGAGTGGCCGGCCTTGGCCATCGCAGCCTCGACCAACGCGAGCGCCTTTCGCCCCCCGCCCGCTTGCGTAGCACCCTTCGTAGCTGCAGCGCCATCGAGCAAGCCGTCGGCGAAACCGTCCTCCACAGCCTGCGCTGCGCCGATCCACGTTTCCTCGTCCATCATCCGCGCCGCTTCAGCCACAGTGATGCCGGAGCGAGCTGCGTAGACGTTCGCCATCGCCGCGTCGAAAGGCTCCAGCAGCTTGGCGGCATCGGCCATATCGTGCCGGTTGCCGATAGCTACCGCCCAAGCGTTATGGATCATCAGGAATGCACCATCACCCATCAGGATCTCGTCGGCGGCCATGGCAATCACCGACGCTGCCGACGCGGCCAGGCCCATGACCTGAACCGTAACGCGGCCCTTGTGTTCGCGCAGCAGGTTGTAGATGGCCACCCCTTCGAAGAAGTCGCCGCCCGGGGAGTTGACGTTCACTACAACGTCCCGATCACCAATTGAGCGGAGGGCTGCGCTGATTCGCTTGGCCGTCACGCCCGAACCCTCCCAGTTCTCGCCGATCGAGTCGTAGATCGAGATGCTGTTGTCGCCGGAGCTGGCGGCCCTGACCTCGGGCTCCCAGCGCTCCAAGGCATCAGGGCGCATGTCGAACTGGGCAGCGCCCAGCCTGCGCTCGGCGCGGATTTCAGGCAGCTGCCGGAGGCTCATTGCTTTTTCCCTTCTGTGTCATGGGGTTGATCAAGTCGTTGGTGCCAGCCTGATCCGATTCGGGATAGTCCAGCAGGTCTCGGATCTCGTTCTGCGTGTGCCAGGGCTTTGTGCCACCAGACCCCAACGCTTTGGCGAAGAAGTCCGCCTGATCTTTCAGGGTGCCGCGCATCAAGGCGCGGACGTTGAACTTGGGCTGGTAGCGCTCAAGGTCGCGCTCGGCGATAAGTGCTCGCGCGATAGCCTGTTCCCAGTTCGTAAAGTGCTCGAGCATCGTGTACTGCAGGAAGAAGATGCCGAGTTGCTCGATGCCACTGCCCCAGCTGGTGTCGTCCAGGAACAGAAGAGGTCGGGGCACGCCGAACAGACGGGCGACCTCTTCGACCTGGGCATTGCGGTTCTCGACGTGCTGCGCCTCCTGGGCGGTGCTTCCGAACTTGTTGGCCTTGCCGCCCTCCTCCAACAGCATCCACTTCTGCGCGGCGCTGGCACCTGCGTACTCGGTGTCGAGTGACGCCCGCATACGTGCGTACGCTTCATCGCTGAGAGCAGCTGGAACCTCAATGGCGCCACCGGCCATGTTTCCCGTTTCGAAGATCCGGCTGGCGGCCCTCTCTGCGTCCAGCGCCAGGCGAATGGCCCGGTCTGCGAGCTTCATCCGAGACAGGCTGGTCACGCCATCCACAGAAATGTCGCGAACGTGCAGCACTTCCTCTTGCTTGAGGATCACCTCGCCGCGCTTCTTGCTGTTGTAGCGATAGACCATGCGCCAATCGTCGCCAAGGTCCGCATCGACGGCCGTGGACTCCAGCGGAATCAGATGGATCGGCCGACCGGCTGACCACACGATTCGGGCGTAGGCGTCGCCATGCCTTTGCCGCGCCAGCTCCATCTGCCGCTTGAACTCGATCGGCGTCTGCCAGGGGTTCGGCTTGAGCCGCAACAATCGGTGCGCGGGGTGCTCGGTGGCTACGCGTTTCGCCGGGCCAGCTTCAATCACGTTTAACGGCAGCATGCCCACCGTGCCGCAGATCAGTGACACGCAGCGCAATACAGCCATGTTCCGTAGCTGGTAGCCACCGCTGCCCTGCCCGCCAGCAGCACGCATGAACTCGAGCAGCGCGGGATCATCCATTCCCTTGAACTGCCCGGCTTCAGCGCGCGCGTTGAGCGGTGGCGCGGAAGCCTCGGCGAGGGGATTCCAGAACCGGTCCAGCGACTGGAGCTGAGCTTCGTTGAACCTGGACATTGCGTTCCTTATAAGAATCTGATGCCACGCCGCTCATACACGGAGGCAGGTTTGACCGCTGAGTGAGCCGATCCGAAGGCCATCACGAGGGCCACTGCGGCATCGATCTTGTTTACCGAGCGAGCCTTTGAGAGCCAGCGGTTTTCCCACTTGTCGCACTCGATCACGGCCGACATGATTGCCGAGACCAAGACAGGGTTGCCGCGGATGCGGACGCGCCCTTCCAGTAGAGCCTCTTCGAAGAGGCGGACCGACCCGGGCATCCATAGACCCTCCGGCGGCGGCTTCTTCGCGGCAGCGGCGGCCTTCACTGCCTCCTCGGGCGGCTTGCCCTTCTTCAAACCGCCCTGCGGGTGTTCAACGAACGAAATCGAAAGACCAAGGTCATTGACTTCCTCTTCGAACTTGCGGAACGCATACCGGTCGTAAGCGACCTGCGCGATTTCATAGTCCCGGTCGTATTCGGCCAACGTCTGCGCGACATGCCGAAAGCTGATCGTCTGGCCTTTGGGGCCGTGGAGGTGGCCGTTCCTGATCCAAGTGCTGTAAGGCAGCTTGTCACGTAGCTCCCGCGCTTTGACCGTGTCCCCTGGCGTCCATGCTTCAACCCATGCATCGAACGTCGGCTTGCTGACGACCTTCTTTTTTCCCTCGACCTCCACCGTCACTTCGGTGGTGCCCGTCTCGACCACAGCGCCGAGGGCGGTGATGTCGCGGTTCTGGGAGAGATCAAGCCCAAGGTGAACCTTAGCCCCGTGGTGATCCGCAGGGTCGAATTCCTGCAGAGAGGGTTCGACTGTGTCGCGGCTCATCCACGCCTGATCAGCGTCGGTCCACATGCAGAAATTGAGGCGCAGAATCTCGTTCAACTTGCTCGGGATCTGCTTGGCTTGGCTCACGCGGCCCGCCAAGTACTCCTCGGTGATGGTGATCCCCAACATGGGGTTCGCCTTCAACCAGCAGCGTGGATCCTCCAGCGGGTCATCGCCCTCGTCCAGACCGCAGACAAATGAGAAGGTCTTGTCGTCGATCACATCGCCAATGAAGCTCGGGTCGGTAACCGCCTCATGGCTACCGGCGGCCACCTTCACCGCATGCTCGTGCTCCGCCCAAGCGACGCTATTCCGGTCGCTACCCGAGTTGGTGATCATGAACAGAAGCGGCGAGCGACGGAACTTGAAGCCGTTCTCCATCATCTCGATGATCCGGCCGTCGGCCATCTCATGTACTTCATCGGCCAGCACGAAGTGTGGTCGGTAGCCCGAGCCAGTCTTGCCGACGTCCCTGGACGCGGGGCGGAAGTAACTCTGCGACTTGTGGTGCGCGATGTTGTATTCCTTGCCCTCGCCGCCAGAGAACTGCAGGCGCTTCTTGAGGGCCGGCGATGCCTTGACCATCTTGACGGCATCGCGGAACAGGATTCCCGCCTGATCCTTGTGGGACGCTACCGCGTAGACCTGGGCGCCTGCTTCCTGATCTGCACACAGACCGATAAGCGCGATACCGCCGGCCATAGGTGATTTGCCGTTTCCCTTGCCTTCCTCAATGTAGGCGCGCCGGAATCGGCGTTCTCCATCAGCCTGCTTCCACCCGAACAAGCTCCCAATCTTGAATGCCTGGCTCGGGTGAAGATTGAAGGGCTTGCCTTCAAACTGCCCCTCGCTGAGGCGCAGCACCTCTTCGAAGAAGGCGATTTTCTTATCGGCAGCTTCGCGGTCGAAGTAGAGTCCGCGCTCACCAGCTTCTTCGAGGTCTTTAAGATGACGCCGACACGCGTTCCGGACATGGGGCCCGGCCACCACCTTCCCAGATACCACAGCGAGTGGGTACTCGCTGGTGCGGCAGTTAGAAATGTTTGTCGTCCGGGTCTTCGTCTTCGCCGTTGCCATGGTGTACTTTCGTCTCGTCGACCGGCGTTGCTCCCAACTTAGAGAGCAGCGACCCGAGAGCCTGCATAGCCGACACCCCCATCTCGGGATCTGTCTCCATGCGCGCGCCGAGGATGCAGACCTGGCGCAATAGCAATCGATGGCCGGCATGTAGCCAGGGCATGTTTTCCACCTGCTCCTTCCACACGGCGACCTGCTGCTTGGTCATCCCCTTGTATGGAGGGCCGATTGCCTTCGTGGCCTTTGGGGTCTTCCGGTTTTGGTGCCTTTTCGGGTTCTTCGCCGCGGCGCCAGACACTGCCGCCTTGGCCGCCGGCGTTCGCGGGTTTGCCATCAATCCCCACCCTCAGGGGGTCGTCTTTCCAACTGTGGATGCGTGAGGAAAGGTTGACGCGCGTATCGTGAGCCGTTCAGCTCAAACTTTTCGGCCCCCCCACCCTCGGCCTGCTTTCGCCCTGTGGATAACTTCCGCCCGGTCGTTGCCGGCGACATTCGCCCGGAGCCGTCTCAATGGCCACCCGTCATCGTCACAACCGATGACCACGTGCGCGGCGTTGCCAAATCCACCGTCCTCGCGAGCAGTCTTGCGGCTATGGCAGCTGACGCACATCGTTCGGAGGTTCGCCGGGTTGTTGTTGTTCGGATCGCCATCGACGTGATCGACGTGGGCCTCGCCCTTCCCGGTGCACGTCACTCCACAACCATGCTCCTGGCATCGGTATAGATCACGCACCAGTATGGTTTCGCGGAGCTGGCGCCATGCCCGGCTGTTGGTAGGCATAGACCGCTTGGCTTGACGGTTGCCTGCCAAGCCGGCCATCAGTACGGTTTCCCGTCCATGTCGGTGCGTTGTGGCTCGGGCGCGGCGTCTCCGTCAGTCACCGGTACGCCCATTTCTTCGCCCAGCAGCAGCACGACCGACTGCGTGAGCAGACCGATATGCTCAGCCTGCTGAGCGATCTGGCGCCCCTGCTCCACGATAGTGGCGTGCTGCTGCTCGGCCAATGACAGCAGGCGGTCTATGCGCTCGTCCATCAGAACTCCTCGACGGCCCAGCCGCCTCCGTCCCGCTTCGGCTTCACCCGGACCGCAATGAAGCGCATCGGGTACAGGGCAGCAGCCATCTTGATCTTGACCCTGGCATCGTCCATCCAGAAGCCCTTGACCTCGTGCAGTTCCATCACGCCATCAGCGGCTAGCACCGCAAAGTCAGGCGTGTAGAACATGGCGTCAGCCAGTCGCAGCTTGATGCCTTCGAACTTGTGCCACTGGATCTCGCCGGCCGCCTGCAGCTGACGCAACCGCTCCGCGTAAGCCGCCTCGGTCTTGTTCATCTGGCCGACCTTGAGCCGGCCAAGCGCCAACATGGCCTTTCCCTGCCCAGACATCAGCGCGGGCTGCGGCGGCGGACCTGGGCCTTGGCCTTCTTGGTCTTCGGCTGCGGAGGCAAGCGGCCCTGCACTTCGATCAGAACCCCGTTGACTGCGGCCAGCTGGCTGCTGAGCGAGGTGATCTGTGAGCCGGCGGCGGAATCCACATTCTCGCTGTGCGCCTTCACCTCGGCCAGTTCGGCGCGCAATGCCTCAGCGTCGACCTCGACGGCACGGAGGCGCTGTGCAAGCCGCTGGGAGATCGGCGGCCACAGGGTGACGCCGAGTACTTTGATGGTTCGTGACATCGTGATCTCCAGGGATCAGGGGCGCTCGGCGCCGTTGATGGTCGCCTCGACGGCCCGGTATCGGTCTACGGTTTCGTCTCGCTCGGACTGGGCGAGCTCGCAGGCCCGTACAATTCCTGCCGCACCGAGCCGGCGTAGTCGGTCTTGTTCTGCAGCCGCTGCGGCAGCGGCGGCACCGTCGGCCAGGCGGCTGGTTTCGCAACTGGCCCAGTGGCCACGCAGCCGGCCAAGCTCACCATCGCGGCCAGCAACAGCAGCTGCGATGCGCTCTTGATAGTCAGCATTGATCTTTTCCTCTCGCTCGTCGGCGGTATCTCCCGCCTGCTGAACGCCTGCCACCTGCTCGCGATCGACAGACCGCGCCACCTGTTCTCCAGCCAGGGCCTTTCGTCCGCCGGCCACCTCGGCCGTGGCGGTACTCAGAGCCGCGCGATCGCCGCGCCAGGACCAGCCTGCAGCGAACGACAGCACACAGCACACGACCCATGCGATCAGCAGCCCCGAGACGAAGTACGCCCGGCTCATGGGGCAAGCTCGGCGACGCACTTGGCATGCCGCTCCAGCTGCCGATCCCACACGCCCCAACACACCTTGTTCGGCTTACCGTTGATCAGCGTCGAGCAGTCGTAGCCTCCGGCTCGCTTCCAGAGCAGTAGGGCGTCACAGGCGGCACCGTAGTTGCCCACCAGCAGCTGGCGCCGCATAGACGATGTCTGCCAGTTGCCTGTTCCGTACTGGTAGGTGAAGTCCAGATAGAGGTCGTACTCACCCTGGGTGAGGTAGACACCGGGGAGCGAGGCGCGGAATCGCTTTTCCTCACCCGCGATGTGCGCCTGAGCGGTGTGCAGGGCGCGATCCGGGGTGATTCGGTCACCGAGACGCACCGGCGTGCCGTCGGCATGGAAGGTCGATCCGAAGCCAACCGTGGGGCGGTCGTTCTTGGTGGGTATCACGGCCGTCTCGGTATAACCCTCGCGGGAAACGATCGTTACGAGGCCTGCCGCGCTCAGGACCAGCAACGCCACAAGGGACCGGCCTGAGGCGCCGCCGGCCCGGCTCATGCCTTGGCCGCCTTGGCAGCCTGCCGCCACTCGCGAACCCAGCGCCACGCCAGATAGGTGATCTGGCCGACCAGGTAAACGACGGTCAGGATCACGACCAAGCGGTCGAGGTTGACGCCGCCGGCGACTGCACCGGCGACCGCAACCGGTGGCGTGACCTTTGCCGCAGCACTCGCCGCGGTGCTGATGATTTCGTCCCGCATGGTTGCCCCGTGGATTGTCCGGTTCGGCATATCGCCCCTCCCGGTTTGGTCAATAGGTGCCCGCCCCGCTGCCGGCTTGGCACGAGGGTTAATCCGGTCTGGGGAAGCGGGCAAAGAAAAAGCCCCGGCTGTGGCCGGGGCTTGCGTCTGGATAGTGGCAAGAATGCCCGCGTTTCCGATGACCCTTCAAGTCATCGCTATGCAGCGCGCGAAAGCGCCTGACCAAACTGCCGCGCAGCTTCGTTCTCTGCGGCTCGCATCTGGATGAGCATCCACTCGTAGACTGGCTGCCAGAACCTGCTGTATGCCGAGCAGTCGGCCCCGATGGCTGCTGCACGCTTCCTGCCGCTCAGTTGCTCCAGTCCACTTCCGTCGCATGCTTCGCACTCCACAACGCCGGTGCCCTCCGGTGCAGCCTGTGTACGCAATCCATCGCATCGCTTACAGCAGCCTGCAGCGGCCATTTCACCGATCACCGCCACCGCCAGTCCGCCAAGCTGCTCCATGGTGCTGATGGGCCAACACAGCGCGCGCGTGGCCTCCAGCTTTGCCTCAGCGCGCGCAAACTCCCGGCGCTGCATGTCCGTCACCGCGTTTCCCGCCCAGCCCATGCAGGTTTTGGCGATGCCGTATTCCGTCCGCGCCAGGCTCAGCACCTGCTGGTGTCGGTTGTATTCCGGAGCAACCAGCGCGATGACGGCCTTTCGCAGATGGTCGATGCGGCGCGCCGCGCTCTCCGGCCACCACAGGGCCTCCAGCAGCTCACGCCCCAAGCCGGCAGGCACCATACCCAGCGCTGCGGCAATATCCTGCGTGGTCAGGTCCGGCGTACCGCCACGGCCGGTGTCAAATTTCACGGTTGTTGGCCCCATCCGGCTGGACAGCAGCTCACGTACATTCCCCATGGCCTTTCCCCTTGTGCTCTCGTCGATTGATTTCACGGCGCAGCGCGCGTGCCCAGCGCAGTGCCTGCTGTGCCTCGCGGCGTACGGCTGGGCGGTCCACGCCCTCGTCCATCGCATCGCGGCTATGTCTTGCTGGATGCTGCTCAGCAGCGCCAGCGCCTTGTCGTCGTAGCGGGTCAGGTCCATCCGTCCAGCTTCTTCCCAGTGCGTCGCACCGATCGCGACGCCCTCCCACCTACCCCGGCCGTTCCCAGGCTGCAGTCAGGCGCTCGACCTTCCCGCCCCTCGCCTGCCACTGCTCGAACGTCTCGAAAACCGGCGTGGCCGCTGCAGCCGCCCGGACGGGCTTGGGGATCATTGCGGCCCGCAGCCCGACCGTCGCACCGCGCGCAGCCCTGGCCCTCTCCACGCGACGGCGGTTCTTTGCCTTGGTGCGCTCTGCCCTCTGCGATTCGGTCAGCCGCGGCCGAGTCATCGCCGTGCCACTCCTGCGGAACCTCGCGTCTTCACGTTCGCCAGTCCTGAGCAGGTAGCCCCGCGTGACCAGGTAGCGCAGCGTGCTGTTGATCCCGTCCTTGGCTTTGTCCGTGTCCATGCCATCGGCTGCCAACTTCTCGTACAGCCCCACATAGCTCAGCCCCTCCGCCGGGGTCTGCTCGAACGCCGCGCGCACCTGGTCGGCGCATGTCTTCTTGCTCTCACTCACGCAGCTGCCCTCAGCTCGATGATGTAGGTCTGTTGTTCAATCAGTTCGTCGTCGCTGCCATAGGTCTCGTGGAAGGTGCGCGAGCCGTCCATCAAGCTCGGGCCCCACGTCTCCCGCATCTCGGCGAAGGTCTTGCCCTGCATCGGATGGCGGCGGTGGTGCCACACGCACAGGGCGTACCCGAAGGCGTGTCCCCGGCGCTTGTTCCCGCTCTTGGCGTGGTTGTAGTCGCAGCCGTAGAACACCTGACTGCCCGACAGCAGGCGCATGGCTGCCAACACAAGGCAGGCCATGCACGGTCCCACCTTCGCTGCCTCGATGCGCGCGCCCTCCGCGGCGGTCGCCGGCGGTGCCTTGGACCACATCAGGCGGCGGCCCTTGACTGGGCGGCGACTTCTTCCAGCTCCACCGCTTTCGCCAAGTAGTAGTCGTGGCGGTCCTTCCGCACCACTGCGCTGAACTGAAAGTCCATCAGCGCCTGCGCAGCGGCGGCACGCCACAAGGGCGCCTCCCGACCGGCGCTGAGGCGGGGGTCGTGGATGAAGATGTCCAGCTGGTTGTTGTCCGAGCGCATCAGGCGGCGAGCTCCCGTGCCAGTTCCTCCAGACACGCCAGGATCTGCGCGTTGGCGCCCGGCGAGGCCTCGACCTTTCCAGCCAACAGAGCCACTGGATTGAAAGCCGGCGCCGCCGCGGTCAGCTGTAGGTGGTCGCTCACCTGGTCGTGCGCCAGCAGCCCCTTGCTCACCGCATCCGTGAGCGCCGCATTGCGGCTGGTGAGGTCGAAGCCCAGCGACGGCGTGTAGCTGGCCGGCAGGCGTGCAGCGCGCGCGTCCTTCAGCAGACGGGCATAGGTCTCCAGGAACGCGGGCCGGGCGGCGATCTTGTCACCGGCCTGCACCAACGGCAGCGCGGTGTTCCATGCCTGCTGGGTGAGCGTGGTCCAGACCACGGTATTGCGCTCGTCCGCTGCCTGAATGGCCACCGCCCATGCTTCGTTCGGCGCCGGGTGGCCGTCGTCGATGCGCTCCAACACTGCCGCGAGCGACAAGCGGCCCTTCAGCTCCCGGCGGCAGCCCTCCAGCGCGCGCTCCAGCTGCGCCAGCGGGTAGCAGGACAGGTCCCCGACCATGTACGCGGCGGCGGTGGGGCGCAGCTGGTCGCCGATCACCTCGGCCGTAACCACCAGCAGCTCAACGAGCCGGTCCTGTTCGTGATCAGCCAGCATTGGCAGCCCTCCCCTGGCGCAGGATGGCCTTCGCTTCGTCTGCCGCGCTGACGTTGGACTGCGTCTGGTCCGTCTGGCGCGCGCTCGTCTCGGTCACCTGGCGATTGGTCGCCCACTGGGTGCGGTAGGCCTCGCAGCGAGCCAGCAGCAGGCCAAGGTCGTGCATGCCCTGAACCACCAGCCGCTCGTTGACCCGCAGGAACCATCCAGCCACCAGCGGCGCCTCGGCGTGGCCCAAGCGCTGGACGATCTGCTTCACGTTGGCGTTGACCTTCGCGTTGCGGACCGGCGTCGCTCCATGGCGGGCTCGGTAGGCGATGGCGTACGCCGTCCACGTGGCCCGACATGCGGTCTGCAGCTCGGTCTCCGAATCCGCCATCGGCGGCGTGCCCGGCAGGGCCGCCGGAAATGACGGTTCTCCTGACGGTTCAATGGGGGTTATATGACGGTTAGGCGGCACGGGGCGCACCTCCAGACCTGCGCCCCGTGCCGGAGCCCCTGCAGCGGGCGCACCCCCGGGTGCACCGGGCGCACCCCCTGCATCTGCTGCACCCCCTGCGCCCGGTGCAGTACCCGATTTCTTGGCCTTGCGCTTCGCCTTTGTGCCAGCCGCCGAAGCGTCAAACTTGGCCGGAGTCACCGAATACACGTTGCTGCTGTTGAAGCGCCGCTCACGGCTCAGCAGCCCAACGGCTTCCAGGTGATCCATGGCGGTGCGTACTGCGCGCTCGGACATGCAGCAGCGCTTGCCGATGGTGCCGATTGCCGGCCAGCACACGCCGTCGTCGTTGGCCTGGTCGGCCAGGGAGATGAGTACAGCCTTCTGGGTGACGCTCAGGCCCTGCAGCGGCCAGCACTGGCTCATGATGATCGTGGACATGGTTCAGACCGCCAAGGTGTAGTTGTCGCCGGGGGCCACAGGCCACCAGGTGCACGCGCTGCGGCCGCTCACGGCGCACGGCTTCTTCGGGCCACGCCATGCGCGGCCGTCTTCCAGCAGCTCCGGCAGGCGGCGCGCGAGCATGTAGCGGTCGTGGCCGGTGGCCTTGGCCAGTTCCATGCTCGTCAGGCCGGGATGCGCCTTGATCGCGCAGGCAACCCGGTCCTGCTGGGCTGCCTGCAGGCCGCTGGACACCACGTGCGCGGCAGCCTCATGGCTGGTGCTGATATCGGTGGAACGTGCCAGATGGCTCATCGGGACGCCCTCTTCGGCTGCTTGCCCTTCGCCGCAGCACGCGCCACGTTCCGCTCCAGGCGGTGCGCCATGGTCCGCAGCGCACGGGCTTCGCTGACCATCAGCCCGGCTTCGTCGCTGTCGATGCAGCGGTCCGCCATCGCCTCAACGGCCGTGCCGGTCAGCCGGCCAACGCGGGTGGTGATGTCCAGCAGCTTCATCTGCAGCGCACCGATCTCGTCGGACCAGCCGCCCTCCGGCGGAGGTGGCACCACGTCCACGGCCATGCCGAAGCGGCCGGCCAGCGCCTGCATCCACTCAAGGGCGTACTCGCCGCCGCCGGCCTTCTCCTGCATCCACTCGGTCAGCAGCTCGGCGATTTCGATCGATACCGACTCACCCTCCAAGCCGCGCAGCTTTGCGCGCAGCGTCTCGGGGTGCATGGTCTTGCCGCGGCGATCGGCCAGGAACGCGGCCGCGTCAGCCACACCGCCGGGCGTACGGCGCACCGAGTTGTAGAGGACGTCGATCCAGTTGAGGGCAGAGGTGCGGCAAGTCATGGGTTCACCTTGGGTGGGCGGGTGTTTCAAGGTTTCGGGCCGGGCCCGGGCGGCGCACGATTGGCGCCATGGACAACAACTACTCAGGGAAGGAAGGCGTCGCCCGCCTTGCGGTACGCTGGATGTGCGAACAACACAGCCCGCAAGGAGGGCGACATGGACATGGCCTCAATCGGCACTGCTTTCACAGCTATCGATTTGATTCGAAAGGGACTTGGGGCAGCTATCGAGCTGCGCGACTTCAACAAGGCAGCTGCAGAACTCGCGAAGCTCAACGAAGCCCTGATCAGTGCTCAGACGGCTCTGCTTGCTCAGAACACCGCGCTCTTCGATCTGCAGCGAGAGAAGTTCGAGACCGCAGAGAAGCTGCGAAAAGCGGAGGAATCCCTCGCGGAGCGGGGTCGCTACTCGCTGTTCGAGCTCACTGCCGGGAACTACGCCTATCGCGTGAATGTCGCTCCACAGCAGAGCGGGTCCAGCGAGCCAGGAAACTCGGAGCCTATGCACTACCTCTGTCAACCTTGCTTCGACAGTGGGCGAAAGGTGGTCTTGCAGAGGCAGTACGCACTCGGTTCGATCCACGCTCGTTGTCCCGCCTGTACCAACGAGGTCGATACTGGGGAGCGATACAGCATGAGCGTTTGAAGGATGAGGCCGGCTCATGCCGCCTCCACGTTGATGATTCGCTCAGCGTCCGGGTCGTTCGGCGCCTCTTGGGCGACCGGCGGCGTTTCCTGCACGCCCAGCAGCCTCATCACCTGCGGCAGCGACGGGACGCTCTGCTCTTCCGGCCAGGCCTCAACCTGCTCAACAGGCAGTCTCAGCAGCTTCGCCAGGGGCGCATCGGTCTTGAAACCAAACTTCGCCCGCAGCGCGCGCTTGCTCATCCGGCTGTCGACCTCCGCCGCAATGCTCTGCCGCTCGGCTTGGACCGGCATCGGTCCGAACACCGCGGGCAGCAGGTCGAACCGGCTAACCGCCCCACCGGTAGCGCGATCAATCTGGATTGCTCGCTCCGCCTTGATGGCAGTGGTGCCCTTCTCCCACTGGGAGACGAGACCTTGGGTGGCGGGCGTGCCCGTTTCCGTCAGCAATGCGGCGAATGCCGCCTGCGACAGGCCCTTCTCTTTTCGGTAGGTGGGGATGTCCATTGCCGAAGTATGAGTGCCCCTGATATTCCGGTCAATAGTGCCGCTATTGGCAAATCATGAAGGCATTAATTAGCGTTCCTCATATGGAAGCATCACGCAAGGCGAAGCCGACCCCATCCGATATCGCAGCCGCATCGCGGCTGAAAGCGGCATGGGCTGACAAGGCGCGTTCACTCGGCATCACCCAAGAGAAGCTGGCACACGAACTGGGCATCACCCAGGGCGCGGTCAGCCAGTACCTCAATGGCAAGATCCCGATGAACTACCGGACTCTGAAGGTGTTCGCAGCATCTCTAGGAATTGAGGACACCGATATCAGGAATGATTTGCCCGAGCAGCAGTACAACTCCCCTAATCCGCCCGACGACGCGTGGGATGACATCGTCGGGTACTCACAGGCTGCGGGCCTAGGTGCAGGTGCCGAGGCCGCCGAGTACGCGGAAACGCACAGTCTCAAGTTCAAGAAGACCAGCCTGCGCCGTCGCGGGATTTACGGGCGAGACCTAGCCGTCTACTACGGCAAGGGCGACAGCATGGAGCCGACCATCAAGGACGGCGACGCCATCCTGTTCGATACGTCAGACACTCGCGTAGTCGATGGCCTGCTTTATGTGATCCAAGTCGATGGCATGGCCCGACCGGAGTATTTCGTGAAGCGGGCCATGGTCCTCGATACCGGCGTCTACTTCCAAAGCGACAATCCGCATGGCGACCATCAGTGGCGCAAACCGAAGCCCATGGCCTCCAAGCGGCACCCCATCACGGTCATTGGCCGTGTCCACTGGATTGGCGGCTGGGCTGACTAAGTGACCGATATGATCAATTTTGACCAAATTGCAACGTTCCTGAACGAAAACACAAAAGATGCGGCCTGCCCTCAATGCCGGAGAGTGACTAGTTGGGCAGTCCAGTACTTGTATGAAGGAGAAGAGGGAAAAGAGATTAAGGGGTTGTACTCCCTAACCGCCGCAGCCTTGCCTGACGAGGGCAACGAGTCGATGGTGAATAGCTACATGCATGGGCGCCCCGTAATTCCCGTGATTTGTTTCGCCTGCGGTTTTATGAAGATTTTCGACTACGAGACCGTTCATCTTCGTATTACCAAAGAGCCTTACGTGGACGAAAAGACGAAGCCGGAGGATGATGAGTGAACACGGGACCCTACTCCAATGGAGGGACGAGGGAACGCAGCAGACGTAGCCCCTTCATGAGGCCTCAAGGCTCGATGGCGCATCTTAGGGGAATGACTTCAACTGTAGGCAAGGAACTCCCGGCCGTGAATGACCTGACTCGCGAAGAACTGAAACACGCAATCGACGCCTCGGAGGCACGCGTGGCGACCGTCGTTGAATCCTTCCGAGCCGATTCCGTTGAACTTCGCGCCGAACTTCGCGAAGGAAACTCACTGTTGAAGGCGCAGTCTGAGAGACTGCAGGCTCAGGCAATTGAGTCAAGCGCCGCCGCAAGCAAGTTCTACGCCGATGCTGGGCGGCTGCTTGCGGAGATCAAGTTGGGAGGCGAACAGAACAAGACCGCCATGATGGGAACGGGTTACAAGGTTCTCGCCTGGTTGTTCGGCGCTCTACTTACTGTGTTCGGTGCGATGGTGGGAATAGCAACCCTTACTTTGGCTGTCTACAAGGCGATCACTGCTGCTGTAGGGCCATAACTGCCAACGCTTCTTTACCAGTCAACCCCGCTTATGCGGGGTTTGTTGTTTTGGTCAACTGAGTGACAGGCACGGACTGACCAGCCTGTAAGAGACAATTATAAGCGCCCCTATTGACTAGGAAGATTAGCGCCCCTAATCTTATTCCATCACCCCTGTAACAGCCCATTCGGGCCGGGGCGCGGAGACTTCATGGCAACCCTCACCCTCAGCAGCTCGACCGGGCCTGTCCGGTTCGAAGCGCAGCCCATCTCCAACAAAGTCGCGATGCACGTCGGTGTCGCCGGCCGCGTCTACTTCACCGCCGATGAGGCCGACGCCGTTGCCGTCGACCTGCAGCGCGCAGCTGCACAGCTTCGCGAGGCCGTCAGCAGCGCGGCCGCCGCATGAGCGTCACGACCGCCGAGCAGTTCTACCGCGCCCAGTCCGTCCGCCGGCAGGCGATCGCATGCGGCTGGGATTCCCGCGCCGCCGTGGGCCAGCTGGTCCGGGCCGGGTACTCGAAGGACGTGCAGAACCGCATGGCAGCGCGCGCCCTCGCCGCCCGTCCTGCGCCGGGAGGCGACGCGGCATGAGTGCGATCGATTTCACCTTCGGCCTGATCGTCGGCTTTGCCGCCGGCGCGCTCGTGGCCACCGCCTGGCTGCAGCGACGCCACGATGAGCACTTCGCCGCCCTGATGGAGCAGATTCGATGCGCGGGCTGATCCGCCACTGGCGTGCCGGCGGCCTGCTGCTGCTCGGCGCCCTGCTCGCGACCATCGCCTTCGCCATGGCCTGGCACCGCATGCAGGACACCGGCGTCTACCTGCTCATGGGCGCCCTGCTCTGCGCCACCCAAGTGCCCGACGCTTGGAGGCGCGGCCGCGATGGCTGATCCGACCGTGGCCTCCACCGTGCGCGCCATGCGCCGCGCTGGCGCCGCCGGCGAGCCAGTGCCGGCAGAGGTCGCCGCTGCCTGGGCAAAGGTCTTCATGGAGCAGCTTTACGGCTCGCAGAAGCCGGTCCGGTACGAGTGCCGGCGCCGCGGCAGCAGAGAGCCCTGGGAAGAGGCCGAGCCCGAGGACGTGGCCAACCCGCGGCGCCGCAATCTGATCATCCGCGCGCTCTACCTGCACCCGCCGGTCGGAAAGCAGCAGCACCGCTGGCCGCCCGGAAGCAACGGTGACGGCAGGTGCCTTGACTGCGACGAAGCCGAATGGCTCGCAGGGCCGGACTGCCGGCCGCACGCCCCGCTCCGCGACCACCGCTCATCCATGCCCTTCCGCATCACCTGGCTGATCGAGCCGCTCGAAAAGCTCCAGTACCTGACCAAGTTCCTCAGCCCGCTCGACCGCGCCAAGTGGCGCAACGAAACCACCTACCTCATCGACCGCATCAGAGACCACGAGAAGGGAAGCCAGCCATGACGCCCGACAACAAGTCAGCATCCGTCCAGTACAGCTGGAGCGTGGACGAAGAGACGTACCGCGACCAGTGCGACAGCATCGAAGAAGCAGTTTCCGCGGCCCTGGACCACCACGGAGGCTTGGAGATCGGCACCACGATCTCCATTGGCGAGATCATTCCAGTTGACGCCAGCCAGCTGGTCGACGCTGACAGCGTGATCGACAACATGTCCTGCCAGGCATATGACCTTGCCGGCGAACCGTCCGAAGACTACCTCGGCAGCGTGACCAAGGAGCAGAAGAGCGAACTTGAGGCGCTGATCGCGGAGTGGGCCGACCGCGTTGAGAAACCTGCCTTTTGGCAGATCGGCACCATCTACGTGCACACCGTCACGGCGCAGGATCTGGGCGAAAGCTGTGAGGCCGGTAAGCGCGATGCAGCGCCGGGGGTGGGCAATGGCTGATGCCACCCTGGCGGCACAGTCCCTAGCCCCGAGGCAACGCGCCAATGTGGATTTCGGCAGCGGCAACGCCGAGCTGGAGCGCGTCACCCTTACTCAGGATTCGACCGGCCTTCTTCAAGGGAACCGGCTCCCCATCGACCGTGACGCTGTAATCGAAGAGCCCTGCTTCGACCTCCGTAACCAGCACGACGAAATTGTGCCCGGAAAGAGTTCCGCGAATGGTACGGCGCGAGGGGGTGTCTGTCATCGAGACGATCTGATGAATTGGCGGCAGCACTTTACGCCCTCGCCCTGCCGCGTGGAAGAGAGAGCGGCTGACCGTGCGAGCAGCCCGCCCTCCACCCTGGCCACCGTCAAGCCGCCGCGTAACCGGCGAACCAGGCTGCGCCCCGATACCGAACACAAGGACTGCTCCCATGGCTGATGGCTCCCGCTCCTTCAACTTCCCCCTGCCTCAGCGCTCCCGCCTGCGGCCCGGTGAGATCGTGGTCGATCTGTTCGCCGGCGGCGGTGGTGCCAGCGAGGCGCTGAAGCAGGCACTGGGCCAAGACCCTGCGCTCGCCTACAACCACGACGCCCTGGCGATCGGCATGCACGCGGCGAACCACCCGCTCACCAGCCACCACCGCGAGGACATCTGGCATGCGGATCCGCGCGTCGACGTGGCCGGCCGGCGCGTCGGCTGGTTCCACGCGTCCCCGGACTGCACCCACTTCAGCCAGGCCAAGGGCGGACAGCCGCGCAGCCGGAAGACCCGCGCCCTGTCCTGGGTCGTGCTGAAATGGATCGGCATGCTGCTGCGCGCCGACCTGGTCAACGGCACCAACACCGCGCCGCGCATCTTCTCCATGGAGAACGTGTGGCAGATCCTGACCTGGGGTCCGTTGGTGGCCAAGCGCTGCAAGACCACCGGGCGCGTGCTGAAGATGGACGGCACCGTGGCGGCGCGCGGCGAGCGCGTGCCGGTCGAGCATCAACAGCTGGTGCCGGACAAACGGCACACCGGCCGCACCTGGCGCCAGTTCGTCGCCGCCCTGCGGGCGCTGGGTTACGCGGTGGAATGGCGCAAGCTGGTCGCGAGCGACTACGGCGCCGGCACCAGCCGGGAACGACTGTTTCTGCTCGGCCGCCGCGACGGCGAGCCGATCGTGTGGCCGGCGGCAAGCCACGGCACCGCGCCGGGCCAGAAGCCGCGCGTATCCGCCGCCGACTGTCTGGACTTCAGCATCCCTTGCCCGTCCATCTTCGGGCGCAAGCGGCCGCTGGCCGACGCCACCATGCGCCGCATCGCCAAGGGCACCAGGCGCCACGTCATCGACTCTGCGGACCCGTTCATTGTGCCGGCGACGCATCAAGGCGCCGATCGCGTCCACGGCGTGCACGACCCGCTGCGCACCATCACCGCTGCCCACCGCGGCGAGCTGATGCTGGCGATGCCGGAACTGGCCCCTTTCATCACCGAGCATGCCAACGCCAGCACCCAGCGGACCATGGATGCGGGCGAGCCGCTGCGCACGGTCTGCGCCGGGGTGAAGGGCGGCCACTTCTCCGTGGTTACCCCGATCCTCGCCGGCGTCGGCGGCCGGGCCGGCCAGTCCGAGCCACGCTCTGGCGCGGATCCGCTGTACACGATGACGGCAAAGGCTGACACCGCCCTGGTGGCGCCGGTGCTGGTGCAGACCGGCTACGGCGAGCGCGAGGGCCAGTCACCGCGCGCGCTCGACCTGCAGCAGCCGCTGGGCACGGTCGTGGCCGGTGGCATCAAGCACGCGATCGCGGCGCCGCACCTCGTGAAGTTCCGGGGCGACAGCATCGGCACGCCGGTGACAGAGCCGGTCCCAACGATCACCTCAGGGGCGGGCGCTGCCCGGCCGGCTGGCGCCGCGCATGCGCTCGGGGTGTCCACGGCCTTTATGGTCCAGGCCGCGCACGGCGAAGGCCGTCCGGGCGGAGCGCAACGCTGGGGAAATGGCAGTAAATCCGTCAGCCTGCCGGTGGGCACGGTTACTGCCAGCGGCAACGGTGGACACGCGGTTGCCGAGGCCGAACTGGCCCAGCTGTCGCCCGAGCATCAGGAAGGCGCGCTGCGGGTGGCCGCCTTCCTGATCAAGTACTACGGCACAGGCGCCAACGTGCCGAGCCTGGCTGACCCGGTAGATACCATCACCACGAAGGACCGGTTGGCGCTGGTCACGGTGGTGATCAAAGGCACGCCCTACGTCATCGTGGATATCGGCCTGCGCATGCTAAAGCCGCACGAGCTGTACCGCGCACAGGGCTTCCCGGTCGGGTACGTCATCGATCGCACCGCCGACGGCACGCCGCTCACCACCAGCGCCGCCGTGCGCATGGTTGGCAACAGCGTGAGTCCTCCGCCGCTGCGTGCTTTGGCTGAGGCCAACTTAGACCATGCGGTGACTTCACTGAGGCAAGCAGCGTGAAGCGCCAGCGCTCTGTGGCAGAGGCTCCAACCAAGACGGGAGGAGAGACTCGCTCCCCTCCCGTTGAAACTTCACTTTGCCCAGCCCTGGTCCAGGAACGCGTTGAGGTCTTCTCGCTTCCAAGGCGCTCGCCCGGTGTATTTCTCGAGCTTACTGCCTACTTTCTTTCTATTTTCGTCGGTAACGCCATAACCACGAGTTTTCAGATACTGGTCGATGAAGTAACTCACTTCGTACTGCTCGCTCATCGATACAAAGACGCGATCGATCGGACCCCGATAGTGCTTGTTATCGCTGTTATTCCAGTTCATGGCGGCCTCCTGTTGGTGCCAATGAAATCCTACGCCTCCCGAACACGGGCCAGCCATGCACAAACCTGTGGATATCTTGTGGATTGCCACTCGGAGATTACCTCCGGTGACAACGGGATGGGCAAATCAATGAAAAGCTATGATTTAGAGGCCAGGCAATGACCCAGCGACACATCAGCCACCCCGAGCCGCTGCCGGCCTGCGCCGCCGGCCACACCGCGCGCCACATCCACGACCTGCGCAGCATCGCCGCCGGCGGCGGCCACTTCGTCGAGTGCAAATGCCGGATGACCAGCAAGCACGCTGAGCCGGATACAGCCATCGCCGAATGGCGCCGCATCAACCGCCCCGCCCGCAGCGCGCGAAAGGTGCTCACCGCAATCGCGGCACCGGGGGACAACGTTATCCAGATGCGCCTACCTATGCCGGGCGAAGGACGGGTGGCCAGTGGCTGACATGTTCCTATCGCGCGATGAGATCGTCACCCTGTGCCGCACGCCACAGCGCGCGCGCCAAGCTGCCTTTCTTCGCAAGAACGGGATCAAGCACTACCTGGACGCGCACGACTGGCCTGTCGTGTTGCGCTCCAGCGTTGAAGGAACGAGCGCGAGCGCCAAGCAGGCGCTGACATGGACCCCGAGCAAGGTTGCGTAAATGGGAAGGAAGCCGAACAAGCCGGGGGCCATCCCCCGGTTCCGTGCACGCCGGCAGAAGTCTGGCGTGGTGCACTACTACTACGATCACGGCGGGAGACCCCGAAAGGAGACGCCGCTGGGCAGTGACTATGGTGTGGCCATCAAGAAGTGGGCCGAGTTCGAACACGCCAATACGATCCCGGCAGCCGCGGTCGTCACCTTCCGCCACGTGGCTCAGCGCTACCAAGCCGAGGTCGTGCCGACCAAGGCAGTCACCACCCAGCGCCTCAACAACCGCTGCATCACTGCACTGCTGAGCTTCTTCGACGCGCCGCCGGCGCCGTTCGAGGCAATCCGGCCGATCAACATACGGCAGTACCTGGACTGGCGCCCTTCCAAGGTGATCGCCAACCGGGAGGTCTCCCTGTTCTCGCACATATGGAACTGGGCGCGCGGCAAGGGCGTCACCGACCTTCCCAATCCGTGCGAGGGCATCCGGCGGAACAAGGAATCTGGCCGCGGCGTGTACGTGGAAGACGAGGTGTTCCAGGCGGTCTACCGCCACGCCGACGCCTCACTGCGCGACGCGATGGACCTTGCCTACCTCACCGGCCAGCGCGTCGGCGACGTCTGGTCCATGGATATGCGGCAGGTCACCCCTCGCGGCCTGGCCATCACCCAGGCGAAGTCCACCAACAAGGTGATCATGGAGATCACCGGTGAGCTCGCAGCATTGCTGGAGCGGATCGCAAAACGGAAAAGCGAGAAGCTACCCGACGGAAGATCCAAGCCATACAGCACCCGGTTGATCGTAGACGATAGCGGGCTGGCACTCGGCCGGGCAGCGCTGCGCTACCGGTTTGACAAGGCGCGCGACGACGCCGGCATTGCAAAGGGGGAGTTTCAGTTCCGCGACCTGCGCGCGAAGGCAGGCACGGATAAGGCCGATTCGGCCAATGACATTCGCGAAGCGCAGGCCCAGCTGGGGCATTCATCGGTCACCACGACCGAGATCTACGTGCGAAAGAAAAGGGGCTCTAAAGCTACGCCGACTCGCTGAATTGCGGAGCGGCTGGGATATTGCGGAGCGGCCCAAATCCCCGCAGGCACTGGGGGATATGGAGCGGGTGAAGGGAATCGAACCCTCGTCAGTAGCTTGGGAAGCTACAGCTCTACCATTGAGCTACACCCGCAAGGCGCGGCGTAAGTCTATTCGGGCGGGGGCATGAAAGGCAACGGGCGGCACTGCGCCGCCCGTTGTTTCTCGCTTTCCGCTGCCGTGCGCGGTGCCCGCGAACGGGCACTGCGCACGCTGGATCAGAAGCTGGCGCCGAAGCTGGCGAACAGCGACACGTCACGTGCACGCTTCTGCATCGTGGTGGTGCTCATGCCGATATTGCTGCTCAGGCCCCACAGATTCAGGCGCGCACCCAGTACGGCGGTGGCGTAGTCCCGATCAAACGCCAGGCCCGGCACCTTGTACATGCCCACGTCCGGCATGCTCTGCAGCCAGGCGCTGGCCTGCTTGCTGTCTTCGAACTCGTGGTCGTAGGTGACCTGCACGTACGGCTTGACGTTGCCGCCATCGAAGCGGGCCTGCCAGCCAACGCGGCCGACGGTCGAATCCACGTCCTGGTCGGCATAGCCCAGCGCCGAGGCGCTCGGGTTGGACTCGGTGTAGCCGTCCAGCTTCACCTTCTGCCAGATCACGGCCGCGACCGGACCGTGGCGGAAGCCGCCCTCGGTACCGAACTCGTAGCCGGCGTTCAACGCGGCGGTCAGGTTGCTGCCTTCCGGCGAGCCCTTGTGGATGCGCGTTGCCGGGCCGAGCTGCAGCTTGCGGGTCACGTCGTAGTCCAGCCAGCTGTAGCTGACCTGGCCATTGACCCAGGCGCGCTCGCCATACCAGCCGGCGAACAGACCCAGCGTGGTGTCGGACTGGGTGAAGTCACCCTTGTTGTTGCCGAAATCGGCGTCCATGCGGCCGTAGCCGGCGAAGCCGCCGACCACCATGCCGTCACGCGCCCAATCCACACCGAACAGGCCGGCCGGGGCCATGCCGTCGTACAGATCGGCGTGGGCGTAGCGCTGCATGTCGCCGCGCAGGTTGCCCCACCAGCTCAGGCCGTCGGCCGGACGGCCATCGACGTGCCAGCTGACCTGGTCAGCACGCGAACGGCCGATGGTCTGTGCCGAGTGGGTCAGGATCTGCTGGTTGCGCGGGGCTTCCAGGATCGACAGCGTGTACTGGCCCAGCATCTCGTGCGTGGCCGTGGTCGGGTGCACGCCATCGGCGAACACGTAGCTGTTGGCCGCGTTCGGGGTGGCGTAGCTGGTCGGGTTGCAGGTCAGCGACGACGCCGTGGTGCAGGCCGGGCTGGTCACGTTGACGAAGCCGTACTGGCCCGGGTTGGCGACGATTTCCTGAAGGATGTGGAAGGTATCGACCGGGATCACCTGCAGGCCGGCGGCCTTCAGGCCACCGAACAGGGCGTCGTTGTACGCCTTGGCCAGCGCGGTGCCGGCGGCCATGCCGGCCGGGCCACCGGCGCGGGCGCCCGGGGTCAGGCCGACGTCCGGAATGGTGGGCACCACGATGTATTCGGCGCCAGCGCCCTTCAGGGTGCCAACGATGCCGACCTGGTCGCGCACGGCGTTGGTCAGGGTCGAGACCAGCGGCGCGCCGGCCTGGATGGCGAACAGATCATTGGCACCGCCCCACACGGTGTACAGCGCGTTCGGGTCGGCCTTGCCGCCGTTGGCCGCCAGGTACTGCGCGGTCTGGGTCTTGAGCGAGTACACCGGAATGGCCGGGGTACCGGCAGCCAGCACCTGGGTGGTGTCCACGCCGACGCGGGCGCCGCCGATGGCGTAGTTGTCACCGTTCTGACCATTGCCGTGGGCCGCACCGTTGGTGCCGTAGTAGTTGGCCACGTGCTGGGCCCAGGTCCAGCCCGGGTTGGTGGTGAACTGGCCGGTCACCGGCTGCACCGAGGCGGGCAGCAGCGGACGGAAGTAGCCGGCATCGGTCAGGCTGTCGCCGATGAAGACGGTCTTGGTGTACGGCGACTGCGCCATGGCCGGCACCGCAGCCAAGGCGATGGCCATGGCCATGAGGGAGCGGATCGGGCGTTTGCTGAGCAACATGAAAATTCCTTTAAGGTGGGGAAAACGGCGGACGTACGCCGGCGCACGGTGCCATGTTTCCACTGCACCTCGCCGGCATCACGCTGCGCTGCGGCATGAACTGCTACAGCCCGCCGCCCGGCCATCGTTGGCCTGACGCGCGCGGCACCTCTGCCGCGGGGCGCACAGGGTACGCACTGCGGGGCGATTGCGGGACAATACCGTCATGAACATTCGGCTCAACGGCGAGAACCGCCAGCTTCCGCACACCGCCACCGTCCACGATCTGCTGCGCAGCGAAGACCTGCTCGAGCGCCGCGTTGCGGTCGAGGTCAACGGCGAGATCGTGACCCGCAGCCAGCACGCCAGCCATGGCCTGCGCGAGGGCGACGTGGTCGAGATCGTGCATGCACTGGGCGGCGGCTGAGGCAGCATCGTGACGCGCGATAGGCGATAATTCGGGCCATGAATGCACCTGCCCCCACTGATTCGCTGGTGATTGCCGGCAAGACCTATGCTTCCCGCCTGCTCACCGGCACCGGCAAGTTCAAGGATCTGGAAGAAACCCGCCTGGCCACCGAGGCCGCTGGCGCCCGGATCGTCACCGTGGCGATCCGCCGCACCAACATCGGGCAGAACCCGGGCGAGCCGAACCTGCTCGACGTGCTGCCGCCGGACCGTTACACCATCCTGCCCAACACCGCCGGCTGCTACACCGCCGAAGACGCCGTGCGCACCTGCCGGCTTGCCCGCGAGCTGCTCGACGGCCACAACCTGACCAAGCTGGAAGTGCTGGGCGACCAGAAGAGCCTCTACCCGGATGTGGTGCAGACCCTCAAGGCGGCCGAGCAGCTGGTCAAGGATGGCTTCGAGGTGATGGTCTATACCTCCGATGACCCGATCCTGGCCAAGCGCCTGGAAGAGATCGGCTGCGCTGCGGTGATGCCGCTGGCCGCGCCGATCGGCTCGGGCCTGGGCATCCAGAACAAGTACAACCTGCTGCAGATCATCGAAGACGCCAAGGTGCCGATCATCGTCGATGCCGGCGTGGGCACCGCCTCCGATGCGGCGATCGCGATGGAACTGGGCTGCGATGGCGTGCTGATGAACACCGCCATCGCCGGTGCGCGCAATCCGATCCTGATGGCCAGCGCGATGCGCAAGGCCGTGGAAGCCGGCCGCGAGGCCTTCCTGGCCGGGCGCATTCCGCGCAAGCGCTACGCCAGTGCGTCCTCGCCGATCGACGGGTTGATCGCCTGATGACCAATCCGTTCGACAGCGCCGGTGCCAAGGCACCGCCCAAGCCCTTCACCATCACCGAAGGCCGCCGCGAGGTCCGCAGTTTCGTGCTGCGCCAGGGGCGTTTCACCCCCGCCCAGCAGCGTGCGTTCGACGACCGCTGGCCGCGCTTCGGGCTGGACTTCACCGGTGAGCCACGCGATCTGGAGGCCACCTTCGGGCGCGATGCGCACAAGGTGCTGGAGATCGGCTTCGGCAATGGCGCCGCCCTGCGCTTCGCCGCACAGCAGGACCCGAGCCGCGATTACATCGGCCTGGAAGTGCACGCCCCCGGCGTGGGTCGCCTGCTCAATGCCCTGGCCGACGACAACGCCGACCACGTGCGCCTGTACCACCACGATGCCGTGGAGGTGCTGGAGAAGGAAATCGCCGATGGCGCGCTGGATGAAGTGCGCATCTATTTCCCCGACCCGTGGCATAAGAAGCGCCACAACAAGCGTCGCCTGATCCAGCCTGGCTTTGCCGAGCTGCTGGTGCGCAAGCTGCGCGTCGGCGGCCGCCTGCACTGCGCCACGGACTGGGAAGACTATGCCGAGCAGATGTGGGACGTGCTCGACGCCACCGCCGGGCTGACCAACCGCGCCGGTCCGCGTGGCCAGGTGGAGCGGCCGGAATGGCGCCCGCAGACCCATTTCGAAACCCGTGGCCAGAAGCTCGGCCATGGCGTGTGGGACCTGTTGTACGACCGCACCTGATCCCACAAGGAACCGCGCCACCCCATGGATACCGCGCTGACGCTGACTACCGACATGAAGCTCGTCCTCGGGCTGGTCGGCTTCACGATGGCGATGTTCCTGTTCGAGCGCATCCGCGCCGACGTGGTGGCATTGGTGGTGCTGGTGGTGCTCGGCGTCACCGGCCTGATCGCCCCGGAAGAAATCTTCGGGGGCTTCTCCGGTAACGCGGTGATGAGCATCATCGCCACCACCATCCTCGGCGCGGGCCTGGACCGCACCGGGGCGCTGAACCGGTTGGCGGCCTGGCTGCTGCGGCGCGGGCATGGCGTGGAAACACGCCTGCTGATGATGACCACCGCGATCGCCGGCTTGAACTCCTCGTTCATGCAGAACCCTTCGGTGATGGCGCTGTACCTGCCGGTCGCCTCGCGGCTGGCCGCGCGCACCGGGCTGACCCTGCAGCGCCTGCTGCTGCCGATCGCGGCGGCCATCGTGATGGGCGGTGCGCTGACCATGGTCGGCAACTCGCCACTGATCCTGCTCAACGATCTGCTGGCCTCGGCCAACAACAACCTGCCCTCCGGCCTGGCCACCATCGAACCGCTGCGCATGTTCGCGCCGCTGCCGATCGGTGTGGCCCTGCTGATCGCCTCGCTGCTGTACTTCCGCTACTTCGGCGACCGCAAGCTGGTGGAGGAAGAGACGCTGGCCAACGATGGCGTCACCCCCTCGCGCACCGAAAGCTACTTCGCCAAGACCTACGGCATCGAAGGTGATGTATTCGAGCTGGTGGTCACCGCCGAAAGCCCGCTGGTCGGCATGACCCTGGGCGAGGCCGAGAACGTGCACGATGCACCGCTGCTGCTGGCGCTCAAGACCGGCAATGACACCCGCCTGGCGCCACCGGCCGAGATGCGCATCTGGGTGGGCAGCGTGCTCGGCGTCATGGGCGCGCGCCAGCAGGTCAGCGATTTCGCGCAGAACCAGTTCCTGCGGATGTCCTCGCGCCTGAAGCACCTGGGCGATCTGTTCAACCCGAGCCGCGCTGGCATTTCCGAAGCGGTGGTGCCGCCAACCTCCGATGTGATCGGCAAGAGCGCTTCGGACCTGCGCCTGCGCAAACAGCGCGGCATCAGCCTGCTGGCGATCAACCGCGACAAGCAGGTGATCCGCGAAGACGTGCGCAATGTGGCCCTGCGTGCCGGTGACATGCTGGTCTTCCACAGCATCTGGACCGACCTGGCGCAGGCCGCCAAGAGCCGCGACTTCGTGGTGGTGACCGATTATCCCAAGGGTGAGCAGCGCCCGCACAAGTTCAAGATCGCGATGAGCATCTTCGCCCTCACCATCCTGATCGCGCTGACCTCCAAGCTGCCGGTGGCGCTGACCCTGATGACCGGCGTGGCCGGGATGCTGCTGACCGGCGTGCTGCGCATGGACGAGGCCTACGCCTCGATCAACTGGAAAACCGTGTTCATGATGGCCGGGCTGATTCCGCTCGGCTGGGCGATGGACAGCAGTGGCGCGGCGGCGTGGATCGCCGGCCACACCATCGACCGCCTGCCCACGGGTATCCCGGTGTGGGTGCTGGAAATCGCGCTGGCGTTGTTGACCACGATGTTCTCGCTGGTGATCAGTCACGTGGGGGCGACCATCGTGATGGTGCCCATCGCGGTGAACCTGGCGCTGGCCGCCGGGGGCAGCCCAACCGCGTTCGCGCTGATCGTGGCGTTGTCGGCCTCCAACAACCTGATGACCGCCTCGAACCCGGTGATTTCGATGATCACCGGTCCGGCCAACTACACCCCGCGTGAGTTGTGGCGCGTCGGCGCCCCGCTGTCGTTGATCTATACAGCGGTCGTGGTGCTGATGATCAACCTGATGTTCTAGGGAGTGCCGGCCGCTGGCCGGCACTACCGGTCAGTGGGCGACCTCTGAAACGTAGCGGCCGACAGTCGCTACCTACCGATGGGCCCGGGCCCACCGGTCGTTGTCACGCCAGCCAGACCTGGCCGTCGCGCACCTGGACAGGCACCGCGCGCAGGCGATCGCCGCGACATGGGCCGGCCACGCAGTCGCCGTTCTCCAGCGAGAACGAGGCGCCATGCGCCGCGCAGACCAGATGGCCCTCCTTGCTTTTGAGGAACTGACCCGGTGCCCAATCCAGCCGGCGGCCCGCGTGCGGGCAGATGTTCAGCCACGCGCGCACCTGGTCGCCCTCGCGATACAGCACCACCGATTCACTGTCGCCCTCAATGCTTGCATCGGTTTCGGCGAAACCCCCGTCAGCCAAGACATCCAGGACAATCAGGGCGGTGGTGGTGGTCTCGGGCAGGGACATGGCATCCAGACAACAGGCAGTGGAGGCACAGTGTCTCACGCGCTCATGTCACTGGCTGCCGGATGAATACAAGTCATTGATTTGCAATGCGTGTGGGATACGTTTAACGCTTTTTTCACTCAGTAACAAAGGCCAGCACGGATACTCGTCCACTGCTGACCTCAGCCAAAAAGAGTGCCATGTACAGCCGCATCTTCCAGTTCAACCAGTTCCGTGCCCTGTTCGCGCCGCGCAAGCCGCGCCACCCGTTGGTGCGCGTTGCGGTCGGTCTGTTGGGCCTGGCGATCCTGGCCGCGCTGGTGTTCGTGGGTGTGTTCGTGGGCGCGGCGATGATCATCGCCGGTCTTGCATGGAAGCTGCTCGCCCAGCGCAAGAGTGCGCGCACCGTTCCGTCGCAGGTCGTGGACGGCGAATACCGGGTGGTCCGCAAGCAGGCCTTGCCGATGTCGCGTTGATCGACGCGCTTCCCTCCTGATGACGGCCGCGCCCTGCGCGGCCGTTTCTGTTTGTGGGGGCGGAAAAACGCTCTAGACTGCGGCGAAACCTCTCCACAGGACGTACGCATGACCGATGTAATCCCCACCCCCGAGCAGCCCCGCATTCCGGTCGCCGGTGGCGGTACCTTCCCGGTGCGTCGCATCTACTGTGTCGGTCGCAATTTCGCCGATCATGCGCGCGAAATGGGCGCGGCCGTGCCGTCCGCCGACGATCGCGGCCGCCCCATGTTCTTCAGCAAGCCGGCCGATGCGATTGTGGTCGGGCATGACGATGTGATCCCCTACCCGCTCGCCACCCAGGACCTGCACCACGAGGTGGAACTGGTGGTAGCGATCGGCAAGGACGCTCCCGCCGGCGAGCTGCCGGTCGACCAGGCCGAAGCGCTGGTGTTCGGCTACGGCGTCGGCCTGGACCTGACCCGCCGCGACCTGCAGGCGCAGGCCAAGGCCAAGGGCCACCCGTGGGATCCGGCCAAGGGATTCGATCAGTCCGCCCCCGTGAGCGAGCTGGTGCCGGCCGGCGAAGTGGGCGACCTGGCCGCCCTCAACCTGTCGCTGGAGATCAATGGCGAAGTGCGCCAGCAGTCGCTGCTGGACCAGATGATCTGGAACGTGCCGGAAATCCTGCATGAGCTGTCCAAGCTGTGGGCGCTGCGCGCAGGCGATCTGGTCTTCATGGGCACGCCGTCGGGCGTGGCCGCGTTGAAGCCGGGCGACCGTTTCAGCGCGCGCCTGGAAAACGTGGCCGAACGCCACGGCATCATCGCTGGATGACATCGGCTGCGTTACGCTGCGGCGTCTTTTTCCCCACTGCGACAGGAGAGCCCGATGGGTGTACTGACTGAGTTCAAAGAATTTGCCATGCGCGGCAACGTCATCGACCTGGCCGTCGGTGTGGTCATCGGTGCGGCGTTCGGCAAGATCGTCACCGCGCTGGTGGACAAGATCATCATGCCGCCGCTGGGCTGGATGATCGGCCGCGTGGACTTCTCCGAGCTGGCCTGGACCCTGGCCCCGGCCCGGATTGCCGCCGATGGCAAGGAAATTCCGGCGGTGGTGATCGGCTACGGCGACTTCCTCAACACCGTGGTGCAGTTCGTGATCGTGGCCTTTGCGATCTTCATGGTCGTGAAGTTCATCAACCGCCTGGCGCGCAAGAAGCAGGCCGAGCCGGCCGCCCCGGCGGCGCCGAGTGAAGAAGTGCTGCTGCTGCGCGAGATCCGCGACAACCTCAAGCACTGAGGGCCGCAGCACCGGTGGTGCCGGCCGCCGGCTGGCACTACCCATCGAAAGCCCCGCTTTAGCGGGGCTTTCGCGTTTGGAAAACAGCATTCGCCGCAGCATGACCTACCGCCCATGTGCGCGCGGGAGAGGCTGGTAAGCTCGGACGCTTCCGCCCCGTTTTCCGGAGTTCGTCCATGCGTCGCCGCGTCCTTGCCATCGCATCTTCCCTCGCCCTGCTGGCCGCGCCCGCCTTCGCGGCGACCGGTATCACCACGCTGCCGCCCACGTCGCTGGCCACCGCCGCCGAGCTGCGCGAGCAGGCACTCAAGGATGACACCGGCTGGAAGGTGGTCGAGTCGCTGACCACCGAGATCGGCCCGCGCATCGCCGGCAGTGAAGCCGACGCACGTGCCGTCGCGTGGGCGGTGGCCAAGTTCAAGTCGCTGGGCTTTGACAAGGTCTGGACCGAGCCGGTCACCTTCCCCAAGTGGGAGCGCCGCAGTGAGCACGCCGAAGTGATCGGCAAGCATGCCCAGCCGCTGACCATCACTGCCCTTGGCGGCAGCCCTGGCGGCACGGTCGAGGCCGAGGTGGTGCGCTTCGCCGATCTGGCTGCGCTGCAGGCCGCGCCGGAAGGCGCGCTGAAGGGCAAGATCGCCTTCGTCGATTACCAGATGACCGCCTATCGCGATGGCCGCGATTACGGCAACGGTGGCGCGGTGCGCAGCAAGGGTCCCTCCGAGGCGATCCGCAAGGGCGCGATCGGCTTTGTGATGCGCTCGGCCGGTACCGATTCGCACCGCGTGCCGCATACCGGCATCACCCGCTTCGACGACGGCCTGACGCCGGTCCCGGCGGCGGCGCTGTCGGTGCCTGATGCCAACCAGCTGGCGCGCCTGGTCGCGCTCGGCAGCACCACGCTCAAGCTCAGCCTGGATTGCGGCTGGGACGGCAAAGCGACCTCCTACAACGTGATCGGTGAGATCACCGGGCGCAGCCTGCCCAAGGAAGTGGTGGTGATCGGCGGTCACCTGGATTCCTGGGACCTGGGCACCGGCGCAGTGGATGACGGCGCCGGCGTGGGCATCACCATGGCGGCCGGCCATCTGATCGGCCAGCTCAAGCAGGCGCCCAAGCGCACCATCCGCGTGATCGCCTTCGCCAACGAGGAGCAGGGCCTGTACGGCGGCAAGGCGTATGCCGAAGCGCACGCAAAGGACGTGGTCCTGCATCAGCTCGCGGCCGAGAGCGATTTCGGCGCGGGCCGCATCTATGCCTTCAACACCGGTTCGCCGAACCCGGCCAACTCGCGCGAGGCGACCCGCCAGATCGCCGAGGTGCTCAAGCCGCTCGGGATCGAGTACACCGCCGACAAGGGTGGCCCCGGTCCGGATATCGGCCCGCTGGCGGCCAAGGGCGGCGCATGGGCGTGGCTGGCGCAGGACGGCAGCGACTACTTCCATCTGCACCACACCGCCGACGACACGCTGGACAAGATCGACCCGGCGGCACTGGCGCAGAACGTAGCGGCCTACACCGTGTTCGCCTATCTGGCGGCCGAAGCCGAGGGCGGCTTCGGTAGTGAAGCCAAAGCGACCACGCCGCCGAGCGAATGATCCTGGCCCGCAAGCGATCGGTGCCGACACGCAAGTGAGGGTGCCGACCGCAAGTGGCAGGTGACTACCGTGGGCCGGTACAAAAAAAGCCCGGTCGCAACGCGACCGGGCTACCGGGATACATCACACCCCACGCGGTGAGCGCCGCTAGACCCTCGCGGTCCGGACAAGCGGATCGCCGCGCTGCGTGGGTGTCTCTCCCCACCCACGCAGCACAGCGTCCACCGGGCACTGTGCGCAGTTTTCACTGCATGCACTATGCGATTAATCCGAATCGGATGTAGTCACGACGAGTTCGGTGAAACCGATCACACCGTGGGTGGCGCGAATGACGACGCGCTTCCCCGAAACATGCGGGCACTGGTCAAGCGCGACTGCGTCCGAACCACTGCGCCAGCAGTACTGCCGTCGCCGAGGCGACGTTGAGGCTTTCCACTGCACCGGTACCCGGAATCGATACCTGGTGATCGCAGTCCTGCGCCAATGCGCGATCCATGCCTTCACCTTCGGCGCCCATCACATAGACCAGGCGCGCCGGCAGCGCGCTGGCGAACAGATCTTCGCCACCGTCCACCAGCGTTGCGGCCAGGCTCAGCCCGGCTGCACGCAGCTGGGCCATGGCCTCAGGCAGCTCTGGCAGGCGCACCAGCGGCACCGCTTCAGCGCCGCCCTCGGCCACGCGCGCGGCCGCGCCGGACAACGCCAGCGTCGACCCCGGCGGCAGCAGCAGCCCGGCCACGCCGAAGTGCGCGGCCGAGCGCAGGATCGCGCCGAAGTTGTGCGGGTTGCCCACGCCATCCAGCCACAGCGCCAGCACCGGCTTGTCGGCCGGCAGCGTGGCGAGCCATTCCTCCAGATCCAGCATCGGCGCCCGCAGCACATCGGCCACCAGGCCCTCGTGATGCGTGGTCGCGGCGAGCTTGTTGAGATCGCCGTCTTCCACCACGCGATAGCCGACGCGGTTGGCCACGCACCACTTAAGCACCGGCTGCATGCGCGGGATCAGCGCTTCGGTCAGGTACAGCTTGCGCAGCGCCTGCGGGCGATGCTCGAACAGCGCCTGGACGGCATTCCAGCCGTACAGCCGCAGCTCGTCGTTGCCGCGGCCGGGCGGCGGCGGGGTGCCACCTTCGCGGGGCGGCAGCGGCGTGGCGCGCGGCGGCCGTGCGGACGGACGGCGCGCATTCTTCCAGGGATCATTCACTACGGGACAGCTCCAGCTTGCGTTGACGCCAGAAATCGGCGTTCTTGATGCCCAGGGCATCGGGGTCGAAGGTCGGATCCAGGCCGAGCTTCTTTTGACGCTCATAGTCGCGCAGCGCCAGCATCGCCGGCTTCTGCACGATCAGGATCGCGATGATGTTCAACCACGCCATCAGGCCCACGCCGATGTCGCCCAGCGCCCACGCCAGCCCGGCGTTGTGGAATGCACCGAAGATCACCATGCCGATGATGCCCAGGCGCAGCAGCAGGACGGTCAGCGGGCGCTTGGCGTTGTTGTTGATGTAGGTGAGGTTGGTTTCGGCCATGTAGTAATAGGCCATGATCGTGGTGAAGGCGAAGAAGAAGATCGCGATCGCCACGAACGCGGCACCGAAGCCCGGGATGACGGTTTCCACCGCCGCCTGGGCGTAGCCCGCGCCTTCCGCAATACCGGCCAGGCCGGCGAACACGGGCGCGGCACCCGGCACCGGCGAGTACACGTTGTAGGTGCCCGCGGCCAGGATCAGGAAGGCGGTGGCGGTGCACACCATCATGGTGTCGAAGTAGATCGCGAAGGCCTGCACGTACCCCTGCTTGGCCGGGTGCGAGACCTCCGAGGCGGCCGCCGCGTGCGGGCCGGTACCCTGGCCGGCCTCGTTGGCGTAGATGCCGCGCTTGACACCCCACTCCACCGCCAGGCCCATCATCGCGCCGAAGGCGGCATGCGCACCGAACGCACTGCTGAAGATGATGTTGAACATCTCCGGCACGCGCTCATAGTTGAGGATCATGATGACGATGGCCATCAGGATGAAGCCGGCGGCCATGAACGGCACCACCACCTCGGCAAAACTGGCGATGCGCTTGACGCCGCCGAAGATCACCACGCCCAGCAGCAACGCGACCACGATGCCGATGCCCAGCTTGAGCGCCTGCACCGATTCCATGCCCATGACCTGGCCGTCCAGCGGCCCGCACAGGGCACCGCCACGGCAGGCGTTGATGATGCTGTCGGCGATGGCATTGGCCTGCACGCCCGGCATCAGGAAGCCGGCCGCGACGATGGTCGCCATGGCGAAGGCCAGCGCGTACCACTTCAGGCCCATCGCTTTTTCGATGTAGTACGCCGGGCCACCGCGGTAGCGGCCTTCGGCATCCTTGGTCTTGTAGATCTGCGCCAGGGTGCACTCCACGTACGACGTGGACGCACCGAGGAAGCCCATCACCCACATCCAGAAGATCGCACCGGGGCCGCCAAAGGCGATCGCGGTGGCGACGCCGGCGATGTTGCCGATGCCCATTCGCCCGGCCATGGACATGGCCAGGGCCTGGAACGAGGACACACCGGCATCGGATTTTTCACCCTGCACGGTCAGGCGGCACATCTCCACGAACCCGCGGATCTGCATGAAACGGGTGCGGGCGCTGAAATACAGGCCTGCGGCAAGACACAGGAAAATCAGAGCCTTGCTCCAGATGATCCCAGTGATGAAATGGACTACTTCTTCCACGCGCTCTCTCCAGTCGGCGGAAACAAAAGGAACGTCCCCGTCGGCTGGGACCCGGTCGATTCTCCACGATCCGGGCCGGACTGCGTAGTGGCAATTTCAATGAATGGGCGGCATTGCCGCCCATTCGGGTCAGGCATGGCCACCGACCGAGGGGGTTTCCGCTTCCTGGCGGGCCAGTTCGCGGGCCACGGCTTCCGGCGAGCGGGTGTACGGGGCAAGCAGCGAGTAGAACGCCGGCACCACGAACAGCGACAGGAAGGTGGACACGGTCACGCCGAAGATCACCACCACACCGATCGTGCCGCGGCTGGCCGAACCCGGGCCACCGGCCACCACCAGCGGGATCGCACCGACCACGGTGGCGATGGAGGTCATCAGGATCGGGCGCAGGCGCACCATCGCCGATTCGACGATGGCCTGGTGCACGTTGCGACCTTCATCGCGCAGCTGATTGGCGAATTCCACGATCAGGATGCCGTTCTTGGCCGCCAGGCCCACCAGCATCACGATGCCGATCTGACTGAACAGGTTGATGGTGCCGCCACTGACATACAGCCCCAGCAATGCACCGAGCACGCCCAGCGGCACGGTCAGCATGATCACCAACGGATGGATGAAGCTCTCGAACTGCGCGGCCAACACGAGGAACACCACCAGCAGGGCCATCGCGAAGGTCAGCAGCACGGCGCTGCCGGCATTCTGGTACTCGCGCGATTCGCCCTTCCAGCTGATCTGTGCGTGCTGCGGCAGCTCCTCGCTGGCCACCTGCTGGGCCCAGGCGATGGCCTCGCCCAACGGGTAGCCCGGGGCCAGGCCGGCGCTGATGGTGATCGAGCGCAGCCTGTTGAAGCGGTTGAGGCTGCCGGCTTCGGCCACTTCGCTGAGCGTGACCAGGTTGGACAGCGGGACCAGTTCGCCGCCACTGGCACGCACGCGGATCGCGGCCAGATCGGCCGGCGAGGCACGGCCTTCGCGACCGGCCTGGACCAGCACGTCGTACTCCTCGCCGTTGTCGACGAAGGTGGTGACGCGGCGCGAGCCCATCATGGTTTCCAGCGCGCTGCCGATCGCGGTGACCGACACGCCCAGATCGGCCGCACGCTGGCGGTCGATGTTCACGCGCATCTGCGGGCGGGTTTCCTTGTAGTCCGAGTCCGCGCCGACCAGGCCGGGGTTGTCGGCCATGCGCAGCAGCATGCGGTCACGCCACTGTGCGATTTCCGCGTACTCCGGGCCACCCAGCACGATCTGGAACGGCTGGCCCTGGCTGCGCACCAGGCCGCCACCGACCTGGGTGCGCACGCGCACGCCGCGCAGATCATTGAGGTGAGTCTGCAGCTCGGCCGCTACATCCGGGGTGGAGACATCGCGCTGCCGCCACGGCTGCAGGAACACGCTGATGCGGCCGGTATGCATCTCTTCGCTGGCACCGAAACCACCGGGCACGCGCGGGTTGGCGCGCACGATGGGCTCATTCTCGCCGACGAACCCGGAGACGATCTTCTCGACCTGCTGGACCTGGCCGACGGTGTAGTCGAAGCCGGCACCTTCCGGGCCATCGATCATGATCTGGAACGAGCCACGGTCTTCGGCCGGGGCCAGTTCGGAGGGCAGCACCTTGAGCAACAGCGCACTGGCCAGCAGCGACAGGATCATCACCACGATGTAGATCCAGGTGCGGGTCACATGCGCTTCCAGGAAGCGGCCGTACGCGCCCGAGAGGCGATCCAGGTTGCGGTTGATCAACCCGTGCAGGCCCTTGGGTGCCTGGCCGGTATGCGGCTTGAGCAGCTTGGAGGCCATCATCGGGGTCAGGGTGAGCGACACGAACGCCGACAGCGCCACGGCCGCGGCCAGCGCCACGGCCAGCTCGCGGAACAGGCGGCCGGTATTGCCTTCCAGGAAGCCGACCGGCAGGAACACCGCGACCAGCACGGCGGTGGTGGCGATCACCGCGAACGCCACCTGGGTGGTGCCGCGCTTGGAGGCGACCAGCGGTGGCTCGCCCAGATCGATGCGGCGCTGCACGTTTTCCACCACCACGATGGCGTCATCCACCACCAACCCGATACACAGCACCAGCGCGAGCAGGGTCAGCAGGTTGATCGAGAAGCCAAACGCATACAGCGCGATGAACGCGGCGATCAGACAGACCGGCACCGTCACCGCCGGAATCAAGGCGGCACGGAAGCTGCCCAGGAACAGCCAGATCACCGCCAGCACCAGCAGCATCGCCTCGACCAGCGTGGCGTAGACGCGATCGACTGCGGCCTCGATGAAGGTGGTGTTGTCGAAGGCCACGAAGATGCGCGTGCCTTCCGGCAACGTGCTGCTGATCCGGTCGGCTTCGGCGCGTGCTTCGCGGGCGACATCCAGCGCGTTGGCAGTGGAGGTCTTGACGATGCCCAGGCCGATGTTCGGCTCACCGTTGCTGCGGTAGTAGGCCCGGCGTTCGGACGAGGCCAGTTCGATCTTGGCCACATCGCCCATGCGCACCACGTACCCGTCTGCGCCCTTGCCGAGCGGAATGCCGGCGAAGTCTTCCGGTTTGACGTAGTTGCGCTCCACGCGCAGGGTGAAATCGCGGTCGGCCGATTCGATCCGGCCGGCCGGCAGTTCAACGTTCTCGTTGCGCAGCGCGCTTTCCACATCGCCCACGGTCAGCCCGCGCGCGGCGAGCTGGTCGCGGTCCAGCCAGATCCGCATGGCGTAGCGCTGACGGCCACCGATGCGCACCTGGGCCACGCCATCCAGGCTGGAGAACCGATCAACGATGTAGCGGTCGGCGTAGTCGCTCAGCTCCAGCGTCTCCATCGAGGTCGAGCTCATGTTGAGCCAGATGATGGGATCGGCGTCGCTCTCGACCTTGGCGATTTCCGGCGGCCGCGCCTCTTCAGGCATGCGGTCGGCAACACGGCTCACCGCATCGCGCACGTCGTTGGCGGCCGCTTCGATATCGCGGTTGGAAGTGAACTCGATGCTGACCTGCGAGCGCCCGTTGGAGCTGCGCGCGTTGATGGTATCGATGCCTTCGATGCCGGCCAGGGCATCTTCCAGCACCTGGGTAATGCGGCTCTCGATGACTGCCGCCGAAGCGCCGGTGTAATCCACCGAGACCGACACGATCGGCGGATCGATGGCGGGCAGCTCGCGCAGGGTCAAGCGGGTGAACGACATGAAACCCAGCACGACCAGCAGCAGGCTCATCACCACGGCCAAGACCGGCCGCTGGATGGAAATGTCGGAGAGTTTCATCCGGCGGTGTCCGGCTGGGCGGCCTGCGCCGGTGCAGGCGTGACCGGCGCAGCCTCCTCGGCCTGTACTTTCAGGCCCGGGCGCAGCTTGCCGGTGCCGTCCACCACGATGCGGTCACCCACAGCGAGGCCTTCACGGATTTCCACCACACCGCTGCGGCGCCCACCGGCGACGATGTCGGCACGCTCCACGGTCTGGTCCTGCTTGACCCGGAACACGTAGGAATCGCGACCGACCTGCACCACGGCGATTTCCGGTATCACCAGCGCCTGGCGCTCCGGACGGAACATGCGCACATCCAGCAGCATGCCCGGGCGCAACGCGTGATCGGCGTTGATGAAATCGGCGCGGACGGTGACCGCGCGCGTGCCGGGATCGACACGGGTATCGATGGTGGCAACCTCGCCTTCGAAACTGCGGCCGGGGTAGGCCACGCTGGTGGCAGTGACCTTGTCGCCGTTGCTCAGCGAGGCCAGCTCGGCCTCGGGCACCTGGAAGTCCACGTGCATGCGCTCGATGTCGTCCAGGGTGGTGATCGCCGTGCTCGGCGTGACCAGCGAACCGGCGCTGACCTGGCGGATGCCGAGTACGCCGGCAAACGGCGCGCGCACGCGACGGTCACCGATGTCCGACTGCATTTCACGCACACGCGCCTCGGCGGCATCGCGGATGGCGCGCTGCGTATCCAGGGTGGAGCTGGCCACCAGCTGCTGGGCGGCCAGTTCGCGCTGCCGCTTGTACAGCTGATCCGCTTCCTGGAAGGTCGCCTGGGCCTGCAGCAGGGCTGCTTCCTGGGCTTGGCCACGCAGGGTCACCAGCGGGGTGCCGGCGCTGACCTGCTGGCCACTCTCGAAGTGGACCGTCTCGATGATTTCGCTGACCTTGGCGGTGACCGTCACCGACTCGCGCGCCTTGGCCGTACCCAGCGCCTGCAGGGTGTCGCTCCATGCCGAGGTCTGCACCGCCTGGGTGGTGACCGGCACGGCGTCTGCCTGCCGGCGAGCGGTCTCGTCTTTACTGCCACACCCAGCCAATGCGACCAAGGCGATGCCAGCGGCGAAGCGCGCTGCGATGCGTCCCAACATGTAATGCGATCCCGGTTGTTTCTCGACCGCCGAGTGTATAGAGGGGCCAGGTGAAGGCATATGTGCCAAGCGTTTACCGGCGCCTTCACATCTGCCGGTGACAGGCGAAAGCCCTTTCGTGCTGGGGGGCGTGGCACGTGTATCGCCATGTATCGACGCATGTCGAAATCCCCATCGCCGCGCCGCCCTGTCCGGGCAGGCGCCGTCAGCGACGGGCGGGGCGTGAACGCCCCGCCCGGCTATCGGACTCAGTAGCTGTAATTCATTTTCAGCCAGGCGGTGCGGCCGGGCTCGTTGATCCGCACCGGATCGGCCGGAAAGCCGAAATCGGCGCTGCCGGCCAGGTTCAGGTGTTCGCTGTAGGCACGGTCGAACAGGTTGTCGACGCCGGCGCTGACCAGCAGCGCCGGGTTGACCCGGTAGCTGGCGTTGAACGCCACAGTGGCGAATCCAGCGCTGGGGCCGAGATCGCGGGCGACCACGTTGCCCTGCCCCGCCGCGACCCGGCCCTGGTGGGACACCGCACGCGCCAACGCCCCAATCGTCCAGCGCCCGCCTTCCCAAGCAGCGCTGAGTCGGGCTTCCAGCGGCGGCATCTGCGGCAGCGCGCGGCCATCATTGCGGTTTTCGCCCCAGGCGTAGGCCAGCGTGCCGCCGAGTTTCCATTGCTGTGCCAGCTGCCACTCCGCGCCCGCCTCGGCGCCGGCAATGCGCGCATCGACGTTGCTGGCCTGGCTGGTGCTGCCCATCATGCCGCCGTCGTGATAGGTGAACAGGATGTAGTCCTGAATACGCCCGGCGTACGCCGAAACCCAGGCATTGAGGCGATCGGTGCGGTACTGCAGGCCCAGATCGAGCTGGGTGGTCTTTTCCGGCTGTACGCCGGTGAACGCGTTGACCGCGCCAGCCGGGCCGAGCGTCGGCGAGAACAGTTCCCAGTAGTCGGGCATGCGCTCGCTGTGCCCGACACCGGCGTACCAGGTCAGGGCAGGCGCAATGTCGCGCTCGAACCGGACGAAGCCACTGCCCAGATCCTCGCGTCGGGTCTGCCCGGCGGTTGGATTCGGCATCGCCATCATGCCCACCGTAGTGCGCTCGTCCTTCACCTCGGCACGGTCCATGCGCAGGCCACCGATCCAACGCTGCGCGGTGCCCTCGCCCAGGGTGATCTCGGTGAACGCACCAAGGTTCTCGAAGCGCGCATCCGTGCGCCACGGCTGCTGCCGGTACACATTGCGCCCCATCGCATTGCGGCTGCGATGACGGCTGTCCTGCGCGTCCACGCCGGCCACGATGGCGATGTCCTGCCAGCGCCATTCCGAGGCGATACGGCCCCCGGTGGTGCGGCGATCCACATTGGATGCCATCGGCATCGGCATGCTGCTGGCCGGATTCGGCGTGCGCAGCGTGTAGTTGTCCATCACGTGGTCGGCGTCGTTGTAGTACAGGTTCGCCTGCAACGTGTCCCATGCGCCGGGCAGGTTGTCCTTCTCCAAGCGCGCGGCATAGCTGGTGCGCTTGAACGAGGCGCCGTCCATGCCGCGTCCGGCGTAGCGCGCGATCGCATCGCCGGTGCCGGCTGACAGTTCCAGCACGGTATCGGCATCGGGGGTCCAGCCGACCGCGACATCACTGTTCCACTTGCGCCACCTGGAGGGGAGCACGTCACCGTTGCCGTCTTTGTAGTCATCCGATTCGGAGCGGTTGCCGTTGACGCGCACATACCCCGGCGACGCGCCGGCGGTGAGATCCAGCACCTGATCGTTGCGGTTGCGCGAGCCGACCAGCGTGCTGGCGTTGATATCCATGCCCGGCTGATCGAAACGCGGGGTATCGCGCTCGAAGCGTACCGTACCGGCTGAGGCGCCGGCGCCCCAACGCACGCTCTGCGGTCCCTTGATGATGGTCAGCCGATCGAAGGTTTCCGGGGCGATGTAGGACAGCGGGTTGTCCATGCGCGAAGGGCAGGCACCGATCAGGTTGCCTTCGTTGCTGATGATGTTCAGGCGCGAACCGAACATGCCACGCAGCACCGGATCGCCGTTGGTGCCGCCGTTGCGGATCGCCGAGAAGCCGGGAACCGTCTTCAGATAATCCGCGCCATCGCTGGCCGGCACCGGCTGCCTTGGGAGACGCGGATCGGTGACCCAGTGCAGCGGCGAGGACGGTGCGGTGGCAGTGACCACCAACGTATCGAGGGTGCGGGCGTCATCGTTGGCGGCATGCAGCGGCAGTGCGACCAAGGCCAGCGACAGGGAAACAGACAGGCGCGTCAGTGCGCCCGCGCTGCGGGAAGAAACGCTCATGGTGAAACTCCAGAAAAGCACGCAGGCGCGCGCCGCCATCACGGCGACACGGGCAGAAAAGGCGGTGGTTTCAGGAGATCGCGGGCGGGCCGCGGGCAGCGTGGGCCGGCCAGCGCAGGCTGCGGGGCGTGGGCACTGCGCGCAGGACGCGCGGTGCGATGACCGGCAGCGCCGGCAACACCAGGATCAGCACCGCCAGCCACGGCATCAGCCGCGAGGCCATCATGCAGTACTCGCAGGCATCGCCATGCCCGGCGTGCTCGCTCATCGGTGGTGACGACGGTGCGGGTGCGTCGTGGGTACTCGGCACCGCGTGCATCGGCATCGGCGCCATCGCCATGTCGTGGTGCGGCACTTCGTGGGGTTGCACGTGGTGGTACTGCGTGTCGTGCTGCGCGATGTCGTGCTGCTGCATGCCGTGCCCGGCGTGGGCGTCCGGCTGCGCCTGCATCGCGTGGGTCATGCCAGCCGGCATCAGCATCACGGGCGCCTCGGCATGCGCCTGCTGCCAACGACTGACCAGCGGCGCCAGCGCCATCAGCAACGTCGCCACGAAGGCAAGCTGCAACAGGACGGCATACGGGCGACGGCGGACGTTCACCCGGTCATGGTAACGCCCGGGCAATGGCCGGCCGACCCGACGCCCTGCGACCAACCGTCGCAGCATGCTTTTCCAAGTACCAACCGGTCCCCTCACGCCCTCTGGAGAAAAGCCCCCTTCTGTTGAAGGGGGCGCGCCAACGGCGCGGGGTAGAGGAAGCATGCGCGGCCATCACCGTCGCTTCTCAGACGGTGATGGTCTGCGTCAACGATTCCCACGTGGGCGGCAGCGGCCAGTTGGCTTCCTGGTTGCCGTCGATCACCCGGCGCAGGTCGCGGGTATCGATCTGCGGGGCGAGCACATGCACAAGCTCCAGCGCGTAATCGCGCAGCACGCGGTCGCGCGGCAGCACGGCCCAGGCGATGCACTCGTCGATCGGCGCCGGAGCCGGCCAGGCGCGCAGGTCTTCGTCGCTGGCGTTGACCGCCATTTCCGCGAGCAGGCCTACGCCAAGGCCGGTACGCACATACGTCTTGATCAGATCCGCATCGAGCGCGGTCAGCGCGATGTCGGGGGTCAGCCCGGCACTGGCGAAGGCGCGCTGCAGCGAGGAGCTGCCGCGGGTGGAGGATTCGTAGCTGATCAGGGGATGGGCAGACAGCGCTTCCAGGTCCGGCGCCGCACCGGGGCGGTCGAGCGCATGCCCACGCGGCACCAGCACCAGCCGACGCCAGCGGTACAGCGGAATGGCCAGGCCGGCAGTGGGCTCACCGCCAGCGGTGCTGATGATGGCGATGTCCGCATCGCCCTGGCTGAGCAGGTCCAGCGCATCACTTTCAGCGGCCTGCTGCAGGTGCACGCTGACCTGTGGGTAGGCCTGCTTGATGCGCGCCACCGCCGGCGGCAGCACGAAGCGCGCCTGGGTATGGGTGGTGGTGAGCACCAGCTGGCCCTGGCTTTCGCGGCGCTGGTTGGCCGCGTAGGTGCGGATGTTGTTGGCTTCGCCCAGGACGGCACGGGCGCGGCCGATCACTTCCACGCCGGCCGGGGTCACTGCTTCCAGACTGCGCCCCTTGCGCACGAACAGCAGGAAACCGAGTTCGTCCTCCAGCTGCTTGAGCTGCTTGGACAGGCCGGGCTGGGTGGCGTGCACACGCGACGCCGCCAGTGTGATGTTCAGCTCGGCGTCGGCGATGGCGACCAGATAGCGAAGTTGGGTCAGCGTCATGGGCGGGCGATACGGCGCATGGAAAGGGGGCCATCCGACTGTAGGGCAAATGCCATCACCAGCTTATAACCAAACGTTGTTTAAGAAGGTAATCAGGTCATTTCGCGCGGTCATATGCCAGCGGTACGGTCTGACCGACCCCGGCCCGGCCGCGCGCGGGCGCCTTGCGCCGCCACCGGCCCGACCCTTCCCCAGCCGCACGGCCCCCCGGGCGGCAACGACTTTTCCGGAGCATCCCCATGGCCCTGTACGACTCCATTCTGGACACCATCGGCAACACCCCGGTGGTGCGCCTGCACCGCATCGCCCCCGAACACGTCACCCTGTACGCCAAGGTCGAGTCGTTCAATCCAGGCGGCTCGGTGAAGGACCGCCTGGCACTGGCGATCATTCTCGACGCCGAGGCCAAGGGCCTGCTCAAGCCCGGTGACACCATCGTCGAAGCGACCTCGGGTAATACCGGCGTGGCCCTGGCGATGGTCGCCGCCGCGCGCGGTTACAAATTCGTGGCCACGATGGTGGAAACCTTCTCCATCGAGCGCCGCAAGCTGATGCGTGCCTATGGCGCCAAAGTAATCCTGACCCCGGCCGCCGAGCGCGGTTCGGGCATGGTGCGCCGTGCGAAGGAGTTGGCCGAGGAGCATGGCTGGTTCCTGGCCAGCCAGTTCGCCAACCCGGCCAATCCTGCGTATCACCGCAACACCACCGCACCGGAAATCCTGCGCGATTTCGCCGGCAAGCGGCTGGACTACTTCGTGACCGGCTGGGGCACAGGCGGCACCCTGACCGGGGTCGGCGAGGTCCTCAAGGTCGCCCGCCCGGAGACCCGTATCGTCGCCACGGAGCCGGAAGGCGCTGCCCTGCTCAAAGGCGACGAGTGGAAGCCGCACAAGATCCAGGGTTGGACCCCGGACTTCGTGCCGGAGGTGCTCAACCGTGGTGTCTACGATGAACTGCTGACCATCGACGACGCCCGGGCGATCGAGACCTCGCGCCGGCTGGCGGCCGAGGAAGGCATCTTCGTCGGCATCTCGGCCGGTGCCACCGTCGCCAGCGCGCTGGACATCGCGGCCAAGGCCGCGCCGGGGTCGGTGATCTTGGCGATGCTGCCCGACACCGGCGAGCGCTACTTCTCCACCCCCCTGTTTGCCGACATCAACGAAGGCTCCGACGACGACTGGCTGGCCGGTCTGCCCTGATCCCCGCGTTGGTCTGTATGAACGAAACGCCCGCCCTGATCGGCGGGCGTTTTGCTTGGTGACGCGCTTCATCTTCCGTGAAGTGATCCGGCGGCATCGTGTGACGGTCAGCCAGCGCTCGCCGGGTCGCACTGTCTGAGACGACGATGACGCAGCCTAGATGTCGCGCAGGTTACGGTGCAGCTCAGGCACGTCATTCCGTTGTATGGACCCGGTATCAGCAAGTAAGGAGCGGTACGCATGAAGATCGAAGTGTGGCAGGGCGACATCACGACCCTGGCGGTGGATGCGATCGTCAATGCGGCCAACGAATCCCTGCTCGGCGGCGGTGGTGTGGATGGCGCGATCCACCGCGCGGCCGGCCCGCAGCTGCTCGAGGCATGCCGCGCCCTGCCGGAGATCCGCCCCGGGATGCGCTGCCCCACCGGTGAAGTACGCGAAACGCCGGCGTTCGATCTGCCGGCGAAGCATGTGTTCCATACGGTCGGCCCGGTCTGGCAGGACGGCCTTCGCGACGAGCCGGCGCTGCTGGCCAACTGTTACTGGAAGTCGCTGCAGCTGGCTGAAAAGCTGGAACTGGAATCGATCGCCTTCCCGGCGATCAGCTGTGGGGTGTTCGGCTATCCGCTCCACCAGGCCGCCCACATCGCCGCCACCGAAACCCTGACCTGGCAGCGCTCGCATCGCCAGCCGCGCCGGATCATCCTGGTGGCCTACAACGCGGCCACCTACAAGGCCTACCAGTCGGCGCTGGCCGCGCTGGGTCAGCCGGTGGAGCCGTCAACCTCGGCGATCTTCGCCCCGCTGGCGATGGGCCTGCCGCCCGCCGCCGCGCACTGAGCAGCGGCACACTGAGCAACCCCGTGCCCAAACAAAAACGCCGGCGCAAGGCCGGCGTTTTCGTTGAGGGCGGTCAGGCGTGAATCAGCCGTTCCACTTGCCCAGGGCGGCCTGGCCGTTTTCCTTGGCGCGATCAAACACGGTCTGCTGTGCCTTGGCGACGTTGGCCTTGGTGTCCTTGGCCCACAGCTTCAGCGCGGCCTGCTGCATGGCACGGCCATAGGAGAAGCTCAGCGGCCACGGCAGGTTGCCCATCTGGTTCATGGCGTTCAGATGCGCGGTGGACTGCTCATCACTCTGGCCACCGGACAGGAACACCACGCCCGGCAGGATCGCCGGCACGGTGCTCTTGAGGCACATCACGGTCGACTCGGCCACTTCCTCGACGTCGGCCTGCTCTTCGCAGCCCTTGCCGGAGATGACCATCGAGGCCTTCAGGATGGTGCCTTCCAGCAGCACGTTCTGCTGGTACAGCGCGTCGAACAGCGAACGCAGGGTGGCTTCGGTGACTTCGTAGCAGGTTTCGATGTCGTGGTCGCCGTCCATGATCACTTCCGGCTCGACCATCGGCACCAGGCCACATTCCTGGCACAGCGCGGCGTAACGGGCCAGCGCGTGGGCGTTGGACTCGATGCAGGTGCCCGACGGGATGCTTTCACCGATGTTGATGACCGCACGCCACTTGGCGAAGCGCGCACCCAGCTTGTAGTACTCCTGCAGGCGCTCGCGCAGGCCGTCCAGGCCTTCGGTGACCAGCTCGCCCGGGCAGCCGGCCAGGGCATGGGCGCCCTTGTCGACCTTGATGCCCGGAATGATGCCCTGGGCCGCCATGTACTTGGCGAACGGGACGCCGTCCTTGGTGGACTGACGGATGGTCTCGTCGTACAGGATCGCGCCGGAAATGTGCTCGTTCAGCTTGGGCGTGGTGAGCAGCAGTTCGCGGTAGGCGCGACGGTTCTCCTCGGTGTTCTCCAGGCCGACGCTGGCGAAGCGCTTGCCGATGGTGCCGGTGGATTCGTCGATCGCGATGATGCCCTTGCCCGGGGCGACCATGGCCTGTGCGGTTTCAGCCAGCTGTTCGATGCTCATGTACTTCCTGTGGCGGGTGCGGGAAAACGCCAATTATAGACCCCGCCTCCCGTGAACTGACCGTCCACGGAATCTGGAAACGATTCCATCTGAAAACGGCCCCAGACGATCGAATGTGTCTGGGGGAAAGCCCCCTGAGTGAGGGGGCGGCCGCGAAGCGGCGGGGGTCTGGGAGGTGGTAAGAAGGGGCCCACGGTTTGCCGCGCAAACCGTGGGGCGACAGCGCGTATGCGATGACGCGTACCCTTAGAGTTCGCCGAGACCGCTCGCACGGCCGTCTTCGCCCACTTCCAGCAAGCGCAGCGTGTTGGTGGCGCCATGGGTTTCCATGTGCTCACCGCTGGTGAAGACAACACGGTCGCCGCTCTGCAGCTGGTTCGCTTCGAACAGCAGGCGGATGCTGCCGCGCGCGGCTTCGCGCGGGGTCAGGCCGCGGCTGTCGAAGTTGATCGGGAACACATCGCGCATCAGCGCCATCTGGCGGCGGGCGCCGTCATGGCGGGTCACCGCGAACACCGGTGCCGAGGCACGGAAGCGCGACAGGTAACGTGCGGTACCACCGGATTCGGTCATCGCCACGATCGCACGCACGCCCACGTGCTGGGACAGGAACATGGTGGCCATGGCGATCGCCTGATCGGCACGTTCCAGGTTGCGCGGCGAGGCACCGAAATCGGTCTCGGTCTGGAACTGGCGTTCGGCACCGAGGCAGATACGCGCCATCGCTTCGACTGCCTTGACCGGGTACATGCCCGCGGCGGTTTCGGCCGAGAGCATCACCGCATCGGTACCGTCGATGACCGAGTTGGCCACGTCCAGCACTTCGGCGCGGGTCGGGATCGGGCTTTCGACCATCGACTGCAGCATCTGGGTGGCGGTGATCACCACCTTGTTCTGCGCCAGCGAGGCCTTGATGATCTTCTTCTGCAGGCCCGGCAGTTCGGCGTCGCCGATTTCCACGCCCAGATCGCCACGCGCGACCATGACCACGTCACTGGCGTCGACGATCTCTTCGAGGTTGTCGATCGCTTCGGTGCGCTCGATCTTGGAGACCAGCGCGGCGTAGCAGCCGTGCGACTCGGCGATCTCGCGCGCGTCGTTCATGTCCTGCGCGTTGCGGCAGAACGAGACGGCGATGAAGTCCACGCCGATCTTGGCCACGATGCCGATCAGTTCTTTGTCGCGCTCGGTCAACGCGCCCAGCGACAAGCCACCGCCCTGCTTGTTCAGGCCCTTGCGGTCGGACAGCACGCCGTCGTTGAGCACGGTGTTGATGATGCGCTCACCCTGCACTTCGGTGACCTGCAGCTGCATCAGGCCATCGTCGAGCAGCAGGATGTCACCGGCCACCACGTCCTGCGGCAGGCCGAGGTAGCTCACGCCCACCTGGGTGGTGTCGCCAGCCGGTGCGTTCGGCGAGGCGACCAGGTCGAAGCGGTCGCCCGCCTTGAGCTTGATCTTGCCTTCGGCGAAACGCTCGATACGGATCTTCGGGCCCGGCAGATCGGCCAGGATGCCCACTTCCACGCCCACGCGGGCAGCCGCGGCACGCACATCGGCGGCACGCTTGGCCTGGCCGGACGGGTCACCGTGACTGAAGTTGAGGCGAACCACGTTCACGCCGGCGCGGAAGAGATCCTCCAGCACGCCCGGCGGGTCGGTCGCCGGTCCGAGGGTGGCAAGGATCTTGGTGCGACGCTGACGCTCAATCATGGTTAATGGGCTCCCGTTAAAGGAGTGAAATTAGCACACCCATCACGTCCCATGAATACGATTACACCGCTGGCACGCTTGGGTTTCGCTGTTGTCCTGCAGACAGCCCGAGACGACCAGGCGGACAGCGGTGTGACCGCCCGGCGGCCAGCCCCAATCGCGGCGGGCCTTTGCGCGGGACATGCGGCGGCGTACGGATCGCCGCCGCGGCCCTCAATCGATCAGGGTGAGCAGGTCGTCCGGTGCCTGCGCGAGGTGCGCCGCCCCGGCCGCGGTGAGCTCTTCGGCACCGCCGAAGCCCCACAACACCCCGATATTGCGCAGACCGTGATGGCGGGCGCCTTCGATATCCATGCGCCGGTCGCCGATCATCCAGCACTGCGCCGGGGTCAGCGACAACCGGTGCAGGGCCTCGGCGACGAGCTGCGGCTTCTCGCTGCGGCTGCCATCCGGGGTCGCCCCGATCACATCTTCGAAGCAGTCACCGAACGGCAGGTGCTCGACGATGCGCCGTGCATGGGGCTCGTTCTTGGCGGTGACGATCGCCAGCCGATGGCCGCGCGCCTTCAACGCCTGCACGACCTGGCCGATGCGCGGGTAGACCTCGTGTTCGCGCCAGCCGACCACGTCGAAGCGCTCGCGGTAGTAGGTCACCGCCTGCTCGACCTGGGCCGGATCGTTGAACAACGGCGCGAAGCTGGTGCGCAGCGACGGCCCGATCCAGCGCCGCAGTTCATCCTGCGGCGGGACCGGCTGGCCCATCTGCGTGAGCGCATGCGCCACGCACTGGGTGATTCCGACGGCCGAATCGATCAGCGTGCCGTCGAGATCGAAGAACAGCACATCGCGGCTCACGCGCCGCGGGCCTCCAGCGCGGCGACGGCCGGCAGTGTCTTGCCCTCCAGGAACTCCAGGAAGGCACCGCCACCGGTGGAAATGTAGCTCACGTCGCTGGCGATGTCGTACTTGTCGACTGCGGCCAGGGTGTCGCCACCGCCGGCGATCGAGAACGCCGGCGAGGCCGCGATGGCGCGGGCCAGTGCTTCGGTGCCATGGCTGAAGGCCTCGAACTCGAACACGCCGACCGGGCCGTTCCAGACCACGGTGCCGGCGTTGGCGATCAGGCCGGCATAGTGCTGGGCGGTATCCGGGCCGATGTCCAGGATCAGGTCATCCTCGGCCACATCGGCGACGGCCTTCACCGTGGCCTCCGCATCCGGCAGGAACTGCTTGGCCACCACCACGTCGGTCGGCAGCGGGATGTCGGCGCCGCGCGCCTTGGCATCGGCGACGATCTTCTTGGCGGTGTCCAGCAGGTCCGGTTCGTACAGCGACTTGCCGACCGAATAGCCGGCGGCCGCGATGAAGGTGTTGGCGATGCCGCCGCCGACGATCAGCTGGTCGACCTTGCCGACCAGGCTGGAGAGCAGTTCCAGCTTGGTGCTGACCTTGCTGCCGGCCACGATGGCCAGCAGCGGCTGGGCCGGAGCAAGCAGCGCCTTGGCCAGTGCGTCCAGTTCGGCCATCAGCAGCGGACCGCCAGCAGCCACCGGCGCGAAGCGGATCACGCCATGGGTGGAGGCCTGCGCGCGGTGCGCGGTGCCAAAGGCATCCATGACAAACACATCGCACAGCGCGGCGTACTTCTTCGCCAGCGCCTCATCGTCCTTGCCTTCGCCGACATTCATCCGGCAGTTTTCGAGCAGCACGATCGAGCCCGGCGCGACGTCCACGCCATCGACCCAATCACGCACCAGCGGCACCTCGACACCCAGCAGCTGCGACAGGCGCAGCGCCACCGGGGCCAGCGATTCGGCCTCGCTCCACACGCCTTCCTTCGGCCGCCCCAGGTGCGAGGTCACCATCACGGCGGCGCCCTTCTCCAGCGCCAGCTTCAGCGTCGGCAGCGACGCGGTGATGCGCTGCTCGGAGGTGATCTGGCCGTTGTCGATCGGCACGTTCAGATCCTGGCGGATCAGCACGCGCTTGCCGGAGAGATCGAGGTCGGTCATGCGAACGATGGACATAAGCAACTCTTTGGCTCTGAAGAAGGAAGTGCGCCGCACGGCGCAGACGATCATTGTCCCGGCTGCGCGGGTGCATCGCAAATCTGCTTAACGGGGACGGAGGTAGTTAAGCGGATGCTACTTAACAGGGACGGAGGTAGTTAAGCGCGCTTAACTACCTCCGTCCCTTGGCGGCTGGCGCAGCAGGCTCACCGCGAAGCCACCGACAATCAGTACGCCGATCACCAGCAGCGCCCACAGCAGCCACTGTTTCCAGTCGCGCTGCGGGGCCACTGCGGCATCGCCGGCGAGGACTTGCGGTGCGCCCTGCACCGTTGCCTGCGCCGGTTGCCACTGCGCGCCATGCTGCTCGCGCAGCTGCGCGATCACCGTGGCCACCGGCGCCTCCTGGCGTTCGGCACGGAGGCTGCCGGCGGCGACCGTAAACGGCGGCTCGCCTTGGCTGAGGAACACCAGCGCTTCGGGCTGGTAACCAAGCTTCAGCGTCGGCGCAGGCATCGACTGCGCCTGGCCGGCCACCAGCTTCCAGTAGCGGTCACGCGTGCTGCGCACCAGCGGCTGGGTCTGCGATTGGCGTCGGTCGGCGGCGTCCTGCAGTTGATAGGCCACCCACGGGCCGGCACGCACCTGCCACGGTTGGTCGGCATCATCGCGGCTCAATAGCGTCCACTGCACCACGCTGTTGTCGGCGGTGGCGATATCGGCCTGCGCGATCGGGAAGCGCCCGTCCAGCTGATACTCGAATTCACCGGGCTTGCCGGCGGCACCGGTCAGCGACTGCCAGCGCCACGCGATCGCCTGCGCGGTCGGCGCCAGCTCGGCCTGCACGGTGGACAACGCCGGCAAGGCATCGGCGCCGATCGGCAGGATCCGGAAGTACTTGGCCTGGCGCGCGATCTCAATGCGGCGCTGCTGCAGGCGGCGACCTTCATGCTGCAGGTCCACCAGCGGCACGTCGTCGGCGATGCGCAGCCAATCGCGCAGATCATTGCTCATTTCCACACGCACGCGCGCCTGCAGCGGCGACTGTGTCTGCCAGTCCAGGCGCAGGGCCTGCACGCCGGTCTTGAGGGCACTGGCGTCGATCAGCCAGCCCGCCGGTTGTCCGGCCGCCCCACCCCGCCCCAGCCGCGCTTCCACCCGGCGCACGCTGCCGTCGGTATTACGCTCGGTAAGCAACTGCAGGTCATCGCCGGAGGTGCCGGCCATCGGTGGCAGCGGGAACCACGACAGCGTCTGCCATTGCGGTGCCTGCGCCAGTGGCTGGTCGGCGGCCAGCAACGCCGACGGCAGTGCCTGGCCTTGTGCGTTGAACACCTGCACATCGGCCAGGCGTGGCGATACCGCAGTGCGGTACACGCCATCATCGAGCGTCAGCCGGTACGCGCCGGCCTGCGGCTGTGCGAGCTGCAGCGGCCATTGCTGGCGATAGGCCTGGCGGTCGTCGGTGGACTGGGCCTGGGCTAATGCCAGCGTCGGAAGCGCCAACGCAGCGAGGAGGATCAGCGGGCGAAAGGTCTTCACGACTGTGGCTCCACGGTGGGGTCCGGCGCGCGTGGCGGCGCCGGTGCCAGATAGCCCACGACCGTGCACAGCAGGCCGTAGGCGATGAAAGAAGAAATGCCCAGCAGGTTGCCCAGATGCTGGCGGTCGATCAGGACCAGCTTGGCCAGCACCACCCCCATCAGCACCGCACCGACCAGCCACAGGACGCGTTGCCCGCGGCGCGAGCCCCACACCCAGCTGATCACGCCGAGTACGCTCCAGACCACGGTCAGGCTGGTCTGGGCCAGGGTCGAAGACCACAAGCGCTCGTTCCACGGCACCCCGCCCCAGTGGTGCACGGCATGCAGGGTGATGCTGGTCAGGGCGACGAAGCCGGCAATCGCCACCAGCGGTATGCGCAGGGCACGCAGGCCGTCCGGCGCCTGCGCGGACCACAGCCAGCGCCCGGCCAGCACCAGCACCGCCAGCTGCACCAGTTCCACCGGGTTGAGCAGCGGCAGCCACGGCAACGGTGCGGCGCCGGCTGGCACCAGCAGCAGACCCGCCCAGCTCACCCCCAGCACGGCGAACAAGGTGGTCTGCAGCGGTGTGCGCATGGCGTCGAAACGCTCGCCGAGTGGCACCGTCAGCCAGCGCCAGCGCAGCAGCGCCACCGCGGTGACCAACAGCCACGGCAGCAGCATCAGGGCCAGGCCCCAGCCCTGTGCCAATGCGAAGCGATCGGCCAGCCACAGGCAGGCCAGCGACACTACCGACGGCCACAGCAGCCACCACAGGAACTGGGCAGCCAGCGAGCTGCGGTCTTGACCACCGCGCAGGCACCACAGGCTGCGCACACCCAGCAGCGCGAACACGGCCCAGGCCAGCGCGCCATGACCCGCGAACGGTTGCTGATGCACGTCGGCCTGCCACAGTGCCAACGGGAACGCGGCCAGCACCATCGCCAGCGTGGTCAGCACCAGCGCGCGAGCCGGCCAGCGGCGATGCATTTCGGCAGCCAGCCACGCGGTGACGGCGGCGGCGATCAGCAGCGCGTCGGGCTCGGTGCGGTGGGTAACGAAGCGCAGGATCTCGTGACTGACACTGCCCAGCCACCACAGCAGGCCCCACAGGTAGTAGACGATGGCCGGCGCATCGCGCTGCGCGCGACGGTAGCTGAAGGCGGCGGCAAAACCGGCCAGCGCCAGCAGCAGGCCACTCATGAAGGTCGGGTTGGCAATGGCCGTGGCGTCCAGATGCCAGTAGTCCGCGCCAACCACGAAGCCGAACGCGGCGCCCAGGATCAGCAGCGCACCGGCGATCTGCGGCAGCCAGCGCTGCTGGCGCAGGCCCAGCCATGCCAAGGCGGCACCTTCCAGTGCGAACACGCTGGCGGTGGCGCGTGCGGACAGTGCCAACGGCACCGCCAGTGTCGCAAAGCCCACCGCGAGTACCGCGTGCGACTGACCCAGCGCGGCGTAGCGCTCACGCTTGATCAGCGCCCAGGCCAAGCCGGCATACAACGCGGCCAACGCGAGCGAACACAACGCCAGCAGCAGCCGGTCGTCATGCAGCAGGCCGGCCTGCAGCGAGAACGCGATCAGCGGCGTGCCGAACACCAGGCTGCCATCGATCAGATCGCGTTTTTCCGCGCTCTGCCGGCGCGCATAGAGGATCGGGATCAGCAGGTAGAAAGCGAAGAACAGCAGCAGGAACGGCTCGGTACTGGCGAACTTGTCCGCGCTGTACTGAAGCACGCCCCAGGCCGTACCGATGCCGAACGTGAACGCGAAACCAAGCAGGTTCAGCGCGCGCCACGGGCGCCACCAGGCAATGGCAAGGATCGCGGCGTTGAGCACGGCGTAGTACGAGAACAGCGCGACATGGTTGCCGCTGCCGGTGGACAGCCAGATCGGCGCCATGAAGCCGGCCAGAATGCCGAGCACGGCCAGCGTGCGCGAGTTCTGCACCACCGCCAACACGCCCATGCTGGCGATCAGCAGCACGCTGAGCGCAAAGGCCGGCGCGGCGGGTATCAGGTCGTAGCGTTTGAACGCAGCGAAGATGGTCAGCAGCAGCACGCCGATCGCCCCACCCTGCAGCGCCAGCGCAAACAGGCGCCGGGTATCGCGCTGCACCCAGCCGAACACCAGCCCGGCCAACGCGGCGACCGCGATGGCGGCCAGGCGCAGCTCGATCGGTGCGTTCAACCACCCCTGGTCGCTGGCGTACTTGAGCAGGGCGGCCACACCGGCCAACAGCACCAGCATGCCGATCTTGACCGGCACGTTGCCCTCGGTGAACCACTGTTTGATGGTGCCGACGATGCGCTCGCCGATGCCGGGGCCTTCTGGTTCGGCCGGCAGGATCGGGGCAACCGGCGGCACGGGCGCCGATGGCGGCAGCGGCGGTGGCATCGCGGCAGCCGCGGCAGCCGCTGCAGGTGCAGGCGCAGCCGTGGCGTCCGGGGTCTGGACGGGCGTCTCCACTGCGGGCTGCATGGCGAAGTCCAGCGGCGCGGCCACCGTGTCCACGGATTGGATATCCGTCCAGCGCAGCGGCCGCTCGGGCTCGGCAGGGGCCGACGATGCTTCCCAGGCAGATCCGGCCGCACGTTGCTCCAGCGCGGCCACGCGGCGGCGCAGGCCGGCGATCATCACCAGCGCAATGATCAGCAGCAGCGGGATCGCCAGCAGCACCAGCACCAGCAGGACAATCAGAGCTTCCATTCCAGGCCATCCTCAAGAGGTCGCCACGGCTGCACCCGACAGGCGCAGTGCCGATGGCACGCGGGCCATGCTAATGGATCGGCGGCACGGGCGGGATCAAGGCGCTGATTGGTCTGCCTGAAACGACAGACCCCGGCACGGGGCCGGGGTCTGTGGAATGACGCAGGAGCAGCGCTGGCTTACGCAGCGACGACCTTGACCATTTCCAGGCACTTGTTGGAGTAGCCCCATTCGTTGTCGTACCACGACACCAGCTTGACGAAGGTGCCATCCAGCGCGATGCCGGCATCGGCGTCGAACACCGAGGTGTGGGTTTCGCCACGGAAGTCGGTCGCCACGACCTTGTCTTCGGTGTAGCCCAGGATGCCCTTCAGCGCGCCTTCGCTCTGCGCCTTCACTTCAGCGCAGATCTCGGCGTAGGTGGCTTCCTTCTCCAGCTCGACGGTCAGATCGACCACCGACACGTCCGAGGTCGGCACGCGGAAGCTCATGCCGGTAAGCTTCTTGTTCAATTCCGGGATCACCACACCGACGGCCTTGGCCGCACCCGTGGACGACGGAATGATGTTTTCCAGGATGCCACGGCCACCGCGCCAGTCCTTGTTGGACGGGCCATCGACAGTCTTCTGGGTGGCGGTCGCGGCGTGCACGGTGGTCATCAGGCCACGCTTGATGCCCCACTTGTCGTTGATGACCTTCGCAAGCGGTGCCAGGCAGTTGGTGGTGCACGACGCGTTGGAGACGATCGCCTGACCGGCGTAGGTCTTGTCGTTCACGCCGAACACGAACATCGGAGTGTCGTCCTTCGACGGTGCCGACAGGATCACCTTCTTGGCGCCCGCGTCGATGTGCTTCTGCGCGGTTTCCTTGGTCAGGAACAGGCCGGTGGATTCGATGACGACATCCACGCCGACTTCGTCCCACTTCAGGTTGGCCGGATCACGTTCCTGGGTCAGGCGGATCTTCTTGCCGTTGACCAGCAGGTCGTTACCGGAGACCTCCACATCGGCCTTGAAGCGGCCGTGCACGGAGTCGTACTTCAGCATGTACGCCAGGTAATCCGGCTCCAGCAGATCGTTGATGGCGACGATTTCGATGTCATTGCCGAAGTTCAGCACGGCCGAGCGCAGCACGTTGCGCCCGATGCGACCGAAACCGTTGATGCCAACCTTGATTGCCATGTTCACAAGCTCCTGCAGCCGCGACGGTGCGGCGCCGATGGAAAGGGGTGTTCATTCTAGCAGGGCTGGAACCGGCCCGGCCCGAGGTAGCCAAATGGAAACCGGTTACAACGGTAAATACCCGGATTGATCCGGATCAAGGCGCGCAGGCGCGTGAACGGGAAAACTGGCGCCATTCCAACCCGCCACGAGACCGACTCATGCGCAAGACCTCCCCCCTCCTGCTCTCCAGCCTGGCCGCCGCGCTGGCGCTGGCCGCCGCCCCTGCGATGGCCCAGTCCAAGGGTGACTGGACGATCGGTGCCGGCGTGCACCAGGTCGCCCCGAAGTCCAACAACGGCTCGCTGGCCGGCGGCACGCTGAAGGTCGATGTGGACAACGACATCAAGCCGACCATCACCGGTGAGTACTTCATCGCCGACAACCTCGGCATCGAGCTCCTGGCCGCGCTGCCGTTCAAGCACGACATCAACATCGCCGGCCTGGGCAACGTGGGCAGCACCAAGCACCTGCCGCCGGTGGTGTCGCTGCAGTATCACTTCAACAGCAAGGGCAAGGTTTCCCCGTTCCTGGGCGCGGGCATCAACTACACCACCTTCTTCAGCGAGAAGACCGGCGGCGCACTGGCCGGCAGCAAGTTGAAGATGGAAGACTCCTGGGGTCTGGCCGCCCATGCCGGCCTGGATTTCGCGATCAACGACAAGGGCTCGCTGCGCGTTGATGTGCGCTGGATGGACATCGACAGCAAGGTCAAGCTCGACGGTGAAAAGATCGGCACCGTCAATATCGACCCGCTGGCTTACGGCGTGTCGTACGTGTTCAAGTTCTGATCGGCGGATCAGAGCCCAACAAGGCAACACCCTCGCAGCAAGACAGTTTCCCCGGCTTCGGCCGGGGTTTTTTTTCGTTCTTCTTGCAGCTGTTTGGCACGCATGAGGCGGAGACAGCGCTTGGCCTTCCAGCGAGATGGCCGACCTCAGCCTGCAGCCGGCCAGATCCCGGCAAGCCCGCGCGCGGCCGGCCCGCTAGAATGCCGCGGATGAAAATGCCTTCCCTGCTCCCGGCCGCCGCCCTCGCGCTGGCCCTCACCTTCGTTTCCACCGATGCCCTGGCCTGGGGCGCACAGGGCCACCGCCTGGTGGCGCGGATCGCCGAAACCCGGCTGACCCCGCAGGCCCAGGCCGAGGTTGACCATCTTCTCGCTGCCGAGCCGGACCCGACCTTGCACGCCATCGCCCCATGGGCCGATCAGCTGCGCGCCAAGGACCCGGGCCTGGGCAAGCGATCGGCTGGTTGGCACTACGTCAACATCGCCGAAGACGATTGCCACTATGAGGTGCAGAAACACTGCAAAGACGGCAACTGCGTGGTCGAAGCGCTGAAGGCGCAGACCGCGATCCTCGGTGATCGCAGCAAGTCCGACGCCGAGCGCGCGCAGGCGCTGAAGTTCGTCGTGCATTTCGCTGGCGACATCCATCAGCCGATGCATGCCGGCTACGGTCACGACAAGGGCGGCAACGATTTCCAGGTGCAGTTCAACAACCGCGGTACCAACCTGCACTCATTGTGGGACAGCGGCATGCTGAATGAGCAGAAGCTGGACGACGACCAGTACCTCAAGCGTCTGCTCGCGCTGCCCAAGCCGGTGTTCGGCAAGCGCTCCACTATCGATGTTGACGCCGTACAGTGGGCCGAAGCCAGCTGCCGGATCGCCATTGCACCTGGCGTTTACCCGGACAAGCGTACGCTGGGACCCAGCTATTCGGCGGCCTACCGCCCGGTCGCCGAGCGCGAGCTGCGCGTGGCCGGTGAACGCCTGGCCGTGCTGCTCAACGACACTCTGGGCAAACGCTGAGGTCAGCATCATGTCACTGCACGTCGCCAGTTTCTTCCACCCGGACAGCCACACCTTCAGTTACGTGGTGCATGACCCGGCGACGCTGCAGGCGGCGGTGATCGATCCGGTGCTGGACTACGACCCGGATACCGATGCATTCGGTGCAGGGCCGCTGCAGCCGCTGCTTGCCCATGTGCGCGACAGCGGCCTGAAGGTGGGTTGGCTGCTGGAGACCCATGCGCATGCCGATCATGTCAGCGCCGGGCGGTGGCTCAAGACGCAGTGGCCCGAGGCGACGCTCGCCATGGGCCAGGGCATCGTGCAGGTGCAGCGAACCTTCGCGCCGCGCTACGCGCTGGATGTCCCGACCGATGGCTCGCAGTTCGACCATCTGTTCGCCGATGGCGAGCACTTCAACCTCGGTGATATCGACGCCGAGGTGATCGCAGTACCGGGCCACACCAGTGACAGCGTCGCCTATCGCATCGGCGATGCCCTGTTCACCGGCGATTCGCTGTTCATGCCCGACGGTGGCACCGCCCGCTGCGATTTTCCGGGCGGTGATGCAGGACAACTGTACCGCTCGATCCAGCGCATGCTGGCATTGCCCGATGCGACCCGTGTCTTCGTCTGCCACGACTACGGTCCCGGCGGCCGCGAGGTCGCCAATCAAACCACCATCGGCGAACAACGCGCGCACAACATCCATCTGCGCGATGGCATCAGCGAGGCGGACTTTGTCGCCACCCGCCAAGCCCGTGACGCCACCCTGCCCGAGCCGAAACTGATGCAGCCCTCGGTAAAGGCCAACCTCCAGGGCGGTCCGGAAAGGTAGCGCCGGCCGCTGGCCGGCACCCCCTTATTGCCCGGTTGGCACAGGACGCCTTGCCTGTTCAGCGTCCTTGCCGCCGCACCACGTGTTGCCCTTTCACGATCTCGAACGTGAAGCCGTACAGCAGGCTTACCGGCACCGGTTCGATGCGCTCGGCGCCTTCGCAGTCTCCCCGATCCGTCGGCACGCGCTGCGGGGGAAAATGACAGACCGCTGCGGGGGTGTAGCGCCACATCGCCACGGCTTCCTGCGCGGCCTGCATGAGCGGTGCGTTCTGCGGCGCGTTGCCGGCCGCGCACTCGCCGCGATCACTCAACGGCACACTGCGCTCCACCCTGCCCTGCGCATCGATCACCACCTGCAGGCACACCATGGTCGGTGCCAGCTCGCGCCGAGGATCGCGCTCCCCGACCACCGGATCGGGCGCCGCGTAGAGCTGCGGCATGCGGTAGCCCTCGGTGGGGCCGAGCTGATACGTCCCCACCTGCGCGCTCCCGGTCGTGCCCACGCTGGCCTGCAGACGCTGGTGGTCGACGTTCTCGGCACGCGTGTCCACCGTGGTGATCTGATCGTGCCCTGCACAGCCCGACAGAAGCAGCAAAGACAGCGCCGTTGCCACCTCCCGCCTCATCGCGCGGGCTCGTCGTCATCCATGGCGAACGTGACAGGAATCTTCAGCGCCGACGCGACCGCTTTGCCATTCTTGATCGCTGGCTCGAAGGTCCACTGCTCCGCGGCAGCCACCGACGCCGCATCGAAGATGCCCGCCGGGGTGGCCTCCAGCACGCGTACGCTGGTGGCCTTGCCGTCGGCGTCGACGTTCACCTGCAACACGACCTTGCCGACGATGCCTTGCTCGAAGGCAATCTTCGGATAGGACGGTGGCGGCATCATGCGGGCAGTCGCACCGCGATCGGCCGGCATGTCGACCTGTCCCATCCCGCTGACGGCAGCCGCTGCGCTGCCCTGGCTGGCCCAGGCCACTGTGCCCAGACCCACACACAACCCGACCACCAGCACCTGCCCGGCCATCCGCGGCAATGCGTTCCGCTTGTGTTCCTTCAACATGGCAATACGCTCCTTCAACATCGGTTGGCTGCGCCAGTGGCAGGCCATCGGTGCAACCGGGTGGACCAACTGCGCCTTCAGCAACGCGTTGGCATAGAGCCGGCGCAGGGCCGGATGCGGGTCGACCGTGCGTGCGTCGCAGGCCAGTTCCTGGTCCCGCAGGAACCGGCGCGCCACCCACGGCAGCAACGGGTGAAACCAGAACACGCAGCGCAGCGCGGCCAACGCGGCGTTTGCCCAGGGATCGCCATGACGGCGGTGGCTGTGTTCGTGCCGCAGAATCAGCGCTTGTTCGGCGGGGCTGAAACGCTGCTCAAAGTCCGGGCCGACCACGATCCGCGGCCGCCACAGGCCGACCAGTGCCGGCAGGCCGGGATCGCCAGTGGCCTGCCAGCTGCCATCCCCGCGCTGTTGCAGCTCGCCCAGCGCATGTTCAAAGCGACGTTGCGCCCGCCAGCTGAGGCCAGCCATCGCCACCGCGCCGAGCAACCACATCGTCATCAGCAGCAGCGGCCACTGCGAAGCATCGCTGGGCACGGCCGGCGCGCGCAGGGCCGAGGCCATGACCATCACCGGCTCTGTCTCAGTGATCGGCAGCCGTGGCAGTGGCAGACAAGGCACCACCAGCATCAACGGCAGCACCCACCAGCTGCGATACGCCAGCGCCGCGCCGCCCAGACGCAGCAGCACCGGCCGTGCGGCGGCCACCACAAGCGCCGCCAGCGCCAGCCACACGCTGGCCTGCAGCAACCCATCAAGCAGCTCAGTCATGGTCCAGCTCCCGGATCAGTTGCTTGAGCTCGGCGATGTCCTGCGCGCTGAGCTCCCCGCGCTGGCTGAAATGCGCGACCAGCGGCGCAACGCGACCATCGAACACCCGATCCAGAAAGCCCTCGCTCTGCTCGGCCACCCACGCCTGGCGCTGCAGCACCGGCGAGTAGAGATAGCGGCGCCCATCGCGGCTGGCACTGATCGCGCCTTTGGTCAGCAGCCGGTTGAGCAGCGTCTTGATGGTGGGCTCTGCCCAGTCGCGGCTGGCCAGCGCGGCCATCACCTCATCGGCGCCCAGCGGATGATGGCGCCACAGCACCTCCATCACGACAGCTTCGGCTTCACTGATCTGGCTCATCATTTACATCCGTAATCGACAGATCGATTACGCCCGTAATCAGCGCGGGTGTCAACCCCTTCAACAGCCGGTTCATGCATCCACCGCCAGCGTCGGCGCATACCCCGACGGCACCTTCGATGAGGCGCTGCCGAACATCCGATGGCGGTGCAAGGTTCGTGCGCGTCGGCGATGACGTTCCGCGTCGCCGTCTGTTCAACCCCGGAATGCTGTAATGGCCCGCATGATTCCGCAGGATAGCGCCGCATGACCGAACACCTGACCGACCTCGACGCCGCCGTCGACTGGCTGCTGCAGCGGGTCGATGGCCCGCTGCGCATTGGCGCACCACTGGCGCTGGGCAAGCCGCACCGGCTGCTCAACGCCCTGTACGCGCGCGTGGAAAACGATGCCTCGCGGCCGCTGCAGCTGTATACCGCGCTGTCGCTGAATCCGCCGCGCGGCGGTGCCGGGCTGGAAGCTCGCTTCATGACGCCGTTCGCCGAGCGTCATTTCGGCGCGGACTTCCCGCGCCTTGCGTATGCCGATGCGATGGTGCGCGACCAGCTGCCGGTGCATGTGCAGGTGGAGGAGTTCTACATGCAGTCCGGTGCACTGCTCGGCTCGTCGCAGGCGCAGCGCAGCTACACCAGCCTCAACTACACGCACGCCGCCGATGCGGTAGCCCAGCGCGCGCCGCACGCGATCGTGCAGAAAGTAGCGATGCGCGCGAATGATCGGCGCCTGTCGCTGTCGTGCAACAACGACATCACCCAGGACACGCTGGATGCGATGGTCGCGCGCGGGCTGCCCAGGCCGTTGATGATCGCCGAGATCGATCCGCAGCTGCCGTATCTGGCCGGCTCGGCCACGGTGGACGTGTCGTTCTTCGATCTGGTGATCACCCCGCCCGGGCCGTACCCGGAACTGTTCGGTCTGCCGCGCCAGCCGGTCAGCGATGCCGACTATGCCATCGGCCTGTACGCCAGCACGCTGGTGCGCGATGGTGGCACGCTTCAGATCGGCATCGGCACGCTGGCCGATGCACTCAGCCATGCGCTGGTACTGCGGCATACCGACAACGCACGGTATCGCCAGATTCTGCAGGCGCTGGATCCCGGCCTTGCCCACCACCCCACCGTGCTGGAATGCGGTGGCTTGGAGCCGTTCGAGATTGGCCTGTATGGCTGCAGCGAAATGCTCAACGAAGGCTTCCGCCGGCTGGTCCAGACCGGCGTGATCCGGCGCAAGGTGCATGACGATCTGGCGCTGCTGCAGCGGATCGAGAACGGCACCGCGTGGACCACCGATTACGCCACCCTCGAGGCCGAGGGCCAGTACCTGCACGGTGCGTTCTATCTGGGCTCGCCGGAGTTCTACCAGTGGCTGCGCGACCTGCCCGATGACGAGCGCAGCGCGATCGGCATGCGCCGCATCAGTGAGATCAACCAGCTCTACGGTGGCGATGAAACGCTGGAGCGGATGCAACGCCGCGATGCGCGCTTCTTCAACTCCTGCATGATGGCCACCGCGCTCGGCGCCGCTGTCTCCGATGCACTGGAAGACGGGCGCGTGGTCTCCGGCGTGGGCGGCCAATACAACTTCGTGGCGATGGCGCACGCCCTGCCCGGCGCCCGCAGCGCGCTGATTTTCCGCGCCACCCGTGAGGACAAGGGCGTGCTGCAGTCCAACGTGCGCTGGAACTACGGGCACACCACGATCCCGCGGCATCTGCGCGATCTCTACATCAACGAGTACGGCATCGCCGATCTGCGCAACATGACCGACGAGGACTGCGTGATCGCCATGACGGCGATCACCGACGCGCAGTTCCAGGCGTCCCTGCTGGACAAGGCGAAAGCCTCGAAGAAGCTCGCGGCTGGTTTCACCGCGGCCGATGATGGGCAGCGCAACACAGCCGCCGCCGTCAGCGCCGCGCTGGCGCCGTTCCGCCAGTCCGGCCTGCTACCGGACTATCCGCTGGGCAGCGATTTCACCGAAGTGGAGCAGCACCTGGTCAAGGCGCTGGGCTGGCTGAAGCAGAACACGCAGACGCCGATGGCCAAGCTGCGCACGGTGCTGGCGGCGGTGACGCAACCGGCCGGTGATGGGGATCAGGCCTATCTGCAGCGGATGGGACTGGAAGCGCCGAACACTTTCGGCGAACGCATCGAGGCGCGGCTGGTGCGGTTGGGCTTGGCGCGCACGGCGTGATGCGCGCCGTCTTGGCACGCGGGTAGTGCCGGCCGCTGGCCGGCTCGCGCCAGGTCAGCGCAGACGGCAGATGATCGCGCCGTCCATCAATCCAGAACGCAGAAGGCCGGCGTTCGCCGGCCTTCCGTTTGATGGCGCCGAGCGTGGCTCGACGCCATCCAGCCGCCATCAGTTCGCCAGCTGCGCCTTGGCCGCAGCCACGACGTGCTCGGCGGTGATGCCGAAGTGCTTGTACAGCGCGTCCGCCGGGGCCGACGCACCGAAGGTGTCGATACCCACCACCGCACCGTCCAGGCCCACGTACTGGCGCCAGAAACCGGTGACACCGGCTTCCACGGCCACGCGGTTGCGCACGGCGTTGGGCAGCACGGACTCGCGGTACGCCGCGTCCTGACGTTCGAATACATCGGTCGAGGGCATCGACACCACGCGGGTCTTGATGCCGGCGGCATCCAGTTCCGCCTTGGCGGTCACGGCCAGGCCCACTTCCGAACCGGTGCCGATCAGGATCACGTCCGGCACGCCGCCTTCGGCATCGGCCAGCACATACCCACCGCGCGCGATCTGGGCGACCTGCTCGGTGCTGCGCGGCTGGTGCGGCAGATTCTGGCGGCTGAACACCAGGCAGCTCGGGCCATCCTTGCGGGTGATCGCGGCCTTCCAGCTGACCGCCGATTCAACCGCATCGCACGGGCGCCACACATCGTTGTTCGGGATGTAGCGCAGCGAGGCCAGATGCTCCACCGGCTGGTGGGTCGGGCCGTCTTCGCCCAGGCCGATCGAATCGTGCGTGTACACGTGGATCGCGTGGGCCGGGATCAGCGCGCTCATGCGCACACCGTTGCGGGCGTAATCGCTGAACACCAGGAAGGTGGCGTCGAACGGAATGAACCCGCCATGCAGGGCCAGGCCGTTGGCGATCGCGGTCATGCCGAACTCGCGCACGCCGTAGTACACGTAGTTGGCGTTCGGGTCATCGGTGGCGACCGACTTGCTGGCCTTCCACAGGGTCAGGTTGGAGTGCGCCAGATCGGCCGAACCGCCCACCAGTTCCGGCAGCAGCGGTGCGAACGCTTCGATCGCCAGCTGCGAGGCCTTGCGCGAGGCAATGGTCTGGCCATCGGCCTGGACCTGGGCGATGTAGGCATCGGCCTTGGCGATGAAATCGGCCGGCAGCTCGCCGTGCGAACGACGGATCAGCTCATCGGCTTCGGCCGGGAACTGCGCGGCGTACTTGTCGAACTGCTGCTCCCACTCGGCCTGGCGCAGGGTACCGGTACCGCCGGCACGCCAGCCGGCGTAGATCTCTTCGGGGATCTCGAACGGACCATACGGCCAGCCCAGCTGCTTGCGGGTTGCATCCAGCTCATCCTTGCCCAGCGGGGCGCCGTGGCTGGATTCCTTGCCGGACTTGTTCGGCGAACCAAAACCAATCGTGGTGCGGCAGCAGATCAGGGTCGGCTTGTCGAACTGCGACAGCGCGCTGTCGATCGCGGACTTGATGCTCTCCGGATCGTGGCCATCGACGCCGCGCACCACGTTCCAGCCATAGGCTTCGAAACGCTCGGGAGTGTTGTCGGTGAACCAGCCATCGGTGTTGCCGTCGATGGAGATGTGGTTGTCGTCCCAGAAGCAGACCAGCTTGGACAGGCCCCAGGTACCGGCCAGCGAGGCGGCTTCATGCGAGATGCCTTCCATCAGGCAGCCATCGCCCAGGAACACCCAGGTGCGGTGGTCGACGATCTCGTGTTCCGGACGGTTGTAGCGCTGTGCCAGGAGTTTCTCGGCCAGCGCGAAGCCCACGGCGTTGGCCAGACCCTGACCCAGCGGACCGGTGGTGGTTTCCACGCCGGGGGTTTCATGGTGTTCCGGATGGCCGGCGGTCTTGCTGCCGAGCTGGCGGAACTGCTTGAGCTGCTCGATCGGCAGGTCGTAGCCGCTCAGGTGCAGCAGCGCGTACTGCAGCATCGAGCCGTGGCCGTTGGACAGCACGAAGCGGTCGCGGTTGAACCACTTGGGATTCTTCGGGTTGTGACGGAGATAGTCGTTCCAGAGCACTTCGGCGATGTCGGCCATGCCCATCGGCATGCCGGGATGACCGGACTTGGCGGTTTCAACCGCATCAGCGGCGAGGAAGCGGATGGCATTGGCCAACTGGCGGCGGGTAGGCTGCGTCATGGTTCTGTCGGAATCGGGAGGCGGCCGCGAACGTGCGGGCGGCCCATTGTCCCACAGCTGATCGACCGGGTCAGGCCGGAGACAGGCCAGCCGTTAAACGAAGACGCCCCGCACGAGGCGGGGCGTCGGGGAGCAGCGGACCTGCGCAGGCTTAGTCGCGCGGGGCCGGCGCGGGTGCCGGGGCCACGGCGGCCACCACCGGGCCATCGTCCACCTCGCCCTTGGCCACCAGGGTGGTCAGGGCCAGATCGCCGGTCACGTTCAGCGCGGTGCGGCACATGTCCAGGAAGTGGTTCACGCCCAGGATCAGGCCGATGCCCAGCGGGTTCACGCCGACCATCGCGCAGATCATCGCCACGACCGGCAGCGAGCCGGAGGGGACGCCGGCGGTGCCGATGCCGCCCAGGATGCAGACCGCCATCACCATGATCTGCTGGCCGATGCTCAGGTCCACCCCGAAGAACTGCGCCAAGAAGATCACCGTCACGCCCTCGAACAGCGCGGTGCCGTTCTGGTTGGCGGTGGCGCCGACGGTCAGCACGAAGCGCGAGACCTTCTGCGGCAGGCCCATCTGGTCGGCCACGCGCAGCGCGGTCGGCAGGGTGGCGTTGCTGGAGGCGGTGGAGAAGGCCATCACGGTGGCCTCCTGGGTATCGCGGAAGAACGCCAGCGGCGAGCGACCGGACAGCCACACGGCCACGCCGTAGGTCACCACCATGTGCAGGCCCAGCGCCAGCACCACCACGCCCACGTAGGCGCCCAGGCGGATGATCAGCTCGAAGCCGAACAACGCGGCCAGGTTGAACATGAAGCAGGCCACCGCGTACGGCGCCAGGCGGATGACCAGGTTGATCAGGGTCATCGAGACTTCGAAGATGCCTTCGATGGCACGACGCAGCGGGGCCACCTTCTCTTCGGGCGAGAGCACCATGCCGATGCCGAACATCAGCGCGAAGAACATCAGCGACAGGATCGCGCTGTTGCTGGAGGCCGCCTCGACCACGTTGCCCGGCACGATCGACAGCAGCATGTCCATGCCCTTCGGCGTGCCATGGATACCGGCGACGATCTCCTTGCTGCGCTCGGCATTCTCGGCCAGCATCTGCGCGGCCACGACCGGGTCCACGCCCACGCCGGGCTTGAGCACGTTGACCAGCACCAGGCCGATGCCCACGGCAATGCCGGACAGGACGATGGTGTAGGCCAGTGTCTTCCAGCCGATGCGGCCGAGGGCGCGGATGTCGCCCATCTCCGACACGCCCATGATCAGCGCCGAGAAGATCAGCGGCACGATCAGCATGAAGATCAGATTGAGGAACAGCCCCGACGCCGGGCTGGTGATGTAGTCCATCACCCATTTGGCCACGCCGCTCAGGCCGTCAACGGTGCCGCCAAGGGCATGCACGGTCAGCCCCAGGACCAGGCCGATGATGAAACCAATGCCCATTTTCCAGTGCAAAGGCAGTTTCTGCCGGGTCGTTGCGGCCTCAGTCATGGAGCGGCGTTCCTCGAAAAAATGAAATCAGCTTAGCAAAGGCAGCCGCCCTGACCGACACGCCTTTTTATGAATGCGCAGTTGGGTACAACGGCGCAAGACCATTGTTCTGCGCGGCCGCGCGCACCCGCCAGTGTGGTCCGTCATGGAAGGCGCGCCGCAGGTCCTGCCGGGCTTGGCCGACATCGCCGCCCTGCCCGCCCCAGCGGACCTGCTGCATCCGTACCAATGCCTCGCGCTGCTGGGCATCGTCGAGGCGCTCCAGCACCTGTTCCAGGGTCTGCACACCGCCCATGCCCGCCAGCACCGCGACGATCTCATCCAGCCCGCCCGCTTCCATGGCACGGCGCAGATCGGCGCGGGTGTACGCGCTTCCTGCCGCGGCGACGGGAACGCCCCCTTCGGCACTGCGCACAGCAACAGGACGACCGCGACGTCGCCAGCCCCAGACCAGGGTCAACAGCCACAGCACGGCCAGCCCGGCCGACAGCCCGATCCAGCCCCACGGCCGTGACGCGCCCTGCGCCGGGGCCAGCTGCAGATTGGTGGAAGATGCCGCCGGCTCGCCCGGCAGGGCCGAGGTGGTATCCACCGGCAAGCTCGGCGCGGCAACGCCACCAACGCCGGTGGCGATGTCCAGCTGGAGGTCCGGCAAGCTGGCACTGCGCGGCTGGCCGGCCGCGACATCCCACCACGCCATGCGCAGCCCCGGCACGGTCAACGGCCCGGCCTGACGCGGCACGATCGCAAAGCGCCGGGTGAGCTTGAGCTGCGGCGTGTTGCCGTTGAAGGTTTCATCGAACTGCGGCGGCTCGGCGAACACCTGCGCGCCTGGGCCGACGTCCGGCACCGGCAGCTCCGGGAACTGTGCCTTGGTCGCGCCCTCGGCTATCGCCTCGACCACGATGGTGGCCGCTTCACCGGCACGGCCGGTGGTGGGCGCGGCGGTGTAGCGCAGGCGCAGCCCGTGCAGGGGCAGCCACGGCTGCGGTGCCGAGGCAGGCTGCGCCTGGACCTGCAGCGTGCGCTCGGCCGAGGCGGCACGCAGCCGGCCATCACCGCCGAACATGTCATTGAAGAAGCCCCCCGCGCTGCGCCCGTTGAACTGCGCGGCCGGCAGCACCAGCGGGCCGCTGCGTTCGGGGATCAGCAGAAAGCGGCGCTCCACCACGTTGTAGCGGCGGCCGTTGACCTCGCGCACCTGGCTGCGGTCATCGCCCACCCGCTGCAGCGATGCACCGGCAGGCGTATCGAGCACCAGCTCACCGCTGAGCAGCTGCGCGGCGTAGAACAGCCGTACCACCACGCCCACACTCTGCTGCACATACGGCGTGGGATCGTCGACCTCGGTTTCCAGGAACACGGCGGCATTGCTGCTGGCCGCCGCCGGGGCCGCGGCGCTGCTGGCACCGACCTGCAGGGTGAGCGGCTGGGTCCGGCTGCTGCCGACCTGCAGGGCGGGAATCTGCAGCGTGCCGCTACGCTTCGGCGTGAGCGCGACGGCATACAGCGCGCGCGAGGTGGTCGCGCCGTTGCTCCACTGCACCTGGCGGCTGCTGGTCTGGCTGCTGAGATCGAAGTCGGTCCGCAGCGGGCCGTAGTCCGGCGCGCCGCCGCCCGCATCGGATTCGATGTTGAGGGTGACGGTATCGCCGTCGGTGATCTGCTCGCGGTCGAGCCAGGCACGGGTCTGCGCGTGCGCGGCCATGCTCGCGCACAGCAGCAGGGCAAGCCCGGCGCGCAACCAGCGCTGTATCGTGGAATGTGTCATCGCCCTTCCCGTTTCCTGCGTTCGTTTTCCAGCTGGAACTTGGCCCGCAGCAGGCTGCCCGGGTCATCCGGCACGCGACGCATCCAGGCTTCGACGGCCTGCTGCTGCTCACGTTGCTGCGGCGTGCCGCTGACCTGGCCCTGCGCCTTGCCGGTGCCGTCGTGCTTCCGTTGGCGCTGCATCGCCTGCTGCATGCGCTCGCGCTGGGCCGCGTCGGCCTCGGCCTGCGCCTGGCTGTCGGCAGCTTGCGGCGACTTCTCGCCCGTTGATTGGCCATCCTTCGGATCACCGGACGAAGGCGGCGGCGAACCGTCACCCTCCTTGCCCTGTCCCTGCCCCTGCTTCTTGCCGGCGTCGGGCTTGTCGGGCGGGTTCTTTCCGTCTTGCTGATCGTTGTTCTGGTCGTTGTTCCGGGGTGGCTTGCGCTTGCGTGCGGCGTCGACCGCGGCGCGGTTGGCGACCGCATCGGCCATGCCTGGATGCTTCTTCAGCGCGCGGTCGTAAGCATCGATGGCCGCGTCGTACTGGCCCTGCCGCGCCAACGCGTTGCCCAGGTTGTACCAGCCAGCATCGGTATCGATCCCCTCGAACTGCTGCTGCGCCGCCTTGAAGTCGCCCTTGCGGTACGCATCCACGCCGGTGGACAGGCGCTGCTGATCGACCTGATCGCCGCGTTGCCACCACGTGCCGTCTGCTGCGTGTGCAGACGTCGGCATCGCCATTGGCAGCGCTGCCATCATCACCAGCACCGCCAGCGCACCGCGCCGACGGAACGCGAACAAGGCCAGCAACATCAGCGGCGGCAGCAACCAGAAGCCTTCATCGCGCCAAGCACGGCCCTGCCCTTCGCGGCTATCGTCGGCACTGACCCGCGGGGTCAGCACATCAAGCGCGGCCAGATCCTTGTCGTCGCTGGCGATGCGCGCATAGCGACCGCCACCGCGGCTGGCCACGCCGCGCAGGGTGGTCTCTTCCAGGCGCGCCGGCACGATCTGGCCCTCGCCGTTGCGATACGCCGCGCCCTGCGGCGTGCCCAATCCGAGCACGGAGACCACGAAGCCCTGCGCACGTGCCGAGGCCGCGGCCTGCTCGGCATCCGCATCGGCGCGGTCGGTGAGCAGGAGAATGTCGCCGCCGCGCGCACCGGATTGCTGCAGCAGCTTCACCGCGGTTTCCAGTGCACGGTCGGCACGCTGACCATCGCGGGGCATGACGTCCGGTGCCAGCGCGTCCAGATACAACGCGACATTGGCCATGTCGTCGGTCAGTGGCGCCACCGTGTAGGCATCATCGGCGTACACCAGCAGGGCGACTTCGCCGCCTTGGCGCTCGCGCAGCAGCGTGGCCAGTTTGGCGCGCGCCTGCAGCAGCCGCGACGGCGGCAGATCGGTCGCGGTAACGCGCGAGGAGAGGTCCAGTGCAACCACCAGCGGCGACGGCGTCTGCCACAACGGCTGGGCGACCTGCCGCCACGATGGACCGGCCAGCGCCACGACGGCAATCGTTGTGCCGAGCAGCAGCACGATCAACCCACCCCAGGCGCGACGGTCGCGGCCGACCAGCAGATGGCGCAGCAGATGCGCATCGACCGTGTGCCGCCACACATTGCGGCGACGCCGACGCAGCCACCAGATCGCCACCAGCAGCGGCAGCGCCAGCAGCGCCCACAACGCATCAGGGCGCATGAAGTGCAGTGCAGTCAAGTTCGCGATCATCGCCACCGCCTCGGCAGCAGCCAGGCAAGGCCGGCCAGCAGCAGTGCCAACGCCAGCGGCATCGCATAGCGCTCGATCCGCGGCCGCACCGCCGGGCCAGCGGATTTGACCGGCTCCAGCCGTTCCAGCTCGGCGTAGATGCCGGCCAGCTCTTCGGTGTTGCGCGCGCGGAAGGAGCGGCCACCGGTGAGCTCGGAAATCTTGTTCAAGGTGGCCTCGTCGACCGGGTCTTCGCCCGGGGCGATCTGCACGCCAAACAGACTGATGCCGCCGTCGCCGCCAAAGGCCACGGTATAGACGCGCACGCCTTCGGTCTGCGCCAGTTCGGCCGCACGCAGCGGTTCAAGCACGCCGGCGTTGCTGACGCCGTCGGTAAGCAGGATCAGCACGCGCTGGCCCTCGGGTTGTTCGCGCAGGCGTTTGACCGCCAGCGCGATCGCATCGCCAATGGCGGTCTCGCGACCGGCCAGCCCGACCACGCTGTCGCGCAGCTGGTCGCGCACGCTGGTGAGGTCGGCGGTCAACGGGGTCAGGGTGTAGGCACGCTCACCGAAGATCAGCAGCCCTACCCGGTCGCCCACACGGCGGTCGAGGAAATCGGCGAGCACGGCCTTGGCCGCCGTCAGCCGCTCCACCACCTGATTGCCGAGCATCATGTCCGCTTCGCTCATGCTGCCGGACACGTCCACCGCGAGCATCATCTGCCGGCCCTGCTGCGGCGGCGTCACCGCCTCACCCAACTGCTGCGGCCGCGCGGCGGCCACGCACAGGCAGGCCCAGGCAAGCCACAACACGGCACGGCCCAGCCCTGCCCCGGCGCGGCCCGAGGCAGCACCCAGCGACTGCAGTTGGTCGGCCGCATACGGCACCCGCAACGCGGCACCCGCGCCGGGCCGCGAGGGCCACCAGCGCATCAGGATCGGCAACGGTAGGGCCAGCAGCATCCACGGCCACGCCAGCCCGTCGAGCCAGCTCAACCATGTCGGCAGTGTGAGCGCGATCATCGGCGCCGCTCCGTCAACAGCGACAGGTAGCGGCGGCGTGCGAGCACCCGCAACCGCTGCACGGCCTCGGCATCCACGCTCGGCCGATAGCCGCCATCGCGCAGCAGCGCGCCGTCGCCCTCGGAGAAAGCCCGGCTGTTCTTTTCATCGAGGAAGGCCAGCCATTCACTGCCCTGCAGGCGTTCGGCGCCGGGCTGGTACCGACGTGCCGCGCGACGCAGCAGCTCGGCAATCGCCGCGACCTCCAACACTGGCGAACCGGCCTGGGCTATCTGGGCATCGAACAGAGCCAGCCAACGCTGGCGTGCACGGCGCCGGCGCCATTGCCAGATCCAGATCGCGGCCACCACCACGATGATGGCGGCCAACACCAGCCACCAACCCGGCGCAGGCGGCCACCACGACGGTGACGGTGGCAGCTGCACATCGCGCAGCGGCAGCGACGCAGCGGCGCTCATGCCACCACCGCGGTTGGTAACGGGCTCAGCCAGCTGTCGCTCGCGTCATCGGTGGCGACCACGTGCACTTGGATGCGGCGCGCGGCCAGACTGTTCTGCAGCGCTTCCAGTGGGGCCACGAAACGGTCGCGCCAGTGTTCGCGCACCGCTGCGCTGCCCAGATCCAGCAGCACGCGGCGGCCCTGCGAAAGAAACGGCAATGCCTCGGCCGGCGGTGCCAGCTCCAGCGGATCGACCAGCAGCATCACCACCACTTCATGGTGCATGGCCAAAGCGGCCCACCGCGCAGGGCTGATCGAGGCCGCGCGCGCCGGATCGGCCAGCACCACCACGCGTGCACCGGGGCGCAGCAGCCGCGCCGCCTGCTCCAGCGCGCGATCCAGGCCGACGTCTTCGGCCGGCGGTTCGGCGTACCAGCGGGTCAGGGCATCGAGCACGCGCAGCACACCGCGCGTGCCGCCGGCCGGTGCGATCGGCGGCTCCTGGGTGCTGCCACGCACGGCAGCAAGGCGGTCGCCTTGGCGCTGCGCCAGCCACGCCGCGACGGCACCCACGCGTGCGGCCTGCACGGATTTGAAGCGGACCCGCGTGCCGAAATACAGCACCGGGTCGGTATCGGCGACCAGCAGCGTCAAGCGCTCGCGCTCGGCCTGGAAGAGTTTGGTATGCGCGCGCCCGGTGCGCGCGGTGACGCGCCAGTCGATATGCCGGGCGTCATCGCCCGGCACGTACTCGCGCGATTCGGCGTACTCCATGCCGCGCCCACGCGCGGGCGACGGCGCACTGCCGGCATGACCGTGCCGGCCACGCCGCGCGGGTGGCGCGCGATGCGCACTGCGGCGCAACGCCACCAGTTCGGCCAGGCTGGGCTGCAGGCCATCGCCTTCCAGCGGCGTGGCCGTATGCACGGGCAGGTCCATGGCGCTCAGGGCGCCGGCACGCGGGCCAGCAGCTCGGCAACCAGCCGTTCGCCATCCCAACCCTCGGCGGTGGCTTCGTAGCTGGGCAGCACGCGATGCCGCAGCACGTCCGGGGCCACGCTGCGCACGTCTTCCGGCGTCACGAAGTCACGGCCGGCCAGCCAGGCGCGGGCGCGCGCGCAACGCTCCAGCGCGATCGAGCCACGCGGGCTGGCGCCCCAGGCGATACGCCGGGCAAGCGCCGGGTCATAGCGGGCGGCATCGCGCGAGGCCAGCACGATTTCGATGAGATACCGCTCCAGCGCCGGCGCCATGTGCAGCGACAGCACCGCCTTGCGTGCAGCGAACACATCGCTCAACGGCATGCGGGCAGGGGCGGCGGCCGGGGTGGACAGCGCTTCGCGGGCCCGCTCACGCGCCAGCCGCAGGATCTCGGTCTCGGCATCCGAATCCGGGTAGCCGATCCGGACGTGCATCAGGAAGCGGTCAAGCTGGGCTTCGGGCAACGGGAAGGTGCCCTCCTGCTCGATCGGGTTCTGCGTGGCCATCACCAGGAACAGCGACGGCAGCGGATAGGTGTGGCGACCCACGGTGACCTGGCGCTCGCCCATCGCTTCGAGCAGCGCGGACTGCACCTTGGCCGGCGCGCGATTGATTTCGTCGGCGAGCAGGATCGGGTGGAAGATCGGGCCAGGCACGAACTCGAAGCGGCCTTCCTGCGGGCGCCAGATCTCGGTGCCGGTCAGATCGGCCGGCAGCAGATCGGGCGTGAACTGCACGCGGGAGAAATCCGCATCGAGCCGGGCGGCCAGGGCGCGGATGGCCGTGGTCTTGGCCAGGCCGGGTGCGCCTTCCACCAGCAGATGGCCATCGGCCAGCAGCGCAGTCAGCAGGCGCTCCACGAGCGCGCTCTGGCCAACGATCTCGGCGGACAAGGCGTCGCGCAGTGCGCGGAACGCGTCGTGCAGGCGGTCGTGCTCCACCGGAGCGGATGAGGCGGTATCAGGCATGGGGGGCGGCAGATTCATGGCATCCATGTGACCTCCACGGTGGGCAGAGGTTCCATTCCCATGATGGCAGGACAGCAGCGGTTACGACATCAAGATTGGCTGAACACGAAACCGGTCACCGGCGGATCCCACGCTAGGCCGCGTTCGAACCGACGACACGGCCCTCAGTGGAGTAGATCGCGCTGCAGTAGGGTCCGGACATCACGAAGCGCCGGCACGCCTGAGGCCGGTCGTCATAGATGCTGCAGTTCATGCGCTGGCGGTCCAGCGCCACGCACCATCCGTCCGCACTCTGGGCCATCACGCGCAGCCCGCCTGGCCGTTCCGTGGTCAGATCCGCCGGAATGCAGTCCGATGCGTCAAGCACAACGGTCAGGCGACAACACTGCGCGCCGCAGCTGGAACAGTTGGCCCTTGCCATGGAAAATCACACGCTTCTGCGAAACATCAAGGGGCAGCATAGCGCGGATCCCTCGCCCACCCGGTGATGCCCGTCCGCCCCGCAAACGGGAAAGGGCCGCACTGGGCGGCCCTTTCGTCACTGCGGCGTCGATGGATCTTAGTTGACGGCAGGGTTGGACTTGGCCACGCGCAGCACCTTGGGGGTCACGAACACCAGCAGTTCGGCCTTGTCCTTGTTGCGGCTCCGCTTCTTGAACAGATTGCCCAGGAACGGCACGTCGCCCAGGAACGGCACCTTGTTGATGCTGGTGCGGTCGGTGAACTCGTACACGCCGCCGATGACGACGGTCTGACCGTCGTCCACCAGCACCGCAGTGTTCACTTCGCGGCGGTTGATGGTGGGCACCTGGCCGTAGCCTTCCAGCAGAATGTACTGCTCCACTTCATCCTTCTTGACCGCCATGTTGAGGAACACACGATTGTCGTTGGTGATGGTGGGGGTGACCTTCAGCTCCAGAACCACTTCTTTGAACTGGACGTTGGGCTGGGCCGCCGCACCGGCCGCACCGCCACCGCTGATGGTGACGTAGCCGATTTCCTTACCCTGCTTGATCACCGCTTCGCGCTGGTTGGTGGTCACCACGCGCGGGTTGGAGATGACTTCGCCGCGCGATTCAGCCTGCATGGCCGAGAGCTCGACATCCAGCAAATAACCGGCATTGAGGATCGACAGCGCAAGCGAGCCGGGATTGTTGATCGCGGCCACCGGCAGGTTCCAGTTCAGACCTTCGGCGAACTTGGTCGGCCCACGGACCGGAATCGCGCCGGTGCGGCCGCCGGCCACCCACTCGTTGATCGCCTTCTGGTACTCGGCGTCCTTGGTCCCGCGGTCGGTGATGTTGGAATGGTTCTGATCGGTGTTGGCACCGAAGAACACATCCTGGCGGCTGCCGCTGATGCCGAACTTGGCACCGAGTTCGCGCGCGAAAGTATCGGTGGCGATCACGATGCGGCTTTCGATCAGCACCTGGTCGACCGGGCGATCGATCACGTTGATCAACTCACGCATCCGCGCGATCTTCTTCGGGATGTCGCTGATCATCAGCGTATTGGTGCGCTCATCGGCCACGATACGCCCGCGCGAGGACAGGAACCCGCTGTCTTCCTGCGAGCTGCCGCCGCTGCCACCGCTGCTGCCGCCGATGCCCTTGGCCTCGGTCAGTGCTTTGAAGATCGCCCCGGCATTGTGGTAGTTGATCTGCACGTAATCGGTGACCAGATCCTCGCGGTTCTCGATCGCGATGCGCGCGTCTTCCTTGTCCTGTTCGAACTTGGCCAGCTCCGGCTGCGGCGCGACCCAGATCACGCCGCCATCGCGGCGCTTGTCCAGGCCCTTGGCCCGCAGCACGATGTCCAGCGCCTGGTCCCACGGCACGTTGACCAAGCGCAGGGTCACATTGCCCTGCACGCTGTCGGAGGCGACCACGTTGAGGTTGGATTCCTCAGCGACCAGCTGCAGCACGGTGCGGACCGGCACATCCTGGAAGTTGAACGTCACCGGCTTGCCGCTGTAGCCACGCTGGCCCAGTGCTGCCGCTGCCTGGCTCACGCTGGTGGCGGTAATCGCGCCGGCCGCCGGAGCTGCCCGGCGTGGACTGATCTCGACCACGTACTCATTGCCGCTCTGGTAGGCCAGCGACTCGAATGCGGTGTTGGTGTTGAGGACCAGCTGGGTGCCGCCGCCGTAGGGTTTGGGATCGATGCGCTGCACCGGCGTGGCGAAGTCGGTCACGTTGATCGGCTTCTGCAGGCTCTCCGGCAGGCGTGCGTTGCCCACGTCGATGACGACGCTGTTGCCCTGGCTGCGCAGGTCCGGGCTGGCGCCCTGCCCGTCGAACTGCAGGATCAGTCGGCCGGCGCCATCGTCGCCGCGCTTGAAATCGATCTTGGACACCGACAGCGAGGCCGGTGCGCTTGCCGGCGCAGTGGTGACCGCCGGTTTGGGCACTGCGCCGCCGGGCGTCGCCGCCATCAGCGTACCGTTGGCCACCATGAGCGCGACTCCCAGCGCGCACAGGTGGAACAACTTATAGCGCCGGACGGAATTCAGCCGCAGGGCGTTGGAAAAGGTCATCGTGCTATCCCCATAATCATTCATTGATCTTCAAGCGCGAGCGTTGCCGGACGTTCCAGCCAGCCACCCGCGCCATCCGGCACCAGTTCAATCAGCTCAATCCGGTCCTCGAAGACCCCGGTCACCCGCCCGTCGCTCTGCCCCAGATAGACGCCCGGACGTACCCGATAGGTGACCTTGTCCGGTGCCATCACGAGCACGACGAGCCCGCCCCCACGGCCGATCGAACCCACCATGTCCAGGCTGTCCAGCGGGAAATCTTCCAGCGGCTCCTTGCGGCGGTTCGGGTCCGGACGCAGCCCCGATCCCCCTTGCGGATTGGCCCAGGCGTCGGTGAACGGGTCGCGCATCCCCTGCGCGGAATATTCAAACGTCTCAAACTGCTGCATCACCGGCAGCGGCTCAAGCGGCGGTGCCGGACGAGCACGCACATCGGCCACCCACTTTTCTAGGTTGGGCGCATCGCCGGGGGTACTGGTCACGCCGCGTGCGCAACCGGCCAGCAGTACGACCCCCAGCAGGCCGCATACCCGTGCGGTCGAGGTCAGGCGGCTCATTTCCGGCCTCCCTTCTTCGCAGCCTTTTCTTTTTCAGCCGCGGCTTTCTCCTGCGCTTCCATCTCCACGTCATCCAGGTAACGGTAGGTCTTGACCGTTCCGGACAACTCCAGCGCACCGCTGCGGGCAGTGATGCCGGTCTTGGGATCCTTCGGCTTCAGGTTGATGTCGTGCATGGTGAGGATGACCACGCGCGGCAGCGAGGCCACACCGCTGACGAACGCACCGAACTGGTGGTAACTGCCCACCATGCGCAGGGCGATCGGCTTTTCGGCGTAGAACTCCTTGGGCTGCTCGGCACCCGGCTGGAACAGCTCGTTGGACAGGCCACTGGACAGTGCCGTCTGCGAGATGTCGATGATCAGGTCCGGCATTTCGGTCTTGCTGGGCAGCTGGCGCAGCATCTGCTGCAGCACCTGCTCCATCTGGGTCAGCTGCTGCTTGAGCGGCTCCAGGTTGACCGCACGGCCCTGCTCTTTCTCGAACTCACTGCGCAGCTGGCTCTCGCGGCTTTCCAGCGAGGCCAGCTCATCGCGCTTGCCACTGATCAGCAGGAACCACGACATGATCATGATGAACAGCGCCAGCAGCACGCAGAACACCACCTTGGCCTTCTGCGGCCAGTTGCCGATGTTGTTGAAGTCCAGCTCTTTGAGATTGATCTTCTGGCTCATGCGGCGGCCCCCTTCTGGGCCGGGGCCGGCGCCGCCGGTTGTGCAGGTTGCGTGGACGGCACGATGCGGCTACCGGCAGCTTTGGCCGGGTCGGCGGCATCGGGCGATGCCGGTGCATCCGTCGCCGGCGCCGGCGGCGCGGGATCGGCGGTCGGCTCGATCACACTGCCGTCGGCGGCCAGCTCGGTAACGCTGCTCTGGGCAGGCAGATTCACCTTGACCACGAACATGTACGGCAGCGACTTGATGTCCGCGACCGTACCGCTGGCAGCACCCGCCTTGTCACGTTCCGGGGCTTTGGCTTCGATGATCGACAGCTCCGGGTTGGTCATCCAGCCCGAGCTTTCCAGGTTGCGCATGTAGGCGCTGACCCGTGCGTTGGATTGCGTGCGGCCTTCCAGCGTCAGCACGTCACCCTCCTGCTTGAGCGTGGTCAGGACCACCCCGTCGGGGATGGTCCGAACCAGCGCATCGAACAGGTGCACCATCTGCGAACGCTTGGCCTGCAGTTCCTCGATCACGGCCTTGCGGGCCAGCAGTCGATCCTTCTGGCGATCCAGGCGCTCGATCTCCTTGTTCTGCTCCTTGACCTTGTCGATCTCGGCCTGCAGGAAGGTATTGCGATCGGCCTGGCCGCTGACCTGACGGTCGTAGTAGAACCAGATCAACAACGACAGCAGCAGGCCACCGATGGCGGCCCCACCCAGCATGGCGTAGAAGTCGCGCTGGCGTTGCTTGCGCCGCTCGGCGCGCCAGGGCAATAAGTTGATGCGCGCCATCAGTCAAAGCTCCTCAGCGCCAGACCGGTCGCAATCATCAGCGCCGGGGCGTCCTGGGCCAGCGCGTGCGCCTGCACCTTCGGGCCCAGCGTCATCTGTGCCAGCGGGTTGGCCACCACGGTGGCCACGCCCAGCTGCTCTTCCACCATGTCCGGCAGGCCGGTCAGGGCCGCGCAACCGCCGGCGAGCACGATGTGATCAACCCGGTTGAACTCGCTGCCCGCATAGAAGAACTGCAGCAGACGGCTGATCTGCTGGACGGTGGCTTCCTTGAAGGGCTCCAGGACTTCCATCTCGTAGCTTTCCGGCAAGCCACCCTGGCGCTTGGCCAGGCCGGCCTCTTCGTAGGTCAGCCCGTAGCGGCGCATCACTTCGTCGGTCAGCTGCTTGCCGCCGAACACCTGTTCGCGGCTGTACAGGCTGCGCCCGCCGCGCAGGACGTTCAGGGTGGTCATGGTGGCACCGATGTCCACCAGCGCGACCACGCCATCACTGGCCACCGGCAGCTCGCTGGCGACCAGGGCAAAGGCGTTCTCGACCGCGAAGGCCTCCACGTCCATGACCCGCGCGACCAGTCCGCCCAGCTCCAGCGCCGACTGGCGCAGCTCGACGTTCTCCGAACGCGATGCCGCCAGCAGCACCTGGACCATTTCCGGGTTGTTCGGAATCGCACCCAGCACTTCGAAATCGAGGTTCACTTCCTCGATCGGGTACGGGATGTAGTTGACCGCCTCAAGCTCGACCTGGGCTTCCATCTCGTTCTCGTCCAGATCGGCCGGCATCGGGATCAGTTTGGTGATCACGGCCGAACCGGCCACGGCCGCGGCAGCATGCCGTGCCTTGGTCCCGGAGCGGTTCACGGCACGTCGAATGGCCTCCCCGACCGCTTCGACCTCCACGATGTTCTTTTCCACGACCGCATTCGGCGGAAGTGGTTCCACAGCGTAATGTTCCACGCGGAAACGATTGCCGCTGCGGGATAGCTGCAACAGCTTTACTGCAGTCGAGCTGATATCGACGCCGATAAGAGGCGACTGGCTTTTTGGGATAAGCCCCACGGTTTCTCCCCTGCCGATGGGCACTTGGACGCAGAAGCTGCGACCGCGCATTAATAACGTTTTTTTTGCAAATCGCAACCGTCAAGCTGTAAAACGAGCACCACTGCTCGTTTCACGCGTCCCCAGACGGTGATCGACTGCTCTCCCCGGGAACACCCCCAGCCGTTCCCTTGCGTAATCTATACTCTGCGACCACGAAATTCGCAATCGGAATCTGTCACTGATGACACGTCTTCGCCGTTGGCTGCGCTGGATGCTGGTCGCGTTCCTGGTCCTGGCATTGATCGGCGCTGCGGTGGCCGGCGGCCTCTACTACGCCATTTCCTCCAAGCTCCCCGACGTGCAGACCCTGCGCGATGTGGAGATGCAGGAGCCCATGTATGTCTATGCCAGCGATGGCAAGCTCATGGCGGTGTTCGGCGAGACCCGGCGCACTCCCATCACCATGAAGGACGTCCCGGAGCGCCTCAAGCAGGCCTTCCTGGCCACCGAGGATGCCCGCTTCTACGAGCACGGCGGGGTGGACTACAAGGGCATCGGCCGCGCCGTCTGGCTGCTGGCCACCACCAACGACAAGCGCGTGCCCGGTGGCTCGACCATCACCCAGCAGGTCGCCCGTCAGTTCTTCCTGAGCTCGGAGTACAGCTACACCCGCAAGCTGGCCGAGATCCTGCTGGCCCGGAAGATCGAGAGCGAGCTGAGCAAGGACGAGATCTTCGAGCTGTACCTGAACAAGAGTTTCTTCGGCAACCGCGCCTACGGCGTGGCCGCCGCGGCCGAGTTCTATTACGGCAAGAAGCTGGGCGAGCTGGACCTGGATGAAATGGCCTCGCTGGCCGGCATCCCCAAATTCCCCTCCTCCGGCAACCCGATCAGCAACCCCGAGCGCGCCCGTGAACGCCGCGACTTCTATGTATTGCAGCGCATGGCCAGCCTGGGCTTCATCTCCCAGGCCGAGGCCGACGCGGCCAAGGCCGTGCCGATGCACGCCAGCGCGCATGAGCCGCCGGTGCAGGTCGAGGCGCCCTACGTGGCCGAGCTGGTCCGCCAGGAAATGATCGCCCGCTTCGGTGGCGACGTGGTCAACAAGGGTTACCACGTGACCACCACGATCAACGCCGAGCTGCAGACCGCAGCCAACCTCTCGGTGCGCGATGGCCTGCTGGCCTACGACCACCGCCACGGCTGGCACGGGGTGGAGCAGCATGTGGAGGTCCCGGCTGACGCCGATGCCGCCGCGTTGGCGCTCAAGCTGGTCGGCATCCCGGCCCAGACCGGCCTGCTGCCGGCGATCGTGGCGGCCACCGCCGCCGATGGCAGCGCCACCGTGGTGCTGGGCAACCGCAGCGAAGTGGTGCTGCCGGCCAGCGCCGCCCGGTGGACCAACAAGACCCCGGCCAAGCTGGTCACCCGCGGCGACATCGTGCGCGTGCGGGCCGCTGAGAAAGAAGGCGAGTGGCTGCTCGACCAGATCCCGCGCGGCCAGGCCGCCCTGGTCTCGCTGGACGCCGAAAACGGGGCCTTGAAGGCACTGGTCGGCGGCTTCAGCTTCTCCGGCAACAAGTTCAACCGTGCCACCCAGGCGCGCCGTCAGCCGGGGTCGAGCTTCAAGCCCTTTATCTACGCGGCTGCCTTCGACAAGGGCTTCAATCCGGCCTCGATCGTGCTCGATGCCCCGGTCGTGTTCCGCGACCGCCGTGGCAAGACCTGGTCGCCGCAGAACGACGGCGGCGGCTTCCGCGGTCCGATGCGCCTGCGTGAGGCACTGGTGCAGTCGCGCAACCTGGTCTCGGTACGCCTGCTCGATGGCATGGGCGTGGATTACGCGCGCAAGTACATCAGCGAGTTTGGCTTCGCCGAGGCCGAGCTGCCGCCGAACCTGTCGATGTCGCTGGGCACCGCCTCGCTGACCCCACTGTCGGTGGCGCGCGGCTATGCGGTGTTCGCCAACGGCGGCTCGCGCGTGGACACCTGGCTGATCGACCGCGTCACCGACCGTGACGGTGTGGAAGTGTTCAAGGAAAACCCGGCCATCGCCTGCCGCGACTGCGCCGGCAGCAGCGGCGTACCGGTCAGCCAGGTCGTGGATGGCTTCAACTTCGGCTCCGCGCCCGCGGCGAACGCCGCACCGGCCAAGCCGCAGCAGGCTGCCGCCGTCGAAGCGCCGGTACCGGTCAACCCGGATGCCAAGGTCGCCCCGCGCGCGATCGATGCCCGCACCGCGTACCAGCTCAACTCGATGATGCGCGACGTGGTCCAGCGCGGCACCGGCACCGCGGCCAAGGTGCTCGGCCGCGAAGACGTGGGCGGCAAGACCGGCTCGACCAACGATCACCGCGACGCCTGGTTCTCCGGTTTCGGCGGCCCCTACGCGACCACCGTGTGGGTGGGCCGCGACGACTTCCGTTCGCTGGGCTACCGCGAGTACGGCGGTCGCGCCGCGCTGCCGATCTGGATCGAGTACATGCGCGTGGCGCTGAAGGACACGCCGATCGCGCAGAACGAGCCGCCCACCGGCATGGTCCAGGCCACGCTCAATGGTGCGACGGAATGGGTCAAGGTGGAGGACATGGAGAAGCTGGAGGAGTACGACTTCAACAGCCAGACCCCTCAGGCCGACGACGCCGCGTTCGATATCTTCTGACCGCATGCGCCGGGTAAGCCCGGCGCCGCGATGGACCACAGGCCGGGCACTGCCCGGCCTTTTTTTGACCTCCCCGCGGGTGGACCCACGCCTGGCGCGGCTCTACCTGCCTGTCACATCACCGGTGTACATTGCCGTGCAGGTCGCCAAGGAGTACCGGTCATGCATCGAGCCCGTCAGCATGCAGCCACCCAGACCCGTGAGCGTCGCCACCAGCTGGCGCATGAAGCCGCCCGCCTGATGGCCGAGGGCGGCATCCGCGACTACCACCAGGCCAAGCTCAAGGCCGCCACCCGGCTCGGCATCCATGACGATGCCTCCCTGCCCCGCAATACCGAGATCGAAGACGCTCTGCGCGAGTATCAGCGCCTGTTTGCCGGTGCCGACCACGGCGCGCAGCTGCGTCAACGCCGCGAGGCCGCGCTGCGTGCGATGGACTTCCTGCAGGGGTTCTCACCGCGTCTGTGCGGCCCGGTGCTGGATGGCACCGCCGATGCCAACAGCCCCGTGCAGTTGCAGGTGCACAGCGACGATGCCGATGCCGTGCAACGCTACCTCGATGAGCATGGCATCCCGGCCGAATCGCGCATGCGTCGGCTGCGGCTGGACCGCGAGCGCAGCCTGGATGCGCCGGTGTGGGTGTTCAGTGCCGAGGATCTGACCTTCGATATCGCCGTACTGCCTTACGATGGCCTGCGCCAGCCGCCGCTGTCGGCCATCGATGAGAAGCCGATGCGCCGCGCGTCGGCCGCGCAGCTGCGCGAGCTGCTGGCCGACAGCGAGATCGAGGGGTACTTGAGCAGCCGCTGAGAGTACGCCCGGCCTCCTTCAGGCCTCGGCGAAAGGAACCAGAAAGTGCTCGATCGCCGCCACCAGCGCCAGCGGTGTTTCGTTCATGGGGTAGTGACCCGCATTTTCCAGCACCTCCAGGGTCGCCTGCCGATAGCGGCGAAGGTAGGTCCTGTCCATCAATGCGGCGTTGAACACCGGATCGTGCTCGCCGACCAGCACCTTCACCGGATGCCGGCCCGCAATCTCCGCGCTGAAATCGGTGTCCGCCCAGGCCGGGAAGTACGCCGCGAACGCCTCGGGTGCCGCGCGCGCCATGGAGTACTGCGCCTTCCAGTCCAGCCACGCGGCGGGCAACCGTCCACCGGTGCTGCGATCGATGATGCCCCGGCGGATGCTCATGCTGCCCGCGGCTGCTTCAAGCAATTGCCGCGTGGGCGGATCGTAGGCAATGCCGCCGCACGGCACGGGCGCCACAGCGACCAGCGCGCGCACGCGGTCCGGCGCGAGGACCGCGATCCGCTCGATGGCCATGCCGCCCATGGAGTGCCCGATCAGGCTGAAGGTCTCGATGCCGAGCGCGTCTGCCAAGGCCAGCGCGTCGTTGGCGATCTCATCGATGGTGTAGTTGCCACGCACATCGCGCATCCCACCGTACCCGCGGCAGTCCATGAACACATAGGTGAACTCCTCACCGGACAGCCACGGCTCGATGGAGTCGAACGCGTGCGCGTCGCCAAACCAGCCGTGCAGGACCAGGACAGCATGGGCGCCAGTGCCGACGCGATGAAAGGTGTTGGGCATGGCTGCACCGTGCGGTCGTGAGGTTGGGCCGCGATGTTAGGGCGACGGCGCTTGGCCCGCCGTCGATATCAGGCCGATGGCGATAGAATCCGGGCCATGCGCAATACCCTGCTCGATCCCTTTGAAGATCTGCCACGCGCCGTGGTGGTCACCGCCAATGACTACGCCGCCGGATCCGTCTTCCCCGACCACGCGCACCGGCGCGGTCAGTTCGCGTTTGCCTCGCGCGGCACCATCAGCCTCACCACACCGGAGGGGCACTGGCTGGTGCCACCACAACGTGCCTGCTGGGTACCGGCAGACGTTACGCACGCCATGGCGATGCGTGGGCCGGTCACGATGCTCAATGTCTTCGTGGCGGCCGAAGAAGTGGCAGCGGTCCGGCTGCCGACGCGCTGCGGTGTCTATGCCGTGTCGGCGCTGCTCCGGCACCTGCTGGACGATGCGGTCGACCTGCCGGCGATGTACGAGCTGGACGGGCGCGCCGGCCGGCTGATGCAGTTGCTGGTCGCGGAGATCGCTACGATGCCACGCCTGTCACTGCATGCGCCGCTGCCCCGCGACCCGCGTCTGGCGCGTGCCTGCCAGCAGCTGTTGGATGCGCCCTCGATCGCCTCCACGCTCGATGAGGTTGCCGCCGAAGCGGGCATGAGCCGGCGCACGTTCACCCGCCAGTTCCGCGCGGACACCGGGGTGGGGTTTGCCGAATGGCGGCAGCAGGTCTGCCTGCTCGCCGCGATCGAATGCCTCGGTGCCGGGCAGCCGGTCACCCGGATCGCACTGGACCTGGGATACGCCAGCCCGAGTGCATTTTCATCGGCCTTCCGTCGCGTTCTGGGTACATCGCCCAGCCGCTACGCTGAAGCGCGCTGAGGACGGCCGGGGGCTGAACGCAGAACGCCCCGCAGTGCGGGGCGTTCGACGGTGCAGGCAGATCAGCGCGTGCCGATGATCCGCACGTGCTCCACATCGATATCGGTGGGCTTGAAGCGATGCGTATCGACTTCTCCCTGCAGCTCGACCACGGTCGTCGCACTGACGGGCTGCCGGTCGGGCAGATCCTTGTCATCGATCTCGACGTCGATCTCGCCGGTGGCATCCTTGAAGCGATAGCGTTCGTGGCCGATCTTGGCGATCAGCGTGCCCTGCAGCACGACAGGCTGGTCATCGCGCTGGTCGCGTGCTTCGGCGACGGTGGTGACCGCGCTGGTCGCGCCAGGGCCGGTGTACTGGGCATGTGCGCCAGTGCTGACCAGGCTCAGCGGTGCGGCGATGAGGACAGCAGCAAGCAGACGATTCATGAGGGACTCCATGGGCGTGAGGGTGACCGCCAAGGTTGTACCTCGATCGAAGTGAGGCCCATGCAAGAAGTACGAAAAGAAGCGCCCGTCGCCATCCAAAAAAAACGCCCCGGCGTGCGGGGCGCTTTCATCACAACCTGCCGGGGCGATCAGCCCTGGTAGTCGCGCACATCGCTGCCGGTGTAGACCTGGCGCGGACGGCCGATCTTCATCTCCGGATCCACCTGCTGTTCCAGCCAATGCGCCACCCAGCCGGAGGTACGGCCCAGAGCGAACATGACGGTGAACATTTCGGTCGGAATCTGCAGCGCCTTGTAGATGATGCCGCTGTAGAAATCGACGTTCGGGTACAGCTTGCGGGCGACGAAGTAGTCGTCCTGCAGCGCGGCCTGCTCCAGCTTGACCGCAACGTCCAGCAGCGGATCCTGAACGCCCAGCTGTTCCAGCACCTTGCCGGTCATCACACCGATGACCTTGGCGCGCGGGTCGAAGTTCTTGTACACGCGGTGGCCGAAGCCCATCAGGCGGAAGCCGGAGGTCTTGTCCTTGGCCTTGAGCACGGCCGACTCGACGTTGTCGGCCGTCCCGATCTCTTCAAGCATCTTCAGCACGGCTTCGTTGGCACCACCGTGGGCCGGACCCCACAGCGCGGTCACGCCAGCGGCGACCGACGCGTACGGGTTGGCACCGGTCGAACCGACCAGGCGCACGGTCGAGGTCGAGGCGTTCTGCTCATGATCGGCGTGCAGGATGAACAGCAGATCCAGCGCCTTGACCACGTCCTGGTTCAGCTCGTACTGGCCATCGGCGGACTCGAACGTCTGCTTCAGGAAGCGGCTGACGTAATCCAGCGAGGTGTCCGGCTTGTTGGCCGGCAAGCCCTTGCCGTGGCGGTAGATCAGCGCCGACAGGGTCGGCACCTTGGCGATCAGGCGCATCGCGGCGTGGCGACGCTGTTCGGCGTCGGACAGGTCCAGCGAGGCGTGGTAGATGCCCGACAGCTGCGCGATGGCGGCGGTCAGGATGGCCATCGGATGGGCATCCTTGGCGAAGCTGCCGATCAGCGTGTTGATCGACGGATCCACATCGGCTTCGGCGGCCAGCTCGTCGGTGAAGGCCTTCAGCTGCTCGGCGCTCGGACGCTCGCCGTTGATCAGCAGGTAGGCCACTTCGACGTAGCTCGACTTTTCCGAGAGCTGCTCGATGGGATAGCCGCGATACAGCAGCACGCCCTTGTCACCGTCGATATAGGTGATGGCGGACTTGCAGCTGGCGGTGGCGGTGAAGCCGGAGTCGTACGTGAAGAGACCGGTTTCCTTGGTCAGCTTCGAGATATCGACGCAATCGTTGCCGAGCGTGGGTTTGATGACTGGCAGAACAACCGACTTGTCGCCGGCGTTGAGCGTGACCTGATCAAGATCGGACACTGTGTGCGCTCCTCGAGGGAAGGCGCCCGCCCAAGCGCATGGGTCAGGCACGTGAAGGAAGTCCACGATCGTTATCGTGGATCCCGCCATTATCGCACAGCAACATTTTCGACGCCCTAGGACGGAAGTCGTAGACGCAGGTTGCGGACCCCGCCACAGGCGCTATCCCAGCGCGCGCAAAGGCTCGCGCCACGTCACGGACACAGCGTTCCGTCGGCGGGGCATGAGGGCCTCACCTGGCGTTCAGCAAACCGGAAACAACAAAAAACAACGGCCGCCAAGGCGACCGTTGTTTTCAAGCAGCTGCGCCGACAGATCAGGCTGCGGTCGGCGCCGGCTTGCCGAAACGCTTCTGGAACTTGTCGATACGGCCGCTGGTGTCGATCACCTTGTGCTTGCCCGTGTAGAACGGATGCGAAGCCGAGGAGATTTCAACCTTGACGAGCGGGTACTCGTTGCCGTCTTCCCACTTGATCGTGTCCTTGGTGGACATGGTCGAACGGGTCAGGATCTTGAAATCAGAGGTAACGTCGTGGAAAACCACGTCGCGGTAAGCAGGATGAATATCGGCCTTCATGGGCGCGCACCGTAATAAGGGCTGGTGGTCAAGAGCGGCATTATAGTCCCGGCCGCCGCAAAGGGCAAGCCGGGTCCATCAACCGTGCGAAAGGTCCGCCGCAGCGGCGTCATCAGACGCCGAGTGCCGCCCTCACCTGGGCCTCGAAGCGACCCTGGTCGTAGGCCATCAGCAGCTGGGTGTTGTCAGGCTGCCCGGTCTGGCGGTTCCAGTCGACAATGGTAGCACCCCGGCTGTGCACACCGGCCAGTTCCACGTTCAGGGGACGCGATTCGACCCGCAGCGCGCCTTCCGGCTGCAGCGCCCAGGCCATCGCCAGGGCATCGGCGGCGTACCAGCGCTCGCCACGGCTGTCTTCGGACCACAGGCGGGTCTGGCGCGAGATCAGCTCGTAGAAACGGGCTTTGTCGCTGTCGGCGGCGAGCCACTGCTCGACGTCCGCGTGCAGCAGTCCGTGGGCGACGGTGGCCTCCCAATCGGCCACTTCGATATGCGGGAACCCGGTGAATACGATGTGCGCTGCCTCCGGATCGAAGGCGATGTTGAACTCGGCGGCCGGGGTGATGTTGCCGTGGCAGGTCACCGCCCCCCCCATGACCAGGAAGCGCTTCACGCGCTGCGGCAGGGTCGGGTCGAGCTTCAGGGCCAGGGCCAGGTTGGTCAGCGGGCCGAGCGCGACCAGGAACAGTTCACCGGCGTATTCGTGCGACAGGCGCAGGATCGCCAGCGCGGCGTGCTCGGCCTCGGCCTGGCGCTTGGCGGCCGGCAGGTTGACGTCGCCGAAGCCGTCGGCGCCGTGCACATGGGCGGCATCGACGGAGGGGTGCAGCAGCGGGTCGGCGGTACCGGCGTAGACCGGCACATCGTCGCGGCCGGCCACTTCGCACAGTTTGAGGGCATTTCGGACCGTGTGGTCCAGGCCAACGTTACCGGCGGCGATGGTCAGGCCAACGATATCGTGGCGCTCATCGGCAAAGGCCATCAACAGGGCCAGGGCATCATCGACACCCGGGTCGGTGTCGATCAACAGCGGAATCTTCTTGCTCATCGTTGCCGTCTTGATAATCGGCAAGGGACTTTCGCACCCTGTCATGACAAATACAAGGCGGTGCCCTTGGCGCCATGCGGCAGGGCGTTATGCCGACGCGTAGCGCACGGCCGTGCCGATCCAGCGTCGCACCACCTGATCGGCCACGTCAGGCGCTTCGGTCAGCAGCCGCTCGGCCAGGTCATGCACGCCCGGAAGCAGATCCGCGTCGCGGGCCAGATCGGCCATCCTGAAGCCGGCCAGGCCGGTCTGTCGTGTGCCCAGCAGTTCGCCCGGGCCGCGCAGCTCCAGATCCTTCTCGGCGATCAGGAAGCCATCGTTGGTCTGCCGCATTGTTTCCAGCCGCTCGCGCGCCATGGTCGACAGCGGCGCCTGGTACAGCAGCACGCAACGCGAGACCGCCGAGCCGCGCCCTACCCGGCCACGCAGCTGGTGCAGCTGGGCCAGGCCGAGACGCTCGGCGTTCTCGATGATCATCAATGAGGCATTGGGCACGTCCACGCCCACTTCGATCACCGTGGTGGCCACCAGCAGATCGATCTCACCGGCCTTGAACGCGACCATCGTGGCGAGTTTCTCACTCGCTTTCAGCCGCCCGTGCACCAGCCCCACGCGCACGCCCGGCAGCAGCGCCTGCAACGACTCGAACGTGGCCTGGGCGGGGGTCGCATCGAGCTCTTCGCTTTCCTCGATCAACGTGCAGACCCAGTACACCTGCTGGCCTTCGCGGCAGGCCACCGCAATGCGTTCGATCAGCTCCGGCCGCCGATCATTGTTGAGCGCCACGGTCTGCACCGGTGTACGCCCCGGCGGCAGCTCATCGATCGCCGAGACATCCAGATCGGCGTACTCGGACATCGCCAGGGTGCGCGGAATCGGGGTGGCGGTCATCACCAATTGGTGCGGCACGCTGCGCCCGTCCGCCCCCTTGTCGCGCAGCGCCAGGCGCTGGTGCACGCCGAAGCGGTGCTGCTCGTCGACAATGGCCAGCGCGAGGTCCTTGAACACCACGCTGTCCTGCATCAGCGCGTGCGTACCGACCACTACCTGCGCCTCGCCCGAGGCGACCTCGGCCAGCACCTTGGTGCGCGCCCTGCCGGTGACCTTGCCGGCCAGCCATGCGGTGCGCACGCCCAGCGGCTCCAGCCACGCGCGCAGATTGTTCATGTGCTGCTCGGCGAGCAGTTCGGTGGGAGCGGCCAGTGCGACCTGCTTGCCCCGCTCCACCGCCAGCATCGCCGCCAGCGCGGCCACCACGGTCTTGCCCGAGCCCACATCGCCCTGCACCAGCCGCAACATCGGATGCGCCTTGGCCAGGTCCTTGCGGATCTGCTCGAACACGCGCTGCTGCGCACCGGTCAACTGGAACGGCAGGCTGTCGCGCAACTGCGCCACCAACGCCCCCTGCCCGCGCAGCGATGGCGCGTGATGCGCCTGCAATGCCATGCGCTGCCGGCGCAGACTCAGGTGGTGTGCCAGCAGTTCTTCGATGGCCAACCGGCGTTGCGCCGGATGCCGGCCTGCGGCCAGCGCGACCAGATCCGCGTCCGGCGGTGGCCGGTGTACGGTCAGCAGCGCACTGCGCAGCGACGGCAGGCCCAGCCCGGACAACCAACCCGCCGGCAACAGTTCCAGCAGGGATTCTTCCGGCAGCTTGTCCAGTGCCAGCCCGATGAATTTCCGCATCGTCGCCGGCCCAACCCCCTCGACCGCCGGATACACCGGATCGAGGCTGTCGCCCAGCGCGTCATCCTCATTGCCGCCCATCACCCGGTAACTGGGATGGACGATCTCCAGCCCGTGATGGCCAGGCTTGGCGGTACCGTAGCAGCGGATGCGCGTGCCCACGGCAAACTGCGAGACCTGCTGGGCGCGGAAGTGGAAAAACCGCAGCACCAGCGTGCCGTACGAATCATCCTCGATCGCAACCTTGAGCACCGGCCGATAGCGGAACCCGCGCTCGACCGCACTCACCCGCCCCTCCACCTGCGCCGCCACCCCCGGCTGCAACTGGGCGATGGTGGTCAGCCGGGTACGGTCTTCATAGCGCAGCGGCAGATGCAGCCACAGGTCCTGCAGCGAGGACAGGCCACGGGCGGCCAGCTTGATCGCCACCGCCGGCCCGATACCGGAGAGCATCGACAACGATGCCTCCCCGGCTGCGGCCAGCGCCGGTGCAGGAGCCCGTGACCGCGCCACGTCAGGCCTGGTCGAGCACCATCACCGCATCGACTTCGAAGTTCGCGGCCTTCGGCAGACCCGCCACTTCGATGGTCGACCGCGCCGGGAACGGCGCCTTGAAGTAATCCTGCATCACTGCGTTGACCTTGGCGAACTCGCCCAGATCGGTCAGGTACAGGCCCAGACGCACGATCTGATCCAGCGAACCACCGGCCTCTTCGGCCACGGCTTTCAGGTTGTCGAACGCACGACGCGCCTGCGCCTCGATATCGCCGACACCCACGATGTCACCGGTGGCCGGATCCAGCGGAATCTGGCCCGAGAAATACACGGTGTTGCCCGCACGCACGGCCTGCGAATACGGACCGATGGCCGCCGGGGCCTTGGCGCTGGTAATGATCTGACGGGACATGGAAGCTCCACGATTCAAAAGGGGGAACGCAATTGTAGCGCCCCCGCGGGTAGCGCCACGCCATGCGTGGACGCCCCCCAACCGCGCAGCGCCAATGACCCATCCGTTCGCGGTAGCCACGCCACCTCTCTCCGCACCCCCGCACGCCCTGGCAGGGAGGTGACGGGTGGGCCGGGACAGGACCGTGTGTTGCCATGGATGGCAACACACGAGCTTACAGGGACGTACTTGCAGCGGGTCCTGCCCCGGCCTGCCCGTCACCTCCTCCACGCAGCGAGAAGGCGCACGTGAACCGCCGTTGGCGGGTAGCAGTTCGCGCGTTACTGGCGCCTGACCGACTGCACCACCGACAACCGCCGCAGACGCCGCATCACTTCAGCCAGATGGTTCCGATCGCGCACCTGCACGTTGAAACACAGCACCGCCGCATTGAAATCGCGGTCCAGATAATCCACCCGCTCGATGTTCGAATGGCTCTGCGCGATCGCCGCCGCCAACTGCGCCAGCACGCCGGTGCCGTTCTCCACCTCCACGATCAACGACGTATCGTAGTCACCCGACACCGTCGTATCCCACCCGATCGGCACCCAACGCTCCGGCGACTTGCGCAGCTCGGCCAGGTTCGGGCAATCCAGCCGGTGCACCACGATGCCCTTGCCGGCCGTGTGGTACCCCATGATGTCGTCCCCCGGAATCGGCTGACAGCAGTTCGCGAAGCTGACCACGCCGCGCTCGCTGCCGTTGATCAGGATCTTCTCCTGCGAATGCCTGGAGTGCGCCCCACCGCGCAGCTCCGCATACGCCATCAACGCCTGCGCGGCCTGGTTGGGCATCCAGTTGCCCAGCGCCACTTCGGCCAGCAGGGCCTCCAGGCGCGGATACCGGTGCTCGGCCAGGAACGCATCCAGGCGCCCCTTGGGCAGGCGCTCCAGCGAACTGTCCATCGCCTCCAGCGCGCGATCGAGCATCCGATGGCCCAGCTGCACCGCGTCCTCGTGCTCCAGCTGCTTGAGCTGATGACGGATCGCCGTGCGCGCCTTCGAACTGACCACGAACTCCAGCCACTGCGGCTTGGGCGTGGCCGAGCGCGCAGTGATCACTTCCACCGTCTGCCCACTGACCAGCTTGGTACGCAGTGGCACCAGCTTCTTGTCCACGCGCGAGGCCACGGCCATGTTGCCCACATCGGTATGCACCGCATAGGCGAAATCGAGGGCCGTGGAATTGCGCGGCAGCGCCAGGATCTTCCCCTTGGGCGTGAACAGATAGACCTCGTCCGGGAACAGGTCCACCTTGACGTTGTCCAGGAACTCCAGCGACGAGCCCGCGGCCCGCTGCGAATCGATCAACTCGACGATCCAGGCATGCGCACGGCTCTGTGCGCTGTTGGGCGAGTCGCCACCGAACTTGTAGGTCCAGTGCGCCGCCACACCGCGCTCGGCAATCAGGTCCATCTCCTCAGTGCGGATCTGCACCTCGATTGGCGAGCCATACGGCCCGAACAGCACCGTGTGCAGCGACTGATACCCGTTGGCCTTGGGGATGGCGATGAAATCGCGGAAGCGCCCATCCAGCGGTTTGAAGGTGGCATGCACCGAACCGAGCGCGTGATAACAGTTGGGCACGTTGCGCACCACCAACCGGAATCCGAACACATCCATCACCTGATCGAAGGATTTGTTCTCGTCGCACATCTTGTTGTAGATGCTCCACGGCGTCTTGATCCGGCTGACCAGACGGTGCTCCAGCCCTTCCTTGGCCAGGCGCTGGCTCAACTGCACCTCCACCTGCGCCATCGCCTCGCGGCGGACCACCGGCTGGCTGCGGATGTGTTTTTCCAGAATCGCGTGGCGCCAGGGGTACAGCGCCTTGAAGCCGAGGTTCTGCAGCTCGCTCTTGACCAGGCTCATGCCCAGCCGCTGCGCGATCGGGGCGTAGATCTCCAGCGTCTCGCGTGCGATGCGGCTGCGTGCCTCGCGGCTCTGCGCGCCCAGCGTGCGCATGTTGTGCAGGCGGTCGGCGAGCTTGATCATGATCACGCGCAGATCGCGCGACATCGCCAGCAGCATCTTGCGGAAACTCTCCGCTGCCGCTTCCTGGCGATCGCGGAATTTCAGCTTGTCCAGCTTGGTGACGCCATCGACCAGCTCGGCCACGGCCTCGCCGAACTCGGCGGCCAGCTCCTCACGGGTCAGTGGCGTGTCTTCGATGGTGTCGTGCAGGATCGCGGCGATCAGCGCCTCCACGTCCAGGCCAAGCTCGGCCAGCACCTGCGCGACGGCAACCGGATGGGTGATGTAGGGCTCGCCGGACTTGCGGGTCTGGCCGGCATGCGCAGCGGCGCCTACTTCCCAGGCGCGGCGCAGCAGCGGCAGTTGGTCGGGCGGCAGATAGTGCGCTGCGCGCTCAAGCTGGAGGACATAGTCGGGTACGGCCGCGCCGGCGGGCGTGGCGACCTTGGCAGTGGGGCCTGGGTTCATGCTCAAAGACTATGCCAGCGGCGTGATATCGGCAAATCCCTGAACAGGGAGTTTCACCTGCAACAACACGCGTGCACCGGATCCACCAGCCGCCCAAACGAAACAGCCCGCCAGAAGGCGGGCTGTTCGCAGCAACAACAACGAACGCGTGAGGCGATCAGTCGTCGTTCTTGGACATGTCTTCGTCGGCAACGACTTCGGCAGCGGCCCATTCCAGTGCTTCACGCTCGGCACGCTCGCGCTCGGCCTTCTCGACTTCGTCGATCAGGGCGTTGTCGATCTTGCGGGCGGCAATTTCGCGCAGCGCCAGCACGGTCGGCTTGTCTTCGGTTTCGCTGTTGTCCAGGGTGGCCTGGACGCCATTGGCCAGCTGACGGGCGCGCTTGGACGCCATCATGACCAGTTCGAAACGGTTGTTAACGACTTCCAGACAATCTTCTACGGTGATGCGGGCCATGCGGGCTCCCGGCAGCCGGTGAGGGCTGCTCAATCGAATGAGGGAAAGGGGACGGATTGTACCGGCCAGGGCTGGACAAAATCAAGCCAACCGGCTAGTAGGCCGTTGCGAATCAGTCGGTTGTGGCCGGATCCTGGGTCAGCAGGGCCTGGATGAGCCCCGCGTGGCGGACCTTCTGGGCCTCCCGGCGCAGGCGGCTGGCCGTGAAGATCGCGCACAGTTCGTCCACCGCGGTCTCGAAGACCTCGTTGACGATCACGTAGTCGAAGTCGTTGAAGTGCAGCATCTCTTCACGCGCGGCGGACAGGCGCTGGGCGATCACCGCCTCGCTGTCCTGCCCGCGCTTGCGCATCCGGTCCTGCAGCGCCTGCTTGGACGGGGGAAGGATGAACACGGTGACCGTGCCCGGCACCAGCTGACGAACCTGCTGGGCGCCCTGCCAGTCGATCTCCAGCAGCACGTCCTGGCCGGCCGACAGCTGCGGCTCCACGGATTGCCGCGCGGTGCCCTTCCAGTCGCCATGCACCCAGGCATGTTCAAAGAAATCGCCGGCGGCGATCATCCGCTCGAATTCCTCGGCGCTGACGAAGTGGTAGTGCTCGCCATTGATTTCACCCGGGCGCGTGGCGCGCGAGGTGAAGGAGATCGACAGGGCGATCTGCGGGTCGCGGGCCAGGGTGGCGTTGACGATGCTGCTCTTGCCGGCCCCGGAAGGTGCGGCGACGATGTACAGGGTGCCGCGCGCAGGCGCGCCGACAGAGGGGATCGGGCTGCTCATTCGATGTTCTGCACCTGTTCGCGGATCTGGTCGATCAGCACCTTCAGCTCGACGGCGGCATTGGAGGTCCGGCTGTCCACCGATTTGGAGCCCAGCGTATTGGCCTCGCGGTTGAACTCCTGCAGCAGGAAGTCCAGGCGGCGGCCGACCGGCTCACGCTGCTGGAAGACGCGGCGGATCTCGGCGATGTGGCTGCCCAGGCGGTCCAGCTCTTCATCCACGTCCAGCTTCTGCAGCCACATCACCAGCTCCTGCTCGGCACGGCCGGGATCGACCGGGTGCGGCAGGTCCGCCAGACGGGCCGCCAGCTTGGTGCGCTGGCCCTCGCGGATCAGCGGAATCAGGATGGTGACCTCGGCGGCGATGCGCTCGATGCTGTCCACGCGCTCCTGGATCGCGGTGGCCAGCTTGTCGCCTTCACGCTCACGCGCGGCGACGAAGCCGTCCAGGGCCGTATCCAGCAGCGCCAGGGCTTCGGCATGCAGCGCGGCGGCATCGACCGCCTCGCCCTGCATCACACCCGGCATCTGCAGCAGTTCGGTGAAGCTCACCTGCAGGCTGGGGAAGCCCGAGGACAGCCGGGTCGCCAGCTCGCCGAGCTGGCCCAGCAGCGCATCGTTGACCACCAGCGCCCCGGTGACCTCCGGCGCGCGCAGGCGCATGACCAGATCGATCTTGCCGCGGCTGCAGCGGGAAGCGACGCGCTCGCGCAGGTGCGGCTCCAACGCACGCAGTTCTTCAGGCAGGCGAACGCCGACCTCCAGGAACCGGTGGTTGACCGAGCGCAGCTCGCAGGCCAGCGTGCCCCAGCGGGTGGCGCGCTCGCCGTTGGCATAGGCGGTCATGCTTCGAATCATGCGGGTTTCCGGTGCTCTCAAAGTGCAAATGGTACCCTAGCGGTCTCCTCAGAGCCTCCTCGCCCGCCGGTCCCCGGCCCGGGCGTGGCCCCGCATCCCCCGTCTTACCGGAACTTGAGCATGACTGATTCCCGTCCCAGTGGCCGCCAGGCCGACCAGCTGCGCGAAGTGCGCATCGAGCGCGCCTTCACCCGTCACGCCGAGGGCTCGGTCCTGGTCAGCTTCGGCGAGACCCGCGTGCTGTGCACCGCTACCGTGGAAAACCGCGTGCCGGGTTTCCTGCGTGGCAAGGGCGAAGGCTGGGTGACCGCCGAGTACGGCATGCTGCCGCGTTCGACCCACACCCGTAACGACCGCGAAGCCGCCCGCGGCAAGCAGGGTGGCCGCACGCTGGAAATCCAGCGCCTGATCGGCCGCACGCTGCGCGCCTGCATCGACCGTGGCGCACTCGGCGAGCGCACCATCACCCTCGATTGCGACGTACTGCAGGCCGATGGCGGCACCCGTACCGCCGCGATCACCGGCGCCTACGTGGCCCTGGTGGATGCGGTGAACTTCCTGATCAAGCGCGGCGACATCAAGCGCAACCCGATCTTCGGCGCGGTCGCGGCGGTGTCGGTCGGCGTGTACCGCGGCACCCCGGTGCTGGATCTGGATTACGCCGAAGACAGCGACTGCGATACCGACATGAACGTTGTGATGAACGACGGCGGCGGTTTCATCGAACTGCAGGGCACCGCCGAAGGCCACGCCTTCCGCCGCGATGAACTGGATGCACTGCTGGCCCTGGCCGAGAAGGGCATCAAGGACCTGTTCGCCGCGCAGCAGGCGGCCCTGGCCCAGGCATGAACCGTCGCATCGCCCTGACCACCCTGGTGGTGGCCGACTACGACGAGGCGATCGCCTGGTACACCGGCGCGCTGGGCTTCACCCTGATCGATGACATCGACCAGGGGGACAAGCGCTGGGTGGTGGTCGGGCCGACCGACGGCAGCGCCGCAGCCCTGTTGCTGGCGCGCGCAAGCAACGACGAACAGCGCGCGCGGATCGGCAACCAGACCGGCGGCCGGGTCGGCTTCTTCCTGAACACCGATGATTTCTGGCGTGACCACGCGGCGATGACCGCGCGTGGCGTGACCTTCCTCGAAACCCCACGCGAGGAGGTCTACGCAACGGTCGCGGTGTTCCGCGATCTGTACGGCAACACGTGGGATCTGCTGGAGCCCAAGCAATGAAACTGGTCCTGGCCAGCGGCAACGCCGGCAAACTGAAAGAACTGCAGGCGATGCTCGCCGGCCTGCCGCTGGAGATCGTGGCGCAGGGCGCGCTGGGCGTCAGCGACGTGCCGGAAACCGGCCTGACCTTCGTCGAGAACGCGCTGATCAAGGCGCGCCACGCCTGCGAAAGCACCGGCCTGCCCGCGCTGGCCGACGACTCGGGCCTGATCGTGGATGCGCTCGACGGCGCACCCGGCCTGTACAGCGCACGCTATGCCGGCAGCCCGACCAACGATGCCGCCAACAATGCCAAGTTGCTTGAGGCCATGCGCGATGTGCCCGCTGACCGCCGCACTGCCCGCTTCTACGCGGTGATCGTGCTGCTGCGCCATGCCAATGATCCGCAGCCGCTGATCTGCGAAGGCAGCTGGGAAGGCGTGATCGTAGACGAGCTTCGCGGCAGCCACGGCTTCGGCTACAACCCGCTGTTCCTGGACCCGGTGCTGGCGCAGACCGCTGCTGAAATGGCGCCGGACCTGAAGAACGCGATGAGCCACCGCGCAAAAGCCCTGCAACTGCTGAAGCAGAAACTGCCCGCCCTGCTCTGATGTCACACGACCACTGCTCCCACCTGCCCGGCGAGGCCTGCACCGGCGATCACGACCATGCCCCGCGGCTGGTGACGCCGCCGCTGGCGCTGTACGTGCATCTGCCGTGGTGCGTGCGCAAATGCCCGTACTGCGATTTCAACTCGCATGCGGCCAAGGGCGAACTGCCGTTCGAGGCCTACATCGATGCGTTGATCCGCGATCTGGACCAGGACCTGCCGCTGGTCTGGGGCCGGGTGGTGAGCAGTGTGTTTTTCGGTGGCGGCACGCCGAGCCTGTTCCCGCCGGAAGCCATCGACCGCTTCCTGCAGGCGGCCTCGGCCCGGCTGCGCTTCGCACCGAATCTGGAAGTGACCCTGGAGACCAACCCGGGCACCGCCGAGCACGGCCGTTTCGACCGCTACCGTGCGGCCGGCGTGAACCGGATCAGCTTCGGCATCCAGACCTTCAACGATGCGGCGCTCCAGCGCCTGGGCCGCATCCACGACAGTGGCGAGGCCGAGCGGGCGGTGAAGCTGGCGCAGGACGCCGGCTACGACAACTTCAACATCGACCTGATGTACGCGCTGCCGCAGCAGACGCTGGCCCAGGCCGAGCATGACCTGGAGCGCGCCTTCGCGCTGCAGCCCACGCATATGTCGCACTACCAGCTCACGCTGGAGCCGAACACGGTGTTCTTCGCGCGGCCGCCGCAGGGCATCCCCGACGAGGATTCGGCGTGGGACATCCAGGAGCACTGCCAGCAGATGCTGGCCGAGGCCGGCTTTGCGCAGTACGAGGTCAGCGCCTATGCCAAGCCGGGCCGGCAGAGCCAGCACAACCTCAATTACTGGCGCTTCGGCGATTACCTGGGGATCGGCGCCGGCGCGCACGGCAAGATCAGCAGCGGTGCCGAGCAGCACGTGCTGCGCCGCTGGAAGCACAAGCACCCGCAGACCTTCATGGATACCGCCGGCACGCTGGCCTCGATCGGCGGCGACGATGTGATCAGCGCCGAGCGCCTGCCGTTCGAGTACATGCTCAACCTGCTGCGCCTGCATGAAGGGTTTGGCCTGAAGGATTTCGAATCGCGTACCGGGCTGGACCGTGCGCAGATCGCCACGCCGCTGGGTGTGGCCGTGGCCAAGGGCTGGATGACCGTCAGCGGCGATCGCGCCACGCCGACCGAGCTGGGCCGGCGCTTCACCAACGACGTGGTCGAGCTGTTCCTGCCCTGAAGGACGGCGCCTGCCTCAAGGGGTAATGCCGGCCGCTGGCCGGCACCCCGCCTATGCGCCGGCCGGCTCTCCAGATGCCCGGTAGTGCCGGCCGCTGGCCGGCTCCCCGCGAAACCGTTAGATTCCGTGTTCTCAGGGGAGCTGGAAGAACATCGGATGTCTGCGCCCGCACCTTCGTCGTCCCAGCCCGACATGACCCGCTTTGCGGGCGTGGCCGCGCCCCCGCGCGTGCGCCGCCTGCTGGCCGCGCTGCACGGGCTGGCGGTGCAGACCCTCACCACCCCGCTCAGAATGACCGTCGTGGAGCTGGAGCGCGAGCTGTTCCGCGATGCCGAGCGCGCCCGCAACAGCCAGATCCAGGCGGACATCTTCGCGCAGGCCCGGCAGCTGCATGAGGTCAACGCGCAGTTCGGCCCACGCTTTCTGGACGCACTGGGCGACAGCCTGGCCAACCTGCGCGGGCCGCGGCACACCCAGCGCACCGTGTCGACCGAGGTAGCCGTCACTGCCACTGCGCTGACCCTGGTCAACGACACCGACGTGGATCGCGACATCGTCCTGGTCGATATCATCCGCCGCGAAGCCCAGCGCTCGGCCAGCGCGCTGCAATTGCTTGGCCAACGCTTCGGCGTGCTCGCCGCCGGCCCGGCCTTCGATGTCGATGACCTGCCGTTCGGTCCGCAGGCGTTGTGCCGGATCGTGCGCGACCTGGGTGAGGACTTCGCGTTGGGCCTGGAAACGCAGCTGGCGCTGTACCGCGTGTTCGACCGCCAACTGCTGGAACGGCTGGGTGAGCTGCTGGAGCGCGCCAACATCCTGCTGGCGCACGAAGGTGTGCTGCCCGGGCTGGTCTACACCCCGTATCTGGCGCGCTCGGCCACGACGCGCCGGATCATCACCGGTCCCGAGCGCGGCCTGCCCGGCGCCCGTGGCGGCGCCGCCGCACGCCCGTTGACCGGCTGGAACGGCAGCGCCCCCAGCGCCGGCTGGGCGGCCATGACCCAGGAAGCCATGGCGATGTCGCCGCCGGCCGCCCCCCCGGCCGACCGCACCCCCACCGATGACGGTGCCGCGGCATCGGCGTCGACGCCTGCATCGTCAACGGCCACCCACGCCGCGCCTGCGGCGGCCGACCTTGGCGCCCCGGCGATGTCGGCCCTGCTCCAGTTGCTGGGCGCGGCCCGCCAGGCGCATGCCGCCCATACGGCGCCGGACGGTGGCGCGATGGCCGCGCAGGCCGTCGCGCCGCCGGGTGAGGCACCCGGGCATCCCACCAACACCGCGTTGCTCACCCCCGAAACTCCCCCCGCGCTGGCCGTTCCTGCTGAGGCCGTGCACGCCACGCTGGCCAAGCTGCAGACCCAGGCAGTTGCCCCGGGCGGAGCACGCCGCAGCATGGCCGATCTGCACAACGCCCTGCTTGCCCAGGTCCGCGCGGACCATGGCGCGCAGGCGGCCTTGACCGTCAAGGACAGCGACACCTTCGATCTGCTGGACATGCTGTACGGGCAGATCCAGCGCGAGGTCCGGCCCGAGGCCGTGGCCGCCGACCTGCTGACCCGGCTGCAGGTGCCGGTCGCCCGTGCGGCGTTGTCCGACCCGGCGTTCTTCGTGCGTGACCAGCACCCCGCGCGTGAACTGCTCAATGCGGTGGCCGAGGCCGGCGCCAACTGGCTGGGCGAGGAAGACGTGGACCCGCAGCTGGTGCAGAAGCTCGGCCACGCCGTAGATCAGGTGGTCAACGAGTACGACGGCGATGTGGCGGTGTTCGACACCGCCAACGAGGACATCCAGCAGCACTTCCGCGCCCTGGCCCACAAGGCCGAGCTGGCCGAGCGGCGGCATGTCGAAGCTGCCCGCGGCAAGGAGCGGCTGGAAGCGGCCAAGCAGCAGGCCAGCACCAGTATCGAGCAGCTGTGCGCACAGGCCGCGCCCCCGCGCTTCGTGCAGGCGCTGCTCAAACAGGCGTGGTCGGACGTACTCACGCTCACGCTGCTGCGCAACGGCGAAACCTCGCCGCAGTGGCAGCAGCGCCAGCAGGAAACGGCCCGGATCGCCGAGGTCACCTGTCTGGCGCCCGGCGCGGCCGCGCGCGATGACGTGCTGGGCAACGAAGTCGAGTCCGCCTTGCTGCAGGTTGGCTACCACCAGGACGAAGCCGCCGCCATCGCGCGGCGCCTGTCCACGCCCGGGGGCGAGGACGACAGCAGCTCGCGCACCGAACTCACCGCACGCCTGCGCGCCCGCACCCGGCTGGGCGAACAGGCCGATGCCAGCGACCCGCGCAAGGTCGCCCCGCTCGCGCGCAGCACCGCCGAAGACGACTGCTATCGCCAGCTGCGCACGCTGCCGTTCGGCACCTGGTTCGAGTTCACCACCAACCAGCAGGGCGACATCCGCCGCCAGCGGCTGTCCTGGTACAGCCTGATCACCGACAACGCCCTGTTCGTCAATCAACGCGGGCAGAAGGTCGGCGAGCATTCGCTCGATGCCCTGGCGCGGCTGATGGCACACGGCCAGGTGCGGATCGTTACCGAAGACAAGGGCAGGCTGATCGACCGCGCCTGGCAGGCCACGTTGCGCACCCTGCGCTCGCTGGCCGGCAACCCTGCGGAGAACGCCGGATGACCACACCCGATACCCGCCGCGCGCCGCGCCGCCAGGTGACCGAGCTGGTGCCCGTCACCGATCAGATGGCCGAGACCGTGATCGGCCGGCTCGGCAATGTCTCCGAGACCGGCATGCTGATGCTGGCCTCAGTGCCGATGCAGGACGATGCGCTGTACCAGCTGCAGTTCACCATCGCCGGGCCACAGGGGCAGCCGCTGCTGATCGAGGTGGGCGTGCACCTGTTGTGGAGCGAGCAGACCCATGCGCCGGGCCAGGCCTGGGTGGGCTTCCGCTTCCTGACCCTGGCGCGCGAAGCACGCGAGCAGCTGCGGCAGTGGATCGCCGAGGAAACTTCGGCAGTGTGAGCGCCGGTTCCGGCACAGCGCCGACGGCGTGATTACGGCAGAATCTAGGGCTGCATTCCGCACTGTCAGCGAGCTTCATGCCATGAACCAGCCAGACCTCGGCGCCCTGTATTCCCACCATGCCAGCGTGATGCGCCAGCGCGCCGATGAAGCGCTGGCCCGTGGCGGCTTCGACCATCTGGTGATTCCCAGCGGTACCCAGCACTACCAGGCGTTCGACGATCGCGATTACCCGTATGCGGTGAACCCGAACTTCAAGGCCTGGCTGCCACTGACCAAGCTGCCCAACAGCTGGCTGGTGTACACCCCGGGGCAGCGCCCCACGCTGATTTTCTACCAGCCCTTCGATTACTGGCACGTAGTGCCGGATGCGCCGAACGGCTGGTGGGTAGAGCATGTCGACATCAAGATCATCCGTAAACCCGACGATGCCCTGGCGCTGCTGCCGAAGGACGCGACCCGCTGCGCGATCCTCGGTGAGCCGCAGAGTACGCTGGGCGCGTTCGTGCCGAACAACCCGGCGCCGGTGATCGATTACCTGGACTGGCAGCGCGGCTACAAGACTCCCTATGAAATCGCGCTGATGCGCGAAGCGCAGCGACTGGGCGTGCGCGGCCATCGTGCCGCCGAGGCCGCCTTCCGCGCTGGCGCCAGCGAGTTCGAGATCCACATGGCGTACTGCCGTGCGGTTGGCCAGGACGCCAATGAGCTGCCGTACGGCAACATCATCGGCCTCAACGAACACGCCGCTGTGCTGCATTACACCGATCTTGGCCGCAGCGCGCCGACCCCGCTGCGCAGCTTCCTGATCGACGCCGGTGCCAGCGCGTACGGCTATGCCAGCGACATCACCCGCACCTACGCGGCGAGCGGCCACGATGAATTCCAGGCCCTGATCGACGCTGTGGACGCGGCCCAGCAGCAGATGGGCGCCGCCGTGCGTGCCGGCGTGGATTACAAACAGCTTCACATCGACGCACACCTGTCGCTGATGGGCATCCTCAAGGACGTCGGCGTGCTCAACGTCTCGCCGGAGGCAGCGTTGGCCACCGGTGTGAGCGCGGCCTTCTTCCCGCACGGCCTGGGCCATCTGATCGGCCTGCAGGTGCATGACGTGGCCGGCTTTGCGGCCAGCGACCGCGGTGGCCGCATCGAGCGCCCGCAGGGTCACCCGTACCTGCGCATGACCCGCGTGCTGGAACCCGGCATGGTGGTCACCATCGAGCCGGGCGTGTACTTCATCGACATGCTCCTGGACGAAGTCAAGCAGGCCGGCAATGGCGCCAGCATCAACTGGGACCGCGTGGATTTCTTCCGCCCGTATGGCGGTGTGCGGATCGAGGACGAGGTGCTGTGCACTGCAGGCGAGGCCGACAACCTGACCCGTCCGGTGTTTGCGGCGGCCAGCTGAGCGGGGAATGCGGGTGCCGGCCAGCGGCCGGCACTACCGGTGTGATGCACTGCACGGCCAGCGGTGCCTTCGTCACGCACCGCGCAGCCACCCATGGGGTGGCTCCACCCTGAAGCGGATCAGCGCTTGGCCATCGCTTCTTCGATCTCATCGGCACTGCGCGCCAAGGCAGCCGTCAGCACCTGGTGGCCGTCCTCGGTGATCAGCACGTCATCTTCGGTACGAATGCCGATACCGCGCCAGCGCGCGTCCACGCTGCGGTCATCCGGTGAGACATACAGGCCCGGCTCGATGGTGAACACCATGCCCGGCTCCAGCATCCGCGAATCCCCCGCCAACCGGTAATCACCCACGTCGTGCACGTCCAGGCCCAGCCAGTGCCCGGTCTTGTGCCGGTAGAAGCGCTGGTAATGCGCTTGGGCGATGTTCTCTTCCAGCGTGCCCTTGAGCAGGCCGAGCCGCAGCAGGCCCTCGGTCAGGGTTTCCACCGCGGCCAGATGGCCGGCTTCGTACGCATTGCCTGGCCGTGCCTGGGCCAGTGCCGCAGCCTGCGCCGCACCGACCAGATCATGCAGCGCGCGCTGTTCGGCGGTGAAACGGCCGTTGACCGGGAAGGTCCGGGTGATGTCGCTGGCGTAGCCGCGGTACTCGGCACCGGCATCGATCAGGACCAGATCGCCATCGTGTGAGCACGCATTGTTGTCGCGGTAATGCAGGATGCAGCCGTTGGCACCGGCACCGACAATGCTGCTGTAAGCCGCACACGCATCATTGGCACGGAACACACGCTCCAGATCGGCCTGCAGTTCGTACTCGTGGATGCCCGGTCGCGCCACGTGCATCGCGGCCAGATGCGCCTGCACGCTGATATCGGCAGCGCGCTGCATCAGCGAGATTTCCGCGGTCGATTTGAACAGCCGCTGCTCGTGCAGCAGGTGGCCAAGTTCCAGGAACTCATGCGGTGGCTGCGCGCCATGCCGCACCTGCGAGCGCACCCGGTTGACCCAGCCGATCAGTTTGAGATCGAACTCGGCATCGCGGCCGAAGTGGTAGTACACCCGCGAGCGCCCTTCCAGGAGGCCGGGCAGGATGTCGTCCAGATCGTCGATCGGGTACGCATCGTCCATGCCGTACTGCGAGACCGCGCCTTCCTGGCCGGCGCGCGCGCCATCCCACGCTTCGCGGTCCGCATCGCGCTCGCGGCAGAACAGGATCACCTCGCCATGGCGGCGCCCCGGGATCAGCACCAGCACGGCGTCCGGTTCCGGGAAGCCGCTCAGGTACCAGAAGTCCGAGTCCTGGCGGAACGGATAATGCGTATCCAGGCTGCGCACCCGCTCGGACGCGGCCGGCAGCACCAGGATCGCGTCGTCGCCGGCCATCTCCATCAACTGCTGGCGGCGGCGGGTGTATTCGGCGGCGGAGATGCCGGTCAGCTGCCGGATATCCATCTCAGTTCAGGCGCTGCCGATGGCGCGCGGCCATGACGCAGTCGCCGTGCAGCAGCAGCACCGCCACGCGGATGAACTCCTCGATCTCGGCCAGCGCGTCTTCGTCATCGTCGTTGCCGCTTTCAAAGTCCTCGCTGGAGGCCTGGGCCAGCTTGGCCAGATCGGTCAGGGCCTCATCGCCCTCTTCGGACAAGGCCGGCCGGTTCTGGCCCGAGCCCAGCCCGAAGCCGCCCAGGAACGCGCGCGCCCAGGTGAACAGCGCATCGGCCTGCGCGGCGGTCTCGGTGGCATCACTCAGCAACAGCTCAAAGGCGAAATCGCGGTCTTCCATCTGCGCCACGCTGGCATCGAGCAGGCGCGACAAGGCGTCACCTTCGGCCGGGGTCGGCAGGTTGTCATCAGCCAGCACGCGGGCCGGCCATTCACGCACCGGCGCACCGCCGGCGGACAGCCAGCCGCACAGGCCGCCGTGCAGTTCAGCGGCGCTGGCGCCCAGGCCCAGGGCCTGGCTGGCCTGGTTTACGTCGTCGACACTCGGGAGTTCGGTCATCTTGAGGCTACGGTTTGTGAGCGCCACAGTGTAGCAATCCACCTGTGTCCACCGGGTTGCCATGGCCCGCCCCGAGCCACGCCCCGCCACCGGCGCGTCAACTGCCAGCAGGCCCCGTCATTATTCGCTTGACCGCCCCATCCGCCCTTGCCTATCGTGCCGGACATGGAACCCGCCGACGCCATCGCCCAATTGCAGGCCTTCGCCGCCCGGGTGGAGGCGTTGCTTGAGCGCAACCAGCGCCTGGCCGAGGAAAACCGCAGCCTGCGCCACCAGCAGGAGCAGCTGGTCGGCGAGCGCTCCCAGCTGCTGGCCAAGAACGAGCAGGCCCGCTCCCGGGTGGAAGCGATGATCACCCGCCTCAAATCCCTGGAGCAGCACACATGAGCCAGACCGAACCGGTCAGTGTCCGCATCCTGGATCGTGAATACACCGTGGGCGTGGGCGCCGAGGAGCGCGAAAGCCTGACCGCCGCCGCCCGCTTGCTGGACGCGAAGATGCGCGAGATCCGGGGCAGCAACCGGATGGCCGCGGTCGACCGCGTCGCGGTGCTCGCCGCGCTGAACCTGGCGCACGAGCTGCAGCAGCTGCGCGACGAGCACGCACGCCAGGCCATCGCCCTGCAGCAGACCCTGAGTGATCTGAACCGGCGGCTGGATCGCGCCTTTGACGGCGCAGGTTGATCCACGCGCCGGTTCCACGCGGTGTTTGATTGCACACGTGCATCGCGCGGTCTTCATCGATCTGAATTGACATGCAATTGGACCGACGAACGGACTGGTCGAATCGCACAAGAGGGCTATAATCCTCGTCGCGTTCTCTGCTGTGAACGACGGCGTGTGCAAACATTCGCCTTGTCCCTTAATTACGACCACGGGTGCGCGACGGCGCCGGGAGTGCAAGTCCGCCTTGTAGCGGGAAGCCCGATGGAACCCCAGCGTACCCACTTGAACCCCGGGTTCAAGGTCGTTTCGCATGCATCGTCACGGCGGAGAATGCAATATTCCAGCAAGAGCGGCGTTCCCTTGGGACGTCGCTCTTGTTTTATCCGCTTCCCCCGCACGCCCCGGACCCAGGCATGACCGACCCGCGCTCCGCACTGCGCCAGCAGCTGCGCCAACGCCGCCGTGATCTCCCCGCCGCCGTGCGCCTGGCCGCTGCCGAACACTTGGCCGATGGCCTGCTCGCCCTTCCATTCGCGCCCACGCAGGGCCATGTCGCCGGCTACTGGGCGATGGATGGCGAGATCGCGCTGCACCGCTGGCAGATGCAGTTGCCCACCGGCCTGACCTATTGCCTGCCGATCCTGCACGAGAAGACGCTGCGCTTCGCGCCCTGGCGCCCGGGGCAGGCGCTGACCACCAACCGCTTCGGCATCCCCGAACCCGATCTCGCCCTGGACGACACCCTCGCACCGGAGCAGATGGCGCTGGTGGTCGCGCCACTGGTCGGTTTCGACGCACAGGGCCGGCGGCTGGGCATGGGAGGCGGCTGGTATGATCGCAGCTTCGCATTCCGCCACCAGCGCCCGGCGCCGCCGTGGCTGGTCGGGGTCGGCTTCTCGGTCCAGCAGGTCGATGATCTGCCGGTACAGCCGTGGGACGTCGCGGTGGATGCGATCTGCACCGACGTCTCCACCCTTGTCTGCGTACCGACCAACGGTCGGCACCTACCGTAATCAAAGACTCCGCATGACCGCACGCAAGCGCTACTGGCTGATGAAGTCCGAACCGGACGCCTTTTCCATCGATGATCTGCAGCGCGTGGGCCGTGAGCCCTGGAACGGCGTGCGTAACTACCAGGCGCGAAACTTCATGCGCGATGGCATGAAGATCGGCGACGGGGTGATGTTCTACCACTCCAATACCAAGGTGCCAGGCATCGTCGGGCTGGCCACGGTGGCCAGCGAGGCCTATCCAGACGATACCCAGTTCGATCCCGGCTCGGACTATTACGACGCCAAGGCAACCCGCGAAGAACCGCGCTGGATGCTGGTGGACGTGGCCTTCGAGCGCAAACTGCGCGACACCATTTCGCTGGACGAGATCAAGCTGCACGCCGATGCGCTGGGCGAGGGTTTTCCGCTGACCGCGCGCGGCAACCGCCTCTCGATCCTCCCGGTGACGGCCGCGCAGTGGAAGCTGCTGCTGTCGCTGGAAAAGCACTGACCCCCTTTCCTCCAAGAGTTGCCCGCCATGTCCGAAGCCAAGCGCCTGGCCGCTGAAAAAGCCATTGAATACGTCGAAGACGGCATGATCGTCGGGGTCGGCACCGGGTCCACCGTGGCCTACTTCATCGACGCCCTGGCCAGGATCCAGCACCGCATCAAGGGCGCCGTGTCCAGTTCGGACCAGAGCACCGCGCGCCTGAAGCAGCACGGCATCGAGGTGCTCGAGCTCAACCACACCGGCAACCTGTCGCTGTATGTGGACGGGGCCGACGAGTGCGACGCCAACAAGAACCTGATCAAGGGCGGCGGCGCCGCGCTGACCCGCGAGAAGATCATCGCCGAGGCCAGCGAGCGCTTCGTGTGCATCATCGACCCGAGCAAGCAGGTGAAGGTGCTGGGCAGGTTCCCGCTGCCGGTGGAAGTGATCCCGATGGCGCGCAGCCTGGTCGCCCGCCGCATCATGGACATGACCGGCGGCCAGCCGGCGTGGCGCGAGGGCGTGGTCACCGACAACGGCAACGTGATCCTGGACATCCACCATCTGGAGATCACCGATCCGGTGAAGCTGGAACGCGAGCTCAACCAGCTGCCGGGCGTGGTCGCCGTCGGCCTGTTTGCGCGCCGCCCGGCCGATGTGGTGATCATCGGCGGTGAGCCGCCGATCGTGATCTGATCCCCGTGGCCGGCGCCCGCGCCGGCTGCCCCAACGAGGTACGCCCATGTCCCTGTTGCGCCTGCTGCCCCTGCTCCTGCTGTTCACCCTGGCCGGCTGTGCCAGCACCAACGCCCGTCACTGGGTGGAACTGGACGGCAACCGTTACCACGTTGAGCTGGCCACCAACGACGACACCCGCGCCCGCGGGCTGATGTTCCGCGACCAGATGCCCGAGGATCACGGCATGCTGTTCATCCACGAACGCGAAGAGCTGCAGGCGTACTGGATGAAGAACACCAAGATCGCCCTGGACATCCTGTACTTCGACGCGCAGCGCCGCCTGGTCAGCCAGCAGCGCGATGTGCCGCCGTGTTCGGCCGGCGATCGTTGCCCGCCCTACCCCAGCAGCGAGCCGGCTCGCTACGTGCTGGAACTCAATGCCGGGCAGGCCGAAAAGATGGCGCTCAAAGACGGCACCGAGCTGACGTTCGGTCCCGGCATCGCCGACGGCAAATAAAACTGTCCTGATAAACGCGCCGCGCCCTTGAATCGCGGCGCGTTTGTCGCCAGTCTTGTCCCATGCAGGGGCAGATCACATTGCCGACGTGGGACTCACTGGCCGAGCTGGATGACGAGGCGCTGCCGCTGTTGCCGACCGCGTTGCTGATTGCCCGGGATGAATACCCGGATCTGGACCCCGCCGTCTACGAGGCGGTCCTGCAAAGCCACGCCGACCACCTGCGTACCGAGATCGCCACGATCGACATGTGGCCGCTGAAGATTGCCGCGGTCAACCGTCATCTGTTCGACGAGCTGGGCTACAGCGGCGACCACGGCGAGTACTACGACCCGCGCAACAGCTATCTGAACCAGGTCTTCGAACGCCGCCTGGGCAACCCGATCTCGCTGGCACTGGTGCAGATGGAAGTCTCGCGCCGGCTCGGCATCCCGCTGGACGGGGTGTCCTTCCCCGGGCATTTCCTGGTGCGCCTGCCGCTCAATGACGGCGTGCTGGTGATGGACCCGTTCAACGGCGGCCGCCCGCTTGGCGTGGACGAACTGCGCGAACGCGCGCGCTCACACCTGGGCGGGGAAGTCCCCGACGACGATGTGCTGGCCCAGATCCTGGATCCGGCCCCGGCACGCGCGATCCTGATGCGGATGCTGCGCAACCTGCATGGCGTGTACGTCGAACGGGGGGAATGGGACCGCGCCGCGCGCAGTGCCGATCGCCTGCTGAAACTCGCCCCCGAGCAGGACGATGCCCTGCGCGATCGCGGCATGGCCTACCTGCAGCTGGACTACGAGGCCGGCGCGCGCAGCGATCTGGGGCTGTATCTCAAGCGCAATGCCAAGGCCAGCGATGCGCAGTTCGTGCGTGAGAAGCTGGTCGGCCTCGGTGGCGTGGTGCCGCGCCTGCACTGACGGCGCCGTGACACGGCGCCTGGCGGTGCCTCAGTCGACTTCGACCATCTCGAAATCATCCTTGGTCACGCCGCAGTCCGGGCACGTCCACGTCTCGGGAATGTCTTCCCAGCGCGTGCCCGGCGCGATGCCCTCTTCCGGCAGGCCATCCTCTTCCCTGTACAGGAACCCGCAGACAACGCACATCCAGGTGCGGAAGGTGGTGGCGGTAGCGTCGGTCATCGGATAATCACGGTGGGACAAGGGCTGACAGCCCGCATTGTCCCACTCCCGTTGCACTACCGGTAGCCATTGATGAATCACGCTTCAGCCCCCACGCCGCCGCGCGGCGTCTACCTGATCACCCCGGACGAGCCCGATACCGCCCGCCTGCTGGCGCGTACCGCGCCGCTGCTGGCCACCGGCGTCACCCTGCTGCAGTACCGCAACAAGACCGCCGATGCCCCGCTGCGCCGCGCACAGGCCGAGGCACTGCAGGCGCTGTGCGCCCGCTACGCCACGCCGCTGATCATCAATGACGACCCCGCGCTGGCCCAGGCAGTCGGTGCGGCTGGCGTGCACCTGGGGGAGGACGATGAAGGGATCGCTGCCGCACGCGCCCTGCTTGGCCCGACCGCCATCATCGGCATCTCCTGCTACGACGATCATGCGCGCGCCGAACGGGCGGCCACCGCCGGGGCCAGCTACCTCGCCTTTGGCGCCTTCTTCGCCAGCAACAGCAAGGCCACCACGCGCCGCGCCACGCCCGACCTGCTGCGGCAAAGCGCCGCACTCGGGCTGCCGCGGGTGGCGATCGGCGGGCTGACGCCGGACAATGTGGCACCGCTCATCGCTGCCGGCGCCGATCTGATCGCCGTCATCAGCAGCGTGTACGCCGCACCGGATCCGGTCGCCACGCTGCACGCCTACCTCGATTGCTTCCAGGAACCCGCATGAACCACGACCAGTCCCACGCCCTGTTCACCCGCGCCCAGAAGCTGCTGCCGGGTGGCGTCAACTCGCCGGTGCGCGCGTTCAAGTCGGTCGGCGGGGAGCCGTTCTTCGTCAAGCGCGCCGACGGCCCCTACCTGTATGACGTGGACGACAACCGCTACATCGATTACGTCGGCTCCTGGGGCCCGATGATCGTCGGCCACAATCACACCGCCGTGCGCCAGGCGGTCAAGCAGGCGATCGGCAATGGCCTGTCGTTCGGTGCGCCGTGCGAAGCCGAAGTGACCATGGCCGAGACCCTGACCCGGCTGGTGCCGTCCTGCGAGATGGTGCGCATGGTCAATTCCGGCACCGAGGCCACGCTGTCGGCGATCCGGCTGGCACGCGGTGCCACCGGCCGCACCCGCATCGTCAAGTTCGAAGGCTGCTACCACGGCCACGGCGACTCGTTCCTGGTCAAGGCCGGCAGCGGCATGCTGACCCTGGGCGTGCCGACCTCGCCCGGCGTCCCGGCCGGCCTGAGCGAACTCACCCTGACCCTGCCGTACAACGATGTCGAGGCGGCCACCGCGCTGTTCGCCGAACAGGGCGAGCACATCGCCGGGCTGATCATCGAGCCGGTGGTCGGCAACGCCAACTGCATTCCGCCGCGCGAAGGCTACCTGCAGCACCTGCGCGCGCTGTGCACGCAATACGGGACGGTGCTGATCTTCGATGAAGTGATGACCGGCTTCCGCGTGGCGCTCGGCGGCGCGCAGGCGCATTACGGCGTCACTCCGGATCTGACCACCTTCGGCAAGATCATCGGCGGCGGCATGCCGGTGGGCGCCTACGGTGGTCGTCGCGAACTGATGTCGCAGATCTCCCCGGCGGGCCCGATCTACCAGGCGGGCACGCTGAGCGGCAATCCGGTGGCGATGGCCGCCGGCCTGGCGATGCTGGAACTGGTGCAGGAGCCGGGCTTCCATGATCGCCTGAGTGCGTCGGCCGCGCGCCTGTGCGCGGGGCTGGAAGCGGCGGCGGCGGATGCAGGCGTGGCCGTGACCACCACCCAGGTCGGCGCGATGTTCGGCCTGTTCTTCACTGACCAGAAGGTGGAAACGTACGCTCAGGCGACCGCGTGCGACATCACCGCGTTCAACACCTTCTTCCACGCAATGCTGGAGCGCGGCGTGTTCCTGGCTCCCTCCGCGTACGAAGCCGGCTTCCTGTCCAGCGCCCACGACGACAGCATCATCGAGGCGACGCTCGACGCCGCCCGCGAAGCGTTCAAGGTCGTCAAAGGCTGATCAAATGACAGGGACGGAGGTAGTTAATAACTACCTCCGTCCCTGTTAATCAACCGAACACGAAGCGGCCCTTCATCATCGCGAAGTGGCCGGGGAACGAGCAGAAGAAGGTGTAGTCACCGCCCTTGGTCAGCTTGGCGGTGGAGAAGGTGACGCTGGTGCTCTGGCCACCGCCGATCACCGGCGTGTGCGCCAATACGCGCGCATCGCCCTTGGGCAGGTAGCTGTCGGCCAGCGTCGTGCGCATGCCGGCCATCGCGACCGGCTGGTAATCGGCGGTGCGGGTCAGTACCCAGTTGTGGCCCATCGCGGTCGCGGCGAGCTTGCCGGTGTGGCGCAGGGTCAATTTGACCTGGGTGCAATCGGCGGCGACCTTGAGTTCCTTCTGGCTGAAGCTCATCTGGTCGGTACTGTCGATGGCGATCGCGCAGACGCGCGCATGGGCGGCCGGGGCCAGCATGAGGCCAGCGAGCAACACGGGGGCAAGCAGTTTCAAGGCGATCTCCATCAGGCAGTCCACGCGATTCTAGTGACCGCCCGTGCAGGCGACGTGCGACGCGATGTCGCAGCGCAGGCACTGGCTGGGTTACGGTCAGCGCTGGATCTGGACGAGACGGCCCCATGCCGCGTGTGATCGAGTGCCTGTTGCTGGATTTCGATGGCGTACTGGTGCGCTATGCGCGGCACCTGCGTGTGCGCCATCTGGCGGCGAGCGTCGGCTGCCCTGTGGCGCAGGTGCAGGCGGCGCTGTTCGACAGTGGGCTGGAACGCGCCTATGACAGCGGCATGGCGACCGACATCTACCTGCAGCAGTTGGGCGATGCGCTGCAGACCACGATCAGCGTCGTGCAGTGGCAGGCCGCACGCATCGCAGCGTGCTCACCGCAAACGGGCGTCATCGAACGCGTGGCACGTATCGCGCAGACACTGCCGATCGGCATCCTGACCAACAACGGCACGCTGATGGCGCAGACGATTCCGCAGCTGCTGCCGAGCCTGGCCGATGCCCTGCGGGGCCGCATCCTGTGCAGCGGTGCGTTGGGCGGGCGCAAGCCGGAGCCGACAATATTCACGCAGGCGGTGACGCTGCTGGGCGCGCGCGCCGAGCGCACGCTGTTCATCGATGACCTGTTCGTCAACGTGCGCGGGGCACGGCAGGCCGGCCTGCAGGCCGAGACCGCGACGGACAGCCGCGCGTTCGGCAAGGTGTTGAAGCGGTACGCCCTGGCGTAGAGCCGACCAATGGTCGGCTCTACCGCCATTGGCTAGCGCGTCGCGATGAACGACTGCACGGCCGCGCGAAGACGCTTCAGGCCTTCGGCGATTTCTTCATCGGTGATGTTCAGCGACGGCACGAAGCGCAGCACGTCCGGGCCAGCCTGCAGGGTCAGCAGGCCATGCTCAGCGGCGTGGTCCAGGATGGCGCCGGCCTGGCCGGCAAAATCCTTGTCCAGCACCGCGCCCAGCATCAGGCCGCGGCCACGGACCTGGCTGAACACCTTGAACTCGTCGTTGATCTTGCCGAGACCATCGCGCAGCGCCTGCGACTGACGGCTCACGTTGTGCGCGATCTCCGGCGAGGACAGCTTGCGCAGCGCCACGCGCGCCACAGCCGCGGCAAGCGGGTTGCCACCGAAGGTGGTGCCGTGCGCACCGAACTGCATCACCTCGGCCACCTTCGGGCCGGCCAGCATCGCGCCGATCGGGAAGCCGCCGCCCAGCGCCTTGGCCAGGGTGACGATGTCCGGCGTGATGTTGTCCTGCCAGTGCGCGAACAGGGTGCCGGTGCGGCCCATGCCGGCCTGGATTTCATCCAGCACCACCAGCGCGTTGTGCTGATCGCACAGCTCGCGCACGCGCTTGAGGAAGCCCGGCTTGGCCGGCATCACCCCGCCCTCGCCCTGGATCGGCTCGAGCATCACCGCCGCGACATCGCCGGCGGCCATCGCGGTCTCCAGCTGTACCTCGTCGTTGAAATCGACATAGCGGAAGCCACCGGGCAGCGGCTCGTAGCCTTCCTGGTACTTCGGCTGGGCGGTGGCGGTCACCGCAGCCAGGGTACGGCCGTGGAAGCTGCCACGGAAGGTCACGATCACGCGCTGGTGCGCCGGGCGGCCCAGTGAGGACGCCCACTTGCGGACCAGCTTGATCGCCACTTCGTTGGCTTCAGCACCGGAGTTGCACAGGAACACGCGCTCGGCGAAACGCGAGGCGGTGACCAGCTCTTCGGCCAGGCGCAGCGGCGGTTCGCTGTAGAACACGTTGCTGGTGTGCCACAGCTTGCCGGCCTGCTCGATCAGCGCCGCGGTCAGGTCCGGATCGTTGTGGCCCAGGCCGCACACGGCGATGCCGGCCGCCAGATCGATGAATTCACGGCCCTGGTTGTCCCAGACGCGCGCGCCCTGGCCGCGCTCGAGCACCACCTGGCGCGGTTTGTAGACCGGCAGGTAGTAATGCGACAGGGACAACAGCGGATCGGTGGCAGCGGCAGTCATGGCGGTCAACGGCTCAGGAAAGATCCCATTCTCGCGCTTTGAGCAGGTGGGGCACAATGCGCCCCATGCGACCGTTCACCGCCCCCCAGCTCAACCCCGCTACCGAATCCGGCTGGCGCCGCCAGTGGTTCGACATCATCTACCGCCACGACACCCGGCCCTCGCGCAATTTCGACCTGCTGCTGGTCTACGCGATCATCGCCAGCGTGGTGGTGGTCATGTTCGACAGCGTGCAACGCTTCCATGCGGCCTATGCCGACGGGCTTTACGTGCTGGAATGGGTTTTCACGGTGCTGTTCACCGCCGAGTACCTGCTGCGGCTGGTGGTGGTCAAACGCCCGCTGCGCTACGCATTCAGCATCTGGGGCATCATCGATCTGGCCTCGATCCTGCCCACCTACCTGTCGCTGTTCATCCCCGGCGCGCAGAGCCTGCTGGTGGTGCGCGCGCTGCGCATCCTGCGGGTGTTCCGGATTCTCAAGCTGACCCGCTACATCGAAGAGAGCGGCGTGCTGATGGAGTCGTTGTGGCGCAGCCGCCGTAAGGTGCTGCTGTTCCTGTTCACGGTGATCACCATCACCATCATCGCCGGCACCATGATGTATGTGATCGAAGGCCCCAACCATGGGTTCACCAGCATCCCCAGCAGCATGTACTGGGCGGTGGTGACCATGGCCACGGTGGGCTTCGGCGACATCGTGCCGCAAACCGTGCTGGGCCGCTTCGTCACCTCGGTGCTGATCCTGATCGGCTACAGCATCATCGCGGTACCCACCGGCATCTACACCGCTGAACTGGCCAACACCATGCGCGATGCCGAGCATGCCGCACGCCGGGATGCGCGCGGCTGCCCGCACTGCGGGCTGGAGGGCCACGAACCGGACGCCGTGCACTGCCGACACTGCGGCGAGAAACTGCCACCGGCCTTCAATGTCTGATCAACGCGTGGCGGGCCCCCTCGCAGCCCGCCACGCGATCATTCAGCGAGCGCCGCTGGTCTGGGCCAGGCGGTTGCTCATGTCGACCAGATCGTTGTAACTGACCAGCAAGGCTTCGGCCGAGCCCTGCGGGTTGCTGATCCGCCCACCGCTCTCCATCAGCATCTGCTCGCTGCGGGTATACGGCTTCTTTGACTCGACGCGCTCGATACGGCGGCCGGCATCGCGGGCCAGCGCATCGGCTGCGCGCTCCACGTGCCCCCACATCGCATCGCCCTTGCCGATCTTGTCATCCTGCGCCTGCTGCAACAGCGCCTGGAACGCAGCGAGCTGGGTGCGTGCCGCCGCCAGATCCGGGGTCTCACTGTTGAGCAGCTGCGTCAGCTGCTTGCCATCACCGAGGATCTTTATCTGGTAGTACGCCATCGAGCGGCCTTCGGAAGCTTCAATCTCCTTGAGCTGTTCCGCACGGCGTTCGTCTTCGCGCTTTTCCAGCGCGGCATCCAGCGCGGTGCCTGCATCGAAGAAGGCCATGTACGCCTTCATCAACGGCGCATGCTGGCTGCGCATCCCGGCATGGTCATCGCGCAGGTAGTCCTCGCGGCTGTAGTACCGGTCGGCCTGCTCGATCAGGGCGTACAGGTCGACGAAGGTCTTCTGGTAGTTACGGGCTGCCGGATCCAGTGCCGGCTCGGCCGGCGTCATCGCCAGTGCGGCGACCATCGGGGCGTTGCACGCCTCCACACGATGCGAGAGCACCGTACCCGGTCCACGCACCTTGTCCTCGTTGCCGGTCGGGCCGGCCTCTGGATCCTGCATCCAGCCGATGTACTGCTGGAAGCCTTCGTGGATCGGCTGTTCAACGGCGTTGAAGCAGGCGATGTAGGCGTTCACCTTCTCCACGCCCTGGGTTTCGGCGACGCTGCCCGGGCCCTTGCTGCAGGCGCCGAGCAGGCTGATCAAGGCGATGGCGGCGGCGAGCGGCGCGGTCCGTGTGCGAGATGACATGCGAGTGTCCATACCAATTGGGGGGACGCACCATAGCAGCCCAGTGTGTGCAGCTGTTGTCATCGCGCGCCACGAACGCGCGTCACTCCAGGAACAGGTCCGGCATCAGCGGACGCGACGGATCGACGGCGTACCCGCTCAGATCAGTGATGCCGGCCTGCGCCAGCACCTCGTCATCCAGCAGGAACTGCCCGCTGAAACCGGCCGCGTCGCGGCACAGCACCGCATGCGCGGCGTCAGCCAGGATCGCCGGCGTGCGGCAGCCACTGACATCCACACCGGGAATCATGTTGATCGCATCGGTGGCGATCACCGTGCGCGGCCACAGTGCATTGACCGCCACGCCCTGCGGGCCGAACTCGGCCGCCAGGCCGAGCGTGACGAAACTCATGCCCATCTTGGCCAGGGTGTAGCCGGTGTGCGGGCCCCACCACTTCGGGTCCAGCGTCGGCGGTGGCGCCAAGGTGAGGATGTGCGGGTTGGGCGCCTGCAGCAGGTGCGGCAGGCAGGCCTGCGCGCACAGGAAGCTGCCGCGCGCATTGACCTGCTGCATCAGGTCGAAGCGCTTCATCGGTGTATCCAGCGTGCCGCGCAGCCAGATCGCGCTGGCGTTGTTGATCAGGATGTCGATGCCGCCGAAGGTATCGACCGTGGCGGCGACCGCCGCGCGCACCTGGTCCTCTTCACGGATGTCGCACTTCAGCGCCAGCCCCTGCCCGCCCGCGGCGGTCACTGCCTCGGCGGCGCTGTGGATGGTGCCCGGCAGTTTGGGATTGGGCACGGACGACTTGGCGGCGATGGCGACATTGGCGCCGTCGCGTGCCGCACGCAGCGCGATGGCCAGGCCGATCCCGCGCGAGGCGCCGGTGATGAACAGGGTCTTGCCTTGCAGACTGGCCATGCGCAGGTTCCTTCAGTGCGATTGCAATGGACCCGCATTATGCCGCCCTGCGCACACGCCGGATTCATGCGCGGCGTCGATACTGGCTGCTTCCGTTCTGCATGGAATCAGCGACATGACGGCGATCCGCCTTCCCCTGACCGCGTTGGCCCTGGTGCTGAGCGTTGCGGCCTGCCAGCCCGCTGGCGATCCGGCAACATCCGCCACGTCGGCGGCCGCCACGGTACCGGGCACCGCCGGTGGCGTCTCGCCTTTCAGCGAAGCGGCGATCTGGGATGGTGAGGTGGATGCCTGCCGTGGCCAGGCACCGGTCGCTGATGATTGCCTGGCCAAGGCGATGCAGGCCGCCAAGGCCAGTCCCCAGGCCATCGCGGCAGCGCATCAACTGGGCGCGCAGGGCAACCCCGGCTATGTGAGTGCATGGCGGAACCAGGACGGCGTGGGCATCGCCACCATTGAGTATCCGTTCCGCGCCAACACCAACGAAGGTACCTTGCTGGTCGACAGCACCGGACACACGGTGGATGTGGACGCGGACGTGTTGCCGGAGATGTCGCGCGCCGACGCCACGGTCAGGCCGTTCCTGGATGCACACCCGGAGGCCACACCGTTCGCACCGGCCGACGCCAGCGGCAGCGAAGCGCTGCCCAATGGGGGCGTGCGCCTGATCTACAGCACGCCGATGCGCACCTGTCACGCCTGCGCGGACGATGGGGTGCTGCGGGTCGCCTACGATTTCGATGCGCAGCGCCGCTTCAACGGGAAGCAGATTCTCGATCTGCGCTGATCACCTGTGCGTGGTCAGCGTCAGCCGGCCGCTCGCCCGGTCATTGCGGCGAGTGCGCGCTACCTGCGCTCACGGCTTGGGGCCCTGCCCTTCGTTGTCTTCCCAGTGCAGGATTTTCCGCGTCACGAAGCGATAGACCGGCTTGCCGGTACGGAACCACACATCACGCACCCATGAGGTGCGCTTGAGCAGCCGCTTTTCCACCGGGGTCAGCGACTGCCGGCAGTACATCCGCTTGTGCTTGAGCAGATGGCGCAGGTCTTCGCGGGCAAGCAGGCGCATCCAGCGTGAGCGCGGATCGCCGATCACCGCCAGCTGGAAATCGATCAGGGCCGGCGAGCCATCCTCGCGTACCAGCCAGTTGGCTTCCTTGGCCAGGTCGTTGTGTGCGATGCCGTGGCGATGTACCTGCTGCAGCAGACGTCGGGCCGCGCGGAAGTAGGCCAGGTCGCCATGCGGCGGACGCTGGTACATGGCATCACCTGCCATGAAGCTGCGGTCCAGCCAGCGCCCGTTCCAGCCCAGCAGCCGCGGCGTGGCAGGCATGCCATCCAGATGCGCCAGCGCGCGCGCCTCGCGCCGCGCCAGCCACCACGCCGGCAGCCGCAGCCACCAGGGCGTTGCCTCCAGATCACGACGCACGAAGCGGTGGCCGTCTTCCTCCATCAGCAGGATGCGGCCGAAACTGTCGGCTTTGAGGGCGGTCGGCGCGGGGTCGGCAGGGCGTGTCATGCCGCCATTCTAGGCGGGTGATCGCGTTCATTCACTGCAGATGCCGCACATTCCCAGCGTCTGGCGGGCAGTCAGTCACTTTGCCCCCTCTATAATCCCCCGATGGACTCGTCATGGATCGATGCCACGCTTGCGTGGATCTCAGCTCACCCCGTGCTTGCCGGTGCGGTCATTTTCCTCATCGCCTTCTGCGATGCGGTCATCGTGCTGGGCGCGATCGTGCCCGCGTTGCCGCTGCTGTTCGCCGTGGGTGTGTTCATCGGCCTGGGCCAGATCTCCGGGCCGTACGCGGTGGCGTGCGCCGCGTTGGGCGCGTTTGCCGGTGACGGCATCAGCTACTGGATCGGCCGCCGCTGGGGCGATCGCCTGCGCGGCTTCTGGCCCTTCAGCAAGTACCCGCAGCTGCTCGACCGTGGCGAGACGATGTTCCGCCGCAATGCCTTCAAGAGCATCCTGGTGGCGCGCTATGTCGGCGCGATCCGCCCGTTCGTGCCGGCCATCGCCGGCATGATGAAGATGCCGCTGACGCGCTACATCCAGGCCAGCGGCATCGCCAGTCTGTCCTGGGCGGTGCTGTTCCTGGCGCCCGGCTGGGTACTCGGCGAAGCGTATGACGCGGTCGCGGCGGTCGCCGGCCGGCTGGTGATGGTGCTCGCCCTGCTCGGCGTGATCATGGGCCTGGTCTGGGCGATCGTGCTGTATGGCTACCGTTGGTCAGCCTCGCGCATGGACAGCTGGCTGGCCAGCCTGCTGGCCTGGTCGCAGCGCCACCCCACCCTCGGCCGTTATTCCGTGGCGGTGTTCGACCCGCAGCGCCGTGAATCGGTGCCGCTGGCGATGCTGGCCGTGATGCTGCTGTTGCTGGGCTGGGGCTGGTTCGCCCTGCTGATGGCCGTGGTCGCGCACGGTGAACCGCTGATGGTGGATCTGGCCGTGCATCACGCGATGCTGGCCCTGCGCAATCCGCTGGCCGATTACCCGATGGCCGCGCTGGCCTCGCTGGGGGCGTGGCAGGTCCTGCTGCCAGCCACGGCCGCCGGCATGGGCTACCTGCTCTGGCGCCGACGCTGGATGGCGGCCGCACACTGGCTGGCCGCGCTCGCCTTCGGTCTGGCGCTGTGCAAGCTGCTCGGTGCGACGGTGGACGTGGTCCGCCCGCCGGATGCGAGCAGTGGCTTCGGCTTCCCCTCCGTCTCGGTGACGATGGCCACGATCACCTTCGGGTTCTTCGCGGTGCTGATCGCCCGCGAACTGCCGGGGCGTACCCGTGTATGGCCTTACCTGCTGTCGGGCATCATCGTCAGCCTGATCGGCTTCGCGCGCATCTACCTGGGCGCGCATTGGCTGAGTGATGTGATCGGCGGCATGTTGTTCGGTCTGTTCTGGCTGCTGGTGCTGGGCATCGCCTACCGCCGCCGTTTCAACCGCTCGTTCTGGGTCAAGCCGGTGGCGTGGCTGTTCTACGGCACCTTCGCCGTGGCGGCGCTCTGGTATGCCCCGCGCAACATCCCGCTGAAACTGGCGCGCTTCGAGCCGGCCCAGCCGACCCCGGCCCCGCTGGACGCCCAAGCCTGGTGGACGACCGAGTGGCAGAACCTGCCCTCGCGCCGCAATGAGTTCGACGACGATCAGCGCTGGCCGCTGGATGTGCAGGTGGCCGGTCCCTTGGCTCCGTTGCAGCGCCGACTGGAAAGCCAGGGCTGGCGCGTGCAGCCGCAGGCCGGCTGGGAGCAGGCGCTGCTGATGCTCGACAAGTCCTCCGACAAGGACAAGGTACCGGTGCTGCCGGCCACGCTGGATACGCAGGTCGAATCGCTGCTGATGCTGCGTGCGGGCAATGCACCCAATGAGATCTTCGCCCTGCGCCTGTGGCCGGCACCGGCACGCCTGGCGGCGCCGGACAACGAACCGCTGTGGCTGGGCAGTGCACAGACCCTGCACTACCAGCAGCATTTCAAGCTGATCGGGATGTGGCGGCCGATGCGCGGCATCGACCCGTCGCTCAATGCGGTCCGCCAGGCACTGGATGGCCTGCCGCAGCAGGTCGATACCCACCCGGAAACCGAGATGCCGGTGCTGCGCGTGCGCCTGCCTGCGGCCCAGTGATGCAGCGCCGGGGGCTGCCCGGCCGAGGCGCGTAACGCGGGGCCTGACCGCGCGTTACGGCATCCAGTTCAGCAGTGCCTGCAGGCGCTGGTGCGGATCATCGTGTTGCAGCAGTTGCAGGCGTTGCGCGTCCTGCAGCGGCAGCAGCTCGGCCAGGCGCCAGCCGACCCAGCTGGCCTGCTCCATCTGCGCCGGGCTGACCGGGGCGAAGGCCGCACCGGCCTGCTCGATGATGTGCTCCAGCACGGTCGCCATCAGCGCGTGCTCGGGCTGCAGCTCGTCGTCGCTGTCGGCGGCGCACCAGGTCACTTGGGCGATGATCAGCCCGTTGTCGCGCACGCGGGTCCGATCGACATGGAAGCGACGCTGGCCGCGCAGGCGCAGTACCAGCACGCCATCGGCGCCCACGTCGAAATCCTCGATCCGCGCTTCGACCCCATAGGCGGCCGGCAACGCCGGCGCGCCGACCTCCTCACCGTCCAGGATCAGGCAGACACCGAAGGCCGTGCCCGCACGGCTGCATTCGCGCAGCATGTCCAGGTAGCGGCGTTCGAATACCCGCAGGCCCAGCGCCGCGCCAGGCAGCAGCACGGTGTGCAGGGGAAACAGGGGCAGCGAAGCGGTGTCGGTCATGGCCGGCGGTACTCAGGGTTTCTGCAGCTGCGCCAGGAAGCGGCGCGGCGCTCCATCGAAACCGCCGTTGGACATGAACACCACATGGTCGCCCGGGGCGGCGATCGCGCCCAGCTGGGCCAGCAAGGCATCGGTGTCCGGCACGGCATGGGCCTGGCCACGCACGGCGGCGATCACGCGGGCCGCATCCCAGGCCAGCTCGGGGCGATGCAGGAACACCACCGCGTCGGCACCGTCCAGCGAAGGCGCCAACGCCTGCGCGTGTGCGCCAAGCCGCATGGAATTGCTGCGTGGCTCCATCGCCACCACGATGCGGGCATCGCCCACCTTGGCACGCAGGCCATCGAGGGTCGTTCGGATCGCGGTGGGGTGATGCGCGAAATCGTCGTAGAGGGTGATGCCGCGTGCCTGCCCGATCACTTCCATCCGCCGCTTGACGCTGCGGAACGCGGCCAGCGCCGGGATCACCGTGGCCAGCTCGACGCCGACCGCGTGCGCGGCAGCCAGGGCGGCCAACCCGTTGAGGACGTTGTGGCGGCCGAGCAGCGACCAGCGCACTTCACCGACGCGCTTTCCACGATGGTGCACGACGAACACACTGCCGTCGGCCTGCACCAGCTCGGCGTGCCATTCCAGCGAAGGATCGAAACCGAAGCGCTCCACCGGGGTCCAGCAGCCCATCGCCAACACTTCGGCGAGATAGGCGTCTTCGCCATTGACGATCAGTCGCCCGCGCGCGGGGACGGTGCGGATCAGATGGTGGAACTGGCGCTGGATCGCGGCCACGTCCGGGAAGATATCGGCGTGGTCGTATTCAAGGTTGTTCAGGATCGCCACCAGTGGCCGGTAGTGCACGAACTTGCTGCGCTTGTCGAAAAACGCGGTGTCGTACTCGTCGGCCTCGACCACGAACTCACGGCCGCTGCCGACGCGCGCGGAGACGCCGAAGTCCTCGGCCACGCCGCCGATCAGGAAGCCGGGGTCACGTCCGGCGCTGTGCAGCAGCCAGGTCAGGATGGTGGTGGTGGTGGTCTTGCCGTGGGTGCCCGCGACGGCCAGGGTGTCTCGGCCCGGCAGCACCTGCTCGGACAGCCACTGGGCGCCGGAGATGTAGCGTTGGCCTGCATCCAGCACCGCTTCCACGGCGGGATTGCCACGCGACAGCGCATTGCCGATCACCACCTCGTCGCAGTCCGGCGCCACGCTGTCGGCGCGGTAGCCCGGATCCAGGGCGATGCCCAGGCGTTCGAGCTGGGTGGACATCGGCGGGTAGATCGCCTGGTCGCTGCCGCGGACCGTATGGCCCTTCTCGCGCGCCAGTGCGGCCACGCCGCCCATGAAAGTGCCTGCAATGCCAAGGATGTGGATCGTGCTCATGCGTACGATTGTCGCCGATCACCATCGCCGATGGAGATCGCCGTCAGACAACTCCTAGTCGACCATAAGAAAAGTCCAGCGGGGTGTCGGGGAATTCCCGATAGCGCCGTACTGTGAAGACGGACACAATTGTCTCGGCCAGCCGCAGTACCCCATTGGTCCTACTCCCCAAGAGGCCATCCCCAGGGGGGCTCATGCTGCGGGGCTCTGAGCAAGCCCGCTCGCTGGCACCTTCAAACCACACGCCTGGTCCCTTCGGGGGCCGGGCGTGTGTGTTTGCGGGCCCTGCACATGCGATGCGGGTGCGGTGCCGCCGTAGCGGCACCCACCAGCTCAGGCCTGGATTGCGGCGCGGATGCGCGCTTCCACATCGTTCAGTTCGCCCACGCCATCCACGCGTGCGAGCGTGCCGCGGCCCGCATAGAAATCCACCACCGGCGCGGTCTGGTCGTTGTAGACCTGCAGGCGCTGGCGCACGGATTCGGGATTGTCATCGGCACGGCCCTGCTCGGCCGCGCGGCCGGCGATACGCTCGACCAGCAGTTCGGTCGGCACGTCCAGCTGCACCACGGCATCCAGCGGCTGGCCGATCTTGGCCAGCAGGGTATCGAGCGCATTGGCCTGGGCCACGTTGCGCGGGTAACCGTCGAGGATGAAGCCATTGGCCACATCGTCCTGGCCCAGGCGCGACTCGAGCATGCCCAGCAGGATGTCGTCGGACACCAGATTGCCGGCATCCATCACGGCCTTGGCCTGCTTGCCCAGCTCGGTGCCGGCGGCCACTTCGGCCCGCAGCAGATCACCGGTGGAAATGTGCGCAATGGCGAGGTGTTCCTTCAGGCGCGTCGCCTGTGTCCCCTTGCCCGAACCGGGCGGTCCCAACAGAACCAATCGCATCAACCTGACTCCAACTTGGTAAGAAAACGGAGGGCGCGCGCCCCGGGAATGTCCACAATCACGCTGCACCGCAATACGCGCACTTTACCCCATCCGGGTAATGTCTCTGCAATGTCCGTCCCCCCAGACCAAGGTCGAACCATGTCCAAAGGTACCCTCCTCTACGCCCAGTCAGGTGGCGTCACCGCCGTCATCAATGCCACCGCCTCGGCGGTCATCAGCACGGCCAGGGCCAAAGGAATCAAGGTCTTGGCCGCGCGCAACGGCATCCTCGGCGCGCTCCGCGAAGACCTGATCGACACCTCTAGGGAGACCGCGGCCGCCATCGCCGCCCTCGCCCACACCCCCGGCGGCGCGTTCGGCTCGTGCCGTTACAAGCTCAAATCGCTGGAGGCCGACCGGGCCAAGTACGAGCGCCTGCTCGAGGTCCTGCGTGCCCATGACGTGCGCTGGTTCCTCTATAACGGCGGCAACGATTCGGCCGATACCGCGTGGAAGGTCTCCCAGCTGGCCAAGGCCTTCGACTACGACCTGACCTGCATCGGTGTGCCCAAGACCATCGACAACGATCTGGCGGTGACCGATACCTGCCCGGGCTTCGGCTCGGCGGCCAAGTACACCGCGGTCTCCGTGCGCGAAGCCGCGCTGGACGTGGCCGCGATGGCAGAGACCTCGACCAAGGTGTTCGTCTACGAGGCGATGGGCCGTCATGCCGGCTGGCTCGCGGCGGCCGCAGGCCTGGCCGGCCAGGGCGCCGATGACGCCCCGCACATCATCCTGCTGCCCGAGCGCGCGTATGACGAGGCCGCGTTCCTGGCCAAGGTCAAACAGGTGGTCGAGCGGGTGGGCTACTGCGTGGTGGTTGCCTCCGAAGGCATCCAGACCGCCGATGGCCGCTTCGTCGCCGATGCCGGCGGCGGCACCGATTCGTTCGGGCATACCCAGCTCGGTGGCGTGGCCTCGCAGCTGGCCGCGCGGGTCAAGGATGGGCTGGGCTACAAGGTCCACTGGACCCTGCCCGACTACCTGCAGCGCTCGGCGCGCCACCTGGCCTCCAAGACCGATTGGGAGCAGGCGCAGGCGGTGGGCAAGGCAGCGGTGCAGTTCGCGCTAAAGGGCCAGAACGCGGTGATGCCGGTGATCGTGCGCACCAGCGACACGCCCTATCGCTGGAAGATCGAGGCAGCCCCGCTGCACAAGGTGGCCAACCACGAGAAGAAGATGCCGGCCGGCTTCATCCGCCGCGATGGCTTCGGCATCACCGACAAGGCCCGCGCCTATCTCGCCCCGCTGATCAAGGGGGAAGCCCCGTTGCCCTACGGGCCCGACGGGTTGCCGAAGTACGTGACGCTGAAGAACGTGGCGGTGAAGAAGAAGCTGCCTGCCTTCGAGGCGTAATCGACCCGGTAGTGCCAGCCGCTGGCCGGCACCTTCAGGCGTCGAACGATCCCGAGGCGTCGGCCAGCGGCCGGCGCTACCGGTGCGTGGTCAGATCAGTTGCAGGCCTTGCCTTCGACCTTCATCTGCGCGGCAAACATCGGGATCTGCGCAATCTTGCCGGCAGCCGCCTGCTTCTTGGCGTCTTCCAGGTAGATGCGCGACTGGCCCTGCCCATCGAGTTCCGGCTTGGTGGTGACCGGCATCCGCCACACGCGCACCACTGCCTGCTGCGCCGGGCACGACGCATTCGGTACGCGGATCACATCATTGAGCTTCCAGCCCTTGGCTTCGCTCGGCTGCGCCTTGTCGTAATCAACGAAACGCGCACGCGGCTGACACTGCTCGCTGGTGCGGACCACCGCGAACTTGTACGGCTGCGCCGCCTCACCGGTGAACACGCCTTCCAGCCGCGCGCAGGCTTCGGGAATCTGGCGCAGCGTGTGGGCCGCACCGACCGCCTGCGGTGTGCCGGCGGCGCGCTGCAGTTCGGGGGTTTCGGCGGCGAAGGCGGACACGGCAGGCAACAGGGCCAGCCACAACAGATGACGGGGGGACATGGCAGGACTCCAACGGCTGGGGATGGGCCGAGGCTGCCAGTGGGTGGCTGAACGGCGTGGCAAAGGCCGCCGGCAAGCGGTTTGAAATCCTCGCTGGCATGCATCGAGGATTTGCCCGCATACTCGGGCCACCAGGGAGTGCTGAACACCGCCACACGCTTGACGACCGGGCACGGTCTGAACGGGTTGGTTCATGGTTGCAGCCTGTTGTGCCCCCGCGTGGTGCGTTCATCCAGATCTGGATGCCATCCATCACCCGGGAGGGGACATGCTGGAACGTTACGGGCTTTCTCTGGCGCTGTTGTGCGCCATCCTCGCGATTCTCTACGGCATCGTGTCGGCACGCTGGATTCTCCGGCAACCGGCTGGCAATGCCCGCATGCAGGAAATCGCCGCCGCCATCCAGGAAGGCGCGCGCGCCTATCTCAACCGTCAATACCTCACCATCGCCATCGCCGGTGCCGTGCTGTTCGTGCTGGTCGGCCTCTTCCTCAGCTGGTACACCGCGATCGGTTTTGCGATCGGCGCCGTGCTGTCCGGTGCGGCCGGCTACATCGGCATGAACGTCTCGGTGCGTGCCAACGTGCGCACAGCCGAAGCCGCCCGCAACGGCCTGAGCGCCGCGATGGACGTTGCGTTCCGCGGCGGCGCGATCACCGGCATGCTGGTGGTCGGTCTGGGCCTGCTGGGGGTGGCCGGCTACTACGCGCTGCTGCTGCGGCTCGGACTGGATGTCGCGCAGACGCTGCACGCCCTGGTCGGACTGGCCTTTGGCTCGTCGCTGATCTCGATCTTCGCGCGGCTGGGCGGCGGCATCTTCACCAAGGGCGCCGACGTTGGCGCGGACCTGGTGGGCAAGGTCGAAGCCGGCATTCCCGAGGATGACCCGCGCAACCCGGCAGTGATCGCCGACAACGTGGGCGACAACGTCGGCGACTGCGCCGGCATGGCGGCCGACCTGTTTGAAACCTATGCGGTCACCGTGATCGCCACGATGCTGCTCGGCAACCTGATGATCGCCGAGGCCGGGGCAAATGCGGTGCTGTATCCGCTGGTGCTGGGCGGTATCTCGATCATCGCTTCGATCGTCGGTGCGCTGTTCGTCAAGGTGAAACCCGGTGGCTCGATCATGGGCGCGCTGTACAAGGGCGTGATCGTGTCCGGCGTGCTGGCGGCGATCGCGTTCTACCCGATCACCACGCAGTTGATGCCGGACAACGCGCACGGTGCGCTGAACCTGTACTTCTGCGCCTTGATCGGGCTGGTGCTGACCGGGCTGATCGTGTGGATCACCGAGTACTACACCGGCACCCAGTACAAGCCGGTGCAGCACGTGGCGCAGGCCTCCACCACCGGGCACGGCACCAACATCATCGCCGGCCTCGGTGTCTCGATGAAGTCCACTGCCCTGCCGGTGATCGCGGTGTGCGTGGCGATCTGGCTGGCGCACTACTTCGGTGGCCTGTACGGCATCGCCATCGCCGCGACCGCGATGCTCTCGATGGCCGGCATGATCGTGGCGTTGGATGCCTACGGCCCGATCACCGACAACGCCGGTGGCATCGCCGAGATGGCCGAACTGCCGCCGGAAATCCGCGACATCACCGATCCGCTGGATGCGGTCGGCAACACCACCAAGGCGGTGACCAAGGGCTATGCGATCGGCTCGGCCGCCCTGGCCGCCCTGGTGCTGTTCGCCGATTACACGCACAACCTTCAGGCCGCCAACCCCGGCGAGGTCTTCGCCTTCGACCTGTCCAACCATGAGGTGATCATCGGCCTGCTGATCGGCGGCCTGATTCCCTATCTGTTCGGCGCGATGGCGATGGAAGCGGTGGGTCGCGCGGCCGGTGCGGTGGTGGAGGAAGTACGCCGCCAGTTCCGCGAGATTCCCGGGATCATGGACGGCACCGGCAAGCCGCAGTACGACCGTGCGGTGGACCTGCTGACCCGCTCGGCGATCCGCGAAATGATCATCCCGTCATTGCTGCCGGTCGCGGTACCGGTGGTGGTCGGCCTGCTGCTCGGGCCGCGTGCGCTCGGCGGCCTGCTGATCGGCACCATCGTCACCGGCCTGTTCGTGGCGATCTCGATGACCACCGGCGGCGGCGCGTGGGACAACGCCAAGAAGTACATCGAGGATGGCCACTTCGGCGGCAAGGGCAGCGAGGCGCACAAGGCCGCGGTGACCGGAGATACGGTCGGCGATCCCTACAAGGACACCGCAGGCCCCGCGATCAATCCGCTGATCAAGATCATCAACATCGTGGCCCTGCTGCTGGTGCCGCTGCTCTGAGTCAGGACGGACACGCTGGCCCCGGGCCAGCGTGTCCCTGCAGCGCGCGTGACACGCGCCTCAACGCCGCCGCAGGAAGAACGTCACCGGCACCATCACCTCCACCGGGTCACCAGTGATCTCCGCTGGCGGCGGTGGCAACGGGCTGCCGCGGCGCACCGTGGCCAGGGTTTCCTCATCCAGCAGCGCATGGCCGCTGCTCTGTCCCAGTCGGATGTTGGAGGCGTTGCCCTGCCGGTCCACCGAGAAGCGCACATAGGCCACGCCCTGCTGGCGCAGCCGCTCGGCCTGGCGCGGGTAGCGGCGGTACTGTTCCAGATGGCCCAGCAGCAGGCCCTGCCAGGTCACGGCCGCGCTGCCCTGACGGCCGGCCACGGTCTGCGTGGCGGCATAGCGCTCGGACGGTCGCGCCGACACGTCCGGCGGCGCCAGCGTCCGGTCCACGTTGTGCTGGTCCGTCGGTTCTTCTTCGCGGGGTGTCTCGCGGCGCAGGACGTCCTGTGCGTCCGGGCTGTCGGCCGGCGGGAGATCCACCTTCGGCACCGGCGTGGGTTCGGGCCGATGCTGTTCCTGCTGCAACGGCCCGGGTGGGATCTCCTTCGGTGGTGCGGCCGGCGCCTCCGGTACCGGCGCCAACTCCACCATCACCCCTTCCACCGGCGTGTCACTGAGCAGCACCGGGGCACGCTGATGCCACCACAGCGCGCCGCCGATCAGCACTGCATGGACGGCCAACACGAAGGCCAGGCTGCCCGCCCAACGCACCGTGGCGGTGGTGTCGCGGCTCATTCGCTGCGCTGCTCCACGCCGACCAGTGCGATCCTGTGATACCCGGCCGCGCGCAGCGCGTTCATGGTCTGCATCAGCTCGCCATAGGGCACGGCCTGATCGGCACGCAGGTAGATGCGCTGTTCGTGGTCGCCAGCGGTCAGCCGCTCCAGCATGGCATTCAGCCCGTCAGTGCCGACCGGCACATCGTTGACGCTCAGCGACAGATCGGCCTGCACCGAGAGGAACACCGGTTCGGCATCGCGCGGCCGCGGCTGGGCGGTGCTGGCCGGCAGGTCCACTGGCGTATCCACGGTGGCCAGCGGCGCGGCGACCATGAAGATGATCAGCAGCACCAGCATGACGTCGATGAAGGGGGTGACGTTGATCTCGTGGCTTTCTTCCAGCGCATCGTCGTCGTGGCGGGCGGTCTTGATGGCCATGGCCGGTCCTCAGCGCGCGTCGCGGGCAGCTGGCGCATTGCCGAGCCGGTCCAGATCGCGCGAGACCAGCTGCTGCACGCCGGCGGACAGATCACCGAGCAGGCCGCGGATGCCGACCAGCACGCGGGTGAAGTGGTTGTAGATCACCACGGCGGGAATCGCCGCGACCAGACCCAGCGCAGTGGCCAGCAGCGCCTCGGCGATGCCCGGCGCGACCACGGCCAGATTCGTGGTGTTGGCGTGGGCGATGCCGATGAAACTGTTCATGATTCCCCACACCGTGCCGAACAGGCCGACGAACGGTGCAATCGCGCCGATGCTGGCCAGCAGGCCCACACCGGTACGCAGCTGCCGCGCATGCGCCAGTTCGATGCGCTCCAGCCGCGAGGCGACGCGCTCCTTGATCCCGACCGGGTCGTGCGCGTCCTGTGAGAGGCGCAACTCGGTGCGGGCGGCGTCGATCAGGTCGTGCGCCGCGCCGTCGTCGAGCACTGCGTGGGTCTGCGCCCCCGGCAGGTGCGCGGCCTGCAGCAGCAGCGCGCGTGCCTGGCGCAGCCGCGTGCGTTGCCGGCCCAGCTCCCAGGTCTTGGCGACCAGCACTGTCCAGGTGACGATGGAGGCCAGTGCCAGTCCGATCATCACGGTCTGTACCACGCCATCGGCGGCCTGGTACATGCCCCACGGGGTCAGGTCATGTGGCAGCGCTGCCACGGTGGCAGGGAGGGCGATCGGCAGGGTCATCGGCGGGTTCATCGGTCAGGGGCGTGGCGGCACGGTGCAGGGCCGGACGCAGGAAAGGAATGGGAGCGGTGTCGAGCAGACGCGGTGCGGATCCCCGGCGGGCCCGCGGTAGATTCAGCGCTCGGACGGGGGAGCCGGCACGCCGGGCGGCCGCGGCGCAGGACGGGACAGCACATACGCCGCGCTGGCCAGGAAGAACAACCCGACGCCGATCAACAGCGGCCAGGACGGGTGTGCGCCCCAGCAGAACATGACAAAACCGAACGCCATGCCGGCGCCGGCAAAGGCCTTGCCCTTGCGGCTGATCGCACCTTGCTCACGCCACAGGCGCAGCGGTGGACCGTAACGGGGATGCTCGAGCAACCGGCGCTCGAATGTCGGCGAGCTGCGCGCAAAGCAGCCGACGGCCAGGATCAGGAAGATCGTGGTCGGCATCACCGGCAACAGGGCGCCGATGACGCCCAGCGCCACCATGATCCAGCCCAAGCCGAACCAGAGCCAGCGCATCATGGGCGGCCGGGGTGGTCCGGTACAGCGGGCGTGCAGCGGGCGGCGATCATGCGAACTCTTCCTCGACGTGCCCGTGGACGCTGCGGAACGCCGCATCGGCCGCATCGATCACCTGCTGCTCCTGCGCGTCGGTCAGCGCCACGCCATCGAGCGCGGCGGTGAACTCGCGCCAGTGGCGGGCGGCACCATCGGGATGAGCGGCCAGGTGGCGGGCGCCGAAGTTGCTGTCCAATCCGAGCCGGGCGGCCATTTTGTACAGCACGGTGCCGCCCAGGTTGGAGCCTTCGGCGACGTACAGCCAGCCCAACGCCTCGGGCAGTGGCAGGTCACCATCCAACCGGGTGGAAGCGGACAGTGGCAGGGTCTGCTCCAGATCAGCCAGATCACGGGCGATCAGTGGCAGCCGTCGGCGCTCATCCAGATCGGGCAGCAGCGCGTCCAGCGCGGGACTGCCGTAAAGCGCATCGATATCGCGATGGAAGCGGTACTGCACGCGCAGGAACTTTGCGAACAGGTCGCGGCTGGCGAAGATGTCGCCGGCCATGATGCGCTTGTCCAGCGCGCCGTGGCTGTCACGGGTGGCCGCCTTGAGGCGTTGGCTGCGGGTGGCTTCGGGAGTATCGATGACGATCATGGCACTGCTTGAATGGGGAAGTGGGGCACGGTTCTCTGTCGAAGACGTCTGGCACGGGGATAACCCCAAGCCCATTGTCGCGTGATCAGCGAGTGCGAACGTCACATGCCACCGTCACGGCCTTGCCCCGATAATACGTACCACGCCCTGCCACTGGAATGACCTGATGATCACCACCGAACCGCGCATGACCAATCTGTTCCTGCAGCTCGGCCTGGAGGCCAGCGAGGAGGCCATCGCCGCCTTCATCCGCGACCACCAGCTGTCCAACGAGATCCGCCTCATCGAAGCGCCGTACTGGAACGACGGGCAGCGCCAGTTCCTGACCGAACAGCTGCGCTCGGATGCGGAATGGGCGATCGTGGTCGATGAGCTCAGCGAAGCCCTGCACGCCGATGCGACCGAGCAGGCCAACGCCGGCTGAGCGCTGGGCTGAGCGAAAGGCCGTCCGGGCACCCGATGCGCCGGCCGGCGGCACGCAGGGGCCGGCAATGCCGGCCCCTGTCGTGTACGTACATCAGTAGCGGTAGGTCAGCGCCAGCCGTACGGTCCGGCCCGGGGCAGGCATCACGCCCAGCGCCAGCGGATCGAGGTAGTAGCGGTCGGTCAGGTTGTCCACGTTGAGGTCCACCGCGAACTGCTCGCTGGCCTGCCAGCTGGCGAACAGATCCACGATGGTTGCCGGGCGGTACAGCTGCTGGATCGCCGACAGGCCGACGTTCCATTCCTTGTCCAGCGTGCTGATCGGGCCGGCGTTGTGGATCACCCGGGTGCCGACGCTCAGGCGTTGATCGAACAGACGCGAGCCCAGGGTCAGGTTGACGTTGTAGCGCGGCGGGTTCTGGGTATTGCTGTAAGACCCCTCAAAGCCACCGTCGACGCAGTCCGGGGTGTTCTTCAGTTCCTCGATCTTCCGCTGGATGCCGTAGGCCCGGCGTTCGGCGGCGATGTCCGGCGCGCAGGTCTTGGCCTGAATGTAGTAGTGCGCGGACAGATCGGCGAAGACCGTGCCGCTGTCATAGCTGGACTGGAACTCCACGCCGGAGACCTTGAAGCGGTCCACGTTGCGGATCAGGCCGGCCGACAGGGTGCGGTAATCGCGGGTGATCAGATCATCGATGCGCGTATCGAAGTAGGCCAGCTTGAAGCCCGCCTGGTCGCCCTCGGTGAACAGGCTGTGGCGCACCGTGCTTGCCCCCACTTCCCAGGTCCCTGCCCGCTCCGGCTTGAGCTCACCGGTGGGCTTGGCCGCGGTGAACAGGCCCAGGGTCGTCTCGAACAGGCTCGGCAGCTTCACGCCTTCGGCGTACTTCACGTACACCATCGTGTCTTCGTCGAAACGGTAGGCGACGCTGGCGCTGGGCATGAAGGCGCTGTCGCGGCGACGGATCGGCTGCGACCAGGTCCAGCTGACAGGCACGCTCAGGTCCTGCGTTCGGGTGACGTCGTGGAAGTTCCAGCCGGCGATGTCGGCGACCGTACCTTTCTTATACGGTGATGCCAGCAGAGAGGCCTCGGTGAACTGGCCGTTGGCATCTGGATACCAGTTCAACATCGCCACGCGCTTGGCACGCCATGCCGGCAGATTCGGGTTGCCATCCAGCAGCTGGGTGTAGCGGTACTGACCGATCACGCCGTAGGTGTCCGGCGTGGCCAGGCGGTTGCGGTCGTGCACGTTGACGCGGTTGTAGCGGCCACCGACCACCACTTCCCAATGCTCGTCCGGCTGCCATTTGACCGAGGCCACCGCGCTGTACTCCTTGCGCTTGGCGTTGCGCAGGAAGCGGTTGTTGACCAGATCGTCCTGCATGACCGGCGAATGCGGGCCGGGACCGACGTCCTCATCGCTGAAGGACAGGCCATAGTCCAGCGTGAACAGGCCGGCGCCGGTCTCCAGATGCGTGGTGTTGCCCACATCCAAGCCGAGCCGCGTCTGCGTCAGCTCATTGCGGTAGGCGTCCTTGTAGCCCGGGTCGGTGTTGAACGACGGGCCGTCGTACCACTCGGTGCGGCGATCGAAATACCATGGGGTGATGCCGGTCAGGCCGTTGTACATCAGGCTGTCGGCGTCGGTGTACCAGAGGTTGGCCTTCAGATCGATCAGCGCGTTGTCCGGGTTGAAGCGGTAGCGCAGGTTGTAGGCATCCATGTCGACATGGCCCGGATCCCACTGCGGCACGCGGTCGCGGTCCACGCGGATTATCTGCGAGGCCATGATTTCGCCGGCGGTGCCTTCATAGCGGCGATACCCCGCTTCCAGCGTCTGATTGTCATCAATGCGCCAGGTGCCCTTGAGCAGGAACGACTCCGAGCGCGAGGACGTATTGAACACCTCGGTATCCGGCGGATTCAACGGCGCCAGGGTGCGCCGGGTCTGCGGGAAATCGTCGTAGCCGTGCTTGCCGGAGAAATAGTTGCCGTTCTCACGCCAGGCGTATGCCGCGACCAGGTCGAAACGATCCCACTGCTTGGCGGTGGCGATGTTGAAGAACTGGCTGCCCAGCGCGCTGCGGTCGGTACGCGGTGCGGCGTCGTAGGCGGGCACGTTGTTGGCGCTGGCATTGGCCATGCCGGTGCGCACGCGCAGCCCGGCGTCACGACCGTCGCGCAGCACATCCTCGATCTTCAGCGTTTCCATCTCGACCACGCCGCCGATACCACCGGAAGCATTGACGCCCAGGCTCGGGCCTTTGGTGATGGTGATGTTGGAGATCAGGTCCGGATCGAGATAGGTGCGCTGCGACTGGCCCGCGTAACCCCGGTAGGTATCCATCGTGGACTGCCCACCGTCGATGATCACCGGAATGCGGCTCTGGCCCTGGATGCCGCGGATGTTCACGTCCAGCGCGTTGGCGGTGCGTGGGTCGCCTGCGGTGACGCCGGCCACGCCCTTGACGATGTCCGAGGTGGAGGCACCGCGGAAGCGCTCGATGGTGTAACGCGCGATGTAGGCGCTGGAACCGGCGGTGCGGTACACCTCCAGCGCGCGCTCGGCATCGCTGCCACCCTCGATGCGGTCACCGGCCACGCTCAGCGCGTCGGTGACGATCAGGTCGTCGTCGTTGGCGGCCAGCGCAGCGCGCTCCAGGGTGACCGCGTCCGGTCCGACCTGGCGCATGCTCAACCCACTGCCCTGCAGCAGATGCAGCAAGGCGGCCTGCGCATCCATCGGACCGGCGACCGGAGTGGACGTCACGCCCTCGGCCAGTGCGGCCGGATAGGCGACCTGCACGCCGGACTGGCGCATGTAGGTGCGCAGGGCATCGGACAATGGCTGGGCGGGGATATCGAAACGCAGCGTGGCCACGGTAGACGCCGGGCTGGACTGGGCCAGCGCCGGCCATGCGGGTGCGGCCGCCAGGCCGGCAGTGAGCAGGGCGATGCAGAGACGTGACGGACGCGGGCGATGGCCCGCGCGGATGGGGATGCGCATGGAAAAACCTGTCAGAGGATCAGTGCCGCAGAGGCGGGTCACCCGCACGCTGGTGCGGATGCAGCGGACGTACGTGGCGGCGGCGGGTACGTTATGCCGGGTAAGACGAACGAACAGGGCACAGCCCCAAGTCCGGTTGCGCTATTGCGCCGGTGCCACGATCGCCACGCCCATCGGCAGACGGATGACGGTCAGCCCCGCGCTGACGGCAAGCGCATCGAGCGCCTGCTCCGGCCGATCAGTGCGGAACGCCGCGTTGACCGCCGGCAGAGCCGACAGATCGCCACGCACGAAGGTCGCACCCGAGCGGTAGCGGGCGATGCGCTGCACCGCCTCCTCCACGCTGGCCGTCTCCAGCAGCAGCTCGCCGTCGCGCCAGGCCGCAATGCGGTCCAGGGCGACATCGTCCAGCCGTGCGACCCGGCCGGCGGGCGCAAAGCGTGCACGCTGGCCCGCCTCCAGATAGGTCCAACCGCCTCGCTCGGTGGCGGCAACCCGCACGCGCCCCTGCTCGACCACCGCCTCCACCTCGTCCTTCCAGCGGGAGACCGCAAACGCGGTGGAAATGTCTTCAACCACACCGCCCTGCACTTCTACCTGGAAAGGACGGGATGCCTCGTGGGCCACCTCGAACCAGGCCTGGCCACGCAGCAGCGCGATGCGGCGCACATGACCGTCGTAGTGGACGGCAATGGCGCTGTCGGCATCGAGTACGGCGCGACTGCCATCGGGCAGCGATACCGTCTCGATCGCACGCGTGCTGCGGTGATCGGACTGCAGCCGCAGCCAGGCATCGGGTGCGACCCACGCCAGGGCCAGCAAGGCTGCCGTCGCCACGCCCCATGCGTGCCAACGGATACCACGCCGACGCGGTACCGGCGCTGCCGGCGCGGGAGGGCGTGGCCCAAGACTGCGCCAAAGCTGACGTTCGTGTTCGAAGGCATGCCGGTGTCCGGGCTGCCCCAGCCACTGCTCAAAGGCCTGCATCTGCCCCGCATCGGTCGTGCCAGAGGCCAGCCAGGCAATCCAGGCCCGCGCCTGCACAGCAACAGCATCGGAGGGGGGCGGCAAGGGCGAGGAAGACGAGGGGAGGTGCGGGCTCATGGCTGGCGATGGGTGGCGCAGTCACGCGCGGGCAAGGGGGGGACGCAGTCAACACGCCATTATGATCAAGACGGTCGGCAGGCGTGTATCCCCAAGCCGGATGTCCGCGCGTTCAGCGCCCGCTGCGCGCCCAAGCCAATCGCTGCAATGCGCTGCGCACGTGATTCTCCACGGTCGTCACCGACACCCCCTGGCGCCTGGCGATGTCCGACTGGGTCATGCCCTGCAGGCGGTTGAGCCGGAAGATGGTGCGGGTCGGCTCGGGCAGATGCTCGGCCGCCTCCAGCACGCGCTGCAGTTCGGCCTGCGCCATGACCTGCTCTTCGGTGGAGAGCACTTCGTCCGGCCCCCACAGGTAATGATCGGCGAGCAGGCGCGTGCGCCGCGTGCGCTCACGGCCGTGATCCGTGGCCAGATTCGCCGCCAAACGATAGAGATAGGCGCGGGGATTGCTGATCGGCTTCCCGCTGTCCACGCCACGCGCCTTGAACCAGACGGACTGGATCACGTCTTCGGCGCCCCCGTCGCTTCCCAGAATGCGCTGGACCAGGCGCAGCAGCGCCGGGCGCTCGCGGATCAACAGCTCGGTAAGGGTGGTGGCGTTGGTAGACATGGACCGATGCATGTAGCGGGACTGCCGGAAGGCGGCCATCCGTAAGCGGCGGCATGTTACCGCGCAAATGAGAATGCGTCACGTTTGAGCGCGCCAACTGCGGAAGTGACGTGGCGCTGCGCGGGCCTTACAGGCACGACGTCAATCCGTCGTAGATGCTGTCCTGGGTCCCGGGGAGTGCCACATGCAAGGCGTCATCCTGCTCCAGCGTCTGCAGCAGCACGGGCAGCAGCGTCTGGGTCGCCAGCGGGGCGCGGCAGGCCCACGTCCGCGCCTCCACCGCGATACGGCCGGTCGCGTCGTCCACGCGCGCCGTGCTGCCGGTGAATGTCCACAGGCATTCCCCCACACGGCCAGAGGCAGCCAGCACCGAGCACCGGAAGCGCAGCGCCTGCAGGTTGTGGAATTCGCCTTCGCAGAACGTGTCCCCGCAGATGGCATCGAAGCCGCGCACCAGCCGCGCCTCCACAGCGCGGAAGCGCTCCCAGCCCTCGGCCTCGCTGGGGTATTGGCGTGCATCGACGTAGGGACCGGCGGCGTGGCCGGTGGCAATGGCCGTACAGGAGGCAAGCAGCAGCATGCCCGCAACGAGGGTCTTCATCGGCAGTCTCCAGTGCAGATTGAAAGGGCTGACAGGTCAATTGAGGCAGTCAAACAGCGCGTCATGCATCGAGAAATTCGAGCCGGGCAGGGGTCTGCGCAGCGCGTCGCGATCTGCCAAGGCCACGTGCAGGGTCTCCACCGGCGTATTCGCCCCGAGTGGCGCGGCGCAGGCCCAGGTGCGGCTGTCCGGGACCACCCGGCCGGTGTCACGCTCCACCTCGAGGTTGCCGGCGCCGATCACAAGGGTGCAGGCCTGGACCGTGCCGCTGGCCGCGTGCACCGAGCAGCGGAACTGCAGCGCGATATGGTTGCTGTATTCGCCCTCACAGTAGGTATCACCACACAGATCGTGGAACGCCCGGATCAGGTGGTCCTCCAGGTCGTAGAAGCGATCCCAGTTGGCCTCCTTGTGTGGGAAGTCGACCAGATCCACATACGGGCCCTCGCGCCCGGAGGCGCTGCAGATGCCAGCCGCCAGTACTGCAAAGGCCAGGGAACGGGGGGGCAGCAGGCTCATCAGCTTCATCACCAGGCTCCAGACGGGTTGGTTGCCATGATCGGCACATGCGCTGACGGCAGATATCGGCGCCACCCATGCCTATGGGTGAGGATTTCCGGCAGCGGCATGTGGTCCCCTGGCTGGGGCCGGGTCGGTGAAACGCCCTTCGGGCGACCGGCCGCTGCACGCCGGCCGGCAATGGGCCTAAAATGTCGGACTTTGCGCCCCTACCCCCTCTCGGAGTAAACCCATGGGTCTGGAACTCGTCTCGCCCGGCAAGAACCCGCCGGAAGAAATCAACGTCATCATCGAAATCCCGAAGGATTCCGAGCCGGTGAAGTACGAAGTGGACAAGGAAACCGGCGCGATCTTCGTCGACCGCATCCTCTCCACCCCGATGCGCTACCCCTGCAACTATGGCTACGTGCCGAGCACCCTGTGCGGCGACGGTGATCCGGCCGACGTGCTGGTGGTGCTGCCGCTGCCGCTGGTCCCGGGCTCGGTGGTGCGTTGCCGTCCGGTCGGCGTGCTCAAGATGAGCGACGAAGCCGGCAGCGACGAGAAGATCCTGGCCGTGCCGATCTCCAAGGTGTTCAGTGGCTATGCCCACGTCGAAGACATCGAGCAGGTGTCCAGCCATTGGCTGGAGCGCATCGGCCACTTCTTCGAGCATTACAAGGACCTGGAAAAGGGCAAGTGGGTCAAGCTGGATGGCTGGGGCGGCGCCGCCGAAGCCAAGAAAATCCTGGTTGAGGCGCACCAGCGCTACCTCGGCAACATCGCCTGAGACTGAACCCCATCGCTCCGGCGGACCGTTGCCGGAGCGATGCGCATCACGTTTTTTCAATGCGGCACATCACTATTCGTGCCGGATTGGGTACATTGCGTCTCTTCACACCGTCCACGGTGGGTTTCACCGTGGTCAGCCAGGGGACCGTGTCGTGCGCATTCTGCTTGTTGGGGACGAAGCCAGCCTGTCGGCTGAGCTGTTGGAATTCATTGCCGATCTTGGGGAAGAGTGGCAACCGCTGACCGCCGTGGATGGCCAAAGCGCCATGGGCATCGTGGCAGGCCTGCCGGTGGATGCAGTGATCGTGTGCCCGCAGCTGCCGGACCTCAACGCCACCACGCTGCTCGGCCAGATCCGTACGCTGCGCCCTGAGACCATCCGCATTGCCCTGGTGGACGCCGAACACGGCAACCGCCCGCCACCTGCACGCCTGATCGGTGTGGCCCATCGCTTCCTGCCGATGCCGCTGGCCCCGGAAGTCCTGCTGGAAGCACTGACCAGCCTGGAAGAGCTGCGCGAACTGCTCGACAGTGCACGTCTGCGCAGCGCCATCGGCCGGATCGAGAAGCTGCCCTCCCCGCCCCACCTTTACCTGTCGCTGACCCAAGCACTGGAACACGACGACGACACCAACACCGCGGACGTGGCCAAGCTGGTCGCGGCCGACCCGGCGATCGCGGCGAAGGTGCTGCAGCTGTCCAATTCGGCGTTCTTCAACAACGGCCGCATCATTTCCGACCTGCGCACCGCGGTGACCCGTCTGGGGCTGTCGACCCTGCGCGATCTGGTCCTGGCCAGCGAAGTGTTTTCCGCACAGCCACTGTCCGGCGCCGAGCGTAATTCGCTGCAGCAGCGCGCACTGCTGGCGTCCCGTCTGGCCGCCAAGCTGCTGCCGGAGTCCAGCGCGGAACTGGGTGCCACCGCCGCCTTGCTGGCAGACATCGGCCTGCTGCTGCCGGGCGTACGCAATGAGCGTGGCGAGCCGGCAGACGCCACTGATGACCGTCCTGGCCACGCCGAGGCGGGTGCCTACCTGCTCGGCCTGTGGGGCCTGCCCATGCCGATCATCGAGGCCGTGGCCTTCCACCTGCAACCGCAGAAGTCCAACACCCGCAGTTTCTGGGTGACCGGGGCGGTGCACGTGGCGCTCGCATTGATCAATGGCGATCCGGTCGACGAGGACTACCTGCAACGTGCCGGCGTGCTCAACAAGCTGCCGCAGTGGCAAGAACATGCCAACGCGCTGATGGGACTGGTCGCCGCCGACGCCTGAGTGACGGATCGACCGTTGTTGAACGATGGCGCGCCCTTGTGGCGCGCCATCGTCGCTTCAGCGCTGCGGACAGGCATCCAGAACGCACAAACGCCATAGGCGCTCACACACGGCGGCGGAGCCTCCGTCGGCGAGGCATTCGATGCGGACGTCTTCGCAGTAGCGCCCCCCTGCGCAGATGATCAGGCCGGGCGACGCACTGGCGGCGGAGGCCAGGCAAGCAAGGAGTACAGCGGAAACCTTCTGAGCGAGCGTCATTTTCATATCGATCTCTCAATGGCCCACGATTGGACGATTGACGGTATCAACTGAATCTCGCCCAAGAGTGTGAATCAGATCACCGTCTACTGAAACTCAGACTTTCCCTACGCCACAACGATAAAGAGGGCGGACCTTGCGGTCCGCCCTCCTTTTTTTGCACCAATGCTTCGATGGATCAGAAGCGCTGGGTGTACTTCAGGTAGTAGAACCGACCGATGTCAAAGCCGCCGTAGTAGGAGAAGCTCGAGTTCGGCTGGCTGTACATCACCGGGCCTTCGTGGTTGAACACGTTGTTCGCGCCAGCCGAGATGGTGGCATCCCAAGGGGTGTTGTAACGCACCTGCAGGTCATGGAACGTGTTCGAGCCTGTGTTGCGCACCGGGATCGCCAGCGTGTAGGCCGAGGAGTAGCTCGGGTTGTTGCACTCCGGACCGCCTTCGCGGTCGTAAGCGCACTCTTCCTTCAGACCGGAGTAGTAACGCATGCCCCAGTTGACGCCGAAGTTGCCCAGGCTCCAATCGATGTTCAGGTTGGAACGGACGCGGAAGTTACCGCCCCAGTCGCCCGTGCCCCAGCCGGTGTGCTGTTCGACGGCGGTTTCAGCTTCGTTGTCGCGCTTGTACTCGAGGTAGTCCACATAGGTGGTCTTCCAGTCGATGACGATGTTGCCGAAGGACAGTTCCGGCAGACGGTAACGGATACCCAGGTCGTAACCTGCGGTTTCCTGGTAGCCGCCGTTGATCAGCGTACGGGTCACGTCGACGACCTGGCCCGAATCGGTGTCACGGGTGACACGGTCACAGGCGTTGGCGTTGTTCAGCACGTAGCACTGGTTGAGGATCGAGGTGACCGACTCCGCCGCGATGACGTTGTCGATGCGGATCTTCCACCAGTCCAGGCTGACGTCCAGGCCCTGCACGAAGTTCGGGCTGTACACCAGGCCGACGGTCCAGGTCTTGGAGGTTTCCGGCAGCAGGCCGTCATTGGAACCGGACAGGTACGGATAGTTCGACTGTGCGCCCGGGCCGGTGGCATCAATGCCACCCGAAGCTTCCTGACGGAAGTTGGCCGGCACGGCGCCGCCGCAACGGGCAGCGACGTCGGCGTTGCGCACGGCAGCACCGAAGAGGGTATCGCACGGGTCGGTGTACTTGTCGAAGCTCTGCGAGGTGCCACCGTACAGGTTGGCCACGGTCGGCGCACGGAAGCCGGTGGCATAGGTGCCACGGACCAGCAGGTCGTCGATCGGCTTCCACTTCAGGCCGAACTTGGAGTTCACCGTGTCGCCGAAGGTGTTGTAGTCCGAGTAACGGCCGGCCATGTCAACCGACAGTTCCTTGGCGAACGGCAGATCGGCGAGGATCGGCACGTTAAGTTCCAGGTAGAACTCGTCCAGCTTGTAGCCACCGGCGGTCGGCGCACCGGCCAGGTCGGTGCTCAGGCCCGACTGCAGCAGTGCATCCGGGTTGTACTCGGCGTCTTCTTCACGGTGCTCGTAACCGGTTGCGAAGGACAGGTCACCGGCCGGCAGGGTCACGATGGCGCCGCTCAGGTTGGCGCTGTAGACCTTGCTGGTGGTCAGCGAGGTATCGTGGGTCGGCAGGAACAGGTACTTCTGCAGGTCCGGGTTGGAGAGCGAACCGTCGGCGGTGGAGCCATACGGCAGCAGCGGGTTCCACGGGGTGCAGCCGGCGATCGGAGCAGCGGCGGTACCGCACTGAGCAATACCGTTGGCATCCAGGTACGACGGGCCCACGGCATTCTTCACGTTCGGAATGAACAGGTTGCCGGTGCCGGTCTTGACGCCCTTGTTGCGGTTGTAGACGTAGCCCACATCCCAGTCAAAGTACTTGTCGGCGAACTCGAACGAGCCTTCCAGACCGCCGCTGAAGCGGAAGGTGTTGAGCTCGGACTTGGTCTGGCGCGGCACTTCCCACGTACGACGCATGAAATCAACGTCGGTATCGAGCGGGTTGAAGACGCTGTTGCCGGACATCTGGGTGTCGTAGGCAGCCGAACGGTACGGGTAGCCTGCGATCTGCTGCAGCGCTTCGCGTTCCGTGTACAGCACGCTGGCGGTACCGCGGATGTTGTCGGTAAAGTCGAACTGACCGTTGGAGAAGACCGAACGACGCTTGATGCCGGTCGACAGGTACATCTGCTGCGACGGGTTGGACAGATCGGCGTTGCCCAGGTCGTGGTAGTCGCCGAAGTTGTTCGAGGCGCCGCCCGGGTTCAGGACATAGTTGCCATCATCGGTAACCAGCACGCCCTTCTCGGTGATCGCGCTCCAGCCGTTGGTGTCGTCCTCGGTCGGAACGGGATGACGATAGCCATTGGCGGAGGCGCTGTAGCGACGGTTCTTGGCCAGAACCGGCTCTTCTTCGCTGTATTCGGCGCCCAGGGTGATCGAACCGCGATCGCCGGTTTGGCCGTACACGAAGTTGTAGGTGGTCTTGTCGCCGTCGCCCTGGCCGTACTGGCCCTTGTAGACGCTGGCTTCCAGGCCATCGAAATTCTTGCGGGTGATGATGTTCACCACGCCGGCGATCGCGTCGGAACCGTAGATCGCCGAAGCGCCGTCGGTCAGCACTTCAATGCGCTCCACGACCGAGGTCGGGATCGAGGCCAGGTCGGTGTAGCCGCCGGAGCTGACGCCCATGCGCTTGCCGTCGAGCAGCACCAAGGTGCGCTCCGGGCCGAGGTTGCGCAGGTCGACGTACTGGCCGCCGACTTCTTCACCCGAGGACAGCGCATCGGCGCGGCTGATCGCCGGCGAGCCGGTGGCCGACAGGTTCTGCACGATGTCGGCAACGCTGGTGAAGCCCTGCTTCTCGATGTCGGCACGCTGCAGCGCGATGACCGGCTGGGCGGTCTCGGTGCTGGCCTGACGGATGCGTGAGCCGGTGACCTGGATGCGGTCCAAGTCGGTCGTGCCGCTTGCTTCCTGCGCCGAAGCGAAGGTCGGCGTCAGCGCAAGCGCAATGCCGGCGGGCAGAAGGCCCAGCCGCACTGCGGGAGTACGAAAATTCATTTATCTCTCCGAGGTACGTTAGTAGCGTGTTAAAACCGCCTCGGAAAGTTACGATTGCGTTGCAGTTAATTATTTGCGTGATGCAACCAATGACTTTGCCGACTCTGGCGACAGGTTCGCACCTGCCTCACGGTAGCGTGACGCGGACAACCCAAAGCGGGCCCGAAATGCCCGTGCGAAGCTGCAGCAGTTGTCAAATCCACTCGCCGCGGCCACCTCGCCCACCATCATGTCGGTATCGCGCAGCAGGTCAGCCGCCCGCTCCAGTCGCAGGCGTGCGGAGAGCGATTGCGGACTCTCTGCATACAGGCTCTGGAACGTCTTGGAAAGGTACCAACTGGAGAAGTTGGTGAGTTCGGCCAGTTCACCGATGCGCACCACGCGGTGGCTGTTGCCTTCCAGATAGAGACGCGCGCGCTGCATGCGCCCGAACACCTGGCGCTTGCGGCTGCGCGAACGGCCGGGGCAGCGCTGCACGCCGGTGGCCATGCCCTGCTGCAGGGCTGCCAGATGCAACAGCGCCGGACGCAGGCCCTGCATCGGGCGGTCACTGTCCAGCGCATCGCGCCACAGGCGCATCGCCACCCGCATCTCGCCGCGGGTCATGGTGCCGCGACCGGCGTACAGGTTGCAGTCGACCAGATCGCCCAGCGCGCGCAGCGCATCCGGCGACAGACTCAGGCCAATGCACAGACCATCGCGGCCGGCCTGCACCATCGGCTTGGAGTCTTTCTCGAAGGCGATCCACTCGCGCTGACGCAGGCGGAACTTGCCTTCCTTGGATTCGACCCACGCGCTGCCACGCACCTGCATCCACACCGTGAACGTCGTGCCGGCCGTCTGCAGGCTGCCCAGACGGGCAACACCGAGACAACTCGGCAGCACGCCGTCGTCGGCGATCTTGTCCAGGGAGAGAGATTGACCGCGATCGGCCAGGGAAAGCTGACGCATGACTGCACCGTGTGTTTGCCTTTGCTGGCGTGCAGTTTTGCCAAGTCAGGCCACTTCCCTCAGGACGTCTTGGCGAGATTGATCCGAATTCGCCACGACAACCTCACGAAGAACTTACGAAGGGTCTTTTCCCTTCATAAACATGAGGTTGGAGAACGCGGGGAAGAACGAGGTGGTCGGTTCGGGCAGGCTCATGATGCCGATATCGGAGCCATCGGCCACCGCCAAGGCCACATACACGGCACTGCCGTCCGGGCTGGCGCTGAATCCATTGCCGGTGCCGAGCCGCTCGGGGTCCAGACAGGCGCCGGTGTCGCTGGTCGTCGCGCTGAGCCGTGCAAACGCGGTCGCACAGTCAGCGCGATTGGACAGGTAATCGATCTGCCCGTTGCCGGAGACGGTCCACGCCCGGTAACGCCACCGCGACGGCTGGTCGTCACGCACCTGGCGGATGCTCTGCGGGGTGAGTGCCGCATCGGCCGACCACAGACCACTGGCCGAGAGCCGGGTGAACAGCACGCGCTCGCCGGCCACGTCGTAGCGTGCCTGGGAGACACCCTCGATGCTGCCCAGCAGGCGCCACGGCGTGGTGGTCCGATCAAACAGGGACAGGCGCATCCGCTCATCTTCATCACGCTCCACCACCAGCATCTGCCCGGGCCGCTGCCCGTACAGCGCCTGCAGTGGCTGCGCGGCCGGCACCTGCAAGCGGACCGTCTGCTCATCGCGCGGGGAGACTTCGAAGATCGCGGGGTTGGCATGTTCGTCGCGCCCCAGGACCAGGAGATGGCGGCTGTCGCGCGACCAGTCCGGAATCTGACGGGTTTCCGGGCGCAGGCCCTCGATCGGGCGCAGGGATTCGGGACGCTGCAGATCCGCCCACCACAGCGAATAGCTGCCTGACCGGTTGGAACTGAACACCAGTTGGCGGCCATCCGGAGCAATCATCGGCTGCGCATCGCGACCACCCGATGCGAACAGGCGTTCGGGAACACCCGGACCGTCGGCACCGATCGGCACCTTGAACAGACCGAACTGCGCACGCCGGTGCATGAAGGCGAGCATGTTGTTGCTGCGCGAGAGCGCCGGTGACTGGGCATCGTCCAGGCCCAGATCACGCAGCGTGCGTGTGCGTGTGTCCAGCTCGTACAGGCGCGCTTCGCTGTCGACGCGGCGACCAAACACGATGTGGCGGCTGTCGCTGCGCCACGCCCAACCGCGGATCTCGGCCGAATCGTTGGTGAGCTGCTCGGGCGCACCGCCTTCGGCCGGGATGCGCCACAGATCGCCGACCTGCGGATTGCGCACGAACACGATCCAGCGGCCATCCGGCGAATAGCGCGGTGCGTATTCGAAGCTGTCCGGGTCCATGTCGTACTTCAAGGCGCTCCAGCTGCCACTGGCGAGATTGAAGGTGCGGATGCCACGGTGCGCGTACGTGCCCGACAACGAGCCGAACAGCAGGCCGCGGCCGTCCGGCGTCCAGTCGAAGCTGAGCAGCTCGGTACCGTCGCAGCGCGTGACGTGGCGCTGCGCGCCGCCGGTGGCGCTGGCGATGAGGACCTCGCAGCTGCCCTCCGGGCCGAAACGCGCAAACGCGATGTCACGTCCATTGGGCGACCAGTTCGGGAAGCGGTCCGAGTAGGTGTCCGGCGTGTCCATCAGGACGCGCGCCGGGGCGTTGCCCGAGGTCTGGACCTTGATGACGCTGCCTTGGCGCGACGGCACGCCGGCTTCGTAAGCGACCTGCGAGCCATCCGGGGACAACGTGGGATAGGTTTCAAAACCCGATGATGCCGTGATCAGACGATAGGGGCGCTCCGGGCTGCCGATCACACGCGTACCGTCCTCGACGGCGGCTTCCACTGCCGTGGCGGGACGTTCGCGCTGCACCAGCAGCGCGGCCATGACCAGCATCGCGATCAGCATCGCAAGGCCAACGGCCAGCAGCACATAGCGGCGGATCCGACGCCACCGCCGGCGCATCGGGTTGTCCGCCTGCCGGTGGAGTACCGGCGTAACAGTACCAGGCAGTGCGGCATCGACGAGCACGCCCGTCGCTGCGTCGTCCACCTCGCCAAGCACACGCGGTTCTTCCACCACGCTCACCGGCACCAGCAAGCGATAACCGGTCTTGGCAATGGTTTCGATGTAGGCGGTGCCCGCGTCTTCGTCGGAGGCGAAGGCCTTGCGCAACTGGGTGACGGCCTGGGTAAGCACGTCATTGGTGGGCAGCGTATCGGGCCACACCTCGGCGAACAGTTCATCGCGCGTCACCACGGTACCGGGCGAGCGCATCAGTGCTTTCAATACGCCCAGCGCCTTCGGTGTGAGACGACGCGGGCGACGCACGCCCACCACCATGACTTCCCGCGAGGAAAGTATTACGGTGCAATCGCCGATTCGGACTACATCGGCGGCGGGTCGCTCACTGTCGTTGTTGATCATTCCGGTGACACGAGTGAATGCAGGACTACGGGGAACGCAGCATTCATCACAATCGACAACGATCGAACGAACCGCCAGATTCCGCACAAACCATCAGCGCAAAGCGCAAAAACACTGAAGGCGGCGAATACTAGCCTATGTGGGTTAACCGCACCTGTGTGTGCGGCCAACATCAGGCTCTCTCTCGCCGACGAAATTACATAAATTGATTCAGCATTCGCGCCTCCGGGCGCGAATTTTTTATGTGCGATTCAGTTTTGTATGCGCCGGATCATGGTCAATCCGACCAGGCGCGAGACGACCAATGCGACGTACATCACGCCTGCGAACTGCTCCAGCATCACCAACGCCCGGGCTTGGGGATGGATCGGCACCACGTCACTCAGTCCCACCCCGGACAGCAAGCTGAAGCTGAGATAAAGCAGCTCCATCCAGGTCCGCAGTTCGGTCTCGCTGGTGGCCATGAAACTGCCCGGATACCACTGCTGGCAGAGCGCGAACGCGAAGGCGAAGGCCCACGCCAACAGCGTGAAGGTGGCGCCAGCCGCGAACAGCTCATCGCGGGTCACTTTGTGGTCCTGCAGCATGTAGGCAATCAGGCTGCCCGCCGTGTAGAAATACAGCAGGCATTCGAGCAGTTGCGCCGTTGTCACCAGCGCCGGGCGTTCCAGCAGCGCGCCCGAGATTGAAAACACCACCGAAGGAATCGCCAGCACCAGGGCCACCCACATGCCCAGTGGACTGCGCCGTACGACCCACAGGGCCAGGCCGAGCACGGCGATGCCGAATGCACCGAACAACGCACGGCTCGCACCGGCTTCGTCCATCGCGGGGTACAGCAGCACGCCGAGCAACTGCACCGCCAACAGCCAGGCGGATGGATGCCGGCGTGCGATCGCCAACCATTTGGTGCTGCGTGCTATCGCCATCGTCGTCCCCGCCCCTGCCTGTTCGCGCCGAGCTTAGCCGGAATCACGCAGGCGGCGGATGATGGCCGTGGCAGCACCCACCACCACGGCCAGTGCCTCATTCCTGCCGATACACCTCGGCCCCGAGATTCCGGAACTGCGCGGATTTCTCGGCCATGCCGGCCTCCAACGCCTGGTGCGCATCCAGCCCCTGCCCCGCCGCATAGTCACGCACGTCCTGGGTGATCTTCATCGAGCAGAAGTGCGGGCCGCACATCGAACAGAAGTGGGCCAGTTTGTGCGCGTCCTTGGGCAGGGTCTCGTCATGGAATTCCTTGGCCTTCTCCGGGTCCAGCCCCAGGTGGAACTGGTCCTCCCAGCGGAATTCGAAACGTGCCTTGCTCAGCGCGTTGTCGCGGACCTGCGCGCCGGGATGGCCCTTGGCCAGATCCGAGGCGTGCGCGGCGATGCGGTAGGCCATGATGCCGTCTCGTACGTCCTGGCGGTTGGGCAGACCCAGGTGTTCCTTCGGGGTCACGTAGCAGAGCATCGCCGTGCCGTACCAGCCGATCATCGCCGCACCGATCGCACTGGTGATGTGGTCGTAGCCCGGCGCGATATCGGTGGTCAACGGGCCCAGCGTATAGAACGGCGCTTCACCGCACTCGCGCAGCTGCTTGTCCATGTTTTCCTTGATCAGCTGCATCGGCACGTGGCCGGGGCCCTCGATCATGGTCTGCACGTCGTGCTTCCAGGCGATCTTCGTCAGCTCGCCCAGCGTTTCCAGTTCACCGAACTGCGCAGCATCGTTGGCATCGGCGATGCAGCCCGGGCGCAGGCCATCGCCCAGCGAGAAGGTCACGTCGTAGGCCTTCATGATTTCGCAGATCTCTTCGAAGTGCGTGTAGAGGAAGTTCTCCTTGTGATGCGCCAGGCACCACTTGGCCATGATCGACCCACCACGCGAGACGATGCCGGTCACGCGCTTGGCGGTGAGCGGGACGTAACGCAGCAGGACGCCGGCGTGGATGGTGAAGTAGTCCACGCCCTGCTCGGCCTGCTCGATCAGCGTGTCGCGGAAGATCGCCCAGTTCAGTTCCTCGGCACGGCCATCGACCTTCTCCAGCGCCTGGTAGATCGGCACGGTGCCGATCGCCACCGGCGAGTTGCGCAGGATCCATTCGCGCGTTTCATGGATGTGCTTGCCGGTGGACAGGTCCATCACGGTGTCGCCGCCCCAACGGATCGCCCAGACCAGCTTTTCCACTTCCTCGGCAATGCCCGATGACACCGCGCTGTTGCCGATGTTGGCGTTGATCTTGGTCAGGAAGTTGCGGCCGATGATCATCGGCTCGCTTTCCGGGTGGTTGATGTTGTTGGGCAGCACCGCGCGGCCGCGGGCGATCTCGTCGCGGACGAACGCGGGGGTGATGATCTTCGGGATGGAAGCACCAAAGGCTTCACCGGGATGCTGCTTCAGCAGCGCGGCATCTCGGATCGCGTCCAGACGCTGGTTCTCACGAATCGCCACGAACTCCATCTCCGGCGTGATGATGCCGCGCCGTGCGTAGTGCATCTGGGTGACGTTGCGACCGGCCAACGCGCGTCGCGGTTGCAGCCGCGATGGGAAGCGCACCGCATCGAGCCGTGCATCGGTCTCGCGCGAGCGGCCGAATGCCGAGCTCAGGCCCTCCAGCACCTCGGTATCGCCGCGCTCGGCCACCCAGGCCGCGCGCAGCGCAGGCAGACCGGCGGAGAGGTCGATAGCGACAGCCGGATCGGTATACGGGCCGGAGGTGTCGTAGACGGTGACCGGCGCATTCTCTTCACCGCCAAACAGGGTGGGCGTGCGGGTCAGCGTGATCTCGCGCATCGGCACCTGCAGATCGGGGCGCGAGCCCTGTACATGGATCTTGTGCGAGCCGGGAATCGGCCGGGTGACCGATTCGGAGAGTTGCTGGGCCTGTTGCTGCAGGGCGGAGGGCTGTGCGTTCATCGAGGATCGTCCTAGGTTCAATCCCCGCACAGGGACTGTGCGGTTCTATGCGAGGGATTCGCATGGGAGGGACGAAACGGCGGCGCTCGACGGACGGATTGCGGGCGGTCTCCGGGCACGATTGCCCTACGGCGCAATGCATCTGCAGATGCGAAGCTTCCCTACGCCGGTATCAACCGGATCAGGTTCGAAGGGACTGTCTCAACCTTGGCCACTGGGCCGCGGTACCCCCGCTTCGGGGCGAATTAGAGCACAAAGCGGTGGCCGCTGGCGCATTGGGCGGCGGCATCCCGTCGCGATCGGGTTTGGATGTGAACATGCCGCCGACAACTGATGCACTACCATGCCGCGGCGCAATATGCGCGCTGCTCGACGCCATCGACGTCCGTACTGACCGGCCTCGACCGGCTTGATCCGCCCCAGTCGTTGCCGCTGTGCCGCTGGAGATTGCAAGCCTCGGCTCGCCCCTACTGATCGGAGACACGCCTGCATGGTGTTCCGCATTTCCATCGCACTGGTCGCACTGCTGGTGCTGATTGCCGGTCTCGCGCCGGGCCCTTTCAACGAGGTCGTCCAGAGCGGCCTGTCCACCATCATCCGCAGCACCGGCTGGCTGTACCTGCTGGTGGTGTTCATCACCCTCTCCTTCCTGATGTACTTGGCCTTCGGCCGCTTCGGATCGCTGCGCATCGGCGGTGAAGATGCCGAGCCCGACTTCTCCAACGCGAGCTGGATGTCGATGCTGTTCGCTGCCGGCATGGGCATCGGCCTGGTGTTCTGGGGTGCGGCAGAGCCGATCTCGCATTTCGTGAAGCCGCCGGAAGGGCTGGCACCGCAAAGCATGGAAGCGGCACGCGCGTCGATGCGCTACGCATTCTTCCATTGGGGCCTGCATCCATGGGCGATCTACGCGTTGATCGGCTTGGCGATGGCGTGGTTCCAGTTCAACCGCAATGGCCGTGGACTGATCAGCGATCTGCTGCAGCCGATCATCGGTGCACGACACCGCGGCTGGATGGGCACGGTCGTCAACGTGGCAGCCGTGGTCGCCACGGCGATCGGCGTGGCGACCACGCTGGGCTTCGGCACGATCCAGATCGCCGCTGGCCTTGAGCGCGTATTCGGCATCCAGGCCTCGGTGCCGGTGCAGTTGACCATCATCGCCGTGGCGTTCGTGCTGTACATGGCGTCCACCACCAGTGGCGTGCATCGCGGCATCAAGTGGTTGTCCAATTTCAATCTCGGCCTGGCCGCACTGTTGCTCGCGCTGGTGCTGGTGCTGGGGCCCACGGGCTTCATCTTCGATACGTTCACCACGACGATCGGCTCCTATCTCAATTCGCTGGTGACGATGAGCCTGCGGATGTCGCCGTTCTCAGGCAGCACCTGGGTGGCGGACTGGACGATCTTCTACTGGGCCTGGTGGATCGCATGGGCGCCGTTTGTGGGCTCGTTCATCGCGCGCGTCTCGCGTGGGCGCAGCATCCGTGAGTTCGTGCTGGGCGTGGTGATCGCACCGAGCGTGCTGGGCTTCCTGTGGTTCTCGGTATTCGGCGGCACGGCGCTGTGGTCGCAGATCTTCGGCCACGTGGATCTGGCGCAGGCGCTGGGAAATGGCTACGAGACGGTGTTGTTCACGATGTTCGACAGCCTGCCGATGCCCACGGTGTTGTCGGTGATCGCGCTGGTGCTGTTGATGATCTTCTTCGTGACCTCGGCTGATTCGGCGGTGCTGGTGCTGGCGACGATGTCGACGGAGGAGGCCGGTGATCCGCCCTTGGCGCGCCGGATGGTGTGGGGCGTGGCGATTGCGTTGATCGCGGGCGTGCTCCTGCTGGCTGGCGGTCTCAATGCGCTGCAGGGGATGATCACAATCGCTGCACTGCCGTTTGCGTTGTTGATGCTGGCGGTGATGTGGTCGTTGTATCGGGTGCTGGATATGGAGCATGCGCTGCAGCGCCGCCGTGCGCAGCGCGCGCGACGGTTGATGGATGAGTGGATCGAGCGCGAGATCGCGGCGCAGGAAGAAACGCGCGATGAGGCGGCTCGGGCGCCTTAGGGGGGGCGGGTTGGTCGGGTTGGTCGGGTTGGTCAGCTTGGTCGCTTAGAGCGGCACGCTTCCCGGGCTATCGGTGGGCGGGCCGGGACGGGTGGGTTGGCGGGACACGCCGTGAATCCGTCCTTGGAGGCTCATGTCGCGCCATCCATGGCGCTCATGGTCCCGACAACCCACCCGCCCCGTCCCGCTCACAGTTTCATGGTGGTTCTGGGAGAGCAGCCGAGCGATGCTCGGCATGGCGCGCGTCCGACCGACAGTTTCAGAGTTCCAACGCGAGCAGCGTAGCCACGCTCGACACAGCCGATGTTTCGCGTAGTGCGCTTCAGGTCGTTTGGACAACGCAGCCGAGCGAGGATCCGATGCATCGGTTTGCTCGACGCATCGGATCCCCGCTGAGACAAAGCAGCCACGCATGGCGTGGCTCTACCGTTTTTGCCATGCGCACCGACCCATTGTGGGTGGGTCGGCCTGGGTGGGTTGGCGGGACCGTATGCCGCCATGGATGGCGGCATACGAGCCTACATGGACGTACTTGCGGCGGGTCCCGCAAACCCACCCAGGCCGGACCACTACCCGCAGCCCCAAAGCGTCCTGCTTTACGTCCTGCTTTACGTCCTGCTTTACGTCCTGCTTTACGCTCTGCCCTGCGATTCTGCCAACCAGCAGTCGGCGCTACGAAGCACTGGGGAATCAGTACCCCGCCGCCTGCCCATCCTTGCGGCTTTCCGACGCCCCGTAATACACACCCGACTCGGGATCCCGCAGGATCGCCTGATACCCACCATACGGACCATCCGCGAACACCACCCGGTGACCCTTGCGCATCAACGCGCGCACCGTCTCATACGGGAACCCGGTTTCCAGATTCACCTCGCCGCCATCGCTCATCGCCGTCGCCTGCCCGGTCGGCTCGGTCGAGCCCTCGTGCTGGATGCGCGGCGCATCGCCGGCTTCCTGCAGATTCATCCCGAAATCGACCATGTTCATCACGATCTGCGCGTGCCCTTGCGGCTGCATCGCACCGCCCATCACCCCGAAGCTCATCCACGGCTTGCCGTCCTTGGTCACGAAGCCCGGGATGATCGTCTGGAACGGTCGCTTGCCCGGCGCATAGCCATTCGGGTGATCTTTCTGCAGCACGAACATCTCGCCGCGGTCCTGCAGGATGAAGCCCAGGCCCGGCGGCGCCATGCCGCTGCCCATGCCCCGGTAATTGGATTGGATCAGCGAGACCATCATGCCGTCGGCGTCGGCCACGGTCAGGTAGATCGTGTCGCCTTCCTTCAGTTGCTTCGGCGTCCCGGGCTGCACTTCATTCAGCGCCTTGTCCATCGAGATCAGCGTGCGGCGCTCGGCGGCGTAGCCTTTGGAGATCAGCTTATCGACCGGGGCCGGGTGGAACGCCGGATCGGTATAGAAGCGCGCGCGGTCGGCGAAGGCCAGCTTCTTGGCTTCCACGAACAGGTGCACGTGCTCGGGCGAGCCGAAGGGGATGTTGGAGAAATCGTAGCCTTCCAGCACGTTGAGGATCTGCAGCGCGGCGATGCCCTGGCTGTTCGGCGGCAGCTCCCACACGTCATAGCCGCGGTAGTTGCTGCTGACCGGCTCCACCCACTCGCCGTGATGGCTGGCCATGTCCTCATAGCTCAGGTAGCCGCCATTGGCCTTGAAGTAGGTGCCGATGGTGCGGGCGATCTCGCCTTTGTAGAAGGCATCGCGGCCGCCCTGGGCGATCTGCTCCAGGGTGTGGGCCAGGTTCGGGTTCTTCCACATCTCGCCCTTGCGCGGGGCATGGCCGTTGATCGTGAACTGCTCGGTGAAGCCGGGGTACTTGGACAGTCGTGGCACCGAGCGGTCCCAGTAATAGGCGATGACCTCGGCGACCGGATGGCCTTCGCGGGCGTAGCGGATCGCAGGCGCGAGGTTGTCGGCCATCGGCTTGCGGCCGAAACGGTCATGCAGCGCGAACCAGCCATCCACCGCGCCGGGGACGGACACGGGCAGTGGGCCGGTGGCCGGGATCTCCTTCAGGCCGCGGCGCTGGAACTCGGCCAGGGTCAACGACTTCGGCGAGCGGCCCGAGCCGTTGTAGCCATACAGCTTCTCGGTTTTGGGGTCCCACACGATCGCGAACAGATCACCGCCGACGCCGTTGCCGGTCGGCTCCATCAAACCGAGGGCGGCATTGGCCGCGATCGCGGCATCCACCGCAGAGCCGCCGGACTTCATGACGTCCAGGGCGATCTGGGTCGCCAGGGGCTGGGAGGTGGCGGCCATCGCATGCGGAGCGATCACCTCCGAGCGGGTGGCGAAGGTGTGGCCGGTGATCCGGTCGGCGGCGATGGCTGCGGCGGGCAGCGCACACAGGATGGCGGCGGCGAGCAGGCCGCGGGCAAGGCGTGAGGGCACGGGGTGGTTCCTGAGGGTGGTAGCGAGCTGATGGTGGCGGCAGATGCCGCCGAATGACATCCCACCATGGTCATGCTCGGATGAAACATCGGCCCCGAATCCGCGCAATTGCGCCCGGCAAAATGCTGAATTCCGGTTCACCGGAACGCTTTCAGCCGCAACCATCCTTGTGCGGCGGGGCCTTGCGGTGGATGCAGGCGAAACCGATGGAAATTGTCTTTCCAGGGTTGACACCGCCAAAACCCGTGTGGTTTTCTCGATCTCATGTTGCAGCGCACAGCCACCCGCGAATCCATCGAGCACGCCGACCACGGCGCGGCCTCGATCCATTCGCTTCTCGTCCTCGTACTTATTACCCAACCAACAGGTGCGGGACGGACCGGCGTGTAAGCAAGACTGCCAGGTATCCATCAAAACCCGCACCCGACCAGGTGCGGGTTTTTTCGTTTCAGAACCCTTCGATTTCCATCCTCCCCTCCGAGTTGCCTTCCACCATGACCCGCCAGCCCACCTCGAGCCAGCCGACGCCCACCGCCCCCACGGCGGGTGCGTTCGCGTGTGCTCGCGGCCAGGCCGGTGCCACCCCTTCCCCTGATGGGCCGACGCGTCGCTGACCGTCGGCCCTCTTTTTTCTTGCCTCCAAAGGACCTCCCCCATGAGCACCAACGACCTGCCCCAGATCAAGATCGCTGTTGTCGGCTACGGCAGCCAGGGCCGCGCGCACGCGCTGAATCTGCGTGAATCCGGTTTCGATGTCGTCATCGGGCTGCGCCCGGGCGGTCCGACCGAGGTCAAGGCACAGGCCGATGGCTTCACCGTCAAAGCCCCGGCCGAGGCAGTGAAGGAGGCCGATCTGGTCGCCGTGCTGACCCCGGACATGGTGCAGAAGAAGCTCTACGAAGATGTGCTCGCGCCGAACATGAAACAGGGCGCGGTGCTGCTGTTCGCGCATGGTCTGAACGTGCATTTCGACATGATCAAACCGCGCGCGGATCTGGACGTGGTGCTGGTCGCACCGAAGGGCCCGGGTGCACTGGTCCGTCGCGAGTATGAGATCGGCCGCGGTGTGCCGTGCATCTGGGCGGTCTACCAGGACAAGAGTGGCAAGGCCGCCGAGTTCGCCCTGGCCTACGCCGGTGGCCTGGGTGGCGCGCGCGCCAACCTGATCCAGACCACCTTCAAGGAAGAGACCGAAACCGATCTGTTCGGCGAGCAGGCCGTGCTGTGCGGTGGCGCTTCGGCCCTGGTGCAGGCCGGTTTCGAGACGCTGGTCGAAGCCGGCTACCAGCCGGAAATCGCCTATTACGAAGTGCTGCACGAACTGAAGCTGATCGTGGACCTGTTCTACGAAGGCGGCATCACCCGCATGCTGGAGTTCATCTCCGAAACCGCGCAGTACGGCGACTACGTCAGCGGCCCGCGCGTGATCGATGCCGGCACCAAGGCGCGCATGAAGGACGTACTGACCGATATCCAGAACGGCACCTTCACCAAGAACTGGGTCGCCGAGTACGAAGCGGGCCTGCCGAACTACAACAAGTTCAAGCAGGCCGATCTGGAGCACCCGATCGAGAAGGTGGGCAAAGAACTGCGCGCCAAGATGGTCTGGTTGCAAAGTCAAGCCGCGTAAACGCGCGGCTCCCCCACCCGCTTTCGTAAAGGTCACCGCATGAACACCTCCGCACACAGCACCGCGCCCCGCAATGGCGCACGCTGGTTGACGCAGGCCCTGGAAGCCGAGGGCGTGCATACGCTGTTCGGCTATCCGGGCGGCACCATCATGCCGTTCTACGACGCCCTGGTGGATTCCGGGCTGAAGCACATCCTGGTCCGCCACGAGCAGGGCGCAGCCCTGGCCGCCAACGGCTTCGCCCGTGCCAGCGGCCGGGTCGGCGTCTGTGTTGCCACCTCGGGCCCGGGCGCGTCCAACCTGGTCACCGGGATCGCCGATGCGATGCTGGATTCGGTGCCGATGGTCTGCATCACCGGCCAGGTCGCCACCCCGCTGCTGGGCACCGACGCGTTCCAGGAACTGGACGTGTTTGGACTGACCCTGCCGATCGTCAAACACAGCTGGCTGGTGCGCTCGGTCGATGACCTGCCGCAGGTGGTCGCCGATGCGTTCCGTATCGCCCGCGAGGGTCGCCCGGGGCCGGTGCTGATCGATCTGCCCAAGGACGTGCAGGTGGCCGATGCGTCGCACCTGCCCGACCACGTGCCATCCACGGTGGTCGCACCGCCGGCGCCGAATGACGACGCCATCGCGCAGACCATCGCCGCCATCGCCGGGGCCGAGAAGCCGGTGATCTATGCCGGGGGTGGCGTGGCGCTGGGCGATGCGGTGGAGGACTTCCGTGCCTTCGTCGAGGCGACCCGCATTCCAACCGTGCTGACCCTGCGCGGGCTGGGCGCACTGCCGCCGCAGCACCCGCACTACCTGGGCATGCTGGGCATGCACGGCACCCGCGCAGCCAACATGGCCGTGCAGGAAAGCGATCTGCTGATCGTGGTCGGCGCCCGTTTCGATGACCGCGCCACCGGCAAGTTGAACGAGTTCGCCCCGTTTGCGCGCGTCGTGCATATCGATGCCGATGCGTACGAGATCTCCAAGCTGCGCACCGCCGACATCGCGGTGCCGGGCAATGTCGGTACGGCGCTGCGCGCACTGACCGCTGCGGCCACCACGCCAGCCACGCAGGAGGCCTGGGCCAAGCGCTGCCAGGGCCACCGTGAACGCTTCGCCCCGCGCTACGACGCACCGGGCAAGCACATCTACGCCCCGGCACTGCTGAAGCGCCTGAGCGAGCTGGCCCCGAGCGACGCGATCATCGCCTGTGATGTCGGCCAGCATCAGATGTGGGTCGCCCAGCACTGCCGCTTCAACCACCCGCGCAACCACCTGACCAGCGGCGCGCTGGGCACCATGGGCTTCGGCCTGCCGGCCGCGATGGGGGCGCAGTTCGCCTGCCCGGATCGCACCGTGGTGCTGGTCTCCGGCGATGGCAGTTTCATGATGAACGTGCAGGAGCTGGTCACCATCGCCCGCTGCCGCCTGCCGGTGAAGATCGTACTGCTGGACAACAGCTCGCTGGGCATGGTCCGCCAGTGGCAGGAGCTGTTCTTCGCCGAGCGCTACAGCGAGATCGACCTGTCCGACAACCCGGACTTCGCTGCGCTGGCGCAGGTATTCGGTATTCCGGCCACGCGCATCGAAGCCCGTGACGATGTCGAAGGTGGCCTGGCCGCGATGCTGGCCCAGCCCGGCCCGGCACTGCTGCATGTGGCCATCGATGCGCGTGCCAACGTGTGGCCGCTGGTGCCGCCCAACAACGCCAACAGCACGATGCTGGAAAGCAACCCCGCTCATCAGTCCCAGGAGTTCCCCAATGCAATACCGGCTTGACCTGGTGCTGACCCCGGCCGAAGGCGCGCTGCTGCGCGTGATCGGCATGGCCGAACGTCGCGGCTTCGCGCCGCGCGCGATCGCCGGTGCGCCCAACGCGGCCGACGATGGTCGCTGGCACCTCCAGCTGGTGGTGGACAGCACGCGTCCGCCCGAGACGCTGCGCCGCCAGATCGAGAAGATCTACGACTGTGTGTCAGTGCGCATCAGCGCACTGGAGCCCGGCACTGGAGCATCCGCATGAACGCCCGCACCGTTGCATCGGTGCCGGTACGGAGGTGTCTTCTCGGCCGTACGTCGCACCGTGCGCCGTGGCAGCGCGCGTCGCGCCGGAACGATCACCATGGCCGGGTGCGTGATGCCGGCTAGCCGTGCCCCGCAGGAACCGGACGTAGGCGAGGTAAGCGTCGCCGATGTGCTGGCCGCGCAGGCGCGGCTGCGCCGCTTCCTGCCGCCCACGCCCCTGCATTACGCCGAGCGTTTCGGCGTGTGGCTGAAGCTGGAGAACCTGCAGCGCACCGGCTCCTACAAGGTGCGCGGTGCATTGAACGCCCTGCTGGCCGGCCGTGAACGCGGTGACGACCGCCCGGTCATCTGCGCCTCGGCCGGCAACCACGCCCAGGGCGTGGCGTGGGCCGCCTACCGCTTGAACATTCCGGCGATCACCGTGATGCCGCACGGTGCACCGGCCACCAAGATCGCCGGTGTCGCCCACTGGGGCGCCACGGTACGCCAGCACGGCGATAGCTACGACGAGGCGTATGCCTTTGCCCGTGCCCTGGCCGACCAGCACGGCTATCGCTTCCTGTCCGCGTTCGACGACCCGGACGTGATCGCCGGCCAGGGCACGCTGGGCATCGAGCTGGCGCCGCATGCACCTGATGTGGTGATCGTGCCGATCGGCGGCGGTGGCCTGGCCTCTGGCGTCGCGCTGGCGCTGAAATCGCAGGGCGTGCGCATCGTCGGTGCGCAGGTCGAGGGCGTCGATTCGATGGCCCGCGCCATCCGCGGCGATGTGCGCGAGATCGCCCCGGCGGCCACCCTGGCCGATGGCGTCAAGGTCAAGGTTCCCGGTTTCCTGACCCGCAGGCTGTGCAGTGCACTGCTGGATGATGTGGTCATCGTGCGTGAAGCCGAGCTGCGCGAAACCCTGGTGCGGCTGGCGCTGGAAGAACATGTGATCGCCGAAGGCGCCGGCGCGCTGGCTCTGGCCGCCGGTCGCCGCGTCGCCGGCAAGCGCAAGTGCGCGGTGGTCTCCGGCGGCAACATCGATGCGCTGGTCCTGGCCCAGCTGCTGGCCGATATCCGTCCCCGCCCCCCGCGCAAACCGCGCCGCCGTGCCAGCGAGCGAACACGCCCGCCCCTACCAACCGTGCTCGCGACATCCCCGATTTCCGCTTCGATTCCTACCTCTGCCATCCCATCCGACCTTGCCGTCGAGGAGACCTCCTGGTGAACACGCCCAACTCCCCCCGAATCAGAATTTTCGACACCACCCTGCGCGACGGCGAGCAATCGCCCGGCTGCAGCATGAGCCCGCAGCAGAAGCTGGTGATGGCCCGCGCACTGGACGAACTGGGCGTGGATGTCATGGAAACCGGCTTCCCGGCCAGCTCCCAGTCCGACCGCGAAGCGATGGCGATGATCGCCCGCGAAGTGCGACGCCCGACCCTGGCCGTGCTGTCGCGCTGCCTGGCCGCCGATATTGAAACCTCGGCCAAGGCGCTGGAGGCTGCGGCAAACCCGCGCCTGCATGTATTCCTGTCGACCAGCCCGCTGCATCGCGAGCACAAGCTGCGCATGAGCCGCGAACAGGTGCTGGAGTCGGTGCACAAGCACGTCAGCCTGGCCCGCAGCTACGTAGGCGATGTGGAGTTCTCCGCCGAAGACGCCACGCGTACCGAGGAAGACTTCCTGATCGAGGTCGCCCGCGTGGCCGTGGCCGCCGGCGCCACCACCATCAACCTGCCCGACACCGTGGGCTTCACCACGCCGGAAGAGATCCGCGGCATGTTCCAGCGCGTGATCGCCGGGGTGCCCGACAGCGACCGCATCATCTTCAGCGCGCACTGCCACAACGATCTGGGCCTGGCCGTGGCCAACTCGCTGGCCGCCATCGAAGGCGGCGCGCGCCAGGTCGAGTGCACCGTCAACGGGATCGGCGAGCGCGCGGGCAACTGCTCGCTGGAAGAGATCGCCATGGTGCTGAAGGTACGCAATGCCTTCTATGACGAAGACACGCGCATCAACACCCCGCGCATCGTCGCCACCTCGCAGCTGCTGCAGCGCCTGGTCGGCATGCCGGTCCAGCGCAACAAGGCGATCGTTGGCGCCAACGCCTTCGCCCACGAGTCGGGCATCCACCAGCACGGCATGCTGCGCCACCGCGGCACCTACGAAATCATGCGCCCGGAAGACGTGGGCTGGGAGTCTTCGCAGATGGTGCTGGGCCGCCACAGTGGGCGCGCCGCCGTCGAACAGCGCCTGCGTGCGCTGGGCTTCTTCCTGTACGAGGAGGAACTGAAGCACGTCTTCGAGCAGTTCAAGGCGCTGTGCGAGCAGCAGCGCGTGGTCACCGACGCCGACCTGCAGACCCTGATGCAGGGCAGCGCCACCCAGAATGGCTATCGCCTGGCCTCGATGACGATCAGCGATGTCGGCAGCCGCGCCAACGCGCTGGTCGAACTGTCCGATCCAGAGGGCAACCGTGTGGCCGAGACGGCACAGGGCGATGGTCCGGTCGATGCGCTGTTCGGTGCATTGTCGGCCGCCACCGGTGTGCAGTTGATGCTGGACAGCTACCACGTGCACAGTGTGGGCATCGGCGCCGATGCGCGCGGCGAAGCCAACCTGAGCGTGCGCCATGAGGGCGTGGAGTACGAAGGCACCGGCACCAGCCGCGACATCATCGAAGCCTCCGCACTGGCGTGGCTGGAGGTCGCCAACCGTCTGCTGCGCCAGCGCAACGCGACGGCCGACCAGCCCGCGGCCACCGCCGCGGCCTGAGCACCCCCACTACGTACCCCGAACCGCAGCAAGGCCAGTCCATGACCCCAGCTCCCCGCACCCTGTACGACAAACTGTGGGATGCCCACGTCGTCGTTCCCGAGACCGACAGCGCGCCCGCCGTGCTGTACATCGACCTGCACCTGATCCACGAAGTGACCTCGCCGCAGGCCTTCACCGAACTGCGCGAGCGCGGCCTTTCCCCGCGCCGGCCGGACCGGACCAAGGCCACGATGGATCACTCCACCCCCACCCTGCCGGCCGGCGCCGACGGCAAGCTGCCCTATGCCAGCGCCGCCTCTGAAGCCCAGGTGGCGATGCTGGCCGACAACTGCGCCACGCACGGCATCGAGCTGTTTGACCTGCAGTCGGCCAGTCGCGGCATCGTGCACGTGATCGCCCCCGAGCAGGGCTTCACCCAGCCGGGCATGACCATCGTCTGCGGCGACAGCCACACCTCCACACACGGCGCGTTTGGCGCGCTGGCCTTCGGTATCGGCACCAGTGAGGTCGGCCATGTGCTGGCGACCCAGTGCCTGCTGCAGCGTAAAGCCAAGACCATGGCGATCACCGTCGATGGCGCGCTGGCCCAGGGCGTCGGCGCCAAGGATGTGGTGCTGCACATCATCGGGGTGATCGGCGTCAACGGCGGCACCGGCCATGTGCTGGAGTTCCGCGGCAGCGCGATCGAAGCGATGGACATGGAGCAGCGGATGACGTTGTGCAACATGTCCATCGAAGCCGGGGCACGTGCCGGCATGGTCGCCCCCGACCAGATCACTTTTGACTGGGTGGCCGCCACCCCGCGCGGTCCAAAGGGCGCCGACTTCGATGCTGCCGTGGCCGCGTGGTCGCAGCTGCGCAGCGATGAAGGGGTGCGCTTCGATGTCGAGGTCCACATTGATGCCGCCGACATCCGGCCGACCCTCACCTGGGGCACCCACCCCGGCACCGCCATCGCGGTGGACCAGCCGATTCCGGCGGCCAACGACGCGGCCGCCCAGAAGGGCCTGGATTACATGCACTTCCACGCCGGTCAGACCCTGGCCGGCACCCCGGTGGATGTGGTGTTCGTCGGTTCCTGCACCAACGGCCGCCTGAGCGACATGCGCGAGGTGGCGCAGGTCCTGCAGGGCCGCCACGTCGCTGAAGGCGTGCGCATGCTGGTGGTGCCGGGCTCGGAGATCGTCAAGCGCCAGGCCGAAGCCGAAGGCATCGATGTGGTCGTGCGCGCGGCCGGTGCCGAATGGCGCGAGCCGGGCTGCTCGATGTGCATCGCCATGAACGGTGATCTGGTCGCGCCGGGACAACTGGCGGTCAGCACCAGCAACCGCAATTTCGAAGGCCGCCAAGGCCCCGGTTCGCGCACCCTGCTGGCCTCGCCGATGACCGCCGCCTGGGCGGCGGTGAACGGCCGCGTGGCCGACCCACGCGAACTGTATGCCACGCTGGAGGTGGCCTGATGAGCGGCTTCCGTACCCTGACCTCGACCAGCGTGGTGCTGCGCGAGACCAACATCGATACCGACCAGATCATTCCGGCGCGCTTTCTGTCCACCACCGAGCGCGTCGGCCTGGGCAAGCACGCCTTCAATGATTGGCGCTGGCAGAGCGAGGGCGTGCCGAACCCGGCGTTCCCCTTCAACCAACCGCGCAACGCTGGCCGCAGCATCCTGCTGGCCGGCCGCAACTTCGGCTGCGGCTCCTCGCGTGAGCATGCGCCGTGGGCCCTGACCGACCTGGGCCTGCGCGCCATCGTCAGCAGCGAGATCGCCGATATCTTCCGCGGCAACTCACTCAAGAACGGCCTGCTGCCGATCGTGCTGGACGAAGCCGATGTGCAGACGCTGATGCAGCGCCCGGATGACGCATTGACCATCGATGTAGCCGCGCGCGAACTGCGCACCCCCGATGGGCGCGTGTATGCCTTCCCGCTGGATGGCTTCTCGCAGACCTGTCTGCTGGAAGGCGTGGACCAATTGGGGTATCTGTTGGGCCGTACCCCTGACATTGAACGTTACGAGAGTGAACATGCACGCTGAGATTGTCGTATTGCCGGGTGACGGCATCGGTCCGGAAGTCGCTGCTGCCGCCGTGGCGGTGCTGGAGGCCGTCGCCACCCGTTTCGGGCACACCTTCGGGTTCCAGGAACACGACATCGGTGGCATCGCCATCGATCGCCACGGCGAGCCGTTGCCGGCCACCACGCTGGAGGCGTGCCGCAAGGCAGACGCCATCCTGCTCGGTGCGGTGGGTGGCCCGAAGTGGTCCGACCCAAACGCCAAGGTCCGCCCGGAACAGGGCCTGCTGGCGATCCGCAAGGCGCTGGGGCTGTACGCCAACCTGCGCCCGGTGCGCACGCATGCCGCCGCGCTCGGTGCCTCGCCGATCAAGGCCGAGCTGCTGGAAGGCGTGGACTTCGTGGTCGTGCGCGAGCTGACCGGCGGCATCTACTTCGGTGAGAAGACCCGCACTGCCGATACTGCCAGCGACCTGTGCAGCTACAGCGTGGGCGAGATCGAGCGCGTCATGCGCACCGCGTTCGGGCTGGCGCAGACGCGCCGCGGCAAGGTCACCTCGGTGGACAAGGCCAACGTGCTGGAAACCTCGCGCCTATGGCGTGATGTCGCTGCACGGATCGGTCGCGAGGAATTCCCGGAGATCGCCCTGGAGCACCAGCTGGTCGATTCGATGGCCATGCATCTGCTGGCCAAACCGCGCGAGTACGACGTGATCGTGACCGAGAACATGTTCGGCGACATCCTCACCGACGAAGCCTCGATGCTGGCCGGTTCGCTCGGCCTGCTGCCCTCGGCATCGCTGGGTGAACCCGGCGCAGTGGGCATCTACGAGCCGATCCACGGGTCGGCGCCGGACATCGCCGACAAGGGCATCGCCAATCCCTACGCCACGATCTTCAGCGCGGCGATGCTGCTGCGGCATTCACTGGGGCTGGACGAGGAGGCTGCTACGGTCGAGGCAGCGGTGTATGCCGTGCTCGATGACGGCGTGTTCACCGCCGATCTCGCCGCCAAGGGTCATGCGGTGAGTACCGCCGCAGCGACCGACGCGGTCCTTGCCAAGCTGCAATGATCGCAAGGACGCGGCCTCAGGGCCGCGTTCGTGTTTCTACCTCCCGCGCGGCCTCCCTGTCCCGTCGGTCACGTCGCTGCCAGCGGCTGGCCCCCAACAAGGAAAGCCCTTGAACCCTCGTTCCTCTGCCGACTTTCTCAACCACGTGGCCCAGCGCGATCCGCATCAGCCGGAATTCCTGCAGGCCGTCAAAGAAGTGATCCAGAGCCTGTGGCCGTTCCTGGAGCGCAACCCCCGCTACCTGGAACACGGCCTGCTGGAGCGGCTGGTGGAGCCGGAGCGGGTGATCCAGTTCCGCGTGGCCTGGGCCGATGACGCCGGCAAGATCCATGTCAACCGCGGCTGGCGCGTGCAGCACAGTTCGGCGATCGGCCCGTTCAAGGGCGGCATGCGCTTCCATCCATCGGTGAACCAATCGATCCTGAAGTTTCTCGCCTTCGAGCAGACCCTGAAGAACGCGCTCACCACCCTGCCGATGGGCGGTGGCAAGGGCGGCTCGGATTTCAATCCCAAGGGCCGCAGCGACGCCGAAGTGATGCGCTTCTGCCAGGCACTGATGCTCGAGCTCCATCGCCACCTGGGTGCCGATACCGATGTGCCGGCCGGCGACATCGGCGTGGGCGCGCGCGAGGTCGGTTACATGACCGGCATGATGAAGAAGATCACCAACGATGCCTCCTGCGTGTTCACCGGCAAGGGCTTGTCCTACGGTGGCAGCCTGATGCGCCCGGAGGCGACCGGCTTCGGCACGGTCTACTTCGTCGAGCAGATGCTGCACCATGCACGGCGCGATACCGATGGTGCAAAGGTGCTGATTTCCGGCGCTGGCAACGTCGCCCAGCATGCCGCGATCAAGGCCATCGAACTGGGTGCGAAGGTGCTCACGCTTTCCGATTCCGGTGGCACGCTGTACGCCCGCGATGGCTTCGATGACGCGGCGCTGCAGGAGGTGGTGGAACTGCGCAACGAGCGCCGCGGCTGCCTGTCCGAGCTGGCCGATGACACGCGTTTCGAGTACCTGGACGGCAAGCGTCCTTGGCACATTCCGGCCGAGATCGCCCTGCCCTGCGCCACCCAGAACGAACTGGACGAAGACGATGCCCGCGCCCTGGTCGCCAACGGGGTGCTGTGCGTGGCCGAAGGCGCCAACATGCCCTCCACGCTGGAGGCGGTGGACGTCTTCCTCGACGCCGGCACCCTGTACGCACCGGGCAAGGCCAGCAATGCAGGTGGCGTGGCCACCTCGGGGCTGGAAATGAGCCAGAACGCGCAGCGCCTGTCGTGGCATCACGCCGATGTCGACGAGCGGCTGCACGGGATCATGAAGGACATCCACGCCAACTGCGTGCGCCACGGCAAGCGTGCCGACGGCAGCGTGAACTACGTGGATGGCGCCAATATCGCCGGCTTCGTCAAAGTGGCCGATGCCATGCTGGCGCAGGGTGTTTACTGACGGTATATGACTGAAGCGGCGCAGCGGTGTTCATCCGCTGCGCCTGCTGCGTGCAGTAGCCACGAGGTCAGCGCGCCAAGCGAACCTCGCTCGTCATGCAGCCGGCCAGCACGCCCTCGCTGCCGGTGGCTATCACGCTGAAGGCCCGTACGCGCATGTAGCCCGAGGATGCCTCCCGCGCTGCCTCGCGCATCCAGTAGCCTTCTGCCTGCCGATCCGGCGCGCCCAGGCCGGTGGCATCGAGCACCGCCTCTAGCGGTGCATCGCCCATGTCCGCCGCGAGATAGCCTCCATCGGCAAGGACCAGTGACTGCGCAGGCAGTCCTTGCAACGCCACCGGCTGCTCCAGCGTCACGACCATGACAGGCATCTTCCGTCCACCGGCATCATACTCACGCTCGGCCACCGCGCTGACATTGTCCGGCCACGCCAGCGGCGACAGTTCAGACACGCGCTCCCACGTGTTGGCGATGCGCTGCATGGCAGCGTGGTCAGCCCGACATTCGAGCGCGGCGCCGATATCACTGGCCGTGGCCGTGTCGCGCAATCGGGCTGGAACACGCACCTCGCGGATCGAATCGGGGTAGTCACATCCCACCCGATAGCCCTCACCGTCGCTGCGCACCACGATGGCGCTTGGCGATGACGTGTTACCGGCTGTGGCGAGTGCCGCGGGCGCCGACCACACCTGGAACGGCTCACGCAACGTACTCGACCGGTGCCGCAATCCGTTCGCGCTGACGATGCGCGCACGCTGGGCTGCATCGACGGGAATCCAGAAGCCCATGTCATCCGCCACCACGCGGTGCGTCGGGATGCCGTGCACAGACAACGCGTCCGGCATGTCGATGAGGGTCGTCGTGTCCTCCTCGTCATCGCTGCGCGTGAAACCCCAGCCCTGAAGATGGGCCGGTCGTTCCTGCGGCGTGCCATACCGTGCGCCACGCAATGCCGTCGTCACCGCCTGCCTCGTCGCCGGTGTGGCACGGCATTCCAGGATCTCGACGAGATCGCGCTGGACGTTGGCAGTGGTGGTCGCCTGCGCGTGGAATGCGAAAGGCATCAGCAGAGCGAGGGCTACCGCAATGGCGGACGGGGAAGAGGAACGTGACGACATCATGCGCGACCGAAGAAATCCGGTGTGCATTGTGCGCTGGCAGGCACCGCCAAGACGACGGGCATCCGCATCGCACTGAAAGAATGAAGCCGGCCATCGGCCGGCTCCATGGTCACTCAGCCTTCGCTGGTCTTGGCCTCATCCGGCTTCACCCGGAACCACGCCGCATACAGCGCCGGCAGGAACACCAGGGTCAGCACGGTACCGACGATCAGCCCGCCCATGATCGAGATCGCCATCGAGCCGTAGAAGGCACTGCGCGAGAGCGGGATCATCGCCAGCACCGCCGCCAGCGCGGTCAGCACGATCGGGCGGAAGCGGCGCACGGTGGCATCGATGATCGCGTGCCAGCGGTCATGCCCGGCGTCGATATCCTGCTGGATCTGATCGATCAGGATCACCGAGTTGCGCATGATCATGCCGGCCAGCGCGATCGTTCCCAGCAGCGCCACGAAGCCGAACGGCGCGCGGAACAGCAGCAGGAACAGGGTCGCGCCGATGATGCCCAGCGGCGCGGTGACCAGCACCATCGCCGCACGCGAGAAGCTGCGCAGCTGCAGCATCAGCAAGGTTGCCACCACGATCAGGAACAGCGGCATGCCGGCCTTGATCGAATCCTGGCCACGCGTGGAATCCTCCACCGTACCGCCGGTTTCAAGCAGGTAGCCGGACGGCAGCTCGGCACGGATGCCCTCCAGCGTCGGCAGGATCTGCTGCACGACGTCCAGCGGCTGCTTCGCGTCGGCAATGTCGGCGCGCACCGTCACCGTCGGCAGGCGGTTGCGGTGCCAGATGATGCCGTCCTCGAACACGTACTCCAGGCGTGCCACCTGGGACAGGGTCACCGAGGTGCCGCTGGCGGTCGGAATGGCCAGGCTGCCCAGCATGTCCAGCCGCACACGTTCGTTGTCCGGGCCACGCAGCAGCATCTCGATCAGGCGGTTGCCCTCCCGGTAGGTGCTCACGCTCATGCCCGACAAGGAGGTGCCCAGCAGCTGGCTCACCTGCGCGCTGCTCACACCCAGTGCGCGTGCACGGTCCTGGTCGATCACCAGCCGCACCACTTTGCTCGGCTCGCTCCAGTCCAGGTTGACATTCATCACGTGCGGGTTTGCGCGCACCTTGGCTTCCACCTGCCGGGCGATGGCCTGCACCTGCTCGATATGCTCGCCGGAGATGCGCATCTGTACCGGGTAGCCGACGGGCGGGCCGTTCTCCAGGCGGGTCACGCGCATCTGCACGTCCGGGAACTGCGGAATCACGTCCTTGAGCAACCAGTCGCGGGTCGCCTCACGTGCGGTTGCATTCTCAGTCAGCACCACGAACTGCGAGAAGTTGGTGGCCGGCAGCTGCTGGTCCAACGGAAGGTAGAAGCGCGGCGAGCCGGTACCCACGTAGGCGACAAAGTTGCTGATGCCCTCACGGTCCTTGAGCAGCTTTTCCAGCTTGGTCGCCTGCGCCTGGGTGGCCTGCAGCGAGGCACCCTCGGCCAGTTCGATGTCCACCATCAGTTCCGGGCGGGTTGAATCCGGGAAGAACTGCTGGGGCACGAAGCGGAAGATCAGCAGTGAGAACACGAACAGCGCGGCCGTGGCGGCGATCACCCACCAGCGATGGCGCAGGCACACATCCAGGAACCTGCGGAAGCGCACGTAGAACGGACGCTGGTACGGATCGTGATCATGGGCATGCACCTTCGGCGCGATCCAGCGCGCGAACGCGGGATGGCGGTCGGCCCACCGGAGGCGACGGGCATGCCAGCGCCCTGCCAGGCTGTCCGGCTTGGGCGGCTGCGGGTTGAACAGGTCCGGCAACATCTTGTCGCCCAGGTACGGGATGAACAGCACCGCAGCGATCCACGACACCACCAGCGCGATGGTCACCACCTGGAACAGCGAGCGGGTGTATTCGCCGGTGCTGGAGGCAGCCGTGGCGATCGGCAGGAAGCCGGCCGCGGTGATCAGCGTACCGGTCAGCATCGGGAAGGCGGTCGACTCCCACGCGAAACTGGCCGCACGCAGGCGGTCGTAGCCCTGCTCCATCTTGGTGGCCATCATCTCCACGGCGATGATTGCATCGTCCACCAGCAGCCCCAACGCCAGCACCAGCGCGCCGAGCGAAATCTTGTGCAGGCCGATGTCGAAGTAATGCATGACGAAGAAGGTCATTGCCAGCACCAGCGGAATGGTCACGCCCACCACCAGTCCAGTGCGCAGGCCGAGCGAGAAGAAGCTCACCAGCAGCACGATCACCACCGCTTCGGTCAGCACCTGCACGAACTCGCCGACGGACTCTTCCACCGCGTGCGGCTGGTCGGAGACCTTGCGCAGCTGCATGCCGGCCGGCAGGGTCTTCTGCAAGCGCTCGAACTCGGCGTCCAGCGTACTGCCCAGCTTGAGGATGTCGCCGCCGTCTTTCATCGCCACGGCAATGCCGATCGCGTCCTCGCCCATGAAGCGCATCTTCGGCGACGCTGGATCCGCAAAACCGCGTTTGATCTCGGCAATGTCGCCCAGGTGCACGGTGCGGTCGCCAGCCTGGATCGGGAAGCGGCGAATGTCCTCCACGCTCTTGAACTGGCCGGTGACGCGCAGCTGCACCCGGTCGCTCGGGGTTTCAAAGAAGCTGGTGGCGGCAATCGCATTCTGGTCGGCCAAGGCCTGCTGCACCTGCTGCAGCGACACGCCCAGCGTGGCCAGCTTGGTGTTGGACAGCTCGATCCAGATCTTCTCGTCCTGCAGGCCTTCCAGTTCGATCTTGCCCACATCCGGCACGCGCTGCAGTTCCAGCTGGATGCGGTCGGCATAGTCGCGCATCACTGCGTAGTCGAAGCCCTGCCCGGTCAACGCGTAGATGTTGCCGAAGGTATCGCCGAACTCATCGTTGAAGAACGGGCCGACGATTTCGCGCGGCAGGGTCGGCTTGATGTCGCCCACGCGTTTGCGCACCTGGTACCACAGGTCGGGAATCGCCTTGGAGCGCAGGCTGTCGCGCGCCACGAAGATCACCTGCGATTCGCCCGGGCGCGAGTAGGAACGGATGAACTCGTACTGCCCGGTGTTCAGCAGTGCCTTCTCGATCGGCTCGGTGACCTGGCGTGAGACCTGTTCGGCGGTCGCGCCGGGCCAGTTCGTGCGCACCACCATCACTTTGAAGGTGAACGGTGGATCCTCGGACTGGCCCAGGTGCTTGTAAGACCACGCGCCGATGATCGCGAAGGCGAGCATCGCAAACAGCACCAGTGGCCGGTTGCCCAGCGCCCATTCGGAGAGGTTGAAGCGGCGCACGGGATCAGTTTCCCTTGCCGGCGGCAGGCGCGGCGGCCGCGGCAGGCTTGGCCGCCGGTGCCAGTACCGGGCAGTTCTGGCGGTCCACTGCCGTCACCGGCTGGCCCTCGCGCAGCAGATGGCCGCCGGCAGCAACCACCCAGTCGTCCGCGCTCACCCCGCTCAGCACCGGAACGGATTCAACGCCATACGCGCCGACCGTCACCGGCGTGGCTTTCAACGTGCGCTTGGCCGGATCGACCACCCACACGCTGCTGCGCCCATCGGCCCCGCGCTGCACCGCCGCCAGCGGCAACTGCAGCGTGCCCTGGCGACCGGCCGCGGCGAACACGCGCGCGCTCTGGCCCAGCTCGACTTCGGTCAAGGCTTCCGGTGCCAGGCTGACGCGGGTGGCATAGGTACGCCCCTGGGCATCGGCGGCCGGGGCGATCTCACGGATCGTGCCGCCCAGCAGCTGACCGGGGCGGTTCCACAGTTCCACCTGCACCGGCTGGCCCACCTGGTAATCGCGGATGTTGCTTTCCGGCAGCGCGATCACGACTTCGCGGCCGCCATCCGCGGCCAGGGTGAACACGGTCTGCCCGGCGCTGACCACCTGCCCGGCTTCGGCCTGGCGGCTGGCGATCACGCCATCGGCCGGCGCACGCAGCTGCGCATACTGGGCCTGGTTGCGGGCCACGGCCAGATTGGCGCGGGCGGCATTGGCCTGGCCCTGCGCAGCCTTGAAGGCAGCGGTCTGGCTGTCCAGCGCGGACTGGCTCACCAGCTGCTGCTCGGCCAAGGTGGCGTAGCGCTTCTGGTCATCCCGGGCGCGGACCAGGTCGGCTTCGGCGGCAGCGAGCTGCGCCTGCGACGCACTGGCCTGGGAGGCGTAGTCGGCGGCGTCCAGCTCGGCCAGCAGCTGGCCTTTGCGCACGCGCTGGCCGGCATCGACGTGGCGCTTGATCAGGTTGCCCCCGACGCGGAACGACAGCGGGCTTTCCTCGCGGGCCCGGATCTCACCGGGATAGGCAGCCACTTCCTGGCCGGCCACGGTGCCGGCGTGGACCACCAGCACCGGAATCGGTGCGACCGGCTCGGCGTCCTGCTTGCCACATGCTGCCAGCACGATCGCCAGCAACCCACCACCCATCCATCGCATGTTGTTCATGAGGTCCTGGACCTGAAAAGTAACCCGGAAAAAGCCGCTGGAGACACACTGTTCCAACCGCTTCAATATTGAACCAGCCGGTATAGTATAAATATCGAACCGATTGGTCTAGTATTGTTTGGATGACTGATGCCACCCCCTCTACATCGCCCTCCAAGCCGCCTGCCAAGGCCGCCGGACCGGGGCGCCCGAAGGATCTGGGCAAGCGCGCGGCCATTCTGGACGCCGCCAAATCGCTGTTTGTCGACCAGGGCTACAACGGTGTGAGCATGGACAGCATCGCCGCCCAGGCAGGCGTCTCGAAGCTGACCGTTTACAGCCATTTCGGCGACAAAGAAACCCTGTTCACCGAAGCTGTGCAATCCAAGTGCGTCGAGATGCTGCCGGACGAGCTGTTCGTCACCGACATCGAAGGCCCGCTGCGCGACCAGCTGATGGGCATCGGGCACGCCTTTTTCAGCCTGATCACCTCCGATGCGGCGGTCGCCGTGCAGCGGGTGATGATGTCCCCGGATACCGATGACCGGATCCGCGAGATGTTCTGGCTGGCCGGCCCGCAGCGGACCACCGACGCGCTGGCCGACTTCCTGCGTGCCCGCACCGCCCGCGGCGAGCTGGAGATCACCGATTTCCCGACCGCCGCGATCCAGTTCCTGACCTTGATCAAGGGCGAGCTGCATACGCATATGATGTGCGGGTTGCGGCCGGCCCCGGCCGAGTGCGATGCCGACGCCCACGTGAGCGCCAGCGTCGACTTTTTCCTGCGGGCGTATGCCCGGCGGGACTAAACTGAATGGACCGGAGGTCGCGGTGACTTCCGGCACTGCGACCCCGGCGCGACGGCAGCGATGCTCTCAGCGCGCCGCCGGCTCCCGGCACCGGTAAAATGGCCGGCCCACTGCGCTGGATATAGAACCTCATGACGATCGATTACTCCCACGCCCGCGAACTGATGGTCGAACAGCAGATCCGCCCCTGGGATGTGCTGGAAATCCGCGTGCTCGATGTACTGGCACGCTTGCCGCGGGAGGCGTTCGTCGCTGAATCGCACCGGGCCCTGGCCTACACCGATATCGAGCTGCCGCTGGGCAACGGCCAGAAGATGATGAAGCCGGTCATCGAAGGCCGCACCCTGCAGGCGCTGGATCTGCAGCCGGGCGATGAAGTGCTGGAAATCGGCACCGGCAGCGGCTACCTGAGCGCCTGCATGGGCGAGCTGGCCCGCGAAGTGCTGAGCCTGGAAATCGACGCCGACCTGGCTGCCACCGCGCGCGCGCGTCTTGACGCGGCCGGCCTGGGCAACAACGTCCGCATCGAAACCGCCGACGCCCTGACCTGGGACACCGAGCGCCGCTTCGATGCGATCTGCGTCACCGGCGCGGTGGATGTCATCCCGTCACGTTTCGCCCAGTGGCTGCGTCCCGGCGGTCGACTGTTCGTGATCCGTGGCCGGTCGCCGGTCATGGAAGCGGTGCTGGTCAAGGCGGACGGCACCAGTGAATCGCTGTTCGAAACCGATATCGACTACCTGCGCGGTGCCGCCCCGGCACCCCAGTTCCAACTCTGAGTCCAAGGAAGCCGCAATGATCCGCCGATCCCTCGCCCTTGCGCTGGCCGCCGCCCTGCTGCCGATGACCGCCTCTGCCGCCGACCTGCTGCAGGTCTACGAAATGGCGCGCAATGGCGATCCGCAGCTCTCGGCTGCCGAGTCGACCCGCCTGTATGACAAGGAAGGCGCCGTGCAGGCGCGTGCCGCATTGCTCCCGCAGCTCAACGGCGAGGCCTCGCTCAACCGCAGCCGCACCAACCCGAACCATGATCTGACCTCCAGCTCGTTCACCACCAAGAGCCGGAACTACACGATCAACGGCAGCCAGACGGTCTTCAACTTCACCCAGTTCGCCAACCTGCGTTCGCAGCGCGAGCTGAGCAAGGCGGCGGACTTCACCCTGGATTCGGCCAACGACGACCTGATCGTGCGCACCTCGGCGGCGTACTTCAACGTGCTGGTGGGCATTGAATCGCTGTCGGCCGCGCAGACCAACGAAGCCGCTGCCAAGAAGCAGTTCGACTTCGCCGACAAGCGCCTGGAAGTGGGCCTGGCCCCGATCACCGACGTGCACGAAGCCCGTGCCCAGTACGACCAGGCGCGTGCCAACACGATCATCGCGCAGAACACGCTGGCCGACGCCTACCAGGCGCTGACCGAGCTGACCGGCCAGCCGGTCAACGACCTGCGCGCCCTGCCGGCCGATTTCCGTCCGGAACTGCCGGCCAAGTACGCCACCATCGATACCCTGGTGGCCGAAGCCGTTGCGCAGAACCCGGCGCTGAAGGCGCAGGAACTGAAGGTCAACGCCGCCGAATCCGGCGTCTCGGCCGCCCGCGGCGCGCACTACCCGACCCTCTCGCTGGGCGCCACCGCCGGCAAGTCGGCCAGCTGGGGCGATGTGGTCGGCGCTGACAGCTTCAGCCCGGACCGCCGCACCAACAGCGTCGGCCTGACCTTGAACGTGCCGATCTTCTCCGGCGGTGCGACCCAGTCCGGCGTGCGCCAGGCGCTGGCCCAGCGTGACATCGCCCAGGACGGCTACGAGCAGCAGAAGCGCGCCCTGGACCGCAACACCCGCAACGCCTACCAGACCCTGGTGGCCGGCATCAGCGAAGTGGAAGCGCGTCGTCTGGCCGTCGTGTCGGCACAGAGCGCCTATGACGCTTCGCAGGTCGGCCTGGAAGTCGGCACGCGTACCGTGCTGGACGTGATCCAGAACCAGCGCATCCTGTTCTCCGCGCAGCTGGACTACGCCAACGCCCGCTACACCTTCCTGCAGAACCGTCTGCAGCTGGGCCAGGCGGTCGGCACGCTGGACATCGCCGAACTGCAGGACATCAACCGCCTGCTGACCCAGAAGGCCGCCACGCCGAGCACCACCGTCAACTGATCGACGGCGCAGGGCGAGACAGAGAAACCACCCGCGTGCGGGTGGTTTTTTTTTGCGTGCACCTTGTTGATTCCGACACGTCGCGCGCGTCACCCACCCGATCACTGCCGCGGCGATTTCATCGCACAATGCCCACCAGCACTCACTCTCCACCGTGCACCGGTCCACAGTCCGGTACGCCGCGTGGAAAATGGCTTGACCCCTCGGCAAGGGCCGACTATGGTCCGCCCCGCACCACCTTCCCTTTCCCTCCAGAGGCCCCCTCCTTGGACAGTCATAGTCGATCTCGTTGCTGCTCCTGAGCCGACGGACCCACTGACCCCAAGGTCGGTTCCGTCCGCACAGGACGGGGCCCACCGGCGCAGCTGACACGCTCGCCCGCCTCGCATCATCCGTATCGCCGTTCCACCGACCCCAAGAAGGGTGCCGCTGGCGTTTCCGTTTGCCTGGAGATTGCCCATGCACGTTTCCCGTGTCTTCGCCCTGCCACTCGTGGCCGTGGCGATGCTTCCGTTCGACACCCGCGCCGCGGCCAGCCTGATGGTGGACGATGCCGCCATCACCAATGCCGGCCGCTGTCAGCTGGAAAGCTGGGCCCGCCACACCGATGCCGGGGCGGAGTGGAGCGCTGTACCGGCCTGCACGTTCGCCGATACCGAGTGGTCGCTCGGCCTGAGCCACCAGCACGCTGTCTCGTCCACGCAGTGGGCGCTGGGTGCCAAGCGCGTGCTGCGCGACATCGACCAGCGCCGTTGGGGCCTGGCGCTGAGTGCCGGTGTCGGCAACGACTGGCACCACCTGCGTGGCGATGACTGGGGCATCAACGCGCCCCTGACCCTCGCCCTTGGCGCCAGCGATCGCACACTGCTGCACCTCAACCTGGGCTGGGCACGCACGGCCGGCGCACGCGGCCGCACCGATGGCATCGGCCTGGAAATCGTCACTGCGCCGCAGTGGTCGCTGCTGGCCGAAACCGCGCGTGTCACCACACGGCAGCGCAGCAGTCAGTTCGGTGTCCGCCACGAGCTCTGGCGCGGCGCCAGCGTGGACCTGCTTGCTGGTCGTGTGCATCACCAGCGCGACGGCCACTGGATCACGCTCGGCTTCAACCTGGCCTCTGCACCGTAACGCCCTGTGTGCCGCTTGGCGGCACCGACTGGCCGGACCACCTGCACGTCCGCACACGGCCCATGCACCCACCGATACCTGCCCCGCTCGAGCCCTGCCCGCGCGTCGGCCCTGCGTACCTCAGCGCACCGCGCTGCTTTTTGCTGGAGAACCACCATGAACCGCGAAGACCTCCTGTTCTCGATCCGCACCCTCTCGCTCTCGCTCGACGCGGCCGGCTTTGTCAGCATCGCCGCGACCACGCATCCGTCCGATCTGGTCGATGCCCTCGATGCACTGAGCGTGGACAAGATACTCCCCTTGTTGATGATGCTCGAACCGCAGGCACGCGCCGAGCTTTTCGCACACTTCACCGAGATCCGCCAGGATCAGCTGCTGGCGGCGATGCCGCGTGAGGCGGTGGTGCCGCTGTTCGAGCACATGCCCTCCGATGATCGCGCCGACCTGTACAACCGGCTCGGCGAAGATGCCAAGCAGAAGCTGCTGCCCGCACTGACCAAGGTCGAGCGCGACGACATCCTCAAGATGGCGTCCTATCCCGAAGGCACGGTCGGCTCGGCGACGACGTCCGACTACGTGTGGGTGTCACCGGAGATGACCGTGGCGCAGGCGCTGGCACATCTCCGCGCCACGGCGCTGCACAGCGAGACGGTGAATATCCTGTTCGTGTTGGACCATACGCTGCGCCTGCGCGGCACGGTGGCCCTGCGTGATCTGGTGCTGGCCAACGCGAACCGCACGATCACCTCGATCATGCAGGAGCAGCCGGTGTCAGCGAAGGCGCACTGGCCCAGGCTGCAGGCCGCCGAACTGATCCGTCGCTACGATCTGCTCGCGCTGCCGGTGACCAATGGAGGCGACCGCATGATCGGCATCGTCACCGTGGACGATGCGATGGACATCGAGAAGGAACGCGATGCCTCGCAGCTGGCGCGCTTTGGCGGCACGGTCAGCGGACACGGGAACGATCTGGATGTGCGCAGCACGCCGCTGAAGCAGATGTTCCGGGTGCGTGTGTTCTGGCTGGCGATCCTGACCTGCTTCGGCATTGTCACCAGTACGTTTGTCGCCGCGCAGGAGCAGCTGCTGTCGCAGGTGATCGTGCTGGCCGCCTTCATCGCCCCGATCGTGGACATGGGCGGCAATACCGGCAGCCAGTCGGCCACGCTGGTGATCCGCAGCATGGCGCTGGGCGAGCTGAAACTGAGCTGGCGCGATGTGTGGTTCGTGATCCAGCGCGAACTGCCGGTGGCGGCGGGACTGGGCATCGCCATCGCCGTACTCGAAGCGATCCTGGCCTTCTTCAGCAAAGGTGTAGGCATCGACGTGCTGCTGGTGGTGGGCTCGAGCATGCTGGTGTGCACCGCGCTGGGCGGCATCGTCGGCGCCCTGCTGCCCTTCGCCGCACGCCGCATCGGGGCGGATCCGGCCACACTGTCGGCGCCGATGATCACCTCGGTCATGGACCTCATCGGCGTGTTCATCTACTTCGGGTTTGCGTATGCCTTCCTGGGAGATCTGCTGGTCGCCGCGGGGTGATCACGCCACCGGCGGCGGCAACTGGGGTGCGATCAAGGCCACGGTGCGCTTCAACGCGCCACGGCCGTTGCTGACCAGCTCGCAGCCCGCACGCGCCATGTCTTCGCGCGCCTGCGGGTCCCGCAGCAGGGTCAGCAGCGCATCGCCGACCCCGTTGGCATCCTCGGCGATCACCACCGCGCCGGCTTCGCGCATGCGCCGGGAAATCTCGGCGAAGTTGTGCAGGTGCGGCCCGGTGACCGCTGCCGTGCCCATGGCCGCGGGCTCCAGCAGATTATGGCCGCCGATGGCCTGCAGGCTGCCACCGACGAAGGCCACCTGCGCGCAACCGTAGAACGACATCAACTCACCGAGCGTATCGATGACGAACACATCCGTATCCGCCTGCGGCCACTGCTGCTGGCGACGCGTAGCTACTTTCCAGCCCTGCTCGCGGGACAGCGCTTCCACCCGCGGGAAGCGCTCCGGATGCCGCGGTGCCCACAGCAGCAGCAGGCCCGGCACCGCGTCGCGCAGGCGGCGGTGCAGATCGATGGTGGCCTGCTCTTCGCCCTCATGCGTGCTGGCGGCGATCCACACCGGGCGCGTGGTCGGCACCAGATCATGGAAGCGCGCAATGAAGTCCTGCACGTTCGGCGTGGCGATATCGAACTTCAGATTGCCCAGCGGCTGCACCTGTTCAGGGCGGGCACCGAGCTGGATGAACCGCTCGGCGTCGTCGGCCGACTGCGCGGCCACGCAGGTGACCGTGCGCAGTGCACGTCCAATCAGGGCACTGAGCAGCCGGTAACCGCGCAGTGAGCGCGCCGACAGGCGGGCATTGAGGATGTAGACAGGGATCTTGCGGTCGCGGCAGCCGAACAGCAGGTTCGGCCACAGTTCGGTTTCCAGGATCAGTGCCAGGCTGGGCTTGAAGTGGCCCAGGAAGCGGCCGACGCTGCCCGGCACGTCGTACGGCAGATACACATGATCGACGGCATCGCCCCATAGCGAGCGGACACGCTCGGAGCCGGTCGGGGTGATGGTGGTGATTACCCAGCGGATGTCCGGGCGCAGCGCGCGCAGAGCGTTCACCAGGGGCGCTGCGGCGTTGACCTCGCCCACCGAGACCGCGTGCAGCCAGACCCGCGGCTGGCCGCTGGAGTGCGGATAGGAGGCATACCGCTCATCCCAGCGCTGGAAGTACTCGCGCACCCGGAAGCCCCGCCACACCAGGTGGTACACGGTGATCGGCAACAGCAGGTAGAGCACGGCCGAGTACAGGCCGCGCAGGATCCATTCGACAGGGCTTTTACGCATGGGCAAAGGATACGGGAGCGGCGCGGGGAAGACACGCCGAGCCGCCATGATGGCCCTGCCGGGACGCATCCGGGCGCATCCATTAGAATCGAGGCATGTCCGATAACGCTTCCACCGCCACCCGGCCGTCCCTGCGCAATCCGCGCCACTGGCCGACCTTCGCTTTCATGCTGGTCGCCTTCGCGATCGCCCGCCTGCCGTGGATGCTGCAGCGCGCGCTCGGCCGCGGGGTCGGCACGGTTGCCTACCGGCTGGCCAGCAGCCGCCGGCGTGCCGCCGAGGTCAACCTGAAGCTGTGCTTCCCCGAGAAGGACGATGCCTGGCGCCAGCGCCTGCTGCGCGACAGCTTCGACGCGCTGGGCGTGGGCATTTTCGAATTCGCCCGTGCCTGGTGGGGCAGCATCGACAGCATCCGTCCGCAGGTGCAGATCGAAGGGCTGGAGCACCTGCACCGCATGCAGGCCGAAGGCCGTGGCGTGCTGCTGGTCTCCGGCCACTTCATGACGCTGGAGATGTGCGGCCGCCTGCTGTGCGATCACGTCGAACTGTCCGGCATGTACCGCAAGCACCGCAACCCGGTGTACGAGTGGGCGGTGAAATTCGGCCGCCTGCGCTACGCCAAGGCGATGTACGCCAACGAGGACATCCGCGCCACGGTGCGGCATCTGAAGAAGGGCGGCTTCCTCTGGTATGCGCCGGACCAGGACATGCGCGGCAAGGACACGGTATTCGTGCCGTTCTTCGGCCACACCGCCTCGACCATCACCGCCACGCACCAGCTGGCACGGATGACCGGCTGTGCGGTGATCCCGTACTTCCACCGTCGCGAAGGTGGAAAGTACTTCCTGAAGATCGGCGCACCGCTGGAGAATTTCCCCAGCGAAGATGTCGAGGCCGATACCGCCCGCGTCAACCAGGCCATCGAAGCGATGGTGCGCGAGGCGCCCGACCAGTACCTGTGGATCCACCGCCGGTTCAAGCGCCAGCCCGGTGGGCGGAGCGATTACTACCGATGACGCCGGATGTTTGCCGCGGTTACCGGTCGTCTTTCGCCAACAGACTGCCCGCATACAACGCGGCCAGCAGCAGGGTCAGGCCACCCCAGAAGGTCGAATAGAACGCCAGATGGGTGTTGAGCGGGAACACGGTCACCGCCAGTGCCAGCATTGCCGGGCGTGCATGCTCCCGCGCGTGCGGTGTGGCAAAGCGCCATGCGCGCCAGGCCTGAGCCACGGCCGCCAGCCACAGCAGCAGGCCGAGAACGCCGGTCTCGGACAGGATCTCAAGCAGGATCTGGTGCGCGTGCAGCGCTGGGCCCGCGCCCCACACGTCCTGCGCGGCCGGACTCGGATTGCAGCCCGGGTAGGCCTCGCGGAAGCCACGCGCGCCGACACCGTTGATCGGGTGCGCTTCGATCATGCACGCCGCTGCGGCCCATATCTGCGCGCGGCCGGACAATGCCTGATTCACGCCGTCGTTCTCGCCTTCCCACGCCATCGCGGTACGCGCGACGCGGTCACCGACCTGGGGCACGCTCACGGTGAGCACGGCCGCCGCGACTGCACCGACGGCGACGCAGGCCAGCAGCCCACGCACGCCGATCAACCGCCACCCGGAGAACACCAGCACCAGCGCGTAGGTCAGCCACGCCGCGCGCGAGCCGGCCAGCACCAGCACCACACCCACCGCAGCGGCGGCGAGCGACCAACCGGGGATGCCTGCACGCCGTGAGGCGGCAAACAACAGGAAGGGCGAGAGGCTGGCGAGTACCTGGCCGAATTTGAGATTGCACGGGCCGAGTACACCGCTGAGCCGGTCCACCGCCGCCATCTCCTGCGGTGAGCACAACCCATGGCCGCTGACGGCCCACTTGAGCTGGTCCATCGACCAGAACAGCGGGCTGCTGCCGACGATTGCCTGCGCCAGCGCATCCACCGTCCACAGCCCGGTGATCACCGCCAGTCCGCCCAGCGTCAGCGCGCGCCGCTGCGGAGTGGCCACGGCAATGGCCACCAGCCACATGAAGGGCAGATAGCGCAGGCCGGCAGCGGCTTTGCGCCATGCCGTGCCGGGATCAATCGCATCAAACGCAGAGAACGCCTGCGGCAACCAATAACCGAGAAACAGGATGCTGGTGAGCGCCCAGGCCGGACTGCTGAGCAGGCGCTGATTGCCCTGCAGCCGCAGTTGGACCATGCGCACCGCCGCGTACAGCGCGCCAAGCACGAGCACGCCCTCGGCGATGCCGGGCAGCGGCCACAAGGCAACAAACGCGATCACCCACCACGGCGCCCAGCGGCCCGCGCGGGAGCCCGGCGAACCGGGAAGAACGGTGGGCTCAGCCGATGAGGGAGGTATAGAGCTGGAGCGTGTCACGCTGCATGGCCTGCAAGGTAAACGGGATCCGCGTCGGCAGTGAGGGCGGCTGCAGCAGCAACTGCTGCGCGCGCGCCAGCAGTGCGTCGGCGTCGCCCAAGGGTACCGCGCCGGAGGGTTGCAGCTGAGTCAACAACTCACCCACGCCACCATGGTTCCAGCCCAGCACGGGCCGGCCCACCGACAAGGCTTCCACCACGGTGCGGCCAAACGCTTCGGCCTTGTCCGAGAGCTGCAGCACCAGATCACTGGCCGCATAGGCCTGCGCGATGCGCGAGGTCGGTGCGGTCATCAGCACCGCATCGAACACGCCCAGGCTGCGCGCTTGTGCTTCCAGTTCGGCGACATAGGATTCACGGCCGGGCTCGCGCGTGCCCGGCATCCACAGCGTGGCCGGCACGCCGGCGGTATGTAGTCCTGCCAGCAGGCTCAGCGCGTGGCGATGCCCTTTCAGGCGGGTGCCACGGCCAGGCAGCAACAGCAACGGCGCATCGCCGGCCAGCGCGGGATGCTGCGCGGCCACGGCCAGGCGCGCACGCCGATCCTGGCGGGCCACACGCGGAAACTGGCTGACATCCACGCCACGCGGGATCACCTGCAGGCGCTCGGCCGGCACGCTCGGATAATGCGTACGCACGAACTCACGCACGCTGTTGGACACGCAGATCACGCGCTCGCCGCTGGTCATCACCGCGCTGTAGCGGCCCGGCGAGTTGAGCCCGTGCACGGTGGTGACCCAATGCGGACGCGTCGCCGCCGGCAGGTTGCGCACGGCGTACAGGCCCAGCCACGCCGGCAGCCGCGAACGCGCGTGCACGATGTCCGCGCCCACCTCGTTGAACAGGTTGCGCAGGGTCAGCACATGGCGCAGCGTCAGCAGCGACTTGCGGCCGATATCCAGGGTCAGGTGTTCGGCGCCACTGGCAAGCAACGGCTCGACCAGACGCCCACCAGCGGACACGACGATGGCCCGGTGGCCGGCGGCCACCAGGGCGGAGGCGATCTCAAGGGTGGAGCGTTCGACCCCGCCGGAGTGCAGCGCCGGCAGCAGCTGCACCACGGTCAGTCGGCGCACAGGGTGGTCCGCAGGTCAGTCGGCGAGCACGAACACGGCGCCGCAGTACGGGCACGCAGCCTCGCAGTTGGGCTCGTCCTCGATCGGCAGGTACACGCGCGGGTGGGAGTTCCACAGCGCCATTTCCGGCGTCGGGCAGCTCAGCGGCAGATCGCTGCGGTGCACGGTGTAGCGCTTCTCGGCATTGGCGGGCGCGGTGGCGGTATGGCTCATGGCGTGGACACACAAAGGGGGTTGCGAGACCGCCGATTCTAGCATCTGGCGGCTGCGGACGGCCGCTGGAGCGAAGCACCCCGGCTTGGGAACGCTGACCGCCCATCCAACGGACCACCGGTGCTTTTAAATCGATCCAAATGCATTGTCAATAATCGCCGAAGAAACGGATTTGTCGCATTTAGATCGAACTAATTGCACTTGTCATCCCCCATTGTCGTGATGCACGATCGGGCAGGTACCGATCATCGACCCGATCGCCTGCCCGCCCCCCACCGGACATGCATCGCCTCTTTCCTGCCGTCTGCCGATGGCTGGGGCGACGCCGTCCGCCGTGGCCATCGATGCGGGTCCTGCCTGCCGCCTGCCCTTCCCGGGAGACCCTTGCATGACCCTGTCCGACCTGCGCCCTGCCCGCCGCGCTCTTCCCCTCGCCCTGGCTTTGGCCTGCGCTTCGATCGCCCTGCCGGCCGCTGCCCAGGGCCTGCAGACCTCCTTCGAGCCGGGCCAGCCGGCCCCGGCCGCGGCGGCCGGCGACGGCGCACTGCAGGTACGGATCGGCAGTGGCCCAGCCGCCCCCTACGCGGCCAAGCCCGGCGTCGGCTACAGCGGCCTGCATGCGCTGCATTACGCCAGCGCCGGCGGCCAGGCGCGCCGCCAGCTGTTCAACACCGATCTGGTCATTGAGGCCGAGACCACCCTGTCCTGGCTGGTGCTGCCCGAGATCGTCGGCAAGGACACCGTGGCCTCGACCTATGTCTCGCTCGATCTGGTGCTCGACGACGGTACCCGCGTGTCGGCCAGCGCCGCGCGCGATCATCACGGCGTGGCGCTGGGTGCGCGTGCCCAGGGCGACTCGAAGACGCTGTACCCGCAGCAGTGGGCGCGCAAAGCCGTTCGTCTGGGTGATACCCCGGCATTGCGCGGGCGCCGCGTGGTCGCGCTCGAGCTGGAGGTCGCCAGCGCCGAGGGCGCGCCAGTGGCCGGCTGGGTCGACGATGTCCGCCTGGAGGCGCAACCGCGCAGCACGCCGCAGCGCCCCTCGGACTGGGTGCTGACTACCCGCGGCACGCAGGCCAACGGCACCTTCTCGCGCGGCAACAATTTTCCGGCAACCGCTGTGCCGCACGGCTTCAATTTCTGGACACCGGTCACCGATGCCGGCTCACTGACCTGGCTGTACCGCTGGAACGAACAGAACGATGCGGCCAACCGGCCTCGCCTGCAGGCGCTGGCGCTGAGCCACCAGCCCAGCCCATGGATGGGCGACCGCCAGACCTTCCAGGTGATGCCGTCGGCGACCCGTGGCGTGCCCGAGGCCGACCGCAGCAAACGCGCACTGAGCTTCTCGCGAGAGAACGAGCGGGCCCGCCCGTACCGCTATGACGTGCGCTTCGACAATGGCATCGCCGCGTCGATCGCACCGACCGACCACGCCGCGATCTTCCGCTTTGCGTTCCCCGACGGCGGTGATGCCAACCTGCTGTTCGACAACGTCGACGCGCGCGGCGGACTGACGCTGGATGCGGCCACCCAGACACTCTCCGGCTATACCGATACGCGCAGCGGCCTGTCCACCGGCGCCACCCGAATGTACGTGGTGGCCAGCTTCGACCGCCCGTGGCGCAGCAGCGGCACGGTGAAGACCGGCCGCCCGACCGGCTACATCAAGTTCGATGCGGGCACCGACCGCCGCGTCTCCATGCGCATCGCCACGTCGCTGATCTCGGTCGAGCAGGCGCGCCACAACCTCGCGCTGGAAGTGGCTGCCAGCGACGATGTGGATCGCGTGGCCGCGCGCGCGCAGGAGGCGTGGGATCAGCGCCTGGCCCGCTTCGACGTGGGCGATGCCAGCGATGACCAGAAGACGACGCTCTACTCCAATCTGTACCGCCTCTACCTCTATCCCAATTCCGGCCATGAGAATGCCGGCACCGCGGCGGCACCGGACTGGCGCTATGCCAGCCAGGCCAGCGCCTCGGATGAGAACACCGACGGCAGCGCCACGCGCAGCTTCGCGCCGGTGCGCGACGGCAAGGTCTACGTCAACAACGGCTTCTGGGACACCTTCCGCACCACCTGGCCGGCCTATGCGCTGTTCACCAAGGACGATGCTGGTGCGCTGGTGCAGGGCTTCCTGGAGCAGTACCGCGCCGGGGGTTGGGTCGCCCGCTGGTCCTCGCCCGGCTATGCCGATCTGATGGTGGGCACCAGTTCGGACGTGGCCTTCGCCGATGCGTGGCTGAAGGGCATCGGCGGCTTCGACCCGCAGGAGGCCTACGCTGCCGCACTGAAGAATGCGACCGTGGTGCCGCCGGATCGCCACGTCGGACGCAAGGGCATGGACCGCTCCACCTTCCGTGGCTATGCCACCGCCGATGTGCACGAAGGCATGTCGTGGACGATGGAAGGCGCGCTCAACGACTTCGGCGTGGCGAACATGGCCGAGGTCCTGGCCAAGCAGGCCGATACGCCGGCCGCGCGCGAACGCTATGCGACAGAGGCCGATTACTTCCGCCACCGCGCCGGCACCTACGCCACGTTGTTCGATCCCGCCGCTGGCTTCTTCCAGGGTCGCAAGCCGGATGGCAGCTGGCGCTTGGACGCCAAGGACTATGACCCGCGCGTGTGGGGCCATGACTACACCGAATCCAACGGCTGGACGTTCGCGTTCACGGCGGCGCATGACGGCGAAGGGCTGGCGGCGCTGTACGGCGGCCGCGCGCAGTTGGCGGCCAAGCTGGACACGTTCTTCGCCACGCCGGAGACCGCCGATGCCGCGTTTGCCGGCTCCTACGGCGGCACCATCCATGAGATGACCGAAGCGCGCGATGTGCGCATGGGCATGTACGCGCACAGCAACCAGCCGGCGCACCACATCCCGTGGATGTACCTGTATGCCGGGCAGCCGTGGAAGACCCAGCAGCATGTGCGTGAGATCCTCTCGCGCCTGTACCTGGGCAGCGAGATAGGCCAGGGCTACCCCGGCGACGAGGACAATGGTGAGACCTCGGCGTGGTACCTGTTCGCCTCGCTCGGCATCTATCCGCTGCGTATGGGCGCGCCAGAGTACGTGATCGGTTCACCGCTGTTCCGCCATGCCCGCGTTGAGCTGCAGGGCGGCGCGGTGCTGACCGTCAACGCGCCGGAGAACTCGGACCGCAACATCTACGTGCAGTCGCTGAAGGTCAACGGCACCCCGTGGACCAAAACCTGGCTGCCGCACGACCTGCTGGCCAAGGGCGCCACGCTGGACTTCGTCATGGGCCCGGAGCCCTCGCGCTGGGGCACTGGCCCGGACGATGCACCGCGTTCGCTCACTGCACGCGGCCAGCAGCCGGCTCTGCTGCACGATCTGCTCGGCAGCGGTGCCACCGCCCAGCTTGGCGATGGCCGCGCAGCTGCCGCGCTGATCGATGACGACGCCGCCACAGCACTGCCGCTGGGTGGATCGAGCACGATCACTTTCAGCAACGTCGCATCAGGGACGCCGTCGATGTACACGTTGACCAGCGGCAACGGCCCGATCCGGGGCGGCGACTGGACGCTGGAGGCGCGCACGACCGGTGGGCGCTGGGTGCAGGTGGACCAGCGACGTGGCGAAGCCTTCGCCTGGGCCATGCAGACCCGGCCGTTCCGCATCGCCCAGCCGGGCCGCTACGCCGAGTACCGGCTGCGCATCGGCGGACCAGGGCGCCTGCAACTGGCGGAAGTGGAGCTGCTTGCGCCTGCGGCTGCGGCTGCGGCTGCGGCGACACGATGAGGACTCCCCTGCCCATCACCCGGAGCCTGCTGACCGCCCTGCTCGTCACCGCTGGGCTCGCCGATGCGCACGCGTTCGAGACCACACAGACCCGCGAGGACGTGACCATGCACTACCGCGACGCCAGCGATGCGCTGGCCGCGCCGGTGCGGGAGCGCATCATCGAGACCTTCTTCGGCGCGTATCTCCGCGAGCGCGCTGATTTCCATCCGGCCGCACCGACGCAGATCGGCATCGTCATCGACCCGGCGTACGACGGCATCGCCTTCGTCGGCGAGAAAGCGCAGGCAGCGACGATCACGATCAATCCGGTCTGGCTGCACAAGCACCCGGGCGATATCGATCTGGTCACGCATGAGGCGATGCACATCGTGCAGGGCTACCCGGAGTACGCCAATGCGCGCGTGCCGGGTTGGCTGGTGGAGGGAATCGCCGACTACGCGCGTGACCGCTATGGCAAGGACAACGCCGCGGCAGGCTGGGCGTTGCCGACGCAGGTCAAACCGGAGCAGAGTTTCACTACCGGCTACCGGGTCACCGGTGCGTTCCTGAAGTGGACCGAGGAAGCCCATCCCGGCCTGGTGAAGGCGCTGGATGGCGCCCTGCGTGAGGGCCGCTATACGCCGGCGCTGTGGGAAACGCTCAGCGGCGTGGCGTTGCCGGTGTTGTGGGCGCAGTACGTGCGGACACGCTGATTGCTGCGGGTGGCCGGTCGGCGTCTGCCAGGAGCCGGCCAGCGGCCGGCACTACCGGTGCCATCGTTACCGTCTTCAGCGCGCGCCGACCAGGCCGGCGTACAGCGCGAACAACTGCTGGAAATACCGCTTCGTCCGTTGATGGCGCATGACACCGTTCCCGTGGCTGATCGTGGAGGATCTGGTCGGGCCCAGGGTGGCGGCGCCCCCACCGGAGCGCCGCCACGGCCGGGCCGCGTGGGGGTATTGGGCGCTTGGGACGTTGCAGAGCCATGACGTCTGTGCGGCGCGTGTGTGGCAGATACACGCGCCACAACGAGAACGCGCCCCGGAGGGCGCGTTCTGGCAACTGACGCTGAAAAGAACGCCTTACGCGTTCTTTTCCGCCTCCAGTTGCTTGCGGATCTGCGCATCCACGGCCGCGATGGCGGTCATATTGAGTACGCGGCGCGAGGTCGCGCTGGTGGTCAGGATGTGCACCGGCTTGGCCACGCCCATCAGGATCGGGCCGATCGCCACGCCGTCGGTGAACACGCGCACCAGGTTGTAGGCGATGTTGGCCGCTTCCAGGTTGGGCAGCACGAACAGGTTGGCGCGGCCCTTCAGCGTGCTGTTGGGCAGCAGCTTCTGGCGCAGCGCTTCATCCCACGCGGTGTCGCCCTGCATTTCACCGTCCACGTTCAGGCGCGGGTTGCGCTTGAGCAGCATCTCGCGGACGGTGCGCATCTTCAGCGCATCCCGGGAATCATGGCTGCCGAAGTTGGAGTGCGACAGCAGCGCCACCTTCGGTTCGATGCCGAACAACTTCATGCGGTACGCCGCCTGCAGCGTCGCTTCGGTGATCTGCTCGGCGGTCGGGTCTTCCTGCACGTGGGTATCCACGAAGAAGAACACGCCCTGCTGGTTGATCACGCCGGTCATCGCCGAGGTGGAGGTCACCTTGGCTTCCAGCGGCAGCACGCTGCGCACGTAGCCGAGCTTCTTGTGGAAGCGGCCGACCACGCCGGTCAGCATCGCATCGGCTTCGCCACGCGCCACCATGACCGCAGCGATCAGGGTCGGGCGCGAGCGCATCAGGTTCTTGGCCGCGGCCACGGTCACACCACGACGGCCGGTGAGGTTGTGGTAGTACTGCCAGTACTCGTTGAAGCGCGGATCATCGTTGATGTTGGTGATGTCGAAATCGACACCGGCCTTCATGCGCAGGCCGAGGCGCTCGACACGGGCCTCGATCACGTCCGGGCGGCCGATCAGGATCGGCTGCGCCAGGCCTTCATCGACCACATTCTGCACCGCGCGCAGCACCACTTCTTCCTCGCCTTCGGCGTACACGACGCGCTGCTTGTCCGACCGCGCACGGTCGTAGACCGGCTTCATCATCAGGCTGGTACGGTAGACGAACTGGGCCAGCTTCTCGCGGTAGGCGCCCATATCGGCCACCGGACGGGTGGCCACGCCGGAATCCATCGCGGCCTGCGCCACGGCAGCCGACAGTTCCACCAGCAGGCGGCGATCGAACGGACGCGGAATCAGGTAGTCACGACCGAAACTCGGGGTCTCATCGCCATAGGCCGAGCCCAGGTCGCTGGCCTCGCGGCGTGCCATCGCGGCGATCGCGTGCACGCAGGCGATCTTCATTTCTTCGTTGATCGCGGTCGCGCCGACATCCAGCGCACCACGGAACAGGTACGGGAAGCACAGCACGTTGTTGATCTGGTTCGGGTAATCCGAACGACCGGTACCGATCAGCGCGTCCGGACGAACCGAACGGGCCACTTCCGGCATGATTTCCGGGGTCGGGTTGGCGAGCGCGAAGATCACCGGATCCTTGGCCATGGTCTTGACCATGTCCGCGGTCAGGATCCCCGGGGCCGACAGGCCCAGGAAGATATCCGCACCATCGACGATCTCGGCCAGCGTGCGCTTGTCGGTATCACGCGCGTAACGCGCCTTTTCCGGGTCCAGGTCGGTGCGGCCGGTGTGGATCACGCCATCGCGGTCGAAGGCCAGGATGTTCTCTTTCTTCAGGCCCAGCGAGACCAGCATGTTGACGCAGGAAATACCCGCCGCGCCCATGCCGGTGGTCGCCAGCTTCACCTCGTCGATCTTCTTGCCGGTGACGAGCATGGCGTTGAGCACGGCCGCGCCGACGATGATCGCGGTGCCGTGCTGGTCGTCATGGAACACCGGAATATTCATCCGCTCGCGCAGCTTGCGCTCCACGATGAAGCACTCCGGCGCCTTGATGTCTTCCAGGTTGATGCCACCGAAGGTCGGTTCCAGCGAGGCGATGATGTCGACCAGCTTGTCCGGGTCGTTCTCATCGATCTCGATGTCGAACACATCGATGCCCGCGAACTTCTGGAAGAGCACGCCCTTGCCTTCCATCACCGGCTTGCCGGCCAGCGGGCCGATGTTGCCCAGGCCCAGCACGGCGGTGCCGTTGGAGATCACTGCGACGAGGTTGCCGCGGGCGGTCAGTTCACTGGCCTGCTGCGGGTCGGCCATGATCGCTTCGCAGGCGTGTGCCACGCCCGGCGAATACGCCAACGACAGATCACGCTGGGTCAGCATCGGCTTGGTCGCTGCGACGCGGATCTTGCCCGGCGGCGACATGCGGTGGTAATCGAGGGCAGCCTGTTTGAAATCTTCGTTGGACATCGCTTTCTGCAGATGAATGGGCGAGAGGAACAGGGGATCATACCCCCGTTGGCGTGGACGGACCTGTCGCTACGCTGTCGCGGCGATGTTGCAACCGCACATAATCCAACGCAGCGCACCGGCCGTTCGCCGGCGTATGCGGACCAGCCTGCCGCGCACAGATGACAGCGCGCACCGGGCCTTCAGAACAAAACATGGCCGTGCCGCCCCGGCAGGAACGGCACGACCATGCACCACACAATCAGGGCATCGGGCTCAGTGCGCCGGGGCCGGCAGCGTGTCCGGCAGGTCGGCCACGACCAGTGGCGGCAGCTCGGCCTCGCGGCCGTCCAGCACCATCGCCAGGCGGTCGCGATCCAGCGCGTTTTCCCAGCGCGAGACCACCACGGTGGCCACCGCATTGCCGATGAAGTTGGTGAGCGAGCGGCATTCGCTCATGAAGCGGTCCACGCCCAGGATCAGCGCCATGCCGGCCACCGGCACTTCCGGCACCACCGCCAGGGTCGCGGCCAGGGTGATGAAGCCGGCACCGGTGACGCCGGCAGCACCCTTGGAGCTGAGCATCGCCACCAGCAGCAGGGCGATCTGGTGGCCCAGAGTCAGTTCGGTGTTGGTCGCCTGGGCGATGAACAGCGCCGCCAGGGTCATGTAGATGTTGGTGCCGTCCAGGTTGAAGGAGTAGCCGGTCGGGACCACCAGGCCCACCACGGACTTGCTGCAGCCAGCCTTTTCCATCTTTTCCATCAGCGAGGGCAGCGCCGATTCCGAGGACGAGGTGCCCAGCACCAGCAACAGTTCGGCCTTCAGGTAACGGGCCAGCTTGAACACCGAGAATCCGCACAGGCGGCAGACCACGCCCAGGATCACCGCCACGAACAGGAAGGCGGTCAGGTAGAACGAGCCGACCAGCCAGGCCAGGTTGACCAGCGAGCCGACCCCGTACTTGCCGATGGTGAAGGCGATCGCACCGAACGCGCCGATCGGGGCCGCCTTCATCAGGATGTGGACCAGGCGGAACACCGGGGCGGTCAGCGCCTCCAGGAAGGTCAGCACCGGACGGCCCTTGGCGCCGGTCAGGGCCAGCGCGATGCCGAACAGCACCGCCACGAACAGCACCTGCAGGATGTTGCCTTCGACGAAGGCGCTGACCAGGGTCGCCGGGATGATGTCCAGCGCGAAGCCGACCAGGGTCAGCTCATGCGACTTCTGCACATAGCCGTTGACCGCGGTCTGGTCCAGGTCGGCCGGGTTGATGTTCATCCCCGCGCCCGGCTGCACCACGTGCGCCACCACCATGCCGACCACCAGGGCCAGCGTGGAGAAGAACAGGAAATAGGCCATCGATTTGGCGAACACCCGGCCCACGGTGCGCAGGTGGGTCATGCCGGCGATACCGGTGACGATGGTCAGGAAGATCACCGGGGCGATGATCATCTTCACCAGCTTGATGAAGGCATCGCCCAGCGGCTTGAGCGATTCGGCGAAGGCCGGCTCGTAATGGCCGAGGATGGCACCGAGAACGATCGCCACCACCACCTGGAAATACAGTTGGCGGTAGAACGGCAGCGGCTTGGCTGCCAGCGGGGCGGTGGTGGGAACGTGCATGGGAAGCTCCGGCAGTGTCACGAAGGATGCCGGCCGCGCTGGGCGGCATCTGGCGTGGCCTTTTTACGCCCGCATCCGGCCAACGCAGATAACCTATTGGTACTAGCCCCCCGGTTCAGCTGACCGCACTGCCTACACTGGCCCGGCACCGCGCCCCCACGGCGGCGGGTGGCCCTGCGGCGGATCACGGGTAAAATTCCCAAAGATTTGCCGTTCGCGGCCGTTGTTGTTCTGCCCCACTCTTACTTGCAGCTACCGCCCATGCGCTCTACACCCCTGTTCATTGCCCTGGCCCTGGCCACGGCCCCGCTCGCCGCCACCGCGGCCGACTGGGACAACTGGCCAACCAAGGCCACCTTCAGCGATGGCACCGAACTGGCCGCCACGGCCAACATCGCTTACGACCTGAACGACTTCTCCGGCAACAGCGGCATCGAAGATGCCGACGCCGTGCGCCGCAAGGAATTCGGCGCGACCCTGAAGAAGAAGGGCGTGTATGACGCCATGGTCTATTACGACTTCCAGTCCGACACCTGGCTGGACGTGTTCGTCCGCTTCGAAAGCAAGGCCTTCTTCGGCAGCGACATCGGCCGCTTCCGCTTCGGCTACATGAAGACCCCGGTCGGCCTGGACGCGGGCACCTCCTCGCGCGCCGGCAGCTTCGTGGAGACCGCCCTGCCCGTGCAGGCGTTCTACGAAGGCCGTCGCACCGGTGCCGAATGGGTGCTGGAGCGCCCGCAGTACCTGCTGCAGGCCGGTGCCTACGGCGGCAAGGATCTGCAGGGTGACAATCCCGGCACCACCCAGGCCGTGCGTGCGGTGTGGACTCCAGTCAAGGCCGCAGGCGACGTGATCCACCTGGGTCTGGCCTATTCACAGGAAAACCCGCGCGGCTACCGCGATGGCCGCGACGTTTCGCACCCGGCCAGCGCCCGCCTGCGCGCGCGCCCGGAAGCCGGCCTGACCGACATCCGCCTGGTCGACTCCGGTGCATTGACCACCGCCGACAAGATCGTCCGTACCGGCCTGGAAGGCATCTGGATCCGCGGTCCGTTCTCGCTGCAGGGCGAAGCGCTGCAGACCACGGTCAGCCGTGATGGCAAGCCGGATTACACCGGCAATGGTCAGTACGCGATGGCGAGCTGGATCCTGACCGGCGAATCGCGCCCGTACAACGCTGGTGCCGTGGCCAACGTGAAACCGGCCCACAGCTATGGCGCGGTCGAGCTGGTGACCCGTTACAGCCGTATCGATCTGGATGACGCCGATGTGTTTGGCGGCCGTCAGCACGACTGGACCCTGGGTGCCAACTGGTACCTGACCTCGCACTTCAAGTTCCAGGCGAACTACGTGAAGGTCGACGCCAGCCGTCGCGGCGTCCGCAGCCAGCCGGAAATCTTCGAACTGCGCGCTCAGATGCACTTCTGATCCCGCCCGGCGGACGCGTTGACGCGCGTCCGCCGTGTCCTGCCTAGACTGACGGCATGTACCGCGTCTCCCGCTATCGCCCCTGGCTGCTGATCATCGTCCTGATGCTCGGCGGCACGCTGCTGTGCGCGCTGCTGGCCGGACGCTATGCACAGCAGCGGGCGCTGGATGACGAAAGCCTGCAGGTCCGGCGCCAGCTGGGCCTGTACGCGCAGACCCTGCAGCAGCGGATCGATCGCTTCGGCACCTTGCCGCAGGTGCTGGCGCTGGACCCGGACCTGCACCAGGCCGTGTCCCACCCGCTCACCGCTGCAGAACGCCAGCGGCTGAATCTCAAACTGGCCCAGGCCAACAATGTCACCCGCGCCTCGACCCTGACGCTGATCGACAAGCACGGCATCGCCGTGGCGGCCAGCAACTGGGACCAGCCGACCACCAATGTCGGCGAGGACTACAGCTACCGCCCCTATTTCCAGCAGGCGATGGCGCACGGCAGCGGGCACTTCTACGGCATCGGCATGACCACTGCCGTGCCCGGCTACTTCCTTTCCCAGGCGATCTACGACGAACGCGGAGCCGTGCTGGGTGTGGTCGCGATCAAGATCGAACTGCGCGCGCTTGAGCAGGAGTGGCTGCAGAGCCCGGACATCGTGCTCGCCACCGATGCGCATGACGTGGTGTTCCTGGCCAACGGTGATGCGTGGCGCTACCGCCTGCTACGCCCACTCGGTCCACAGGAGCGCAACGAGATGCTGGCCACCCGCCAGTACGCGGATCGGTCGCTGCAGCCCTTGGAGGCGCGCGTCGTGGAGCTGCTCGCCGATGGCGGGCGCATGGTCCGCATCGAGCAGCCCGCGCTGCCACGGCCGGTGTTGTGGCAGACCCTGGCGCTGAGCGAGCCGCAGTGGAAGCTGCACCTGCTGCACGATGCCAGCGCCAGCACGGCGGTCGGCCGCAGCGCCGCGCTGGCCGCCGGCGGCATCTGGCTGGCGCTGTGTTTCCTGGGGCTGTTCGTGCAGCAGCGCCGGCGGCTGGCGGCCCACCGGCAGCGAAGCCGGCGCGAGCTGGAGAGCGTGCTCAAGCAGCACGCACAGGAGCTGCGCACCGCACAGGACGGCGTACTGCAGGCCGCCCAGCAGGCCGACAGCGGCCTCAGCCGCAGCCTGGCGCACCTGCCGCAGGGCGTGGTGGTGATCGACAACGAACAGAAACTGGTGGCGTGGAATGCCCGCTATCTGGAGTTGTTCCGCTTCCCGACCGGGCTGATCCGGGTGGGCCGTCCGATCGAAGAGATTTTCCACTTCAACGCGCGCCGCGGCCTGCTCGGCCCCGGCCCGATCGACGAAGCCATCGAGCGCCGCCTGAACCACCTGCGCAGCGGCCGCCCGCACATGCGCGAGAGCGAAAAAGACGACGGCACCGTACTGGAGATCCGTGGCAACCCACTGCCGGACGGCGGTTTCGTCACCAGCTACGCCGATATCACCGCCTACAAGAACACCGCACGCGAGCTGCGCTCGCTCGCCGACGCGCTGGAGCATCGCGTCGCCGAGCGCACCCGCGATCTGGATGAAGCACGCCGTGAAGCCGAGCGGGCCAACCGCTACAAATCGCGCTTCGTGGCCTCGGCCGTGCACGACCTGCTGCAGCCGTTGAACGCTGCGAGGATGTTCGTTTCGGTGCTGCGCGGCAAACTGCAGGGCGATGCCCGCGAACTCAGCGAACATGTGGACGCCGCGCTGGCCGCGCAGGACGCCATCCTCAACAGCCTGCTGGACATCTCGCGACTGGAATCGGGCGCACTGAAGACGCATGTGCGTGCGTTCGCGCTGTCGCCGCTGTTGGAAACGCTGGCGCGTGAATTCGGCTTGGCCGCCGACAGCCGTGGCCTGCAGCTGCGCTGGGTGGACACGCGCGCGGTGGTGGTCAGCGATGAGGCCCTGTTGCGCCGGATCCTGCAGAACTTCCTGTCCAACGCGCTGCGTTACACCCCACGTGGCCGCGTCCTGATCGGTTGCCGCCGTGACAGCGGTCAGCTGCGCATCGAGGTGCACGACCAGGGACCCGGCATACCGGAGAGCCTGCAGGGCGAAATTTTCGAAGAGTTCCGACGCCTCGACGACGGGGTGGATCAGGAACGTGGCGCCGGCCTGGGGCTGGCGATCGTGGAGCGGATCGGCCGCCTGCTTGGCCACCCGATCCGGCTGCGTTCGACGCTGGGGCACGGCAGTGTGTTTTCAGTAAGTCTGCCCCTGAGTGAGGCCGCGGACGTGGTGATCGCACCGGCGCCCGCGATCGCCCCGATGGTCGATAGCGCCGATGACAGCCCGTTGCGCCACTGCCGGGTCTGGAGCATCGACGACGACCCGCGTGTCTGCGCTGCCACCCGTGCGCTGCTGGAGCGCTGGGGCTGTGTGGTGGAACTGGCCGATGGCCCGCAGGCTGCGCTGGAGATCGCCTCGGCCTTCAACGTGCCCAGACTCCTGCTGCTGGACGTGCGCATGGGCCACTGGCACGGCCCGGACCTGTATGAACACCTGTGCGGCCTGTGGAACGCGCGCCCGCCGGTGATCCTGGTCACCGCAGAGCGCGATGACACGTTGAAGGCCCACGCTGCGGAGAACGGCTGGGGCTTCCTTTCAAAGCCGGTGCGCCCGCCCGCGCTGCGGGCCCTGATGACACAGCTGCTGCTACGCCACCGCAGCTGAGACCGTGCCGCTAGACGCCGGCGCCCGTATCGCCTTCCGGCTCCAGTGCCTTCACCAGCACTGCCGCCTGTGTGCGGCTGTGGCATTCCAGCTTCTTCAGGATCGCGGTGACGTGCACCTTGACCGTGTTCTCGGCCAGACCCAGTTCGTAGGCGATCTGCTTGTTCAGGAGGCCATCGGCCAGGCACAACAACACCCGGAACTGCTGCGGGGTGAGCTGCGCCAGGCGCGTGGCCAGCAGTGCATCGGATTCGGAGCGCTCGGCCGCCATCGCCGGGAACCACACCCCGCCATCAAGCACCGCCGCCACCGCCTGGCCGAGGGTTTCGGCCGGGGCCGACTTGGGAATGAAGCCGGCGGCGCCGAACTGCTGCGCACGCCGGATCACCCGCGGGTGGTCATTGGAGGACACAATCACCACCGGCACATCCGGATGTGCGCCGCGCACATGCAACAACGAGGAGAATCCGCGGGCACCGGGCATGGTCAGATCGAGCAGTATCAGCTCGATCTCTGCATGCTGATCAAGCGCGCTCTCCAGCGTGGCGGCGCTGGCCACTTCGATCACATTGACCTGCGGCAGCGCCTGACGCAGCGAATGCACGACCGCGGCACGCAGCAGGGGATGGTCGTCGGCGACCAGAACGGTGATGTCACTCATGCGGGCCATTGTAATGAGGTTGACGGCCAGCGGCCGTCACTACCGGCATCCCTGCGGCGTAGCGGACCCCACCTGCCGATACACGTTGAGCGTCTGGAGAAAAGCCCCCTTCCTGTTGAAGGGGGCGCGCCAACGGCGCGGGGTTGAGGTGGAATGCGCGGGCAGCAGGGACGGCGAGGCCGTTGCCGGCCTCACCGCCCCTGCTGCATGCTGCCGCGCCACGCGTCCAGGAACTGCCGGCGCTTGAGGCCGTCCAGATACACCAGCAGACCTGGACCGAGCTGGATCGGGCGGTAGCTGCGCTCCGGCGACGCGCCACGGCGCTGGCCCGCGGCCGGCAGGATCGGCATCAAACGCGCTTCGCGGGAGAGCACCTGTTGCCCACGGGGCGACAGCAGATAATCCAGGAAACGGCGGGCTTCATCCGGGTGCTTGCCGCCGCGCGGGATCACCGCAGTGCGCAGCATCACCAGGGTGTAGTCCTCCGGCTCGATGATGCCCAGCGGCGCGCCGGCATCGATGCGCGCCTGCGCATACGAGCCCAGCACGTTGTAGACCAGCGACAGCTGGCCGCTGCTGACCCGGTCGAGCAGCACGCCGGTGCGTTCCTCCAGCTGCACGCGGTTGTCGCCCAGCGCACCGAGCAGCGCGCCCGCCATGCTGCCGCGCTGGCCATCCTGGGTGGCAAGCAGATAGCCGACACTGCTGCGCTGCACATCGTAGGTCCCCACCCGGCCCAGCAACGGCGCATCCGGCGCACGCAGCAGCTCCAGCAGTTGGCGGCGTGTATGTGGCACACGCGACGCGGGCAGCGTGCGCGTGTTGTAGACCATCGCGACCGGCTCGTAGCTGATCCCGAATGCCTCGTGACGCCATTGCGCCCAGGCGGGCAATGCATCGGTCTGCGCCGAGCGATGCGGTAGCGCGTGGCCATCATTGACCAGCTTGGCCTGCAGGTCCATGCCACTGCTGATCAGCATGTCCGGTGAAGCCGGTCCGTTGCGATCACGCAGGTAGCGCGCATACATGTCCTGCGTGATGATGTCCTCGTAGACGATCTCGGTGCCCGGATGCAGTCGCTGGTAATCCGCGATCACCGTGGCGAACACTTCGATGTCGGTCGAGCCGTGGATGCGCAGCTGCGCGGTCGGCGTCCCCAGCGCCGGGAAGCGCTGCACGTCACCCGGGTCAGCAACGACCGAGGCGGTGAACAGCAACATCAGCAGGCCGTACCAGCGTTTCATGCATGTCTCCTCGGCAGGCGGACGGTGGCGATGAGGCCGCCATCGACCCGGTTGGACAGATCGATATGGCCGCCGTGGCTGTCCACCACGCGCTTGACGATCGCAAGGCCAAGTCCGGCGCCACCGGCTGCCGCGCCCTCGCCGCGCGCGAAGCGCTCGAACACCCGCTCCGCATCAGCGGCCGCGATCCCGGGGCCATGGTCGGCGACGGTCAGCACGCAGTGGCTGTCATCGGTGGTCAGCGCCAGCTGCAGGACGCCGTCGCCGCCGTATTTGAGCGCATTGTCGATCAGGTTCTTGATCGCTTCGCGCAGCAGCAGTGCATCCCCGTTGACCCAGGCCGGATCACTGGTCACCGCCAGCTGCACGCGAGGCGCGGGCAATGCCTGCGGCAGGGCCTCGTGCAGCGCCAGGTGCACGATCTCGGCCAGATCGACCAGGGCGAAACGCTGCAGGTTCGCGCGATGGATCACACTGGCATCGCTGAGCAACTGGTTGAGCAGGCGACTCATGTGGGTCGCGTTGCGCTCGATCGCCTGCAGGCTGCGGCGCATGTCTTCGGGGTCTTCGTCGTCCAGTGCCAACTGCGCCTGCGCGCGCAGCGCGGCAAGCGGCGTGCGCATCTGGTGCGCGGCCTCGGCCATGAACGCACGCAGGGTTTCATTGCTGGTCGAGAGCCGGCCCATGAAGTGGTTCAGCGCACCGACCATCTGGTCCATTTCCTGCGGCGTGGCTGCGTCCAGTGGCCGCAGATCGGACGGCTCACGTTTGGACAGTTCGCGTTCGACCCGCACCAGCGGCCGCAGCGCACGGTGCACACCGAGCGCGACCAATGCCAGCGACAGCAGCGAGAGCACCACGATCGCGACCAGCGCGCGGGTCACCATGTCCTGCGCCAGTGCCTGGCGTGCACGCCGGGTCTGCCCGACCTGCACGCGTACTTCGGCCTGGGCCGACGGTGATGACACCCGCCGCGACACCACCACGAAGCGCACGGTTTCGCCGCTGTAGGCGGCGTCGAACAGCTGCGGGCGATCGGTCGGCGTTCGCGGTGGCGCCGGCAGGTCGTCGTAGCCGGTCACGGTCTGGTTGCGCGCGTCGAAGACCCGATAGAACACGCGGTCCTCCGGCGCCATCGCCAGCAGGTCGAGCGAGGCATACGGCAGATCCACCTGCCATTGCGCATCCACCAGCGCGACCGAGTCGATGATGGAGAGCGCCGACGACACCAGCAGGTGATCGTAGGAACGGTTGGCGGCACGCTGGCCGTAGTCGCGCGCACCGAAGAACAACGCGACCGCAAACAGTGCCATCAAGCCGCCGAGATACAGCCACAGCGTGCGCCGGATCGAGGAGGGCGCGCGCAGCTCAGTCACCATCGCTGCTGCCCATGGCCGCCGCATCGTGCGCCTCAAGCAGATAGCCGCTGCCGCGCACGGTCACGATGCGCAACGGCGCCTCGACCAGTTTGCGGCGCAGGCGGCCCACGTAGAGCTCGATCGCGTTCGGCCCCGCCTCGTCATCGAAGCCGAACAGACCATTGCCGATCTCGTCTTTACCGACCACGTGCCCCAGCCGGCCCATCAGTATCTCCAGCAACCGGTATTCCCGGTTGGGCAGTTCGATCGGCTGGCCATCCAGGCTGACCCGGTGTGCGGCGTTGTCGAACAAGAAGCCGCCGATCTGCACCACCTCGCTGGCCTGCCCACGGGTACGCCGCAGCAGCACGCGGCAGCGCGCCTCGAACTCGCGGAAATCGAACGGCTTGCCCAGGTAATCATCAGCACCGACATCCAGCGCCTGCACACGGTCTTCGATGCCATCGCGCGCGGTCAGCATCAGCACCGGTGTGCTGTCACCGCGTTCGCGCATGCCGGCCAGCACGCGCAGGCCATCCAGTTTGGGCAGGCCGATATCGAGCACGACCAGATCAAAGCTCTGGTAACGCAGCACGCTCGCCGCCGCCAGCCCGTCGCTTTGCCAGTCCACGGCGTGCCCGCTGCGGCGCATGCGGCGGACGATCGCGTCGGCCAGGTCCGGGTTGTCTTCCACCAGCAGGATGCGCATCGGTCGGGATCGGGAAAGGTGCACGAATGCTAGCGCGTGCGGCCGCGTCCGTGCGCTTCGCTGCGGTGCAGCAATGGCTGACAGGTGGATGACAGCATCCCGGCACTAGGCTGCGCCAACGCGACACCACCGAACACACGGTACCTGGGAGGGGCCATGGAACTGAACGCATTGCGCTGGTGCATGCCAGCCGCCTGCACGCTGTTGTTGGCCACACCTGCCTGGGCCGCCGACGACACCGAGGATGACAGCCCGGTCACCGCCAGCCTTGGCGGCCGCCTGCATCTGGACTTCGCCGATTTCCACAACGACAGCCGTGGCACCCCGAACAAGGACGACACCGAGATCCGTCGCGCATGGGTTGACGTATCCGGCAAGTTCTTCGCCGTCGACTACAAACTGGAAGCCGACGTCTCCGGCGACCGGGTCGAAGCCAAGGACGTGTTCGTCAGCCGCAGCTTCGGCGATGCCGGCAAGCTCACCGTGGGCCAGTTCAAGCAGTTCTTCTCGCTGGATGACCGCACCAGTTCCAACTACGGCACCTTCCTGGAGCGCGGCAATGCCGGCACCACGCTGGCCCCGCTGTATCGCCTCGGCGCCTCCTGGCAGGCCGCGCGCGGCGACATGACCTGGGCCGCCAGCGCTTACAGCCTGGAGAGCATCGACGCATGGCAGGTCAAGGGCCGTGCCGCGGGTGGCCGCGCGACCTGGGCCCCTGGCGCCACCGCCGGGGATGTGCTGCACCTGGGCCTGTCGCTGGCGCATGAGCGCTACGACACGCCCGGCGCCGACGGCGTCCCTGCCCTGCGCATTCGCCCACGCCCGGCAGGTCACCTCTCCGACAACAGCCGCCTGACCCTGGTCGATTTCTCGGCCGGGCGCGACACCGACGTCAACAAGTGGTCGCTGGAGTACGCACAGGTGCACGGCCCGCTGTCCTGGCAGGGCGAATTCAGCGGCGCCACCTTCGACGATGGCAGCCAGCGCGGCAAGGTCCTGGCCGGCTATGGCCTGGTCAGCTGGTTCGTCACCGGCGAGTCACGCGTGTATGACCGCAAGACCGGGCGTTTCGGCCGGGTCAAGGATTTCCAGCACAAGGCCGGTGCCTTCGAGCTGGCACTGCGCTATGACCAGATGCGCGGGGAGCAGCACCTGATCGGCCAGCCCGACCTGCGCGACGGCCAGACCGAGGCATGGACGCTGGGCGGCAACTGGTACATGCGCCCGAACCTGCGCTTCATGCTCAACCTGATCGAAAGCCGCAACCGCGACCGGTTGGCCGACGCCACCGTGGACCGCACCCGCGCGGTCACCGGCCGCCTGCAGTACGACTTCTGATGCCTACTTCCCGCACCGTTTCTTCTGGAGAATGCAGATGATGCTGAGCATCCTCGGCTTTGGCATGGTCATTACATTCATGTACTTGATCATGAGCAAGCGGCTGTCGCCGCTGGTCGCCCTCATCACCATTCCGATCCTGTTCGCGTTGATTGGCGGCTTCGCGGCCGGCATCGACGACATGATGCTGGAAGGCATCAAGAAGATCGCGCCGACCGGCGTGATGTTGATGTTCGCCATCCTGTACTTCGGCGTGATGATCGATGCGGGTCTGTTCGATCCACTGGTGCGGATCATCCTGCGCTTCGTCAAGGGCGACCCGATGAAGATCGTGCTCGGCACCGCCATCCTGGCGATGCTGATCTCGCTCGACGGTGACGGCTCGACCACGTACATGATCACCGTGTCGGCGATGCTGCCGCTGTATCAGCGCCTGGGCATGAACGCGTTGAACATGACCTGCGTGACCATCCTCGCCGGTGGCGTGATGAACCTCACCCCGTGGGGCGGCCCGACCGCGCGTGCGGCTACCGCGCTGCACGTGGATCCGGCCGACGTGTTCGTGCCGCTGATTCCCTCGATGGTGATCGCCTGCGCCGGCGTGCTGGTGCTGGCCTGGTACCTGGGCATGAAGGAGCGCCGTCGCCTGGGCGTGGTGACCCTGCCGCAGGGCGGCAGCTGGATGGACAACAGCGTCTCCGATGATGGCAACACCCTGCCGACCGTGGAAGACGCCGAAGACATCAAGCGCCCGAAGCTGCTGTGGGTCAATCTGGGCCTGACCATCGCCCTGATGACCGCGCTGATCATGGGCCTGCTGCCGATGCCGGTGCTGTTCATGGTCGGCTTCGCGATCGCCCTGGTCATCAACTACCCGAACCTGGCCGAGCAGCGCCGCCGGGTGGTCAACCACGCCGGCAACGTGCTCTCGGTGGTCTCGCTGATCTTCGCGGCCGGCATCTTCACCGGCATCCTCAACAACACCGGCATGGTCGAGGCGATGTCGCACAGCTTCCTGGCGATCATTCCCGACAGCTGGGGCCCCTACCTGGCAGTGATCACTGCGCTGGCCTCGATGCCGTTCACCTTCTTCATGTCCAACGACGCCTTCTACTTCGGCGTGCTGCCGATCCTGTCCGAAGCCGCCGGCAACTACGGCATCACGCCGGTGGAAATGGCGCGCGCCTCGCTGGCCGGCCAGCCGGTGCATCTGCTCAGCCCGCTGGTGCCCTCGACCTATCTGCTGGTCGGCCTGGCCAAGGTGGAATTTGCCGACCACCAGAAGTTCACCCTGAAGTGGGCCATCGGCATTTCGCTGCTGCTGATGTTTGGCGGGCTGCTGTTCGGCCTGTATCCGCTTGCGTCCTGATCCGCCTACCAAGGAGCGTTCCGCCATGACTCTTCGCATCGCCTACGTCACCAGCGCCATGGGCAGTGTCGGCACTGCCATCTGTCAGAAGCTGGCCCGCAATGGCCACACCGTGGTCGCCGGCTGCGCACCGAACTCCCCGCGCAAGGCCGCCTGGCTGCGCGAGCAGCGTGAGCTCGGCTTCGATTTCATCGCCTCGGAAGGCAACGCGGCGGACTGGTCCTCGACCGTGGCGGCATTCGCCAAGGTGAAGGCCGAGGTCGGCGAGATCGATGTGCTGGTCAACAATGCTGGTGGCAGCCGCGATGTGCTGTTCCGGCAGATGAGCCCGGACGACTGGAACGCGGTGATGGGCTCGAACCTGCATGCGCTGTTCAACATCACCAAGCAGGTGATCGATGGCATGAGTACGCGCGGCTGGGGCCGGATCGTGAACATCGGCTCGGTCAGTGCGCACAAGGGCCAGATCGGCCAGGTGAACTTTGCGACGGCGAAGGCGGCGATGCATGGGTTCAGCCGGGCGCTGGCCAATGAGGTGGCGACGCGCGGTGTGACGGTGAATACGATTTCGCCGGGCTATATCGCGAGTCAGTCGATCAGCAGTTTTCCGCCGGATGTGTTGGATCGTCTGGCGGGTTCGGTGCCGATCCGGCGCCTGGGCAGCCCGGAGGAAGTGGCGAGCCTGTGTGCGTGGTTGGCATCCGATGATGCGGCGTATGTGACGGGTGCGGATTATGCGGTGAATGGTGGGTTGCACATGTTCTGATGGTTTTGCGCATCCGATTTGATGCGTGACCTCCCCCACGAGGTGGAGCCGCGATGCTGGTTGGCATCGCGGCTTTTTTTTCTTCCGAGCTTTCGGGAACGTTGGGCTACTTGCAACGGCAACGGCAACGGCGGGGCAAAAGCCGGACTGCAGGCCCGTGTCGCGCTGGGCAGGCACGGGTGGGTTGGCGGGACCCGCTGCAAGTACGTCCATGTAAGCTCGTGTGTTGCCATCCATGGCAACACACGGTCCCGCCAACCCACCCGTGCCTCCCCTTTGACAGAGGGCTGGTGCGCAATGGAAAAAGCCGGTGCTTGGTGCCGCCGTTGCATTGGCTTGCCTTCGTGGATTCGTTCGCTTCTTTGACTTGCTTGGCCTGCTTGGCCTGCTCGGTCTGCTCGGTCTGCTCGGTCTGCTTGGTCTGCTTGGTCTGCTTGGTCCGCTTGGCTCGCTCGGTTCGATTGATCTGCGTAACTTTCTCCGCTCAGGTACCTCAGCACGAGTCGCCTCGGCACTGTCCGCCTGCAGCGTTGCGTTGCTTTGCTTCGCCATGGCCACCAGCCAACTGTCGGGGGCGTGGGGTGTGTGGGTTGGCGGGACCGTTGTGCCGCATGGATGCGGCTCACGAGCCCCCATGGATGGGTTTACGGCGCGTCCCGCGAACCCACACACCCCACGCCTGGCCCAGCCACAAGACGGACAATGCGCTCGTGGCGTTGAGCTTTTGGGGTCGATTCCTTGCCAGTGCACAAAGCAAAGCCACCGACCAATGGTCGGTGGCTACCCTTGCTCTTACCAAGCGGAGATCAGAACTCCGCAGCCACCGTCATGAACACCTGACGCGGCGCGCTCGCGTGGATCGCATAGCGCGTGCCGGTCGGATCCGTCGGCGCGAACGAACTCAACTGACCCGCGTAACGCTTATTGGTCAGATTGGTCGCATTGAGCGACACCTTGATATCGCGCAGCCCCATGCCCGGCCCGAACGAATACCCCATGCCCGCATCGAACGTCGTCACGCCCGGCACCGACTGATCGTTGGTGTAGGTGTAGTAACGCTTGCCCGTGTACTTCGCGCGAAGGCTGGCAAAGAAACCATCGCGGTTCCAGCTGATCTCACTGGAGGCCATGCGCTCGGGCGTGTCCACCGTAATCTTGCCGGCCACCGGCACGATCGCGCCGCCCGAGGTGTAGTTGTCCTCGTAGGTGGTCTTGTTCCACGAGAGCGCGTTGTACCACTGCAGGCCGTCCATCGGCTTGAGGATGAAGGTCAGTTCCGCACCGCGGCTCTTCACCGAGCCCACGTTGATGAAGCGCGTGATGCACTCCGGGCGCGTGCCCACTTCGATGCTGGTGCAGGGATTGAGCGAGAGCAGACGGTTGTCGAACGTCACGTGATAGGCCGCGATGGAGGCCTGGTACTTCTCGCCAAAGGTACGGAAGCCGGCTTCCAGCGTCTTGGACTTCTCCGGCTCCAGCCCGGCACTGGCCGCGAACGATTCCGGCGAGACCTGCAGTGGGCCGCCGCTGCCACCACCGACGAAGGCGGCGATGTTCTCCGAGTAGGAGGCGAACACTTCCTGGTTCGGGCTCAGCTTGAAGCCGATACCGGCCTGCGGCAGCACCGATTCCTTGGCGGTCAGGGTGCCCGAGGCGTAGCTGGCCTCGGTACCCGGCTTGGCGTTGGCCGTCATGCGGGTGTTCGGGCTCTTGATCCCCACGTCCACGGTCAGGCGGTCGTCCAGGAAGCGCATGCGGTCCTGCACGTAGAACTGGCGCGTGCGGATGTCGAAGTCCTGATCGAACAGGCGACGGTCCGGATGGTTGAGGTAGCCGTCATCCAGGAACGGGCCGGTGATGTAGTAGAAATTGCGCTCGACGTTGTGGTCGTTGCGCTCGTACCACAGCCCCGCTTCCAGTTCGTGGATGCCCCACTGCCAGCTCAACGCGGCGGTGATGCCTTGGCGGTTGATGGTGTAGTTGGTGCTGCGGATGGAGATCGGCAGCATCTGCGCGGTGCCGGGGTTGGACGGCTGGCCCGGTGCCCACCAGTGGCCCTGGCCACGGTTCTCATGGTGGTAGCCAAGCAGCTTCAGGCGGGCGCTATCGCCCAGCGCGAGGTCGGCATCGAGCGAGTACAGGTTGTCGTCACGCAGTGCACGGCTCTGGTAGTACGCATCATCGATGCTGTTGACGCCACCGGTGAACGCACACTTCTGCGCGTTGTAGGTGCCCGGTGCACAGTAGGCGGCGGCGACCGCGCGGTCCCAGTCCGGCGCGTAGATGTTCCAGTCCCAGCCCAGGCCACGCGCGAGCATGCTCTTGGACAGGTAAGCGTAGTTGGCCTGGCTGACGCGCGAGGTCGCGGCGAAGGCGCCGAAGCGATTGTCGCCCACGTTCCAGATCGCCTTGGCGTTGAACTGGCGGGTGGTCTGGTTCTGGTTTGGTTCGGCCCACATGTCCGAATCCTGATGCACGCCGGACACATAGGCCGAGAAGCCGTTGATGTCGCCGGTGTCCACGCGCAGGTAACCGCGGCGTTGGTTGTCATCGCCGACGGTGACGCTGGCCTTGCCACCGAACTCGGTGGACGGGTCCTGCGAGAAATACTGGATGGTGCCGCCGAGGTTGCTGGTCGAAGCGACGCCCAGCGAACCGATGCCCTGCGACAGTTCCGCACCGGCCAGGTTCTCGGCGATCAGCGCACGGGCGATGCTCAGGCCGTTGTAGTTGCCGTAGCTGTTGTCGCCGAGCGGAATGCCGTCCAGCGTGTAACCCAGGCGGCTCTTGTCGAAGCCGCGCAGGCTGATCGTCTGCGATTCTTCATTGGCACCGAAGGCATCGTTGGACTGCACGGAGACGCCCGGCAGGCGGTCGAGGATCTTCTGGCCGCTGGTACCCGGCGGCAGCACTTCCTTGTCCACGGCCGTGATGCGCTGCACCTGGCGGGTCTCGCCTTGGCCGATCACCGAAACGGTGTCCAGGGTCTGCGCGCTGAGCGCAACGTTGGCAGCGGCGGTGGCGTCTACATCGGCAGCGTGGGCGTTGGCGGCGCACAGCGCGAGCGCCACCGCGATCGTCAGGGGTCGGGTAAGCATGGTCGTCCGTTACATGGGGGAAGATGACCTGCGCAATGCAGGTGCATGACCAGCATGCGAGCGGAAGATGAAAGGATGTTTACGGTGCGGGTCATCGCAGATGACGCGATGCAGTGCTCATTAACGCACGGGGCACACGTGCAAAGTGCGCGAGCTTGCCGGCCAGCGGCCGGCCCTACTCGGGGGCGAGCTGATCCATGCGGATGCGGTTGGCGAACAGCGAGAACGCGAGCATGCCGGCCAATCCGTTCGCGCGGCTGACCCAGTGCGGCAGCCAGCGCGGCGGGCGCAGGATGCCTTCTTCGAACAGTGGCGCGAAGGCGATCGCGTCGGTCAGCGACATCTTGCCGGCGAACAGCCAGCGGCAGACCTGCAGGCGGTCTTCGGCCAGCATGTGGCGGAAGAAGGTATGCACGGAGACCAGCCCGCGCAGATACACCGTGTCCTTGGTGAAGGCCGCGCCACCGCTCGGGGGCACGCCGCGGAACACGCGCTGGGCGGAGGCGAAGCTCTCTTCGTTGTTCTGGCCGGCCTCGCAGAAGTAGCGGAACACCTCGATGAAATCGGCGCCTTCTCGCGCCATCGCGATCGCTTCGGTGCGCAGGCTGATGCGCTTGAGACGCTCGATGTCGATGCTGCCGGTGATCTGCTCGGCGAACGTGGCCAGTCCTTCCTGGGTGGCGGTGACCCGCGGCGAGGACAGCGCCAGGCTGGGCAGGTGCGGTTGCTCGCGGCCGTTGAGCGCGGTCAACGAATGCACCAGCGCCTCGTGATGGAACAGCTGCGCACGGTCGTAGGCGCTGAAGCGCGCACTGGTGCGCAGGCGGATCCGGTTCGGGCCGGCGGCGGCCTTGGAGATCAGATCCGGATCCAGCTGGACGCTGATGATGCGCGATTCGAAGAACGCATCCAGATCGCTCTGCAGCTGTAGCTGCAGTGCCGTGGCCGAGACCGGCACCTGTTCTTCGGGCGCCAGCAGCTCATGGTCCAGCTCCTGCGCAATCTGGATGAAGTGGCGGGCGGCATCGCGCGTGCTGGGGCCGCTGCCCGGTAGCGGTTGCTCGGGGGCGCCAAACAGCTCCACCGAGTACCGATCCACCGCGGCGGTCCCCAGTGATTCCAGCAGGCCGGCCGCCTGGTCCCAGCTGTGCGCCGAGCGCTGCACGTACAGGCCGATGGGATGGTCGGGATCGCATTGCGCGCTGATCGCGGCCAGCCGATGGCGGGTGTCAGTAAAATCGAGCCTGGGGTAGTCGACCTGCGGCAGCACCGGCTGACCGCGGGCGATGCTGGCCAGGAAGGGCGCCTGCAGCGCGGCTGGCCAGCTGGTCAGCCCCAGCAGTTTGATCCCGCCTACCGCCTCGACCAGTTGGGCATCGAGCGCAGTGTGGTGGGCAACATCACGATCCACGGTCATTGGCGTGTCCATGGGCGGACAGTACCAAAACTCAACGGATCAGCGGCGGCCGCCCTTCCCGCCTGGGCGCCATTGCGCGCCCTTGCCGACATGCTTGCGCTCGATGGCCTGCTGCGCCTGGCGCACGGCCAGCTTGGCCGCGGCGGCAGCCACTTCTTCTTTCAGCTTGAAGTAGTTGAGCAGGCGCTCTTCATCCAGCGTGCCGTCATCGATGGCCGCGCGGATCGCACAGCCCGGCTCACGCTGGTGCGCGCAGTCGCGGAACCGGCATTGCGCCGACAGGGCCTCCACATCGGAGAAACCGCCTTCGCTCAGAGCCTCTTCACCGGTCGGCTTCAGTTCGCGCATGCCGGGCGTATCGATCAGACAGGCTCCGGCCGGCAAGGGGATCAGCGCACGGTGCGTGGTGGTGTGGCGGCCGCGCGAGTCGTTGACGCGCACATCGGCGGTCTTCATCCGCTCCTCGCCGAGCAGCGTATTGGTCAGGGTCGATTTGCCGGCACCGGAGGAGCCGACCAGCACCACGGTCTGGCCGGCCGCGAGCCACGGCAGCAGGGCCGAGGCGCTGGCCGGGTCCTTGCCGTTGATCGCCAGCAGCGGGATGTTCTGCGCGGCCAGTTCTTCCAGCACGTCCAGGGCGTCCTGGCTGTACTCGGTCTGGTCGGCTTTGGTCAGCACCACCACCGGCTGCGCGCCGCCCCCGCCGACCAGCAGCAGGTAGCGCTCGATCCGGCGCGGATTGAAGTCGGCATCCAGGCCACACACGATGAACACCGTATCGATGTTGGCCGCGATCACCTGCTGGTGGTAATGCTCACCGGCCGCGCCACGCTTGATCGCGGTGCGCCGCGGTAGCAGAGCCACGATCTTGATGCCCTCCAGCAGTACCCAGTCGCCAACCGCCGCGCGCTCGTGGCTGGGGAAGCGCGGGCGCTGCCATTCCGGTGGGGATTCGGTCTTGATCGCCGCTTCCGGCGCATCGGAGACGATGTACCCGGTCCGATGCTGCTCGATCACCCGGCCCGGCCGCGCCTGCGGGAACTGCTCGAACAGGGCCTGCCAGGCCGGCAGCTCCGGGCCGCCCGGCCAGGGCCAGCCAATCGTCTGCAGGGCAAGGTAATCAGTGGGTTCGCTCATCGTGCCCATTCTAATGGGTGTAGCGACCAGGCGTCGCCGCGGGGGACCGGCGCAGGGCTGGACGGTCGGAAATCCTTTCATCTGCAACTGCCTTGCAGGGTCGGGCGTTGGGCCGGAAACGCTTGCCCTGCAACGCAACAATTCCGCTACCATGCGGTTTCCATGCCTGAATGACGGCCCGTTCATGTCCACGCCCCCGCTGAAGCCGCTCGCCACCCGCGAGCGCCTGTCCGAAGTCCGCTACGAGATCCGGGGCGAACTGGCGCGACGAGCGCGGGAGCTGGAGGCCCAGGGCCGCAAGCTGATCAAGCTCAACATCGGCAACCCCGGCAACTTCGGGTTCCGTGCGCCGGAGCATCTGCAGCGCGCGATCGCCGACGATATGGGCCGCACCGATCCGTATACCCATCAGCAGGGCCTGCCAGAGGCGCGCGAAGCCATCGCCGCCGCGTATGCCCGCCGCGGCGCACCCGATGCGCACCCGGACCGGGTGTTCATCGGCAATGGCGTGAGCGAGCTGATCGACCTGTCGCTGCGCGCCCTGCTCAACCCGGGCGATGAAGTGCTGGTGCCCTCGCCGGATTACCCGCTGTGGTCGGCCGCGACCATCCTCAACGATGGTCGTCCGGTGTATTACCGCTGCGCACCGGAGAACGGCTTCCAGCCCGATCCGGTCGAGATCGAGGCGCTGGTGTCCTCGCGCACCCGCGCGATCGTGCTGATCAACCCGAACAACCCCAGCGGCGCCAGCTACTCGCGCGAGCTGCTGGAGCGCATCGTGGCCATCGCCGCCAAGCACAACCTGCTGCTGATGGTCGATGAGATCTACGACCAGATCCTGTACGACGACGCGCAGTTCCATGCGGTCGCGCCGCTGGCCGGCGACCATCCGTGCATTACCTTCAGCGGCCTGAGCAAGGTGCATCGCGCCTGCGGCTGGCGCGTGGGCTGGGCGATGCTGTCCGGCGCAGCCGAGCGGCTGGGCGAGTTCCGTGCAGCGATGGACCTGCTCAGCGCACTGCGCCTGTGCGCCAACGTGCCGGGCCAGTACGCCATCGATGCGGCCGTCAACGGGCCGGACACCATCTCGCCGCTGTGCGCGCCGGGCGGCCGTCTGTATGAAACCCGCCGCGCGGTGATCGAGGCCTGCAACGCCAGCGAGCACCTGTCGCTGATAGCCCCGGCCGGCGCGCTCTACGCATTCCCGGCCGTGGTGGGTGCCGCCGCACGCAGCTTCGACGACCATGATTTCGCGCTGGAGCTGATGAACGAGGAAGGCGTGCTGGTGGTGCCGGGCTCGAGCTTCAACGTGCCTTACCGCCACCACTTCCGCGTGACCCTGCTGCCCGAGCCGGAGGTGATGCGCGATGTGTTCGCCCGCATCGACCGCGCCCTCGCACGCCGTGCCGAGGCAAACACCAAGGTGGTGCCGCTCAAGCCGCGCAGCGCGGTGGCCTGATGGGCCTGCCATACCTGGCGCTGGGCGATTCCTACACGATCGGCGAAGGCGTCGAGCCCGCCGGGCGCTGGCCGATGCAGTTGGCCGCGGCCCTGCGCGATATCGGCGTGGACGTGGACGACCCGACGATCATCGCCACCACCGGCTGGACCACCGATGAGCTCGAGGCTGGCATCGATGCTGCCGCACCCCAAGGCACGTTCGCGTGTGTCAGCCTGCTGATCGGGGTCAACGATCAATACCGTGGGCGCAGCGTGGACGAGTACCGCCCGCGCTTCACCGCTCTGCTGCAGCGCGCGCTCGCCTTCGCTGGCGAGCGTGCGGCGCGCGTGCTGGTCCTGTCGATCCCGGACTGGGGCGTGACCCCGTATGCCGTGGACGCCGGCCGGGACCGCGTGCAGATCGGTCAGGAACTGGACGCTTACAATGCCGCCGCCGCGGCGATCTGTGCCGAGCATGACGTGGCGTTTGTCGACATCACCGACCTGAGCCGCCAGCTGGGCGGCGAGCGCGTCATGTTGGCCGAGGATGGTCTGCATCCGTCCGCCGCGATGTACGCGCTGTGGCACCAGCGCGCGTTCGAAGTGACGCGCGTGCAGTGGGCGGAGCCGACCCGCTGAGCGAGGCCACGCTGCCGCTGGCCAGGGAGCAGGCCCGCCGGATCGCCACGGCGTTCCTGCCGGCACAGCGGTTTGGCAACCGTCGCGATTACTACTACAGCCGCGGCAAGCTCGGCAGCGATCCGCTGTATCCGGGCGTGCTGGCTGCGTTGAACGATGCGCCCGCGGCCCCGTTGCTGGATATCGGCTGCGGCCTGGGGCTGCTGGCCCACGTGCTGCGCCAGCAAGGCAACACACTGGCGTATCACGGCGTGGACATCGACGCTGGCAAGGTCGCACGCGCGGAGCAGGCCAGCGCCCGCGCCGCGCTGCCGCACGCCCGGTTCACCTGCGTGGATGCCAGTGCCGCCCTGCCCGCCCACCACGGCAATGTCACGTTGCTCGACGTGCTGCAGTACCTGCCCGCGCCCGCGCAGACGCAACTGCTGCTCGACGCCGCCGCGCGCGTGGCACCCGGCGCACGGCTGGTGATCCGCACCACGCTGGCCGACCACAGTGGTCGTGATCGCACCACGCGGATCACCGACATGCTTGCGCACCTGGTGGGCTGGATGGGCACGCGCCCTCGGCATTACCCGGACGCAGACAGCCTGCGCAGCCCGTTGGAAACCGCCGGGCTGCGCCTGCAGATGACACCGCTGTATGGCAACACGCCGTTCAATAACTGGCTGATCGTCGGCGAACGTCCGCCCGCGGCGTAGTCACGGCGGCTCGCGCCGCTGCCCGCACACGCGCATACTCGCGCCCCCTTTCCGGCAAGGAGCCGCCCATGCCCCGACAGACCCGACATTCCGCGCTTGGCATCGCTGCGCTGATCGTCAGCGCCTGTGGCCTGGTGATGCTGCTGCTGAGCATGCATTACGCCCATGCCCCCGAGCATGCGGCGATGCGCGAGCTGCCCTGGTCGCTGGCGGCCCTGCTGGGCAGCAGTGTCGGGCTCGCCATCCTGGCCCTGCTGCTCGGTCTGGGCAGCGTGCTGCAGCCACGCCGGCGGCGCCTGTTCGGCATCATCGCGCTGCTGATGACACTGGGCGTGCTGATCGCCCAGCTGTCGCTCGGCGGCTGGATCCGCGACCAGTGGCATGCCTCGCACCCCCCGGCCGACGCCACCAGCGCGCAGCCCCTCGCCCACTGAATTTTCCGTCTCACCGCATCAACAAGGAGCCCCGATGCACACCCCTCATTCCGGCATGGGTATTGCCGCCTTCATTACCGCCCTGGGCGGCGCCATGCTGATGCTGGGCCTGATCGTCGTGGCCGGCGTCATCGAAACCACCACGCCCGGCGGCATGGAGGAGACCTCCATGTCGGCAATCCTGGTCGGCCTCGGTCTGATGTGCACCGCGCTGATGCAGCTGGTGGCCTTCGGGCTGGGCGTCGCCGGTGTATTTCAGGCAGACCGCCGCCGCGTGTTCGCGATCCTCGGCCTGGTGATCTCGATCGGCAGCATCCTCGGTGTGGTGCTGCTGATGATCATCGGCTCTCTGAGCTGATCCCCGCACTTCCGCCGGCGTAGGCCTCGGCCTCAGTCCGGCAGACCGGCGTGCAGGCCACGCGCCTGCACCGCCTGGAGCACCGCCTCGATGATGGCCAGGTTGTGGCCATGTGCGGCGCCCTCATGCAGCAGGACGATGCTGCCCGGCGCCAGATCCTGTGTGATCCGCTCGACCACCTGATCGGGCGTGCACGCCACGCCGTCGAACCCCCGCGCGCTCCAGCCGACCCGGGTCAGCTGCCACTGCTTCAGCACGGGGGCCACGAATGGATTGGTCATCCCGACCACCGAGCGGTACCAGCGCGGTGGCGTGCCGGCGATCGCGGTGAGGGCCTGCTGGCACTGCGTGATCTCGGCGGCCATCGCCTGCCGCCCAAGCCGCCAGAAGCGCGTCTGCGGGTGCCGATGGCTGTGATTGCCCAGGCTGTGCCCACGGGCCAGCATCGCGCGGACCAGGTCCGGCTGCGCCTGCGCGCGCTCGCCGACCAGGAAGAAGGTTGCTTTCGCCTCGTAGCGGTCCAGCAGGTCCAGCACCGCCGGGGTGTCGGCAGACGGGCCGTCATCGATGGTCAGCCAGACCCTGCGGGCATCGCCGGGGAGGCGGCTCACCACCGGGGCATAGAACCGGCTGTTGGGCAGGAACACCGGCACCATGAACAGGGCATGCGTGGTCACCATCAGGGGTAGCCCCCACCGCCAGCCCCAGGCCACCCAGACCCCGACCACCAGCACCTGTGACAGCACCAGCCACGGCACCCAGCGCCACGGGCGCCGGGGAATGCGATGCAACGTTTCCGGTACGGTCATGCCCCATGATGCCATGCCGCGTAGAATACGCGGTTCGCATATCCGGACCCCGACCGTCATGTCCCTTGATCCCGCCCTGCGCTCGCGCATCGAATCCATTCTCAACGCCAACCGCGTCGTGCTGTTCATGAAGGGTCAGCCGAGCATGCCGCAGTGCGGTTTCTCGGCCAAGGCCGTCGGCGCCCTGCAGGACCTGGGCGTTGAGTTCGACCACGTCAACGTGCTGGCCGACGCCGAGATCCGTGAAGGCATCAAGGCCTACGGCGACTGGCCGACCATCCCGCAGCTGTACATCGACGGCGAGCTGGTCGGTGGCAGCGACATCATCCTGCAGATGGCCGGCAGCGGTGAGCTGAGCAGCGTGCTCGGCCTGGCCGCCCCGGACCGCACCCCGCCGCGCATCACCGTGACCCCGGCGGCGGTGGAGATGCTGCGTGGCGCGCTGGCCGATTCCCCCGGTGCCTCGCTGCAGCTGGGCATCGACGCGCGCTTCCAGCCGAATTTCCAGCTGGCCCCGCACGACGACAACGCGATCGCCGCCGAGTCCAACGGCCTGCGGGTGCAGTTCGATCTGGCCAGCGCGCGCCGCGCCGAAGGCATCACCATCGACTGGGTCGACGACATCCGTGGCAAGGGCCTGGCGATCGACAACCCGAACGCGCCCAAGGCCGTGCAGGAACTGAGCGTGCGCGATGCGGACGACCAGCTGCGTGCCGGCAGCATCACCGTGGTGGACGTACGCCCGGCCGACGAGCGTGCGATCGCGGCGATCAACGCCCCGTTCGAGACCTTCGACGGCGACAACCGCGCCCGTCTGGAAGCCCTGCCCAAGGACACCGCGCTGGCCTTCCTGTGCCACCACGGCGGCCGCAGTGCACAGGCGGCCGAGCAGTTCCGCGCCCTGGGCTTCACCAAGGTGTCCAACATCACCGGCGGCATCGATGCCTGGTCGAACGAGGTGGACAACGGCGTGCCGAAGTACTGATCTTCCGCCCGTAGCGCGATACGAAAAACGCCGGCATCGCCGGCGTTTTTTTGTTCGCGGCGCCAGTGGCGCCCCTCCACCGGTTACCCGGCAAATCCACCTTCGGCCAGATAATCCAGCTCCTCCGGGGTCGGCATCCGCCCCAGCACCGCATTACGATGCGGGAAACGGCCGAAGCGGCGGATGATGTCGCGGTGCAGCTCGGCGTACTGCAGATATTCCTTGTCGCCCAGCACATCGAACATCGCCACCGAACGCTCCTGGTCCTGCGGATCCTCGGAGTGCTCGAACGGCAGGTAGATGAAGGCACGCAGCTTGGGCACCAGCTGCAGGTCCAGGCCCTCCTCCACTGCACGCATGGCGTAATGACGTGCAAGGCCATCGGTGGCGTAGGAGTGCGCCGTATCGCGGAAGCAATTGCGCGGGAACTGATCGAGCAGGATCATCAGCGCGAGCGCGCCTTCGGCGCTGCTCAACCAATGCTCGCGGGCGCGGCGGGCGGCAGCGAAATGTTCTTCCTGGAACTGCTGGCGGAAGCGCGCGTCGAACGCATCATCGCGCGCGAACCACTTCTGCGGTCCAGCGTCGCGCCAGAATTCCACTACTTGTGCCGCCACGTCCATTTACTACCCCTGTAGGGGGCGCCCCAAGACGCCCACCCGTTCCATTGCCGTTACTCGTCAAAACGCAGGTGGCGGACCGACTTGCCGTTGCGCCGTAGTAGCTTAAGCGCCTCGATACCGATCTGGATATGGTTCTCGACGAACTGGGCGCTGACCTTGGCATCGGACGCCTCGGTGTTCACCCCGTCGGGAATCATCGGCTGGTCGGCGACCAACAGCAAGGCCCCGATCGGATCACAGGCGTCGAAACCGGCCGCGAACGGGGTCGCCCACCGCATCCATATGGTCATGGCCGCAAGGCCAATGCAAAGAAAAAGGCGGCCAATGGCCGCCTTTTTCCGTTTACCGGTACCGTTGGATCAGAACTGCACGGACCAGCGCGCGGTGACGCTGCGGTCGCGGGCGTCGTCACCGAAGGTGCCGTTGTAGCCCAGCTCCAGCTGGTTGCGCGGGTTCAACCAGGCCGACAGGCCCAGCTCGGCCACCACCGCGTTGTCGGCGATCGCCGCACCGCTGACAGCAAAGCTGCTGCCACCGGTCCAGGCCAGATCGGCGACCTGGCTGCGGTCACCGGAGGCACGACGGTAGCCGACGCCACCGCGCACGTGCAGCCAGCTTTCCTGCTGCCAGGACGTCTTCAGCCCCTTGTCAAAGCGCACGCCGGCGGTCGCCACGTTGGTGCTCGTGTCGGCGACCTGACCGTTCAGTGCAGCGGCACCGCCCTGTTCGGCAAAGCCGTCCACGTCCACCTCAACGCGGGCGAACTGCACGTACGGCTCCAGACCCGCCTCGCGACCGCCGAAGCGGTACGCGCCTTCGATGAAGGCCTGGCGGGTGGTGGCGTCGTACTTGGCCGACAGCGCATCCTGGTAGCCAGCAAACGTCAGCTGACGCTTGCTGTCCACGTCATGGCGCGAATAGCCCAGACCGGCGCGCAGACCGAACGCACCCCACTGATTGCCCACATAGGCACCGAAGTGGGTGTTGTCGATCTCCGAACGAGCGCCGCGACCGGCCGCCTGCTTGATGTCGGTACGGCCGGTACCCACCAGCACACCGACCTGCCAACCGCCACCGAACACATGATCGGCACCGACCAGCAGGCCGTTGCTGTTGGAATCGGTACGCGCGGCATTGGCATCGCCATCGAGCTTGCCGCTGCCACCGATCGCCTGCACCCACGCGCCACCGGCGGCACCGTCATCGCCGGCAGCCGGCGAACGCACGCCCACGGCACGGCTCAGGGCCGCATCACGCAGGTAACGGCTGCTTTCCACCAGCGCCATCGGCGTGGCGGCGTGGATTTCACCACTCAGCGCGTCCAGCGCCGCACCGACCTGGGCCGGGAACAGCTGGGTCAGCGGCTTCGGCAGACCCTGGTTGACGCCCAGGCGATCGGCGCTGGTCGCAACCGCGATCTGGTTGGCGGTGACTGCCGCGCTGACCAGCGAGTTGCCACGGGTGACGCCGATGCTCATGCCATTGGCCGTGTAGGCCAGGCTGAACTGCAGGAACGGCGAGAACGCGGAGAAATCGGTGGTGGCGAACTGACCGTTCACCCCGCCCGCGGCCTGCAGGAAGTTGAACTGCTCGCCGAGGTAGTACACGCCCACTTCCGGCAGCGCCTTCAAGGTGCCGTCCAGCGTGGCGCTACCGGTGACGCGCAGCACATCGCTGCGGCTGCCCGGTGCAAGCTCGGCCTGGTACACGCCCGTGGCGGTCTGCACGTAATCGCCATTGATGGTCAGCGTGCCGATCGAATTACCCGGCGCGATGATGCCTTCGACGCGGGTGCTGCCCAGCGTGCCGACACCCTTCAGGGTGCCCTTGGCGCCGACGACGGTCGAACCGTCCTGCTGCACGCCGTTGAAGGACACGGTGCCGGCGGTGACGAACAGATCCGAACCGTCCAGCAGTGCGCCGGCATTGACGCGGGTGGTGCCGGCCGAGGTCAGCGTGCCGTCGACCAGACGGCCGTTGAGCACGAAGCTGCCGCCGCTGCCGACGGTGGTATCATCGCCCTGCTGCAGACCGTTGAACGTGACCGAACCGCCGGTCACATTCAGTGCCGAACCATCGAGCACGCCGGTGGTGGAGATGACGCTGCTGCCACCCAGGTTGTTGAGCGTGGTGGACACCAGGCTGCCGTTGAGCAGGAACTGGCCGCCCTGCACATCGACCGAGGCGGTCAGTGCATTGGCGCCGTCCAGCTCCAGCACGCCCTCGCGCACGATCGCGCCGTTGAAGGTGTTGTCGCCGCTCAGACGCAGCCAGCCGATGCCGGACTTGGTCAGCTTGCCCGGGCCGCCGATGTTGTTGGTCCAGTCGTCCCAGGCATCGCCTTCCCACACCTTCAGGCCACCGGCCTTCTGGTTCATGACCACGTCGGTGTCGACGCGCAGCATGCCGTAGCCTTCGATCGCGCTGGCCAGGTTCATCAGGCCCCAGCCGTAGACGTCGTCCACACCGGCGGCACCGAGATCGGTGGCGGTGGTCAGCAGCACGTCGCGCACCTGCGCGCTGCTCAGGTACGGGAAGCGTTCGAACAGCAGGCCCAGCGCACCGGTGACGTGCGGGGCTGCCATCGAGGTACCGCTCAGGTCCCGGTAGGAATACGTCGGGACTTGGCCGTTGATTTCCAGGACCAGATTGCCGTCTTCATCGTACAGATCGGCGTCGATCTGCGAGTCGGCGCCATAGACCGTGGACGTGATGACAGACCCCGGTGCCGCCAGGCACCAGTTGGCCGCCAGTCCGCAGCGCATCGAGCTGTTGCTCAGCTTGCTATCCTGGTTGACGTTGACCACGGCCAGCCAGTACTGCTCGATATCGGCGATGGCACGCGGCAGCGAGGCATACATGCCGGCGATGGGCGCCTGCTCCGGAGAGGGATTGGGCGCGTCGGTATTGCCTGCGGCCCATACCTGGATCAAACCGCGGCTGCGAGAGCCTTCGGCCATGGCAGCCAATGCATCGGCGAACACCGGGTGCGACTGGTAGAAGTCCAGCATGTCAGCGCTGTCCGGCTCCGTGGCCAGGCCCCAGCTGTGGTTGACCGCGCGCGTGCCCTGATCGTTGAGCTGAGCGTACAACTGCGGGTAGATCGAATCGGATGCACCGATCCCGGCGACGTTCTGCGAATCCAGGTAAAGGTTGCCACCGATGTTGACCACCGAGAGGTAGCTCACACTGTTGGAAAACAAGCGCGCCACGCTCAGATCGGCACCGAATGCCACACCATGGGTCCCGTTGCCATCACGATTGGCGGCGATGGTACCTGAGACATGGGTACCGTGAATCTGATAGCTGGCGCCTTCGTAGTAGCCGTTCCTGTTGAGCAGCGCCGCATACGCTGGATCAATGATCTGGTAGTCAACCGCCACCTGGTCGCCATCGCTGCTGAAGCATGCGTCCGGGCCATCCACAACGGTCGTATTGCCGCACAGGCTGCCGTCGGGCAGCACATCCGCCAGATGGATGCTGCGGTGGTCCTTGCCGGCGAACTCATCGTGATCAAGGCCGGTACCGCTGTCGAACACGCCCAGGCGGATGCCCTTGCCCGTCAGCCCGCGCGCGTACGCAGCGTCGGCATTGATTGCTTCCAGGCCCCAATCGGCGTTGAACTCAGCACTGCGCCAGCTTTCCAGATCACCGGGCTCACCCATGACCGGGCCGTTGGAAACGGAACTGGGACGCGGGGTGGTGAGGGCTGCGTTCGGGCCAGCCGACGCTGCCGGAATGGCAAAGGTGGCGGCGAGCGAGGCGGTCTGCAGTTCACGGCCAAAGGCGGCGGACTGCTCGGCACGCTGCTGCTGGTAACGCTGCAGCACATCGCTGGTTGGGCTGGCCAGGGCCGGGACGGCAATGGCGGCCAGCAGGGTGCCGGTGATGGCCGAGGCCAGCAGGGACGGCGAGAGGCGGCGGGAGGCCGCGCGGGACATCGATTTCTGGGTCATGTAAACGGAACTTCCTAGATCTGATTCAAATGTCGGGGGAGCGAGATGGACACCAGGCAGATCCGATCTGCTGTCGGTCGACTTGTCGCCCCCCTTGAGCCTATCCGAAAAAATTCACGGAAAGTTCACAATTGTTTCTCATGAGAGTGCCGGGTCTCATTTGCTAAAACTATGCAAAAGGTCACTTGGCAAGCCACCCCTCTCCCGGCTAGCGTCGATGGATTGTGTCCATGCGGCTTCGGGGAAAACCATGCAGAAGTTGTTGAGCGTCGGCGTTGGCTTGGCGTTGATGTCGATCGTGTCCGCACCGGCGCCCGCCGCGTCGCGCTTCCTCCAGGATCCCTACCCCAGCACCTATGCGCCGATCGCCTCGGCCCCGGTGTTGATCAGCAAAGCCACCGTACTCACCGGCACCGGCGTGCGTCTGGACAACGCCGATGTGCTGTTGCAGGGCGGCCGCATCGCAGCGGTCGGCACCGGTCTGAGCGCGCCGGCCGATGCGGTCCGCGTTGACGGTCAGGGCAAATGGGTCACCCCCGGCATCATCGATGTGCACTCGCACTTGGGCGTGTATCCGAGCCCGGGCGTGAGCGCGCACAGCGACGGCAACGAGATGACCGCCCCGGTCACTGCCAACGTCTGGGCCGAGCACTCGGTGTGGCCGCAGGATCCCGGCTTTGCCGCGGCACTGGCCGGCGGGGTGACCTCGATGCAGGTGCTGCCCGGCTCGGCCAACCTGGTCGGCGGCCGCGGGGTGACGTTGAAGAACGTGCCCGCGACGACCTACCAGGCCATGAAGTTCCCCGGCGCGCCATGGGGCCTGAAGATGGCCTGCGGCGAGAACCCCAAGCGCGTCTACGGCGGCAAGGGCACCGCGCCGGGCACGCGCATGGGCAACGTCGCCGGCTACCGCGCGGCCTTCATCGATGCCAGCGAATACATCGCCAAGAACACCCCGAAGCAGCCGAAGAAGAAGCGCTGGTTCAGTGGCGATGACAAAGGCGACAGCGCCGGTGACAGTGGCGGCAAACGCGATCTCAAGCTGGATACGCTGGCCGGCGCGATCCAGGGCGACATCCGCGTGCACATCCACTGCTACCGCGCCGACGAGATGGCCACGATGCTGGATCTCTCCAAGGAATTCGGCTTCAAGATCGCCGCGTTCCATCACGCGGTGGAGGCGTACAAGCTGGCTGACCGGCTCGCCGAGGAAGGCGTGTGTGGTGCGCTGTGGGCCGACTGGTGGGGGTTCAAGATGGAGGCCTTCGATGGCATCCAGGAGAACATCGCCTTGGTCGACCGCCCGGCCAACAGCTGCGCGATCGTGCATTCCGATTCCCCGGAGGGCATCCAGCGCTTGAACCAGGAAGCGGCCAAGGTGATCGCCAACGCACGCCGCGCTGGCATCGAGATCGCCCCGGAGCGCGCCATGATGTGGCTCACCTCCAACGCGGCGCGCTCGCTGGGCGTGGAGAAGCAGACCGGCAGCCTGGAGGCCGGCAAGATGGGCGACGTGGTGGTCTGGAACGGCAGCCCCTTCAGTTCGTACGCGCTGGCCGAAAAGGTCTACGTCGACGGCCATCAGGTCTATGACCGCCAGGACGTGAGGCGGCAGCCGCTGTCGGACTTCATGCTCGGCCAGGAGGCACGCCCATGAGCCGCCGCGTTTCGATGCGCCTGCTTCCGCAGGCCTTCCTGTTGATTGCCGGGGCCTGGTTGGCACCGTCCCTGTTCGCGCAGGATCTGCTGATCCGCAACGCCACGGTGCACACTGCCGCCGCACGCGGCAGCCTGGCGCACAGCGATGTGCTGGTCCAGGGCGGCGTGATCCGCGCCGTCGGCCCCGGCCTGTCCGCACCGGCCGGTGTGGCCGTGGTCGACGCCGCGGGCAAGCCGCTCACCCCGGCGCTGTTCGGCGGCATCACCGATATCGGCATCGAGGAAGTCTCGGGCGAATCGGCCACGGTGGACAGCTCGCTCAAGCTGGAAGACCAGCCGCTGCGTCCGGAATTCGATGTGACCCTCGCCTTCAATCCCGACTCGGTGCTGATCCCGGTCGCGCGGTTGGATGGCATCGGCTTCACCGTACTGGGCGCCAACACCGGCGGCGGCTTCATCGCCGGCCAGGGCGGGGTGATGCGGCTGGATGGCAGCGCCGACCCGGTCGGCCCGCTGGCATTGTTCGTCCGTCTCGGCGCGTCCGGGGCCGAGCTGACCGGCAGCTCGCGGGCTGCGCAGTGGATGCTGCTGGAACAGATGGTCAGCGAGGCGCGTGGGCGCGTTCCGGCCGACTCGCCGCACGCGCTGCTCACACCCGCCGGGCGCGCCACGCTGGCGCGCTACCTGGCCGGCCAGGGCCGCATCGTGGTGCAGGTCGACCGTGCCGCCGACATCCGCCAACTGCTGCGCTGGGCCGCCCGCGAAAAGGTCAAGATCGCCATCGCCGGCGGCGCCGAGGCGTGGCGCCTGGCTCCTCAACTGGCGCAGGCCGATGTACCGGTGTTCGTCGATGGGCTGGGCAACCTGCCCAGCAGCTTCGACCAGCTTGGCGCCACCCTGCAGAACGCCGCGCGCTTGAAGGCGGCCGGCGTGCCGGTCAGCTTCGCCCAGCGCGACGATGCCTCGCACAACGCGCGCAAGATGCGCCAACTGGCCGGCAATGCGGTGGCCAACGGATTGGCCTGGGACGATGGCCTGGCAGGCCTGACCCGGGTGCCGGCGCAGGCGCTGGGCGTCGGCGACCGGCTTGGCACCATCGAGCCGGGCAAGCTGGCCGATCTGGTTCTGTGGGAAGGCGACCCGCTGGATGTCGGGCACTATGCCGAGCACGTCTGGCTGGGGGGCCGGGCCATGCCGATGCGCTCGCGCCAGACCGAGCTGCGCGACCGCTACCAGCCGCCGGCCTCCACCGAACCGCGCGCATACTCGCGCTGAGCCTGTGAACAGGGCCGCTGCCCGCGGCGGCCCTGCCATCTGCTCCACTGCCGCCCCGCAACGTGAGCACCCGATCATGGCCCTGCGCTGGTACTTCGATTTCGTCTCACCGTTCGCCTACCTGCACTGGCAGCAGCTCAAGGCGTTGCCACAGTTCAAGAGCGTCGTTCCGGTACCGATCGCCTTCGGCGCGGTGCTGCATCACCTCGGCAACCTGGGCCCCGCGGAGATTCCGGCCAAGCGGGTGTTCACCTATCGCCAGGCGCTGTGGCAGGCCCGCAGCGCCGGGGTGACGCTGCGCTTTCCCCCAGGCCACCCGTTCAATCCGCTGGCAGCGCTGCGCTTGTGTCTGGCCGCCGGGGCTACCCACGAAACGGTCGACATCCTGTTCAACTGGATCTGGCGCGATGGCCACGCCGGCGACAGTGCCGCCGCGCTTGCCCTGCCCGGCGCGATGCTGGACATCGCCGATGTCGCGGCGGCGATCAGCGCGCCGTCGGTCAAAGAAGCATTGCGGCAAAATACCGATGCAGCCCTGGCCGCGGGCGTGTTCGGCGTCCCGACGCTGGCGATCGGCAGCGAACTGTTCTGGGGCAACGACGCTCATCCGCTGATGCAGGCGGTGCTGGCCGATTCCAGCCTGCTCGAGACGGGCGAATGGGCCCGGATCAAGGATTTGCCGGTGGCGGTGGAACGCAGCCGCTGAGCCCTGGCCGGCTCCCGGTCAGGCAAAACATCTCGTTTTGAGATAGCGTTCACGTTTCCGAACCTACAACCTGCCGGAGGGGCACAGGATGCGCATCGGAATCGTGGTCGACTCTGCGTGCGATCTGCCGCAGGATTTCATTGAACAACACAACATCGTGCTGCTGCCGATCACCGTCCGGATTGGCGAGGCCGTGCTGGCCGACCATCGCGACGAACAGGCCACACTGAGTTTTCTGCATGCCCATGTGGCCGAGCATGGCGCCGAGGCGGAGACCATCCCCTTCAGCGTCAACCAGATCCGGGACCTGTTCCTGGGCAAGCTGGTGATCGACTACGACCATGTGTTCTGCATGACGATCACCAAGACCCGCAGCCCGATCCACGACAACGCGATGCAGGCCAGCTTCGCGATCCTCAACGATTACAAGCCGGTGCGGCAGGCGGCGGGGTTCAACTCGCCGTTCGCACTGCGCGTGCTCGATACCCAGAACCTGTTCGCTGCCCAGGGCGTGACCGCAGTGGAGGCGGTGCGCCTGCGCGAGAGTGGTGCCAGCGTGCAGCAGATCCGCGAGCGGCTGGAGCTGCTGGCGCACAACGTGCACGGCTATATGATCACCCGCGATCTGTACTACATGCGCGCCCGTGCGCGGCACAAGGGTGACCGCAGTGTGGGCCTGATCAGTGCGGCATTGGGCAGTGCACTGGACATCAAGCCGGTGCTGCATGGCTACCGCGGCGAGACCGGACCGGTGGCGAAGATCAAGGGCTTCGACAACGCGGTGCAGAAGCTGTTCGATTTCGTCGGCCAGCGTGTCAAGGGAGGCCTGATGACGCCAACCGTGTGCATCAGCTACGGCGGCGAGCTGGCCGACCTGCAGGCCCTGCCCGGTTACGCAGCGCTTCGCGAGACCTGCCAGGCGCATGGCGTGGATGTGTTCGAGGCGGTGATGAGCCTGACCGGCATGGTCAATGTGGGCAAGGGCGCGGTGACGATCGGGTTTGCCGACGAGCCGCATACCTTCAGCGGCTGACCCCGTTCTGCACGCAGATTCCACCGCGTCTCTGCCAGCCTTGCCACATTCAAAGGAGGTAACCATGCCAAGTTATGACATCAGCCTGCCGGACCCGGCCAAGGCACGCGGCAACGATCCGGATCTGTCCTTCCACGCCCAGGGCGCGACGGGCCTGGCCGAGGAACTTCAGAACGCCCTGCGCACCACGGTGCTGTTCGACCGTTGGCGCGCCAAGCAGGACGACCCGGATGCCGTTGACCCGCAGTGGGGCGCGACCGATCCGTCCGCCACCGTCACCGGCGCGCAGGACGATCTGCGCATCAATCTGGTCGCCACCACCAGCATCGACAGCGATGTGTTCAAGCAGCGCCTGCGCATGCTGGCCGGCAGTCACTGGGAACTGCGCAACGTGCGTTGAGCCATGTTGCCCGCCCCGCTGGCAGCCGACGCGCTGCCAGTGAGGGCTACGCCGGCACCTTCGTCGTGCCACCCGCCGCCCAGCGCGCGGTACAGATCCACTCGCGCGATCGCAGCCGCCGCCTGGCTGCCTGCCAGTGCCGCCTGGTTGTCCAGCGCGATGCGCTGGGTGGTCAGCACGTCGAGCATGTCGATCACACCGGCCTGGTACTGACGACGCGCCGCCGCCAACGCACGCTCACTTTCCTCCACCGCCACCTGCAGCGCCTGCCCGCGTTGCTGCTCGGCGCTGTAGCCGTCGATCGCATCGTCCACATCGTGCCAGGCCTGCAGCACCGTCTTCTGGAACTGCAGCGCAGCTTGGCGCTCCTGCAGCCGGCTCAGAGCGAGGTTCGCTTTCAACCTGCCGCCCTGGAAGATCGGCAGACTGATCGCCGGACCGATGCTGAAACGATGGGCGTTCCAGCCGTCGAGGTCGTCGAGCTGTTTGGCCTGGAAGCCGGCATCGCCATTGAGGGTGATGCGCGGCAGGAAGTTGGCCTTGGCCACACCGATGCCAGCCGTCGCCGCATGCAGGGCCGCTTCGGCGCGGCGGATGTCCGGGCGGCGCTCGACCAGGTCGCTGGGTAGCCCGGCCGCCATGCCAGGCAACGCCGGCCAATCGCGCCGCGCGTTTTCCAGCTGTGCGTCCAGCGCCTGCGGGGAGCGCGCCAGCAACAGGGCCAGCGCATTGCGCAGGTGCGATTGCCGATGCTGCAACGGCGCCACGCGCGCCTCCAGCGCTGCCACCTGAGCGGCCGCACTGGCGACCTGCAAGGTGGTCGCCACGCCCTGCTGCTGGCGGGCCAGGGTCAGCCGCTGCACGTCACGCGCGATGTGCAGATTGTCCTCGGTGATCGCCAGCAGCTGACGCGCCGCGCGCAGCTGCAGATAGGTACCGGCGGTTTCGGCCATCACCGCGGTCTGCACCGCGTGCCAGTCTTCGTTGGCGATCTGCACGCGGGCATCGGCTATCTCCACTTGGCGGCGCACACGGCCCCAGAGATCCAGCTCCCAGCTCAGGCCGATACCGGCCTGGAACAGACCGTAGTCCTCGCGCCCGGCGTGGCCGGACGGATCGTTCAGGCCGACCTCGCTGTTGCGCGCGCGGGTGGCGCCAACCGTCGCGCCGACGGCCGGTGCGCGGTCGGCGGCACTGATTCCGCGCAGCGCGCGGCTCTGCGCGACGCGGGTGGCGGCCAGCTGCACATCCAGATTGGCCTGCATGGCCTGGCTCGCCAGTGCCGCCAGCAGCGGATCCTCGAAGCCGTTCCACCATGCCACGTCATCAGCGAAGGCGGCCGAGGTGATCACGCGGCCCTCCCACTGCGCCGGCAGGCTCGCCTCGGGCCGCACGAAATCCGGGCCGAGGGTGCAGGCGGCCAGTGCGGTGCACAGCGCGCTGCCCGCCATCAGGCGCAACGTCTGCCGGATCATCATGCGCCCTCTCCCGGCAGCCCACGCGCGCCGCTGTCCAGATCCACGCGCGCCTCCACCGACATGCCCGCACGCAGCTTGCCCGCCAGTGGCTGGCCTTCGTCGAGCACGATCTTGACCGGAATCCGCTGGACCACCTTGGTGAAGTTGCCCGTGGCGTTCTCCGGCGCGATCGCAGCGAAGGTCACGCCGGTGGCCGGGGCGATGCTGTCGATCCGGCCGTGCAGCGGCTGGCCGGGGAACACATCGACCTGCACATCCACGCGCTGTCCCGCGTGCATCCGGGTCATCTGCGTTTCCTGGAAGTTGGCGACGACGAACGCCTGCTGCAGCGGCACCACCGCGAGCACGGGCGTGCCCGGCGTGAGGTAAGCGCCCACGCGTACCGCGCGGCGCCCGACCATGCCATCGATCGGCGCGCGCAGCTCAGTGTGCGACAGATCCAGTTCGGCACGGGCCTGTGCGGCTTCGGCCCGCTGAACGGCGGCCTGCGCGGACTGCACACTGGCGGTCAGCAGCGCGGTGCGTTGCCGCGCATTGAGTACGGCGGCGGTGCCCTGCTGCAGATGCGCACTGGCCACCGACTGGCGCGACTGCGCCTGCTGGGCGTTCTGCACGGTGCCTGCGCCATCACTGGCCAACGCCTGGTAGCGCCGCTGATCGGCCTGGGCAAGGCTGAGCTCGGCGCGGCTGACGTTCACGCTCGCCTGGGCCTGATCGATCACCGAGCCCTGCTGCGCCAGCGCGGCCTGTGCATTGGCCAGTTGCGCCTGGGCATTGGCGAGGTCGGCACGCGCGGCCGCCAGAGCGACCTGGTAATCGCGGTCATCAATGCGCGCGAGCACATCGCCGGCCTTGACCGTCTGGTTGTCCTGCACGCGCACCTCGCTGACGAAGCCGGCGATCTTCGGTGCGACCACGGTGAAGTCCGCGGTGACGTAGGCATTGTTGGTGGATTGATGGCGGCCGTCGCGCAGCAGCCACCAGGCACCGCCGGCGAGCAGCAGCAGGCCGGCAGCGATGACGAAGGGAACGGAATTGCGATGCAGGGACACGGGGAGTTCCTTGAATTCAAGCCACGGCACGTGGCGGATAGATGCGTGTAGGCAGCCACGGAATCAGCGCGATCAGCGCCACCGCCACCCACGCGACGAGGAGATAGAGGTCGGCCGAGGTCAGCGCGACCACCTGCGCATGCAGGCGTGCGCCCAGCCCTGGCGCAGCGGTGGCATCAAGCCAGGTCGCGTTGCCGAGCCGATCGACCAGCACGGTCGAATGCAGGTGGCTGCGCGCGGTGGTGACTGCTTCCAGCACGCCACCGGCGAGGACCGCGGCAAAGCCCTTGACCGTGTTGAACCAGGCCGAGGCGAATGGACCATCGGTGGGCGCCAGCGTCGCGGTGGCCAGCAGCAGCAACGGCAGCACCGCCATCGGCTGGGCGATGATCTGGATCACCTGCAGCCACAGGAAATTGTCGCGATGCCACTCGGTGGTCAGCTGTGCACCCAGGCCGCAGGCCAGGGCCAGCAGGGCCAGGCCGATGGCCTGCACCCAGCGGCTGTCCACCCGGCGCTGATTGAGCAGGGTCGCCACCAGCGGCAATGCGATCAGCTGCGGCAGCGCGACCCACAGCAGCATCGGCGCGGTCTGCAGCGGTCGGTAGCCCTGCACTTTGGCGAGGAAGCTGGACGGAATCATGATCACCGCCAGCAGCACGAACAGCACGCCGCCCAGCGTGATCAGCGCGTAGGTCAGATTGCGGTTGGCCAGCAACTGCAGCTTGAAGAACGGCAGCGGGTGCGACCATTCGTTGTAGAGGAACAACCCCAGCAGCCCGGTGCCGCCGCCGAGCAGCAGACAGATCAGTGGCGAGGCGAACCAGTCCAGCCGGGGTCCCTGCACCAGCCCGATCACCAGCATCACCAGCGCTGGAAACCCCAGAGCCAAGCCGACGCCGTTGAACTGCGCGAACCGTTCCAGCCGCAGTGGATCCTGTGGCAGCCCCCAGGCCACCATGCCGATGGCGGCCAGGCACCACGGCACGATCTGCCAGAACGCCCACTGCCAGCCCACGAACTCCACCCACAGGGCCGCCATCGGGGTGCCCAGGCTCGGCCCGAAGGTCGCGGTCAGTGCGTAGCCGGCCAGGCCGTACAACTTGATGCCCGGCGGCAGGAAGCGCAGTGCCACGCTCATCAGCAGCGGCGGCAGCGCACCACCGGCCAGCCCCTGCAGCGCACGCAGGATCAGGAACGAGGACAGGTCCGGCGCGAACGGACACAGCACGCCCAGCACCATGAAGGCACCGATCATCACCATCGCAAAGCGGCGCAGGGAGAAGGTCACCGCACACCACGGCGCGAACGCCATCGCACTGACCGACATCGCCGTATACAGCGCGATGATCCAGCTGCCCTGATCGACGCTGAAGCCCATCGCGCCGCGGATGTCGGCCAGCGCTACCTTGGTGACGTTTTCGTTGATGCCGGAGATCAGCACGGCCAACAGCACGCCGCACAGGCCGACCGCCAGCCGCAGGCCGAATGCCGCCTGCGCGGCAGGTGCGGCAGGTGCGGCAGGTGCAGCGGTCGCCGCCGGCAAGGTTGCGGCGACAGCAGTCATCGGACACCGCCAGAGTGCGGGGGGTGCAGCGGGAACAACACGGACATGGGTCCACTCCACGACGGGGAGCGGCAGTCTAGGCAGCGCCGATGCTGCGAAAAATGCTGCGCCGGCCATCGCTGGCGTGCATCAGACGCACGCCTCACCGGTGACCGTGCAGGCGGCCGGGGTCGCAGTGCGTCAGGCCTGCGTGGGCTCCGCGTCGCACATCGCCTTGATGCTGCGGCGCAGCCAGCGATGCGCCAGATCGCTGTCCAAGCGGGGATGCCATGCCTGCACGACAATCGCGCTGCGGACCGGAATCGGCAGCTCGAACAGGCGCAGCGGAACGCCGAGGCGTTCCAGCCGGCCCAGCATCACGCTGGGCATCTGCGGCAGGATCAGGTCCGAATCGGCCGCGGCGAAGATCGCCGAATGGAACGTCGGCATGATCTGCGCGACCCGCCGGCTCAGGCCCAGCACCTCCAGATCCTCGTCGATCGGGCCATACCACCGGCCACGACGCGACACGGCAATGTGGTCGAAGGCCACGAAGCGCTCGGCGGTGATCTCTTCGGCGAAGATCGGGTGGGCCTCGTGCGCGGCACCGAAGAACGAGGTACTGAACAGATTCTGCACCTTGGTATCGGCACTGAGTTTGCCGGCAGCGCTGATGTGCAGATCGATCCGCCCCTGCGCCATCGCGTCGTCGTCCCCATCGCCCTCGGGGACGAAGCGCAGCACCGAACACGGCGCCTGTGCCTTGAACAGCTCACGCATGCGGCCACCGTAGGTGCCGACGAACACATCGTTGGCGCGGATGCTGAAGGTGCGCTCCAGCGTCATCATGTCGACCTCGCGGCCGGCGTTGAATACCAGATGTGCCTGCTCGATCACCCCGCGTACCTGCTCACGCAGTTGCAGCGCGCGCGGGGTCGGGGCCAGACCACGGCCGGCGCGGACCAGCACCGGATCGCCGATCGCCTCGCGGATGCGGCCCAAGGTACGGCTCATCGCCGGGGCACTGAGGTTCATCCGCCGCGCCGCGCCCACGACGCTGCCCTCCTCGATCAGGGCATCCAGGGCAATGAGCAGGTTCAGATCGGGCATGGTCACGGCAGTATCACCTTCAACGTGTGGCGGTGACTTTACTGCAATCCAAACCCCCTATTCGTGCGTTATACGCACTACTCGACTGCCGCGCACGGTATGGGTCCAGCGCAGGCAGTGGGCGACCCTAGCGGCCCCTCTCCCGAGAATGCCGATGTTCACCAAGATTCTAGTGGCCCTCGATGGCGGCCCGCAGCACGCACAGGTCCTGGCGCTGGCCGGATCGCTGGCCGGCCCTGCCTCGCGCCTGCACCTGCTGTGCGTGCTGGATCCCGCCTTCGCGCTGGCCGATGACGCACCGCGTGCCGACCATGCCGAATACCCGGCCGCCGATGATCAGGTCCACCAGGCCGAGCGTCTGCTGGCCACCGCGCTGGGCAGCCTGCGCGAGCGCGGCATCGATGGCCTCGGGCATCACCCGGCCGGCGAACCGGCCGAGGTGATCTGCGACTACGCCCGCCAGCACGGCTGCGACCTGATCGTCATCGGCCACCGCCACCTCTCGCGGATGGAGCGCCTGCTGGACCGCTCGGTCGGGCAATGGACGGTGGACCATGCGCCCTGCCCGGTGCTGGTTGAAGTGCGCGGCGGCGATGCCTGAGCGAACGCCGGCGTGCCGTCAACCATCGGCCGCGGCCGTGCCTTGGCCCGGCGTCGGGCGGTGATCGCGCTCAGCGCGGCTCGCCGCCCGCGTCCACGCGATTACGCCCGCCCCGCGTGGCGGCGTACAGCGCGGCATCCGCCGCCGCCAGCAGCTCGGCAGGATCAGCTTGCAACACCTTCGGCACGGTCGCGACGCCGATGCTGATCGTCACCGCTCGTCCCGGCTCAGCCGATGGCAACTGCAGCTGCTCCACCGCATGGCGCATGCGCTCGGCAAGTGCACGGGCGCCTGCCAGCGGCGTGGATGCAACCACCACGGCGAATTCCTCACCGCCATACCGGGCAACCAGATCCGTGCTGCGCACCGCGCACCCCGCCAACGTTGCAGCGACCAGGCGCAGGCATTGATCGCCGGCCGGGTGCCCGAAGCGGTCGTTGAACGCCTTGAAGCAGTCGATATCGACCATCAGCAACGCGATCCCCTGCCCGCTTCGCCGCGCCTGCTCCCACGCATCACGCAGGCTATGGTCGAACTGGCGTCGGTTGGCCACGCCGGTAAGGCTGTCGATCCGCGACAGTGCATCGAGCTGGTCCTGCCGCGCGAACGAACGCATCTGCATCAACACGCTGCGCAGGCCCGACCCAACGGTGGCCAATGCAAACCCGGCCACGGCCAGATAGGGATGCTCGCGCACCATCAATGCCGACACCACCACCAGCGACAGGGCAAGGATCAAGGGGCTCCCGGCACGCACGGCCATCACCAGCGCGCGCGGCACACGCACTTCACTGCGTCGAGAAGGCCGCAGCGCCATGATCGCCAGCAACAGGAACGGGACATCGATCAGCAGATCGACCAGGCCGCCGTAGCCGCCCTCCGTCTCGACGTAGTTGATGTACGCGGCAACGCCCAGGTACACCCAGGCGAACACGCACAACGTGCGGAAGAACACGCGCCGTGAAGGATCTTCGCTCGCCCCCAGCGCAGCAGCGCAAAGACGGCGATGAAAATGTTCTCCACATCGAACATCAGCCGCAAGGGTGCGATCCCGTCCTCGCCCGCATCGCTGAGCGTGGCGAACGAGAAGGTATAGAGGAAGAACAGGTAGCCCAGCAGCAGCGCGAGCAGCGCATCGATCAGACTGAGATACCACGGCTCCTGCCGGGGATGGGCCATCGCAAATGTGAGCGGCACGCCGTACAGCACGTACAACAGCATGCCAAGCCCCGGCGTCGCATCGGCATTGCCGCGGCCGACCTACTGATACATGTTCAGCGCCATGCCGGCCGCCCACAGCCCCGTGCCCAGCGCCATCGCGACCCAGCCGACGATCGACGCGCTGCGGCGGCCCCGCCACACACAGGCCAGCCCGGCCAGCAGGGGCGCTCCGATCAGGAACACATAGGACACCGGCAGCGCATGCGCGGGCATCAGCACCAGCGCGATGCCATGGCACAGCAGGTACAGCAGCGACAGCCAGACCACCATGCGGCTTCCTACCCCGATGCGGCGTTGTGTCCAACATACAAGGTTACTGCGCGGCGCGGGATCAAGTCATCCCGCGTTGACGTCGCCACGGCACGCCACCCTGCCGGCCGGCCCCAAACGGGTAGTCGAACGCTATGCCTCAGGCGTACAACGCCTTGGCGTGGTGCGCGATGTGCTCGCCGATGAAGCTGCTGATGAAGTAGTAGCTGTGGTCGTAGCCGGGCTGCAGGCGCAGCGTCAGCGGATGACCGGCCGCGGTGCAGGCCGCCTGCAGCCACTGCGGCTGCAGTTGGGTGTCGAGGAACTCATCGCCACCGCCCTGATCGACCAGCAACGGCAGGCGCTCGGTGGCGCTGGTCACCAGCTCGCTGGCGTCCCACGCCGCCCAGCTGGCGCGGTCCTCGCCCAGATACGCGGTGAACGCCTTCTGGCCCCACGGCACGCGGGTCGGCGCGACGATCGGCGAGAACGCCGAGACGCTTTTGTAGCGACCGGGATTCTTCAATGCGATCACCAGCGCGCCATGGCCGCCCATCGAGTGGCCACTGATGCTGCGGGCGCCCGTCGTCTGGAAATGTGCCTCGATCAAGGCAGGCAGCTCGTCCACCACATAGTCGTACATGCGGTAGTGCGCCGCCCACGGCTGCTCGCTGGCGTTCAAATAGAAACCAGCACCCTTGCCCAGGTCGTAGCCTTCCGCATCGGCGACATCATCGCCGCGCGGGCTGGTGTCCGGCGCGACCAGGATCACGCCATGCTCGGCCGCATAACGCTGCGCGCCGGCCTTGGTGATGAAGTTCTGCTCGTTGCAGGTCAGCCCGCTGAGCCAGTACAGCACCGGCAGCTTCTGCGTGGCGGCCTGCGGCGGCAGATAGACGGCGACGTTCATGTCGCAGCCCAGCACCTGCGAGGTGTGGCGATACACGTCCTGCCAACCGCCGGACGCGGCGCGATGTTCGATGCGTTCCATGATGGTTCTCCGTAGGGGCGGCGCGGACCACGCGACGCCCGCAGTGGCTCAGAAATGTACGACCGAGCGGATCGACTTGCCTTCGTGCATCAGATCGAACGCCTCGTTGATCTCGTCCAGGCCCATCGTATGGGTCACGAACGGGGCCAGTTCGATGTCGCCCTTCATCGCATCCTCGACCATGCCCGGCAGCTGGCTGCGGCCCTTGACGCCACCGAAGGCGGTGCCCTTCCACGAGCGGCCGGTGACCAGCTGGAACGGACGGGTCGAGATTTCCTGACCCGAGCCGGCCACACCGATCACCACGGACTGGCCCCAGCCACGGTGCGCGCATTCCAGCGCCGCACGCATCACGTTGACGTTGCCGATGCACTCGAAGGTATGGTCCACGCCCCAGGTGGTCATCTCCACGATGACCTGCTGGATCGGCTTGTCATGGTCCTTCGGGTTGACGCAGTCGGTCGCGCCGAACTGCTTGGCCAGCTCGAACTTGGACGGGTTGGTATCGATCGCGAAGATACGGCCGGCCTTGGCCTGACGCGCGCCCTGGATCACCGCCAGGCCGATGCCGCCCAGCCCGAACACCGCCACCGAATCGCCTTCCTGCACCTTGGCGGTGTTGTGCACCGCGCCGATGCCGGTGGTCACGCCACAGCCGAGCAGGCACACGTGTTCCGGATTGGCGTCCGGATTGATCTTGGCCAGCGAGACTTCGGCCACCACGGTGTACTCGCTGAAGGTCGAGCAGCCCATGTAGTGATAGATCGGCTCGCCGTTGTAGCTGAAGCGGGTGGTGCCATCGGGCATCACACCCTTGCCCTGCGTGGCACGCACGGCCACGCACAGGTTGGTCTTGCCACTCTTGCAGAACAGGCACTCGCCGCACTCAGCGGTGTACAGCGGGATCACGTGGTCACCCGGCTTGACGCTGGTGACGCCCTCACCCACTTCGACCACGATGCCCGCGCCTTCATGGCCGAGTACGGCCGGGAACAGGCCCTCCGGATCATCGCCGGACAGGGTGAACGCATCGGTGTGGCAGACGCCGGTGTGGGTGATCTTGACCAGCACTTCACCCTTCTGCGGCGGGGCGACGTCGATCTCGACGATCTTGAGCGGTTCGCCAGCGGCGAAGGCAACAGCGGCACGGGATTTCATGGGGAGCACTCCAAGGCAGGGAACAGAATGTGGCAGCACGCGGTTGTCCGCGCACTCATTTGAGGTAGGACCGGATCAGCATGCTCATCTCGCGCACGCGTTCGTCGCGCTGCGCATCGGATTGGGCCGGCTGCCCGAACTCTTCGCGCAGATGCGCTTCCATCACTTCGGACATCAGCCCGTTGACGGCACCGCGGATCGCGGCGATCTGCTGCAGCACCGGTCCGCACTCGGCCCCGGCTTCCAGCGCGCGGTCCAGCGCATCGCACTGACCACGGATCCGACGGACCCGGGCGAGAACACGCTTTTTTTCCTGCGGTGAATGGGGCATGGGGGCAAGACCAGTTAACTATACTGGGGGTGAGTATAAAGCATCCGTGAAACCGCCCCTGTCGTGCCACTACCCTCGCAGCAGATCAATGAACGCCCGCAGCGCCGACGACATCTGCCGCTGTCGCGGGTAGTACACCGCAAAGCCCGCGAACGGCTCGCTCCAGTCTTCCAGCACCGCCACCAGCCGGCCGTCATCCAGATACGGGCGCGCGGAATCTTCCAGCACATAGGCCAACCCCAACCCGTCGACCACCGCCTGCAGGATCGTGTTCTGATCACCCAGCGTGAGCCGCCCGGGCACGTCGATTTCCAGCGCTTGACCATCGCGTTCGAACTGCCACTTGTACAGATGGCCGCTGGCGAAGCGGAACCGCACACACTCATGGTGATGCAGATCACGGGGGTGCCGCGGTATCTCGCGCCCTGCCAGATACGCCGGCGCGCCCACGATCAAACCACGCAGCGCCGGCCCCAGTGGAACGGCCACCATGTCTTCCGGCACCGATTCGTGCAGCCGCACACCGGCGTCGTAACCGCCGGCGACGATATCGACCAGACCGTCATCCTGGGCGAGCTCCAGACGCACATCCGGATGCGCGAGCAGGAACTTCGCCAGCCGTGGGCCCAACTGGGTCTGCACGGCGGCGCGGGTCGCGTTGATGCGCAACAAGCCAGCCGGTGCCGCACGGAAGTGATTCATTTCTTCCAATGCGTCATGCACCTGCCCGAGCGCGGGTTGCAGACGCTCCAGCAGGCGCTGGCCGGCCTCAGTGAGGGCCACGCTGCGGGTGGTGCGGTGGAACAGGCCCACGCCCAGGCGCTCTTCCAGCGCGCGGATCGCATAGCTGACTGCCGAGGTGGACAGCGCAAGCTCAGCACCGGCCTTGCGGAAGCTGCGATGGCGGGCCACCGCGGCGAAGGCAGCCAGATGGGTCAGGTTGTCAGTGGCCATGATTATCCCGTTTCACTTGATGAATCATGCCGATATCCTGACTTTTTGTGCACGGGATCGGGGCGTATTGTAAAGCGCCTTTCTACAAACCTGCCAAGGATCCCCCATGTCCCTCGCCCACGGTTATGCGGTGCACGACCAGACCGCTCCATTGGTGCCGTTCTCCTTTGAACGTCGCCCGGCCGGCCCCGATGACGTCCGTATCGAGATTCTCTTCAGTGGCATCTGCCACTCCGATCTGCACCAGGCCCGCGACGACTGGGGCGGTGCCCAGTTCCCGATGGTGCCCGGCCACGAGATCATCGGCCGCGTGACCGAGGTCGGCGCCAATGTCACCCGCTTCAAGGTCGGCGACTTCGCCGGCGTCGGCTGCATGGTCGATTCGTGCCGCCACTGCGCCGCCTGCGATGAAGATCTCGAGCAATACTGCGAGAAGGGTGCCACCTACACCTACAACAGCACCGAGCGTGACAGCGGCCAGCCGACCTTCGGCGGCTACTCCGACCACATCGTGGTCGAGCAGCGCTTCGTGGTGAAGGTGTCCGAGACGCTCGATCTCAAGGCCGCCGCGCCGCTGCTGTGCGCCGGCATCACCACCTATTCGCCGCTGCGCCACTGGAAGGTCGGCCCCGGCCAGAAAGTCGGTGTGATCGGTCTGGGTGGCCTGGGCCACATGGGCGTGAAGTTCGCCAAGGCGATGGGCGCCACCGTGGTGATGATCACCACCACCCCGGAAAAGGGTGCCGACGCCAAGCGCCTGGGCGCCGATGAAGTGCTGGTCTCGCGCGATCCGGCGCAGATGAAGGCCCACGCGGGCAGCTTCGACTTCCTGCTCAACACCATCCCGGTCGGTCACGACACCAACCCGTACATGGCGTTGCTCAAGCGCGATGCGACCATGTGCCTGGTCGGCGTGTTGACCGAGCTGGATCCGCCGCCGACCGGCGTCAGCGTGATCTTCGGCCGCAAGCACATCACCGGTTCGGCGATCGGCGGCATGGCTGAGACGCAGGAAATGATGGACTTCTGTGCCGAGCACAACATCGTCAGCGACGTCGAAGTGATCGACATCAAGACCGTCAACGAGGCTTGGGAGCGCATGGCGAAGAATGACGTGCGCTACCGCTTCGTGATCGACATGGCCACGCTTGAGAAGGCGGCCTGATTCGACCGCGTCTGCAACAAAAAAACCCCGGCGATGCCGGGGTTTTTCGTGTCGATCAATGCGCGATCAGTACGCGAATTGCTTGAACACCGGATCGATGTTGCCGCCCCACTCCCCATGGAACAGCGCCAGCTTGCGATCGGCCGGGGTCAATCCGGAATCGACGATCTCCTGCAACACCTCCAGGAACTTGCTTTCGTCCTGACCGTCGGCATTGCGCGCGGCGCGGCGCTTGAGCCCGGCTACCGCGATCTTCAACGCTTCGCGCGACAGGTCCAGCACGGTGCCGTTGCGGAAGGGCAGCTTCAAGCCATGCTTCGGCACACCATCGCGCAGGACGTTGCGCTCGACCAGGCTGAAATCACGCACCAGGTCCCACGCCGCATCCAGCGCGGCATCGTCATACAGCAGGCCCACCCAGAACGCGGGCAGCGCGCACAGGCGGCTCCACGGGCCGGCATCGGCACCGCGCATTTCCAGGTACTTCTTCAGCCGCACTTCCGGGAAGGCGGTGGTCATGTGGTCGGACCAGTCGCGCAGCGTGGGCAGCTGGCCCGGCAGCACCGGCAGCTTGCCGACCATGAAATCGCGGAAGCTCTGGCCGCTGGCATCGTGGTACTTGCCATCGCGGTAGGAGAAGTACATCGGCACATCCAGCAGGTAATCGACGTATCGCTCATAGCCGAAGCCGTCTTCGAACACGAAGTCGAGCATGCCGGTGCGGTCGTTGTCGGTGTCGGTCCAGATGTGCGAGCGGTAGCTCTGGTAGCCGTTCGGCGCGCCTTCGGTGAACGGCGAATCGGCGAACAGCGCAGTAGCGATCGGCTGCAGCGCCAGCGACACGCGGAACTTCTTCACCATGTCCGCTTCGGTGGCGTAATCCAGATTGACCTGCACCGTGCAGGTGCGGGTCATCATGTCCAGGCCGAGCGTGCCGACCTTGGGCATGTACTCGCGCATGATCTTGTAGCGGCCCTTGGGCATCCACGGCATTTCATCGCGGGCCCACTTCGGCTGGAAGCCCATGCCGAGGAAGCCCAGCTGCAGTTCGCCGGCGACCTGCGCCACTTCGTTGAGGTGGGTGCCGGTTTCCACGCAGGTCTGGTGGATGGTATCCACCGCTGCGCCGGACAACTCCAGCTGGCCGGCCGGTTCCAGCGTCACCGAGGCGTTGTCGCGCAGCAGCGCGATGGTGTGGCCGCCCTCTTCCACGGGATCCCAGCCAAAGCGGGTCAGGCCTTTGAGCAGTGCTTCGATGCCGCGGTCACCGTCGAAGGTGGGCGGGCGCAGGTCATCCAGGCGGAAGCCGAACTTCTCGTGCTCGGTGCCGATGCGCCACTGCGCCTGGGGCTTTTCGCCGGAGGCCAACGTGGCGACCAGTTCATTACGGTCGGTGATCGGCGTCTCGGCGACGTGGCTGGGGCTCGACAAGGGGAGGCTCGCAGAATTCTGGTCAGGGCGGGGATATGGGGTTCACGCCCCCGCATCGCAAGGGCGCACTATATCGTGGCGTCCCCTGCCGTCGTGTCACCGTGACGGTTTTCAGCATCCTACTGGCATGGGCTTGACGCTGCCCTGGCCCTAAACTGACCCCATGAGCCGATCCCGACATCCGGAAGTCCATCGCTCCGACCGTGTCGGCTGGCTGCGTGCCGCCGTGCTCGGCGCCAACGACGGCATCGTCTCGGTGGCTGGCCTGGTAGTCGGCATCGCTGCCAGTGGCGCCTCGGCTTCGACGATTCTGGCCACCGGCATCGCCGGGACCGTGGCCGGCGCGATGTCGATGGCGGCCGGCGAGTATGTCTCGGTGCAGTCCCAGGCCGACACCGAGCGGGCCGACCTGGCAGTGGAGAGGCGCGAACTGCACGAAGACCCGCATAGCGAGCTGGAAGAGCTGGCGGCAATCTACCGGCATCGCGGGCTTAGCCCCGAACTGGCACATGAAGTGGCCACCCAGCTCACCGCACACGACGCACTGGGGGCGCATGCCCGCGATGAGCTGGGCATCACCGAGGAACTGCGCGCGCGCCCGATGCAGGCTGCCATGGCCTCGGCCGGCGCGTTTGTCAGTGGCGCTGCGTTGCCGGTGCTGACCGCCTTGCTCGCGCCGCATGCTGTCGTCGGCCAGGCCACCACCGTGGTGACGCTGCTGGGGCTGTGCCTGACCGGCACGCTGGCCGCCCATGCCGGCGGTGCGCCACGTCTGCGCGGTGCGTTGCGCGTCACGTTCTGGGGCGCGATCGCGATGGCCGCGGCCGCGTTGGTCGGCCAACTGTTCAACGTGGCGGGCTGAGCGATGTCCGCGCCGATCGATACAACTACCTCGCTGCTGGCGACAATGGCCAGCCTGGCTGACTGCCAGCGCGCCGATGGCTATGCGTGCATCACCGCGCGCCGCGAGCATGGCGCCTCCTCCGTGGAGATTCCGCAGCCGCAGTTCGCGATCCTGCTGCAGGGGCGCAAGCAGGTGCGCACCGCGCAGCAGTCGCTGGAATTCGCACCGGGCGATCTGTTCCTGATCACCCGCCGCTGTCGCATCGATGTGGTCAACATTCCCGATCCGCATAGCGGCCTCTATCTCAGCGCGATCGTGCCGATGTGCGCCGAGGCGCTCACGGCCGCCCGGGCGCTGTGGAACGAACCACTGCCCGAAGCCGGTGATGCACTGGCCAGGCTGCCACTGGCCGAGCATGGCGCGACCCTGCTGCAGTGGCGGCAGGCGCTGGAACACGGTCACTACACCGAAGCACGGTTGGCCCTGGCCTCGCTTGCCGTGGCCTTCTGCCGGCGCGGGCACGGCAGCCTGCTGGTTCCACCCGAGCCGAGCCTGGGTGATCGCATCCGCGATCTGATCGCAGCCCAGCCCGAGCGCGATTGGCAGTCACGCGATTTCGAAGCGCAGCTGGGCCTCAGCGGTGCCACGCTGCGCCGGCGCTTGGCCAGCGAACACTCCAGCGTGCGCGAACTGATCACCGATGCGCGGCTCGCGCATGCGATGGGCCTGCTCTACACCACCCGGCTGCCGTTGAAGACCGTGGCCGCGCGCGTGGGCTACCGCTCGCTGGGCAGCTTCAACAAGCGCTTCGCCGAACGTTACGGGCTGGAACCGGCGGCGATCGGCAACAGCTGAGTGCGAGCGGATCGCGCGGCATTCTGAGCGGAACGCAGCGAACAGGACGCGCAGCATGGAGGCACCGCGGCGCTGCCGCCCTGTCCGGAATCTGTCATGCCCTTCCCCCGCGTTCGCACGCTTGCCGCCGCCGTGCTGTTGGCCGTTGTCGCCAGCCCCGCGCTGGCCACCACCACGCACACCCCGCACGAGCAGGTCCCCGGCGTGTATCACCAGACCATCGGCACGCTGCAGGTCACCGCGCTGTTCGATGGCACGGTGGCGCTGGGCCGCCAGGAGCTGGTCGGAATCGCCCCCGGCGCGGTCACCCGGCTGCTCGATCACCGCTATGTGCCCGAGGATGGCAAGGGCCTGCAGACGGCGGTCAATGCGTACCTGGTGCAGCAGGGCAATCACCTGACCCTGGTCGATACCGGCACCGCGCAGTGCTTCGGCCCCGGCCTGGGCCAGGTGCTGGGCAACCTGCGCAAGGCCGGCTACGACCCGGCCGAGGTGGACGATGTCGTGCTGACCCACGCCCATCCGGACCACCTGTGTGGCCTGCTTGATGCGAAGGGCACGGTTGCCTATCCGAATGCGACGGTGTGGCTGTCGGCTGCCGACGCGGCGTACTGGCTGGACCCGGCCAGCGAAGCGACCGCGCCGCAGGGCGTGCGCTTCGCCTTCGCATTGGCGCGCAAGGCGGTGGCGCCGTACGAAGCCAGTGGGAAGCTGAAGCGCTTTGCATCTGGCGACACGTTGCCGACCGGCATCACCGCGCTGGACAGCCATGGCCACACGGTCGGCCATGTCTCGTACCAGATCGATGGCGGCACCGGCCAGCAGTTGCTGGTGTGGGGCGACCTCGTGCATTTCCACGCGGTGCAGTTCGCGCAGCCTCAGGCGTCGTTTGAAGCGGACAGCGACCGCGTCGCCGCGATCGCCAGCCGGCGCCGGATGATGGCGCAGGCGGCGGACCAGGGCTGGTGGGTAGCCGGCGCGCACCTGCCCTTCCCGGGGCTGGGGCATGTGCGTCGCGAAGGGGAGGCATTCGCCTGGGTACCGGGCGAATTCGCGCCGTTGCCGGCGAAATGATGGGAGCCGGCCAGCGGCCGGCACTACCCGCATCGCGCGGTCCGTTGGACCGCCGCGACGTCTGGGATCAGACCGCTTCCGGCGCCGGCTTGTTCAGGCCCAGCCAGCCGCCGATGATGCCGCGGGCTTCATCTACGCCCTGGCGGGCGGGACCGGAGAAGGTCTGCACGCTGACGGTATCGCCGAAGGAGGACTGCAGTTCCTTGCGCACCTTCTGCAGGGCGATGCCCTGCTGACCACGGCCGAGCTTGTCGGCCTTGGTCAGCAGCGCGTGCGCCGGCAGGCCACGCTGCACTGCATAGGCAAGCATCTGGCGGTCGTAGTCCTTCAGCGGGTGACGGATGTCCATCACCACCACCAGGCCACGCAGGGCCTCGCGGGTACGGAAGTACTGGTCGATGAAGGCCTGCCAGTGCGCCTGCAGATCCAGCGGGACCTTGGCATAGCCATAGCCGGGCAGATCGACCAGCTTGGCCTCCGGGGTGACCTCGAAGAACACCAGCTGCTGGGTGCGGCCGGGGGTCTTGGAGACCCGGGCCAGGCTGTTCTGGCGGGTCAGGGCGTTGAGGGCACTGGACTTGCCAGCATTTGAGCGACCGGCAAAGGCGACTTCCGCGCCCACGTCGTCCGGCAATTGCCGGGTGTTGTGGGCCGAAAGCAGGTATTGGGCGCGTTCGAGGAGCAATGACATGGGTATAGGATCGCATGTCCGGGCCCGATCCGCGCTGCCCGCGCTCGGTTTTGCTGCACCCTGCGTTGACCGTGGCGTGAAACGGCGTTGATAATCGGGCGATCCCCGTGGTTGCGGTCCCGCAACCGCCAGGCCGGTCCACACGGAGCTTCCGCATGCGCCATGCTCGCGTTCTTGCCGTTTCCGCACTTGCTGTCTCGCTGCTCGCCGCCGTTGCCGTTGCCCAGACCTCGATCACGCCCCTGCCGGACAACGGGCCGATCAAGACCGCCTCGCTGGAGGTCGATTTCAGCAAAACCACCTGGGGCGATCCCAAGGCCGGGCAGACCAAGGCGGCGGCCTGCGCGGCCTGCCACTCGGCCGATGGCAATTCCACGGTGGAGATGTACCCGAGCATCGCCGGCCAGAGCGAGCGCTACAGCGCGCAGCAGATGGCCTTGATCGCCAATGGCCAGCGTACCTCCGGGGCCTCGGCGGCGATGGTGCCGTTCGTGCAGGACCTTACCCCGCAGGACATGCGCGACATCGGCGCCTACTTCGCCACCCAGAAGGCCACCGCCGGCATCGCCGACGATGGCGCGGTGACCGAAGGCCCGTACGCCGGCAAGAAGTTCTTTGAGATCGGCCAGCAGCTGTACCGCGGCGGCGATGCCGAGCGCGGGATTCCGGCCTGCATGGCCTGCCACGGCCCGACCGGTGCCGGCAACCCGGGCCCGGCCTACCCGCATATCAGTGGACAGCATTCGGCGTATGTCGCGCGCCGGCTGCAGGAGTACCAGGCCGGGACCACCCAGGAAACCGACAAGGCGCACTTCCAGATCATGGCCACGATCGCCAAGTCGCTGACCGAGCAGGAGATCCAGGCCCTGGCCAGCTATCTGCAGGGCCTGCACAACCGCGCCGATGATGTCGCCGCTGCGGCCACCGTTGCCGGGGGCACGCAGGCACCGTAACCACCGCCCGCACCGCAGCGCATCCCCTTGGTCGGATGACAGATGCGACCGCCGTGGCTGGCGGGGTATGTTCACTGCCACGCCGGCGACTGGGCCGGCGTCGTTTTTTCTGTATGGAGATGGATGTAGATGACGTTGATGCCCCGCCTGATGTTGCTGCTGCTGGCCCTGAGCCCGTTGAGCACCCTCGCTGCCACCCCGACACCGCTGGTGGAGGGCAAGGATTACGACCGCATCGCCGATGCCGGTCCGTTCGCGCCGCTGGCCGGCAAGATCGAAGTCGTGGAGATGTTCGGCTACACCTGCCCGCACTGCGCGCACTTCGAGCCGCAGCTGGAAGCCTGGGCGGCCAAGCTGCCCAAGGATGTCCGCTTCACCCCGGTGCCGGCCGCTTTCGGGGGCGTGTGGGATTCGTTCGCCCGCGCCTACTACGCCGCCGATCAGCTGGGCGTGGCCAAGCGCAGCCACCGCGCCATGTTCGATGCCCTGCATGAGAAGGGCTCGCTGCCGATGCAGAACGTCTCGCCGGACGAACTGGCCGCGTTCTACCAGGGCTTCGGTGTGGCGCCGCCGCAGTACATCGCCGCGCTCAAGAGCGATGCGGTGGACGCGAGGGTCAAGGCGGCCCGCGCCTTCGCCCTGCGCACCAAGGTGCCGGGCACGCCGACGTTGATCATCAACGGCGTGTACCTGGTCAAGGGCGACTCGTTCGAGTCGATGCTGCGCAATGCAGATGCCCTGATCGCGCGCGCGCGCAGCGGCAAGGCGCTCTAACAGCGCTCGCTGAACCATCACGCACCGTGCACGCGGGACGCTCGTTTCCGCGTGTCATCATGCTTCCCTGGCCGATGCTCCCAGTATCGGCCCCACCATGCTCATCCGCTGGAGATCCCTCGATGAAGACCCGTTTCGCCATTACGCTCATGGCCCTGCTGCCGATCCTGGCCGCGTGCAAGGCCCAGGACGGTACCGCCAACACCACCGCCCCGGCCGAACCGGCCACCCCGAGCAGCACGCCTGCGGCCGAGCCGGCGACGCCGACCGAGCAGGCCCCGGCCGCCAGCGGTGAAACCGCCGCCGCCGAGACCGCTGCCGCCGAAGCCACCACCCCGGCGCCGGCCCCGGCCTCTTCGCGCCCGACCGGCCCGGAGCCGGTTGCCGGCACCGACTATGTGGTGATCGAGAACGGCCAGCCGTTCCAGCCGGCAGCGGGCAAGATCGAAGTCGCTGAGATCTTCGGTTACGTCTGCCCGGCCTGCGCCGCGTTCCAGCCGCTGATCGGGCCGTGGAAGGCCGGCCTGCCGAGCGATGTGAACTTCGTCTATGTACCGGCCATGTTCGGCGGCACCTGGGATGACTACGGCCGCGCGTTCTACGCGGCACAGAGCATGGGCCTGCAGGAAAAGACCCACGAAGCGCTGTACGCCGCCATCCACGCCGAGCAGAGCCTGAAGGGCGAGCGCGGCCGCGATTCGGTCGAGGACATCGCCAACTTCTACGCCAAGCACGGTGCCGACCCGAAGCAGTTCGCCGCCACCATGGGCAGCTTCGCGATCAACGCCAAGACCAACTCGGCCAAGCAGTTCGCCCAGCGCAGCAAGATCTCGGGCACCCCGTCGGTGATCGTCAACGGCAAGTACCTGGTCAAGGGCAAGAGCTTCCCGGACATGCTGCGCATCGCCGATCACCTGATCGCACGCGAACGCGCCGGCAAGGCCAACTGATCCTGGCATAGCGAACCGTCGTGAATTCCCCCCACACGCGGACCCTGCGCCTGCTGACGGCCAATATCCAGGCCGGTTCGAGCACCCGCCGCTACAGTGACTATGTGACCCGCAGCTGGTCGCACGCACTGCCGGCCGGGCGCAAGCGAACCAGCCTGGATGCCATCGCGCAGATGGCCCGCGAACACGACATCGTCGGCCTGCAGGAGGCCGACCCCGGCAGCCTGCGCTCGGGTTTCACCAACCAGACCCACTATCTGGCCGAGCGCGCCGGCTTCAATTACTGGAGCCACCAGCCCAACCGCCGGATGGGCGGGGTGGCCTCCAGCGCCAACGGCCTGCTCAGCAAGCTCGAGCCGGTCGAGGTCCAGGACCACGCCCTGCCTGGCCGGATCGGCGGGCGCGGCGTGTTGCTGGCCAAGTTCGGTGAAGGCAGCCAGGGCTTGGCGGTAGCGGTAGCGCATCTGTCGTTGGGGACCAATTCGCGCATGTCGCAATTGGCCTTCATTGCCGATCTGCTCGCCGACCACCCCAACGCGGTGCTGATGGGCGATTTCAACTGCCTGGCCGAACGGCCGGAAATGCAGGTGCTGTACCAGAAGACGACGCTGCAGCCGCCTGGCTGCGTGGTGCCGACCTTCCCCAGCTGGCGCCCGGACCGGGCCATTGACCACATCCTGCTCAGCAATGGCCTGCAGCAACGCAGCGCCGAAGCAGTGCCCGCCGCGTTCTCCGATCATCTCGCGCTGGCGATGTCGATCGACGTTCCCACCAGCGCGCTGCGCTGAGCCATGCCACCCGCCGCCCTTGCGCGGCGGGCATCGTGAGCATCTAAACAGGCTGTCCACAGCGCCTGTGCGATAAATCCGCCGTCCGCCGGACCGGCACCAGAGTATCCCTCCCCCCATGAGTACCGTGGAGCCGCCTCTGCCCGAGGTGCGCACGCTTCGACCCGTGTTCCTGCTTGCCGCCACCCTCGTGGCGGCATTCGCCATTCTGGTCACCGCGTTTCCCATCGACGCCGGTGTCATGCTCCTCGACGCCCAGACCTGGGCCTCGCGCAATGTCGGCTGGTATTACCTGCTGGCCATGACCGTGTATCTGGTGTTCGTGGTCGGCGTGGCGCTGTCCGGCTATGGCAACGTCAAGCTGGGCGCAGACCATGACGAGCCAGAGTTCAGCTATCTCTCTTGGGCCGGCATGCTGTTCGCCGCCGGCATCAGCATCACCCTGTTCTTCTTCTGCGTCTCCGAGCCGCTGACCCATTACCTGCTGCCGCCGCAGGGCGGCACCGGCAGTGGCGAAGCCAGCGCGCGCCAGGCGATGCAGCTGCTGTTCCTGCATTGGGGTCTGCACGGCTGGGGCGTGTTCGCACTGGCCGCGATGGCGCTGGCCTACTTCGCCTACCGTCACAACCTGCCGCTGGCGCTGCGCTCGGCGCTGTACCCGCTGATCGGCAAGCGCATCAACGGGCCGATCGGCTACACCGTGGATGCCTTGGGCATCGTGGCCACCGTGTTCGGCCTCGGCGCGGACATGGGCTTCGGCGTGCTGCATCTCAACGCCGGCCTGAATACCTTGTTCCCGGTGCCGCATGCGGCCTGGGTGCAGGTCGGCCTGATCGTACTGATGATGGGCGCGGCGATCACCGTGGCCGTATCCGGTGTGGAGAAAGGCGTGCGCTGGATGTCCAACATCAACATGCTGCTGGCGATCTCGCTGCTGCTGTTCATGCTGTTCGCCGGCCCCACCCAGTACCTGCTCAATGCCTTCATGCAGAACATGGGTGACTACCTGGGCAACGTGGTCGGCAAGAGTTTCGATGTGTACGCCTACGGCGGCCGCCCGGACTGGCTGGGCAACTGGACGGTGTTCTACTGGGCCTGGTGGATCGGCTGGGCGCCATTCGTGGGCCTGTTCATCGCGCGCATCTCGCGTGGGCGCACCATCCGCGAGTTCGTGCTCGGCGTGCTGCTGATTCCGCTCGGTTTCACGTTGGCGTGGCTGTCGATCTTCGGCAACAGCGCGCTGGATCAGATCCTGCACCACGACCAGGTGCACCTGGCACAGATGGCGGTGGAGAATCCACCGACCGTGCTGTACGCACTGCTGGAAAGCTATCCGTGGAGCCGCACCGTCATCGCGGTCACGGTGATCGTCAGCTTCATCTTCTTCGTCACCTCGGCCGATTCCGGCACGGTGGTGCTGTCCACGCTGTCCTCGCAGGGCGGCAATCCAGAAGACGACGGCCCGCGCTGGCTGCGCGTGTTCTGGGGCGTGATGACCGGTCTGGTCACCGCCGGGCTGCTGCTGGCGGGCAGCATGGATGCGCTCAAATCCGCGGTGGTGCTGGCCTCGCTGCCCTTCTCGGTGGTCCTGCTGCTGATGCTGTGGGGCCTGACCCGTGCGCTGGGCGAAGAGTCGCAGCGCAAGAAGGCCTCGCAGTACTCACCGATCCCGTTGATCGGGCAGTCCAGACATCAGCGCGGCTGGCGCCAGCGCATCACCCAGGCGGTGCATTTCCCGGTACGCGACGAGGTGTACCGGTTCATGGATACCGATGTGAAGCCGGCGATCGAAGCCGTCGCGGCGCAGTTGCTCGAACAGGGCCTGGATGTGCAGACGAAGTTCGAGCCGGGCGAGATGGAACTCACCGTGGATCACGGCGAGCAGCAGGTGTTCACCTACCAGGTGATCATGCGCGGCTATCTCACCCCCTCCTTCGCCGCGCAGCGCTTCCGCAACCAGCGTTACTACCGCGCCGAAGTGCACCTCTATGAAGGTGGACAGGACTACGAGCTGTTCGGCTACAGCCGCCAGCAGATCATCAACGACATCATCGATCAGTACGAGCGTCACCTGCAGTTCCTGCATCTCACGCGTTGACGCACTGATCTCCCGCTGCAAAGGAGTCATCGACATGCCTACCCTCCCCGACCAGCTGCTGTACATCGGCGGCCGCTACGTTCCCTCCCAGGGCGGAAAGACCTTCGAGGTCATCAATCCGGCCAACGGCGAGCTGCTCGCCAACGTCCACAGCGCCAGCAGCGACGATCTGGACGCCGCCGTGGAAAGCGCCCAGGCCGGCCAGAAAGTGTGGGCCGCGCTGACCACCGTGGAGCGCTCGCGCATCCTGCTGCGGGCCGTGGCGCTGCTGCGCGAGCGCAACGATGCACTCGCGGAACTGGAATCGCGCAACACCGGCAAGGCCCTGAGCGAAACGCTCAGCGTGGACGTGGTCACCGGCGCGGACGTGCTGGAGTACTACGCCGGCGTCATGCACGGGCTGGAAGGCAGCCAGGTGCCGCTGCGCGAGAGCAGCTTCTTCTACACGCGCCAGGAACCGCTGGGCGTGGTCGGGGCGATCGGCGCCTGGAACTACCCCATCCAGATCGCGCTGTGGAAGGCTGCCCCGGCGCTGGCCGCCGGCAACGCGATGATCTTCAAGCCCAGCGAAGTGACGCCGTTGACCGCGCTGAAGCTGGCAGAGATCTTCACCGAGGCCGGCCTGCCCGATGGCGTGTTCAACGTGTTGCCCGGCGATGGTGCCGGCGTCGGTTCGGCACTGACCGAGCACCCGCTGATCGAGAAAATCTCCTTCACCGGCGGCACCGCGACCGGCCGCAAGGTGATGGCCAGTGCCTCCAGCTCCACGCTCAAGGACGTCACCATGGAGCTGGGCGGCAAGTCGCCGCTGATCATCTGCGCGGACGCCGATCTGGACCTGGCCGCCGACGTGGCGATGATGGCCAACTTCTACAGCTCCGGCCAGGTGTGCACCAACGGTACCCGCGTGTTGGTGCCGCGCAGCACGCTGGCCGCGTTCGAAGCCAAGCTGCTGGAACGGGTCCAGCGCATCCGCATTGGTGACCCGCTGGCCAAGGACACCAACTTCGGCCCGCTGGTCAGCGCCGCGCACATGCAGCGCGTGCTGGAGCACATCGGCAGCGGCAAGGCCGAGGGTGCACGGCTGGTCTGCGGCGGCGAACGGCTGACCGACGGCGCGCTGGGCAAGGGCTGCTATGTGGCACCGACCATCTTCAGCGATTGCCGCGATGACATGCGCATCGTGCGCGAGGAAATCTTCGGGCCGGTGATGAGCCTGCTCGCCTACGACGACGAAGACGAGGCCGTGCGCCGCGCCAACGCGACCGATTACGGCCTGGCCGCCGGCGTGGTGACCCCCGACCTGGCCCGCGCGCACCGGCTGATCCACCAGCTCGAGGCCGGTATCTGCTGGGTCAACAGCTGGGGCGAATCGCCGGCGCAGATGCCGGTGGGCGGCTACAAGCAGTCCGGTGTCGGCCGCGAAAACGGGCTCGCCACGCTGCGCGCCTATACCCGCACCAAATCCATCCAGATCGAGCTGGACCGCTACGCGTCGGTGTTCTAACCGGCCTTACCAGGAGACACCGCGATGAAGCGCGAGTACGACTACATCATCATCGGCGCCGGTTCGGCCGGCAACACACTGGCCGCGCGCCTCACCGAAGACGCCGGCGTCAGCGTGCTGCTGCTGGAAGCCGGGGGCCCGGATTACCGGATGGATTTCCGCACCCAGATGCCGGCCGCACTGGCCTATCCGCTGCAGGGCCGCCGCTACAACTGGGCGTATGAAACCGAGCCGGAGCCCTACATGAACAACCGGCGCATGGAATGCGGCCGCGGCAAGGGTCTGGGCGGCTCCTCGCTGATCAACGGCATGTGCTACATCCGCGGCAACGCGATGGACTTCGATCAGTGGGCCAGCTTCGACGGGCTGGAGGACTGGAGCTACCACGACGTGCTGCCCTACTTCCGCAAGGCGGAAACCCGCGACATCGGCCCGAACGACTACCATGGCGGCGATGGCCCGGTCAGCGTGGCCACGCCGAAGAAGGGCAACAACGTGCTGTTCCACGCGATGGTCGAGGCCGGTGTGCAGGCCGGCTACCCACGTACCGATGACCTCAACGGCTACCAGCAGGAAGGCTTCGGCCCGATGGACCGCACGGTGACCCCGCGCGGGCGCCGTTCCAGTACCGCACGCGGCTATCTAGACATGGCCAAGGACCGCGAGGGGCTGGAGATCGTGGTGCACGCCACCACCGACCGCATCCTGTTCGCCGGCAAGCGCGCGGTGGGCGTGCGCTACCTGGCCGGCAACAGCGTCGAGCCGATCGATGCCCATGCGCGCCGCGAGGTGCTGCTGTGCGCCGGCGCGATCGCCTCGCCGCAGATCCTGCAGCGCTCCGGCGTGGGCGCACCCGCGCTGTTGGCCGCGCTCGGCGTACCGCTGGTGCACGATCTGCCTGGCGTGGGCGAGAACCTGCAGGATCACCTGGAGGTGTACATGCAGTACGCCTGCAAGAAGCCGGTCTCGCTGTACCCGGCCCTGCAGTGGTGGAACCAGCCGGCGATCGGTGCGGAATGGCTGTTCGCCGGTACCGGCATCGGCGCCAGCAATCAGTTCGAAGCCGGTGGTTTCATCCGCACCCGCGAGGACTTCGACTGGCCCAACATCCAGTACCACTTCCTGCCGGTGGCGATCAATTACAACGGCACCAATGCGGTCAAGGAACACGGCTTCCAGGCGCATGTCGGCTCGATGCGCACGCCCAGTCGCGGCCACGTGCATGCCAAGTCGCTGGACCCACGTGAGCACCCCTCGATTCTGTTCAACTACCAGTCCACCGATCAGGACTGGCAGGAGTTCCGCGATGCGCTGCGGATCACGAGGGAGATCATCGCGCAGCCCGCACTGGACGAATTCCGTGGCCGCGAGATCAGCCCGAGCGCCGAATGCCAGACCGATGCGGAACTGGATGCGTTCGTGCGCGCACATGCCGAAACCGCGTACCACCCGTCCTGTTCGTGTGCAATGGGAACCGACGCGATGAGCGTGGTGGACGGCCAGGGCCGCGTGCATGGCATGGAAAGCCTGCGCGTGGTCGACGCCTCGATCATGCCGCGCATCATCACCGGCAACCTCAACGCCACCACGATCATGATCGCCGAGAAGATCGCTGATCGCATTCGTGGGCGGGCGCCGCTGCCGCGCAGTACCGCCGCGTATTACGTCGCCGGGGATGCACCGGCCCGGCGCTGAGGCGTGCGTGATTGATCGGTAGGTGCCGGCCGTTGGCCGGCACTACCGATACCATCACGCGCGATTACGCCGGCGCACCCGGCAAAGGTACGACCGCTCGCTTTGCGGTCAACGTACTGCCCACCGACGCCACCACGGTGCAGCCGATCGCCGCCCACTGCAGCGGGGTCAGGTGCTCGGCCAGCAGGCCCATCGCCAGCAGCGCCGCGACCGCCGGCTCCATGCTGATCAGGATGCCGAAGGTCTCCTTGGGCAGCCGCTTGAGCGCCATCATCTCCAGCGACATCGGGATCGCGCTGGAGACGATCGCCACGCCCAGCCCGAACAGCAGGATTTTCGGGTCCAGCAACGCCATGCCGGCATGCGCCACGCCGACCGGCACCACCACCAGGGCCGCCGCGCACAGCCCCAGCGATACCGTATGCCCGGCCGGCAGATGGCCGGCGCGCTTGCCGAAGATGATGTACATCGCCCAGCACACCGCCGCGCCCAGGGCGAACATCACCCCGGCCGGATCCAGTGGCTCACCATGGCCCAGCGGCAGCAGCAGCAACAGCCCGACCAACGCGCAGCCGACCCAGATGAAATCGACCGGCCGCCGCGAGGACCACATCGCCACCGCCAGCGGCCCGCAGAATTCGATGGCCACCGCGATGCCGAACGGGATCGTACGCAGCGCCATGTAGAACAGCAGGTTCATCACCCCCAGCGTGATGCCATACCGGATGATCGCCCCGGCATCCGCGCGGGAGGTGGTCCACCGCCACGGCCGGAACACCATCAGCAGTACCAGCGCCGAGAAGCCCACGCGCAGCGCGCTCGTGCCCTGCGCACCGATCAGCGGGAACAGCTGTTTGGCATACGAAGTGCCCACGGCCAGCGAGGTGACCGAGCCCAGGACGGCCAGGGCAGGAAAAAGCGTAGAAAGGCGGGAGGTCGACATCCGCACAGGATATTGCGCAACGGCCGAAGGAGATGCTCAATTGCAGCGGTCTTCCTGCATCTTTCACTCACCATGTCTGCCACGCCCTACACTCCCGACAGCTTCGACCGGGCCATCCTGGCGATCCTGCAGCGTGACAACGCCACCCCGCAGCGTGAGATCGCCGAGTCGGTGAGCCTGTCCGCGCCTGCGGTGCAGCGGCGGATCAAACGCCTGGAAGAAACAGGCGTCATCCGCGCGAACGTCGCCGTGCTGGACCAGGCCCGGCTGGGCCGGCCGCTGACGATCATGGTCGAGGTGCGGGTCGCCAGCGAGCAACCGCATCGGGTCGCGCCGTTCCGTCGCCGCGTGCAGGAGGATCCCGCCGTGCAGCAGTGCTACGCCATCACCGGCGAGGCCGACTTCCTGCTGATCCTGACCGCCGCCTCGATGGAGGAATACGAGGCGATCAGCGAGCGGCTGTTCGGCAACGACGACAACATCGAGCGCTTCCGTACCGCGGTGGCGCTGAGCACGCTCAAGCGCGGGCTGGATGTTCCGCTGGCGGAGTGATCGGCCTCAGCGCGTGGCCGACAGCGCAGCGTCGAACAACGCCGTCGCTTCCGTGATCGCCGCCCCGTGCGTGGCCTGCTTGTCGGCCGCCACCTGGCAGAGTGCGCCGACGCGCGTCTGGCCCAAGGCGGTGCAGCTGGACAGAAAGTCGTAGTGCCCGACGGCTGGCAAGGTGGTCAGCGTCGCCTTTGGAAGTGCTGCGGCCGCGATGTCGCTGTTGGTGGCCGGCGAGGCCACCGTATCGGCCGCACCGACGAGGACCGACACCGGCAGCCTTACCTTGGCCAGTTCTTCTGGCGCGAAGGCCTGCACCATCGCCGGCGCGATCAGGAACACGGCGCCCACGCCTGCGATGGCGCGATCGTCACCGGCCCGGGCAACCCACGGCGCCAGTTCCGGTGTGTCTGCTGCGGCCATCCGCCGCGCCAGGGTCAGTGACGGAGTCTCTGCCTGCGGCGCGCAGACGCCGTCATCGGGGTGCGTGCGACAGAACGCCAGCAGGCGCTGCACCTCCGGGCGTGCCCCTGCGGCGACCAGCGCGGTGAACCCGCCAGCCGAATAGCCGGCGATGCCCAACCGCGTGGTATCGATCTGCGCAGCAAGCGCGGGATCCGCCTGCACGGCCGCCAGCGCGGCAGCAAGATCATCCACGCGGTTCCACATCAACAGGCTGCCAGCCTCGGTCATGGAATCCACCCCGTTGTTGCCGGGATGGTCCACCGCGATCACCACGTAGCCTGCCCGCGCCATCGCGGTGCCGAACCAGCCCATCATCCGGGCGCTGCCACCGTTGCCGTGCGAGAGCAGCAGGACCGGCCAGCGACCTTCGGCGATGGCGGCATCCGCGGCAGCCCTGCCCACCTCGAACAGCGGCGCGCCCGGCGGACCGATCGTCAGCGCGGTTTCCTGTGCATCGGGCTGCGCCGGGTACCACACGGTGTAGCGCACGCTGTCGCGGTGGTCGGCATCACGCACGGCCGCACTGGGCGTGTGTGCCACGCCCTGTCGCTCTCCCACGGGCGGCACGGCCCCAACGGCAAACAGGGGCAGGCAGAGCGCCAGCAGCGCGGTACAACAACGGGCGGTCATTCGCATGGGTCAATCTCCTTGAGGTGCAACGTGTCGGCCAGCGGCAGCCAGATCTCCACCCCGCCGTGGCCGCTGCGGTCATCGAAGCGCGCGTCGTAGCGCTCCAGGTCCGGTGCGTCGGCCAGGGTCAGGCCGGACGCCGGCAGATAGTCATTCAACAACCAGAACCAGGTGGAGCGGATCGCGGAGATGTGCCCGGCATGCCAGGCCACCAGGTACTCGCGGGGCGCGATCGAGATCGCCTGCCAACCGGCGGGCACGGACGCGCCGGCACGGATCTCCACGCCGGCGATGTAGTCGAAGCCACCTTCGGCATCGTTGTTGCCGCACACGCCGTAGGCGATCTCAGCGCCCAGGCCATAAGCTTCGTCAAGGCGCTGCCATTGCGAAGGAATCGATGCGACGGTCGCGGCGGTATGGCGTGCACCGATCCCGGCCACGCGCAGGGCGCCGCGGTACTCGCGCCGGGGTTGGATCGCGCAGGGGGTCGAGGTATCGATCAGTTTCAGTGCCTCGACCAGCGCCATGTCGGCCAGCCCCTGTTCGCGCACCTGCTCGGGCGAACGCCCGAACTGGTCGGAAAATGCGCGGGTAAAGGCCGCGTGCGAGGCATAGCCCGCCGCCACCGCTACACTCAGGATGTCACCGGCACCGGCGGCCAGTTGACGGGCAGCTTCGGTCAGCCGGCGGCCACGCAGATAGCGCACCACCGAGGTGCCGGTGCTGAGCTGGAACAAGCGCGAAAGGTGGAACGGTGACAGCCCGACCACGCGAGCGATATCGGCCAGCGACGGGTTTTCAGCGAAGTGGCTTTCGATGTACCACAAGGCCCTGCGTGCCGCACCCATACCGCCAGATCCATGCCGTTGAACGGGACCGCAGCGTAACCCAGCGCGCGCCGCGGCATTTGATCGTTCTTGCTGTGCGCTGCGCTGCGACGGCGGGCAGTAGCGCGAGCTCGCTTCAGCAAAATGAACACGCAGGAGTCCAGCGTGGCCCGCCTTCAGCATCGACGCTGAGATCGGATGCGGTTGATGATGCGAATCATTGCCATTACCATAGCGTGATCAGGGTCGCGCAAGGGATGCGTACCCGTGAACAGTTATCGAGCCCGCGCCGGGTCACCGCCCGCGCCAGCCGCTGCCTGCCCCCACCCCGCTCCGCCGCAGGCCACCCAGGACGCCGGCCATGCGCGTTGCCGCCTTTCTGGAAACGCCGATGACCCGCTCCGCCCACGTGCTGTCCCGCCCGTCGATGCACCGTCGCCCGCTGCCGCAGGCCTTGATGGTGGCCCTGTGCACCCTCGCCGTTGCGCCTGCGTTCGCACAGGACGCTGCCGCTGATGCCACCACCCTGGACAAGATCGTGGTCAAGGGCGAGCGCGCCGAAGGTTATTCGGTCCGCAGGACCTCGGCCGGCACCCGCTTCGATCTGGCCCCGCGCGAGATCCCGCAGTCGGTCAGCATCATCAGCCACCAGCGCATCGAAGATCAGAACCTCGATGACATCATCGACGTGCTGGCCAACACCACCGGCGTGAGCAGCACCCAGTCCGATACCGAGCGCACCGAGTTCTACGCGCGCGGCTTCTACATCGACAGCTACCAGTTCGACGGCCTGCCGACCCAGATGGTGCAGAACTGGAGCTACGGCGATTCCGGCCTGGACCTGGCCCTGTATGACCGCGTGGAAGTCGTGCGTGGCGCCACCGGACTGCTGAGCGGCGCCGGCAACCCCTCCGCCTCGGTGAACCTGATCCGCAAGCATGCCGACAGCGCCGAGCTGACCGGCAGCGTGTCGGTCAACGTCGGCAGCTGGGGCCGCACCCGCAGCACCGTGGATGTGACCACCCCGCTTAACGCCAGCGGCTCGGTGCGCGCGCGCGTGATCGGCAGCTACCTGGATACCGAATCGCAGATGGACCGCTACGACCAGCACAAGACGCTGGGCTATGCGGTGATCGATGCCGACCTGACCCCGGACACCCAGCTGAGCGTGGGCTACGACTACCAGCAGAAGCGGGCCAACGGCGCGACCTGGGGTGGCTTCCCGATGCTGTTCTCCGATGGCAGTTCCACCGGCTACGACGAGTCGTTCAATGCCAATCCGGGCTGGACTTACTGGGATACGACCAGCAAGCGCCTGTTCGCCACGTTGGAACATGCGTTCGCCAACGACTGGAAGGTCAAGGTTGGCGCCTCCCATGACAAGACCAGTGCCGATGACAAGCTGTTCTATCCGGCCTACAACGACTGGGTGACCGGCGCTTCCAACTTCGACAAAACCACCGGCGCAGGCGTAGTGGGGTCGGCCGGCTTCTACAATACACAGCGCAAGGTCAATGCCGTAGATGGCTATGCGGAAGGACCGTTCCAGCTGTTCGGGCGGGAACATCAGTTCATGGCCGGGCTGAGCTACAACAAGCGCGATTTCGCCAATTACGGTGACTACCAAGGCACGGTAGACAATCCTCGTTGGCAGCCACTGGACAGCTACCTGGGATGGACGGGGAACTTCCCTGAGCCTGTCTGGAACCCGCTGACGCTCGCGAGCGAAGGCACGATCACCCAGAAGGCCGGCTACGTCGCCACCCGCCTGTCGCTGGCCGATCCGCTCAAGATGATTCTCGGCGCGCGTTATACCGACTGGAAGAGCGAAGGTGAAGGCGATGACCGCTCGCACAAAGTCACCACCCCGTATGCCGGCCTGGTGTTCGACATCAACGAAACGTACTCCACCTACGCCAGCTACACCGAGATCTTCCAGCCGCAGACGGCGCGCGACCGCAATGACAACTACCTCGATCCGGTGGATGGCAAGAGCTACGAAATCGGTGTAAAGGGTGCGTGGTTCGACAACCGGCTCAACGCCTCCATCGCTGCGTTCCGCATCGAGCAGGACAATGTGGCGCAGATCACCAATGAGCCGATCATCGGTCGTCCGGGCCAGTTCGCCTCAATCGCCGCACGCGGCACGGTGAGCCGTGGTTTCGAGTTCGAGCTGAACGGTGAACTGGCCCCGGGCTGGAACGCGACCTTCGGTGCCTCGCGCTACGTGGCCAAGGACATCAACGACGCGGACATCAACACCAACCTGCCGCAGACCACCATCAAGCTGTTCACCAGCTACACCCCGCAGTCGCTGAGCGCGCTGACGGTCGGTGGCGGTGCCAACTGGCAGAACGGCATCTACTACCCGGTGCCGGCCTACGGCCGTATCGAACAGGGCGGCTATGCGCTGGTCAGCGCGTTCGTGCGCTACCGCATCTCGCCGGAGTTCAGCGTGCAGGCCAACCTCAACAATCTGCTGGACAAAAAGTACTTCTCGCAGATCAACGGCTACGGCGCGTACGGTGATGGTCGCAATGGCGGCCTGACGTTCACCTGGTCGTTCTGACCGGTCTTTGATCGTATCGCTTCAACTCAGGAGAGCCGGGCATTGCCCGGCTCTCTGCGTTTTGCACGATGCGCAATGGACGCGCGGCGCTGCACGGCCAGACCTCGGTAGTGCCGGCCGCTGGCCGGCAGCCTCATGGGCGATGACGGTCTTGCCTGGTGGCCGGCCAGCGGCCGGCACTACGGCCGTGCGCGCAGCAGCACCAACCCGAACCCGATAAAGATCGTGCCGACCACGCGGTCGAACACCTTGCGCAGCCCCGGCTTGGCCAGATAACCGGCCAGCCCGCGGCCGCCGGCGGCATACACCGCGTACCAGAACATCTCCATCACCGCGAAGGTGCCCACCAGGATCACGAACTGGGGCAGCTGCGGCTGGGTGAGATCGACGAACTGCGGCAGGAACGCCGAAGCGAACAGCAGCAGCTTGGGGTTGCTGATGCCGATGATGAAGCCATCGCGGAACAGCACGGTGCGTGAACTGGGCACCAGCGCCGTGGTGCTGCCGACGTCGATCGGCGCATCACCGCCGCGCCAGGCTTTGATCCCCAGGTACACCAGGTACGCCACGCCGGCGTAGCGCAGCACGTCGAACACCATCGGCGAGGCCTTGAGCACCGCGCCCAGCCCGGCGGCGGAGATCGCCAGGGCCAGCACCAGCGCGGTCAGGCAGCCGGCCATGGCGGCGATGCTGCGGCGGAAGCCGACGCGCACGCTGCGGGTCATCACGTGCAGCATGTTCGGGCCGGGCGTGCCGCACAGAACGAAGACGGTGACGGCGAAGATCCACCAGGTATGCAGGTTCATGGCAATTCAGTTCACGAGGAGGCGTAGTGCCGGCCGCTGGCCGGCTCCCCATGATGCCTGACGGAAACAGCACCGGCAGCCCGGGCACCCGATATGGCCTATCCGTGCAACCAGGTTGTCCGCCCGGAACGCACCGGGGCGCCGTCTCGACGCCCCGGCGTGTCACCTCCGCATCAACCCTTGATCAGAACCGCAGATCCGCGCGCAGGTACCAGTAGCGCCCGCGCGGGATGTCGTAGGTCGAGGCGTCATAGCCGTTGAGCGAGCACGACAGGCAGATCGGCGGATCCTTGTCGAACACGTTGTTCAGGCCGGCGCTGAGCTGAAGCCCCTTCATCCAGTCGAACTTGTAGCCCACCTGCATGTCGTGGAAAGTGGTGGCGGCCAGCTCGTTGGTGCCTTCGGCCTGGTTGCCGCAGATCGGGAAGGCCGCCACGTCGCCACACTCCTCGGTGAGCTTGGAGATGTGGCGTACCGTCCAGGAGGCATTCCAGTTGGCCAGATTCCAACTCAGGGTGGCATTGCTGGTCCACTCCGGGATCGAGCTGTCGGCCACTTCCACGCCCGGCTCCTGCGGCTGCCGCTGGCCGGCCGCACCCAGTGCCTCATAGCGCCCGACGAAGGTGTTCTGCCAACCGAGCTTGAACTGGCCGACCTCCGTCTGCGGCAGGGTCCAGAACAGGTCCACATCCCAGCCATCGGTCTTGATCGAGCCCAGGTTGGTCAGCCGGTTGTTGAAGCTGCTGACCGCACCGGTCGAGGCGCGCGTGATGCCACCGCAGTACAGCGGGTCCAGCGTGTCCACGCACAGGTCGAGCTGGGTCTGCGCGTTGATCGCCTGGATCGCGCCTTCGATGTGGTGGCGATAGAACGTCACCTCCACATCGAAGCGCTCCGACCAGGACGCATTGCTGCCGAACCAGGGGCTCCACACGAAGCCGGCGCTGAAGCTGCGCGAGCGCTCCGGATCCAGCTCCGCGTTGCCACCGGTGGTGACCGAGATCTGCGAGTTGGCCTGCTGGAACCCCCCGGGCACGCCGAGTGCGGCACAGTTGGCGGCACTGCCACGCGGCGGCGTACCACCCAACCCGACCGAGCACGGATCGAACAGCTGCAGGTCGGCACGCGCGGCCGAGCCGTACAGCTCGCCGATCGACGGCGCGCGGAAGCCTTCAGCATAGCTGGTGCGCAGCACGAAGTCGTTGGTCACCTGCCAGCGCAGGCCGTACTTCGGCGTGAACTCCCCACCGAAGGTGGAGTAGTCCGAGTAGCGCCCGGCCAGGCTCAGGTCGAGCTTCTCGCCGAGCGCGCTCTTGGCGAAGATCGGCACGCTCAGCTCGAGGTAGGCCTCGTTAACGTCGTAGGAGCCGGAGGTGGGCAGTGACGGCACACCGTTGTAGTGACCGATCACGGTCAGCGGATCCGGATCGTAGCGGCCCTCGTACTTGCGGTACTCGTAGCCGGTGGCGAACGAGACCGGGCCGGCCGGGAGCGTGAACAACTCGCTGCTCAGGTTGGCGGTGAACAGGCTCAGCTCGTTCTGGCTGCGGTCTCGCACCACCGGCTGGATCCAGCGCAGCATGTCCGGCGTGATCGAGCCGACCCCGCCGAAGATGTTCAGCGGGACACAGCCGGGCGTGGCCGCGCAGATCGCCGGATCGCCCAGCGCCATGTTGACCTTGTAGATGTCGTAGCTGCCGTAGTTGGTCTGCTCGGCTTTGTTCTTGCTGTACATGCCGTTGAGGTCCCAGAACCAGCTGCGGTCCGCCGCCTGGAACTGGCCGACCAGCCCGGTGGCGAAGTACTGGGTGTTGACCTCCTGCTCGAACACGCGCGGGCCGCCTTCCACCGGGCGGCGACCGATCAGGCTCATGTTGCTCGAAGAATCCAGATCGAAGCCGAAGGGGTTGTACGGGTTGAGCGCGGAGACCACGATGTTGTCCGCCAGCGGGTTGCCGGTGGCGCCATCCGGGCCGAAGAACAGCGGCTCGGGGCCGGCCTGGTTGGTGGACTCGCGGCGGTTGCCCAGTGCCTTGATGTACCACTGGATCTCATCGGTGAGGTCGAAACGGAACTGACCGAAGATGCCCTTCCGCTCGGACGGGGTGAGCACCAGGTTGTACTCGGCGAAGTTGAAACGGTCGGCCGAGGTGAAGCAGTGGTAATCATCACTGCGGTTGCAGCCCGCGCTGCCGTCATAGCGCGGATTGCTCACGCCGGTGTTGGGCACGATGTTCTGGCTGGCGCCGGTGTTGGGGTCCACGAAGGCGAAGCGCCCCTGCGGAATGCCACCACTGCCGAAGGCAAGTCCCGTGCCGGGAATCGGGAAGCGCGATTGCTCGCGATCGCGCGCATACACCGGGTCCTGCTTGGTCCAGCTGGCGCCCAGGAACAGGCTGTAGCGGTCGCCGCTGGTGCCCCACGCCAGATCCACGCCTTTCTGGGTGCCGTCGCCCTTGGTGTACTCGCCATAATTCATCGTCACCTGCGCGCCGTCGAATTCGCGGCGGGTGATGATGTTGACCACACCGGCGATCGCATCGGAGCCATACAGCGACGAGGCGCCGTCTTCGAGCACTTCGATGCGCTCGACGATGGCCAGCGGAATGGTGTTCAGATCGGTCGCCGCACCCACGCCGGAGGCGGAGGATTCGTTGACCCAGCGGATGCCGTCGACCAGGACCAGCACGCGCTTGGCGCCCAGATGCCGCAGGTCGACCTGGGCCGAGCCCGCGCCCACACCGCTGCCATCGGGTGGGAAGCCGAAGTTGCCCGAGGAATTGAACTTTGCATTGAGCGCCGAACCGGAGCCGGTCAGTTGCTGCAGCACATCGCCGATCGAGGTCAGGCCGGTGCGTTCGATCTCGGTGCGGGTCAAAGTCTGGATCGGCACCTGCCCTTCCACCTCGGCCCGCTTGATGCGGCTGCCGGTCACTTCTACCCGGTCCAGATCGGTCGTGCTGCGTGGCGCGTCCTGCGCGCTGGCCAGGGCCGGTGCCGCCAGCAGCAGGCACAGCGAGACGGCAACCGCCAGTGGGCGGTGATGCAGGTTGTTCATTCGCTCTCTCTCCAAAGGAATGTCGGGCTGGGCTGCCGCGCCCCCCTGCATGGCGGCAGTGTCTCCTTTGTAAACAAACGGTAAACAGGTCGACGTGACGGCCGACACTCTTTCACGCGGAATCGACAAAGCCGACTGGGCGAAACTACGCGGCGTGCGTTGCATGGATCGGCCGCGCGCTGCAGCAAACGCCTTGTGTTTAAAGGCGCTGGCGGTCAGACATCCCGCCAACCGGGCAGGACGGCGTCAACGGGAGACCGCGCGACAGACCTGCACAGGGATATCGAAAAAAACGGGATCTGCGTGACGTCCTGCGCGTCGTGATCGGCTGAAATGCGGTGCCCCACCCGCCGCTGCTTTCGCCACGGGCTCACTCTTTTTTCTCAGGAGGCGGTTGACGGAGGCGTTCGGCGTCGCGCTCTGCGTGCTCGGCATCCATCACCGCCGCCACGTTCCGCAGGAACGCGGCTTCGATCGAAGGAGGTATCTGGATGGGGATCGCTTGGCCGCGTGCCTCGCCGGTGGCCTGGGTCACCTCGAATCCATGCAGCGCCCCCTGCTCAAAGTCCACCACAACGGTCAGCCCGGGGCCGCTGGCGAGCGCGACCTGTTCCGGGAATGCACAGTTGTTGCATTCGACAAGGCCCTCGGCCTGGCCCGGCAGGGGCACCGCGAGCCCAAGGGTCGTCAACGTCCCGAACAACCACACGGTCCTGAGCTGCATGGGATCCTCCGTGCGGCACGATGCCGCGTATCCATTCCAGCCTCGGCGCGCGTTGCGGTCTGTGATCTGGTCTGCACTTCCGGACGCGGCTGGGCGCGGGCGCTGTTCATCCTCGAGTCGGCTTGCCCTCACTCCCTTTCACCCCGCGCCGTTATGCTTTCCGGCATGACTCGACTTCCCCTCTATTTCTTCAGCGCGACCGTCCTGCTGGCCTGCACCGGCGTCAGCCCGGTAGCCGATGCCCAGAACTTGGATGCGCAGCGCGCGCAGCTCAAAGCCGTCATCGACAACGCCGAGCGCGGCCAGTTTGACCCGGCCCAAGCGGCCGCATTGAGCCGGCACCCGCTGTATGGCTGGGTCGAATTCGCCAACCTGCGGCGCAACATCGACACCGTCAGCAATGTGCAGGCCCAGGACTTCCTGAAGCGTTACAACGGCCAGGCCGTGGCCACCAGCTTCCGCAACGTATGGCTGCCCGCGGTGGCGCGACGCCAGGATTGGCCGACGCTGCTGGCCAACTGGACCGAGACCTCCAACGTCGGCCTGCGCTGCGCGCAGCTCAATGCGCGCCAGGCCACTGGCAAGGCCGATGCGCAGTGGGTGAGCGAGGCGCAGGCGATCTGGCGCAGCACCGGCAAGTCGCTGCCCGATGCCTGTGACCCGGTCTTTGCCGTGCTGGAGGCCAAGGGCGGTCTGAGCGCCGAGCTACGCTGGGCACGTATCGACGCCGCCGCCGATGAGCAGCAGCCGGCGGTGATGCGCAGCGCCGCGCGCGGTCTGCCCGCCACCGATCTCGCGCTGGCCAACACGTATGCCGCCTTCGTCGACAAGCCCAATGCGAGCGCACTGAACTGGCCGCGCAATGAGCGCAGCCGGCGCATCGCCACTGATGGCCTGGCCAAGCTGGCCAAGGCCGATCCGGGCGCTACCGAGCAGCAGTTGCCGCAGTACGCCGACGCCCTGCAGCTGAGCGCTGCACAGCGCGCGCAGGTGCTGTACCAGATCGCGCTGTGGACGGTGGCCTCGTATGGCCCGGAATCCGCCCGCCGCCTCAATGCAGTTCCCGAATCCGCCTACGACGAACGCCTGCACGAATGGCGTGCGCGCGAAGCACTGTCGCGCGGCGACTGGCCGGCGGCGCTGACCGCGATCCGCAAGATGGGCCCGACCCAGCGCGCCGACTCGCGCTGGCGCTATTTCGAAGCGCGCATGCTGGACAAGACCGGCAAACGCAGCGAAGCGCAGGCGGCCTTCCGTGAGGCGGCCCGTGCGGCCACCTTCCATGGCTTCCTGGCCGCCGACCAGCTCGGCCAGAACTACACGCTGTGCCCGTGGGAACCCAACGACAGCGCCCAGGCGCAGGCGGCGGTCGCGCGCGACCCGGCGATCGTGCGCGCGATGGAACTGTTCAAGATCGAGCGTGCGGGCTGGGCCGTGGCCGAGTGGAACGATGCGCTGAGCCGTTACGACAACACACAGCGTCGTCTCGCCGTGGAAGTCGCCCGCGACAACGGCTGGTTCGACCGTGCGGTGTTCTCGCTCGGCAAGACCCCGGACGAGCAGCGCCTGTACTCGTTGCGCTTCCCGCTGCACCACGACGACAGCATCCGCCGCGAGTCCGCCCGCAATGCCATCGATCCGGCCTGGGTGGCCGCGGAGATCCGCGCCGAGAGCATCTTCAACCCGAAGGCCCGCTCGCCGGCCAACGCGATGGGCCTGATGCAGGTGCTGCCCGCCACCGGCGCGGCGGTGGCCAAATCGATCGGGCTGACCAACTACGGCGGCGCCGCCAGCCTCTACGATGCGGACACCAACATCGCCATCGGCACGGCCTACCTGCGCCAGCTGATGAACAAGTACGACGGCCTGCCCTACGTCACCATCGCCGCCTACAACGCCGGCCCGACCCCCACTGCCCGCTGGCAGTCGCAACGCCCGGGTTTCGATCCAGACATCTGGATCGAGACGATCAGCTACAAGGAAACCCGCGAGTACGTCGCGCGCATCCTGGCCTTCAGCGTGATCTACGACTGGCGCTTGAACGGTGACGCGCTGCCGGTGACCGACCGCATGAACGGCCGCCTGCAGGTCAAGCGCAAGACCTTCGCCTGCGCGGCCAACGCCGACAAGGGTGGCGACTGACCGGCCCCGCCATGCCGGCCGGCTTCGCGAATCCGGCACTCCCGATTGGCGTGGCCTTGGTCCCCTGCGGCATCATGGGCATATGAAAATCTATCTGGTTGGCGGCGCCGTGCGCGACCGCCTCTTGCAGCGCGCCCCGGGCGACCGCGACTGGGTCGTTGTCGGGGCCACCCAGGCGCAGATGGAAGCGCAGGGCTATAAGGCCGTGGGCCGCGATTTCCCGGTGTTCCTGCATCCCGACACCGGTGAGGAATACGCGCTGGCCCGCACCGAGCGCAAATCCGGCCGCGGCTACCGGGGCTTCGTGGTCGATGCCGATCCCGCCGTGACGCTGGAAGAAGACCTGCAACGCCGCGATTTCACCATCAACGCGATCGCCTGCGATGAAGCCACCGGTGAACGGGTGGATCCGTATGGCGGCGTGCGCGACATCGAGCAGCGTGTGCTGCGCCACGTCGGCCCGGCGTTCGTCGAGGATCCGCTGCGCGTGCTGCGTGCGGCCCGCTTCATGGCGCGCTTCGCACCGCTGGGCTTCATCGTCGCCGACGAGACGATGGCGCTGATGCGGGAGGTCGCCGCCAGTGGCGAGCTAGATGCGCTGGTGCCCGAGCGCGTGTGGCAGGAGCTGCGCCGTGCGCTCGCCTCCGCACAACCGTCCGCGTTCCTGCGCACGCTGCATGACGCCCATGCACTGGGTGCGATCCTGCCCGAGCTGGAGGCCCTGTACGGTGTGCCCCAGCGTGCGGAGTTCCATCCGGAAGTCGATACCGGGGTACACCAGGAAATGGTCAGCGACATGGCCGCGCAGCTGGCACCGGGCGATGATCTGATCGGTTTCGCCGCGCTGACCCACGACCTCGGCAAGGGCCTGACCCCGCCCGCCGAATGGCCGCGCCACATCATGCATGAGCAGCGCGGCGTCGCCCCGCTGCGTGGGTTGGCCGAACGCCTGAAGGTGCCGGTCGATCACCGCCAACTGGCCGAAGCGGTCTGCCGCGATCATCTCAACGTGCACCGCATCGACGAACTGCGCGATGCCACCGTGCTGGAACTGCTCGGCCGCTGCGATGGGTTCCGCCGCCCCGAGCGCATCGCGCAGATCGCGCTGTGTTGTGAAGCCGACAAGCGCGGCCGGCTGGGCTTCGAGGACAGCGATTACCCACAGGGTGAGACGCTCAAACGCCTGCACCAGGCGGCGCTGGCGGTGCAGGCGCGCGATCTGGATCTGAGCGGCTTGAAGGGCCCGGCGGTGGGTGAAGCGCTGGCCAAGGCGCGTACGCGGGCGATTGCGGCGGCGCGCTGAACGATGCCAGCGCGTCGCGATATCACCAATCGAAGCGCAGCCCGATATTCCCTTCGATGCTCCTGCGCTCCTTCTGCGCACTGCTTTCCAGATCGCGCGTGTAATCGGCCACCGCAAACGCACTGACATTGGCATTGAAGCGCGCGACTACACCGACCCCAACTTCCAGTGCGCGGGCGGCCTGCTGATTGATCAGCTCATTGGTGCCGAAGCTGATGCGATCCTCGCCGTCCAAGGTCTGCCAGTAGTTCACTTTGAGGTATGGCTGCCAGCCATTGCCGGCGAGATTGTAGTCGGCTGCAAGGCGCAGGCCGACACGGCCGGTCCACGCGTTGTCGTTGTCGTAGCTGATCGTGGAGATGCGGTCCGCGCTGTCATCCAGCGCACTGCGCTGCCAGATCACCTGCGCCTGCGGCTCCAGCCACCAGGCCGATTGCCCGAGCTGCAGCAACGGCTTGCCGACCTCCAGTGACGCCGTGGTGCCATCCCCGCGCAGATCGATCCCAAGGCCGCGCGCCGACCATGCATTGCCGTCGTAACGGCTCTGCATGACCACCGCGTCGAGGTAACCGCCCGCACTGCCCACGCGGGTCCAGTACAGACCGACATGCTTGTCGTCCAGGCGCGTGCGGCCCACTGCCACGTTGTCCCAGCCGATCGCGAAGCCGTTGACGTTGCCCTGCGCGCGGGTACGCCCGACGAACACGCCGAACTGATTACGCGCCTGATCATCGGCCGTTGCGTACAGATCCACACCGGCCTGGATGCCCTGGATGTCACCGTCGAAGCTGGGCTTGGCATCGCCTTCCCAATGCTGCTCATGGCTCTGCCCGATCATCCGCGCCCATGCCGAACGAAAACCGCCCTGTCCGGCCAACAGGCGCTGTTCGCCCTGGCGTTCGTGGAAGGTACCGAGGCTGAGCAGACTGGTCTCACGCAGCAGCGGCGGCACCACCGCGTAGGTGGCCGCCTCCACGCGGTACAACGGAACGATGTCGCCTTCCGCCGGCATTGCACCGGGCGTCGGCGGAACGGCCAGCGGTCCGGGCACGGCGGCCGGCGTGGTCGGTACCGGCGGTGGGGTATCGGCCTGGGGCGGCGCGACAGGTGCCGGCTCGGGCGGTGGCGGCGGCGGTGCGGGCTCCGGTGCCAACGGGTCGGGATTCTCCGGCAGATCCGGAGACGGCGGTGCCGCCAACGGTGGGGGTGGCGTGCCGGCATCCTCCGGCGGTGGCGGGGGCGGCGTCACTGTCGGCACGCCCGGTGGGGCGGGTGAAGGGGCCGGCGAGACGCCCGCCACCAGCGTCGAACGGAGATACCAGTTCTCGCTGCTGCCGTCACTGACGCCGCCCTTGAACAGGAAATACTCGAACGCTCCCGCCGCGATCGGGTTGTACAACGCAAAGGCATTCGGCGCGGTGCTCGCCCCGTTGATCGACTGCACCACCAGGATGCCGTCGGCCAGCGTCGCCGCGCCGGTCCCTCCGGCGTTGAGAATTCCGAGCCCAGTGCTGCCACTGGCCACGCCGTTGGAGATCACCAGGCGGTCGGAAGGCGCACCGTCACCGGCCAACACCGACTGCAGATACACGCCGCCGTTGTTGCCGACATAGTTGCCTGCAATGGTAAACGCATCGCCTGGACCGTTGCTGCCGTTGCTCAAGTCAATGCGCCCGGCATTGATCACACTGGCCTGCTGCCCGGCGGTGAACGTGCGCACGCTGGCATTGAGGCCACCGGCGAACACCGTGCTGGTGCTGTCGATGTCCAGCGTACCGCCGGTGGTGGTGAAATCGGACAGCACCAGGTCGCCATCGAACGTCAGCTGGCTGTCCTGGCGCAGGTTGATCTGCTCCCAGCCGGTGAAGCGCGAGACACCGCTGGTCTTGACGTTGTTCATCGTGAGCAGATCGGTGCCAAGCCCACCGGTGAACAGCGGAATCGCGCCGAGGTGGCTGTTGTTGAGGTTGGACAGCGTGGTGAGGTCGTTGCCCTCGCCCATGTCCACTGTGCCGTACACCACGCCGCCACCGGACCAGTCCAGCCGATCGTTGCCGGTGCTGGCGCGGATCTCGCCGCGCACCGTGCCACCGGTGATGGTGATCGCATCGTCGCCACCGCTGACGCTGATGTTGCCGCCGATGTAGCCCTCGGAAAGGATGATCGTGTCGTTGCCAAAGCCGGTGACCAGGTTGCCGTCGATGGTGCCGCCGGACATGTCGAAGGTGTTGTTCTCCAGCTTCATGTTGACCCGGCCGATGCGGCCGCCGGTCATCTCGGCATAGTCGCCGTCGTCGAAACCGCCGACGATCTGCCCGCCCGTCATGCGGAAGCGATCGGTTCCATCGCCCTGCAGCAGGGCGCCGACGGTGCCCCCGGTCATGATGAAGACGTCCTGCCCGCCGCCTTGCTGCACGGTGCCGGTGATGGTGCCGCCACTGATCTCGATCTGGTCGACGTCGTCGCCCTGATCGACCGAAGCCAGCGTACCGCCACTCATCACCAGCACGTCAGTCCCCGCGCCCTGCGTCACCGCGCCGGCAATGTTGCCACCCAGCATCTGCAACCGATCATTGCCGACCCCCTGTGTCAGCGTGCCGCCGATGCTGCCGCCGGGGCGCACGATGGCGGTGTCGTTGCCGGCGCCTTGATCGACGTTGCCGACAATGGCGCCGGCGACGTCCAGCAGGTCATCGCCGTCGCCGAGCAGCGCCGAGCCGGTGATCGACGAGCCGGTAAGCAGGCGCAGGATGTCGTTGCCGCCCGCCAGTGAGATATTGCCGATGATGCGGCCGCGGTTGGTGAGGTCCAGTGCGCCGTTACCGGCAGCGCCGATCACCGTGCCAGGTGCCTGGATGACGCCGGTCTCGGCGTTGACCACGGTGTTCAGGCCCGTGGTGTTCTGCAACCAGATTGCCACCGCGTTGTTGGCGCGGATCGTCCCGTTGTTGACGATGGTGTTGCCCGCGCCCAGGAAGTTGATCACCTCTGCACTGCCCTGGCTGCCCAGTGCAAGCACTTCGCCCCCGGCATCGACGGTGACCGTGCCACCGGTGCGCATCTCGAGGGTGTTTCCACCGGCGTTGTACAGGCCAGCGGCGCTGACGGCGGTCGCGCTCACCGTCGCGCCGGTTCCTACGCGGATGTTGGCGTTGTCACGCAGCGAGATCGCGCTGGAATCGCCTACCACCAGCTTCGCGCCGGATTGGACATCCACGGTACGCCCATCTTCGGCCGGTAGATTGCCGTCGCCGATGCGGGTCGTGTAGGGGTTGGGGGCGGCGGTGTCGCAAGTCGTGGTGGTGCCAACGGTAACGCAGTCTGCCTGCGCACCGAACGACGCCAGCACGACTGCACTGCTCAGCAGACAACGGGAACGCAGCAACGCGGTGATGCTGCGCGCGAGGGGGTGACGGGTGGAACTGGGCATGCGGCTTCCTCTGGACATCACGGAGGGCGGCGGCGACATGACAGGTCATCGAAGCCCCCTGCTCCTGACTGCACGCATCACCATGGAGTTCACGTCGGCAGCACGTGCTGCCTGGGACTGCATTACCAGCGGTGCAACATCAGGAAAAGAGAGGCGGCGCACCCGAGTGGGTAACGGCCAGAACGCGGGTTCGTCAATTACGTAGTGGTGATAGGTACTTTTACTGTTCGACTGTGATGTGAACGTAAATGCAGGTGCGCGGGCCGGTGCCGCTAGATCTTCAGGTAGATCCGCCGACGGTCCAGCGCCCACATCACCAGCCACCAGAGCGCCACGAAGCCTACTGCGCAGGCCACGGAGGCCAGCTTCGGCGCCTGCGGCAGCGCATGCTCCAACGTACGGAATGCCCAGGCCCATGCACCGGTCGCGCCTAGCACCAGCGCCATCACGGAGGACCCGAGATAGGCAGCGATTGCATTCATCCCGAAGCGGCGACCCAGCGCAGGCAGCCCCCCACGGTCGATCACCGCGTGCGCCAGCAGCAGCGCGGCCATGGAAAGGCCGCCGGCCCAGACCACGAAGCTGGGCGTCCAGAGTTGCTTGTTCAACGGCAGCCACACCGTGGTCAGCCCGCCGAGGGCCAGGCAGGCGGCCGCCAGGACCGCCAGCCGAGCCGTCTCACCGGCACGCAACCACGCACCGGCACGCAGGCCGAGCACCGTGGTGGCAATCGCACCGAGGCTGCTGAGCAGGCCTTCCGGGTCATGACCCAGTCCGGTGCGCGCAGAGTACGTGTAGAGGAAGGGGGCAAACAGCGCGGTGTCCAGGCGGCTGGCCGGATTGACCCACGGCTCCAAGGAAGCGGCCGACAGCAGGATCGCCGCATAGGCGGCCAGCAAGCCGACAATGACCGCCCATTGCGTCCGCGCCTGCGTGTAGACCGCCAGCACGCCAACCGCCGCCACGCACAGGGCGATCCGCTGCAGCACGCCCCACAGGCGATACGCGGGTAATTCAAACAGCCACCACGCCATCAGGTGCAGCAGCGCACCGGCGATCAGGATGCGCAGCGCGCGTTGCAGTACCCCACGCACCAGCGCCGGACGCATGGCCGGGTCGGTGGCGCGCGGGGCCAGGCTGAACGCCATCGAGACGCCTGCGATGAACAGGAACAGCGGGAAGATCAGGTCGGTCGGGGTGAAGCCATGCCAGTCCGCGTGCAGCAGCGGCGCGTAGACATGGCTCCAATCGCCGGGATTGTTGACCAGCAGCATCGCCGCGACGGTCAGGCCACGCAGCGCGTCGATCGACCCCATCCGCCCCGACGGCGCGTCACTCATACGTCTTCGCGCTGCCCGGCAATCCAGGTGCTGCGTACCTGCAGCGCATCATCGAGCAGGACCAGATCGGCATGATGGCCTTCAGCGATATGCCCGTAGCGGTCATCCAGATTCAGGAACTGCGCGGGATAGGTGGAGGCCATGCGCGCCGCCTCGGCCAGCGAGACGCCCAGCAGCTGCACGCTGTTGCGTACCGCGGTGGCCATGTCCAGTGCCGAGCCGGCCAGTGAGCCGGCGGCATTGCGCACCACCCCGTCGACCGCGGTGATCACCTCGCCATAGAGCTCATAACTGGGGTCATCCGCCCCTACCGGCGGCATCGCATCGGTGACCAGCATGACTTTGCCACGTGGCTTGGCGGCCAGTGCCACACGCAGGCTGGCCGGGTGCACATGCACGCCGTCGGCGATGATACCCACCCAGCTGTCGCGGTCTTCCAGGGCAGCGCCCACTGCACCCGGTTCGCGCCCGGTCAGCGGCGACATCGCGTTGTACAGATGGGTGAAGCCGCGGATACCGGCCTCCAGGCCTGCACGCGCCTCTTCGTAACTGGCGGCGGTATGACCTGCCGCCACCACCACGCCACGTTCCACCAGCGCGCGGATGCTTTCCAGCGGTACCCGCTCGGGCGCCAGCGTGAGCAGGGTGACGCCGTTGTCCAGCGAGGCGGCCAAGGCGATCTCGGCGGCGTCCGGCACACGGAACTTGTTCGGATCGTGCGTGCCCTTGCGCGCAGGGGCGATGTAAGGGCCTTCCAGATGGATGCCGAGCACGCCCGGCACGCCCTCGCTGATGGCTTGGCGGGTCGCGGCGATGGCCGCGCGCATCACCTGCACGTCGTCGCTGATCAGGGTGGGCAGCAGACCGGTGGTGCCGAAGCGGCGGTGCGCCTTCGCCAGTGTGCGCAGCGTGGCCACATCCGGGCGGTTGTTGAACAGCACGCCGCCACCGCCATTGACCTGCGCATCGATGAAGCCGGGCAGCAGCCACCCCCCCCCCAGGTCCACCTGCTCATCTGCCTGACCCAGCATCGGCGCGGCATCGGAGATGAGCGCGGTGATCCGGCCGCTTTCGATCACGATCGCCAGGTCGTCGCGGAAGTCGTCACCGGCCAGGATGCGGGCATTGCGCAGGACAGTTTTCATCAAACGGTTTCCGTCACTTTGTTCAGATGCGGCGGCAGATCCGGGTTGTGGCCACGCCGCAGTGCCAGCGCATTGATCGCGCGGTAGAAGCTCTGGATGGTCAGCAGCGGGGCGCAGGCCGGGTGCGGCGCGACCGGCAGCGGCAGGTCCCCACCGACATCGGCCAGCCACACCTGCGCATCGCGCGCAGCGAACTCGCCCAGCACCGCACGGGTGCCGGCGCCGGTTTCATCTGGCTGGGCAAAGGCCAGCACCGGGAAGCCCGGGCCGACCAGCGCCATCGGGCCGTGCTTGACCTCGGCCGAGCTGTAGGCCTCGGCGTGCAGGCCACAGGTTTCCTTGAACTTCAGCGCCGCTTCCTGCGCTGCGGCCAGGCCAAGACCGCGGCCAAGTACAAACAGATTGTGGGCCGGCACCAGGCCATCGGTCAGCGACGACCAGTCGCTCTTCCAGGCCTCGCGCAGTGCATCGGGCAGCGCGCGCAGCGAGGCGATCAGCCCCACGTCCTGGGTCCAGTACGCCACCAGCTGCAGGATAGCCGACAGCGAGGCGAGATAGCTCTTGGTCGCCGCCACGCTGCGCTCGGCACCTGCGCCCAGCGGGATGACCGTCTCGGCCAGCTGCGCCAGGGGCGAATCCTCGACGTTGACCAGCGCCACCACGCGCGCGCCAGCGGCACGTGCGGCCTCGGCGTTGCGCAGCAGGTCCGGGCTCTTGCCCGACTGCGAGATCACGATGTACAGCGCGCCACGCAGTTTCAACGGCGCTTCATATACCGACCCCACCGACGGCGAGGCCGAGGCGGTCACCAGCCCGAGCCGGGTTTCCAGCAGGTACTTGGCGTAGGTGGCGGCATGATCGGAACTGCCCCGTGCGCAGGTCACCACGAACGGCGGCGGCGCCGCGCGCAGGCTGGCCGCCAGCGTCTCCACGGCCACCTGGTTGCGCGCGAACTGCGCAGCGATCACATCGGCGGCTTCCGCGGCTTCGCGGTACATCAGGGTGTCGTGGGCAGCAGGCAGGGACATGGGAACTCAGGTCGTTTCAGGAGAAGGAAGCCGTGCACCCTGCGGGCGCATCGGCGCGGTGGAGCCACGCACCACCAGCTGCGGCACGAAGCCCTGGTTCTGCAGCTGCAGCGGCGCGTCGTCGTACGCATCGCTGCGCAGCTGCGCGATCAGCAGGCGCGCGGCATGCCGGGCGATGTCTTCGGTGGCCTGCTTGGCCGTGGTCAACGGCGGCCAGGACTGGCGCGAGAACGGGCTGTCCTCGAAGCCGGCGATGGACAGGTCGTAGGGCACGTTCATGCCGGTGGATTTGGCCGCCGCCAGCACGCCGGCAGCGATTTCATCGTTGGAGCCGAAGATGGCCGTGGGCGGTTCGCGCAGCGCCAGCAGGCGGCGCGCGCCGCGGAAGCCGTCATCGAAGGTGTAGTCGCCCTGCACCACCAGGTGCTTGTCGATGGACATGCCGTAGTCGCGCAGTGCCGCTTCATAGCCGGCGTAGCGTTCGCCACTGGAACGGTGCGAGCTACCGCCCCACAGGAACCCGATGCGCTGGTGCCCAAGCTGGATCAGGTGCTCGGTGATTTCATAGGCGGCCTCGCGGTCGTCGACGAACACGCAGGCGCCATCTTCGGGATCGGCGGTGGCGGCGATGATGCGCACCAGCTTGATCCCGCGTGCGGTGAGTGCGGCCACCAGATCCTTGCGCTCGGACATGGGCGCGGTCAGCACCAGGCCGGCGAGGCGCGAACGCTGCACCCAGTCGGCCAGCTCCTCAGCCAACATCGGCGAACTGGAATCGCAGGGATGGATCTGCAGCCCGAAGCCGGTTTCGCGGCACGCCGCAAGCACGCCGTTCTGCACGCCGATGATGTGGTACGGGTTGGGGTTGTCGTACACCAGCCCGACCACCAGCGTGGTGCCGGTGCGCAGGTTGCGCGCGGCCGGATCAGGCTCGTAGTCCAGCTCGGCGATCGCACGCAGCACGCGCGCGCGGGTGGCCTGCATCACCGACGGTTCGTTGTTGATCACCCGCGAGACCGTCTTCAGCGATACCTTGGCCCGTTCGGCGACATCCTTGATGGTCGCTCTACGCATCGTTTTTCCCTGGCTGACCGGTTGAGCGTCCATGATCGCCGATCACTGCCCGTCGCGGGACAGCCCGACCCGGTGGCCGCGCATCGAGTAGAACAGGATGTACAGGTAGCAGGGCACCATCAGGCCGGCGAAGACCCACTGGAAATCAAAGTGCTGCTTGAGCACCGCGAACAGCTGCGGAATGATCGCGCCACCGGCAATGGCCATCACCAGCAGCGCCGAGCCGGTTTCGGTGAAGCGGCCCAGGCCGCGGATCGCCAGCGGGAAGATCGCCGGCCACATCATCGCGTTGGCAAAGCCCAGCGCGGCCACGAAGCCGACCGAGACATAGCCGTGGGTCAGCAGCGCGCCGGTGCTGAACAGCACGCCCAGCACGGCCGAAATGCTCAGGTAGCGCGATTGCGTCACAAGGTGCGGAATCAGCGCCAGGCCCACCACGTAACCGGACAGCATGAATGCCAGCGTGATCGAGGTGAACATCTTGGTCTGGTCCAGCGGCAGGTTGAAGCTATGCCCGTAGGTACCGATCGCATCACCGGCCATCACTTCCACGCCGACGTAAACGAACAGGCACAGCACGCCCAGCCACAGGTGCGGGAACTGGAAGATGCTGGTGCGCTCGGCAACGCCTGGCGCGCGGGCCGGCGTGGCATTGGCTTCAGCGGTCTTCAATTCGGGCAGCGGCGAGAACAGCACGCCGACCGCCAGCACCACCAGCAGCCCGGCCATGGCCATGTACGGCAGCTGGATTTTGGCGGCGAACTCGTTCAGCAGCAGCGTCTTGGTCACGGCGTCTGCGACCTTCACCTGGGCATCCAGATCGCCGATGCCATGCAACACCAGCGTGCCGATCAGCACCGGGGCGAGCATGCCGGCGACCTTGTTGCAGATACCCATCAGCGCGATGCGCCGGGCGGCGGTTTCGATCGGCCCGAGGATGCTGATGTACGGGTTGACCGCCGTCTGCAGCAGGGCCAAACCGCTGCCGATCACGAACAGGCCACTTAGCGCGCCCGGGTACCAGCGCTGCTGGGCGAAGTGGGCGAACACCACCGCACCGGCCGCCATCACCAGCAGGCTCAGGCTCAGGCCTTTCTTCATGCCGGTGCGCTTGAGAATCCATGAGGCCGGCAGGGCGAGGAAGAAATACGACAGGTAGAAGACCATCAGCACCAGGAAGGCGCCGACCTCGTCCAGCTCGAAGGCCAGTTTGACGAAGGTGATCAGCGGGCCGTTGAGCCAGGTGAAGAAGCCGATCAGGAAGAACAGCACGCCGATGATCAGGATCGAGGTAAGCACGCTCGAACGCGCGGAGGCAGCAGGCACGGCAGACATCAAGAAGGCTCCTGCATCGACGGCGCGCGATGCGGCGTCGGAAGAGTGGCTGGGAACAACGTTGTCACATTTATTCGTCGCCCCTGCCGGGTTTGTCAACAACTGGTTTTCCGGACGACCGATGAAAACCGCGTGCTGCATCTGCGCAAAAACCCGGTATGACTCATCGGAAGGGAGATGAGCCCCTGTTTCCAAGCAGTTTGCAAAAACATGACGCCCGTTGGGTGAAAACGTTTTCCTGCGGCAGGCCCCGTTGCGGCGCAGCATCGAAAGTGTGAGGTTATCGTTGACATCGTTGTCAGAACGATTACAGACTCCGCCTCAATCGCCGGGCCAGCCCTGGCCGTGCCCAACCGATGGAGTCCGTGTGACCAACGCCGCCCACGCTGTACCGGCCCAGGCCCCGTCCGCTGCGATGCCGCCGTTCCTGGCCGCCGACGTGGGTGGCACGCATGTCCGGGTGGGCCGGGTCCAGGCCAGCGCGGATCCGGACCATCCCGTGCAGCTGCTGGACTACCGCAAATTCCGCAATGCCGACTACGCCGGCCTCAGCGCGATCCTGTCCGAGTTCCTGGCCGATGGCCCGCGCCCGGCACACTGCGTCGTCGCCACTGCCGGCTATGCGCGTGAAGACGGCACCGTGATCACTGCCAACCTGCCCTGGCCGCTGTCGGCGCGGCAGATCGAGCGCGACGTCGGCCTGGATCAGGTCTACATCGTCAATGACTTCGAGGCCGTGGCCTACGCCGCCGCCCAGGTCGACGCCAGCGGCGTGCTGCAGCTGACCGGCCCGGCCACCGCCCCGCGCGGCCCGACCCTGGTGGTCGGCCCCGGCACCGGCCTCGGCGCGGCGGTATGGATTCCTACCGCGCACGGTGCCGTGGTCCTGGCCACCGAAGCCGGCCAGCCGACCCTGGCCACCACCACCGAACTGGAGATGGCGATCGTGCGGCAGATGCTGCGCGAGCGCTCGCGTGTCTCGGTGGAGCAGGCGCTGTCCGGACCCGGCCTGATGAATCTGTATCGCGCCCTGTGCGCGTTGAACGGCCACGCACCGACGTTGACCACCCCCGATGCGATCACCGCCGCCGCCGTGGCCGATCAGGACCCGCTCGCACGGCAGAGCCTGGACGTGTTCTGCGGCCTGCTCGGCAGCACGATCGGTGACATGGCGCTGCAGTACGGCGTCACCGGCGGGGTCTATCTGGCCGGCGGCATCCTGCCGCAGATCCGCGATTTCCTGTTGAACAGCACCTTCGTCGAGCGGTACCTCAACAAGGGGCCGATGCGCGAGGCGCTGGAACGCATTCCCGTGAAGGTGGTCGAGCACGGGCAGCTGGGCGTCATCGGCGCCGCCAGCTGGTACCTGGGACATAGGGACCACCCGAACGCCTGACGGCGCGCAGGGAAAGGCAATACGCAGTACGTGGCACCCATGGCGCGCCCTTCCAGGGCGCGCGGCAAAGTCGTACCAGACGCAAGAAGACACGCCGTCGCCGGCGAACCATCGGATTGATGAGGAGAGACATCATGAACCACCGCAAGAGTCTGCTTTCGGCAGCCATTTTCAGCTGTCTGGTGTTCGGCGCGCAGGCGCAGGAAACCTCGACCACCCCCACCGACCTGGATACAGTCAGCGTGGTGGGTATCCGCGCCAGCCTGGAAAAGTCGCTGGATACCAAGCGCAACAACGTGACCATTTCCGAGGCGATCACCGCCGAGGACATCGGCAAGTTCCCCAGCACCAACGTGGCCGAGGCGCTGTCGCAGCTGCCCGGCATCTCACTGGACCGTCGCTTCGGCCAGGGTGAGCGAGTCAGCATCGACGGCACCGACCCCAGCCTCAACCTGTCCTTCCTGGATGGCCACCCGGTCGCGCAGGCGATCTGGCTGTACGGCGAACAGCCCAACCGCGGTTTCGACTACACCCTGCTGTCGCCGTTGATCCTGGGCCGCATGGAAGTCATCAAGTCCTCCGAAGCGCGCCTGACCGAAGGCAGCCTGGGCGGCACCATCCTGATGCACACCCGTCAGCCGCTGGACATGCGCGCCAATGAAGTGGCCGCCTCGATCGGCTACAGCTACAGCGACCAGGCCAGCAAGGGCAAGCCGAACGCCTCGGCGATCTACAGCTGGAAGAACGACGAGGAAACCTTCGGCATCAACGTGGCCGCGCAGCACTATGAAGAGCGCGTGGACCGCCAGGGCATGGAAGTGTTCGGGTACGCCAAGGCATCCACCTTCACCAATGCACCGGGCGTGGACCCGAACGCGGATGTGCCCAACTCGGTCAACGCGGCGTGGTTCCAGCAGGACCGCAAGCGCGACAGCGCCGTGGTCAACCTGCAGTTCAAGCCGACCGATGAGCTCGAGTTCAACCTGAGCGGCCTGTACATCAAGGAGAACTTCGACAACTACAACCAGTCGATGTACTCCTTCCTGACCTGGAATCCCGGCACCATCGGTGCGGTGAACCAGCTCGGCGATGTGCGCAACGGCGTGGTCAACAGCGGCCACTCCAACGCCAGTGCCACCGCCAACAGCGGCACGGTGATCTACGACAACAACGTGCGCGAATCCGAAGTGACCACCAAGGGTCTGGACCTGCGTGGCGCCTGGAAGGGCGAGGGCTGGGGCATCAGCGGCCAGGTCGGCCAGAGCAAGTCCGAGAACAAGGACCTGGCCCAGTACTTCATCGAACCGTTCTACAACGGTGGTTTCAGCTGGAACCTGGACAAGGGCATCACCTTCGACAACCCCGAGGCGGCCCGCAACCCGGCCAACTGGGGCTCGGCCGGTGGCTGGTTCGGCAACAACGGCATCTTCTCCACCGACAGCAAGGACACCTACGCGCAGCTGGACTTCAATGTGCAGTTCGACAGCATCTTCAACCAGCTGCAGTTCGGCGTGCGCCACGGCAAGCATGAAGAGAGCTTCGATCTGAACGTGTATGGCGGCGTGCGTCCGGGCACCCTGGCCGACGTCGGCACCATCGGGCTGACCGACATCCAGGGCTTCGCCGATGGCCAGGGCCGTCATGTCCAGGTCGGCCGTGACAACGTGCTGAACTGGGTCAAGGGCAGCCCGCTGGACTTCGCCAACCCGGATCCGGCCAGCTACCTCAACAACAGCTGGGCGCTGGAGCAGACCAACAACGCCGCCTACGCGCAGTTGAACTTCTCCAACGGCCCGGTGCGCGGCAACGTCGGTGTGCGCTACGTGGATTCCAAGACCGCCGGCAGCGGCTTCGTCTACGGCGGCACCCCCACCCTGACCGACTTGGACAGCAAGTGGCAGACCCAGACCAAGAAGGAAGACTTCCTGCTGCCCTCGGTCAACCTGGTCTATGACACCGACAGCGACTGGGTCTTCCGCTTCGGCGCCAGCAAGGTCATCGCGTGGGCGCCGTACAACCAGATGGTGAACAACACCTTCCTCAACGACACCACGCTCACCGGCAGCGGCGGCAACGCAGCCCTGTCGCCGTATGAGTCCTGGAACTACAACCTGTCGGCCGAGTACTACTTCGCGCCGCAGTCGGTGGTGGCCTGGTCGCTGTTCTACAAGAAGATCGACAACTACATTGATACCAGCGCCGTCACCGAGCGCCAGTACAACTCGATCCGCGATACCTCGCCGGCCACCTGGGCCAACATCGTGGGCACCAACGGCTGTACGGCCGACGGCTACTGCGACTACAGCATCCAGCGTCCGCGCAATGCCGGCAGCGGTCACGTCAAGGGCTTCAACCTCAGCTACCAGCAGCCCTTCGGCGAAAGCGGCTTCGGCCTGACCGCCAACTACACCTACGCCAACGGTGAGAACAACTCCGGTGATGCGCTGCCTTACCAGTCGCGCAACTCGGTCGCGTTCAGCCCGTACTACGAAAAGGGTCCGATCAACGCCCGCCTGACCTACAACTGGCGTGACAGCTACCTGGCCGGCGGCTACGTCGCAGGCTCGGCACCGGCCAGCGTGGACGACTACGCCGAGCTGGGCGCCAGCTTCGGCTACACCTTCAACGAAAACTGGTCGGTCACTGTTGACGCCCAGAACCTGCTCGATGAAGAGTACTTCCAGTACCTGGGCGACAAGGATCACCTGGCCTCGCGTTACAAGAGCGGCCGCCGCTACATGGCCACCCTGCACTTCAAGTTCTGATTGCCCCGGTAGTACGCTGCACACCTGAAACGGGCCCGGATCTCCGGGCCCGTTTTCACAGGTGGAACCCGAATCGCTACAAAGGAATGACCCGATGCACACCCGCACCCGTCGTACCTCGCTGTCGCTGCTTTCCTTCGCACTGGCCCTCTCCATCGCACCGCGGGCCCAGGCCACCGATGCGCAGGCACCGGACGGCCCGCGTGCCCGAGCCGGCTCGCTGATGCTGATCCCCGCGCCCGCCAAGGTCGACCGCCTCGAGGGCGCCGGCTACACAGTGACGGCCGCCACGCAGGTTCATGCACAAGGCCAGGCCGCCCAGCGCGTCGCCACGCAGTTCGCCACCCTGCTGCGTGACAGCGGTGGTCCGGCGGTGACGGTCAACGCAGGACGCGAACAGAACGGCATCCGCTTCGTGCTCGACGCCGCGCTCAAGACCGGTGCCGAGGGCTACCAGCTGCGTTCCGACGCGCGTGGCGTGACCGTGCAGGCCGCCACCGAAGCCGGCCTGTTCTACGGGGCGGCCACGCTCTCGCAGCTGCTCACCGGCGGCAGCGATGGCAAGCTCCCGGCGCTGCGCATCGACGATGCGCCCCGTTTCAGCTGGCGTGGCCTGATGCTCGATTCGGCCCGCCACTTCCAGAGCCTGGATGAGATCAAGCAGGTCCTCGATGCGATGGCCGAGCAGAAGCTCAACACCTTCCATTGGCATCTCACCGATGACCAGGGCTGGCGCATGGAGATCAAGCGCTACCCGAAGCTGACCGGCGTCGGCAGTTGCCGCATTCCGGCCGGTGATGGTGGCCGCGATCCGGTCACCGGCGCCGAGCGCCCGTACTGCGGCTTCTATACGCAGGACCAGATCCGCGAGGTGATCGCGTATGCCGCCGCGCGCCATATCCAGGTGATTCCCGAGATCGACGTGCCCGGCCACGCTACCGCCGCGATCGCGGCCTACCCGGAACTCGGCACCACCGAGACACCGCTCAAGCCGCTGAGCGAATGGGGGGTGTTCCCCAATCTGTTCAACACGGAAGACAGCACCTTCACGTTCCTGGAGAACGTGCTGGAGGAAGTCATCGCGTTGTTCCCGGCCAAGTACGTGCACGTGGGCGGCGATGAAGCGGTCAAGGACCAGTGGGAAGCCTCCGCGCGGGTGCAGGCACGCATGCGCGAGCTGGGTGCCGGCGATGAAATGGAGATGCAGAGCCACATCATCAAGCGCCTGGAAACCTTCCTGGAAAAGCACGACCGGCGCCTGATCGGCTGGGATGAAATCCTCGAGGGCGGGCTTCCGCCGGAAGCCACGGTGATGTCCTGGCGCGGCACCGAAGGCGGCCTGAAGGCCGCCAGCGAGGGTCACGACGTGGTCATGTCGCCGGTGACCGACATGTACATGGACTACCTGCAGACCAACTCGCCGAACGAACCGCCGGGCCGCCCGGCGACGATTCCGCTGGGGCGCGTGTACGGCTTCGAGCCGGTGCCGGACGCACTGGCCAAGGACAAGCAGCATCACATCCTCGGCCTGCAGGCCAACATGTTCACCGAACACACGCGCAGCTACGCGCGCCTGCAGCACAACCTGTTCCCGCGCCTGGCGGCCGTGGCCGAGACCGGCTGGTCGCCGCGCGAGCGCCGCGACTATGCGGACTTCCTGACGCGCCTGTCGGCACAGCTGCAGCGTTACCAGGCGATGGGCATCGCGTATGCGCAGACGCCCTTCCAGGTGGAACTGGACAGCCGTGACGATCGCAGCGCCGGCACCGCAACGCTGGCGTTGAGTACGCCGCTCGGCTATGACATCCACTACAGCGTGGACGGCAGCGCGGTCACCGCGCAGTCCCCCCGCTACACCGTCCCGCTGCAGCAGCCGTTGCCGGTGGCGCTGCAGGCCGCCACGTTCTTCAACGGCCAGGCGTTGGCCAAGGCCGCCAGCCGCTTCGATGTCACGGCCACGTCGCTGCTGTCGCGGACCGACGAACATCTCGCGCAGTGCCCGGGCAAGGGCCAGCTGCTGCTGCGCCTGGAAGATGACGGCCCGACCGATGGCGAGCGTGCGATCTTCAACGTGGACATCTTCAACCCGTGCTGGTTGTGGAAGGACGCGGATGTGGATGGCATCGCCAAACTGCGCGTGCGGGCCGGGCAGATCCCGTACTACTTCCAGCTGGCCCACGACGAGCCGAACCGCCGCTTCGCGCCCAAGCGCAGCGCACACGGTGAGATGGACATCCTCGGCGGGCAGTGCACTGGCAAGCCGCTGGCCAGCGTGAAGCTGCCGGCCGCACCCGGCGCCGATGGGTTCATCACACTGGAGGCAGCACTGCCGCGTTCGCTCAAGGGTACGCAGAACCTGTGCGTGCGCTTCACCGGCGACACCCGGCCGACGATGTGGGTGCTGGATGAGATGACGCTGTTGCCGCGGTAACTCGGGCACCGGGGTGCCGGCCAGCGGCCGGCACTACCCGTCATGGGTCGCCTGCGTCACACGCATCAACCGCGCAGGCGCAGCAGCAGATCGCGCAGCGGGGTGAACACGATCGCCATGCCGGCCAGCACGCCAACGCTGTTGGCCAGCGCATCCATGGGGTCGGCCATGCGGTTGACGGTCAAGGCACCCTGCGCGACTTCGATGCCGATGCCCAGCGCGACCAGGCCGACTGCCGCCCAGATCAGCGCCGCGCGGCGCTGATAGATCTGCACCGCGGATGCGGCCAGCAGGAAATAGGCGAGGAAGTGCTCCACCTTGTCGCTGTTTTCCGGCAACGGGATCGGCGGCGGCGGGATCAGGCAGACCACGATGGTGCCGAGCACCGCCAGCCACCACAACGCCAGCCAGAACCGCGGCCAGCGCAGCGGCTTCAACACGGGTGTCGCCGCCACCTTACAGACGCCAGGTCAGATCGCCGAGTTCGAACGCCGCTTCGAAGTCGACATCACGCTGGAAGCCCATCACCTGGAAGCGCTCGCCCATCTCGGTGGGCAGCGTCAGCTTCTTGACCTGATCGCGCAGACGCACGCGGCCGATTTCATCGGTACGCGCATCGGCCTTTTCCAGCAGCGCGTCCAGCCCGTTACCAAGCAGGAAACTGGCCTGCGTGCAGTAACCGGCCAGTTCGAATCCGGCGCCGGTGCCGGATTCGGCCAGCGCGGTGAAATCCACCGAAGCGGTGAGATCCTGCAGGCCTGGCCAGCGGTACAGATCGTTGTGCACGTGGTGGCGGTAGAACGCGCGCACCGTGCCGTCGTCGCGGTCGTCCTGGTAATACTCGTTGCGCGGATAGCCGTAATCGACGAACAGCATCGCGCCGCGCTTCAGGCCGCCGGCGATCGCCTGGATCCAGTACGGCAGCTGCGGCAGCAGTTCGGACCGGTAACCATCGGCGAAGGGTTTTTCACGGTAGCGCTCTACGTGCCGGACTGCCGCGGTGAGCATCGCATCGGCCGGCTGCGCGCCACGCACGAACGCGCCCTGCTCATCCAGCTCAACGGTTTCTTCATAGATCATGCCGTCACGGGCGAGGAAGCGCGGCGTCGGCAACGCATCGATCACCTCGTTGGCGAACACCATGCCGTCCCAGTCGTCGTCGAACGGGCGGTCCAGCCACTCCACCAGGGCGAACACAGGCGGGATCAGCGCCTTCTCCAGGCGCTCGCGCTGACGCTCGCGCAGGTCCGCGCTGGGCTCCAGGATGGCGTAACGTTCGGGAAGCGCATCCAGCTCCAGCATGCGCTTGAGCATCACCTCGGCGAAGGCGCCGCTGCCGCCACCGACCTCCATGAAACGCGCTTCCGGGCCGAGCTGCTGCATCACCGGGGCGACCGCATTGGCCAGGGTCGCGGCGAACAGCGCGCCGATTTCCGGCGAGGTGGTGAAATCGCCGGCGGCACCGAACTTGCTGGCACCGGCGCTGTAGTACCCCCAACCGGGCGCATACAGGCTCAGCTCCATGAAGCGGGAGAACGGCATCGCGCCGCCGTTGGCGAGGATTTCAGCGCGCAGCGCCGCAGCCAGCTCGTCGCTGTGGGCCAGGGCGTCGGATTCGGGGGTGGGCAGTGGGGAATGCATGGCGCGGGCGATTGCGGTGACAATGCACAGCATAGCCTGAGCAGGGAGTACCCCCGATGACCGATACCGCCCCCGTGGCGCTGATCACCGGCAGCGCGCGCCGGATCGGCGCGGCCATCGCCCGCCAGTTCCACGCCTGTGGCTGGTCGGTGGTGCTGCATGCCCACACCTCCACTACCGAGCTGCAGCAGATGGCCTTCGACATGGACATGCTGCGCCCGGGCAGCGTGCTGGCCCTGCAGGCGGATCTGCGCGATGCCGATGCCCTGCCCGATCTGATCGACCAGACCGTGGCCCAGTTCGGCCGGCTGGACACGCTGGTCAACAACGCCTCCAACTTCTACCCCACCCTGCTCGGCCAGATCACCGCCGCGCAGTGGGACGACCTGTTCGCGGTCAATGCGCGCGCGCCGTTGCTGCTGGCCCAGGCCGCCGCGCCGCACCTGCGCCGCCAGCAGGGCAGCATCGTCAACCTGACCGATCTGCACGGTACCCAGCCGATGCGCGACCACCCGGTGTACGCAGCCGCCAAAGCCGCGCTGGAGATGGTCACCCGCTCGCTGGCGCTGGAGCTGGCGCCCAAGGTGCGGGTCAATGCGGTCGCGCCCGGGGCGATCCTGTGGCCGGAACAGGGCAAGGACGATTTCGCCCAGCAGGCGCTGCTGGCACGCACCCCGCTGGCCCGCACCGGCACGGTGGAGGAGATCGCCGAGGCCGTGTACTGGCTGGCTACCGAGGCCGCGTTCGTCACCGGTCACACGCTGCGCGTGGACGGTGGGCGCACGTTGTCATGACCGTCGCTTGGACCGCCACCCGGTAGTGCCTGATTACCCGGACACCAGCTCCATCGTCTCGAACGGCTCGCCGAACTGCCGATGGGCGCGCCACAGCGCCTCCAGGGTCAGCCCGCTGACCGGGTCGCGGAAGTCCGGGGCGATGTCGGCCAGCGGCTTGAGCACGAAGGCGTGCTTGAGCTCCGGCCGCGGAATGCGCAGATGGCCGGGGCCTTCCACGATCAGATCGCCGTAGAACACCACATCGATGTCCAAAGTGCGGTCACTGAAGCGCGGGCCGCTGCGGTCACGCCCGTGGGCATCCTCCAGCGCGTGCAGCCAGTCATCCAGCGTCTGCAGCGGCAGATCGGTCTGGATCGCCACGGCGTTGTTGAGGAAATCCGGGCCGTCGAAGCCGACCGCCGCGGTACGGTAGGCCGGCGAGACCGCGATCGCGCCGAAGCGCGCGCGCAGCGCCTCCACCGCGGCGTGAAGGTGCTGTTGCGGCTGCAGGTTGCTGCCCAGGCTCAGGAGCGCAGTGGTCATGGTATTCAGCGTACGTGGGGCGAATCCACACGGGGGCAACAGGGCCAACGCATAGAATCGGGGTGCACATCATAGGACACCGACATGACCTATTGCGTCGGCATCGAGGTGGACGAAGGCTTGGTCTTCGCCGCCGACACCCGTACCAACGCCTCGCTGGACGACGTGCGCGTGCACCGCAAGCTGCACGAGTTCGAGTTTCCCGGTGAAGCGGCCTTCGTCATCATGGCCGCCGGCAACCTGGCGACGACCCAGCTGCTGATCTCGCGCCTGCGCCGCGATGTGGAGGAACAACGGCCCGAGAACCTGCGCGCCTACCGCCACCTGTTCGAAGTGGCCGAGTACGTGGGTCGCGTGCTGCTGGACAGCCAGGTCAAATCCAGCACGCATGAGGCCGGGCAGGACGGCATCGTGACCCAGGCGACGTTGATCCTGGGCGGTCAGATCGGCGGCGAACATCCCGGCCTGTACATGATCTATCCGCTTGGCAACGCCATTGCGGCGTCGCCGGAGACCCCCTTCCTGCAGATCGGCGAGTCCAAGTACGGCAAGCCGATCCTGGATCGCATCCTGCGCCCGCAGACCCGCCTGGAAGACGCGGCGCGCACGGCCATCGTATCGCTGGACTCGACCATTCGATCCAACCTGTCCGTCGGCCTGCCAGTGGATCTGGTGCTGATCCGCAGGGATGACCTGCGGATCACCCAGCGCATGCGCCTGGCCGGTGACAGCCCGTTGTACGCGGAGATCCATGGCAGCTGGTCGCACAAGCTCGAACAGGCCGTCGCCAGCCTGCCCTCGTTCCCGTGGGAAGCCTGATCAGGCGGTCTGCAGCGCTTCGGCGACCGAACGGAACACCTGCTGCATTTCCAGCGGCTTGCGCAACACGTGCACGTTGATACTGGGCGGAAACACCGCCAGCGGCACGGCGACGTCGGCCTCCTCCAGCACCAGCGCCGGGCCACGGTAGCCCAGCGCGGCCATCTCGCCGAGCAGATGGCTGGCCGAGAGCAGCTTGGAGCCGGCATCAGCGATCACCAGGGCCGGCATGCTCTCCTGCTGCATCCAGCGCAGCGCGGCGGCGCCGTCGGAGGCCAACTGCAGGTGATAGCCCTGGCTGGACAACGCGTTGCCCAGCAGTGACAGCCGCGTGGCCTCGCCATCCACCACCAGGATTGACTGCCCCGCGCCGGCGATGATCGGCCCGTCCACGGTGTCGGCGGTGTCGGTCAGCACCTGCATCGGCAGCAGCACCTCGAACCGCGTGCCGATTCCGGGCGTGCTGTCGACCTGGATGGTGCCGTGCGCACCTTCGACGATGCGCTTGCAGGAAATCAGGCCAAGCCCGGTACCGGTCGCCTTGGTGGTGAAGAACGGATTGAAGAGATTGGACAGCGTCTGCGCATCCATGCCGATGCCTTCATCAGACACCGTGATCCGCAGCCAGTCCTCGCCATGGGTATCGGCGGCGGCCGCAGCACGCAACGTCAGCCGACCGCCATCGGGCATGGCCTGGATGCCGTTCAAGGACAGATTGAGCAGGACCTGCTGCAGCTCGGTGTAGTTGGCATCCACGGCCAGGCCATCGGCCACCTCCAGGTGCAGGGTGACCTTGGCCGGCAGGTTGCTGCGCAGGAGCAGCTCCACGCCTTCGAACAGATGGGCCAGGCAGATGTGTTCGCTCGTATTGCGCGAGCCGCGCACGAAGGAGAGCATCGATTCGGCCATCTCATGACCGCGTCGGCCGCACTCGGCGATGATGTCGGCCAGATGGTGCAGCTGCGGATCGTCGGTCCGTGCCTTGAGCAGGTCCGGCATGATCAGCAGCGGCTGCAGGATGTTGCGCAGATCGTGGCTCAGCCCAGCGGCCAGCAGCGACAGGCTTTCCAGGCGCTGGGCGCGCATCAGCTCGGCTTCCACCCGCTGGCGGTCCATCGCGCTGCGTGCTTCGCGCACGGCCCGGGCCACCGCCGAAGGCAGGCGCGCCGGCTGGTGCTTGATGATGTAATCGTTGGCGCCCTGGTGCAGAGCGGCCACGGCGTTTTCCTCGCCCATCGTGCCGGACACGAAGATGAAGGGCACCTCCGGCAACGCGGCGCGCACGATCTGCAGCGCTTCATTGCCGGAGAAGCCGGGCATGCTCAGGTCCGACAGCACGATGTCCGGCGCGGCGCGCGCCAGCGCCTCACGCAGTTCCTGCGCGCTCTCGACCCGCTCGAAGCCGGCCTCCAGGCCGGCGTCGAGCATCTGCTCGCACATCAGTTCGGCGTCTTCCGGCGAATCCTCGATCAGCAGGATCCGCAGGGCACCCAACGCAGGGCCGGTGAGCGGCATGGGCTTACTCGACCTCCGGTGCCTGGTTGATCAGACCCCAGAACTTGCCCAGGGTCTGCACCGCGCCGAAGAACTGGTCCACGTCCACCGGCTTGACGACGTAGGCGTTCACGCCCATGTCCCAGCTGCGGGCCAGGTCGCTTTCCTCGCGCGAGGAAGACAGGATCACCACCGGCAGCCGCTTGAGCTCTTCGGTGTTGCGGATCTCCTTGAGGACTTCAAGGCCATCCATGCGCGGCATCTTGATGTCCAGCAGCAGCACCGCCGGCAGGCCTTCGTCACGGTTGGCGAACGCGCCACGGCGCAGCAGGTAATCCATCGTTTCCACGCCGTCCTCGACGTGCACGATCGGATTGGCCAGGCGGGCTTCCTTCAATGCGTCGATGGCCATCTCGGCGTCGGCAGGGCTGTCCTCGGCGAGGAGGATGGTACGGAGAGCGGTCATGCGGCGGAGCCCTTGTTGATCGCGTCGAGCGCGGGGGGAAGTGAGAAGCGGAACGTGGCGCCCTGATCGACCGTCGATTCGGCCCAGATCCGGCCGCCGTGGCGGGTCAGCACGCGCCGGACACTGGCCAGACCGATGCCCGTTCCCGGGTAATCGCTGGCCTTGTGCAGTCGCTGGAACACCCCGAACAACTTGCCGGCATAGGCCATGTCGAAGCCTGCGCCATTGTCGCGGACGGTGAACAGGTGGCTGCCATCAGCCTGCAGTGTGTAGTCCACCTCAATCCGGGCCGGCTCGCGGTTGGAAGAATACTTGATCGCGTTGCCGAGCAAATTCAGCCAGACCTGGCGCATCATGTTTTCATCGGACACGATGATCGGCAGCGGCGCGATCTTCCACTCCACGTGGTGCGGTACGCCGCTGCTCTCGGCCTCGCTCTGCTGGTTGGCGTCGAGCATGGCGCGGGTATCGGCGACCAGCGACTGCATGTCCACCGCCTGCAGCCGCATGGCGGCCCGGCCAAGCCGCGAGTAGACCAGCAGGTCGTCGATCAAGGCGGCCATGCGCCGGGCCGAATTGGAGATGACCCCCAGGTAGTGCAGGGACTTCTCGTCCGCATCCTCACCCAGGTGACGGGTCAGCTTGTCCGAGAAGCCGGCCACGTGGCGCAGCGGGGCGCGCAGATCGTGGGAGACCGAGTAACTGAACGCCTCCAGCTCGCGGTTGACCTCCGAGACCTGCTCCACCTTGCCTTCCAGCTGGCGGTTCAGCTCTTCCACCCGCAGCTGCACGGCGCGCTGCACGGTGACGTCGCTGACCGTCATCAGCACCACCTCGTCATCCTTGTCCGGCAGCGGCATGCGCCGGGCATTGATCAGCATGATCCGCACGACATCATCGGCGGTGCGCTGTTCGTGTTCGTAATCCCACAGTTCGCGACCGCGCAGCAGCACATCGGTCAGGCGCTGGCGGACCACCGGATCGGCCCAGGCACCGTCGCCGACGCTGTCCAGCGCCAGGCCTTCGGCCGACGCATCCTCATCCAGCCCGTACAGCTCGGCGAACGCGGGGTTGTGCATCTGCACGCGCAGGCTGCGATCCAGCAGTACGATCGGCTCGCGCACGGTATGCAGCACCGAGGCGGCGCGCCCGGCCGAGCGCAGGGAGGCACGTTCGGCGGTCTCGCGATGGCCGATCTGACGGTGCAGCAGCCACAGCACCAGGCCCAGCAGCAGCAACTGCACCACCAGCGCCGACCAGGACACCAGCTCGCCCTGACGCTGCTGTGCGGCGAACAGGGCCGAACGCTTCTTGAGCAGCCGCTCTTCGCTGGCCTGCAGGTCTTCGACCAGGTTGCGGATCGGGTAGCGGGAGGTCAGATCGGCCACCAACTGGCGCTGATCTTCCGTCGGCGAGGAACGCGCCAATTGTTTGGCCAGCTCGATCCGGCGCTCCAGCATGGACTGGATACGGCCGATCCGGAGCAGCTGCTCAGGGTTGTCACGGGTCAGTTCGGCAAGCCGTTCGAGCCGGGCGGGGAGCTGGTCGCCACGGGCGACGCGCTCACGCAGGCCGGGGGAGTCGATGCCCTTGGACATCGTCAGCGCGGCCGATTCGACATCCAGCACATCGGCCTGGAGCTGGTACACCGCCACGCCGACTTCCTGGGTATGGGTGACCCAGTTCATGGCGTCGACGTTGTCGTCGGCGAGCTTGCGCAGGGTCAGCCACGGCACCACGATGATGGCCACGGCCGCCAGGGCCAGCGCCGGCAGTCGCCAGCGGTCCCAGATTTGATCACTGAACACCAGCGCCATAGTCCCTCTTCAGCTCGGTGCCATCGACGACCGACGCAGCCGGGAGGTCCGGCACTACGCTGCCCACCGGCGATGGCGAAGCGGTGAATATACTCCACCCGTTTGTGAATACGGGGCAGAACAAAAAAGCGCGCCCGAAGGCGCGCTCTGTTCAGCGGTGCAGCGTGGGGCTCAGCGGGCGGCGGTCGCAGCCACCTTCAGGTTGGCAGCGTCGACGCGCTTCACACCCTTGATCTGCTGGGTCACGCGGACGGCCTTGTCATGCTCGGCCTGGCTGGCCACGGTGCCGGTGAGGGTGACCACGCCATTGACGGTCTCCACCTTCACTTCGGTGCCCGGGACGTTCTTGCTGGTGAGCAGGTCGGTCTTGACCTTGGTGGTGATCCAGCTGTCGGTGACCGGCTCGGCCGAATCGTGCTTGTCGGCATGGGTCATCGCGGCATGATCGGTGGTCTTCGGCGGATCCTTGGCCATGGCAGTCGAGGTGCCCAGCACCATGCCCAGGGCCAGCGAAGCAGCAAGCAGATTACGGGTCGTGTTGGTCATGTTCGAATTCCTTTGCGGAGAGTGGGGCCAGTGTCGGTGCAGAGCCGTGGACAGGACGTGGGCGCCGCATAACGCTGCCGTGAACCGCTCAGGTTGATGCGGAATCGTTCAGATTTGGGCCTCCGCCCGACACCGTTCGCGCACAGCGGTTAGGCTGTCCCATCTCGATATGTTGGAGCGCACCATGGCCGCCGCACTGCAGGTGGGATTGATCGGCTACGGCTTGGCCGGCAGCGTCTTCCACGCACCGCTGATCGTGCATACGCCGGGTCTTGCGCTGCACAGCATCGTCAGCTCGCAGCGTGACCGGCTGCTGCGCAGCTTCACCGACGTGGCCATCTGCGAGACACCCGAGGCGTTGTTCAACGACCCTGCCGTCGACGCGGTGGTGATCGCGACACCCAACGAAGCGCATGCGCCGCTGGCGCTTGCTGCCCTTGCCGCAGGCAAACATGTGCTGGTCGACAAGCCGTTTGCGCTGACGGTGGCCGAAGCCGAATCCGTGGTGCGGGCCGCGCAGGAGGCCGAACGTGTCGTCACCGTCTTCCAGAACCGTCGCCATGACGCCGACTTTCTCACCCTGAAACAGGTGATCGATGAGGGCAGCATCGGCCGCGTGGCCGAATGCCATTCCCATTTCGACCGGTTCCGCCCGCAGGTACGTGACCGTTGGCGCGAAAGCGATGCGCCGGGCAGCGGCCTGTGGATGGACCTGGGCCCGCACCTGCTCGACCAGATGCTGCAGCTGTTTGGTTGGCCCGATGCCATCAGCGCAGATCTGATGGCGCAGCGCGAGCATGCGCTCGGCAATGACTATTTCCATGCGGTGCTGCACTACCCGCGCCATCGCGCGATCCTGCATGCCGGCTCGCTGGTCGCCGCCTCCGGCCCGCGATTCATCGTGCATGGCGACGCCGGCAGCTACCTCAAGGACGGGCTGGACGTGCAGGAAGATCAGCTGCGCCGTGGCATTGCCCCAGGCGCGCCGGGCTGGGGACTGGACCCGCAACACGGTCATCTGGTGCGGATCGATGCCGACGGACACACCCAACGCACCACCGTGGACAACGTGCCCGGCGATTACCGGGCGTTCTATGCGGCCTTCCGCGATGCGATGCTCGGCGTGGGCGCGGCCCCGGTCAGCACCGCGCAGGCGCTGCAGCTGATGCGCCTGCTCGAGGCCGGCGCGGAAAGCGCGCGGAGCGGGCGGCGCGTGGCGCTCTGACGCGGTCAGGTCGTCTTGATCGCGTGACCGCCGAACTCGTTGCGCATCGCCGCCAGCAGACGGTCGCTGAAGGAGTTTTTCTCGCGTGAGCGCAGGCGCTCGAGCAGGGACAGCGTGATCACCGGGGCCGGCACGTCCAGATCGATCGCCTCGGCGACGGTCCAACGGCCCTCGCCGGAGTCTTCGACGTACGGCGCGATGCCATCCAGCTGCGGGTTGCGGGCCAGTGCATCGGCACTGAGATCGAGCAGCCACGAACGCACCACGCTGCCGTGCTGCCAGGCCTTGGCCACCTGCGCCAGATCGAGATTGAACCCGGTCTTGTGCTGCATCAACGCGAAGCCTTCCGCGTAGGCCTGCATCATCCCGTACTCGATGCCGTTGTGGACCATCTTGCAGAAGTGCCCTGCCCCGCTCGGCCCCACATGCGCCCAGCCACGGTCCTCCGCCGGCGCCAGCGTGCGGAAGATCGCCCCGATCCGTTCGACCGCCGCCTGGTCACCCCCGATCATCAGGCTGTAGCCCTCCTGCAGGCCCCACACGCCACCGCTGGTGCCACAGTCGATGTAGGTCACGTCCTCGCCCTGCAGCTGTTCGCTGCGGCGCATGGAGTCCTTGTAGTACGAATTGCCGCCGTCGATCACCACATCGCCCTCGGACAGATGCGGCGAGAGGGAGGCCAGGGTCTGGTCGACCACACCGGCCGGCACCATCAGCCACACCACGCGCGGGACCGGCAGCGCGGCGAGCGTGTCGGCGATCGAGGCGCTGACCTCGAAACCACGCTCGGCCGCCGCGGTACGTGCCGCCTCACCGGGATCGACACCGATCACGTGGTGCCCGCCGCGATGCAGGCGCTCGGCCATGTTGGCGCCCATGCGGCCCAGCCCGATCATTGCAATATCCATGACTCACCTTTTCTCAGCTTGCGAATACGGTTGTGTAACGTGAAGCACCGGCGCCGCCCCGCACTGGCGCAGCTGTGCGTCGATCCAGCGCCGGTACAACGTGGTGTGCAGGTTGTGCAGCCCCAGCTCGATCGCGAACGGCGTACGCGGATTGCGATCGAGCAGACGCGCGATGTGATACCCGATAGGACGTATACCGCGAGGATGCACGTAAATCAGGAACCCCTGGTAGAACGGATCGTCCAGCAACGTGTCCAGCTCCTTCAGCAGCGGTTGCTGTTCGGCCGGCACCTCGCGGCGCCAGATCGGGTCGCGTTCGATCAGCAGGCGCTCGAAACGACGCGGACCCGGGCCCGGCATGCGCTGGGCCAGTGACCAGATGCGCCGGTTGATCTGATCGTAATAGGCAAAGCCCTCGTGCCTGCGCAACGCGCGTGCCGCCGCATCGCTGACATCGACCACCACGAAATTTTCGGCCTGGTTGTTGATGTCATCCAGGTACTTGCGCTCGAACACATGCTCGATGAAACCGGGTGTGCCCACGAACGCATGTCGGCCGCGAAGGGCGGTTTTTTTAGCCTTGCCATCGGCCAGGAACTCACCGGCGTGCCGGCCGAGCAGGATGCTGTCGGTGTCGTGCAGGGTCAGGAAGGTACCGATGGAAAGCTCATCAGCCGAGAATTCGCGATCGAACGCGGCATCGCCGTAGAGCTCGCGCTGGGTCGCCAATTGCGCGACCTGGCGGCCAACTCCGCATTCGGCGCGCACGCGGCCCTCATAGAACGTCTGCAGCGCGGCACTGTTGGCCTCGGCCGGCTGATAGCCGCGACCGAAACTGCGGAAGCGCTCCCAGCCCTTGGCCTGCGCGCCGCCGGCACCGAAGCCGATCCAGCCCAGCTGCAGCGCGGAGAAGCGGAAGCCGTCGTTGTCCTGCAGCGCGGTGGTGGCGCGGCGGGTCGCGGCGCCCAGCTTGAAGGCATACGCACAGACCGTGGCCGGGTCATCGAACAGCGTCGGCAGCCATGCCTGCCGCTGGTCCGCCGACCACTGCCGCGGCAGCTGCACGCGCAGGTCGCCGGCGGCCTGGGCCTGGCGCAGATCGGCACGCTCGCAGACCGGGCCACCGTGCACCGTGGGGGCATTGATGTCGGCCGCGTCGATCCGCCAGCCGAGATCCTCCAACACGCCCTGCGCGCAGGACGCGGCGCTCCACGCGCTGCCCGCCGGGATCAGTCCCAGCAGCGCCGCGAGCGCACAGCGGCGCCAGTGCCGCGATCCTGCTGCCATGACCTGCCGCACCGCCGCCCGCTCAGTGCAGGGAGGCCGGGGTATCGCTCACCACCGTGGTCGGCGTGGCCTCCACTGCCGCCGCAGGAGCAGTGGCGGGGGCTGCGGCCGGTGCAGGCTCGGTCACGGCAGCCGCAGGCAGGTACTGTTGCAGGCGCTCGAAGAAGCGACGGTAGAAGCCCGCATCCTGCACCGTGCTGCTGGCCACCTTCACCAGCGAGTCGTCATTGCTGCCAAACGGCAACGACACCGAGCCGAGCGCCCCCACGCCGACACTGGCGGAGGTCGGGCTCTTCTTCAGGGCGTAACGGTCCTGCACCGCGCTGACGAACACCAGTGCCTGGTCCCCGCGCGGTGCGCAGGAAATGCGCAGCACCAGCTGCTCGTGCTCATCATCCTTGGGTTGGAAATTCTTGTTGCCTTCCACCGCATCATCACCGGCACGGGCGATGGCGTAGCCCTGGCTGAGCAGGGTGCGGCGCGCGGCTTCGCAGGCCTGGCCCGGGGCGCCGGGCACGGTACGCGAGTAGGTGTCTCCGGAATCGAACGACTCGCGGATCAGGGTGCTGTCAGCGGCACGACCGCCACAGGCGGTCAGGGCGGCGAACACCGCCAGCATCGGGATCGAACGTACACGAGGAAAGCGCATGGCCGCTCCTGCGGAAATCCAGCCTCCAAGGATAGACCCGTGGGCGTTGGCAGGAGGTGGATACACACAGGCCGCCCCGAAGGGCGGCCTGTGGAGTTGTCACCGGTTCAGCTGCAGGCAGCCCGGGCTCAGTCCGCCCAGCGGCCGACGGCGGTCGACTGCGGCAGCACCTGGGCCGACAGCGGGCGGTCGGTTTCCAGCAGATTCACCGCATCGGCAAGGATCGCGGCCGATTCACGCAGCAGCGGATCCGGACGCTTTTCGGCAGCCTTCTCGCGCGCGGCATCCTTGACGATGTCGCGCTCGTTGCCGGTCAGGCCGTCGTCATTGCTGTCATCGGCCAGCGGATCCAGATCCAGGCCCAGTTCCTTGCGGATGGCCTGGCGGTCGGTGCGCTGCTTGTCCTGCTTCTCACGCTCGGCGCGGCGCTCGGCCTCGTTGAGCGAGATGTACTTCTTGGCCTTCTCGGCGCGGAACTGTTCGACGTCCTCGTTCCACCACTGGAACTCCTTGTCGGCGGCAATGCGCGTGTCGTGACGACTTTCCAGCTTGGGCAGCAGCGGGCCGAAGTTACCGTACTGGGTGTGCGGCACGGCGGCGATGCGGGTCCACGGCAGCGCGTTGTCGTAGGTGCTTTCACCGTACTCGCTGGCGTCCACACTGGCCGGGAAGGCCAGATCGGGCACCACGCCCTTGTGCTGGGTGCTGCTGCCGCTGACGCGGAAGAACTGGGCGATGGTCAGCTTGACCTGGCCGAAGCGCTGGGTCTCACCACTCGGCCAACGGTCCAGATCGACGATGTTCTGCACGGTGCCCTTGCCGAAGGTGGTTTCACCGATCACCAGGCCACGGCCGTAATCCTGGATGGCACCGGCGAAAATCTCCGACGCCGAGGCCGAGCCACGGTTGATCAGAACAGCCAGCGGGCCGTCCCACGCCACTACGTCGCTGCGGTCGCTGTTGACGGTGACACGGCCACCGGATTCGCGCACCTGGACCACCGGACCCTGTTCGATGAACAGACCGGTCAGCTCAATGGCTTCATCCAGCGAACCACCGCCGTTGTTGCGCAGATCCAGCACCACGCCATCGAGCTTGTCGGCCTTGAAGCCGGCCAGCAGCTTGGCCACGTCGCGGGTCGCCGAGGCATAGTCGGCGGCGTTGCGACGGCGGCCTTCGAAATCCTGATAGAAGGTTGGCAGCTTGATCACGCCTACCTTGCGCTCCGGCTCCCCGTCCTTGGCCGGGATGGTCAGGGTCTCGCCCTTGGCGGCCTGTTCGGCCAGGCGCACCTTCTGGCGGGTCAGCACCAGCGTGTGATGCTTGCCGTCGACGCCCTCCTCGGCCGGAATGAACTCCAGGCGGACCTGGGTATCGCTCTTGCCGCGGATCTTGGCCACCACATCATCGATGCGCCAGCCGATCACGTCTTCCAGCGGACCGGACTTGCCCTGGCCCACGCCGACGATGCGGTCGCCCGGCTTCAGCGTGCCATTGACTGCGGCCGGGCCACCGGCGATGACCTCGCGGATCACCACCATGTCGTCCTGGCGCTGCAGCTGCGCGCCGATGCCTTCCAGCGAGAGCGACATCGCCTGGTTGAAGTTCTCGGCGGTGCGCGGGGTGAAATAATCGGTGTGCGGATCCACGGCGCTGGTGTAGGCGTTGAGGAAGAACTGGAACACGTCCTCGCCCTTGAGCTCATTGACCGACTTTTCCAGCGTGGCGTAACGCTTGTCCAGCGTCTTGCGGATCTCGGCCGGCTGCTTGCCGGCCAGCTTCAGGCGCAGCCAATCGTTCTTGACCGACTTGCGCCACAGATCGTCCAGTTCGGCGCTGCTCGCGGCCCACGGCACGTCCTTGCGGTCGTACTCGAACTTTTCATCGGTGGTGAAATCGAAATCGGTCTTGAGCAGCTTGCGCGCATAGCCGACACGCTCACCCACGCGCTGCTTGTAGACCGCGAACACCTGGAACGCCGGCTCCAGCTCACCGCCTCGGATGGCCGTGGCGATGTTGGCTTCGAACGGGGCGAAACGGGTGATGTCGGCCTGGGTGAAGAACTGCTTGCTGCTGTCGAGCGACTCCAGGTAGCGCTTGAAGACGTCCTTGGAGGTCGCCGCATCCAGTGCGCGCGGCCGGTAGGCGTATCGGCTGTCCGAGAGCAGTCCGTAGACCAGCTTGGAGGTGGTCACCTGGTCGGCCGTGGCAGCCGAAGGCAGCGCGGGCGAATCGGCGTAGGCGGCCAGTGCCATCGGCGCGGTGAGCGCCAGGGCCATCAGGAATGCGGGGGCTTTGAATTTCATGGACTAGCTCGTGGCACCTTGCCAAGGGAGAGACTGCGTGCATTACAGACACCACGACAGTGCCGAAAGTTGCCGCGTTTGTCACCGGGGCTTTCAGCCTACCGAGGCCGCTGGAGAAATTTGTGAATACCGGCGGGATCAGCAGGCAGGCACAGGCCTGCGGCCATCCGCGGTTCAGGGCCGCGGCCGGGGCGAGACAGGTGGGAATGACAGAACGGGCCCCGAAGGGCCCGCTGGATCAACCGGCGACGCCGGCGTCGGCCGCCTGGCGGTCGGCATGGTAGGACGAGCGCACCATCGGACCGGAGGCGACGTGGCTGAAGCCCAGCGCGTTGCCGTATTCCTCCAGCGCCTTGTATTCCTCGGGCGTCCAGTAACGCAGCACCGGGTGGTGATGCGCGGTCGGCTGAAGGTACTGGCCGATCGTGATCATGTCCACGTCATGCTCGCGCAGGTCGCGCAGCGTGGCCTGGACCTGCTCCAGGGTCTCGCCCAGGCCGAGCATGATGCCGGACTTGGTGGCGATCTCCGGGTGCTGGGCCTTGAACTTCTTGAGCAGGGTCAACGACCACTGGTAATCCGCGCCGGGGCGCACGTTGCGGTACAGATCCGGCACGGTTTCGATGTTGTGGTTGAACACATCCGGCGGGTTGGTCGCCAGGATCTCCAGCGCGCGCTCCATGCGGCCCTTGCCACGGAAATCCGGGGTCAGCACTTCGATCTTGGTGTTGGGCGACTTGGCACGGATGGCGCCGATGCAGTCGGCGAAGTGCTGGGCACCGCCGTCGCGCAGGTCGTCGCGGTCCACGCTGGTCACCACCACATACTTCAGGCCCATGTCGGCCACGGTCTGGGACAGGCTGGCCGGTTCATTGGCGTCCGGCGGCTTGGGCCGGCCGTGGGCCACGTCGCAGAACGAGCAGCGGCGGGTGCAGACCTCGCCGAGGATCATGAAGGTCGCGGTGCCGTGGCTGAAGCACTCGTGGATGTTGGGGCAGCTGGCTTCCTCGCAGACCGTGACCAGGCGGTTCTCGCGCAGCTTGGCCTTGAGGTTCTGCACGGCGTTGCCGGAGGGAATCCGCACGCGGATCCACGACGGCTTGCGCAGCACCGGCGCATCGGCGAACTGCACCGGCGAGCGGCCGATCTTGTCACCGCCGATCTGTTTGACACCCGTCTGCAACGGGGCGGCGGACGGCGTGTCGCCCTGCACAACCTGCAGGGGAATGAGGCGAGCGGTGGTTTCAGTCATGGCCTTGGTCGGCGGCGTTCACGCCGCGTCAGTCAAATCGGGTAATTCAGCGGCCGGCTCGAGGGCCAGGCCGAACTGGCGGGCCAGATGGCCCAGCAGCACCGGCGTGACGGCCGCCATGCCGGACGGTCCCCCCAAGTCTACCACCGAGGTCACCTGCAGCCCTTGATAGCCACAGGGGTTGATCCGGCGGAACGGTTCCAGGTCCATGGCGACATTGAAGGCCAGGCCGTGGAAGGTGCAGCCGCGGCGGACGCGGATGCCGAGCGCGGCGACCTTGGCACCACCGACGTAGACGCCGGGCGCGCCCTCCAGCCGCTCGGCACCGATGTTCCAGTCGCCCAGGGTGTCGATGATGGCCTGCTCGATCCGGCACACGTAGTCGCGTACGCCGATCCCCAGCCGCCGCAGCTGCAGCAGTGGGTAGATCACGATCTGGCCGGGCCCGTGGTAGGTCACCTGACCGCCGCGGTCCACATGCAGAACGGGAATATCGCCGGGCGCGAGCACATGCTCTTCCTTGCCGGCCTGGCCCAGGGTGAACACCGGATCGTGCTCGACCACCCACAGTTCGTCCGGGGTGGCGTCGGTGCGGGCATCGGTGAAGCGCTGCATGGCGTGCCAGACCGGGGCATACGGCTGGCGCCCGAGGTCACGCACGAGGGCCGGTTGCGGCGCCCGGTCACCCGGGGCCGCAGCGGTGGCGCAGTTGGCTACAGCGTCCACTTCACTTCCGGGTGGTCACGCAGCGCGGTGTGCGCGGCGTCGTACTGGTCGCGGTTGTCGGCCTTGAACACCAGCCGCACCGACACATACTTGCCGTTGGACGAGTGTTTCCAGCTGATGCGTTCGCTCAGCACGTCGACGCCGGCCAGCTCAAGCAGGCGCGGCAGTTCGCGTTCCAGGTCCTTGCCGGCCGCGCCCATGGCGCTGAGTTCGAACTGGCCGGGGAACTGGAAGCCGTGGTCGGGGTTGTCTGACTTGATCTCCATGACCGGGATTATGGGGATGCCCGCGCCCGAACCCAAGCGCTGCTCGATCGTGCGCACAGCAGCGCCGAACGGCACGTGAAAACGCCTGTATCGCCACTGATACGCAGCAATGCGTGCGCAGCGCTGTTCACGGCATCACGCTCTGACTACGCTGTATCGGCTTAAGAAAGCATAAATCCCCGTCTGGTATCCCATGTCTCTGAAGCCCTTCGCGTTGCCGGCCGCACTCGCCGGCGTCCTGGCCCTGGCGGCACCCGCTGCCCAGGCCGCCTCCCAATGCGGGCCCGATGCGATGCGCGAGCATCCGCCCCAGGTCAACTTCCGCGTCGACAACGATCTGTTCGGCGGCAAGGACCAGGATCAGGGCTATACCAATGGCGCCCAGATCACGCTGGTCTCACCGAACCTGGTCGATTACACCGACGATCCCTGTCTGCCGCGCCTGGCGCGCTGGGTCAACAGCCATCTGGAGCGGCTGCACCCAGGCGAGTTCGAGCAGCAGAACATGATCTTCAGCGTGGCCCAGGGCATTTTCACCCCGACCGATTTCACCCGGAAGGACCTGATCGAGGACGACCGGCCGTATGCGGGCGTGCTGATTGCCAGCTTCGGCTACAACGCGCGCCGCGGCGACCGCCTGCAGACGACCCAGCTGGCGGTGGGCGTGGTGGGGCCGTGGGCGCTCGGCGAGGAGGTGCAGAACGCGGTGCACGAGCTGCTGGGCGATGAGAAGTTCCAGGGCTGGGACAACCAGCTGCACAACGAACCGGTGTTCATGCTGACGCATGAGCGGATGCGCCGTTGGCCAGCCGATGCCAGCGAGAACCTGGGCGGCTGGGGCTGGGATGCGATCAGTCATTACGGCGGTGCGGTGGGCAATCTGGCCACCCATGTCAACGCCGGCGGCGAGGTGCGCTTTGGTTGGAAGCTGCCGGACGATTTCGGCAGTACGCCGCTGCGGCCGGCCGGTGAGAACACCGCGCCGACGCGCGGCGGCAAGCCGAGCGGGTGGTCGTGGCATCTGTTCGGCACCACGGACGCGGCATGGGTGATCCGGGATATCACGCTGGACGGCAATACATTCCGCAACAGCCACAGTGTGGACAAGCGCCATGTGGTGGCCCAGGCCGGTTACGGGCTGGCGGTGATGCGCGGGCGCTGGAAGTTCGCGTTGGCCCGTTACCACAGCACGCGCGAGTTCGATGGGCAGCGTGAGGCGCCGGTGTTCGGCAGCTTTACGATCAGCCGGTCGCTGTAACGGCGCCCGTACCAGAATCCGGCCAGCGGCCGGCACTACCGGGTAGCCAGAAGGGACGCGCAAAAAAAGACCGGCTTTCGCCGGTCTTTTTTACTTCAGTCGGACCGGATTACTCCGATTCCCACCACATCCAGAAGCTGTCCCACAGACGCTTGAAGAAGCCGGCTTCTTCCACGGCGGCCACGGCCACCAGCGGCGCCTGGGCGACGACCTGGTTGTCCAGCATCACCTTCAGGGTGCCGACCTGCTGGCCGGCGGTGAACGGGGCTTCCAGGGTCTTGGGCACGTCGATGCTCGGCTTGAGATCGTTGTAACGGCCGCGCGGCACGCTGACCAGCATCGGCTGGGCCACGCCAAGCTGCAGCGTGGCGGTCTTGCCCTTCCACACCTTGTGCTCGGCCACGACCTTGCCCGGCTCGTACATGCGGTGGGTTTCGAAGAAGCGGAAGCCCCAGTTGAGCAGGGCCAGGCTGTCATCGGCGCGCTGCTTTTCCGAACCGCCACCGAGAATCACCGCGACCAGGCGCTGGTCACCACGCTGGGCCGAGCTCATCAGGCAGTAGCCGGCTTCAGAGGTGTGGCCGGTCTTGATGCCGTCCACGCTCTGGTCGCGCCACAGCAGCAGGTTGCGGTTGGGCTGGGTGATGTTGCCGACGGTGAATTCCTTCACCTTGTTGTAGGCGTAGGTTTCCGGATAGTCACGCACCATCGCGCGGCCCAGCAGGGCCAGGTCGTAGGCGGTGGTGTGGTGGCCCGGCGCGCTCAGGCCATGGGCGTTGACGAAGTGGGAGTCCTTCATGCCGATCTTGGCGGCGTAGCTGTTCATCAGCGAGGCGAAGGCTTCTTCGCTGCCGGCGACGTGCTCGGCCAGGGCGATCGCGGCATCGTTGCCGGACTGGATCGCCATGCCCTTTTCCATGTCTTCCAGACGCGCGGTCTGGTTGACCGGGAAGCCGCTGTAGCTGCCGTCGGTGCCGGCGCCGCCCTCACGCCAGGCGCGCTCGCTCATCATCACCTGGTCGTCGGTACGGACCTTGCCGTTCTTGACCTCGGCGGCCACGACATACGAGGTCATCACCTTGGTGATGCTGGCCGGGGCCAGTTGCTCGTGCACGTTCTCACCGGCCAGGACCTGCCCGGTGGCGTAATCCATCAGGATCCAGGCCTTGGAGATGCTGGGCTTGGGCGCCGGCGGGGTCGCGACGGTGGCTGGGGCGGCGGCGGCGGGAGCAGGCGCCGGTGCCGGGGTCGGCAGGGGGGCCTGGGCGGAGACCATGCCCACGAACAGGGTCGTGGCCATGGCAGCGGCGGCAAAGCGGAATTTCATCGGACAGCAAGCTCCTGGAGGGCGCCAAGGGGAAATGAGGGATAACGGGCATTGTAGGCCCAAGGAGCGGCGGCACGTGTTGGCGTGCCGCGTGCAGCGGAAGGCTCAGTCCTTCACGATCTGCGGCGCCCCGAAGCCCAGACCGGCGATCCGGCCGGCAAGTTCCGAGGCACTGGCATGGTCGGGCGCCGGGACGCGCAGGCGCCACAGGGTACGCCCGCCACTGACGATATCGCTGATGCTGGCCCCGGCGATGCCGGCCGAGGACAACTGCCCCAGCGCGCGCGTGGCATTGTCGCGGCTGGCGAAGCTGGCCACCTGCAGCAACACGCTGCCGAGCACCTGCTGGGAGAGCGTCGCGGCGGGGGCCGGTGCGGGCCGCGCGGCCGGTGCGGCGGCGGGCAAGGCGGCCACCGCCACCGGGGCGGTGTTGACGCTGGCGGCCTGGGTGGTGGCCGGCTTGCCGGTGGCCACGCGCACGCCGTTGTCGCGCATCCAGTGATCGAAGTTGTCGGCGTTGCCCGGCTTGGCCGAGTCGGCGACGCGGTAACGGTACTGCTCGCCGGCCGGCTTGGCGGCAGCGGTCGCCGTGGCAGCCGGCAGCTTGCCGACCAGGGCGTCCATTTCGCTGGCGCGGCGTGCGCCCGCGGCCGTGGTGCTCGCCGCCACCGCAGCGGCAGCGACCTCGCGGCGCTCGCGGCGGCTGGGCTTGTCGGCCAGCAGGTTGTCATCGCCCGGGGCCAGCGCGCGGACTTCCACGTTGCCGGTGCCGCGCTGGGTGATCCCCAGGCGCACGGCGGCAGCGTAGCTGAGATCGACCACGCGGCCATCGTGGAAGGGGCCACGATCATTGACCCGCACGATCACCGATTCGCCGTTGTCCAGGTTGGTCACCCGGGCGAAGCTCGGCAACGGCAGAGTCTTGTGCGCGGCAGTAAAGGCGTACATGTCGTACACCTCGCGGTTGGAGGTCAGGCGGCCATGGAACTTGGCGCCGTAGTACGAGGCGGTGCCCTTCTCGGCATAGCCGCGGGTCTTGTCCATCACCTGGTACTGCTTGCCCAATACCACGTACGGCGATTTGTTGCCGATCGGCGAGCGCGGCAGGTCCACGACCTCCGGCTCCGGGATGCAGGCCACGTTGGGAATGTAGGTCGGGGTACTGTCATTCACGCCCGGCTTGTACAGCCCGCCAGCGCGATAGTCGCCGCGCGTGCTCGGGTCCTCAGACGCGGCCTTGTAAGGCGAGCCCTCAGGACAATGCGCCGGACGCCCGCCCTTGCCCTGCACTACTGCACCGGACGGCTTGCTGCTGCCGGCGGTGCTGCCGGCGGGCTTCTTCGGCGCACTGCTGCAGGCGGCCAGTGCCAGTATCAGCGACCCCGGAATCAGCCATCTGGAGCGTGCGAGTGCATTCATGCCGGCGGCAACTCCTGTCCGGCGATGGCCTGGGACAACTGGTACACGGCCATCGCGTACATTTTCGAGAGGTTGTAGCGGGTAATGGCGTAGTAGTTCTGGAAGCCCAGCCAGTACTGCTTGCCGGTGCTGCCTTCCAGCGTGATCGGCGTGGCGGTCAGGCCGGCCGCGACTGGCACGCTGGGCTGGTAGCCGCGCTGGGCCAGCTCGGACAGGCTCCAGGTCGGCGCCCATTCGGTCGGATTGAATTCCTCACGACCGGCCTGCAGCGTGGCCGGCACGGCGACCGGGCCGCCGCGGACCCAACCGCCCTTCTTGACGAAGTAATTGGCGATCGAGGAGAAGACATCGTCATAGCTGTTGAACAGGTCGCGACGGCCATCGCCGTTGCCATCCACCGCATAGTCCAGATAGCTGGAGGGCATGAACTGGCCCATGCCCATCGCGCCGGCGTAGCTGCCCTTGATCGCGGTGATGTCCAGCTTCTCGTCGCGGGTCAGCGCGAACAGGCGCGCCAGTTCATCGCGGAAGAACAGCTCGCGGCGCACCTCGCGTTCGAGCTTGGCCGGATCGCCACTGCGCGGGTATTTGAACGCCAGCGTGTACAGCGCATCGAGCACGCGGTAGCTGCCGGTATTGCCGCCGTAGCTGGTTTCCACGCCGATGATGGCCACGATCACTTCGGCCGGTACCCCGGTGCGCTGCTGCACCCGCATCAGCTCATCGCGATGCTGGGCGAGGAACTTCCTGCCACCCTCGATCCGTGCCTGGCTGATGAACATCGGCCGGTACTCGTTCCACGGCTTGACCCGCTCGGCCGGGCGCGACATCGCCGCGATGATCGGGTCGCGGATCTGCGCCTGGGCCAGGGTCGCTTCGATCTGGGCAGCGGGAATACCGTAACGGGCGGCGGTATCGCGTACGAAGTTGGCGCGGGCCACCTCGAACGGGACCGGGGTCAGGTCCACCGGGGCTGCGTTGGCACCCGCTGCCTCGGGGGCAGCTTCAGCCGGGCCCTTGCTGCCGGGAGGCGGGGAAACGGGAACACCCGAGGCCTGCGGCGACGGTGAAGGAGTCTGCGGCTGGGTCGCACAAGCGACCAAACCGAGCGTGAGCATGCAGGCCAGGGAGCGTCGGATCATCGCGGCAGGTTAGCAGGTCATGGATGAATTAAAACCCCTAAGGCCATGAATCTCAACGGATTGCCCGAGTTTTCGAGGGGTCGTTAAGGCGAGGTGTAGACAGGCGCCGCACCGTTCCCCATTCATGTTTGCTCAACGGACAGGGCGGGCCGGATGATCGCAGCGCCTGATCCCTGCGCGAATGCGCGTCCCGCCGCAATCCCTGCGCGATGCCCAGGGGACGACGCAGGTCTCACTTTTTCGGGCGCCGCCGACGTGCGAAGAGGTCCGCCGGCTGCGCCCCCATCCCCGTGGACGCAACCGGCCAAACCGGACCCGATCGGCAGCAGCGCGGCGCGCATCTCCCCAGCGCGCGCCTCGCCCTTTCTACCTGTGAGGTCAACTACTCCCCGCCAGACGTCCCCGTCGCGATGCTTGGCTCAGCGCGTCGTTGTTGGCGGGCCGCCATTGTGCAGGCCGTTTGCGACATGTCCATTGATCGAGATCAAGTCACTTCATATCTGTGCGCCACTTCTCACTTTTAGCGCAACGCCTTGACCGCCCCTGCACCTGGAAGCGTTTTCGCATCGCGGGTCCGCGCAAACCGCCCTTGCCGTGGCCTACGTGGGATGCACCGGCTGATGCTGCCGCGCTGCCATTACCAGCCCGAAACTGGCCAGCAGGGATACCGCCGAGGTACCGCCATAACTAATCAGCGGCATCGGGACACCCACCACCGGCAGCACGCCGGAAATCATGCCGCCATTGACCAGCACGTAGACGAAGAACACCAGGCCGGTGGTGCCCACCAGCAGACGCGAGTAGCCGCAGCGCGAATGGCTGGCGATCCACAGGCAGCGCGCGGTGACGAACAGGAACAGGCTGAGCACCACCGCCACGCCGACCCAGCCGAACTCTTCGGCCAACACGGAGAACGCGAAGTCCGTGGTGTATTCGGGCAGGAAGTCCAGCGCAGCCTGGGTGCCCTGCCCCCAGCCTTTGCCGTGCATGCCGCCCGAGCCGATCGCAATCTTGGACTGGATGATGTTCCAGCCGGTGCCCAGTGGATCGTTTTCCGGATACAGGAAGGTCAGCACGCGATCCTTCTGGTACTGCCTCAGCAGCCCGAACCAGGCCAGCGGCGCGGCCACCGACACCCCACCCAGCGCGATGGCCATCCACCACCAGCGCAGGCCGGCCAGCAGCAGCGCAAACACCCCGCTGGCGGTGACCAGCGTTGCCGTACCCAGGTTGGGCTGCAGCAGGATCAGCACTGCCGGCCCACCAATCAGCACGGCGGCGGTCAGCACCGCGCGCGGCCGCGGCGGCAACGGCTGCTTGTGCAGGTACCAGGCCATCATCATCGGCAGGCTGAGCTTGAGCAGCTCGGAGGGCTGCAGATAGAACACGCCCAGGTTCAACCACCGCTGGCCGTATTTGCCGGTGCCGACCACATAGACCGCCAGCAGCGGCAACAAGGACAACGTGTAGATCCACGGTGACCACGCGCGCAGCGTCACCACCGGCACGCGCGACAGCGCCCACAACGCGGCAAGGCCGGCGCCATAGCGCATCGCCTGCGCATGCACCGGCCCGTCCACGCTGTGCAGCACGGCCAGCCCGGCCACCATCAGCAGGCACAGCGCGCCCAGCAAGGGCAGATCGAGGGTGCGGAAAAAGAAATGGAATACGGCGCGTGCGCGCTGCAGTAGTTCGACCATGCGGGCGACTCCTGTGGATGACGCGACGCACAGCAGGAGGCGACACGGCGAACAGAAAGCGGGCCCGAACAACGAGCCGGCGCGAGCGCAGGACCGTAACACGCAGGGGCGTGGCAATCCTTAGCCGAGACGTACCGCCCCCTCACGCCTTACGCGTCGCGTGGGCTCAGCCGTAGCCGCCGTGCACCGGATTGTGGCGACGCACTGCCATCACCAGACCGAAACCGGCCAACAGCGATACCGCAGACGTGCCGCCGTAACTGATCAGCGGCATCGGCACGCCGACCACCGGCAGCAGGCCGGAGATCATGCCGCCGTTGACCAGCACATAGACGAAAAACGCCAGCCCGGTCGCGCCAGCGAGCAGGCGCGAATAAGAGTCGCGCGACTGCGAGGCGATCCACAGGCAGCGCCCGATCACCACCAGGTACAGGGCCAGCACGAGCGCCACGCCCATCCAGCCGAACTCTTCGCTGAGCACGGAGAACGCGAAATCGGTGGTCTGCTCGGGAATGAAATTCAGGTGCGACTGCGAGCCCTGCCCCCAGCCCTTGCCATCCAGGCCACCCGAGCCGATCGCGATCTTGGACTGGATGATGTTCCAGCCCGCGCCGAGCGCGTCGCTCTCCGGGTCCATGAACATCATGATGCGGTCCTTCTGGTACGGCCGCAGCAGCCAGAACCAGGCCACCGGCGCGGCCGCGGCGACACCACCGACCGCCACGCCGACCCACCACCACGGCAACCCGGCCAGCAGCAGCACGAACGCGCCACTGGCGGCGATCAGCACGCCGGTGCCGAAGTCCGGCTGCAGCATCACCAGCCCGGTCGGCACACCGATGATCACCGCACTGGTCAGCACCGTGGAGAAGCGTGGCGGCAACGGCATGCGATGCAGATACCAGGCCACCATCATCGGCAGGCTGACCTTGAGCAGCTCGGCCGGCTGCAGGTAGAACAGCTTCAGATCCAGCCACTGCCGGCCGTACTTGCCGGTACCCAGCACGAACACGGCCAGCAGCGGAATCATCGAGACCGCGTAGATCAGCGGCGTGGCCGAGCGGATGCGCAGGATCGACACCCGCGAGATCGCCCACATCGCGGCCAGACCGACCGCGAAACGCGCGCCCTGAGCGAACACCAGGCCATCACCGCCGGCACTCTTGAGCACCGCCAGCCCGATCAGCATCAGCGCGCCCAGCGCCAGGCACAGCATCCAGTCCAGCGAGCTGCTGAAGCGGACGGCCATGTCGACCGCCCAACGCAGAAAGACCTTCATCGTGGTCGCTCCGGTGCAGTCGGGGGCGTGGTGGCACGGGGCACGGGTGCACCGGGTGTCGGCGCAGGGGCGGGCGCGGGCGCGGCAGGCACGCCCACCACTACCGGCATGAGCTCCAGCGCAGCCAAGGCCGCATCGCCCGCGTCGCGCGCGGTCGCACCGCCGCCGTCGAACGCGGTGATGCCGATCGCGGTGGTGCCGCGCTCGCTGTCCAGCGGTTCCAGGCCGTCGGGCATCTTGCCCAGCAGCCAGGCATCAAAAATCTTGCGTGCGATCGGCGCGGCGGCCGAGCCACCGTAACCGCCGCCTTCCACCGCGATCGCCACGGCGATGACCGGATTGTCGGCCGGCGCGAAGCCGACGAACAACGCGCGGTGGCGCAGGTGCATCGGCAGGCTGCGCGGGTTCACCGCGGCGGTACCGCGGCGGCTGATCACCTGCGCGGTACCAGTTTTGCCGGCCATCACATAGGGCGCGCCTGCGGCCGCGCGGGCACCACTGCCACCGGGCTGCATGGTGCCCATCATGCCCTCGCGCACCGCCTGCAGATTGCTCGGCGTCGGGCTGATCGGCTTGCTTTCGCCCGCGGGCATCGCGGTCCAGTCCGCATCGAACCCGGCGCGCTGCTGCATCACCAGGTGCGGCTGGCGCAACTGACCATCGGCGATGCCGGCCACCCCATGCACCAGCTGCAGTGGGGTGACCTTCCAGTCGCCCTGGCCGATGCTGACGTTGACCGTATCGCCGGGGTACCAGCGTTCCTTGCGCGATTTGTACTTGGCGGCCGGCGAGGGCAGGATGCCGCCGATCTCGCCGGTCAGGTCGATCCCGGTCGGCACACCGAACCCGTAATAGCCCATGTAGTGGTCGAAGCGATCGATGCCCAGATCCAGTGCGAGCTTGTAGTAATACGTGTTCACCGACTGGGTGATCGACTTGCGCAGATCGGTCCAGCCATGGCCACCCCGGTTGGCATCGCCCCAGCCGCGCGAGGTGCCCGGCAGATAGAACATGCCGGTGGACAGGATCTTGTCTTCGGGCTTGCGCACGCCGCTGTCCAGACCGGCCAGGCCGATCAGCGGCTTGATCGTCGAACCCGGCGCGACGCCGCCCAGCACCAGGCGGTTGAACTGCGGGCGCGAGGGATTGTCGTTGAGCGCCTTGAAATCGGCATGCGAAATGCCGTTCACGAACAGGTTCGGGTCGTAGGACGGCAGGCTGACCATCGCCAGTACTTCACCGGTGCGCGGGTCCATCGCCACGGCCGCACCTTCGAACTCACCGAAGGCGGCGACCATCGCGCGCTGCAGATCGGCGTCGATCGACAGCCGCAGATCGCTGCCCGACTGCGCCGCGACCCGGCCGATGGTACGGATCGCGCGGCCCTGCACATTGGTCTCGACCTGCTCGTAGCCGACCTTGCCGCGCAACTGCTGCTCGTAATACCGCTCCAGCCCGGACTTGCCGATGTGGGTCAGCGCGGCATTGCCCTCGCCCAGCATCTCCAGATCCTTGTCATCGACCCGGCCGACGTAGCCGATGATGTGCGCGAACAGATCGCCATAGGGATAGCGCCGGGTCAGGTAGGGCTCCAGCTCCACGCCGGGGAAGCGCCAGCGGTCCACCGCGAAACGCGCCATTTCCTCATCGGTGACGCGCAGCTTGAGCGTGACCGGCAGGAAGCTGCGGCGTGCCTTGCGCGACTTGTTGAAGGTCTCGATGTCTTCCGGGCTGAGCGCGAGGATCTTCGACAGGCCCGCCAGGGTGGCGTCCATGTCCTTGACCTTGTCCGGGGTGATGTCCAGGCGGAACGCGGGCACGTTTTCGGCCAGCAGCCGGCCGTTGCGGTCGTAGATCATTCCGCGCCCCGGTACCACCGGCCGCGGCTTGATCCGGTTGGCCTCCGAGCGCGTGGCGTAGATGTCGTGGTCCATCACCTGCAGCTTGAAGTACCAGCCGCCCAGGCCCAGCAGGCACACCAGCACGCCGACGAAGCCCAGCGCGGCACGGCGCCGGAACTGTTCTGCCTCGGCATGCGGATTCTTGGCCTGGCGGCGCATGTACATGTCAGCGCCCGCGTCGCCCGAAGCGCAGGGCGTCCAGCAGCACGAAAACCAGCGGCCACAGCGCCATGCCCAGCAGCGGCGCCCACCAGTACGACCACGGCAGGGTCGGCTCGCCGACCACGATGTGCACCACCGCGCTGACGATGCGGTCGTTGAACAGCAGCCCGCCGATCGCCAGGATCTGCTGGGACATCGGGAAGAAGCGGATCCGCGCGCGGAAGCGCTGCAGGATGAAGGTGAGGATCACCAGCCGCAGCGCCTGCTCACCGAGCACGCCGCCATAGAGCAGATCGGCGATCATGCCGCTGGCGAAGGCGATGCCCAGCCCGACCCGGTCCGGTGTTTCGATCACCCAGTAGGCCAGCACCAGCGCCAGCCAATAGGGGCGCAGTGGCTGCAGCAGGGCCGGCAGTGGCAGCAGGCCGAGCAGCAGGGCGACCACCAGGCTCACCGGCAGCACCCAGGGCTTGTCGCGCAGGCGGCTCATCGTTGTTCCTCCGGCGGCGTGGCGCCGGTTTCAGGAGCAGGCGCAGGTGCGGCACGACGCGGAGTCACCGGTACCGGCGCGGACGGCCCGGGCCGGTTGGCCTGCGGTGCATTGGCGGGCGCCGTCGCAGCTGCCGTCGTGGCCGGGGATGGGCTCGCCGGGGGGGCACTGGTCGGCGTTGCGGTGCCTCCCGGCGCGCCCTCCTGCAGCGGCGCTGCGGCCGGTCCACCGGCCTCGCTCGGATCCCGGCGCAGATTCGGCGGAATGCGGATGGCCTCGCCCGGGCGCAGCAGCAATACGTCGCGGCCGCGATCGAGCTGGGCGGCCGGCTTCAGCTCGCCGACCAGGAAGGCATGGGTGTCATCCGGGCGCAGCGCGGTGATGCTGCCCACCGGAAACCCGGCCGGGAAGCGCCCGCCCAAGCCGGAGGTGACGATCTCATCGCCTACTTCCACCCCGGCGCTGAGTGGAATGTCGCGCAGCTCCAGCGTGTCGCCGCGGCCATAGACGATCAGGCGCACGCCGTTGCGCGCTACGGTGACGGGCACCGCATGATCAGGGTCGGTCAGCAGCAGCACGGTAGCGCTGTTGCCGGTGGTGGCGATCACCTGGCCCATCAGGCCACCGGCGTCGATCACGGCCTGGCCGACATGCACGCCGTCGCGGGTGCCGGCGGCCAGCACCAGGCGCTGGCGCACCGGGTCCAGATCGATATCCAGGATCGGGGCAAGCTGCACATCCAGGCCACTACGCTCGGCCACATTGAGCAGCTCGCGCAGCTGAGCGTTGTCCAGCGCGGCGGTCTGCAGGCGGGTCAGGCGCGCATTGGCGATCAGCAGCTGGTTGCGCAGTTCGCGGTTCTCGGTGACCAGCTGGCCATGGCTGGCCGCGTTGTCCTTGACCTGGGTGCCCAGGCGCCCGGGCAGGCCGGCGAGCGCCCATACCGGCTGCACCAGCACGTTGGCCTGCGCGCGCAGGCGCGACAGCCAGCCAGCCTGGTCATCCAGCACGATCAGGGTGATGGCCAACGCCAGGTAAGCGAGCAGGCGCAGCGGACTGGCGGCATCGCCCTGACGGGAGGCTACGGGAGGACCGGCGTAAGGCGGCACAGGCGTCGACTGGGAAGAGTGTGGGTGGAGCGCGCCGAACAAGAGCGCAGCGGAAACAGCATGCGACAACGCCCCGGCGAAGTGACGCCCGGCAAGCGAGGCTTACCCGAAGCATCACGCCGCAGAGGCGCGTCTACGATACACGGCCGGTACGGCTCACTCCGGCGCAAAGAACTCGTTGCCGTGCATGTCCACCAGCTCCAGCGCACGACCACCACCGCGGGCCACGCAGGTCAGCGGGTCATCGGCCACCTGCACGTGCAGGCCGGTTTCCTCGGAGATCAGGCGGTCCATGTCGCGCAGCAGGGCACCACCACCGGTGAGCACGATGCCGCGCTCGGCGACGTCGGCACACAGTTCCGGCGGGGTCTGCTCCAGCGCCAGCTTGACCGCGCTGACGATGCCCGACAGCGGCTCGTGCAGGGCTTCCAGCACTTCATTGGAGTTGATCTTGATCATCTTCGGCACGCCCTCGGCGAGGTTGCGGCCGGAGATTTCCATCTCGATCACTTCCGCCTGCGGGTAGGCGCAGCCCAGCTCGACCTTGATCCGCTCGGCGGTCGCTTCACCGATCAGCATGCCGTGGTTGCGGCGCACGTAGTTGGTGATTGATTCGTCGAAACGGTCGCCGCCGATACGCACGGAGGCCGAGTAGACGATGCCGTTGAGCGAGATCACCGCCACTTCGGTGGTGCCGCCGCCAATGTCGATGACCATCGAGCCGCGCGCCTCGGTCACCGGCATGCCGGCACCGATCGCAGCGGCCATGGGCTCTTCGATCAGGAACACATCCCGCGCACCGGCCTCCTCGGCCGACTCCTTGATCGCGCGGCGCTCGACCTGGGTCGAACCGGCCGGCACGCAGACCAGCACGCGCGGGCTCGGGCGCAGGAAGCGCGACTTGTGGACCTTCTTGATGAAGTGCTTGAGCATCGCCTCGGTGTAGGTGAAGTCGGCGATGACGCCGTCCTTCATCGGGCGGATGGTGGTGATGTGGCCCGGGGTACGGCCGAGCATCTGCTTGGCCTCGGCGCCCACGGCAGCCACGGAACGGGTACCACCGATGGCACGGTCCTGGCGAACGGCCACGACCGACGGCTCGTTCAGCACGATCCCCTGCCCACGCACGTAGATGAGGGTGTTGGCCGTGCCCAGGTCGATGGACAGGTCATTGGAGAACATGCCACGCAGTTTCTTGAACATCTGGGAGTTGATCCTGAGGGGTGTCGCGCCCAACGCGGGATGGCGAAAAAATGGGCAGAATTCGAGGTCGACAAGCCTAGCAATCCCCCTGTGCGCGAGCAAGGACAAATCTGGCCGAACGCCAGCCTTCACGGCCATTCAGGCCAATCCGGGCAGCCCGGGTTCTGGCCCAAAGCCGCCCTACCCGTTAACCTTTGCGCCGCAGGGCGCCGCAGGGCGCCGTTTCGTTGCCCGCCCGACGGGCCTCAAACCCCCTACCGCATAGGCCTTACTCGATGTCCGCTTTGATCTGTGGTTCTCTTGCCTTCGACACCATCATGGTGTTCCCGGACCAGTTCAAGAATCACATCCTGCCGGACAAGGTGCACATCCTGAATGTGTCGTTCCTGGTGCCGCGGATGCGTCGTGAATTCGGCGGTTGCGCCGGCAACATCGCCTACAACCTGTACCTGCTGGGTGGCGAGCCGATCCCGATGGGCACGGTGGGTTCGGATTTCGGCCCGTACCGCGAGTACTTCCAGGGCCTGGGCATCGACCTGAGCCGGGTCAAGGTGATCGATGAGCTGTTCACCCCGCAGGCGTTCATCACCACCGACCACGACAACAACCAGATCACCGCCTTCCACCCGGGCGCGATGATGCGGTCCTACGAGAACCACGTGAAGGACGTGCCGGGCGTGACCCTGGGTCTGGTCGGCCCGGACGGGCGCGAAGGCATGATCCAGAATTCGCAGGAATTCTTCGACGCCGGTGTGCCGTTCATCTTCGACCCGGGCCAGGCCATGCCGCTGTTCAACGGCCCGGAGCTGCGCACCTTCATCGAGCAGGCCGACTACGTCGTGGTCAACGACTACGAGTCCAACCTGCTGCAGGAGCGCACCGGCTGGGATGAAAAGGCGATCGTGAGCCGGGTCAAGGCCTACATCACCACGCGCGGCCCGAAGGGCGCGGTCATCCACACCCCGGAAAAGACCTATGACATCCCGCCGGCGCACGAGCGCCGCGTGGTGGACCCGACCGGCTGTGGCGATGCGTTCCGCGCCGGCCTGATCTACGGCATCGAGAAGGGCTACGACTGGCTGACCATCGGCCGCATGGGCAACCTGATGGGCGCGCTGAAGGTCGAGCACCCGGGCACCCAGAACCAGCGCTTCACGTTCGATGAGTTCAATGAGCAGTTCAAGCAGCAATTCGGCTACGCGCTGACCGTTTGATCGCAGTGCGATCAAACGCGGCCCACGATTCGCCGTAGCGAATCGCGGGTCCCAATTGCATGCCACCTCATCCCCCCGCCTATCGGCGCGCCCCCTTGAGACGACTGCGCCTGCGGCGCAACCGTCCCGCGCATTCCACCTAATCCCCGCGCCGTTGGCGCGCCCCCTTGAACATCAAGGGGGCTCTCCACCAGAGAGGGATCGGGGGATGAGGGTAGAGCCAGGCCATGCCTGGCTGCTTTTCAGGGTCCTGGCGGTGGATCGCGCGGGCCCTTTCGGCGCGGTCAGGCCGACATCCGCTTCCCTTTCCACGCTGCCAGCACCTCGCCGCAATCGGCCAGGTGCCAGCAGGCCATGCCCGGCCACGGGTTGTCGGGGGTATTGACCAGCACGGTGCGGGTGCCGGCGGCGCGGCCGCATTCCAGGTCGAAGCGATGGTCGCCGACCATCACCAGCTGGGCAGGCGCAGCCTGCCAGCGCTCAACGAAGTACTGCAGCCCGGCCGGTGAGGGCTTGGGCTTGGCTTCATCGCGGCCGATGATGTCATCGGGGGCGAAGATGTCCCCCACACCGATCGCCTGCAGCGTCACCTGGGCGAGTTCGCGCGCATTGCGGGTGAGGATGCCCAGCCGGCAGCCCGCGCCGTGCAGCGCGCGTACGAGGGCCACTGCGCCAGGGGCGGCCTGCGCCTGCTCGGCGAGCGCGCGTTCGTGCGCGAGCAGCCAGTCGTGCTTGGCCGCCGCCACCTCGGCCGGGAGCGCGGCGAGGTGGCTGAGGATGTCCTCATCCGGCGGTATCGCAAGTTCGCGTTTGATGCGCTGGAAATCGTGCACCGCGATGGTCAGCGTGCCGTCCATGTCGAACACCCAGTGACGGATCGCCGGCAAGCCGGTCACTGCCACCACTGCGGCATCTGGCTGGCGTCCACGCCGCCGGTTTCGAACACGGCGGTACGCGTACCACCGGCCTTGACCGGGAATTCGATGCTGATCACCTTCGCCTTGCGCGCCAGGTTCCACAGCGCTTTCTGATCGGTGATGAACATCGCGATCGCTTCATCGGTATCCGGACGCCAGGCAGCCATCGAGACCGGCTTGCCATCGTCGACGGTCACCTTGACCTGGCACTTCGGGCAGCGGAAATCACCGGCCTGCAACACCAGATAGGCGTGGCGCTTCCACTCGGGATGATCGCGGAACACCAGCTGTACCGGCTTGGCGCCACTGCCGTCCACATCCACACGCTCCTTGCTGTAGATCTGGGCGGAGGCCTGGATGCCTTTGGTGCCGATCGGGATCTTGTTGTACTGCCACAGCGCCTGCAGACGGCGCTTCTCGCGCGCGGCCTCGGCCTTGGCCTTGACCTCGGCATAGCCCGGTTCGATCCGGGCGGCCACATCGGTGTCCTTGTATTGATCCAGCAGCGAGCCACCGTGGATGCGCGCGCGCTCCCAATCCTGCGAGGCGACAGCCATGTCGTACTGCTTTGCCACGCCTTCGGCCTTCTCTTCCTGCTGCGCCTTGGCGGCGGCCGCGGCGGCTTCCTGCGCCTGGCGCTCGGCTTCGGGGTTGCTGCAGGCGGACAGCGCGAAGGCGCAGGCCGCTACCAGGATCAGTCGTTTCATTGCGTGCTCCAGTGGGATCAGGTGCGCCCGAAGGCGCGCCTGATACTGTATCGCCAAGCACGCGACGACGCCCCACACTCGCCCTGCCGATAGCGCCGGGAAGGTCCCAGCGCCTGTCCGCCACCGTTCACCAGCCGCGACGAAGGGTGAGCTGCCCCTGGACCGTACGATACGCGCCCTGCCCCTGCTCAACCCCCAACGCCGCACTGCCCGACCAGCCTCCAGAAAAACCGACCTGGGCGCCCGCGCGCAGCTCATGCCGGTCGCGTGGCAGATCGCTGCGCAGCACCTGGCCGTCGAAGACCCGCGCCGTACGGGTACCGCCACGCCGCCAGTTGGCCTCGATGAACGGCTGCACGATCTGCGCGGTGCCGATCGCGTGCCCGAACACACGCAGCCCGACCCGGTGCTCCACCTGCCCCTGGTCGACCTTCTCGATCACGGTCCCGTTGTGCTCGACCAGCGCATCACTGCGGTAGCCAGTCCAGACCACCTCCGCCTGCGGCTGAACGTACAGCGCAGTCGAGCCGATCCGCAGCCGCCAGGCGTAGCCGACCTCCAGCGCCGCCGTGCGCGTGGCCGCGTCATGGCGCTCCTTCTCAAGGCCCGCGCCCTGCACGGTGTTGCGGTAGCGCCCGGCCTGCACGGCGCCGGCCAGATAGGCGCCGGCGGCGTCGTCGGCCTGCTGCTGCCAGCCGCCGTACACCCCGATCGACGTGCCTGTCACCTCGCCGCGCGCGCTGTAGCCGGTCCTCGTGGACACCACCGTGGTGTCGGCACGCCCTTGGCCGAGCATCACTCCCAGCGATGCATGGCCTACGCCGTCCCACGCCAATACCTGCGTACCCAGCTGCAGTACGGAACTGTTGCCGTGAGCCTGCAGCTGCAGCAGCGAGTGCCCTGCTGTATCGATGCGCAGGCCCGCGGTGCCGAACGCAGCGCGGCGGCCGGAGACGCGGATCCATGCACCGCCCTCGGCCCGCGCAGTAGCGCGGTCATCCCGGCGCAGCGCGAACATGTCGATCGCCGCCCGCTGGTTGCCAAGGTAGGCGCCGGGCTCCGGGCGCAGCACGGGGGGTGGAGGCGGAAGCGGAGGCGGAGGCGGTACCAGTACCTCCCCTGTTCCGCCCTCCGGTACCGGCCGGGGAAGTTCAGGCAACTCCGGGCGTTCAGGCACCCCGGGCAGCTCCAGTTCGACGCAGCCGGGCAGGTCGGGGGTCGCCTCACAGGGATCGACGACCACCGGCGCAAGCTCCGACCGCAGGTACCAGTGGCCATCGCCGGGATCGCTCACACTGCCCTTGAACAGGAAGTAGTCGTACGCGCCCGCCACGGCACGCCCCTGGAGCTGGAACGTGGCGTCCGACCGACCGCCTACGTGGATCAGCTCGATGCCTTCAACCGTAGCAGCGCCGCGGCCCCCGAGATTGTTGACCACGATGCCACCGCTGCCGCGCGTGTCGCCCTCTACCCGCAGATGATCCGCACGGGTGCCGTCATCACCGAGCACGGCGTCGAAGAAGAGCGTGCTGGCATCGATGTCCAGATCGCCCCGCACCACCAGCTGATCGCCGACCGCGCCGCGGCCCAGCCACAGACGGCTGCCCCGGTGCAGCGTGAGATCATCCACCTGCGATGCGCCGCGCGCGTTCCAGTCGGTGCCGCTCAGGCGCATGTCCAGCCGGGAACGATCATCGGCGAACGCGCGCCCCTCGATCACCGCATCATGCGCCTCCACCGCCATCGTGGCACCGTTCTGCACCCACACGGCGGACTGCTCACCGACCAGCGTGCCGTCATCAACGACCACGCGGTTGATGCTGCCCGCCGTCGCCGCATGCACGGCACTCTCCCTGCCCTGCACCTGGCTGCCCGCGGTTACGTCCAGCAGGTTGCTGTCGCCGCCCAGAAACTGCACGCCATGCCCGCGCTCGGCCAGGATGCGGCTGTCGGTCAAGGTGATCGTGCTGCCGATGCCATCCGGGTACAGGCCCGTGTACCCGGCGCGGATGCCGACACTGCCTTCGCCGGTGACCCGCACGTCCGATCCGGACAACGCAACACGCGCCACGTGCGGAAAGAACCCGCCCGGGGGGACGCGCCATTTCTGCGCCTGCGCATGGATGCCGGTGGCATTGTCGCCGGTGGTGACAATGGTGCTGCCGCGCTCCAGCAGCAGCGTGCCGCCGAACATCCAGACCCCCGCCGCACCTGCGCCGCCGGTCATGATGGAGGACGCATCGAGCCCCAGCTGCATCTTCGGTCCAATCGCCGCGCCGTGCGCGTCAATGCCTGCGGTGCGGATCCGCGTGTCGACCAGGCGCAGCGCGCCGGTCGGTGCCACATCGCCGGAAGGCAGGAAGCGGGTTCCGGCCACATCCACCCCCACGGCCGCAGCGCCGTGGGTGAAGATCTCCGAGCCGACGATGAGCCCGCTGTTCGCACCGCCTCGAAACTTCAGTGCCGAGATGCCCTCGGCATACGACCCCAGTGTGGAGCGTTCGATGTGCAACGCCCCGCCGTCCACCGCGATGACGGTGTCGTTGAACAGCGTATCGCTCGTACTGACGATGCGCGAGCTGTACACCTCCAGACTGTCGCCGGTGTAGGTCGGGACGGTTTCAAGCACTTCATTGCGGATGACGATGGTCTTGGCCGAAACAGGCACAGACAGCACGCTGGCACCGAGAGCAAGGTGGATCGCCGCGCCAAGCACGTGACGACGTACACGGAGAGAATCCATGGGAGTCCTTTGTAGGTGTCGCCAACGCCGCGACATGGCAGGGAGGCCGCTGGATCGTTCACGCGGCACGGCAGGAACCACGGTGCCCGCCTTTGTGGACGGAGCGCCAGCAGGCGGTGTCCTGCGTCCTCGCCATTGTCATGACCGCCCACGCGATTGCCATGCAACTAATACGAAAACGGCCTTTCCACGGCAGTTGATTCAGCCCCCAGGCAGACAGCCTGCCCTGCAACGAAAACGCCCGGCCAGGGCCGGGCGTGATCGACTGCGCCATCGCTGCGCCTTGGCTCAGCGCACCTCACGCCACCACTGCGTGGACGGCGCCGGCGCGCGGATATCCAGGCGTTCGCCCATGTGCGGGGCAGTCAGTGCCACGCCGTGTTCCTGCGCCAGCGCGGTGATGCGATCGAACGGTTCGGTCCACGGATGCAACGCGAGGTCGAAGGTGCCGTTGTGGATCGGCATCAGCACCTTGCCGCGCACGTCCAGGTGCGCCTGCAGGCTTTGTTCGGGCTGCATGTGCACGTCCGGCCACTGCGCATCGTAGGCACCGGTCTCGATCATGGTCAGATCGAACGGGCCGTAGCGCTCGCCGATGCGGGCAAAGCCGTCGAAGTAGCCGGTGTCGCCGCTGAAGAAGATCCGGGTACGCCCGGTGTCGATCACCCACGAAGCCCACAGCGTGCGGTTGCCGTCGGCGAGGGTCCGGCCGGAGAAATGCTGGGCCGGGGTCGCGACGATCTTCAGGCCCTCCACGCGGGTGTCCTGCCACCAGTCCAGCTGCACGACCTTCGCGGCGGGCACGCCCCACCCGATCAAGCGGTCGCCTACGCCGAGCGCGGTGACGAAGTGCTGCACCTTGGGCGCGAGCGCGAGGACGGCATCGTGGTCGAGGTGATCGTAGTGGTCATGGGAGATGATCACGCCGGTGATCGGCGGCAGTTCGTCGATGCTCAGCGGCGGTGCGTGGAACCGCTTGGGCCCCATGAACGACATCGGCGAGGCGCGCTCGGCGAAGACCGGGTCGGTCAGCCAGAAATGGCCGTCCAGCTTCATCAGCATCGTCGAATGCCCCAGACGCCACAGGCTGTCGTCGGGTGCGTCGAGCAGGGCCTGCCGGCTCAGCGGCTGCACCGGAATCGGGGCCAGCGGAGTGGCGTCGGCGGGCTTTTCGAACAGCATCTTCCACATTACGCCCAGCGTGCCAACGAAGCCCAGCGAGCTCTTGCCTGCGGGATTGTGGAAGCGCCCGTCGCCGAACTGCGGCGACTGGTCATAGGCGGCAGCCGGGCGGGCACCGCAGGTCAACAGGCCAATGGACATGGCGATCAACACCGTCAGAAGGAGGAGGAATCGAGGCAGGCGACGCATCATCGGGGCTTGCCCTGGAAAGTACACCGGCGAGTGTACTTGCCTTTTTCGAAAAGTAAACTGAACGGTGTAAAATAAGCCCATGAGCACTTCCGACCGCCCCACCCGTCTGACCGACCGCAAGCGCGCGGCCATCCTGGACGCGGCGGTGGCCGAGTTCCGCGCGTTCGGCTTTGCCGGCACCAGCATGGACCGGATCGCGGCGACGGCCGAGGTATCCAAGCGCACGGTCTACAACCACTTCGCCAGCAAGGACGAACTGTTCACCGCCATCCTGTGGCAGTTGTTCGAGGCCAGCCAGGCGCTGGCTGTCGTGCCCTACGACCCGGCGCAGCCGCTGCGCGATCAGTTGCTGGTATTCGCGGCGCGCAAGATGCGCCTGCTCGACGACCCCGGCTTCATCGATCTTTCGCGGGTGGCGATGGCCGAGCTGGTGCACACGCCCGAACGGGCACGGGCGATGATGGACAAGCTGGCCGAGAAGGAAGAAGGCCTGACCGGCTGGATCCGCGCCGCCCAGGCCGATGGGCGGCTGCGGCTGGACATGCCGCCGGCCGAGGCGGCGCATCAGTTGCAGGCGATGCTCAAGGCCTTTGCGTTCTGGCCGCAGATCACCTTCGGCCAGCCTCCGCTCACGCCGGCACAGCAGCAGCAGGTGATGCACGACTGCGTGGACATGTTCCTGGCGGTGCGCGCGGTGTGACATAGGCTTCCACGCAAAGAAACATGCCTTATCCAGTCGCGGCGCCTAGTTGGTCGGGCGCTGGGCCGCGATGCCCTTGCCGGCGAATGTCCCCCGGCGTCGGCCTGCGGCCGCCCCCTCCTCCTTTATTTCGCCCACAAGGGCATCGCGACCCACGGATCGAGAACCGCGGCTCTCACAGAAAGGCGCGGTTGTCTGCACGTGTACCGCGAGCCGAGCCCCCTAGGGGCTGGTAGGCTCCTGGGCAAAATCAAGGAGCAGGCCGTCGCCGCCAAGCGGCGGCCGGGGGACATTTGCCGAGGGGCCTGCCGGCCCCTAGGGGGCTCGGCTCGCGGTACGCAGGCGCGCATAAAAAAACGGCGGGTTTCCCCGCCGTTTTTCGTTCAACCGATACGTCTGGCGATTACGGCTTGGCCGCGCCCGCCTCGGCCTTGTCCAGCATGTCCTGGACGGAGCCCGTGGTGATCGGGTGATACCCCGGCTTGGCCTTGGCGAAGGCCGCCTTGGCGAAGGCCAGGCCTTCAGGCGTCTTCACCAGTTCGGCGTAGATCGGCATGATCAGCTTTCGGCGGCCGACACGCTCGATGAACGCACCGGCGGCGTCGTTCGCTTCGCTGTAGCCACTGCGGATCGTCAGCGGGTACCAGCGCATCGCGATCTCGCCGTTGGCCGTACCGGTGAAGTGGTAAGCCTTGTCCAGCGCAGCCAGCTTCTCAACCGGCAGGGTCTTGCCCAGACCGTCGATGAAGTGCACCCACTCCTGGGTGCCCCACTCGCCGGTGATCTGCGCCGTCGGCAGCGTGTTGCTGCCCTGCCAGGCGATGCGGGCGGTATCGACGATGGAGAAGTTGCGCGAGCGGGCCTTGGTCGCGAACGACGGAATGCCCGGCTCATCCAGCCACGCCTTCAGCTCGGCGTCGCTGACGGCACCGGGCTTCTTGGACAGCAGATTCTTCTTCAGGTACTCGACGAACTGGTCGGTGTTCGCGCTCTGGAAGGCGTGGTCATCGAACCAGCCACGCAGGAACGGATCGAAGGTCTCGCGGCCGAAGCGCTGTTCCAGGAACTGCAGGAACCACGCGCCCTTGACGTAGGCGACCTGGCTCAACGCCTCGTCCGGATCACGCTCGCTCAGTGGTGGCAGGGCGAGGGCCTGGTCGGCCGGGCTCATGTCCTTCACTTCGGCGAGCAGATCGTTCTGGTCGATCTCACGCTCCATCTCGGCCATCTCCTGGCCGTACAGCGCCTCGGTGATGCGGCCCTGCACGTAGGTGGTGAAGCCTTCGTTGAGCCAGATGTCCTTCCAGCTGGCGTTGGTCACCAGGTTGCCCGACCAGCTGTGCGCCAGTTCGTGGGCGACCAGCGAGACCAGCGACTTGTCGCCAACGATCACGGTCGGGGTGGCGAAGGTCAGACGCGGGTTTTCCATGCCACCGAACGGGAACGACGGCGGCAGCACCAGCATGTCGTAGCGGCCCCAGCGGTATTCGCCGAAGAGCTTCTCGGCGGTGCCGATCATCTTCTCGGTGTCTTCGAATTCCTTGGCGGCCTTGCCAACCATGGTCGGTTCGGCCCACACGCCGGAGCGGCCGGAGATCGGCTCGAACACCAGGTCGCCAGCGGCGATGGCCAGCAGGTAGGACGGGATCGGCTGCGGCATCTTGAAGGTGTAGTCACCATCACGCGCGGCCTTGGGGTCGTTGTCGGCGCTCATCAGCACCATCACGTCCGGGCGCGAGACCACGTGCGCGCTGTAGGTGAAACGCACGCTCGGGGTGTCCTGCAGCGGCACCCAGGAACGGGCATGGATCGCCTGCGACTGGCTGAACATGAAGGGCAGCTTCTTGCCCTCCGTCATCGACGGCTCCAGCCACTGCAGGCCCGAGGCGGTCGGTGCAGTGTGATACGTGATCACGACCTTGGCCGGCTGGTCCGGGGTCTCGATGCTCAGCTTGCTGCCGAACACCTTGTCGGCCGGCGCCAGCACGAAGGGCAGCGGCGCGGTCTTGCCGTCGGCAGCGATCGCCTCGACCTTCTCCACGGTCAGCTCGCGGGTGTCCAGCACCAGCTGCTTGGCGGCCTTGTCCTTCCACTCCAGGGTGTAGGTCGCGGTGCCACCGATCTGCTTGCTGTCGAAATCCAGCTTCAGATCCAGCGCGAGGTCCTTGACGACCACCTTGTCCGGCTCGGCGTACGAGCTTTCATCGTGGCTGCGGCTGTCGGCTTTCATGGCAGTGCTCGCCGGCGCGTTGGCAGTGGGATCGACGGTCGGAGCCGCCGGTTCTTTGGAGCAGCCGGACGCCAGGGCGACGGCCAGGGGAATCAACAGGAACGGGGATCGCATGAACGGGACCGATCAGGGTGAAACGACCAGTTTACCCCTGTCCCGGACCCCGCGCAGGCGGTGTGTGGCGGTTTGCGCATTCAGTCGGTCGCGCGAGGCTGGCCCGCGCGGCGCGCCGACCGGTCGGGGGCCCGCGTCCCCGCAGACCCCGGGCCGCTCACTCAGAGCTTGTAGCCGGAGTGGATCGAGACGATGCCGCCGGTCAGGTTCTTGTAGTGGCAACGCTCGAAACCGGCCTCGGCCATCATGGTCTTGAGCTGCTCCTGCGGCGGATGCTTGCGGATGCTCTCGGCCAGGTACTGGTAGCTGTCGCCATCGCGTGCGAACAGCTGACCCAGCTTGGGCAGGATCTTGAACGAGTGGAAATCGTAGATCGGCTTGAACCAGTCGGCGGTGACTTCGGAGAACTCCAGCACACGCGCCTGCCCGCCCACCTTGAGGACGCGGTGCATCTCGCGCAGGCCGGCTTCCTTGTCGGTGACGTTGCGCAGGCCGAAGGCGATCGTGACCAGGTCGAAGCTCGCATCGGGGAACGGCAGCGCCTCGGCGTTGCACTGCACGTAATTCAGGCCCGCGACCAGGCCGCGGTTGGTGAGACGATCACGGCCGACCGAGAGCATGCCGGCGTTGATGTCGCCCAGCACCACTTCACCCTCGTCACCCACCCGCTCCTTGATCAGCGCGGCGATGTCGCCAGTGCCGCCGGCCAGATCCAGCACGCGGTCACCCGGCTTCACCTGCGCGGTGGCTACGTAGTAGCGCTTCCACGCCCGGTGGATGCCCAGGCTCATCAGATCGTTCATCAGGTCGTAGCTGCGCGCGACCGAGGTGAACACTTCGCCCACCAGCTTCTGCTTGTCCTTCGCAGCGACATCGCGGAAGCCGAAATGGGTGGTGCCAGTCTTGTAGGGAGATTCGCTCATGGGACGATTATCGCACCGCCGGCGCCGTTGCGGCAGGCTGCCACTATCATGAAGGTCTTCACGTCCCTGGATTGCGCATGATCACCACCCCCGACTACGCCGCCCTGCTCGAAACCGCCATCGCCGAAGCCCGCCAGGGCCTGGCCGAGGGCGGCATCCCGATCGGCGCCGCGCTGTACCACAACGATGGCCGCCTGCTCGGCTGCGGCCACAACCGCCGCGTGCAGGAAGGCGATCCGTCCGTGCACGGCGAGACCGACGCCTTCCGCAAGGCCGGCCGGCAGCGCCGCTACCAGGACACCATCATGGTGACCACCCTGGCCCCCTGCTGGTACTGCAGCGGGCTGGTACGCCAGTTCAACATCGGCACCGTGGTGGTGGGCGAGTCGGTCACCTTCCAGGGCGGCATCGAATGGCTGCGCGAGAACGGCGTCAAGGTGATCGACATGCAGAGCCAGGCATGCATCGATCTGCTGGGCGGCTTCATCAGCGCCCATCCCGAGGTCTGGAACGAAGATATCGGCGAGTAAAGGCCGACGATTCCGCGCGGATTCCCGCGCCGAGTGCCCGCGCGATCGCAGGACGAGCTGCGCGGGCACGGCAGCGTTCTGAATGCTTCAGCGATCGGTGCGGGTCTGAATACCCTGTGCGGCGGGTCTTTGCACGCTCCGACGTCACGCCTTGTCCACCCGCGCCGAATGGCGCGAACACGCGGTACTAACAACCGCGCTGCATGAACGTCTTAAGGTGGTTGCACAGGGGGCACCATCGTCGAGGAGACGTCATGCATGCCCAAACCCGCCGCACCTCCTCCGTCGAACCTGCGTTGATGGACGCGTGGGAAAGACTGCAGGTGCACTACGCACGCCACCATAACGCCGCGCCTTTCTGGGATGCCTACCAGGCCATCCAGGATGAGCTGACGCGGTCCCATCCCGATCATCGCGTTGCAGTCTGCAACCGGCTGGCGACGCTGGCCGAACGGCTCGGCGTAGTCCACCACGCCCAACTGCTGGGCGAGACGCGTGGCGAATCTCGCCACACTGGCTCCACATCGCCATGACACCGCTTGCACCGCGCCCTACGCCATCATCCAGATTCCCTTCTTCCCATATTGAAGTGACCATGTCTTCCGCCCAGATCTCCATCCCTGCCGTCATCGATGTCGACGCCGAAGTCAGTCACTGGCGCCAGCGTCATGCCGACGGCAACCTCGGGACGGGCTCATTCGGCCACTACGTGCCGTGGATCAAGTTCGCCTGCGATTCACTGATCACGCAACCGCGCGCCAGTGATGAGGAGCGCGATGAAATGTTCCAGACTCATTACGCGCTGCAGATCATGCCGCGCCTGTCCGAAGACCAGGCCCGTCAATTCGTCGACCAGTGCTGGGAACACGTCTACCTCGCCGGTCGCCAGGACCAGGCGTCGCGCCCGCGGCTGCACGCACGCGCCTGACGCACACCGGCTGGACAGCGCCTGCTCGGCGCTTTGTCCATGATGCAGGCACCCCGCGGCCCCCGCCGACCGTGCCTGATGAAACCGCACCGCCTCACGCATTGTGTCGCCACGACGGCGACGCTTGCGCAACGGTGTGCACAGGTGCGACCGCGTGGCCGCACCTGTGATGCCTCACCCGCGCTCGTGCCAACCGCCGCCGAGCACCTTGTACAACGCTACCTGATTGGACTGCTGGGCCAGCTGCGTGCTGACCAGCGACTGCCGTGCGGTGTACGCCGTGCGTCGCGCATCCAGCAGGGTCAGGAAGCTGTCCAGGCCGGCGTCATAGCGGGCCTGCGACAACCGCTGCGCCTGCTCGGCCGCCGCCACCAGCGCCTGCTGCGAAGACAACTGCGCTTCCAGGCTCTCGTTGAGCGCCAGCGCATCGGCTGCTTCGCGGAAGCCGGACTGGATCGCCTTCTCATACTGCGCCAGCGCGATGTCGCGATCGGCGGTAGCCATGCCCAGATTGGCGCGCAGCTTGCCCCCCTGGAAGATCGGCAGATTGAGCTTGGGAATGAAACTCCACACGCGCGTGCCACTGTCAAACAGACCCGACAGCTCCGACGAAGCCGAGCCGATGTTGCCGGTCAGGCTGATCGACGGGAAGAATGCTGCGCGCGCGGCGCCGATATTGGCGTTGGCCGAGAGCAGCACGTGCTCGGCGGCCATCACGTCCGGCCGCCGCAGCAGCACATCGCCCGGTACGCCGGCCGGCAGCGGCCGAACGCTGGCGACGTCGGTCACCTCGGCCTGCGGCAACAGTGACGCATCAATCGGCCCACCGGCCAACAGCACCAGCGCATTGCGATCCTGCGCGACCTGCCCGGCAAAGCGCGCCACATCGGTACGCGCGGTTTCCACCAAGGTGCGGGTCTGGCTCAGTTCCAGCGCAGAGGCGCCACCGAGCTGACGGCGGGCCTCGGTCAGGCGCAGCGAATCTTCATAGGTGGCCAGCGTCGCCTGGGCGATCCGCAGCTGCTCGCTGTCCGCGCCCAGGGTCAGCCACGCGTTGGCCACCTCGGCCACCAGCGACAGCTGCGCACTGCGGCGATTGGCCGCTTCGGCGAAGTACTGCTGCAGGGCCGCCTGGCTGAGATTGCGCACGCGGCCGAACAGATCCAGCTCGAACTCGACCACGCCGAGGTTGGCACTGAACTGCTCGGTCACCGGGGCATCGCCGCCACTGCGGGTCATCTGCCCCTGCACGCCGACCGCCGGTACCCGATCAGCACGCTGGATCCGGTACTGCGCACGGGCACGCTCGACATTGAGCACGGCCACGCGCAGGTCGCGGTTGTTCTCCAGCGACTGGGTGATCACCGCCTGCAGGCGCGGGTCGACGAAGAAATCGCGCCAGCCGATGTCGGCGACCTCCGCCGTTGCAGTGCCCTGCGCGCCTGCGCTGGCCGCCACCGGCCACTGCGAGGGAATCGCCGGAGCGACTTCAGTACTGCGCGGCTCCAGCGTCGAGCAGCCGGACAGCACCAGGCTCACGGCCAGCGCCAGGCTGGCCATCATGGGCTTACGCATCGGAACCTCCAGCGTTCTTGCCGTACTTCTTGCGATTGAACACGCGCTGCACCACCACGAAGAACAGCGGGATGAAGAACACACCCAGCACCGTGCCGACCAGCATGCCGCCGAGCACACCGGTACCGATGGCCTGCTGTGCGCCGGAACCGGCACCGGAGGCGATCGCCAGCGGCAGCACGCCCAGGCCGAAGGCCAGCGAGGTCATGATGATCGGGCGCAGACGGTCACGCACAGCGTGCATCGTCGCCTCGATCAGGCCGGCGCCCTTCTCCAGGTTTTCCTTGGCGAACTCCACGATCAGGATCGCGTTTTTACTGGTCAAACCGACCGTGGTCAGCATCGCCACCTGGAAGTAGATGTCGCGCTCCATGCCACGCATGGTGTTGGCCAGCACCGCACCGAGGATGCCCAGTGGCGCCACCAGCAGCACCGAGGTCGGCACGCTCCAGCTTTCATACAGTGCCGCCAGGCACAGGAACACGATCAGCAGCGAGAGCGTGTACAGCAGCGGCGTCTGCGAACCGGCCTGGCGCTCCTGGTAGGACAGCGCGGTCCACTCGATGTCGAAACCGGCCGGCAACTGCTTGGCGAGTTTCTCCACTTCGTTCATCGCATCGCCCGAGGCCACGCCCGGGGCCGGCTCGCCCTGGATTTCCATCGCGGACACGCCGTTGTAGCGCTCCAGGCGCGGCGAACCGTAATCCCAACGCTGGCTGGCAAAGGCCGAGAACGGCACCATCTCACCGGCCGCGTTCTTGACCGACCACAGGTTGAAGTCTTCCGGGTTCATGCGGAACGGCGCATCGGACTGCACGTAGACGCGCTTGACCCGGCCACGGTCGATGAAGTCATCGATGTAGCTGCTGCCCCAGGCCGCGGCGAGCGTGGTGTTGACCGATTCCAGCGACAGGCCCAGCGCACTCGCCTTGCCCACGTCGATATCGATGCGCAGCTGCGGGGTGTCTTCCTGCCCGTTCGGGCGCACGTTGGCCAGCAGCTTGCTCTGCCCGGCCATGCCGAGCAGCTGGTTGCGTGCATCCAGCAGCGCCTGGTGACCGGCACCACTGGTGTCCTTCAGGAAGAAGGTATAGCCCGAGCCGATGCCCAGTTCCGGCATCGCCGGCGGCGGGAAGGCGAAGATGAAGGCGTCCTTGATCCCACCCAGCGCGGCCATTGCACGGCCGGTGACGGGCATCGCGCCCTGGTCGGCATCACGGTCCTTCCAGTCCTTGAGCTTGACGAAGGCCATGCCCGCGTTCTGGCCCATGCCGGCGAAGCTGAAGCCCTGCACCGAGAAGATCGACTCGATCGCGTCGACTTCGTTTTCCATGAAGTGTTTTTCGAGCTTGTCGATCGACTCCAGCGTCCGTTCCTGGGTCGCACCCACCGGGGTCTGCACCAGTGCCATCAGGATGCCCTGGTCTTCGTTGGGCAGGAACGAACTGGGCAGGCGCATGAACAGCAGGCCCATCACCAGCGCCAGCGCGGCGAACACGCCCATGAAGCGCCACGGACGGCCGAGGATGCCGCGCACGCCACGCTGATAGCCGTTGCTGGAGCGGTCAAAGCCACGGTTGAAGGCGTTGAAGAAACGACCCGACCAGCCCTTGTGGGCCACGTGGTGCTCACCCTTCTTCAGCGGCTTGAGCATGGTGGCGCACAGCGCCGGGGTCAGCACGATCGCGACCAGCACCGACAGGGCCATCGCCGAGACGATGGTGGCCGAGAACTGACGATAGATGACGCCGGTGGCGCCACTCATGAAGGCCATCGGCACGAACACCGCCGACAGCACCAGGCCGATGCCGACCAGCGCGCCGGTGATCTGGGTCATCGATTTGCGTGTGGCCTCCAGCGGTGACAGGCCCTCTTCGGACATGATCCGCTCGACGTTCTCCACCACCACGATCGCGTCATCGACCAGCAGGCCGATCGCCAGCACCATCGCGAACATGGTCAGCATGTTCACCGAGAAGCCCAGCGCGGCCAGGATGCCGAACGTGCCCAGCAGCACCACCGGTACCGCGATCGTGGGGATCAGGGTCGCGCGGAAGTTCTGCAGGAACAGGTACATCACCAGGAACACCAGCACGATGGCTTCGATCAGGGTCTTGATGACGCCCTTGATCGAGACCTGCACGAACGGCGTGGTGTCATACGGCACCACCGCCTTCAGGCCAGCCGGGAAGTTCGGCGCCATCTCATCCAGCGCCGCACGCACGCCATTGGCGGTGTCCAGCGCATTGGCGCCGGTGGCCAAGGTGATCGCGATACCCGACGACGGCTTGCCGTTGTAGCGGGTCACGAAGTCGTACGACTCCGCGCCCAGCTCCACGCGGGCCACATCCGACAGGCGCAGTTCGGCACCGTCCTGCGCGCTGCGCACGATGATGTTGCGGAACTGCTCCGGCGTCTGCAGGCGGTCCTGCGCGTTGATGGTCGCGTTGAGCTGCTGGCCCTTGATCGACGGCGCGCCGCCGAGCTGGCCGATGGCAACCTGCGCGTTCTGCGCGGTGATCGCGGCGATCACTTCGGCGGTGGACAGCTTGTAAGTGTGCAGCTTGTTGGGGTCCAGCCAGATACGCATGGCGTACTTGCCACCGAACACCTGGATGTTGCCCACGCCCGGCACGCGGCTCAGCGGATCGACGATGTTGGAGCCGACGTAATCGGAGATGTCGTTGGCGTCCATGCTGCCATCTTCAGAGACGAAGCCGAGCACCTGCAGGAAGCCACTGCTCGACTTGGCCACGTTGATGCCCTGGCGCTGCACTTCCTGCGGCAGCAGCGGCATGGCCAGCTGCAGCTTGTTCTGCACCTGCACCTGCGCGATATCCGGGTTGGTCCCACTCTCGAAGGTGAGGGTGATGGTCGCCTGGCCATTGGCCGAGCTGTTGGAGGAGAAGTAGATCAGGCCATCCAGGCCCTTCATGTTCTGCTCGATGATCTGCGTCACCGAGTCCTCGACCACCTTGGCCGATGCACCCGGGTAACTGGCGCTGATCTCGACGGCCGGCGGCGCCACTTCCGGGTACATCGACACCGGCAGCTTGAGCACCGCCAGACCACCGGCGAGCATGATGATGATCGCAATCACCCACGCGAAGATGGGGCGATCAATGAAGAAACGTGCCATGGAATTCTCCGGTTACTGCTGGGCGGCGGGAGCCGCCGGCGCGGCGGCCGCCTTGGCCGGGGCCGCGCCCATTTCGGTGGCCTGCACGGGCATGCCCGGCTGGATCTTCTGCAGGCCTTCGACGATGACCTTGTCACCGGCCTTGAGCCCGTCTTCCACCAGCCACTTGTCGCCGAGCGAACGGCTCACCTTGACCTGCCGCACTTCGACCTTGTCGTCCTTGCCGACCACCATGGCGCTGGTATCACCCTTGGGATCGCGGGCAATGCCCTGCATCGGCACCAGGATCGCGTTCTCGCGCACGCCGCTGCCCACCTGGGCACGCACGTACATGCCCGGCATCAGCACCTGGTCCGGGTTCTCGACCTTGACCCGCAGCGCGTAGCTGCCGGTGGTCGGGTCCACGCTGACTTCGGAGAACTCCAGCGTGCCCTTGTGATCGAACTCGGTGCCGTCATCAAGCAGGATCGTCACCGGCAGGGTCTGGTTGTCCTGCAGGCGGCCGCTGGCCAGTTCGCGGCGCAGCTGCAGCAGTTCGCTGGCGGACTGGGTCAGGTCGACATAGATCGGGTTCAGCTGCTGCACCGTGGCCAGCGCTTCGGCCTGGCCGGCGCTGACCAGCGCACCCTGGGTGACCGAGGACTTGCCGATGCGACCGCTGATCGGCGCGGTGATGCGCGCATAGCCCAGCGTCACGTTGGCCGCGTCCAGCGCGGCACGCGCGGCACCGACATCGGCCTCGGCCTGCTTGAGCGCGGCGATCGCGTTCTCGTTGTCCTGGGTGCTGACCGCCTCGACCTTGGCCAGCTCGCCGATGCGCTTGGCGCTCAGGCGTGCGGCATTGGCGGTGGCTTCGGCGCGGGCCAGCTGGGCGCGGGCGCTGTTGGCCTGGGCACGGTAGCTGGCGTCATCGAGCTGATACAGCGGCTGCCCAGCGGTGACCAGGCCGCCTTCGGTGAACAGGCGCTTGGCGACGATGCCGTTGACCTGCGGGCGCACTTCGGCGACCAGGAAGGCATTGGTACGGCCCGGCAGTTCGCGGGTCAGGCCGACCTGCTCGGCTTTCAGGGTGGCCACGGTGACCTGGCCGGGCCCGCCCTGCGGACCCTCCTGCTCACCACCGCCGCAGGCGGACACGGTCAGGGCGATCGCCAGGGACAGCGCGAGAAGACGGTACGGGGTTCTGGACATGGTGGTGGGGGCTCGCAGACGGAAAAGGGCGCGCCCGGTGCCCAACTTCCCATAACAGCGAAGAATGACGACAAACAGGCAGCAAATGACGGCAAATATCCGAAACGGGACCGCCGGCATCTGCAGGCAGTCCTCGCTGAGGATCAGTGGGGCGCAAATATACATACATGCATGTTTGTTTGTAAAGCGGTACAATTCAGGCCGGTTTCATCCAGCAACTGCGCAGCGCAATGGCCAGAAAAACCAAAGAAGAGGCGCAGGCCACCCGCGAGGGCATCCTCGACGCGGCTGAGGCCTGTTTCCATGAATTCGGGGTCGCGGGCACCAGCCTGGCGATGATCGGCGCGCGCGCCGGATTTACCCGCGGCGCGGTGTACTGGCACTTCAAGAACAAGACCGAAGTGCTGACCGCGATGATTGACCGTGAGCGCATTCCGTTCATCGAGCGGCTGCGGCGCACCACCTCGGCCAAGCGCAACACCCCGGTGCTGGATCTGCGTTCGGCGCTGCTGGTGTCTTTCCAGGAGCTGGCCGACGACGAGCGCCTGCGCAACATGATGGAAATCATGCTGCGCAATGACCTTTCTGTGGAAAGCCAGGCGATGCAGGCACTGCAGCTGGAGGCGTCGCGCGAGGAGCTTGGCATTTACGCTGCCGCGTTCCAGCGCGCGCAGGAGCTGGGGCAGCTGCGCGAGGGGGTGGACGTGGACACGGTGGCCCGCATCGTGAGCACGAGCCTGACCGGGGTGCTGTACAGCGCGATGCTTGAACCGGAGCTGTTCGAGATCAAGCGCGATGGTGTGCAGACGCTGGATGCGATCCTCAGCGCGTTCGTGCAGCCGGGCGTATTCACCCCGGGCGCCCCGCCCACCGCCCTGCCAACCGACGACGACGCCTGAGGCAAAGTGCGGGTTGGTCGGGCGCTGGGCCCCGCAGTGGCCGACAGGCCCCTGGGCAAAATCAAGGAGGAGGCTGTCGCCGTCAGGCGGCGGCCGGGGGACATTTGCCGAGGGGCCTGCCGGTCGCTGCGGGGCCCTCACGCTCGCGGCAGCCCCAAACGGAGGCAGCCTTTGACAGAAGGAGCAAAAAAAACGGCGACACCGAAGTGCCGCCGTTCTTGCTACCACCCGATCATTGCGTAGCGTTACAGGATGTAGCGGCTCAAATCCGGATCCTGCACCAGTTCGCCCAAGTGCGCGTCGACGTAGGCCTGGTCGATGCTGATGGTCTCGCCATCGCGATCCGGGGCCTCATAGCTCAACGTATCCAGCAGGCGCTCCAGCACGGTGTGCAGGCGGCGCGCACCGATGTTCTCCTGACGCTCGTTCACCTGGAAGGCGATCTCGGCCAAGCGGTCCACCGCATCGACGGTGAACTTCATCGAGACACCTTCGGTCTGCAGCAGCGCTTCGTACTGTTTGGTCAGCGCGGCTTTCGGTTCGGTGAGGATGCGTACGAAGTCCTGCTTGCTCAGCGCGCCCAGTTCCACACGGATCGGGAAACGCCCCTGCAGTTCCGGGATCAGATCGCTGGGCTTGGCCAGGTGGAACGCACCGGAAGCGATGAACAGGATGTGGTCGGTCTTGATCGTGCCGTACTTGGTGGACACGTTGGAGCCTTCCACCAACGGCAGCAGATCGCGCTGGACGCCTTCGCGCGACACATCGCCACCACCGACGTTGTCACCGCGCTTGGCGACCTTGTCGATCTCATCGATGAACACGATGCCATGCTGCTCACAGGCTTCGATGGCCGCACTGCGGATATCGTCTTCGTTGACCAGCTTGCCGGCCTCTTCCTCGATCAACAGCGGACGCGCAGCCTTGATCGACAGCGTGCGCTTCTGCGCCTTCGCGCCGCCCATGCTGGAGAACATCTGGCGCAGCTGCTGGCCCATTTCCTCCATGCCCGGTGGGGTCATGATGTCCATGCTGACATTGGCCGACACTTCCAGCTCGATCTCGCGCTCATCCAGTTCACCGTTGCGCAGCATGCGGCGGAACTTGATGCGGGTCTCGTTGTCCTGCGCGGAGGGCTCGTTGCGCGCGGCCTCGGCATCGAAGCCGATACCGGTGCTGCGGCGCGGCAGCAGTGCATCCAGGATGCGGTCTTCGGCACGTTCTTCGGCCTGGGTGCGCACGCGCACCTTGGCCTGCTCGCGGTACAGCTTGACCGCGGTATCAGCCAGGTCGCGGATGATCTGCTCCACGTCCTTGCCGACGTAGCCGACCTCGGTGAAACGGGTGGCTTCGACCTTGACGAACGGTGCATTGGCCAGCGTGGCCAGGCGACGCGCGATCTCGGTCTTGCCGACGCCGGTCGGGCCGATCATCAGGATGTTCTTGGGCATGACTTCATTGCGCAGCTCGGCCGGCAGCTGCATGCGGCGCCAGCGGTTGCGCAGCGCGATGGCGACCGCGCGCTTGGCGTCGTGCTGGCCGACGATGTGCCGGTCCAGTTCCTGCACGATCTCGCGCGGGGTCATGGTGGCGGACGAAACTTCGATCTTGTGCGGCATGGGTGTGCTCACGAGGATATGGGGTGGAATGACGTATCACCGGCCTGCCTGGCAGCGACGTAACGCTGATGTGGAGCCACGCCATGCGTGGCTGGCCGGATACCGCAGCCACGCATGGCGTGGCGCTACCGAGCGTTGACCCTGCGGGTCAAAGCTCCTCGACCACCACGTTGCGGTTGGTGTAGATGCAGATGTCGCCGGCGATGTTGATCGACTCGGTGGCGATCGTGCGGGCATCCAGTTCGGTATGCGCCATCAGTGCGCGGGCGGCCGACAGAGCGTAGGAACCACCGGACCCGATGGCGATGATGCCGTCTTCCGGCTCGATCACATCACCGGTGCCGCTGATGATCAGCGAGGTGTCTTTGTCGGCGACGGCGAGCAGCGCTTCGAGCTTGCCCAGGCGGCGCTCGGTGCGCCAATCCTTGGCCAGTTCCACTGCGGCGCGCTGCAGCTGGCCGTGCTTTTCCAGCTTGGCCTCGAACAGCTCGAACAGGGTGAAGGCATCGGCGGCGGCACCGGCGAAACCGGCCAGCACCTGGCCCTCGCGACCCAGACGGCGCACCTTGCGGGCGTTGCCCTTCATCACCGTGTGGCCGAGCGTGACCTGACCATCGCCGGCGACGGCGACATGCCCATTGCGCCGCACCGAGATGATGGTGGTGGCATGAAATACGTTGGGGTTCTGACTGGGGTCCATGGAGCCTCCGGGGTGACAAAGACTGAGGTGGGGTCTATGCCCGACGCTTCAACCCGCCCTGCCCTGCGCCCGGATGCCGCAGCGGATCGATTCAGCTTTCGTTGCCGCTCTTGCGCCGCTTGGCACGCGGGTGCGCGGCGTCGTAGACCTTGGCCAGGTGCTGGAAATCCAGATGGGTATAGATCTGCGTGGTGGCGATATCGGCATGGCCCAGCAGCTCCTGCACACCGCGCAGATCGCCGGAGGATTCCAGAATGTGGCTGGCGAAGCTGTGCCGCAGCATGTGCGGATGCACGTGCTTGAACAGGCCCTGGCGCTGGGCCAGCTGGCGGATGCGGATCTGTACGGCGCGCTGGGTGATCGGGCCACCCTTGCGCCCGGGAAACACCGGCGCGGTCGCCGCGCCGCCGCTTTCGGCCCGCCAGCCCTGCAGCGCAGTGCGCGCATGCGAACCGAACGGCACGCGTCGCTCCCGGTTACCCTTGCCCAGTACATTGACCAGACCGGTGTCGAAATCCAGGTCGCGCCAGATCAGCGCACACAGCTCACTCAGGCGCAGCCCGGAGGAATAGAACAGCTCCAGCAGCGCGCGATCGCGCAGACCGAGGGGTGCATCGGTGGGCAGTTCCACCAGCTGCACGGCTTCATCGGCGTCGAGCACCTGCGGCAGTTTGCGTGGTGCCTTGGGTGCTTTCAGGCCGTTCGCGGGATTGGCCTCGATACGGTGGTGTTTGAGCAGCCAGGCGTAAAAACTGCGGCAGGCAGAGAGCCGGCGCTGCAGCGACGTAGGCGACAGCCCACGACGGTGTTCGTCAGCAATGAACTGGCGCAGCTGCGCACTGTCGAGCGTGTCGATCATCGCACCCTGCCCCTCAGCCCACGCCGCGAGTGCGTCCAGGTCGCGACGGTAGGCATCCAGCGTGTGCGCCGACATGCGGCGCTCCACCTGCAGGTGCGACAGGAAGTCCTGCGCGATACTCACGGCGACTCCCCTCGAAGGAACGTCAGGGCGAGGCGAAGCGCTGCAGGGCGACAACCAGCGATTCGCCCATCATGCGCAGGAACAGCGTGCCCATGCCCGGGTAGAACCGATTGCCGTCGTGGCTGCCGACCGCGATCAGGCCGACACCCGGCAGCGGCAGTAGTGCGCTGGACTGCACTTCCTCGGCCCGCCCGGCGTACAGCACGGTGTTTTTCTCCGGCTGCAGGCGGCCGCAGATCGGCTCGCCATCTTTCAGGCAATCGCGGAACACACCCAGCAACGGACTGCTCTCCTCGATCACCTGCAGCCACGGCGCCTGTTCCAGTCCCGCTACCGGATGCAGCACGATCAGCCGCACCAGATCACCGGCAAAATCTTCTTCCAGCGAGGCAGCCATCGCCCGCAGGGTGTCGGCCGCCGAGTCCTGCTTCATCAGTGCCAGGGTCAGCTGGTGCGTGCGCACGGCCAAGCGCTCGTTGATCTGCGCATTGGCGGCCAGATCGGCCAGCCGTCGCGACAGCTCACGGTTCTTGTCGCGCAGCACCTCCAGCTGATAGCTGGCCAGCGACGCGGTGGGGCCGTCATCGCGCGGCACCACCAGGGTCAGGGCCAGGTCCGGGAACTGCTTCAGGAAGGTCGGATGCCGACGCAGCCAGGCGGCGACTTCATGCGATCCGATCTTCTCGGCGGTCTCGCTCATGCGTTCCACTCCCCATCAAAGACGAAGGCTGCGGGTCCTGACATCACGATCTGTGCATCGTCGGACGGCCAGCGGATGCGCAGATCACCGCCAGGCAGCGACATCGTGGCATCGCGCTGCAGGCGACCGCGCTGCATCATCACCACGGCTGCGGCGCAGGCGCCACTGCCGCAGGCCAGGGTTTCACCGGCGCCGCGCTCGTACACGCGCAGGCGCGCGTGCTGCGGGCCGAGCACCTGCACGAAACCGACGTTGACCGATTTCGGGAACGAGGCGTGCTGCTGCAGCAACGGGCCCAGGCGCTCGACCGGGGCGGCATCGACCAGACCCACTTCGATCACCGCGTGCGGGTTGCCCATCGACACCGCGCCGAAGCGCACCGTGTCGCCCTGCAACGGCAACAGGTATTCCTCACGGGCGCGGGCGAAGCCGATCAGCGGCACGTTCTCCGGCTCGAAACGCGGCACGCCCATGGCAACGGCGTACTGTTCTTCGCCCAAGCGTTCGACCGCATGCGTGGTGACCGGACTGTCGATCGCGAAGGTGCTCCCGGTCGCTGCGCCATCACGCACCAGCCAGGCCGCCACGCAGCGCGCGCCGTTACCGCATTGCTCGGACGTACTGCCGTCGGCGTTCCAGATCCGATACGAAGCGACCGAGCCCTCGGCCCTGGGTGGCTCGATGGTCAGGATTTGGTCGCAGCCCACGCCGGTATGGCGATCGGCCAGACGCGCCGCCAGTGCGGCATCCGGCGGTGCGCTGCCATCACGCAGGTCCAACACCACGAAATCGTTGCCGGCGCCATGCATCTTGGTGAAGCGCAGCGCCGCGGACGTGTTCGATTTACTCATTCCCGTCATTGGCCTTCAGCGCCGGGGCATCAACCGGATCGGGAACCACGGGGGAATCAGTATCGGCATCGGCGGCCGGCGGTGTGGCGTCGTCAGCGGCCGGCTCGACCAGCTGCTCTTCGACCGGGACCGGCTTCTGCGGCAGGACCAGCGGGCCCTTGTTGCCACAGGCCGACAGCACCAGCAGCGCCGAGGCGGCCAGCGTCAGGGAGATGAGGGTACGGGGGGATGTCTTCATCCCCCGAGTATAGCCGCGCTGTTTGGGCGCTTGGGTGCCGGCTGGATGAACAGGCAGCGCAGAAATCACGCCCTTGGAGGCACCCTGGTGGTGCCGGCCAGCGGCCGGCCCTACCGGCGCTGCTGATGATCCCTGGCCGGGGGGAGCGGCGCTGGTCGTCTCCCGACGGCCAGCGGCTGCCGTTACGGCGTCTGGGTGACGCCCAGCTGGTCCAGCACGAATGCGTACGACTCGGCCAGCTCGTGGTAACGCTGGAAGCGTCCGGACTTGCCACCGTGGCCGGCTTCCATGTTGGTGCGGAACACGATCGGGAAGTGGCCGGTGTTGTCATCGCGCAGCTTGGCCACCCACTTGGCCGGCTCCCAGTACTGCACCTGTGAATCCCACAGGCCGGTGCCGACGAACAGGGCCGGGTACGCCTGCTTGCTGACGTTGTCGTAGGGCGAGTACTTGAGCATGTAGTCGTAATACTCGCGCTGCTCCGGGTTGCCCCACTCGTCGTACTCGTTGGTGGTCAGCGGGATGCTGGCGTCGAGCATGGTGGTGACCACATCGACGAACGGCACCTGGGCCACCATCACGCGGTAGTCCTGCGGGGCCTGGTTGGCCACCGCGCCCATCAACAGGCCACCGGCGCTGCCACCGGAGGCGGCGACGCGATCCTTGGCGGCATAGCCCAGCCGGACCAGTTCGCGCGTGACATCGACGAAATCGTTGAAGGTGTTCTGCTTCTTGAGCAGCTTGCCGTCCTCATACCACGCACGGCCCATTTCCTGGCCGCCGCGGATGTGGGCGATGGCATACACCACGCCACGATCCAGCAGGCTGACCACGGTCTGGTTGAAGCCCGGGTCCATCGACATGCCGTAGCTGCCGTAGGCGTACTGGTACAGCGCGCCGGTGCCGTCCTTCTTGAAGCCGTTGCGGTAGACCAGCGACACCGGCACCTTGACGCCGTCGCGGGCGGTGACCCACACGCGTTCGGTCGTGTACTTCGACGGGTCGTAGCCGATCACCGGCTGCTGCTTGAGCTGGCGGCGTTCACCGGTGACGGTGTTGAGCTCGTAGGTGGTGGTCGGCGTGGTCAGCGAGGTGTAGGCGTACCGCAGCCACGGGGTGTCGTGCTCGCTGTTGGCGGCCAGCCCCATCGAATAGGCCGGTTCGTCGGCCTTGACGTAATCCTGGCGGCCATCCGGGAACAGCAGGCGCACGCGCTCCAGGCCATTGGAGCGCTCGGCGATCGCGGTGAAACCGTCGAACAGTTCGAAGCCTTCGATCAGCACGGCATCATCGTGCGCGACCCAATCCTTCCACTGGCTGCGCGCGGTGGCATCGCTGGGCGCGGTGACGATCTTGAAGTTCCTGGCGTCCGCAGCGTTGGTACGGATCACCCACCGGCCATTGAAGTGGTCGGCATCGTATTCGACGTCACGCGCACGCGGCGCCAGCACCTTGAACGCCTGCGGGTCGGCAGCCGGGGCGTAGCGGGTTTCCGAGCTCACCGTGCTGTGCAGCTCGATGGTCAGGAAGCGATCATCGCGGGTGCGGCCGACGCCCATGTAGAAGCTGTCGTCCTTCTCTTCGTAGACGAGCACGTCGCTGCTGGCCGGGGTGCCCAGCACGTGCTTTTTGACGCGCACGGTGAGCAGGGTCTCCGGATCGTTCTCGACATAGAACAGGGTGCGGTTGTCATCGGCCCAGACCACGTTGGGCGACACGTTCTCGATGCGGTCCGGCAGCACCTCACCGGTGCGCAGGTCCTTGAAGCGGATCACATACTGGCGGCGGCCGACATCGTCCTCGGCCCAGGCCAGCAGGTGGTTGTCCTGGCTGACATCGGCATCGCCCACGTTGAAGTAGCCCTTGCCTTCGGCCATCGTGTTGATGTCGAGCAGGATCTCTTCCGGCGCCTCCATGCTGCCCTTGCGGCGCGCCTGGATCGGGTAGTCCTTGCCGGTTTCGAAGCGGGTGTAATACCAGTAGCCGCGGTCACGCGAGGGCACGCTGGCATCGTCCTGCTTGATGCGGGCGACGATCTCCTTGTACAGGGTATCTTCCAGCGGCTTGAGCGGGGCCACGACCTGGTCGGTGTAGGCGTTCTCCGCGTTCAGGTAGGCCAGCATCTTCGCGTCTTCGCGCTTGTCGTCGCGCAGCCAGTAGTAATCGTCGCTGCGGGTCGCGCCAAAGGGAGCCTTCACCGTGTGCGGGTGCTTCTCGGCGTCGGGCGGGGTCAGCGCGGGGGCGGCGTGCACGTTGGAGGTCATGAGGCTGGCAACCAGTAAACAAAGGGCGGGTTTCACGAGATAAGGTTCCTGGCGGGGGAATGCAATGGCGTCCGTGTCCCTGCAGTCTGTGCTGGCAGGTAGGCCAGCAGCAAGCCTGTCGTTGGTCACTGCGCCTATCATCAGCCCATGGATACTTCCCGCACGCCCCCGACCGGCACCGGCTACAGCCGCCGCAGCCAGGACATCGAACCCTTCCACGTCATGTCGCTGCTGGCCCGCGCGCAGGCGCTGGAGCAGGCTGGCCAGGATGTGATCCACCTGGAGATCGGCGAGCCGGACTTCACCACCGCCGCACCGATCGTGCGCGCCGGCCAGGCCGCGCTGGCAGCCGGCCACACGCGCTACACCGCGGCCCGGGGCCTGCCCGCGTTGCGCGAGGCGATTGCGGGCTTCTACCAGGATCGCTACCAGGTACACATCGACCCCGAGCGGATCCTGGTCACGCCGGGTGGCTCGGGCGCGCTGTTGCTGGCCAGCAGTCTGCTGGTCGATCCCGGCAAGCACTGGTTGCTGGCCGATCCGGGGTATCCGTGCAACCGGCACTTCCTGCGGTTGGTGGAAGGGGCCGCGCAGCTGGTGCCGGTCGGGCCGGAGACGGCCTACCAGCTGACGCCGGAGCTGGTGGCACGGCAGTGGAACGCGGACAGCGTGGGTGCGCTGGTCGCCTCCCCGGCCAATCCGACCGGCACCGTGCTCTCGGCGGCGCAGCTCGCGGCGCTGTCGCAGTCCCTGAAGGCACGCGGCGGGCATCTGGTGGTGGATGAGATCTACCACGGCCTCACCTACGGCATGGACGCGGCCAGCGTGCTGCAGGTCGATGATGAAGCGTTCGTGCTCAACAGTTTCTCGAAGTACTACGGGATGACCGGCTGGCGCCTGGGCTGGCTGGTCGCGCCGCCCCAGGCGGTGCGGGAGCTGGAGAAGCTCGCGCAGAATCTGTACATCAGCGCCTCGAGCATCGCCCAGCATGCCGCCTTGGCGTGTTTCGAGCCGGAGGCGATCGCGATCTTTGAACAGCGGCGCGCGGCGTTCCGCGAGCGTCGCGATTACCTGCTTCCCGCGCTGCGCGCGCTCGGCTTCCGCATCGAAGTCGAGCCGGAAGGCGCGTTCTATCTCTACGCGGACGTGAGCGCGTTCACCGATGATGCGCAGGCGTTCTGTGCGCATTTCCTGGAAACGGAGCATGTGGCGTTCACGCCGGGCCTGGACTTCGGCCACCACCGCGCCAACGCGCATGTGCGGCTGGCCTATACGCAGGACGTGCCTCGCCTGGAAGAAGCGGTGCGCCGCATCGCGCGCGGGCTGGAGACATGGGTGCGTTGAGCGGCCCATAAAAAAACGCCACGCATCGCTGCGTGGCGCTGAACATGGGGTGGAGCCAACCTGACGCCCCACCACCCGGAGTCTGCTCCAGGGGGCTACTGCGTCCGCTGCAGGCTCACTGCCTGCTGATGGCTCGACGGCCCTGACCGTCGAGCCATCCCGAGCTTACTTCGACAACTGCTCCCACAGGAAGCTGTAGGCCAATGCCGACATGTGCGCCGCCTGGGCGTTGTTCGCCGCGCCGCCGTGACCGCCTTCGATGTTCTCGTAGTAGGTCACATCCTTGCCGGCGTCGATCATCTTGGCCGCCATCTTGCGGGCATGCGCCGGATGCACACGATCATCGCGGGTGGAGGTGGTGAACAGCACCGGTGGGTAGGTCTTGCTCGCATCGAACAGGTGGTACGGCGAGAAGGTCTTGATGAACTCCCAATCGGCGGTGTCAGGATTGCCGTATTCGGCCATCCACGACGCACCGGCCAGCAGGTGGCTGTAACGCTTCATGTCCAGCAGCGGCACCTGCACCACGACCGCACCGAACAGCTCCGGGTACTGGGTCAGCATGTTGCCGGTGAGCAGGCCACCGTTGCTGCCACCCTGCACGCCCAGGTGCTTGGCCGAGGTGATCTTGCGGCTGACCAGATCGCGGGCGACCGCGGCCATGTCTTCATAGGCTTTGTGACGGTTCTGCTTGAGCGCCGCCTGGTGCCAGCGCGGACCATACTCGCCACCGCCGCGGATATTGGCGACCACGTACACGCCGCCCTTCTCCAGCCACGCACGGCCCATGCCACCGGAGTAGGACGGGGTCAGCGAGATCTCGAAACCGCCGTAGCCGTAAAGCAGGGTCGGGTTGGAGCCATCCAGCTTCATGTCCTTGCGATGCACCACGAAGTACGGCACACGGGTGCCATCCTTGCTGGTGGCGAAGTGCTGCTCGATCACCTTGCCGTCGGCGTTGAAGAACGTCGGCATGGTCTTGAGCACTTCCGGCTGCTTGCCGATCTCGGCAATGGCCAGGGTGGTCGGGGTCAGGTAGTCGGTGACGGTCATCCACACCGCATCGCTGTCATCGGCATCCACCGCGCCGACGGCCACAGTGCCGAACGACGGCGCGCCGGTGAAGGCCGTCGTCTTCCAGCCGGTGTCACCCGGCGTCAGCACGCTCAGGCGGCTCTTCACGTCGTCCAGCACGTTCAGGACCAGATGGTTCTTGGTCCAGCTGGTGCCGGCCAGCGAGGTGGTGTCGGTCGGTGCGAACAGCACGTCGAAGTCACGCTTGCCGGCGAGGTAATCGTCCAGCTTGGTGGCCAGCAGCGAGCCGGCGGCGTAGGTCTTGCCGCCCACGGTCCACGGCTCGCGCAGTTCCAGGGTCAGCCACTGCTTGCGCAGGCCTTTTTCGGCCGAGTTGGGGGCATCGATCCTGGTCAGCTTGCCGTCGTCGGCGCGCAGGTAGAGCTCGTTGTTGTAGAAGGCCAGCGTGCGGCTGACCAGGTTGCGCTCGTAGCCGGGGGTATCGTCGTGCATGGCCGCGATGTACATGTCATCGGGCTTGCCCTCGTAGACCACCGAGGCCGAGGCCATCGGGGTGCCGCGCTTCCACAGCTTGGCCACGCGCGGATACCCCGAGGTGGTCATCGTGCCGGTGCCGAAATCGGTGTAGACGAACACGGTGTCGCGGTCGATCCAGTTCAGGCCACCCTTGGATTCCGGACGGAAGAAGCCGTCCTTGATCCAGGTCTTGTTGGCCAGGTCGAACTCGCGGGTGACATCGGCATCGGCGCCGCCGCGCGACAGCGCGATCAGGCAGCGCGAATAGTCCGGGCGCAGGCAGTCAGCGCCGTGCCAGACCCAGTTCTCGCCCTCGGCCTTGTTCAGTGCATCCAGGTCCAGCACGGTTTCCCACTGCGGCGAGGCTTTGCGGTACTCGGCCAGCGTGGTGCGGCGCCACAGCCCGCGCTCGTGCTGTTTGTCCTTCCAGAAGTTGTAGTAATAGTCACCGATCTTCTGCACGCCCGGGATCTTGGCGTCGGAGTCGAGCACCTCTCGGATGCTGGTCTCCATCTGCTTGAACGCGGGGGTCGAGGCCAGCCGGCCTTCGGACTTGGCGTTCTGTTCCTTGACCCACGCCAGCGGCTTGTCACCGGTGACGTCTTCAAGCCAGGCGTACTTATCGGCGGGGGCGTCAGCGGCCATGGCGGTTCCCGCCGCACCGGCGGAGATCAGACCTGCCACCAGGCAGGCGGAAGCGAATCGTGACATTGCAGCTCCAGGCGTTCATAGCCTTGGGACGCTATCACACCGGCTGGCCGCGGCTCACGTGTCGAAGGTCAGGCCGTGCCGGGCGTGCCAGCGGGCGGCTGCGGCGCCGCGCCTGCGGTCCCCGGCGGCGGCGGGCGGTGCGGTTGAGCAGGCCGGCCAGCGGCAGGCGGAAGCGATGCAGGCTCCACCAGGCCATCAGCGGCATCCCGATCAGCCACATCGGCAGCCAGCCGATCCACTCGCTATGGCCCCGCGCGGCGGGCCAGACCAGGACCAGGGCCATCCCGGCGAGGGCAGCCTGCCTGACGCAACGCAGCACGCGCGGATCGGGACGGTCGGACGAACGCGGGGAAGACGACAGGGTCATGACACAGCTCCGTGCGAAAGTGATGCGTCACCTTGCCGCGCCGCCATCTCAAGGGCTGCGACCTTGTACGTCACGGTGTCGGGAGCGTCGCCGACGTCGCGACAGTGTGAATCGGTCACGCAACCGCTGCGCCGCCATTGACGTTCTCCGCTGTCCCACCCACCATGCCCCTGCCAGCCACTGGAGCCACCCGCCGCATGTCTTCGAACCGCCCGCTTCGCGCTGTCCTGTTGGTCTCCTCGATGGCATTGCTGTCTGCCTGTGCGTTTCGCCATGAGACCAAGCCGGAACCCGCGCCGACCCCGGTCGCCGTCGACAGCGCCGGCGCGCCGATCGACCTGCAGCGTTTCATGGGCACCTGGTATGTGATCGGCCGGGTGCCGAATCCCATCGAGCGTGGCCACGTCGCCAGCGTCAATGAATTCCGCCTGCGTGGCGACCAGAAGGTGTCCATCACGTACCGCTACCGCAACGGCTTCTCCGAACCGCTGCAGGAACTGACGGTGCGCGCCTCGGTGGACGAGAAGAGCGGCAACCACAACTGGCGCACCTGGTTCTACAAGGTCGTGCCGACCCACACGCGCGTGCTGGAAGTGGCGCCGGACTACTCGTGGGCGATGCTCGGCTACCCGGGCCGCGAGATGGCGTGGGTGTTCGCGCGCCAGCCGGACATGGACAAGGAGCTGTACAAGGAGCTCGCCACCCGCCTGCGTGATGATTACGGGGTCAACACCGACAAGCTCAAGCGCGTGCCGCAGCACCCCGAGCAGGTGGACCGGCTGGGCTTTGAAGTGCCGAACGTCCGGTAAGGGCGGCGGTCAGGCCGCCTCGCGCGGCTGCACCCTGCGCTCGATTTCCTGCCGCGTCGGCAGCGTCTTCAGGTCGTACTCGGCCTGGAGAGCCAGCCACGACGCGGCATCCCCGCCAAAATGACGCGCCAGGCGCACTGCGGTATCCGCCGTTACGCCACGGGTTTCATGCACGATGGCGTGCAATCGCGTCGGCGGCACATCCAAGGCCCGTGCCAGCGCGGTGATGCTCAGCTGCAGCGGCAGCAGAAACTCCTCGCGCAGGATTTCGCCCGGATGGACGGCCCTGAGGTTGTTGGTGGGACGGCTCATGGATGGCACCTCAGTGGTAATCGACGATCTCGACATCACACGGACCGTTGTCGGTCCAGATAAAACACAACCGCCACTGCGCGTTGATGCGGATGCTGTGCTGCCCACGTCGTTCGCCACGAAGCGCTTCGAGCCGATTTCCGGGCGGGCTGCGGAGGAACTGCAGGGTCTGTGCAGCATCCAGCATCTGCAGCTTGCGTTCGGCCAGTGTCTGGAACGCACGGAATCGTCCAGGGCATCGTCCCGCGAACAGCGCGAGCGTGTGGCGGCATCGGAAGGAACGAATCATTCCGCACAGCGTATTACGCGAAACGGAATGTAACACAGGTGCCCGTCACGCAATGATGCGCTCGTGGAACGCCTGATCAATCGAATCTGCGCGTACTGCCGCCCTGGTGTTGCAATGGGCGGCTTGGCCGGGACGTGTCCCCTACCGATTACTTCCGGCTGTAATGCGTCACCAAGCGGTCGCCGATCATCTGCAGGATCTGCACCAGCACCAGCAGCAGCACCACGGTGACCAGGGCCACGTCGGTATGCGAACGCTGGTAGCCGTCGCGGAACGCCAGGTCCCCCAGGCCGCCCGAGCCGATCGCACCGCCCATCGCGGTGAAGCCGATCAGGGCAATCACGGTGACCGTGGCGCCGGCGATGAGGCCAGGCCGCGCTTCCGGCAGCAGCACCCGGCTGACCAGTTGCCAGGTGGTAGCCCCCATCGCCTGGGTGGCTTCGATCACGCCGCGGTCCACTTCGCGCAGCGCGGTTTCGACCAGACGTGCGTAGAACGGCGCCGCGCCAATCACCAGCGGCACGATCGCGCCACGGACGCCCAGCGAGGTGCCCATCATCCACAGCGTGAGCGGGATCAGGACGATCATCAGGATGATGAAGGGCACCGAGCGCAGCAGGTTCACCAGCAGCGCGAGCGCGCCATACAGCACCGGCTTGCGGTGCAGCTGCGGCGAACCGGTCAGGAACAGCAGCACGCCCAGCGGCAGGCCGATCAGCAGCGTGAGCGGCAGCGAGCCGCCGAGCATCAGCAGGGTATCCAGCGTGGCCTGGCCGATATCGGCCCATTTGCCGGCGTCGAGATGGCGGAAGAACCCGCCTGCGGTGGCCAGGATCATCGGCGCAGCTCCTCAAGGTGGACACCGGCGGCGACGAAGCCCGCCTGCGCGGCCTGCACGTCGCCCCCGACCAGCGAGACGGTCAGCTGGCCATACGGGGTGTCCTTGATCCGGTCGATACGCCCGGACAGGATGTTGTAGTCCACGCCGGTCTCGCGCGCGATGCGCCCCAGCAGGGGCTCGTAGGTGTCGGCACCGAGGAAGGTCAGGCGCACGATGCGCCCGGCGACGGCCTCGAAATCCTTGTGCAGCTCGCCCTCGTCCACCTGTTCGGACTCGCTCACAAAGCGGCGGGTGGTCGGGTGCTGCGGGTGCAGGAACACCTCGGTGACCGGGCCGGTCTCGACCAGGTGGCCGGCATCGAGCACCGCAACGCGGTCGCAGACACGGCGGATCACGTCCATCTCGTGGGTGATGAGCACGATGGTCAGGCCCAGCTCGCGGTTGATCCTGCCGAGCAGTTTGAGCACCGAGGCGGTGGTCTGCGGGTCCAGTGCGCTGGTGGCCTCATCGCAGAGCAGGATCTGCGGGCGGGTCGCCAAGGCACGGGCGATGCCGACGCGCTGCTTCTGGCCACCGGACAGCTGCGCCGGGTACTTGTTGGCGTGCGCTTCCAGGCCGACGGTATGCAACAGTTCGTTCACGCGGGCGTCGATCTCCGCCCGCGGCGTCCCGGCCAGCTCCAGCGGGAAGGCGACGTTGGAGGCCACCGTGCGCGACGAGAGCAGGTTGAAGTGCTGGAAGATCATGCCGATCTTCCGGCGCAGCACGCGCAGGCCCTCGGCATCCAGCGCGGTGACATCCTCACCGTTGATCAGCAGGCGGCCGCCGCTGGGCTCCTCCAGCCGGTTGATCAGCCGGATCAGGGTCGACTTGCCCGCGCCGGAATGGCCGATGATGCCGAACACCTCGCCGGCCTCGATGGTCAGGTCCAGCGGCTGCAGCGCGGCAATCGCGCGGCCGCCGACGGCATAGGATTTGTGCAGGCGCTGGAACTCGATCACTTCGCGGTCAACCGGGGCATCGACGGGAGGGGGCGTGCAGCCTACCAGCGCAGGACGGCCCTGGCCCGCGCGGCAGGATCGAATCATATTCCGTTTGATTATAAGGCGGCGTCATGGGCCGCCCGGAACCGCTCAGGGATGGTCCAGTGGCCTGGGCGGCTGCACCTGGCGGACCCGCTCGCGGTGCAGCAGGTACAGGCCGGAGGCCACGATGATCGCCGCCCCCAGCCAGGTGACCGAGTCGGGCAGCGCGCCCCAGAACAGCAGATCCCAGCCGATCACCCAGACCAGCCCGGTGTATTCGAGGGGGGCGATCATGGAGGCCTCGCCCAGCTGGAAGGCACGGGTCAGGGCAACCTGCCCCCCTGCCCCGGCCAGGCCCATGCCGGCGATCAGCGCGGCGTGGCCCAGTTGCAACGGCTGCCAGTCGGGGATCGCCAGTAGACCCGCGCCGACGGCCATGATCACCAGGAACCACACCACCATGGACTGAGGGGTGTCGGTGCGGGTCAGCATGCTGACCGTGATCGCCGCCAGCGCGTACGCGGTCGCGGCCAGCAGAACCATCAGCCCGGGCAGCGAGATGAAGCCGCCGACCCCGGGCCGCAGCACGACCAGCACACCGACCAGGCCGATGCCGATGGCGATCCAGCGGCGCGGGCCGACCTTCTCCCCGAGCAGGGGCACGGACAGCGCGGCGATCAGCAACGGGGCAACGAAGTAGATGGTGTAGGCCGTGGACAGCGGCAGGCTGCGCAGGGCGTACACGAAGCAGCCGATCATCGCCATGCCGAGCACGCCGCGCAGCAGGTGCAGGACCCAGCGCCTGGGCACCAGCGAGCGCGGGCCAGCGGTGGCCAGCACCCAGACCAGCACGAACGGCAGCGAGGCCGCGCCGCGCAGGAAGGTGACCTGCAGGGTGGGATAGCTGGTGGCCAGCTGCTTCATGCCGGCATCCATCAGCGAGAAGCAGGCCACGGCCATCAGCATCCAGGCAACGGCGCGGGAGGGGGAGCGTTGGGTGTTCATGGCCCATTATCGCCGCCGGCGACGGGCCGTCCATGGCGGGTTGGTTAGAATGGGGCATTCACCCGTTGGAGTTCTCCCCATGCCCTCTTTTGACGTCGTTTCCGAAGTCGACACCCACGAGCTGACCAATGCGGTCGACCAGGCCAACCGCGAGCTGTCCACGCGCTTCGATTTCAAGGGGGTGGACGCCAAGTACGTGCTGGAAGACAGCGTGATCAGCCAGTCCGCACCGAGCGATTTCCAGTTGCAGCAGATGACGGACATCCTGCGCCAGCGCTTGACGGCGCGGAAGATCGATGCGGCGTGCCTGGAGTTCGGTGATATCGAGTCGAATCTGGCCGGCGCGCGGCAGAAGATCACGGTCAAGCAGGGGATCGAGCAGAAGGTGGCCAAGAAGATCGCGGCGAAGATCAAGGAGGCCAAGTTGAAGGTGGACAGTCAGATCAATGGCGACAAGCTGCGGGTGACGGGCAAGAAGCGCGATGATCTGCAGGATGCGATGGCGCTGTTGCGGAAGGAGACGTTCGAGGTGCCGCTGCAGTTTGATAATTTCCGCGATTGATCTTGGCCGAAGGGGTGTAGCGAAGAGCGCTGGCGATTGATTGCTGGTGCGCCTTCGCTGCCTTGGCACTGGCAGTTCATCGCTGAAGGCTGGCGATTCATTGGCGAGGGCTGCGTCGGGTTGGGCCCGGCCGGGCCCGGCCCGGCGGTGAACCCATCCATGGGGGCTCATGTCGCGGCATCCATGCCGCTCATGGTCCGGGCAAGGCCTGGCCCTACCCGCCGCCCAAACAATGCGTCACCGGATAGGCAAGCAAAGCGGTAGTGCCGGCCGCTGGCCGGCAACCTCGTTGCGCAGATCGAAAAGATGCGGCTTCCGGCGTGTGTACCGCCGGGCACTGGTCACTACGCGCGAATCAGCTTGTACAGGGTCGTGCGTGAGATGCCGAGCTGGCGTGCGGCGGCGCTGACGTTTCCATGATGGGCGGCCACGGCGTCGCGCACGTGCTGTGTCGTGTGCATGCGCAGCGATGCACCTGCGGCGTTGGCGCGCGGCGCGTCGAGCTTCACGCTGGCATGCGGTGCGAGGGGTCCGCGCAGGTACTGCACGTGCACGGCGGTGTCCTCATCGAGGCGGACGCGGTGGGCCGGGCCGGTCTGCAGCAGGCGGCGACGCTGGTGGGCGCTGGCGCCGGCAAAGAGGCCGTCGAGGGTGAGGACCGGCAAGGGGCCGCGTCGTGGGAGGCCGAACAGGCGCCGGGCGACGCGATTGGCGGCGCGTACGTGGCCGTCTTCTTCGATGGCCAGCAGGCCCTGCAGCGGTGAGTGCAGCCAGCGGGTGTCGTGTTGCACGGCGAGCAGGTGACAGGGGCGGTGGTCCTGCATGAGGCGGTTCTCGGCCGACAGCGCGGCTTGGCGGAAGTAGCCGTGCAGCAGCTCCGCGTCGCGTTCGCCGGTGCCGGTGATGTCCAGTGCGCCCAGTACTTCGCCATCCAATCCATGCAGCGGGACGCTCAGGCAGAACACCGAGGCGAAGCGGTCCAGGTAATGTTCGTTGCCGCGCACCAGGGCAGGCGCGTCTTCGGCCAGGCTGCAGGCCGGCGCGGTGGTGCCGATGTCGATCTCGCGAAGGCGCCGGCCGATCTGGATCGGGCGCAGCACGGGGACATCGGCCAGGCCGTGTTCGCGCTGGGCGATGACCAGGCCGTCGGCGTTGACGCAGAACAGCGTCCATTGGCGGCCACCGAAGGCAGCCCAGAGGTGGTCCATGTCTTCGCGCACACAGCGTGCGAGGCGGCGGTCGGCGGGGTCGTCGAGGCGTGCGGCAGCCGCGGCAAGCGGCGCGTAGTACGGCTCCTGCCGGGGCTGTACGCCGGCTTGGCGAGAGCGCTCCCAGGAGCGCTGCACCGGCGGGCTGACCACGCTGTCCATCAGCGCGCCGCCCTCGGCGAAACGCTGACGGGCGGCGGCCAATACCTGCTGCTGTTCCAGAACCATCGCGGCCATCGGTCGATCTCCACCTCGGACCGACAGCCTACTCCCGCAACGCTGACTGAGACGTCATCGCAGGCATGCACGCCTGCGACGGACCGTTTCACCCGCCGATGGTCAGGATCGGCTTGAGGGTGACACCGCGGGTGCTGTCCTCGGCGGCCTGGTTGATCTGGTCCAGCGGGTAGAACTTGACCAGCTTGTCGAACGGGAAGCGACCCTGCTGATACAACTGCACCAGCTGCGGGATGAACACCTTGGGCACGCTGTCGCCTTCAACGATGCCGCGGATACTGCGTCCGCCGAGCAGCAGGTTGTTGACGTCGAACTCGGCCTTGGTGCCCAGCTTCGGCGCGCCCACCACGCCGATCACGCCCAGCCCGCCAAGCGCTTCGATGCCCTGTGCGAGTACTTCCGGTCGACCGGTGGATTCCAGCGCGAAGTTCGCGCCGCCGCCGGTGATCCCGCGCACCGCTTCCACCACATCGACCTCGCGGCTGTTGATCACGTGGGTGGCACCCAGTTCCTTGGCCAGTTCCAGCCGGGAAGGCACCACATCGATGGCAATGATGGTCGTCGCACCGGCCACGCGAGCGGCCATTACCGCGCTCAGCCCGACCGCGCCGGCACCGAAGCTGGCAAAGCTGCTGCCGGCGGTCACCTTGAGCGAGTTGATCACCGCTCCGGCGCCGGTCTGGATGCCGCAGCCAAGCGGGCCGAGCAGTTCGATCGGCGCATCGTCAGGCACCTTGATCGCGTTGTTTTCGCGGCTCAGTGCGTAGGTAGCGAAGGAAGACTGCGCGAAGAAATGATCGTGCAGCGGGTGGCCGTCCGGATCCTGGATCGCGGTGGAGCCGTCCAGCGCACCGCCACCGAAGTTCAGGCCGAAGAAATCCCTGCAGTAGGCGCCGTGGCCGCCGCTGCAGGGATTGCAGTGGCCGCAGGCGCCGTAGGTCAGCACGACGTGGTCACCCACCTTGAGGTCTTTCACGCCCGGACCGAGCGCTTCCACGATGCCCGCGCCTTCATGACCGAGCACGGCCGGCAGCGGCACGGGATAGTACTGGTCACGCACGATCAGATCGGTATGGCACAGGCCGGTGGCGACCACGCGGACCAGCACCTCATCGTCCTGCGGGCCACGGATGCGCGCCTTCTCGATCGTGAAGGGCTGTTCTTTTTCGCGCACCACGGCCACGGTGATGTCGCGCAGTTCTGCTGTTGCGGTCATGAGGGTCTCCTGGATCAGATCGGGTACGCGGGCGCTTCGCCCTTGACGGTCATCCACTGCCATTGGGTGAACTCGTCGATGTTGGACGGGCCACCGATGCTGGTGCCATTGCCCGAGGCGCCGACGCCACCGAACGGATTGATCACCTCATCGTTCACGGTCTGGTCGTTGATGTGCAGCAGGCCGGTGCGCAGCCGTTCGCCAAGCTTCAGCGCGCGGCCGACGTTGCTGGACACGATCGCCATCGACAGGCCGTACTCGCTGTCATTGGCCAGCTCGACCGCCTCATCGTCGGTATCGAACGGCACCACCACCGCGACCGGCGCGAAGATTTCTTCGTGGAAGGCCGGGTTGTCGCGGCTTACATCGCTGAGCACGGTCGGCTCGAAGAACAGATCCCTGTAGCCACCGCCGGTGGCCAGGGTGGCACCGGCGGCCTGCGCCTCGGCGACGATGCGCGCGGCGTGGTCGCGCTGCTGGGCATTGATCAACGGCCCGATGGCCACCTCGCCGTCGGCCGGATTGCCGACCTTGAGCGATTTGGCCTTGGCCACCAGCTTTTCCAGGAAGCGCGCATGGATGCTGCGCTGGACCAGTACGCGGCCGGTGGCCATGCAGATCTGGCCCTGGTGCAGATAGACGCCCCAGGCCGTGTTGGCGACGGCCAGATCGATATCGGCATCGTCCAGCACGATCAACGAGTTCTTGCCGCCCAGTTCCAGCGACACCTTCTTCAGGTGCTTGCCGGCCGCTTCGCCCACCTTGCGCCCGGCCCCGGTGGACCCGGTGAACTGGATCATCGCGATGTTCGGGTCACTGGTCAGCGCCGCACCAGCCGCGCCATCTCCCGGCAACACATGCAGCAGGCCAGCAGGCAGGCCGGCCAGTTCAAACAGGCGCGCGATCACGAAGCCACCGCATACCGCCGTGCGCGGATCGGGCTTGAGCACCACTGCGTTGCCCAGCGCCAGCGCCGGGGCCACCGCACGCATGGCCAGGTACAGCGGAAAATTGAACGGCGCGATCACACCGACCACGCCGAGGGGTCGGCGGCGCGCCAGATTCAGACGGCCCGGTTCGGACGGCAGGACTTCGCCGATGCTGCGCGAGGGCAGTGCCGCCGCTTCATGCAGCGCCTTGGTGTTCACCTTGGCCTCGAAGCCGGCCTTGAGCTGGGTGGAGCCACTTTCGCGGACCAGCCACTGCACGATCTCGTCGTTGTGCTCTTCGGCCAACTGCGCGGCGCGGCGCAGGACCTGCGCGCGGGTGTCATACGGGGCGCTGGCCCAGTCGCGCTGTGCCTTGGCGGCGGCGGCGGCCGCACGCGCGATCTGCGCGGGGTCGGCCATCGCGATCTCACCGAGCCGCTCGCCGGTGGCGGGTTCGACCACGTCCTGGGTGCCGGCACCCGAGGTCCACTGACCGTCGAAAAGCTTGCCGGACCACGTGGCCGTCGGCAGGAATGCATGTGTTGCCATCGCGGATAACTCCTTGCGTCGTGTACCCGGCCATTGGATACCTGCCACGGGCCACTGGCTATTGGCCGCTGGCCCGATTAATGCAAGTGATTGCCGGATAAGGGTTTATCAGCATGGCCGGTGTCCAGTTAATGGACAGTGGAGCCGATCACCTGCCCGCTTCACCGCCGCGCCGTACAATCAACAGCCCAGCCAGCGACACCGCCCGCCATGAACGATGCGTCCCTCACTGCCACCCACGACCCCATTGCCGAGACCCGGAAATGGCTGGAGCAGATCGTCATCGGCCTGAACCTGTGCCCGTTCGCCAAAGCGGTGTACGTGAAGGACCAGGTGCGCTTCGTGCTCAGCGATGCGACCACGCCGGAAGCGCTGGTGGAGGAACTGGCCGAAGAGCTGATCCTGCTGCGCGATACGCCGGCCGAACAGATCGACACCACGTTGATCGTGCATCCGGACGTGCTGGCCGATTTCCTGGATTACAACGATTTCCTCGACAACGCCGATGCGGCGATCGAAGCACTGGATCTGCAGGGCATCCTGCAGGTAGCCAGCTTCCATCCGCAGTACCAGTTCGCCGGCGCGGCGCCGGATGACGTGAGCAACTACACCAACCGTGCGCCCTACCCGACCCTGCACCTGCTGCGCGAAGACAGCGTGGAGCGTGCGGTCGCCGCGTTCCCGGATCCGGACGTGATCGTGGAGCGCAACATCGAAACCCTGGACAAGCTCGGCATCGAAGGCTGGACGCGCCTGCTGGGCCGCAACGACATGCCGCCGTGTCACTGACCCCGTCCATCCTCAACTGGTCGGCTCAGCCGCTGCGCGATCGCGTGGTGGTGATCACCGGCGGTGCGCAGGGAGTGGGCCGTGGCATCGCCCAGTCGGTGCTCGGCGCCGGCGGCAGTGTGATGATCGCCGACCTGGATGCCGATGCTGGCAAGGCCTGTCTGAAGGAGTGGGCGCTGCCGGAGCGCGCGGCGTTCCAGCGCGCGGACGTGGCCAGCGAGCGCAGTGTGCAGGCGCTGATGAAAGCGACGATGAAGCGCTTCGGGCGCCTGGATGGCCTGGTCAACAATGCCGGCATCGCCAGTGCCCATGGCACGCCCTTGGCGCAGATGCCGCTGGCCGAGTGGCAACGCCGCCTCTCCAGCCTGCATGGCGCCTTCCTGTGCAGCAAACACGCCCTGCCCGCCCTGCGCGAGCACGCCGGGGCCATCCTCAACATCGCCTCGACGCGTGCCTGGCAGTCCGAACCGGACAGTGAAGCCTATGCCGCGGCCAAGGGCGGGCTGGTCGCCTTCACCCATGCACTCGCGTTGAGCGAAGGGCCGGCGGTGCGGGTCAACAGCATCAGCCCCGGCTGGATCACCACCGATGCCTGGCAGGCACCGTCACGCCGGCGCACGCCAAAGCTCTCGCGCCGCGATCATGCCCAGCACCCGGTCGGCCGGGTTGGCCAGCCGCCGGACATCGGCGCGCTGGCGGTGTTCCTGCTTTCGGACCTGGCCGGTTTCATCACCGGCCAGGACCACATCGTCGACGGCGGCATGACCCGCAAGATGATCTACGCGGACTGAGCCACGTGCCGTCCGATCACGCTGCCGGGTAGTGCCGGGGTCACACCATGCCGTTATGCCGCAGCAGCGCGTCCACGGTCGGCGCGCGGCCGCGGAACGCAGCGAAATTCTCTGCCGCACTGCGGCTGCCGCCACGCGACAACACTTCGTCGCGGAATCGCTGACCGGTTTCGGTCACCTTGTCCGGGGCTTCCTCGAACGCGGCATAGGCATCAGCGCTCAGCACCTCGGCCCACTTGTAGCTGTAGTAGCCCGCCGCATAGCCACCGGCGAAGATGTGGCTGAACTGATTGGGGAAACGATTCCAGGCCGGCGGCCGGTTGACCGCCACCTCATCGCGCACACGCTCCAGCAGCGCCTGCATGCTGTCCTGGGTCGGGTCGAAAGCGCTGTGCAGCTGCATGTCGAACAGAGCGAACTCGAGCTGGCGCACGGTGAACATGCCGCTCTGGAAATTGCGTGCGGCCAGCATGCGGTCAAACAGTGCACGCGGCAGCGGCTCACCCGTGCTCACGTGTGCGGTCATCGCCTGCACACGGTCCCATTCCCAGCAGAAGTTCTCCATGAACTGGCTCGGCAGCTCCACCGCGTCCCACTCCACGCCGTTGATGCCGGCCACGCCGAGCTCACCGATGCGGGTCAGCAACTGATGCAGGCCATGCCCCATTTCATGGAACAGCGTGGTCACATCGCTGTGGCTGAAGGTCGCCGGTTGCCCCGCGGCGCCCTTGCCGAAGTTGCAGACCAGGTACACCAGCGGCGTCTGCACACCGGCGGCGGTTTCGCGGCGGTTGCGGCAATCGTCCATCCACGCGCCACCACGCTTGCCTTCGCGCGCGTACAGGTCCAGATAGAACTGGCCCACCAGCGCGCCCTGCGCATCGACCACCCGGAAGAAGCGCACGTCCGGGTGCCACACCGGCGCGCTGTCCGGCTGCACCTCCAGCTCGTAGAGGCTGCGGATCACGCTGAACAGGCCGTCCAATACCTTCGGCTCGGTGAAGTACTGCTTCACCTCCTGCTCTGAATAGCTGTAGCGCGCCTGCTTCAGCTTCTCCGCCGCGAAGGCCAGGTCCCACGCCTCCAGCTCGGGCATACCCAGCTCGTCGCGCGCGAAGGCCTCAAGCTCGGCACGGTCGCGCTGTGCATACGGCTTGGCACGCGCCGCCAGATCGCGCAGGAAGCCCAGCACCTGCGGCGCATCGTCGGCCATCTTGGTGGCGATCGAGTACTCGGCGTAGTTGGCGAAGCCCAGCAGCGCGGCGAGCTCCGCACGCAGCGCCAGCACCCGATCGATGTTGCCGCTGTTGTCCAGCGTGGCATCGCCGAATTCGGAGGCGCGGACCGCATTGGCGCGATACAGCGCCTCACGCAGCGGACGATGTTCGGCGTAGGTCTGCACCGGGATGTAGCACGGCATCTGCAGGGTCAGCTTCCAGCCGGTCAGGCCGTCTTTCTCCGCAGCGACGCGGGCGGCGGCAATCACATCGTCGGGCAGGCCAGCCAGTTCGGCGCGGTCTTCCACGTGCAGCGACCAGGCATCGGTCGCATCGAGCACATTCTGCGAGAACGTCGCCGAGAGCGCGGAAAGTTCCTCGCGGATCGCGCTGTAGCGCGCCTTGCCAGCGTCATCGAGTTCAGCACCGCCCAGGCGGAAATCACGCAGGGCGTTCTCCAGCACCTTGCGGCGTGCCGGCTCGTACTGCGCCGCTTCCGGCGCGGCGGCCAGGGCACGGTACTGCTGATAGAGCGCAAGGTTCTGCCCCAGCGCGCTGCCGAAGCGCGTCACCTTGGGCAGGTTCGCGTTGTAGGCCTCGCGCAGCGCCGGGGTATTCACCACAGCCTGCAGGTGACCCACCTGACCCCACGCGCGCCACAGGCGCTCGGTGGCATCGTCCAGCGGATCGGCGAAGCTCGCCCAGGTCACCGGGGTGACGGTCTCGGCGGTCTTCACCGCCGCTTCGGCCTCGGCCAGCAGGGCATCGATGGCCGGGGCGATGTGCTCGGGCTGGATCGCATCGAAGCGCGGCAGGCCGGAAAAATCGAGCAGGGGGTTGGTGGGGGTCACAGGCATCTCCAGACAACGGGGCCGCTGCGGCGGCATCACCCCACGATATGGCATTGCCCCCCACCCCACACAAGGCCCCGGGGTGCGCCGATGGGCCAGGTTCACGCCAGACCCGGCGCCTCGCTCAGTACAGCGCTTCCAGCGAGACGCAGGGCAGCACCGGCAGCCCCTGCCCCGCCACGGCGGCGGCAAGCAGCGCATCGGCGCCGTCCACATCGATGCCCTGCTTCGGATACCACGCGGGGTTGTAGTAGCTGTGCGCATAGCGCTCGCCGCTGTCGCACAGAATGGTCACGATCGAGCCGCTGCGGCCGGCATCGCGCATCAATTGCGCGGCCTGCAGCACGCCGATGAAATTGGTGCCCGTCGAACCGCCCACGCGACGGCCCAACTGGCGGCTGACATGACGCATTGCGGCCAGACTGAGCGCATCGGGCACCTTGACCATCGCATCGACGCTGGTCGGGATGAAGCTCGATTCCACCCGCGGCCGGCCGATGCCTTCCACGCGCGAGCCGCCACTGCAGGTCAACTCGCGCCAGGGCTGCCCCGCCAGTGCGGCGCAGTAACCGTCGTAGAACACCGACACTTCCGGGTCCGCGCACAGGATGCGGGTGTCATGCCGGCGGTAGCTCACGTAGCGGCCCAGCGTGGCGGCGGTGCCGCCGGTACCCGGGCTGCACACGATCCACTCCGGCACCGGATGCGGCTCCTCGGCCATCTGCTTGAAGATCGATTCGGCGATGTTGTTGTTCGCGCGCCAGTCGGTGGCGCGCTCGGCGTAGGTGAACTGGTCCATGAAGTGGCCACCGGTCTCGCGGGCCAACGCTTCGGAATCGCAGTTGAGGTCGCAGGCGCGCTCCACCAGGTGGCAGCGGCCGCCGTGGAACTCGATCGCCGCGATTTTCTCGGGCGAGGTGGTGGCCGGCATCACCGCGATGAAGGGCAGGCCCAGCAACCGGGCGAAATAGGCTTCGGACACCGCCGTGGAGCCACTGGAGGCTTCGATCACCGGGCGGCCTTCACGCAGCCAGCCGTTGGTCAGCGCGTACAGGAACAGCGAACGCGCCAGACGATGCTTCAGGCTGCCGGTGGGATGGCTGGATTCGTCCTTGAAATACAGGTCGATGCCATCAAACCCCGGCAGGTCCATCGGGATCAGGTGGGTATCGGCCGAACGGTTGAAATCGGCTTCGATCTTGCGGATGGCGGACGCCACCCATTCACGCTGAGACATGATGAACGCTGATCAGGGAGACACACCATTCTACCCGTCACCCCGCCCGACCGGGACCGGTAAAATGACGTATCCGCCGCACCGATGCGGCCCTCCCCCAGGATGCCCCATGAGCCTCGCCGCCTTCCAGAACCAGCCCGGTGTCGCCGCCCAGCCGCCGGCCGAAACCACCGGTTTTGTGTTCAACCACACCATGCTGCGCGTGAAGGATGCCGCCGCCTCGCTGGCGTTCTACACCGACGTGCTCGGCTTCCGCCTGATCGATCTGCGCCACTTCCCCGACGCCGAATTCAGCCTGTACTTCCTGGCCCTGCTGCCGGCCGGCACGCAGATCCCGGAGGGCGACGAGGGCCGCCGCGTGTGGATGGCCGGGATTCCCGGCGTGCTGGAGCTGACCCACAACCACGGCACTGAAACCCAGGCCGGCGCGGTCTATCACGACGGCAACAGCGATCCGCGCGGCTTCGGCCACATCTGCGTGTCTGTGCCGGACATCCAGGCCGCCTGCAAGCGTTTCGATGCGCTGCAGGTGCCCTATCAGAAGCGCCTGGAAGACGGCCGCATGAAGCACCTGGCCTTCATCAAGGATCCGGATGGCTACTGGGTGGAGATCATCTCCAACACCCCGATCGCCTGACCCCTGCCTCTCCGCGACGCGCCGGCGCGTACCGGCGCGTCGTGGACGTCATGGCGGGACCTGGAACTCGAAGGCCGCATGGAACGGCGCTTTCGGCGGCACAAACAGTGTTTTTCCAGCAAACCCCGCATCGACACAGCGAGCGACCGTTTCGTCGCCTTCGCGCCAGGTCCGCACTACCTTGCCCTGTGCATCCAGCTGCAGCACCACGGTGAACGGGGCCAGCGTCTTCGGCGCGGGGGTCGGCATGCACCGCGCGAAACTCTCGCCGCCCACCCGGCTCATGCTGTCCAGCATCTGCGTGTACGCCGCCGGCGCCAGGCTGGCTTCATCGCGCTGCGCCAGTGCGCGCACCTGTTCATAGCCGGCGTCGCCTGCGACCGCCTGGGCCATCATCACCATCCACAGCATCGATCCGTCCTCCGCCCGCGCGTCCATGACGCCAGTGCGCAGCGTAGGTCAGCGCGCGGGTCGACGGAAGGGCCGCGGCCGACAGGTCTCCGCGCGTGGTCAGCAAGGTCGACACAGCGACAAAGCTGCAGGCACCCTCCAGTGGTATATCTGCGCCCCATCCCACCCACCCAACGGAGCCGGTATGGAAACGATGGAACTGCACCGCGGCCGGCTGATCGATCACCTGCAGCTGGTGGTCAAGGATCTTGCCGCCAGCCGCCGCTTCTACAAGGCCGTGCTCGACACGATCGGCATCCCGATTGCCGGTGAAGGCGACACCTATTTCTGGGCCGACGAGCTGTTCATTTCCACGGCGGACAGTGAAGCCGCACTGGGCCAACTCACCGGCCGCCATCATCTCGCCTTCCAGGCCCGCGACCGCGCGACCGTGGACGCCTTCCACCAGGCCGCCTTGGCCAACGGCGGCAAGGACAACGGTGCGCCGGGCGAACGCCCTTACCATCCGGGGTACTACGCGGCCTTCGCGCTGGATCCGGATGGCAACAACATCGAGGTGGTGTTCCATGGGCCGGCGACGTACAGCGCCGAATCGGTGAAGGTGACCTTCGACGGCTGAGCTGGAATCTGAATTCTTCAGGCATGGGCAGACCCGTCTCACTGGATGAGACCGCGGCCCGGTACGGTCGTTCCATGGAGACGATCCGCAAACTGGCCATCCTTGCCGATGCCGCGAAATACGATGCGTCCTGCGCCTCCAGCGGCGCGGGCAAGCGCGATTCGCGTACGTCCGGAGGCATCGGCAGCACCGAGGGCATGGGCATCTGCCACAGCTACACGCCCGACGGCCGGTGTGTGTCGCTGCTGAAAATCCTGCTGACCAACTTCTGCATCTACGACTGCGCGTACTGCGTCAACCGCGTGTCGAGCAACGTGCAGCGGGCACGCTTCAGCGTGGACGAAGTGGTCGCGCTGACGATGGATTTCTACAAGCGCAACTACATCGAAGGCCTGTTCCTCTCCAGCGGCATCATCCGCAACGCCGACTACACCATGGAACGGATGGTGGAAGTGGCCCGGGTGCTGCGCGAGGAACACCGGTTCGCCGGATACATCCACCTCAAGACCATTCCCGAAGCATCGCCGGAACTGCTTGCCGCCGCCGGGCGCCATGCCGATCGGCTGTCGATCAACATCGAGCTGCCCACCGAGGCCGGGCTGGCCAGTTTCGCGCCGGAGAAATCACTGCCGTCGATCCGGGGCGCCATGGGTGAGCTGCGCTGGCAGATCGAGGAAGCCAAGGAGGCGCGCAAGTCCGATCCTCCAGGCGGCCATGCGGTCGCTGCACCGTCACCGGCCCCGCGCGGGCGGCGTGCTCGCGCACCCCGTTTCGCGCCTGCCGGGCAGAGCACCCAGATGATCGTCGGCGCGGACGGCGCCAGCGACAATCAGATCCTCAGCGCGGCCGACAATCTGTACGGCAATTATCGGATGCGCCGCGTCTACTACTCTGCCTTCAGCCCCATTCCCGACGCCAGCAAGGCGCTGCCCCTGCAGGCGCCACCGCTGGCACGCGAGCATCGCCTCTACCAGGCCGACTGGCTGCTGCGCTTCTACGGGTATGGCGTGGAGGAAATCACCGATACCACCCAGGGCGGCATGCTGGACCTGGACATCGACCCGAAGATGGCCTGGGCGATCCGTCACCCGGAGCGCTTCCCGGTCGATCTCAACATCGCGCCCAAGGAGCTGCTGCTGCGCGTGCCCGGGCTCGGCGTGCGCAACGTCAAGCGGGTGCTGATGGCGCGACGCCATGGACGCCTGCGCGTGGCCGATGTGGCCCGCCTGCGTGCACCGATGAGCAAGCTGCTGCCGTTCGTGCAGTTGGCCGACCATCATCCGCGGCGAGCACTGGATGATCCGGCAGCGCTGCGGGCGCGGCTGGCGCCACCGCCGCGACAGGGCGCGTTGTTCCCCGACGCTGCCGCCCACTGACATGTCGCGCTGGAGTGTGCGTGTCGAGCCGGCGTGGTCGTTGGATGCATGGCGCGCCGCCGCCCGCCTGGCCCTGCGCCATGCGGTGCCACCGGATCAGCTGGACTGGCTGCAGGATCAGGGGGCTTCATTGCTTGATGCCCCGTCACTGACCTCGCTGGACGATGGCCGCACGCCACCGGCCGAGCCGCAGAGGTATGTCTCCAAGGTGTTTGTCGAGCTGGCCGCCATCTGCCTGTGCCATCGCGATCCGCAACGGATGTCGCTGCTCTATCGGATGCTGTGGCGCATCACCCATGGCGAGCGCAGCCTGCTGTCCAACCCCGCCGATCCTGACGTGCTGCGCGCCATGGCCCTGAGCCAGGCGGTACGACGCGACTCCCACAAGATGAAGGCCTTCGTCCGCTTCCGTGAGGTACCCGGTGAGCAGGATGCCTTCATTGCCTGGTTCGAACCGGACCACCAGATCGTGGACCGCGTGGCGCCGTTCTTCGCGCGGCGCTTCGCCGGCATGCGCTGGGCGATCCTGACGCCGTACCGCAGCGTGCACTGGGATGGGCAGGCGCTGTCGTTTGGTCCGGGTGGCCATCAGAGCGATGCGCCCGTGGAGGATGCGCGCGAAGAACTGTGGCGCACCTACTACGCCAACATCTTCAATCCGGCGCGGCTCAACACGCGGATGATGCAGCAGGAGATGCCCGCCAAGTACTGGAAGCACCTGCCCGAAGCGTCGTTGCTGCCACAGCTGGTCCGCGATGCCGGTGACCGGGTGCAGGAGATGCACGACCGTGAAGCACAGGTCCCGCGACGGCGTATCCCCGAGGCCATCGCCTCACCGGCCCCGCCAGTGACGGATACCCCACCTGCCACGCTGGATGCCCTGCGCGATGCCGCCGCTGCGTGCCGCCGCTGCCCGCTGTGGGAGCCGGCCACGCAGACCGTGTTCGGCGAAGGCCCGCACGACGCACGGATCATGCTGGTCGGCGAGCAGCCTGGCGACAGCGAGGACCTCAGCGGGCACCCGTTCGTCGGTCCCGCCGGACAGCTGCTGGATCGCGCCCTGCGCGAGCTTGGCATTGATCGCCGCGCGCTCTACCTGACCAACGCGGTCAAGCACTTCCGCTTCGAACGGCGCGGCAAACGTCGCATTCACAGCAAGCCGCAGATCACCCACATCAACGCGTGCCGGCCGTGGCTGATGGGCGAGATCGAGAACGTGCGACCGCAGGTGATCGTCTGCCTGGGGGCGAGTGCAGCCACCGCCGTATTCGGCGCCGGGTTCAACCTGATGGCGAACCACGGACTCTGGCACTCACTGGAGGACGGCACCCGTGCCTTCGCTACGGTGCATCCATCGTGGGTGTTGCGGCAGCCGGCAGGTGAGCCACAGCAGGCAGCCTATCGGCTGCTGCTGTCGGACCTTCAGCAGCTCACCGGCCTTGACGGCCGGCGTTGATTCTCCAGGGCGGGATTGCGGGCCGGCAGCCGGCGTTACTCGTCAGCAGGACACGGGCAGTGTCAGTGCGCCGCCATGTAGATGTCCTGCAGCACCGCCTTTTCCAGTTCCAGCTCGCTGAGCAGATTCTTGACGATATCGCCCAGGCTCAGGATGCCGACCAGCTTGGCGTCTTCGGTCACCATCAAGTGGCGGTGACGCGAGTACGTCATCAGTGCCATCGCCTGCTTGAGGGTAGCGTCCGGTCCGATGCCTTCCAACCCTGCCGACGGCAGCGTGGAAATGACCCGGCGCCCGGCCTGCGGGCCGTCGTCGGCCAGCGTGCGCACGATGTCTTTCTCGGAAATGATCCTCACCGGCGCATCATCTTTCATGACCACAAGGGCAGCGATCTTGTGCGCGCTCATCTTGTGGGCCGCTGCACCGATGGTGTCTTCCACATCGATGGTGACGATAGTTTCTTTTTTGGATTGCAGGAGTTCGCGGACGTTCATTCTTGTTTCCTGGTGCAGGGTACTGAAGTCGAGAGATGCGCCTGATTGCAGCGAGGTCGACAGTGATACCGCCGTGCCTCGGTCACTCGATTCTACGACCGCACCCGGGCCCAGGAGTTTGCAAATCTGGGACGGTTCGTCGTGGAACGCGGTGCACGACCCTGAGAATGGCACCGTCGTTAAAACCGTCGCTGAACGCCTCCGCGGGGTGAGACTAAAGTTCCGGTGTACGCGGCCGGGAGGAGCACCCCAGAGGGCAGCTTCGCGGATACGTTACCCGCCCCGTCCACGTAACCATCCGCGAGACGTCTCCTATCTCTCGCCGGTCTGGCGCTAGAGAGGTCTAGAGCCCGACTCAGCAAAAGCTCAACCGGCCTGCCACTGTCGAGGTGATATCCGGGACTCCATTAGACCGGCACATTGAGCGCAGGGGCACTGACGTCATTGTACTCCCAGTCCACGATCGGCCGAATTGTGAAGGAATGATCCTCCACTACTTCACAATGTCCGTAGAGGAGCCAGTTGATCTCAGTTCTCCATTGATGAACTTGAACAGTGATTCCTTATCACTTCCGTCCAGCGCCCAGCCCTGCCTTTCGCGCAGAATCCTGCCGCCCTCCAGAAGATAGAACGAGGGAGTGGACCAGTTCTCGAATTTCCACTGGGACACCTCATCTGCAAGGAGGAGTTGGACGCCTGGATGGGCCGCGTTCCACTCACTGATCAGATCAAAAGAAAGATCACGCTCTGGTGGAACCAACCAGAGCGTTGACACTGCCTGCAAGCCAGGATCGGATTCGAAGGCCAACATTGCAGCACGCGAGAACTTACACGCCGGGTGCGCAATAACGACGAGATATGTACCTTGTGAGATATTTTTAGATGTAAGCACCAAAGATCCAGAGGAGGAGTCTACCTCCCATAGTTTTACCTGCTCATCTGCAGGCTCATGATTTCGATTGATCGTAGGCAGCGCGGAAAACCACCCTGGATTCGCTCTTCGGACCTCCTCAGCGACCTCAAATCTCCGCATCAAGATTAGCGATCGAAAGTATCCGTCCCAATCCACTCTATTATCTTTTCCCAGTGAACTAAGCCTCTCGATCGCCAATCGCATCGTCACAAGATCACTTGAGTGCTGCGTGTAAAAGTTCTTCGCAGAAGAGGCTCTAATTAGGAAGTGGAGCGCCTCCGGGGAGGCGCGTTCCATGCCTTGCCGTGTGGAGAGGGCTGAGTAGTAAGAATCGAATAGTTCCGCTGCTCGCAGCGAGGCAGCGCGACCCTCACTCTCATCTACTTCCCGAATCTTGGCATAGTAATCATTGAACATGAGTTCCGCGGCCGTCAGCCCTTGGGAGCACGCCAACGATGGTGCAAGCATTGAAAACAGTGTGACGGCAGCGCGGAAATCCATTGACTCCCCCTTAGACAAAAGTGATGCGCCCTAGCAACCTGGAGCGACACAAATGTCCTCAAGCTTTCTAGTACAGGTGGCCGTTGTGCGGCACCAATAGTCCATATAGTCCAAGTTCCGAGAACCGATGGCACCCGCTTGGAACACCAGCTGATCTTCCTCGCTTTCCACGCGAATGCCGCGGATGGAAGCGGCCGTTGCTTCCCGGCCAAAGAGTGCAAGTAGCCTGTAGGCCTCAGACAAACTGAGTTCGTTGCGGATGTCTGAATACGTGAAGCTTCCCAGGCCTCGTTCTGTAAAAACCAAACTCTCAATGAAGCGACGCTTGGATCCTGGCGAGAGCAAATCAAATGGTGTCGGCAGGCCGCGAGCTGAGTTCAGGTAGGCCTGCAAATCTACCTCACTCTTGATTTGCGCCATTCGACCAGAAATCTCACGCTGCAACAGAGCCAGATCCTTAGCAGCGTGCAATTCATCGGAGCCATGACTGGGCACAGGAGACGCTGCTTGAGCAGGGCCCACGAAAAAGCCAACGCATATGAAGACCAGAGAAGCAATTTTTATGGCTGAACCTCGTCCTTGGTTACGCAGATGGGAGTGCGATCTAACTCGCGCTTGTATGCTACGAAATTCCCAAGTCGACGCACGCGACCCGGATCACATCCTGTGAAACTGATAGGTCGCGACCAGAAAGGGCTTTAGTGCAGGGCCCGCACCCGCTTTGGTTTCTTGCATCTGGTCAACCCGCGATTCGGACTCTACTTCCCGCACCAGAAGCGGCCGAGGAGAGGCTGCTGGCCCTTCCAAACCAGAGACACTCGCTCCCATGGCTGGACGTGTGCCACCGCGAGCAAGGACCATGCGAAAAGTTGGCGCGTTCATAGACGGCGCCAGCGGTTCCAAGAAGCGCAAGAGGCTGACGTTTGTTCAGGCTCGCGCATGTAGCAGCGCCCCACGCTCCGTGAGCCCAGAAAGCAAGCCCTTTCACTTTGCCGCCTGATGTACCGTTTTTTTACCTGGAACCGTTGAAAGGCGAGTTGATTCACAACTCGCCGTACTTATAAGTTGGACCAACCCCTATGTTCGACCACACATCACATGCACCGACTTACTCCACCGTCACGCTCTTGGCCAGGTTGCGCGGCTTGTCCACGTCTGTCCCGCGGGCCAATGCGGTGTGGTACGCCAGCAGCTGCACCGGGATGGTATGCACGACCGCGCTCAGCGCGCCGACATGGCGCGGCGTGCGGATCACATGCACGCCGTCGGACGCCACGAAGTTGCTGTCCTGGTCCGCGAACACGAACAGTTCACCGCCGCGCGCACGCACTTCCTGCATGTTGGATTTGACCTTCTCCAGCAGGCTGTCGTTGGGCGCAATCACCACCACCGGCATGTCTTCATCCACCAGCGCCAGCGGGCCGTGCTTGAGTTCACCGGCCGGGTACGCCTCGGCGTGGATATAGGTGATCTCCTTGAGCTTGAGCGCGCCTTCCAGCGCGATCGGGTAATGCAGGCCACGCCCCAGGAACAGTGCACTGCTCTTGCGCGCGAAGCGCTCGGCCCAGGCGGCGATCTGCGGCTCCATGTTGAGTGCGTGCTGCACGCTGCCCGGCAGGAAGCGCAGCTGCTCCAGGTAGTCCGCTTCCTGCGCGGCGTCGATGCGGCCGTGCAGTTTGCCCAGCACCACGGTGAGCTGGAACAGCGCGGCCAGCTGGGTGGTGAAGGCCTTGGTCGAGGCAACACCGATCTCGGCACCGGCGCGGGTGTAGCAGACCAGCTCGCTGGCGCGCGGAATCGCGCTCTCCGGCACGTTGCAGATCGAGAGCGTATGCAGATGACCGAGCGACTTGGCGTACTTGAGCGCTTCCATCGTATCCAGCGTTTCGCCGGACTGGGAAATGGTCACGATCAGGTGCTTCGGGTTCGCGTAAGCAGCGCGGTAGCGGTACTCGCTGGCGATCTCCACGCTGCACGGCAGGCCGGCGATGGCTTCGATCCAGTAACGCGCGGTCAGGCCGGCGTAGTAACTGGTGCCGCAGGCGATGATCTGCACGCCTTCGATACCCGACAGCACCGCCTCGGCGTTCTTGCCAAACAGTGTGGCCGGGAAGCCACCGGCGTCGATCGCCGCTTCGATGGTGTCGCCGAGCGCGCGCGGCTGCTCGTGGATTTCCTTCTGCATGAAGTGGCGGTACGGCCCCAGCTCCAGCGACGCGAGCGAGACATCCGACAGGTGCACATCCCGCACGATCGGCTGGTTTTGCTCGTCGTAGACCTGCACGCCATCGCGGCGGATATCGGCCGTGTCGCCCTCTTCCAGGAAGATCACCGTGCGGGTGGCCTGGATGATCGCCGAGACGTCGGAGGCGACGAAGTTCTCGCCCTCGCCCAGGCCGACCAGCAGCGGGCAACCCATGCGCGCGCAGACGAAGTGGTCCGGCTCGGCGCGGCTCATCACCGCAAGCGCGTAAGCACCGGTCAACTCCTTGACCGTGCGCTGCAGCGCCGAGAGCAGGCTGTCGCCTTCCTTGAGGTGATGGTGCATCAGGTGCGCGATCACTTCGGTGTCGGTCTGCGACTCGAAGGTGTAGCCCAGCGCGCGCAGCTTCTCGCGCTGCTCTTCATGGTTTTCGATGATGCCGTTGTGCACCAGCGCCACACCGTGGCTGATGTGCGGGTGGGCGTTGGCTTCGGTCACGCCACCGTGGGTAGCCCAGCGCGTGTGGCCGATCCCGAGCAGCGACTGGAAGCCTTCGCTCGCAGCGGCCTTCTCCATCTCGGCCACGCGGCCGGTGCGGCGCACGCGACGGACATCGGGCTCGGCCGCGGCGGCGTCGATCACGGCAATGCCGGAGGAATCGTAGCCGCGGTATTCCAGTCGCTTCAATCCTTCGATGAGTACCGGTACCACGTCGCGATGGGCGATCGCTCCCACAATGCCGCACATAGATTCAGATCCCTGCTGGTTAGCCTCGCATTCTAGCGTGGCGACCGAGGCGGCTTGGGCGCTGTCCGCTTAACGAAAGTGTCCGGTCCGGTGTCCGCGGACACCCGGACACGCCGCACGATTCGCAAGCCTTTGTTTTAAAAGGGTGAAAAGTTGGCATGAAGTCTGCTTTGGTACTTCACAACCCAACCGCGAACGAGCCCGATGATCCGCGACACTTCCGCCCAGGACCAGACCCTTTCCTCGCACGCCGCGCCCGCCCCGTGGAAGCGCTGGCTGTGGCCGGCGGTCGCCGCCCTGGTCGTGCTGCTGGCAATCGGCTTCGCCGCCCGCGCGTGGCTCGGCGCCAGCCGCTCCTTTGACAGCGCCCGTGTCCGCGTCGCCGAGGTCACCCGGGGCGACATGGTCCGCGATATCGCTGCTGATGGCCGCGTGATCGCCGCCAACAACCCGGTGCTCTACGCCATCTCCGCCGGCACCGTGACCCTGAAGGTGGTCGCCGGTGACGTGGTCAAGCAGGGCCAGGAACTGGCCGTGATCGACAGCCCGGAACTGCGCAGCAAGCTCGCCCAGGAGCAGGCCACGCTGGCCGGCCTGCAGGCCGAGGCCAGCCGCGCCACCCTGGACGCCACCCTCGCCCGTGCCACCGCGCAGAAGGACACCGACCAGGCGGTGATCGAACGCCAGGCCGCGGTGCGCGATCTGGAGCGCTACAAGCGCGGTTTCGATGGCGGCGCGGTGCCGCAGGTCGATGTCGCCAAGGCCGAAGACACGGTCAAGAAGAGCGACATCCAGCTGGAACATGCCCGCAAGGATGCGATGTTGAAAGCACAGGGCGCCGATCTGGACGCGCGCAACAAGCGCCTGCTGGCCGATCGCCAGCGTGCCGTGGTCACCGAGGTCGAACGCCAGGTCGATGCGCTCACCCTGCGTGCCCCGTTCGATGGCCAGGTCGGCCAGGTGCAGGCCACCCAGCACACCAACGTGGTCGCCAATGCGCCGATCCTGGGCGTGGTCGATCTGTCCCGCTTCGAGATCGAGATCAAGGTACCGGAGAGCTTCGCCCGTGAGCTGTCGATCGGCATGCCCGCCCAGCTCACCGGCGGCAGCGGCCAGTTCGCCGGTGAGATCTCCGCCGTGTCCCCGGAAGTGGTCGCCGGCGAGGTCAACGCCCGCATCCGCTTCTCCGACAAGCAGCCGCAGGGCCTGCGCCAGAGCCAGCGGATGCAGGCACGCGTGCTGCTTGATACCCGCCGCAACGCACTGAAAATCGAGCGTGGCCCGTTCGTTGAACAGGGCAACGGCTACGCCTATGTCATGGACGGCAGCAGTGCTGTCCGCCGCCCGGTCAAGCTCGGTGTGAGCAGCCTGGGCGAAGTTGAAATCCTCTCTGGCCTGCAACCCGGCGATCGCGTCGTGGTGTCCGGCAGCGATCTGTTCGGCGATGCCGAGCGCGTGTCCATCAACTGATTCATTCCCTTTCGATCTTTCCGACATTCAAAGGAACACAGCCATGCTCGAGATGCGCTCGGTCGCCAAAGTCTTCCGCACCGAACAGGTGGAAACCCATGCCCTGCGGTCGCTGGACCTGCACGTCCGCGAGGGGGAGTTCGTCGCCGTAACCGGTCCGTCCGGTTCGGGCAAGACCACTTTCCTCAACATCGCAGGCCTGCTGGAGACTTTCACCAGCGGCACCTACCTGCTCGACGGCCAGGACGTCAGCCAGCTCGGCGACGACGCGCGCAGCCGGCTGCGCAACCAGAAGATCGGCTTCATCTTCCAGGGCTTCAACCTGATCTCCGATCTGAACCTGTTCGACAACGTCGATGTGCCGCTGCGCTACCGCGGCATGCCGGCGGCCGAGCGCAAGCAGCGCATCGAACATGCGCTGGCCCAGGTGGGCCTGGGCTCGCGCATGAAGCACTACCCGGCCGAACTGTCGGGCGGTCAGCAGCAGCGCGCCGCGATCGCGCGTGCGCTGGCGGGCAGCCCCCGCCTGCTGCTGGCCGATGAACCGACCGGCAACCTGGACAGCCAGATGGCACGTGGCGTGATGGAACTGCTGGAAGAGATCAACGCCAAGGGCACCACCATCGTCATGGTCACTCATGACCCGGAGCTGGCCGCACGCGCCAAGCGCAACGTGCACATCGTCGATGGCCAGGTCACCGATCTGCTGCGCGATCCGGTGCTCGCCACGCCGCGCCCGTCCGTCGCCGCTGCCATCGCCAACGACTGAGGCCCGCCATGCTCGCCTACTACTTCCGACTGGCGCTGCGCAGTTTCCGGCGCAACAAGGTGCTGACCGCGCTGATGGTGATCGCCATCGCGCTGGGCATCGGCGCCTCGATGACCACACTGACCGTGTTCCACGTGCTGTCCGGCGATCCGATTCCGCAGAAGAGCGATCGGCTCTTCAGCGTGCAGATTGATCCGCAGTCGGCGCTTGGCTATCAGCCTGGCGAAGAACCGGCCGACCAGTTGACCCGCTTCGACGCCACCAAACTGCTGAGCGAGAAACATGCCAAGCGCCAGGCAATGATGACCGGCGGCGGTGTCACCATCGAGCCGGACAGCAGCACGTTGCGTCCATTCGTAACGGATTCGCGCTACACCTCTGGCGACTTCTTCCCGATGTTCGATACCCCGTTCAAGTACGGCCAGGGATGGAAGGAAGCAGATGACGAAGGCCGCGGCAGGGTCGCGGTGATCACGAAGACGCTCAACCAGAAGCTGTTTGATGGCGCCAACAGCGTCGGCAAGTCGCTGCGCATCAATGGCAACACGATGACTGTGGTCGGCGTGCTGGACGACTGGCACCCCAATCCACACTTCTACGATCTCAATACCGGTCGCTATGGCGACAGCGAGGACGTGTTCGTTCCCTTCACCACGGCCATCGAGCTGAAGTTCGACCGTAGCGGCAGCATGGACTGCTTCGGTCGCCGCAACGAACCCGACCCGACCGGCCCGACCGCCAGCTGCACCTGGATCCAGTACTGGGTAGAGCTGGAGAACCCCGGGCAGGCTGCGGAGTACCGCCGCTACCTGGAGAACTACTCCGACCAGCAGCGTGCGGCCGGCCGCTTCGAGCGTCCCAACAACGTCCGTCTGCGCAATGTCATGGAGTGGCTGGACTTCAAGAAGGTTGTCCCCGGTGACGTGCGCCTGCAGTTGTGGCTGGCGATGGGCTTCCTGCTGGTCTGCCTGATCAACACCGTGGGCCTGCTGCTGGCCAAGTTCCTGCGCCGCAGCGGCGAGATTGGCGTGCGTCGGGCACTGGGTGCCAGCCGCGGCCAGATCTTCATGCAATCACTCATCGAAGCCGGCACCGTCGGCTTGGCCGGTGGACTGCTTGGCCTGGTACTGGCCATGTTGGGCCTGTACGCGGTGCGCCAGCAGCCGGTGGACTACGCCAAGCTGGCCACGCTGGATGGACAGATGCTGCTGATGACCTTCGCGTTGACCCTGGTGGCCAGCCTGCTGGCCGGCTTCCTGCCGGCGCTGCGCGCCATGCAGGTCACGCCGGCCATCCAACTCAAATCGCAGTAAGGATCCGGAGCACATCATGGATATCCGTCCCATCCTCTCCACCCTGCGCCGGCACAAGACCGCCGCAGCGCTGATCGTGCTGGAGATCGCCCTGACCTGCGCGATCGTCTGCAATGCGCTGTTCCTGATCGGGCAGCGCATCGAAAAGATCAACCAGCCGAGCGGCATCGCCGAGACTGAACTGATCGAAGTCCGACTGGGCGGCATCGGCACCCAGGTCAATGCCGCCGCGCGCACCCGCGAAGACCTGGCGGCATTGCACGCCATTCCGGGCGTCAAGAGTGCCGTCACCCTGAACCAGATTCCGTTCCGCAACAGCTCCTGGAACACGGGCTTGGGACTGACACCCAACCAGGAACGCTCGACACTGAGCACCTCTCAATACTTCGCCCGCGAAGGCGCGCTGGAGACACTGGGCGTGGACCTGATCGCCGGCCGCGATTTCCAGAGCGACGAGTACCGCGACGCAGCGGACGCCTTGACCGACGAAGACGCTGAGAAATCCGGCTCGGCGATCATCGTGACAAAGGCGATTGCCGACAAGATGTTCCCCGGCGGTGACGCCTTGGGCAAGACGGTCTACAGCGGCTCCATGCCACTGCGCATCGTCGGTATCGTCAAGGTGCTGGCCCGGCCGAATCAGGTTGACGGCGATATGCAGTATTCGATCATGCTGCCGCTGCGAGCCACCTATGAGGAAGGCTTCTACTTGATCCGTGTCACCGATCCCGCGCGGCGGGACGAAGTGATCAAGGCGGCGGTGACGGCACTGGAACGTGTCGATTCGAGCCGACTGATCCGCGGCAAATCCAGCTACGAAGACCAGCGCAGAAAGTACTTCGCCAATGACCGCGCTATGGTTGGCCTGCTGATCACCGTCTGCGTGGCACTGCTGGTGGTGACCGCGCTGGGCATCGTCGGCCTGGCCAGTTTCTGGGTGCAGCAGCGCACCAAGCAGATCGGCATCCGCCGGGCGCTGGGCGCGACGCGCAGCCAGATCCTGCGCTACTTCCAGACCGAGAACTTCCTGTTGGCCACGGTCGGCATCGTGCTGGGCATGTTGATGGCCTACACGATCAATCTGTGGCTGATGAACAACTACGAGCTGCCGCGCATGCCCATCAGTTACCTGCCGATCGGCGCGGTGCTGTTGTGGCTGCTTGGCCAGATCGCTGTCTTCGGCCCGGCACGTCGTGCCGCCGCCGTTCCACCCGCTGTTGCCACCCGGAGTGCCTGACCGGGCACCTCCGGCCCGGACGGCCCCGCTCCCGCGGGGCCTGTCGTCCGGCGGCCACCGCTCGCCGGGCCATCTGCCTCTTGGCCCGGCGCTCCGGTACTCTTGATCCCACTTCCGGTCCTACGCTGCCGCATGCCCTCGATCCTGATCATTGACGACAACGCCAGCGTCGGCACCGCACTTAACGTGCTGTTCTCGCTGCACGACATCGACACCCTGCACGCGCTCTCGCCCGAGCAGGGCCTGGCCCTGCTGGAACAGCAACCGGTGGACCTGGTGATCCAGGACATGAACTTCACCGAAGACACGACCTCCGGCGAAGAAGGCGAAGCACTGTTCCTGCAGATCCGTGCGCGCCACCCGGACCTGCCGGTGATCCTGTTGACCGCCTGGACGCATCTGAGCAGCGCGGTCGATCTGGTCAAGGCCGGCGCCGCCGACTACCTGGCCAAGCCGTGGGACGACCGCAAACTGCTGATCACGGTCAACAACCTGCTGGAACTGTCTGAAACCCGCCGGGAACTCGATCGCCGCCGTGACCGTGAGCAACGCAACCGCTCGGCACTGGAAGCCCGTTACGACCTGCGCGGCGCGGTTGTGGCAGATGCCGCCAGCGAGCGCGTGGTAAGTCTGGCCTGCCAGGTTGCACGCTCGGCACTGCCGGTGCTGATCACCGGTCCGAATGGCGCGGGCAAGGAAAAAATCGCCGAGATCATCCAGGCCAATTCGCTGGTCGCCAAGGGGCCGTTCGTTGCCCTTAACTGCGGTGCGATTCCCTCCGAGCTGATCGAGGCCGAGCTGTTCGGTGCCGACGCCGGTGCCTACACCGGCGCCAACAAGGCGCGCGAAGGCAAGTTCGAGGCCGCCGATGGCGGCACGCTGTTCCTGGACGAGATCGGCAATCTCTCCCCCAGCGGCCAGATGAAACTACTGCGCGTGCTCGAAACCGGTCGTTTCGAACGACTGGGGTCCAACCGCGAGCGGCAGGTCAAAGTGCGCGTGATCAGCGCCACCAACGCCGACCTGCCGGCCATGATCCGCGACGGCCAGTTCCGCGAGGATCTGTACTACCGCCTCAATACCGTCGAGCTGGCGCTGCCACCGCTGGCCGAGCGCACCGGCGACATCCTGCCGCTCGCCGAGCGCTTCCTGGACAGTGGCAAGCCGCTGTCCACCGCCGCGGCAACCGCGTTGCAGCGCCACCCGTGGCCGGGCAATGTGCGCGAGCTGCGCAATGTGCTGCAACGCGCTGAACTGCTGTCCACCGGCCCGCGCATCGAAGTGGTCGATCTGAACCTGCCGCGCACTGCCGCGCCCCGGGCCACCAGCCCGGCAGTGGATCCGGACCGCAGCCGGATCGAGAACGCGCTGGCCCACAACCACGGGATCATCGCGCAGGCCGCCGCCGAACTCGGGCTCAGCCGCCAGGCGCTGTACCGGCGCATGGACCGTTACGGCATTCCGCGCGAATGAAGCGGCGTTCTTTCACCTTCCGATTGTTCCTGCGCCTGCTGCCGGTGCTGGCGCTGGCGTCGGCATTTCCGTGGTATCTGGCGTTCTGGATGGACCACGGCTGGGGCGTCACTGGGATCTCGGTGATCGTGCTGTTGTCGCTGATGTGGTGGAGCCTGCGCCGTGCCACCGCGCCGATCCGGTCACTGCTGCGCGCCCTGTCCGGCACGACCAGCAGCTACCGCGATGGCGAGTACAACTTCGGCATCTATTGGCCCTCCAACGACGAGCTGGGCGATCTGGTCCAGGCCCATCGCGAGCTGGGCGATGTGCTGCGTGCGCAGCGTCAGGAGCTGGTCCAGCGCGAACTGCTGCTCGATACGATGGTGCAGAACACGCCGGTGTCGATGCTGCTGCTCTCGCACGGCGGCGATGGTGTGCAGCGGGTGGTGTTTTCCAACCTGGCCGCGCGCAAGCTGCTGCACAACGGCTGGAAGCTGGAAGGCCAGCGCATGCACGATGTCATGGAGACGATGCCGGTCGAGTTGCGCGATGCCATCGCACGCGGGGGCGACAGTCTGTTCGCGGTACGCGAAGAGGACGGTGACGAGGACGACGAACAGGTCTATCACCTGTCGAGACGCAACTTCCATCTCAACGGGCGGCCGCATGATCTGCTGCTGATCCGTCTGCTCACCGCAGAACTGCGCCGCCAGGAAGTGCAGACCTGGAAAAAGGTGATACGGGTGATCAGCCATGAGCTCAACAACTCGCTGGCCCCGATCGCGTCGCTGGCGCACTCCGGCGGCGAGCTGGTTCGGCGTGGCAAGGTCGAACGCCTGGGGGAGGTCTTTGCCACCATCGAAGACCGCGCACGTCACCTCGAAGGCTTCATCCGCGGCTATGCGCGGTTCGCCAAACTGCCGCAGCCGCAGCTGCAGACTGTGCAGTGGAACCTGTTCCTGACCGGACTACAGCACCAGATTCCGTTCCGCATGGCTGACATTCCGGATGACCTGCACAGCCGGGTGGACATCGCCCAGCTGGGCCAGGCACTGCTGAACCTGCTCAAGAACGCACACGAGGCGTGTGCCGACGCCGAACCGCCCACCGATGACGTGGAGCTGCGCCTGACCCGCCTGCCGCAGTGGCTGCGGCTGGAGGTGCTTGATCGCGGCAAGGGCATGAATGAAGCCGTGCTGCAGAACGCGCTGATGCCGTTCTACTCGACAAAGCGCAACGGCACGGGCCTGGGCCTGGCGCTGACCCGCGAGATCGTGGAAGCCCATGGCGGCCGGATCTCGCTGCAGAACCGCCGCGAAGGCGGCCTGTGCGTGGCGATCTTCCTGCCGGCACTACTTCTTCGTGGGGCGCTTCCAGCCGTCGATGGTTTCCTGGCGGGCACGTGCGACGGTCAGCTTGTCCGCCGGTGCGCCGCGGGTAATCACCGAACCGGCCGCCACCGTGGCGCCCTCGCCGATCACCACAGGCGCCACCAGCGAGCTGTTGGAGCCGATGAAGGCGCGATCCCCGATGGTGGTCTGCGACTTGTTCACGCCGTCGTAGTTGCAGGTGATGGTGCCGGCACCGATGTTGACCTGGCTGCCGATCACCGCATCGCCCAGATAGGTGAGGTGGTTGGCCTTGCTGCCCGCCCCCAGCACGACCTTCTTGGTCTCCACGAAGTTGCCGACATGCGAACCTGCTGCCAGCACGGTGCCGGGGCGCAGACGGGCGAACGGACCAATCTCGGCAGCGCCTTCGCTGATCACGCCGTCCAGATCGCAGTGCGGCTTGACCACGGTGCCCGCGGCCAATGTCACGTCCTTGAGCCGGGTGAATGCCCCGATGCTGACGCCATCGCCCAGAACCACGCGCCCTTCCAGAATGACATTGACGTCGAGCTGCACGTCACTGCCGACAGTGACCGTGCCACGGATATCCAGCCGCGACGGATCCAGCACGCGTGCGCCCTGCGCGCACAGCGCACGCACTTCACGCAGCTGCCAGGCACGTTCCAGCTGGGCCAGCTGCCACGGATCGTTGGCACCCTCGGCATCCTGCGGATCCTGCACGAAGGCCATGTCGGCCGGGGTGTAATCGCTTGCCGCTGCCGCGAAGATGTCGGTCAGGTAGTACTCGCCCTGGGCGTTGGCATTGGACAGCTGGGACAACCAACGGCGCAGCGCCGTGGATTCGGCGGCGATGATGCCGGTATTGATGGTGCGGATGCTGCGCTGTTCGTCGCTGGCATCTTTCTGCTCGACGATCGCGCCGACCTTGCCTTCGGCATTGCGCACGATGCGGCCATAGCCGGTCGGATCGGCAACCTCGGCCACCAGCACCGCCAGCCGCCCCTGCTGAGACAGCAGATGACGCAGCGTCTCGCCGCGGATCATCGGCACGTCGCCGTACAGCACCAGGACGGTGGCCGCATCCGGCACCTGCGGCATGGCCTGCAGCACGGCATGGCCGGTGCCCAGCTGCTGACTCTGTTCGGCCCAGTGCAGGTCGGGCTGGTCGGTGAAGGCCTGCCGCACCGCTTCGCCGCCATGGCCGTACACCACGTGGATCGCTTCGGGCTGCAGCTGGCGCGCGGTGTCGATCACATGGGCGAGCATCGGACGGCCAGCAATCGGTTGCAGCACCTTGGGCAGGGCCGACTTCATGCGTTTGCCGGCACCGGCGGCCAGGATGATCACGTGCAGGGGCTGGGTCATGGGCAGATCGGGTTCCGGGAATCGTTGAGAGGAATTCTAGTGCGCCGCTCGTTAACATGTGGGATTGTCCGCCGCGAATCCGCCATGAGCCTTCTCCGACAAGGCAGCAGCTATCTCATCATCGGTCTTGTCCAGCTTGTGGTGGACTGGGCCGTGTTCGTCGGCGCCACCGCACTGGGCATGCCGACGGTGCCAGGCAACCTGTTGGGGCGCGTGGCGGGCATGCTGCTGGGGTTCTGGCTCAACGGCCGTTACACGTTCGCGCGCGAGGGTGCACACCGGTTGGGCTGGGCGCGGTTCGCGCGCTTCCTGCTGCTGTGGGCGGTGCTGACGGCGATCAGCACGCTGCTGGTGACGTTGGCCGCCGAGCATCTGGGCCTGCGCTATGCGTGGCTGGCCAAACCGCTGGTGGAGGGTAGCCTGGCCGCCGTGTCATTCCTGCTGATGCGGACCTTGATCTTCCGCTGAGGCATGCGCCGCCGGCGGGCAAAAAAAAACGCCGGCAAGCCGGCGTTTTCCCTTCGTGGATGGCGCCGTCGCGCCGCTCCACTCAGTGCTTGAGCGTCTTGCGCAGGCGCTCGAGGGCCTGCAGCTGGACCACGGCTTCGGCCAGTTTCTGCTGGGCTTCGGCCACTTCCATCGCTTCGCCACGATTGGCCAGGATGCGCTCGGCTTCTTCCTTGGCCTTGCGGACCGAGGCTTCATCGATGTCCTGGGCACGGATCGCGGTGTCGGCCAGCACGGTCACGACCTGCGGCTGCACTTCGAGGATGCCGCCGGAGATGGCGAAATCGAGCTGTTCGCCGTTCGGCGTGGTCACTACCACCTTGCCCGGCTTCAGGCGGGTGATCAGCGGAGCATGCTTGGGCGCGATGCCCAGCTCGCCCAGCTCGCCGGTGGCCACGACCAGGGTCGCTTCACCACGGAAGATTTCCTGCTCGGCGCTGACGATGTCGCAACGAATGGTGCTCATGTAACTCTCTTCGCTAGGGGGCGGGTTGAACCCACCGCAGGTGTTCCGCAGCGGTGGGCAGCTGCCCACCCCGTGTCACGGTCGGGACGGACCGGAGCCCGTCCCCGCCGCATCAGGCCTTCTCGGCCATCTTCTTGGCCTTCTCGACCGCTTCTTCGATGCTGCCGACCATGTAGAACGCCTGTTCCGGCAGGTGGTCGTATTCGCCATCGACGATGGCCTTGAAGCCACGGATGGTGTCCTTCAGCGACACGTACTTGCCCGGCGAACCGGTGAACACTTCGGCCACGTGGAACGGCTGGCTGAAGAAGCGTTCGATCTTACGAGCGCGGGTCACGGCCTGCTTGTCTTCTTCAGACAGTTCGTCCATGCCCAGGATCGCGATGATGTCCTTCAGTTCCTTGTACTTCTGCAGGGTCTGCTGGACGCGCTGGGCGGTGTCGTAATGCTCGTGGCCGATGACCAGCGGATCCATCTGGCGGCTCGTCGAGTCGAGCGGATCCACGGCCGGGTAGATACCCAGCGAGGCGATCGAACGCGACAGGGTCACGGTCGAATCCAAGTGGGCGAACGTGGTGGCCGGCGACGGATCGGTCAAGTCATCGGCGGGCACGTAGACGGCCTGGATCGAGGTGATCGAGCCGTTCTTGGTCGAGGTGATGCGCTCCTGCAGGACGCCCATTTCCTCGGCCAGGGTCGGCTGATAGCCCACGGCCGACGGCATACGGCCCAGCAGTGCCGACACTTCGGTACCGGCCAGGGTGTAGCGGTAGATGTTGTCGACGAACAACAGCACGTCCTTGCCCTTGCCGTTTTCGTCCTTCTCATCGCGGAAGTACTCGGCCATGGTCAGGCCGGTCAGGGCGACGCGCAGGCGGTTGCCCGGCGGCTCGTTCATCTGGCCGTACACCATCGCGACCTTGTCCAGGACGTTGGAGTCCTTCATCTCGTGGTAGAAGTCGTTGCCCTCACGGGTACGCTCACCCACGCCGGCGAACACGGACAGACCGCTGTGCGCCTTGGCGATGTTGTTGATCAGTTCCATCATGTTGACGGTCTTGCCGACGCCGGCGCCGCCGAACAGGCCGACCTTGCCGCCCTTGGCGAACGGGCACATCAGGTCGATGACCTTGATGCCGGTTTCCAGCAGCTCGGTGGCCGGGGACTGGTCTTCGTACGACGGAGCCGAACGATGGATTTCCCAGGTGTCACTGGCGGCGACCGGACCGGCTTCGTCGATCGGGCGACCCAGCACGTCCATGATGCGGCCCAGCGTGCCCGCGCCGACCGGCACCGAGATGGCGCGTTCGGTGTTGGTGGCGACCAGGTTGCGCTTCAGGCCGTCGGTGGAACCCAGCGCGATGCAGCGGACCACGCCGTCACCCAGCTGCTGCTGCACTTCCAGCGTGATTTCGGTGTTGTCCACCTTCAGCGCGTGGTACACCTTCGGCACCGACTCGCGGGGGAATTCGACGTCGACGACGGCGCCGATGATCTGAACGATCTTGCCCTGACTCATTGCTGCAATCCTCTAATGTGTGCTTTGACTGTGCGCGTCAGACTGCTGCCGCGCCGCCGACGATTTCGGAGATTTCCTGGGTGATCGCTGCCTGGCGGGCCTTGTTGTAGACCAGCTGCAGGGTTCCGATCAGCTTGTTCGCGTTGTCACTGGCCGACTTCATCGCCACCATGCGTGCCGCATGCTCGGAGGCCACGTTTTCCAGCACGGCCTGGTACACCAGCGACTCGACGTAACGCGTCATCACGTGCTCGAGCACGGTCGCGGCATCGGGTTCGTACAGGTAGTCCCAGTCGTGATGCGCGACCTGCTTCTCAGCGGCCGGCAACGGCAGCAGCTGATCGAAGCTGGCCTTCTGCGTCATCGTGTTGATGAAGCGGTTGTAGACCAGGTACACGCGGTCGACCTTGCCCTCGGTGAAGGCATCGAGCATCACCTTGATCACGCCGATCAGCTGTTCCAGGTGCGGCACATCGCCCATGTGGGTGACGCTGCCGACCATGTTGACCTTGACCCGGCGGAAGAAGGTCGAAGCCTTCTGGCCGACGGTGACCACGTCGATCTCGGCGCCCTTTTCCTGGTACTGGCGCACTTCGCCCAGCATCTTGCGGAACAGGTTGTTGTTCAGGCCGCCGGCCAGACCGCGGTCGGAGGAGATCACGATGTAACCGACCCGCTTGACCTCGTCACGCTGGACCAGGAACGGATGCTGGTAATCGGTGCTGGCCTGGGCCAGGTGACCGATCACCTGCTTCATCGCCTGCGCATACGGACGCGACGTCTTCATCCGCTCCTGCGCCTTGCGGATTTTGGAGGCCGAGACCATTTCGAGCGCGCGCGTCACCTTGCGGGTGTTCTGCACGCTCTTGATCTTGGTTTTGATTTCGCGTCCGCTTGCCATCTCTTATTCCCGTAGAGCGGAGGGGTGCCCCGCTTTGTCACAGTGAAGCGGGGCTGAGCCCCGCTCTACATGCGGCTTACCAGCTGCCGGTGGTCTTGAACTCGGTGATGCCCTTCTTGAAGGCAGCCTCGATATCGTTGTCCCAACCGCCGGTGGCGTTGACCTTCTCGATCAGCTCGCCCTGGGTGTTGGCGAAGTGGGCATGTAGGCCTTCTTCCAGCGCCAACAGCTTGCTGACCGGCACGTCGTCGAGGTAACCCTCGTTGACGGCGTAGATGGTCAGCGCCTGGTTGGCGATCGACATCGGCGCGTACTGCTTCTGCTTCATCAGCTCGGTGACGCGCTGACCGCGCTCGAGCTGCTTGCGGGTGGCTTCGTCCAGATCCGAGGCGAACTGCGCGAACGCAGCCAGCTCGCGGTACTGCGCCAGCGAGATACGGATGCCGCCGGACAGCTTCTTGATGATCTTGGTCTGGGCCGCACCACCGACGCGCGACACCGAGATACCGGCGTTCACGGCCGGGCGGATGCCGGAGTTGAACAGATCGGTTTCCAGGAAGATCTGGCCGTCGGTGATCGAGATCACGTTGGTCGGCACGAACGCCGAGACGTCACCGGCCTGGGTTTCGATGATCGGCAGCGCGGTGAGCGAGCCGGTCTTGCCCGTGACGGCGCCGTTGGTGAACTTTTCCACATACTCTTCGGACACGCGGGCAGCGCGCTCGAGCAGGCGGGAGTGCAGGTAGAACACGTCACCCGGGTAGGCTTCACGGCCCGGCGGACGCTTCAGCAGCAGCGAGATCTGGCGGTAGGCAACGGCCTGCTTGGACAGATCGTCGTACACGATCAGCGCGTCTTCGCCGCGGTCCATGAAGTACTCGCCCATGGTGCAGCCCGAGTAGGCGCTGATGTACTGCATCGCGGCCGATTCGGATGCGGTCGCAGCGACCACCACGGTATGCGCCAGGGCGCCGTTCTCTTCCAGCTTGCGCACGATGTTGGCCACGGTCGAGGCCTTCTGGCCGATCGCGACGTACACGCACTTGATGCCGGTTGCCTTCTGGTTGATCACCGCATCGATGGCCAGGGCGGTCTTGCCGGTCTGGCGGTCACCGATGACCAGCTCGCGCTGGCCACGGCCGATCGGGATCATGGAGTCGACCGACTTGTAACCGGTCTGTACCGGCTGGTCGACGGACTTGCGCCAGATCACGCCCGGGGCCACACGCTCCACCGGAGCGGACAGCTTGGCCGCGATCGGGCCCTTGCCGTCGATCGGCTCACCGAGCGCGTTGACCACGCGACCCAGCATTTCCGGACCCACCGGCACTTCCAGGATGCGACCGGTGGTCTTGGCCACGTCGCCTTCGCGCAGGTTCTGGTAATCACCCAGGACCACGGCGCCGACCGAGTCGCGCTCCAGGTTCAGGGCCAGGGCGAAGGTGTTGTTCGGCAGTTCGATCATTTCGCCCTGCATCACGTCGGCCAGACCGAAGATGCGCACGATGCCGTCGGACACGCTGGTCACGGTGCCTTCGTTGCGCGATTCCGCGGCCAGCTTGACCTTCTCGATGCGGTTCTTGATCAGTTCGCTGATTTCGGAGGGGTTGAGCGTGGTTGCCATCGTCAAGTCCTAGTGCCGGCGGTCACGCCGGACGTTAAATGAATTCAGTTAGCGAGCGCGGTCTGCAGGCGCGACAGCTTGCCCTTGAGCGAGCCATCGATGACCACATCGCCGGCGTCGATCACGGCACCGCCGATCAGCGACGCATCGACCGCGGTCGTCACGTCCACCTCGCGGCCGAAGCGCTTGCGCAGCGCGGCCTTGATGGCGTCCAGTTCGGCGCCGGACAGTTCCGAGGCCGAGGTCACGGTGGCCTTGACCACGTGTTCGGCTTCAGCGCGCAGCTGGTCGTACATACCGGCGATTTCCGGCAGCAGCGGCAGACGGTGCGCATCGGCCAGCACGGCCAGGAAGCGACCGAAGGTCTCGCTGGACGATTCCGGAACCAGCAGCGCGACGGCGGCGTCGCGCTCCAGCTCCGGGTTCGACAGCAGGGCCGCCACGCGCGGGTCGGCAGCTACGTGGGCGGAGAACGCAAGCGCGTCCGACCACGGCGCGAACGTGCCTTCGTCGCGCGCGGTCGCGAACGCGGCGCGGGCATACGGGCGTGCAAGCGTGAGGGCCTGGCTCATCGATCAGATCTCCGATGCCAGCTCGTCGAGCAGCGCCTTGTGGGCGTTGGCGTCGATTTCGCGCTTGAGCAGCTTTTCGGCACCGCTCACGGCCAGCGCGGACACCTGCTTGCGCAGATCTTCACGGGCACGGTTGGCGGCAGCGTCGATCTCGGCGTAGGCCAGATCTTTCTGGCGGGTCGCTTCGACGATGGCTTCGTTCTTGGCAGCATCAACGATCTGGTTGGCGCGGGCGTGGGCCTGATCGATGATCTCGTTGGCCTTGGTGCGCGCATCCTTCAGGGCATCGTTGACCTTTTCCTGCGCCTGGGCCAGATCCTTCTGGCTGCGGTCAGCAGCGGCGAGGCCTTCAGCGATCTTCTGCTGACGCTCTTCGATGGCGTTCATCAACGGCGGCCAGATCTTGGTCGCGATGATCCAGATCAGACCGGCAAATGCCAGTCCCTGGGCAACGAGGGTAAAACCGATATCCATGGGGTTCGCTCAATCGGGGGTGACGGGGTGGATGGGCCGCCGTGGCGGCGCATCCGATCCTTCATCCGCGATCAGGCGCACAAGGCGCCTGATCGTTTCGCTGTTGCTGGATTAACCAGCAACCTGCGGCAGGCGTGCAACGAACTCGCCGATCATCGGGTTGGCGAAGGCCAGCAGCAGGCCGACGGCGACCGAGATGATGAACGCGGCGTCGATCAGGCCGGCGGTGATGAACATGCGGACCTGCAGAACCGGAATCAGTTCCGGCTGACGGGCAGCCGATTCCAGGAACTTACCGGCCATGATGGCCAGACCGAGACCGGCACCCAGCGCGGCCAGGCCGATCATGATGCCGACGGCGAGGACGGTGGAGCTCTGGACTTGGGCGAGGTTGGTCAGGACGGCGAAGTACATGGTTTTCTCCTGGAACTTTGAATAGCTAAGGGTTTAGAAACAAACGGATGAAGGGTGAAGCGAAAACTCAGTGAGCGTCTTCCGACAGGCTCAGGTACACGATGGACAACATCATGAAGATGAACGCCTGCAGCGGAATCACCAGCAGGTGGAACAGCATCCAGCCCAGGCCGAATGCACCGCCTGCAATAGCACCGGCGATACCAGCACCGCCCAGCACCCAGATCAGCAGGAAGACGATTTCGCCGCCGAACATGTTGCCGAACAGTCGCATCGCCAGCGAAATCGGCTTGCTCAGCCATTCGACGATGTTGAGGATCAGGTTGAACGGCATCATCCACTTGCCGAACGGCGCGGTCAGGAATTCCTTGGTGAAACCACCCAGGCCCTTGGAACGCAGCGCGAAGAACAGCATCAGGAAGAACACGCTGATCGACATGCCCAGGGTGGCATTGACGTCGGCGGTCGGGACCGGCTTCCAGTACGGCACGCCCAGGGCTTCCAGCGGCAGCGCGATGAAGTCGGCAGGGATCATCTTGATGAGATTCATCATGAGGATCCAGAAGAACAGGGTGATCGCGATCGGGGTCACCAGCTTGCTGGTGCCGTGGTAGGTGTCCTTGGCCTGGCGGTCAACGAACTCCAGGCAGATCTCGACGAACGCCTGCCACTTGCCCGGGACGCCGGCCGTGGCCTTGCGGGTTGCCATCCAGAAGCCAAACACCATCAACAAACCCATCAGGACCGAAGTCACAATGGTGTCGACGTGAATTGCCCAGAAACCACCTTCCTGCATATGGAACGTCAGGTTGTGCAGGTGATGTTGGATGTAGGAGGTGGGTGTCAGCGCCTCGCCTGCCATGTGTCCGGAACCTTGAGTTAAATAAATTGGATCAGCGCCTGGCCAGAGCCAGGACCTGGAACATCAACCCGACGGCGATACCGGCCAGCAGCGCCAATGCAGGCAGCTTGAAGACCAGGAACCCCACCATCAGGACGCCGAATACGAGCACCCACTTTGCCACCACCGCCAGGATCAGGCGGGTCATCGCCGAACCTGCCGCCTGCACCCCGCCGCCCAGCGCCATCCGCGCGGCGACCCAGCCAGCGGCAGAAACCGCCACGCCGGAGAGCAACGCTCCCAGGGCTGCCTTCGGGCCACCCCACAGCAGCAGGGCCAGAGCCAGGACAGCCACTGCAGCCAGCGGGTAAACCGCTGCGCGCAGCATCAGTCGCCGACCCGCGTCAACGGAGTTCAGCACGTGAATGTCCTGCATGGTTGTGAGTAGGAAAGGCCGAGGCCGCAAGCAAACGCCTCGTCGAGCCGCCAAATTATAGCAATGGGACAATTTGAGAGACAACCGCTGCCTGTTCATCCCGGATGCACCCCCGCCGCTGGGGCCTCGCGCGTGCCTGTGCCACCTGCGGTCCAATCGGTTTGCGCGGGAGTGGCTCGATGCGGCAGTGCAGCACGTTGAACTTTGGCCACCCACCACTGTCAGATCCATGAGCCTGCCGTTGAATCCTCGTCGGCGTCCCGCGAGCGGGCTGGTACAGGGTGGCCCCGAAGCCCTCTCCGGGGCCACCCTCTTTTTTGAGCCGCGGGCGGCGTGATCACGGATCTGGCGATGCCGGGCCCGACATGAACGGCGATTTGACCCGCAAACGGCCAGCGCGCGGACCTGCGGTCGCCCGGCACGCATGAACGGTACACACAGCGTCCACCATACCTTCACGAATGGTGGACGTCGCAGTGGGCAATGTGACGGCACATCACTTAGAACCACCGCAAGGACCCCCGATGCGCCCGATGCTCTCCCTGCTTGCCGTGCCAGTCGCTCTGGCCGCACTCTCCTACGCCGCCCCGTCCCACGCTGCCGAGGGCGATGACCGCTTCGCGCTGCGTCTGGGTGCGATGCAGATCGATTCGGACAACACGATCCGCGGCAACACCAACATCGCGGGCCAGGACGTTGGCTTCTCCGAAGATTTCGGCCTCGGTGGCAAGGAATGGGAGCCGCGCATTGACGGCATGTTCCGCATCAGCAACCGTCAGCGCCTGCTGTTCAACTACTTCAAGTACGACAAGGATCGCCGCGAGACCCTCGATCAGGGCGTGAGCTTCGGTGATACCAATGTGCCGGCCGGCAGCTTCATCAAGGGTGAGCTGAAGTATCAGGTGGCCAGCCTGGTGTATGACTACTCGGTGGTGGATACCGACAAGTTCGACCTGGGCCTGCAGCTGGGTGCCGAGTACGCCAAGGTCAGCACCAAGGCGTATGCCGATGTGGGTGATCTGTACCAGGGCGAGTTCCTGGACGAGAAGGCCGACGGTGTCGCCCCGGTGGTTGGCGCACGTCTGAGCTTCACCCCGTCCGAGAAGTGGATGATCACCTTCCAGGGCCAGTACCTGAACACCAAGTGGGGCAACTTCGACGATTACGACGGCGATCTGAGCCGTGCCAATGCGATCGTCGATTACCGCTTCACCAAGAACTTCGGCGTGTTCGCCGGCTACGACTGGTTCAAGCTGGACGTGGATCAGACCGGCAGCGATGGCACGATCGGTCTGAAGCAGGAGTTCAAGGGTCCGGTGGCGGGCGTCAGCTTCGTCTTCTAAGCCCTTCGCAACACCTCTCTCTCCAAGCGCGGCCTCCGAAATATCGGGGCCGCGTTTTTTTGTGCGCTTTGGTTTGGGGAGCAACTGCGGGTTGTTTGGGGGTCGGCCACGGATACCCTGTCGTGCGAATGTCCCCCGGCGACGGCCTGTGGCCGTCACCTCCTCCTTGATTTCGCCCCACAGGGTATCCGTGCCCGCCTTGACAGAATCCCGGTGGCCGCCGGGAGGTCAGCAACAAAAAACCCCGGCTTTCACCGGGGTTTTTCGTTGAAGCGGAGCCACCACCAACAGCGGTGATCGCCCAATTACTTCTTCTTCGGCATGTACAGATCGGTGATCGTGCCGTCGTAGATTTCCGCCGCCATCGCCACCGATTCACTCAGCGTCGGATGGGCGTGGATGGTGTGGCCGATGTCTTCAGCCTCCGCACCCATCTCGATCGCCAGACCGATCTCGGCCAGCAGGTCACCGGCATGCACGCCGACGATCGCACCACCGATGATGCGGTGCGTTTCTTCGTCGAAGATCAGCTTGGTGAAGCCTTCGGTCCGGCCGATGCCGATCGCGCGGCCGCTGGCGGCCCACGGGAACTTGGCCACGCCGACCTTCAGGCCCTTGGCCTTGGCTTCGGTTTCGGTCACGCCCACCCACGCGATTTCCGGATTGGTGTAGGCCACCGACGGAATCACGCGCGCCACCCATTCCTTCTTCTCGCCGGAAGCCACTTCCGCGGCCAGCTTGCCCTCGTGCGTGGCCTTGTGGGCCAGCATCGGGTTGCCGACGATGTCGCCGATCGCAAAGATGTGCGGCACGTTGGTGCGCATCTGGCGGTCGGCCGGGATGAAGCCACGGTCGGTGACCTGCACGCCGGCCTTCTCGGCATCGATCTTCTTGCCGTTCGGCGAGCGGCCCACCGCGACCAGCACGCGGTCGAAGGTGCTGGCGTCCAGACCCGGCTTTTCACCTTCCACCGCGGCTTCGAAGGACACGGTGATGCCGGCCTTGTCGGCCTTGACGTCGGTCGCCTTGGTCTTCAGGTGGACCTCCACGCCCTGCTTCTTCAGGCGATCGGCCAGCGGCTTGACCAGGTCCTTGTCGGCGCCCGGCATCAGCTGGTCCATGAACTCGACCACGGTCACCTTGCTACCCAGCGCCGCATACACCGTCGCCATTTCCAGGCCGATGATGCCGCCACCGACCACCAGCAGCGAACCCGGCACGTCGGCCAGCTCCAGCGCATCGGTGGAGTCCATGACGCGCTCGTCGTCCCACGGGAAGTTCGGCAGCTTCACTGCCTGCGAACCGGCGGCGATGATGCACTGCTCGAAACGCAGCAGCTGGGTCTTGCCGTCGTCGCCCACGATCTCCAGCTCGTTGGCCGAGACGAACTTCGCCAGGCCCTGCACGGTGCGCACCTTGCGCTGCTTGGCCATGCCGGCCAGGCCCTTGGTCAGCTGGGTGACCACCTTTTCCTTGTAGCTGCGCAGCTTGTCCAGGGTGATGGTCGGCTTGCCGAACTCCACGCCGAAATCACCGGCGTGGGCGACTTCGTCGATCACCGCGGCGGCATGCAGCAGCGCCTTGGACGGGATGCAGCCCACGTTGAGGCAGACGCCGCCGAGGCTGGCGTAACGCTCGATCAGCACGGTATCCACGCCCAGATCGGCCGAACGGAAGGCGGCGGTGTACCCGCCCGGGCCTGCGCCCAGCACCACCATCTTGCATTCGATGTCGGCCGGCTTGCCCGAGGACAGCGCCGGCTGCGGCGCGGCCGGTTCGGCCGGGGCGCGGTGCGACGGGGTCACCGGCGGCTTGCTGGCCGGGGCGGCCTCGGCCTTGGGCGCTTCGGCCTTGGCCGGCGCAGCCGGTGCGGCAGCCTCGCCTTCGGCCTCCAGCAGCAGCACGACGTCGCCTTCGGAGAGGTTGTCGCCGAGCTTGACCTTGATTTCCTTGACCACGCCAGCGGCCGAGGACGGCACTTCCAGCGTTGCCTTGTCCGATTCCAGCGTGACCAGCCCCTGGTCCTTCTTCACCGTGTCACCCACGGCGACCAGCAGTTCGATCACCGGGACACCGCTGTAATCGCCGATGTCGGGAACCTTGATTTCAATTGCGGCCATTCGTGTTCTCCTGGTGCTCAGCCGGCCTTGCCGCCGAGCAGTTGCTGCAGTTCGTCGAGCGACTCGTCCAAATCTTTCCAGCGACGGTCGAGCTTCTTTTCCTTGGTGTCGCTGGCTTCGATCAGCAGCGCCACCTGTTTCATCATCAGCCGGCCCGCACCGCATTGGGGCCGGGTGCCGCTGTAACGCTGGCCATCCACGGTGAAGGACAGCACATCACCCTCCAGCACCGGCGCCTTGCGGTCGCCTGGGACCTGCGCGGCCAATGCGGCCTGCCAGCTGTGCAGCAACCGCTGCGCCAACGGCGCCGGGATGCTGACCTGGTACTGGTCCGGCTCCTGGTCCACGCGCAGTTCCACGCCGCCCTGGCGGGCGCCGCTGTTCCAGTTGTAGACGCGCTTGTCGGCCCGGCTGTAGCGCAGGGTCCATTCCTGGTCCTGGGTGCCGGGCAGCAATGCCACGCCGGTCTCCACGCCGCTCTTGGGCAGGCTGACCAGCGACAGCGCCGGTTGCGCCTTGCCATCGAACAGGGTTTCCACTGCCTGGCCATAGTTGCCGACCGCCGGTGGCCAGCCATGGCCCAGGTCAGACGCGCATTCGCGCGCGCCCGCCTGCGCCATCGGCAGCGCCATCAGCAGCCCGGCCAGGACCAGGCCCTGCTTCACAGCAGGACGCGCCGCATGTCGGCCAGCACCTGCGAGAGGTAAGTGGTGAAGCGGGCGGCCAGCGCGCCGTCGATGACGCGGTGGTCATAGCTCAGCGACAGCGGCAGCATCAGCTTCGGCGCGAATTCCTTGCCGTTCCAGACCGGCTGGATCGACGACTTGGACACGCCCAGGATGGCCACTTCCGGTGCATTGACGATCGGGGTGAACGCAGTGCCACCGATGCCGCCCAGCGAGCTGATCGAGAAGCAGCCACCGCTCATGTCGGCCGGGCCGAGCTTGCCGTCGCGGGCCTTCTTGGCCAGTTCGCCGGATTCCTGCGCGATCTGCACCACACCCTTCTTGTCAACGTCGCGGATCACCGGCACGACCAGGCCGCTCGGCGTATCGGCCGCGAAACCGATGTTGAAGTACTTCTTCAGGGTCAGGTTCTCGCCGCTGGCATCCAGCGAGGCGTTGAACTCCGGGAACTTCTTCAGCGCCGCGGCGCTCGCCTTGACCAGGAAGGCGAGCATGGTCAGCTTGATGCCGGCCTTCTCGTTTTCCTTGTTCAGAGCCACGCGCAGGGCTTCCAGCTCGGTGATGTCGGCCTGTTCGAACTGGGTGACATGCGGAATCATCGCCCAGTTGCGGGCCAGGTTCGCGCCCGAGATCTTCTTGATCCGCGACAGCGGCTGGACCTCGACCTCACCGAACTTGCTGAAGTCGACCTTCGGCCAGGCCAGCAGGTTCAGGCCGCCACCGGCCGCCACGGTACCGCCGGTGGCCGCGCCGCCGCCGGCCAGGGCCGACTTGACGAACTTCTGCACGTCGGACTTGGTGATGCGGCCACCCTTCTCGGTGCCGCTCAGCTGGTTCAGGTCCACGCCCAGCTCGCGGGCGAACACGCGCACGGCCGGCGAGGCGTAGGGCACCTTCTGCGGCAGCACGCTGTCGGCATTGAAGGCGACCGGCGGGCTGGTCGGCGAGCCACCCGACGGGGCAGCGGCGGCCGGGGCCGGCTGGGTCGGCTTGGCGGCGGACTGCTCGATATCACGGGCGGCCAGCTTGTCCGGCTCGGCCGGGGTGGCGACGGGTTCGACCTTGGTCGCGGTCTCGGCGGCGTCGGTCTTGCCGGCGGGGGCCGGCGCGGCAGCAGCGGCCGGCGCGGCGGCCTCGTCGCTGACTTCGATCAGCGCCACGAGCTTGCCCTCGGAGAGGTTGTCGCCGATCTTGACCTTGATTTCCTTGACGATACCGGCCACCGAGGACGGCACTTCCATCGTGGCCTTGTCCGATTCCAGCGTCACCAGACCCTGGTCTTTCTTGACGGTATCTCCAACGGCGACCAGCACCTCGATTACCGGGATATCGCTGTAGTCACCGATATCGGGGACAAGTGCTTCCTTGATTTCGGCCATGGGGAAAACTCCGGCAATCTGGTGTAGGGAATCGCCTATTGTGGGGGCTTCGCGCGCCAGCGCCAACCAGCTTGGCGAATTTTCAGCGCCGCTGTCCCGGGACAGCCTGTTGCAGCCATCTGCTTTGGTTCCAGTCGGCACCGTATTGTCCAGCGCTGTCCCCGCCTCAGCGCCGGATGGCATCGGCCAGCGGTTGCCATGCCTCCACCAGCCGGGGCAACGGCCAGGCCGCGTTGGCCGGGCTGGTGGAGGGCAGCGACCATACCGGCACCTGGCGCGCCACATCGAGCAGCGCCGGCACGATGAAACGCTGGAACGCCCGGAACGCGGTGCCGCCATTGCAGGCGATCGCACGCAGCGCAGGCAATCCGTCGATCCGTGCAGCCAGCGCATTGGGAACCTCACTGCCGCGCACGATCGACGCATCCAGGCTGCCGCGTCGCTCGCACTGCCCGATCACATCCCACACGCCCACGCCGCGCGCGTTCAATGCGCGCACGCGATCGGGATAAGAAAGCGTCGCGTCGATCCCGCACAGCACGCCCATCAACGGCCAGAAACGATTGCGCGGATGGGCGTAGTACTGCGCGGCCTGCAGCGAGGCGACACCCGGCATCGAACCGAGTACCAGCACGCGGCAGTCGGCGTTCAGCTGCGCAGGGAAGCCGATGCACGTTGTCGTTTCCATCACACCATCGCCAGATGCATGAATGTCAGGAGTTGCATGATCGCCTGTAAATACAGCGATTTCGCACTGATCGCTGAATGAAAACAACTAAATTTTAACGTGCGTCGGACGCGATTCAGATTGCGGGGACTACGGTTGCCTCGCCCCAACACACCGGGGCCCAGAACAAAAACATCCTGAGGAGATTCCCCCATGCGCTCCATCCGTACCCTGACCCTGGCTACCCTGACTGCCCTTGCTTTTGCGCCGGCCGCTTTCGCGCAGGACAGCACTGTTGATACCGCTTCTGGCAAGCACTTCGCCGTGGTCGGCGGCGTCTCGCTGCTGCAGCCGAAGAACGATCCGCTCGATGGCGTGCGCAAGGTGGACGGCGGCCCGGCCCCGACCCTGAGCTTCAGCTATTACATCAACGACAACTGGGCCGTGGAACTGTGGGGCGCAGCCGACAAGTTCGACCACCGCGTGCGCGGCACCGATGGCGCCCGCCTGGGCACGGTCGAGCAGCAGCCGATCGCGCTGAGCGGCCAGTACCACTTCGGCCAGGCCGACAATGTGTTCCGTCCGTTCGTGGGCGCCGGTTACTACGAGTCCAACTTCAGCAATGAAGACCTCGCCAGCGACATCGGCCACATCGGTGTCAAGACCGCCAAGGGCGCGATCGGCACCGTCGGCGTGGACATGAACATCAACAGCACCTGGTTCGCCCGTGCCGATGCCCGTTACATGCATTCGCGCCCGGAGCTGACCGTCAACGGTGAAGGCACCGGCGACAAGGCTAAGCTGGATCCGTGGACCGTGGGCTTCGGCATCGGCGCGCGCTTCTAAGCACGCCGTTTTCGCGCCACGTAGTACGCACAACGGGCCCCTCGCGGGCCCGTTGTCGTTGGAGGGGCCACTTTCATCCCGCTTTTCCGGTCGCTGGCCGACACTGGCACCCACCACGGACCACGCCGGTCCGGCTACGGGGAGCCGATGCGCGAGTCCTTCGACATGCTGGTGGTGGGCGGCGGCATCAACGGCGCCGGCATTGCCCGCGACGCAGCGGGACGCGGCCTGTCGGTCTGCCTGTGTGAGCAGGATGACTTGGCCGCGCATACCTCCAGCGCCAGTACCAAGTTGATCCATGGCGGCCTGCGCTATCTGCAGCAGGGCGAGTTCGCCCTGGTACGCAAGGCGCTCAACGAGCGCGAAACACTGCGTCAGCTCGCGCCGCATCTCATTGCCCCGACCCTCTTCGTCCTTCCACACGCGCGCCATCTGCGCCCGGCCTGGATGCTGCGCGCGGGGCTGTGGCTGTATGACCACCTCGGCCGTACCCATCCCCACTTCCCGGCCTCCCAGCGCATAGACCTGCAGCGCGATCCGAGCGGCGCTGCATTGCAGCCCGCCTACCGGACCGGCTTCACCTATGCCGATGCACGCGTCAACGATGCCCGGCTGGTGGTGCTCAACGCGCTTGATGCGAAGGAGCGCGGCGCCGACATCCGCACACGTACCCGCTGCGAACAATTGATCCGTCACCGCGATCATTGGTGGGCGGTACTGCGCACCGCCAACGGGGATGTGCAGCGGCTTCGCGCCCGGTGCGTGGTCAACGCGAGTGGCCCATGGGCGGGCACGGTGCTGGAGCGTGCCGGACTGGATGCGCCGCTGGGTCTGCGGCTCGTGCAGGGCAGCCACCTGGTGGTCCCACGCCTGTTCGCACACGACAGCGCTTACCTGTTCCAGCAGCCCGACCAGCGCGTGGTGTTCGCCATTCCCTTCGAGCAGGACTTCACCCTGATCGGCACCACCGATACCGACTACGACGGTGACCCGGCGCAGGTGCAGCCCCGCGCCGACGAACAGGCCTATCTGCTTGACGCGGTGAACCGGTTCGTCCGGGTTCCGGTACGCGAGGCGGACATCGTCTGGCGCTACAGCGGGGTGCGACCGCTATTGGCCGATCACCACCGCGATGCATCGCGGGTCACCCGCGACTATCGGTTGGACCTGGATACCGCCGGCGCGCCGCTGCTGAGCGTGCTGGGCGGCAAGCTCACCACCTACCGCGCACTGGCCGAGGACGCGCTGGGGCGGCTCTCACCCGCGCTGCCGGAGATGGGCGCGGCGTGGACCGCCGGTGGGCCGCCGTTGCCCGGGGGCGATGGCGGCACGGCCACTGACATGGCCGAGGCGCTGCAGCGTGACCACCCGCGCCTGCCCCCTGCCCTGCTGCAGCGCCTGGCCAGCAGCTACGGCACCCGTGCAGTCGGGCTGCTCGCCGGCGCACAGACACTCGACGCGTTGGGCCATCACCACGGCGGCGGCCTCTACGACTGCGAACTGGACTACCTCATCGCGCACGAATGGGCCCGCACCGCCGACGACGTGCTGTGGCGCCGCAGCCACTTGGGATTGCGCATGGACGCCGAACAGCGCGGGGCATTGGCCGCCACCCTGCAGGCGCGCGTTTCGATGCCGTAGGCTGTACGCCTGTTACGCCTGACGGCATCGATTTCCACGGAGCAGACCATGGACAAGCACTATGTGCTCGCCATCGACCAGGGTACGACCAGTTCGCGCGCCATCCTGTTTGATCGTGCCGGACGCATCGCCGGCAGCGCGCAACGCGAGTTCACCCAGATCTTCCCGCAGCCGGGCTGGGTGGAGCATGACCCGCGCGAAATCCTGACCAGCGTCTACACCACGATCACCGAGCTGTTGAACCGCCACCAAGTGGACCCGCGCACGATCGCCGGTATCGGCATCACCAACCAGCGCGAGACCACAGTGGTCTGGGACAAGGCCACCGGCCAGCCGATCCACAACGCCGTGGTGTGGCAGTCGCGGCAGAGCCATGCGATCTGCGAACAGCTCAAGGCCGATGACCACGAGCCGCTGATCCGGCGCAAGACCGGGCTGTTGATCGATGCCTATTTCTCGGCGACCAAGATCCGCTGGATCCTCGATCACGTGGAGGGTGCGCAGGCACGCGCCGAACGCGGCGAACTGCTGTTCGGCACCATCGACAGCTGGTTGATCTGGAACCTCAGCGGCGGCCAGGCGCACGTCACCGATGTCACCAATGCCGCGCGCACGCTGCTGTTCGATATCCATGCGCTGCAGTGGGACGATGAGCTGCTGGCGCTGTTCAACATCCCGCGCGCGATGCTGCCGCAGGTGCGCAGTTCCAGCGAGGTGTATGCCACCACCCAGGCGCAGTTCTTCTTCGATCAGCGCCTGCCGATTGCCGGCATCGCCGGCGACCAGCAGGCCGCGCTGTTCGGCCAGGCCTGCTTCGAGCCGGGCATGGCCAAGAACACCTATGGCACCGGCTGTTTCATGCTGATGAACACCGGCGAGAAGGCGGTGACGTCCGAAAATGGCCTGCTCACCACCATCGCGTGGGGCCTCGATGGATGTGTGGAATATGCGCTGGAAGGCTCGATCTTCGTCGCCGGCTCGGTGGTGCAGTGGTTGCGCGACGGGCTGCGCATGTTCGGAAAATCCAGCGACTGCCAGGCCTACGCCGAGCGTGCGGCCGATAACGGCGGTGTGTACCTGGTGCCAGCCTTCGTGGGGCTGGGGGCGCCTTACTGGCGCAGCGATGTGCGCGGCGCGATGTTCGGGCTGACCCGTGGCACCACCAAAGAGCACTTCATCCGCGCGGCGGTGGAATCGATGGCCTACCAGACCCGCGACGTGCTGGCGGCGATGCAGGCCGATGCGGGAATCGAACTGAAGGAGCTGCGCGCCGATGGCGGCGCGATCGCCAACGACTTCATGGCGCAGTTCCAGAGCGACATCCTGGGCGTGCCGGTGCTGCGCCCGCAGGTGGCCGAAACCACCGCGCTGGGCGCGGCCTATCTGGCCGGGCTGGCCACCGGGTTCTGGCGCAGCCGGGCGGAGATCGCCGAGCAATGGGCAGTGGATCGCCGCTTCACGCCGCAGATGCCGGTGGATCAGCGCGAGGCGCTGTACAGCGGCTGGCAGCAGGCGGTGGAGGCGACGATGGGGTTCCGGGTGGGGTGACGCCCGCGTCGGCGATCATTGCCGCGCGGGCGTGGCGCTACCGTGGGTGCCGGTCAGAATGCCGGGAGGACCGCGCCCTTGTACTTTTCGGCGATGAAGGCTTTCACTTCCGGGCCGGTCAGGGCCTTGGCCAACTGCTGCACGCGGGCATCATCCTTGTTGTCCGGGCGGGCGACGAGGAAGTTCACGTACGGCGAATCCTTGCTTTCGATCGCCAGCGCATCCTGGGTCGGGTTGAGCCCGGCATCCAGCGCGTAGTTGGTGTTGATCAGGGCCAGATCCACCTGGTCCAGCACGCGCGGCAGCATCGCCGAGTCCAGCTCACGGAACTTGAGCTGCTTCGGGTTGGCGATGATGTCGCGCTGGGTCGCCAGCGCATTGGTCGGGTCCTTGAGCGTGATCACGCCGGCCTTGTGCAGCAGGATCAGCGCGCGGCTGTTGTTGCTCGGGTCGTTGGGGATCACCACATCGGCACCGTTGGGCAGGGCATCGAGTGATTTGAAACGACGCGAGTACGCACCGAAAGGCTCGATGTGCACGCCGATCACCTTGACCAGGTCGGTCTTGCGGTCACGGTTGTAGGCGTCCAGATAGGGCTCGGTCTGGAAGTAGTTCACGTCGACCTGCTTCTGCACCAGCTGGTCGTTGGGCTGCACGTAGTCGTTGAACACGCGCACGTCCAGGGTCAGGCCTTCCTTTTCCAGGATCGGCTTGACCACGGCGAGGATTTCGGCGTGCGGCACCGCGGTGGCGGCGACCACCAGCTTCTTGGAATCATTGGCCGGCTTGCCGCAGGCGGCCAGGGCCAGCGAGGCGACAAGCAACGGGAGCAGCAGGTACTTTTTCATGGGGGCAGCGGGATCCATAAGGGCAGCAACGCCCCACGATACCGCACGCCCCGGCCCTTGCGGAATCCGGGGCATATGACCCCACGGCATGAGCCGATGCCGGCGTGGCCCGCTTACTCGTAACTGGTCAGCGCCAGCGCGAGCAGGGCTTTGGCCTGTTCGCGCAGCATCACCGGCTCGACGATTTCCGCATCCGAGCCGTAATGCAGCACGTCCATCAGCAGCTCGCGCGAGACGCTGTAAGGCAGTTTCAGCTCATAGCGGCCATCGGGCAGGAAACGGCCCTGCTGCTTGGAATGCCAATGCTCATCGGCCACCCAGCGTGCGGCTTTGGCACTGAACACGATCGTGGCCCAGCCCTTGGGCGGCCCGGAGAAGATCCCGTAGCTGGCGCCCAGCTGCTCGTCCAGCTCGGTCTCGTCCACATCGCGCGCGGTGGTATCGATCACGCGCGCTTTGTAGATGCGGTCCACCGCGAAGCTGCGCAGGCCCTCGCGGCCGTGATCCCAGGCATCGAGGTACCAGTTGTCGCGGTAATGGGTCATGCGCTGCGGCGAGACGGTGCGCTGGGTCGCCTCATCGGTGGAGCGGGCCCGGTACTCGAAGGCCAGCTGCTTGCGCTCCAGCACCGCCGAGGCCACGGCCCGGAAGCTGGCTTCATCGAACTTGCGGCCCCGGTGCGGGATCACCCGGACCCGATCGACCGGCCAGCTCGAGACGCCGGCCTGTGCCGCCAGGAGGCCTTCGATGCGCTGCTGCAGCGGGGCCAGCACCGAGGACAGCACACCGCCGCCCGTGCGCGAGAGCAGATGCTGGGAGGCCAGCAGCGCGTGCAGCTCTTCCGAGCTCAGCCACAGGCCCGGCAGCTCGAAGCGGTCACTCTCATCGGCCTGGTAGCGGAAGCCCGCCTCGCCATCGCCTTCCACCGGCGCCATCAGCGCATCGCGCAGGAAGGCCAGGTCGCGGTAGACAGTCGCGCGGGAACACTCCAGTTTTTCCTGCAGTGCCGCCACCGTTACCGGGTAACGGGCGGACTTGAGCAGGCGATGCAGGGCATTGATGCGTTCATATCGGTCCATGACCCGATTATGTCCGAGTCGCCGTCGTTGTGGCGGCTTCAGCTGCATCTTCAGCTATCGTGGGGCCCCCATCACCTGCTGCCACCTGTCATGCGCCTGTTGCCTGCCCTTGCCCTGTCTGCCGCCGCCCTGCTGCTGGGGGGCTGTGGGCGCACTGAAACGCCGGCGGCCGCGGTGCCTGCCGCAACGGCACCGGCGGCCGATCCGGTCGGTACCGTACTGGCGGCCAGCCAGCGCTTCGGCCAGCTGCGCAGCTTCCATGCGGTGATGAAGATGCAGGGCCCGCGCGCCGTGGAGGCGCAGATGGACTATGTGGCCCCGGACCGCTATCGGCTGATCACCGACGACGGCCCGCAGACCATCATCGGCGGCACGTTCTTCCTGCAGCGTGCAGGCGAGGTGCGCCAGATTCCGGTGCCCGAAGGCATGCTGGCGCAGTGGCGCAACCCGCTGCCGGCCGATCTGCAGCCGGCGCAGCTGACGGTGCGCGATCTTGGCGAGGACCGCGCCGGTGGCCAGCGCGCGCATAAGTACGAGGTGCGCCACGCCACTGCGGCCCCCGACGGCCTGCTGTACTGGGTCAATGCACAGGGCCTGCCGGTGCAGATCGAGCGCAAGGGCGAGACCAACGGGCAGGCGTTCCGGATCACCGTCACCTACTCGCGCTTCGACGACGCCTCGCTGCGTATCGATGTTCCCTGAACAGGGATCCAGGCCGAACGGGTCCTAAAGCCGGGACTCGCCGCCGAATGTGACGCAGAACGCATCAAGTATCATCCCCCCCTTGTTGTCCCTCCCCCCTTGTCCGATCACGGAGAACCGTTGATGTCCCTGCGCGTTTCGTTGCTTGTTCCCCTGCTGCTCTGCGCCCCGGCGGTTTATGCACAGGACGCTGCCGAACTGGCAGCGATGACCTCCCCCTGGAGCGGCAGTGGCGGTGAACTGGGCTTTGCCTCGGCCCGCGGCAACAGCAATACCGAGAGCTTCAACGGTCGTCTGCGCCTGCGCTACACCGATGATGACTGGGTGCACAGCATGGACCTGTTCGGCCTGCGCTCGCGCTCGGAATACACCGATACCAACGATGACGGCACCACCATCCGCCGCCGCAACACGACCGCCAACCGCTACACCGGCAGTGCCGGCAGCGCGCTGCAGCTGGGCGAACACCGCCAGATCACCGCGACGGTGCGATACGAGCGCGACGATTTTGCCACCTACGACCGGCAGAGCTCGTTCGGTCTGGGTTACGGCACCCGCATCATCGACGGTGAGCGCTTCTACATGGACGCGCAGATCGGCCCCGGTGTGCGCCGCACCCACAACACCGAAGACGACGCGACCCGTACCGGCCTGATCGGCCGTGGCCTGTTCGATCTCAAGTACACGCTGACCCCGAACACCGATCTGGTGAATACGCTGCTGGTCGAGTCGGGCTCGTACAACACCTTCGCGCAGAATGATTTCGGCGTGTCGGTGAGCATGAACGAACATCTGGCGCTGAAGGCCGGCTGGCAGGCACGTCACAACAGCGACGTTGCCGAAGACAAGCGCAAGACCGACACGCTGACCACCATGAACGTGGTCTACAAGTTCAAGTAATCGGGGCGGGCGCACCGCGCCCACCACACGATGTAGTGCCGGCCGCTGGCCGGCTCATCGCGCACCTTGCGCAGCAGGGACTGCCGGCCAGCGGCCGGCACTACGCGCCTCAGACCGCGAGCAGCTCCCCGGCACCGGCATCGAGCAGGCCACGCGCCACGCGCTGGCCCAGCGTTTCCGGATCACTGGCCGGGCCACGCGCTTCCGCGCGCACGATGCGGCCATCGGTGACGCCGCCGACCAGGCCCTGCAGGAACAGATTCTCGCCTTCCCATTGCGCAAAGCCGGCGACCGGCACATGACAGCTGCCATGCAGCGCGCGGTTCATGGCGCGCTCGGCTTCCACGCAGGCGCGCGTGTCGGCATCGTCCAGCGCGGCGAACAGCGCCATGACGCCGGCATCCTCGCCGTTGCATTCCACCGTCACCGCGCCCTGTGCCGGCGCCGGCAGCCAGTCTGGTGCCGTCAGGCGCGCCACGATGCGGTTGCCCAGACCCAGGCGTTCCAGCCCGGCCACCGCCAGCACGATGGCGTCGTAGCCACCGTTGTCGAGCTTGGCCAGGCGCGTGTTGACGTTGCCGCGCAGGTCCGACAGTTCCAGATCCGGACGCAGCGCGCGCAGCTGGGCCTGGCGGCGCAGTGACGAGGTACCCACGCGTGCGCCGATCGGCAGCGCGTCCAGCGAGGCATACAGATTGGAGATGAAGCCATCGGCGGCGTCGTGGCGGGGCAGCATCGCCGGCAGCGCGAACGGCGCATCCAGCTCCATCGGCACATCCTTGAGCGAATGCACCGCGCAATCGGCTTCCCCGCGCAGCATCGCCAGCTCCAGCTCCTTGAGGAACAGGCCCTTGCCACCGATCGCCGCCAGCGAACGGTCCAGCACTTCGTCGCCGCGCGTGCTCAGCGGGATCAGCACCACCTCCAGCCCCGGATGCGCCTCTCGCAGGCGGTCGGCGACGTATTCGCTCTGCCACAGGGCAAGCGGGCTCTTTCGGGTGGCGATGCGCAGGGTCTTCATGCCGCCATTATCGGCGCACAGGGGCATATCGACCAACGGTCGCCTGCCCTCGTGTCACAGGTGCTTGAGGTCCTGCTTGAGGGTGGCCACGCAGCGGCGGCTCACTTCCAGCGGCTCATGCCCGTGCCGCAGCACCGCCTGGACCTGGCCTGCGCCATTTCGTCGCAGCTCCACCAGTTCGTGCCGGGCGACCAGGCAATTGCGATGGATGCGCACGAAACGGTTGCCGAATTCCTCCTCCAGCGACTTCAGCGATTCTTCCAGCAGATCCTCGCCGCGGGCATGGTGTACGACCACGTACTTTTCTTCGGCCTGCAGGTAGTGGATGTCCTCGACCGGGATCAAGCGCAGGCTGCCCCGCAGACGTGCGCACAGCAGCGTGCGCGCCTGTTGGCTGGCGGCCGTCGGTGGGACGCTGCGGCCGGCGAGGAAAGTGCGGGCCCGCTCCAGTGCAGCGGCCAGGCGCTCGGGACGCACCGGCTTCATCAGGTAATCGATGGCCGCCGCCTCGAACGCGGACAGCGCATGGGCGTCATAGGCGGTGCAGAACACCACGGCCGGGCGTGGCTCGAAGGTGGCCAGGTGGCGGGCCGCCTCCAGTCCATCCAGGCCGGGCATCGCGATATCGAGCAGGACCAGGTCCGGCTGCAGCTCGGCGCAGGCATGCAGGGCCTGTTCGCCGTTCTCCGCTTCGGCCACGACCTCGATGCCGGCCTGATCGGCCAGCAGGGCGCGCAGGCGCTCGCGGGCCAGCGGTTCGTCGTCGGCGATCACCACCTTCAAGACAGTTTCCTCACTGGAGCGGGACCGTGATTTCGCAAGCATAGTAGCCGTCGGCCCACGCCCCCGTCATCCGCGCGGCCGGGCCGAAGCGCCAGGCCAGGCGATGGGCGATGTTGCGTTGTGCATGCCCGGCGCCCTGCAGGAGCGGCAGGCCGCGCGTGGCCGGATCCGGTGCAGGGTTGCGCACGCGGATGTGCAGATTGGTTCCGTCACTGGACAGTGCCAGCACGATCGTGCCGCCCGCGGGTACCCGCGAAATGCCATGCAGCACGGCATTTTCGACCAGTGGCTGCAGTACCAGCCGCGGCATCGGCAACGACCAGGGCAGCGGTTCGTCGCGCAGCCAGATCACTTTCAAGCGGTCCCCCAGGCGCAGCGACTCGATCGAGAGGTAGCGCTCGGCCAGTTCGCACTCGGCCTGCAGCGTCGAATCGCCATCACCGGCACCGAGCGCGGCCCGGAACAGGTCGGACAGATCGAGCACCGCGCGCTCGGCCACGTCCGGATCGCGGCGTAACAGGCTGGCGATCAGGTTCATGCTGTTGAAGAGAAAGTGCGGGCGGATCCGTGCCTGCAGCGCGTCGGCCTGGGCGCGCGCGTTGGCCAGCATCTGTGCGCTGCCACGATCACTGACGTAGAAGTAGCGCAACGCCAGCGCCGTGATCAAGGCGGTCATCGCCGCGCTGCCGAGAGTAAAACGCCAGAAGCCGACCGCCTGGGCAAAATTGCTGCCACCGAGCACGCCATACAGTGCGTGCACGATCGCCGCGCAGGCGCCGGCGATCAGCCCGGTCATCGCCACCACCAGCACCATGCCGGGCACTTCCGGCAGGCGCGAAAGCATGGCGCGCAGACTGCACAGACTGACCGTCACCGCCAGCGCCAGCCACAGCGCGAAGCCGCTGGCGGACAGGAAGTCCGACAGCGTCCAGTGGCGGCTGCCATCGGGTGCCAGCGCCACCACCACCACCACCAGCTCGGCCAACCCCAGCATCGCCGCCAGTCGCGGCAGGCGACACAGCTCGGGCAACCAGGACTGCTGGCGCGGGTCGTTCATGGCGTCAGGCGGCGAAGCGCGCCTCGAGCCACTTGCCCAGCGCATGCATTTCTTCCGCGCATACCTGGTGGGCCATCGTATAGGTGTGCCACTCCACCGGCAGACCGAGGGTTTCCAGGGTCTGCGCGGTGTCCCGCGCGATCGCCACCGGGATCACCGGATCCTGCGTGCCATGGGCCATGAAGACCGGCACGCTGATCGCCCCGGGCACGCGCGCAGCAGCGGCCTTGGCCGGGTCGGGAAGATAGGTCGACAGCGCGATCAGCCCGGCCAACGGGCGCGTGCGACGCAGCAGTGCGCTCAGGATCACTGCTCCGCCCTGCGAGAAGCCGGCCAGCAGGATCCGTTCGGCCGGGATGCCACGGGCGATCTCGCGCTCGATCAGCAGCTCCAGTTCCACGATGGAGGCGTCCACACCGGCGCTGTCTGCGCGCGAGCGGAAGTCGGCGCTGACGATGTCGTACCAGGCGCGCATCGGCACGCCGTTGTTGATGGTGATCGGCTGCACCGGGGCATGCGGGAACACGAAGCGGATCGCCGGCCAGTGCGGGCGTACCAGTTCGGGCACGATCGGGGCGAAGTCATGGCCATCGGCACCCAGGCCATGCAGCCACAGCACCGACCACTGCGGGTCGGCGCCGGTTTCGTTTTCCACGGTATCCAGCATCAGGCGGCTCCAGTACGTTCAAGCCGCATTATGACCGCGCCCCACCCCAATGGGAGCGATGCCTGGCATCCCGTGATCAGACGGCGGGGTGTGCCTCGGCGGCGGCACGGCGCAGCTCGGCCGCGCGCACCAGCACCTTCGGCGGTGCCGATTCCTCGGGGATCTCCATCAGGCCCAGCCGGTGCATCCAGACGCCGGCGGTGCGCGAAGACGTGAAGCCCACCACCGGGATGGCCAACACCATGCCGATCACCACCGGGGCCATCCACGCGGCCAGGGAGGGCGAAACCGCGTAGGCCAGCGCGCCCATGAACAGCCCGAACACGCTCAAGCCACCATAGCCGCGCGCCAATGCCGACCAGGACACGCCACCATCGTCGCGCTGCTGCGCGTCCCAGCCCGAGTCCTTGCCGGCCAACACTTCGGCCACACCGCGCGACTGCACGTACATCACCACCGGCGCCATCAGCGCGGCGAGGATGGTCTCCAGCAGCATCGAGATGAAGGCGCGGATCGTGCCGCCGCAGCCACGTCGCTCGACCGGCTCCAGCAACATCGCCAGATAGCCCAGCACCTTGGGCGAGAGCAGCACCACCATGGTGATCGCGAACATGCGGATCACCTGCGTCTCATCCTGGTGGCGCCAGTACACACCCGGCGAGAGATGCAGCACTTCGTTGATGTCGATACCGCCCTGGAACAGGGGAATCGCGATGCCGATCAGCATCAGCATCGCCCACATCGGCGCGGTGAAGTAATGCCCGATGCCGACCAGCATGTGCATGCGGCTGACCCAGTGCAGGCCTTTTGAGCCGACGATCTTGGCGTGCTGCAGATTGCCCTGGCACCAGCGGCGATCGCGCACCAGCAGGTCGGTCAGGGTGGGCGGGCCTTCCTCATAGCTGCCTTTGAGGTAGGGCACCATGTGGGTGGCCCAGCCGCCACGGCGCATCAGTGCCGCTTCGACGAAATCGTGGCTGAGCACATGCCCACCGAATGGCTCCTTGCCCGGCAGCGACGGCAGGCCGGCCTGTTCGGCGAACGCCTGGGTGCGGATGATCGCGTTGTGGCCCCAGTAGTTGCTCTCCGCGCCATGCCACCAGGCCACGCCGCGGCCGATCACCGGACCGTATACGCGCCCACCGAACTGCTGCATGCGGGCAAACAGGGTGCGCCCGCCGACCACCGCCGGCAGGGTCTGGATCAGCCCGACATCCGGGTTGTGTTCCATGCCGGCGACCAGGCGCACGATGGTATCGCCGGTCATCAGGCTGTCGGCATCCAGGATCAGCATCTGCGGGTAGGCGCCGCCGAAACGACGGACCCAATCGGCGATGTTGCCGGCCTTGCGCCCGCTGTTGTCGCCGCGGCGACGGTAGAAGATGCGGTCATGGCCGCCGACCGCATCGCACAGCGCGTGGAAGGCTTCTTCTTCGGCCTGCCCGATGTCATCGCGGCGGGTATCGCTGAGCACATAGAAATCGAAGTTTTCCAGTTGGCCCGTCTCGGCCACCGACTCATAGATCGCCTGCAGGCCCGCCAAGAGCCGACGCGGGTCCTCGTTGTAGGTGGGCATCAGCAGCGCGGTGCGCGTGTGCACGGTCGGCAGCGGCGCATCCGGATCGATCCCCAGCTTGTAACCACGATCGAATACCGCGGTCAGAAAGCCGGCCACGGCTCCGGCAAAGGACAGCGCGATCCACGCGAACAGGCCCACGAACAGTACCAGCAGGCAGGCTTCCAGCACGCTGATGCCGTTGACGGCCAGTACCTTCCACATCATCCGGCTGGCGGCGGCGGTCATCGCCGCGGTGCCACCCAGGATGTAGAAGCGGCGCAGACCGATCATCCGCGGCGCGGTGCGCTGCCGGCGGACCTGCAGCTCGCCTTCCTGGAGGGACTGCTCGGGCATCGGCAACGGCGACTCGGCCGGCAGCGTCGCCCGACCGGCATCCAGTCGGGCGTGGAGGGTCTGGGTACTCATGCGCGGTGTCCCTGTGCAGGGCGTGCCAGGCCGGAGATGCGAGATGCGGAAAGGGGCGTCCTGAGCCCGGCGCGCGCGATGACGCGCATTCGTCCTGTCGGTGCGGGCCGATCACCGGCACGCCGCTGTTGTCTGTGACTCCCGGAACCCACGAACTCTCCAACCGACTTGAGACGAAAAATGCGGCTCAGTCTATGGCGCGAATTGTAAGGTGGGTGCGAAGGTTTCACCGGTGATTTCTCCGCATTCAGCTTTTGGATCGAGCCAAGTGGACTGCCCCCCAGGACCACGGAGGCGCAGGCCCTGTGCCGTGGGCCTTTCCCCATTCATCTTACAGAGGAACCGGATGGTCCACGACAGGCCCACCAAGGTGAACCTTACGCCTGTCGCTGGCACGGTAGGTGGCTGCATTGCGCAGTTCATCCGTCCGCCAGGCATGGCGGCGGCCCCGGAGTCGAGGCAAAAGGACGAGGGGAGCAGGTCGCCAAGCCAAACGCTCGGCGAGGTCCATCCGCTCAGATGGTGGGCGCGGCCATGGCCAGGTCGGCATCAACCGGCAGGCGCGACAGCGCGCGCGCGCTCACCTGCGAGAACTGCAGCTGGGCGAGCAGATGCTGCGCCTGGGTGGCCACCGGACACGGCGCAATCTGCGGTCCTGCCTGGGGGCGCTCGGGGGTCATTACATCAGTGGACATGGAATGGCATCTCGTTGACGTCGCATTGCCCGCGGGGCTTCCGGCCGCGCGGATTGCGCACCCTATCGGAAAACCGGGACGAATGTGTGACGGTGCGCGCAGTGCCTGCTGGAGGGGGTGGAATGCACAGAAAAATTGGCGCTTCTGTAGGTCGCCCCGCTATCATGTAATCGCTTTCAAACAACGATTCGGATATGGATTCCAACACTGCTTCCCCCCTCAGCCCCAAGTGGCAGTTCCGCTTCAACTTCTTCGAACAGCACGGTGCCCCCAATTCGCCTGGTTTCAAGGCTGCATTCAAGACGTTGACGTTCGGCCAGAGGATCAAGATCAACTTCAACTTCTTCGCGCTGTTCTTCAGCTGGATCTACCTGCTGATTCTGGGTATGTGGCGCAAGGCGCTCACCATCCTGGGCATCACCCTCGTGCTGATGGTGATCGTGGCGTTCCTGCCGGACATGGTCGGCCGGGCGATCGGCATGGCCTGGTCGGTGCTGATCGCGCTCACGACCAACTACTCGTACTACCTGGAAAAGGTGAAGGGCGACACCAGCTGGAACCCGTTTGCCGGCATGCGCTGGTAAGTACTGCGCACGCCTGGATGAAGAAGCCCGGTCACTGACCGGGCTTTTTTGTGCCGCGCCGGCCGTGGGCGTCGATCACCACCTCCCCATCTTCTTTGCGGAACGGCGCCTGCACCGGCGGCAGGATCTCCAGCACGGTCTCCGAGGGTCGCGCCAGGCGCACCCCCAGTTCGGTCTGCACGAAGGGCCGGTTGATCAGGATCGGATGGGCCAGCATCGCATCCAGCAGCTGGGTGTCCTGCAGCGTTGGATCGGCCAGGCCCAGCGCGGCGTACGGGGTGCCTTTCTGGCGAAGCGCATCGCGAACCTGCAGGCCTGCGGCGGCGATCAGTGCGATCAAACGCTCACGATCCGGCGGGGTGCGCAGGTACTCCACCACCTCCGGCGCCACGCCGGCATGGCGCATCAGCGCGAGCACATTGCGCGAGGTCGCGCAGTCCGGGTTGTGGTAGATCACGGCCTTCATGCGTGGGTGCGCATCGGGTTGTGCAGCAAGGACATGAGGTTGCTCCGGATTTATTGTTCGACTATTCTAGAAACATGGAACACAACAGTGCAACCCACGCCCTTTCCGCCCTCGGTCATAACACCCGCCTGAGCGTTTTCCGCCTGTTGGTCCAGGCCGGCCGGGTTGGCCGGTTGGCCGGAGAAATAGCCGCCGACCTCGGCCTTCCCGGTGCCACGCTGTCCTTCCACCTCAAGGAACTGAGCGCGGCGGGCCTGGTCAGCGCCGAGTCGCGCGGGCGCAGCATCTGCTACCGCGCCGACTTCAAGGCGATGAATGGCCTCATCAGCTACCTCACCGAGAACTGCTGTGCCGGCGAGACGGACTGCGGTCCGACCGGCCAATGCGCGCCGTCGTGCTGATCCGTTGACTGCCGGGCCCATCGCGATGACGACACATGCCACCTCCCGCCTGTCCTTTCTGGACCGCTGGCTTACCCTGTGGATCTTCGCGGCGATGGCGCTCGGCGTGGTACTGGGCACCGTCTTCGATGGCCTTCCCGCCGCGCTGGACGCGATGACCATTGGCGGTACCAACCTGCCGATCGCAGCAGGTCTGATCCTGATGATGTACCCGCCACTGGCCAAGGTGAAGTACAAGGCGCTGCCCGCCGTCTTCGCCGACAAGCGCGTGCTGGCGCTGTCGCTGCTGCAGAACTGGGTGGTGGGACCGGTGCTGATGTTCGCGCTGGCCGCGGTGTTCCTGCACGACCGGCCGGAGTACATGACCGGGCTGATCCTGATTGGTCTGGCCCGTTGCATCGCGATGGTGCTGGTCTGGAACCAGCTCGCGCACGGCGACAACCAGTACGTGGCAGGCCTGGTCGCGTTCAACTCCCTGTTCCAGATCGCTTTCTTCAGCGTCTATGCGTGGCTGTTTCTGACCGTGTTGCCGCCGCTGTTCGGGTTGCAGCGCAGCGTGATTGATGTCAGCACCTGGACCATTGCCGGCGCGGTGCTGGTGTATCTGGGCATCCCCTTTGCAGCGGGCTATCTGGGGAGACGCCTGCTGCTGCGCGTGCGCGGGGCTGACTGGTACGAAACGCGCTTCCTGCCCGCCATCAGCCCGGTCACCTTGGTCGCACTGCTGCTCACCATCGTGGCGATGTTCAGCCTCAAGGGCGGCGATCTGGTGCGCATTCCCATGGATGCAGTACGTATCGCCATCCCACTGACCATCTACTTCTTCGTGCAGTTCCTGCTGAGCTTCTTCATGGGCCGCTGGATCGCACGCGACTATCCGCGCACCACCGCCATCGCCTTCACCGCAACGGGCAACAACTTCGAACTGGCCATCGCCGTGGCGATCGCCGCCTTCGGGCTGGGCTCACCGGTCGCATTCGCTGCCGTGATCGGGCCCTTGGTAGAGGTGCCGGTGTTGATCGTACTGGTCCATCTGGCGCTGCGCCTCGGCCGCCGCTGCTTCAATGAGACCGCCGCACTCCCCCATTGAAACGAATCGAGCCTATTGAAGTACCCGGCATACGCGCCGGGCACCGCCTGCTGGCTTACATCAACGCCCGACGTACCACCGCGATGGAGCGCGCCGACCAACGGGAGTAATCGGCAGGAGCCGCCCTCAGAACGTCTGCCACTCCTCACTCGCCACCGCCGCCACCGGTACGCGCGAGGCACCGCGCGCAGGCGCACTACGACGCACCGGTGCGGCCGGCGTGCCCGGATGGGCCTGCAGCCGGAAGATCGCCACCGCCGTGCCCAGCTGCTGCGCCTGCTCTTCCATCGCACGCGCTGCCGCCGTGGCTTCCTCGACCAGCGCGGCATTCTGCTGCGTCGTTTCGTCCATCTGGGTGATGGTCTGGTTGACCTGCTCGATGCCGGCGGACTGCTCCTTCGACGCCGCCGAGATCTCGGCCATGATGTCGTTGACCCGACGCACGCCGGTCACGATCTCCTCCATGGTGCGGCCGGCCGTGTGGACCAGCGCCGAGCCCGCGCTGACCTGGGTGACCGAGTCGTCGATCAACCCCTTGATCTCCTTTGCCGCGCCCGCCGAGCGCTGCGCCAGTGCGCGCACTTCCGTGGCCACCACCGCGAAACCGCGTCCCTGCTCGCCCGCGCGCGCCGCTTCCACTGCGGCGTTCAAGGCCAGGATGTTGGTCTGGAACGCGATGCCGTCGATCACGGAGATGATCTCGGCGATGCGCTTGGAGGACGCCTCGATCCCGGCCATGGTGGTCACCACCTTGCCGACCACCTCACCGCCCTTGGACGCCACATCGGCTGCGCCAGCGGCGAGCTGGTTCGCCTGCACGGCATGGTCAGCGTTCTGACGCACGGTGGAGGTCAGCTCCTCCATCGAGGCGGCGGTTTCCTCCAGGCTGGCGGCCTGCTGTTCGGTACGGCGCGACAGATCGCTGTTGCCTGCGGCAATCTCACCGGCGGCGAGGTTGATGCTGCCGGTGGCCTGCTGGATGCGGCCGACGATGTCGGTCAGCTGCACCACGGTGGTGTTGGCATCATCACGCATCCGCGCGAACACGCCGTGGAAATCGCCCTGCATACGCGCGGTGAGATCGCCGGCGGCGATCGCACGCAGCAGCGCGGAGATCTGCTGCAGGTTGTCGTCGCTGACCTGCATCATGGTGTTGAGGTTTTCGACCATCGCGCGGAAGTCGTGATCGAAGCGCACCACGTCGCCACGCTGGCTGAAATCGCCCATTGCCGCAGCGCCGGCGAGATCGCCGATCTGGGTATTGATCGCGCGCAGGTTGGCCTTGGTCGTATCCATCGCGGCGGTGAAGGCGGCCTGCTCGCCGGGCAGGCGATCCATGTCCTGGCTCAGGTCACCGACCGCATAGCGCTGCATCACCTCGACCAGGCGACGCGTTACCGCGATGTTGGCGCCCACCAATTGGTTGGTGTCTTCCACCATCTTGCCGTACTCGCCCGGGAAGGTCTGCGTGTCCATCCGGTAGCTCAGCTCGCCCGCCTCGTGGCGCTGGGCCATCTCCCCCTGCGCGGCCATCACGGCGCGCAGCTGGCTGCGCATGCGCTGCATCGATTCAAGCAGCCGGCCGACTTCGTCATTGCGCGCGGGTGGCAACGGCGTATCCAGACGACCCTCGGCCACATCGGCCGACAGACGGACCGCATCGGCCAGCGGGCGGATCGCCTGCCGGCGCAGCAGCACGTACACGCTGCCACTGAGCACCAGTGCCGCGCCCAGGCCAACGGCCAGGATGATCCACAGCAGCGCGCGCGCCTGCGCGGTGATCAGCGCATGCGGCACGATCACCCCCAGCGCGAAATGCTCTTCGCTGCCGCCGATACGCAGCGGCACGTAGGTTTTCACATCGCCCGCCGCATCCGGCTCGAAGGCGTCAAACGTCTTGCCGGTCTTGACCGCGGCCAGTACCTGCGTGGTCAGCGCATCCTCGCGACGCTTGCCAATCTCGTTCGGATCCTTCGCAGCCAGCACGATGCCACCGGGCGAGATCAGTTCAACGTGGCCTTCGCCCATCGGGCGCAACGCGGCCAGGTGCTTCTGCAGGGCGGCCAGCGCGAAGTCCACCGTCACCGCGCCAACGAACGTCCCCTGATCGATCACCGGGGTGGAGAGCGTGGTCATCAGCACCTTCTGACCGCCGATTTCATAGGTGTACGGTTCGGCCACGGTCTGCCGCTTGAGCGCTTTCGGCTTGAGATACCAGTCGCCATCGCCGGGCACGTCATAGCCGGTCAGCGCATCATGCATCGGTGCACCGTCGTGCCAGGCCCAGTAGCTCATGAACCGGCCGGTGTCATCGTGCGCCTCGGCACCGACGAACTCGGCATCCTTGCCATCGAAGGCATTGGGCTCCCACAACGTGCCAAAGCCCACCCACTCCGGGTGCACCTGCACCTGCTGGTGGATCACCGCGGACACCGTCGCCCGCGACAGCGTTCCGGCAGCCCGCTGTACCAGCAGGTTCTGTGCGAGCGCCTGGCTGGTGGCGAATGCGTTGGACAGATCACCGCTCACCCGCAGCGCCTCGGCCTGGGCTTCGCTCTGCATGGTGTGGCGGGAGGCATCGACCAACGACGCACTGGCTTCACGGTAGCTGATAGCGGCGGTGACACCGAAGCAGAGCATGGCGATCAACGCCGTACCCAGCATCAGTCGGTTGGCGATGCTGCCGGGGCGCTTGGACGCGGTGGGGCGGGACACGGACATGGGGGCGGTTCCGGAAAAAGGGCATACCGGCGGACGCAGTCATGCGCCGCCACGGAAACACGCAGTCCATTGCGGGCCGGCACGCGCGCGGTGCAATCACGGCGCGGCCAGCGGAAGTCGGGGATCGATGCCACCACCCCGCCCTGTGGAGATACCGCCTGCAGGCACCGCGAGGTTGCCTGCCCAGAGAGGGGACTCAGTTGGATAACGGCGCCACGCCTGCGATGTTTAGCGCCGCTTCCTGACCGTGTTCAGTGACCCGCCCCGCCGCGATCGCCCCGCCCCAGCCGCTCCACCAGTGTCTGGCTGGCCGCGTTGAGCCCGATCACCTCCACCTGCGCTCCCCGCGCGCGCAGCTTGCCGGTCACGCGCTCCAGCGCGCCCACTGCGCTGAGGTCCCAGAAGTGCGCCTGGGTCAGATCGATCATTACGCGTTCGGGCACCCGCAGCAGATCGAAGGCGGCGGCGAACTGCCCGGCCGAGGCGAAAAATACCTGGCCGCTCACGGTGTACACGCGGGTGCCGTCGGCTGTTTCGGCATCGGTGATGGCCAGCATCCGGCCCACCTTGCGGGCGAAGAACAGCGCCGACAGCAGCACTCCGGTCAGCACCCCCTTGGCCAGATCGTGCGTGGCCACGGTCACAACCACTGTGCCCAGCATCACCACCGAAGAGCTTTTCGGATGCAGCCGGAACTCGGCGAACGAGCGCCAGTGGAAGGTGCCGATGCTGACCATGATCATCACCGCGACCAGGGCGGCCATCGGAATCTGCCGGACCCAGTCCGCGCCGTAGACCACCAGCAGCAGCAACAGTACACCCGCCACCAGACAGGACAACCGACCACGGCCACCGGAGGACACGTTGATCACCGACTGCCCGATCATCGCGCAGCCACCCATGCCGCCGAACAGCCCGGCAGTGATGTTGGCCAGGCCCTGCCCGGCGCACTCGCGGTTGCGCTGGCTGGGGGTGTCGGTCATGTCCTCCACGATCTGCGCGGTCATCATCGACTCCAGCAAACCGACGACCGCCAGCGTGGCCGACACGGGCAACAGGATGCGCAGCGTCTCCCAGGTGAGTGGCACGTCCGGCAGCAGGAAGGTGGGCAGGCTGTCCGGCAGCGCCCCCATGTCGCCCACGGTGCGGATGTCCAGGCCCAGCCAGATCGACAGCCCGGTGAGCACTACGATCGCCACCAGTGGTGAGGGCACCGCCCGGGTCAGCAGCGGCAGTAGATAGATGATCGCCAGGCCGGCCGCGCACACGGCGTACACCGTCCATGGCATCCCGATCAGCTCGGGCAACTGCGCCAGGAAAATCAGGATGGCCAGTGCGTTGACGAAGCCGGTGATCACCGAGCGCGAAACGAAGCGCATGAGTGCACCGAGCTTGAGCGCGCCGGCGACGATCTGCAGCAGTCCCGCCAGGATCGTGGCGGCCAACAGGTACTGCAGGCCGTGGTCGCGGACCAGATCGACCATCACCAGCGCCATCGCGCCGGTGGCGGCGGAGATCATGCCCGGCCGACCACCGGCGATGGCGGTGACCACCGCAATGCAGAACGAAGCGTACAAGCCGACCTTGGGGTCGACCCCGGCGATGATGGAAAAGGCGATCGCTTCGGGAATCAGCGCGAGGGCGACCACGGCGCCGGACAGCAGATCACCGCGGATGTTGCCGAGCCATTGCTGGCGCAGCGGATAGGACACAGACATGGACAGACTCCACGCACCGGCGATCCGCACGGCGCGTTGTGTGATGAAGACAAGCACTCCCTGAGCCAGCGCAAGGGCCGGCGCGTCGTCAACGCGGTATCAGGGTGGCGTCATCACACGGCGGCCGGAGCAGGAGGGGCGCGCAGGATACCGCAGGGCGACGGGGGCCTCAAACCGGTGGCCATTGACCGGCCGTGGCGGCGGCGCGCAGGATGCGGGCACCTCCCCTGCCCCGGAATGCACCCATGTACGGTTTGATCGGCAAGATGTTGACCGCGCCCGGCCAGCGCGACGCGGTCATCGCGATCCTGCTGGAGGGCACCAGCGCAATGCCGGGCTGCCGCAGCTACGTAGTGGCGCGCGACCCGACCGCGGCGGAGGCAATCTGGGTGACCGAGGTGTGGGACAGCCAGGAACTGCACCGCGCCTCGCTGGCGCTGCCGGCCGTGCAGGCGGCGATCACGAAGGCCCGACCGATGATCACGGGATTCGGGGAGCGGTTCGAGACCGAGCCGGTGGGTGGCCAGGGGCTGGCGCAAGGATAAGGCAACACGGATCAAGGCAGGCGGTGTACCCCGCCGCCTACTTCAACACTTCCTGCGTGTCGGCGATATCCACCCCGGAGATCTGCCCCAGCCAGCCATCGAACCACGGCTTGTGCGAGGCGCCGACGATGGATAGGACGCGGGCGTCGGGGTGATCGCGCACCACTTCAAGCACATTGGCGACCATGCGCAGGTTGCGGATCTCCCAGCCCTGCACCCAGATCTGGGGATAGTGCTGTGGCGATACGGCAGCCAGTGTCTGGCTCACATTCGACTCGGCGAGCACCCGCAACGTCGCGGGGTCGTTGACGCTGCGATACAGCCCGAGCACGTCGTTGGCGGCGATGAAGGCCGCTTCGCGCTCGGTCATGGCATCCAGTGCAGGTCCGTAGGTGCTCCACGCCTGCTGGAGCGCCGTGCCGAATGCCTTGCGATCCGCGATCTGGTGGTTGTCGCCGGTGTGGTCATCGATGGCGTACACACGCTGCTGGCCGAGTCGCGCCGCGAGCACCGCGGCGATCTGATAGCTCTCGTTCTTGCGGGTGCCAAGGTGCTTGAGCAGTTCGACCAGGCTGTCGTCCAGGCCATCACCCGCCCGTCGCTCCGCCGCAGGCAGTTGCAGCCATTGCACATAGGCAGATGCACGCTCGCCAGCGGCGAGGAACAGCGCGGCCAGCTGGCGGCGCTGCGCGGCGGTGGGGGCAGCCGGCCACGCCGCCAAGGTCGTGTTGACCTGTACGATCGCAGCCGGCACCTCCAATCCCGTGGCCGCTTTCGCCGTCTCCGTGCTGGCGCAGTAATCATCGCCGTAGACCGCTGCATGGCGCTTGGCCAGATCGCACTGCTCACCACTGATGGCTTCGATGGTGATGTAGCCGGGCTTGAAGGCTGCGAGCCTGTCCAGCAGCGGATCCAGTGCCTTGGGATCGAAGGCCTCGTGCTCGCTCAGGTGGATGCTGCCCAGCACGAGAATCTCGGTGCGCGGGCCGACCATGTCTTTGTCGAGTGAGGCGAGGTCGACTCCGGCGTACGCGACCGCGGGAAGCAGAAGCGTCAGGCAGGCCGACAGCGTTGAGTAGCGTTGCTTCATCATCCAGAGCCTGAGCGGGGTGTTGCTGGATGTTTTAGCACCGCACCTGCGCGGGGGCACCTGCACAATGGCAGGGTGACCAACGACGACGGCGAGGAATGATGCGTTGATGCGCGTTCCGCCCCCTGCAATGCATTGCGCTTCCGCCAGTGTCAGAATTCCACGGTCTGCGCGCCTGCAGACCGTGCTCAAGGAAGCGAATATGACAACGGGCAAGGACCCGCGCGAATGGATCAGATGGGCGATGCTGCTCATCTTTGTCGCGATGCTGTTCGGCATTCCCAACAGCTCGCCGTGGTTTGGCCTGGTGTTCGTGTACCTGACTGCTGCCGGCCTGTTCATCATAGGCAGCATGCTGTGGACTGCACTGCGCAGCCAGCGGGCCGCGGCCGCACTTCGCCGCACACCGGCCACGCGGGCCCTGCAGGCGCGCGAGGTGAAGGCGTTGGCGTGGTTTGGCCAACCCGAGCGCATCGCCTGGCGCATGCCCCGCGGGAACGCGATCGATCTTGTAGGTGCGACACAGGCCGCAGGCCGTCACCCGGTGGTGCGTACGCTTCGCGGACCGTATCGCGTGATGGTGCGTGGCCAGCACCATGAGCGGCATGACTTCATCGGCCAGGTCCAGGTCCTGATGCTCCCAGGGGCTGACCGCTCCGTGCGCGAGAACAATGAAGCCGACGTACTGCTGTGCGGGAAGTTCGCCGTGGTACTTGCGTTGAATGGCACGTGGCGGATTGACCAGGCGCCTTCGTTGCTGAGGTAGGCATGCGCCCGCTGTGGTTCCAGCTGCTGTACCTGGCGACGGGGTGCCCTGCCTGACCGCAGCGCTTGGCAACACTACGACGATCCCGCACAGTTCCCCCATGCGGCCACATCCCAACAAACCATGACACGCCTGCTCATCATCGAGGACAACCCCGAGTTGGTGGCCAACCTGTACGCATTCCTGGAGCCGCTGGGCTATGTGCTCGACGATGCACGCGATGGCGCTGCGGGCCTGCGCCTGGCAACCGGGAATGACTACGACGCCATCCTGCTGGATCTGATGCTGCCGCGGCTGGACGGCATGACGCTCTGCCACAAACTTCGCCAGGAATTCCAGAATCCCGTACCGGTGATCATGCTGACCGCGCGCGATCCGGTGGATGACCGCGTGCAGGGCTTGGCGCTGGGCGCGGACGACTACCTGGTCAAGCCCTTCTCATTGATAGAGCTCGATGCACGCATCCAGGCGCTGGTGCGACGTGCCCAGGGCCGCAGCGTCCAGGGCACGCTGACCTGGCAGGACCTGCGGGTGGACACCCGTGCACCGCAGGCGTGGCGGCAGGGCCAGACCATTACGCTGACCCCCAGCACCCATAAGCTGTTGCTTTGCCTGATGCGGGCCGCGCCCGGCGTGGTGAGGAAGCAGGAGATGGAATACCTGCTGTGGGGCGACCACCCGCCGGAAAGCGGTGCGTTGCGGACGCATATCCACGAGCTTCGGCAGCATGCGGACAAGAGCTTCACGTATCCGCTCATTGAGACGGTGCACGGCATCGGATGGCGCTTGAGTGCGCCAACGACGTCTGTCCCGGAATGACGACCCGAGGAGGGCAGTTGCCGTCATGAAAGCGCTCTACCGCCAGATGACGCTCAGAACGCGGATCACCGTGTCGTTCGTGCTGCTGATGGTGGCCGTCATGGGCTTTGTGGTCGCTGCCGAGCAGCTGGATTATGACGAGCTCAGGGCCTACGTCATTTCGAGAAGCCTGCACGGCGAGATGGATCGCCTGCAGGCCGACCTTGCCGATGGCACGCCACCGGCGCTGTCTGCGGGCAGTGAGCTCTATGATGCGCGAAACGTGCCCAATGCCCTGCGCCCGTATGCACCTGGCTATTACAGCACCGACCCGCCCGACGTCTGGCATCTGCTGGTGTTCGACCTCGGCGACCAACGTTATTACCTCCGCCAGGATGCCGAGCGGTACCAGTATCTGGAGCACGTGATCGATGGCTATGCGCTCGTGGTCATGCTGTTGTGCATCCTCTGCGCGTTCTGGATCGGGCGACTGACGGCAGCGCGCGTCATCGCCCCCATCACCCGGCTGGCCGATGCGGTGCAGCGCGGGCAGACGCCGTTTCCCTTCCAGGAGGCACGCGACGAGATCGGCGTGCTGGCGCGCGCCTTCGCACAGCACAGCGACGAGGCGGAGCGGTACCTGCAGCGTGAACGGTGCTTCGTGGGGGATGCGAGCCATGAACTGCGCACGCCCCTGGCCATTATCTCCGGCGCGGCCGAGACCATCGTTCACCAGCTGCCCGAGGACAGCCACCTGAGGGCGAGCGGCGAGCGGATCGTTCGGACTACACAGGAAATGCAGCGCCAGCTGTCCTGCCTGTTACTGCTCTCACGGGACCCACAGCGTCTTGCCAAGGAGAATGTCCCGCTGCGTCCGTTGATCGAGGAATGCATGACGCGCTGCCAGCCCTGGCTGGCGGGCAAGCCGGTCGTCCTGCTGCTGGATGCACCGCAGGACCCCTGCATCCACACCAACGCCGAACTGGCGCGCAGCGTGCTCTGGAACCTGCTGCGCAATGCTTGCCAGTACACCGACAAAGGCGAAATCCGCATCACCGTGCGGGACGCCACGCTGTCCATCGTCGACACCGGTCCAGGCCTGCCTCCCAGCATGGATCCACAGCAGTTCCAGCGCTTCGCGCCCAGCCTGCGCCAGAGCGGGGAAGGACTTGGCCTGTCGATCGTGCAACGGATCGTGGACCACCTGGGCTGGCGCATGGCCGTGGAGAGTTCGGAGCACGGTTGCCGCTTTACGCTGGACATGTCCGCAGCGCAGGGCCAGCAACACTAAGCGAGACTGCGTTTCCGCAATCACACGCTTCCGCGCCCGCTCCTGACAGCTTCCTGACGCCACCCCTCCGATCCTGTGCACCCATCAATCCACGCAGGAGATGCAGATGCACTGGTCAGACCCGGACAGAGCCGGCAAGTATCGCCACGGCAGGACCGGATTCAACCGGATTGTCCACACGGTGATCCACTCGCGGGACGGGTTCCTCGCGACCGTGCGAGGCGAGGCCGCTTTTCGACAACTGCTGGTCCTGCATGGCGTCCTGATGGGAGCCACGTTTGTGCTCGACGTCAGCCCGGTGGAGCGTGCGCTGATGTTGGCCGTCAGCTTCATCAGCCTGATCGTGGAACTGCTCAACTCCGCCATCGAAGCCGTTGTTGATCGCATCTCGCTCGACCTCCACCCGCTGTCAAAGAATGCCAAGGACATGGGCAGTACCGCTCAGGCCACGGCCTTGTTGATGGTGGGCGCCGTATGGGCGGTCATCCTGCTCGGATAGAGCACCGAAGAACGCCTGGTTCTGCGCCTGACAAGTTCCTGATACACGCATTCTGATACTGCGCGCACTTTTCATTCATTGGAAGAATGCGCGTGTTTCAGCGTCTTATGTTCGTGCGACTCAACCCGGTGCAGCTGACATGGATAGTCGCACTGTTCTTCACCACCCTTGGCAACGTTGCACTGTGGCACGCGCTATGGAGGCACGCGGAGTTCGACAGCGTGCGCGGCGTACTGTTCTTCCTGAGCCTGCCGGTCTTTTTCTTCTGTCTGTTCAACCTGCTGCTCATGCCGGTGCTCGCGCTGCCCTACCTGCGCAAACCATTGCTGGTACTGCTGGTGATCATCAGCGCTGCAAGCACCTACTTCATGCTGCACTACAACGTCCTGATCGACCGCAGCATGGTGCAGAACGTCTTCGAGACCAACCAGGCCGAGCTCGGCTCTTACTTCTCCGTCCCATTGCTGCTCACCATCGTACTTCTGGGCGCGCTGCCAGCCGCCGCGATGACGTCGCTGCGCATCCGCAGCGGGTGCGTGCTGCAGACCGCCTCCTGGATGGTGGTCAACGTTCTGGCGACCCTGGCGATCCTGGCCGTGATATCCATGGTGTTCTACAAGGACTATGCCTCCCTGCTGCGCAACAACCGCGAGCTCAGGGACCAGGTCCTACCGGTCAACTTCGTGCGCCATGCCAACGGCTATCTCAAGCGCAAGTACATCGCGGTGTCACGGCCGCTGCAGCGCGTCGCCGAGGATGCCACCCGCCCGCCGACAAGCACGGGCAGGCGTCCCAGGCTGGTGATTGCCGTGGTGGGCGAAACCGCGCGGGCGCAGAACTTCCAGCTCAACGGCTACCCGCGTGCCACCAATCCCGTGTTGTCAAAGCGAAGCGACATCATCGCCTTCAAGAACGTCTCATCCTGCGGCACGGCCACGGCCATCTCCCTGCCCTGCATGTTCTCCAGAATGACGCGCGCCCAGTACGATGACGTACGCGCAGCGACGGAAGAAAACGTTCTGGATATCCTGAAGCGTACCGGTGTGAACATCCTCTGGCGCAACAACAATAATGGCGGCTGCAAAGGCGTGTGCACGCGCGTGGCCACCGACGACATGCCTGCATTCAAGGTAGCCGGGCAGTGTGTCAACAAGGACGGCACCTGCTACGACGAAGTGTTGCTGCATCAACTGAACGCACGCATCGACGCCATGCAGGGGGATGGCCTGATCGTACTCCACCAACTGGGCAGCCACGGCCCAACCTACTTCGAGCGTTACCCTGCCGACGGCAACGTCTTCACCCCGACCTGCGACAGCAACCAGATCCAGAAGTGCACCAACGCGGCGCTGACCAATACGTACGACAACACACTGGTCTACACCGACCGCATGCTGGGCAGGACCATTGATCTGCTGCAGCGCTACTCGGAGCAGCGGGACGTGGCCATGATCTACGTCTCGGATCATGGCGAGTCGCTTGGCGAGCGCGGTATGTATCTTCACGGCACGCCTTACCTCATTGCGCCTCAGGAACAGACCCGCGTCCCGATGGTGATGTGGTTCTCGCCGGCGTTTGCGCACCATGCAAACCTCAACCTGGCCTGCCTGCGAAACCGTGCCGAGGGCACGGCGTACAGTCACGACAACGTTTACCACTCCTTGCTGGGGCTGTTCGATGTCCGCAGCCAGGTCTACCAGCGTGATCTGGACCTGTTTGCCGCGTGCCGCGCTTGACCCCGTGGGCGGGCGGTCACATTGACACGAGGCGCCCGCGGACGGGCGCGCTCAGGAGACATGCCTGACGTCGGTGCGGAGATCGTCCGTGCACTGCCCCCGTCATCATCAGCGACCTGGCCCAGCGAACCAGCCGCTTCAATGTGACGCTCGGCGCGGTGTCTGCGGTCTTCGGGCTGGGCGCCGCAGTTGCAGGGGAGATGGGCTCGAACGTCTTACAGTGCTTCGGACAAGGTCAACACGTCGGCGGCAAACGTCGCATAGTCGTCGACGGCGAAATCGTAGCCCTTCTTGCACGCGATCTGCCGGACCCCCACCAGGGATGTCTCTGGAACCACGACCAGATACTGGCCCATGTAACCCATGGCAGCATGGGCGGCGACCGGCCCGCGCACCTGATCAAACAGATCCGTAAGTTTGATCCCTCGGCCGGTGATCTCGCGGCCGTACGCGTCAGCCCAGCTTGGCCCGAGGCTTTCCCCGAAAAAAGCGAACAGCTCGCCCTTGCTGGCAAACCCGCTACTGCCCGCCTTCAACAGCCCAGCCGCCACGCCCGCATCGACGCCGTTGCGCGACAGAACCGATGCCGCGTCCGGCTTCAGCGTAAACCGCTCCCAGGCAGGAATTCTCCACCACAGCAGCCCCACGTCCTTCGAGCGGGCGCTTTCGGCGATGAGTTCAGCGACGAAGTCTTCTCCCAGCAGGCGACGCCCGTCTGGCGCGACACCCTTGTCCAGAATCAACCGGCCCAGTTTGGCCAGGTCGGCAGCGGACAGTGCCAGGCCGGCCATGCCGATCGGCGTGCCCGCCTCATCCTTGCGCCACGTGTAGTCCGTGATGCCCAGTGGCTGGAACAAGCCACTCTCGACGACGCGATCCATCGTCTTCCCCGAAGCGCGCTCGACGATGCCGGCGAGGAGGTTGGTCGCCTTGTTGTTGTAGGAGAACGTCGACCCGGGATCCGTTGACAGTTCAGCCGCCAATGCCAGCTTGACCAGATCCGGCGCACCTTCCAGTTCGATGCCTGCATTCGGCACATTCTGCAGGCCGGAGGTGTGATTGAGCAGCATCCGCACCGTGATGTGCTGCTTGCGCCCCTGTGCCCACTCTGGATAGATCGCGCTTACCGGCTGATCCAGCGATTCCAGCGCGCCGCTGTGCAGCAACAGCCCGATGGACAGTGCCACCACCGACTTGGTCGCCGACATCAGTTCAATCGGCTGCGCTGCCGCGGTGCTCCGGGTTTCGAGCAGCGTCTCTCCATCGCGCTGTATCAGCATCGCGTCGGAGCGGGACATCTCCGCGTTGACCTTCAGATTGGCCAGAGCGCGCTCCATCCCACCGCTGGCAGCAAAAGCGTTGCAGCACACCAGGCAGCTCAGTGCCATCCACCACGATTTCAAGTGCATGCGCATTCCTCCGGAAACGGATACAGCATGACTACATCTGTAGTCATGATGGAGTGGCAGAAGTCATGGGATGGGAGCTATGGCTGCGGCACTCACAGCGGCGAGGTGCGGTGGCCCATGGAGCGGTTGCTTGCCTGCGCGGTCGGCCTACGACAGCGCGCGTCTCTGGCTTGGGATGCGGCGAGGTGAGCGAAGTAGGTCGCAGGGATGCCGGTCACCAGAGACGCCGGTGTGGTGGGCCCACCAGGATTCGAACCTGGAACCAAAGGATTATGAGTCCTCTGCTCTAACCGTTGAGCTATAGGCCCTTGCGGCCGCACAGTGTAGTGGAGGCCCGCAGGCGCTTTCCACTGCACCCCTCACATCAGCCGAAACGCTGCCCCATCGCCTGCACCCGACGCGCATTCTCCGCAGCCAGCTCACGCAGCCCGCCCGAGCGCAGCAGCGCCGAGCCCGCCACGCGTTGCCAGTAGTCCACCGCCAGCGGCGCTGCCCAGTGCAGGTGCGCGAGCTGGCCGCTGCGCTCCGGCGCGATGGAGGCGAGCGGCGTAGCTGCACGCAGCACCCCTGTGCGCGAGGGTGCCAGTGACATCGGCAACATGTCATACGCGGGCGCCAACGGCAGCGGACCGCGATCGACCAGGTGGAAACCCAGATTGCCCTGATGCATGTCGCTGTTGCCGATCAGCCGGCCGAAGGCGTGCAGCCTGCCCATGGCGGCCTGCGCGTCGCGATCGACCCAGCCCTGCGTCAGCAGCGCGTCTGCCGCCGTCCCCCAGTCCAGGGTCACGTCACCGACGAAGGCCGAAGACAGCGCCAGCAGCGAGACGAAGCCACGCCGGCCGAGCACGTCGACGGTACGGTCGAAGCGCTGCACCTCGAGGAACGTGTGCGTGTCGGTCTGGAGAATCTCGGACGCCGCCGCGTCCACCCCCGCGTCGCGCAGGCACTGCAGGGCGAGGTGCTCGCAGACCAGCAGGTCCGCCCAGCGCTCGGCGGCCTCGCCTGCGGTGGGCTGCGCGAACTTCACCAGCGCCGCATAGCGCCCTCCCTCATGCTCCACCGTGGCAGTAAACTTCGGTTGCTCGCCACCCGGCGACGATCCGACGTCTTCGCCTTCCAGTGCCGCTGCGGCGCGCTCGGGATAACGACGTGCGCGCTGCCCGGCAGGGACGTGATCGCCAGGCGCATCAAGCGCGCGCAACGCCATCTGCACGGCATCGCCGCCAGGCAGGAGGTCACCGATCTCGGTGCCGCCTGCACGTACCAGAGCCTGCAGAGTGTCACCCAATTGCCAGCGATTGAGGTCGTCGGGGATGCCCAGGTCACGCCCGCGACGATGCGCGAACGTGCGCCCGAGGAAGCCCTGTGGGCGCAGGTCGTCCAGATACCACGGCAGCCCCGGGAAGTGGCCGTCGACGGTCTCGTCGGGCGAACGGGTCAGATTGGGACGTGCGGCGGTAGTCGCCACGTGGAAGGTCTCGCCCGTGAGTGCCACGACCGAGCCCAGTTCTTCAAGGGTGGCGTCTGGGCGCAGACGGTACAGCGGCCACTCGCTGCCCGCGGCGGTCTGCTGGCGGACGGCATAGGCCGTGGCGCGGGTGCGGCCAAGTCGCACCACGCGGTCCCCGGCCTCGGCGACCAGACGGCTCAGGGTTGGCCGGGTGACGCCCAGGCGATCAATGAGATCGGCCGCCGATACCACCTCGCCAGCCGGCAGACTGTCGAACAGCGTCTGGAGCTGGACTGTACGGGGACGGGCCATGGTCTGGATTTCGGGACGAATTAAGTTACGAATCTATACGCCAATCTTTGGCGAACCGCAACCTCATCATACCTCTAAGCCGTTGATTAAAATAACAACGTATCAGCCATCAGCAAAAACACTGCAGCAATTAAGTTACGAAAAAAGAAACTAAACTCAAATAAAAACCTAGCGATCCCCCACCCCCTCGAACAAGCGCTCCATCCGCTGCGCCGCCGCCCGGCTCGAGTAGACGCCACCCGGGTTGACGGCGCCGATCGCGCACTGCCCGTTGTCGGTGACGACCAACTCCGCTCCCTGCAGCGAGGCCCGCACTGCGCAGGGTTCCTCACCCAGGAACAGCTCATCGCCCATCGGCTCGGCGCTGCCGATCAGCGTGCCCTCGCCTTTGCCGCCCGCTGGCAGCATGCGCAGATGCAGCGTGTCGCCCTCGGCCTGGATCTCCAGCACGCGCCCTGCGCTGCCGTCCCAGCTGCCAAGCCAACTGCTGAAGTCGGTGTCGGCCATGTGGCCGGTCTTCATGACACGCTCTGCCGGCGCCCAGCCCACCACCGCTTTGCCGGGTGGCAGGACCTGCACGCAGTAGTAGTCGTTCCAGCGGCTGCCGATCACCAGGCCGCTGCCCGGTTCAACTTCATCGCCGCTGCTGCAGCCGTCCTGCGGCGTGTCCAGGCAGCCGGGGCGCTCAGCCATCAGGGCCACGTTGCCGGCATCCACGACGCGGCCGACGGTGAGGTCGGGCTGGGTCTGGAAGAAATCAGCTGCGTTGCAGGCAGGCTGCTGAGGCTCCGCGGCCAGCGCGGCGAAGGGGCAGAGAGCAAGGAGAAGCCAGCCTTTTTTCATCGTCATTCCATTGATCCACAGGTGTAAAGCGACGCGCATCCTACCGCATCCGCATTCGCGCCCGCTGCCCACGCGGCGACACCTGCCGCCCAAAAAACAAACCCCGCTTGCGCGGGGTCTGTTGGTGTTTCATCGCGAACTGCCGGTATCGATCAATCGATATCCAGGAAGCTGCGCAGCTGCTCGGACCGGCTCGGATGACGCAGCTTGCGCAGCGCCTTCGCTTCGATCTGGCGGATACGCTCGCGGGTGACGTCGAACTGCTTGCCCACTTCCTCAAGGGTGTGGTCGGTGTTCATGTCGATGCCGAAGCGCATGCGCAGCACCTTGGCTTCCCTCGGGGTGAGGCCGGCCAGCACGTCACGCACGGTTTCAGACAAGTTGATGTTGGTGGTGTTCTCGATCGGGGACTCCACGTTGGTGTCCTCGATGAAGTCGCCCAGATGGGAATCCTCGTCGTCGCCGATCGGGGTTTCCATCGAGATCGGCTCCTTGGCGATCTTCATCACCTTGCGGATCTTGTCTTCCGGCATGTCCATTTCCTTGGCCAGCTCCTCCGGCGTAGCCTCGCGGCCGTACTGCTGGAGCATCTGACGGGAAATGCGGTTCAACTTGTTGATCGTTTCGATCATGTGCACCGGAATACGGATGGTGCGCGCCTGATCGGCGATCGAACGGGTGATGGCCTGGCGGATCCACCAGGTCGCATACGTGGAGAACTTGTAACCACGGCGGTATTCGAACTTGTCCACGGCCTTCATCAGGCCGATGTTGCCTTCCTGGATCAGATCGAGGAACTGCAGGCCGCGGTTGGTGTACTTCTTGGCGATCGAGATGACCAGGCGCAGGTTCGCTTCGACCATTTCCTTCTTGGCCTTGCGTGCACGCGCTTCACCGTAGGCCATGGCGCGGCTGATTTCCTTCAGCTCGTCCAGTTCCAGCCAGGTGGTCTTCTCGATGTCGATCGTCGCCTGCTGTTCGGCGATGATCTGATCCTTCACGTCACGCAGCGCCGAGGACCACTTCTGCTTGCGCTTCAGTGCGTCTTCCACCCACTCCAGGTTGGTCTGGTTGCCTTCCCACGAGCGGATGAAGTCCTTGCGCGGCATGCGCGCGGTCACGGTGGCCAGGTTCAGCACGCGGCGTTCGTGGGACTTGATCGAGGCCATGACGTCGCGCAGCTGCTTGACCAGCACATCGGTCAGCGGCAACGGCAGCTTCAGGGTCACGAACACGGCGGCCATGTCGTCGCGCAGCTTGGCCAGCGGCTTGCGGTCGCCCTTGGCAGCGGCCTTCTTGAACGCGGCGTACGCGTCGCTCAGGGCCTGCATGCGGCGTGCGACTTCTTCCGGATCCGGACCGGTCGGGCCGGCTTCTTCCTCGACGTCGTCGCCGTCATCTTCGTCGTCGGCGTCGTCCTCGGCATCGTCGCTGGTGTCTTCAGCGACGACCGGGGCCGGCACTTCCTCGACCAGGTCATTGAAGCCGACGATCACTTCGGCCAGGCGCTTCTTGCCTTCCTTGTGCGCGTCGTAGTCGGCCAGCAGCGATTCCACCGACACGGGGAAGGTACCCAGTGCCGCCTGGACCTGGCCGAGGCCTTCTTCGATGCGCTTGGCGATGGCGATTTCGCCTTCGCGGGTCAGCAGCTCGACCGTACCCATTTCGCGCATGTACATGCGCACCGGGTCGGTGGTGCGGCCACCTTCGGTATCGAGCGCGCTCAGCGCGGCGGCGGCTTCTTCGGCCGCGGTGTCATCGACTTCGCGGTTGCCGGTGTTGCCATCGTTGAGCAACAGGGTTTCTGCATCGGGCGCAACTTCATGGACATCAATGCCCATGCCGTTGATCATGCCGATGATATCTTCGATCTGCTCCGGGTCGACAATGTCGTCGGGCAGGTGGTCATTGACTTCGGCGTAGGTCAGGTAGCCCTGTTCCAGGCCCTTGCTGATCAGAAGCTTGATGTCGTTTTGCTGGGCAGGACGTTCGTTGGCCATGTAGTGCTCGCGCCACCGGCTGGGAGAGGGAATAGAACCTAGCATTATACCAGCCCGGCGCCCCGCCTTCCCGGGCGGTGGTCCCGGGGGCTAGGGTCTGAGCAGGAAGGTCACAGGACCATCGTTGACCAGGCTGACAACCATATGGGCACCAAACTGGCCGGTTTCCACCCCCGGGGCGTGCTTTTGTCTGCAGATGTCCACCAGTCGATTGAATCCGCGTTCAGCCTCCGCCGGCGGCGCGGCGGTACTGAAGCCCGGCCGCATCCCGCTGGATGTATCGGCCGCCAGGGTGAATTGGCTGACCAGCAGCAATCCGCCGCCGGTGTCGCGCAGGGACCGGTTCATTTTCCCGGCCTCGTCGCCAAACACACGATAACCAAGCAGGCGATCGGCCATCCGCTCGATCTGGGCCTCGGTATCGCCCGGCTCCATGCCCACCAAGGCCAGCAGGCCGGGGCCGATCTGGCCCACGACCACGTCTTCCACACGGACGCTGGCGTCGCTGACGCGCTGGATCAGGACAAGCATGCACACGGCTCCGCAACTGAAGGCGGCCTACCTTAACGTGCCCGCGCGCCGACAGGCAGGCCGCCAGCGGCTAGACTTTGCGGTGATGAAACCGCACACCACTGCCCGCCTGGCCTACCGCGCCGCTGCCCTGTTCACCCGCCTGCCCTGGTCCTGGCTGCGTGCCTTCGCCAACGGGCTGGCCTGGCTGTGGATACGTCTCAATGCCCGTGAGAGCCGCGTCACCCGCCGCAACCTCGAGCTGGCCTACCCCGAATTGAGCGACGCCGAACGTGCGGTGCTGCATCGGAACGTGCTGCGCTCCACCGCGCTGCAGGCCATCGAGACCCTGCGCCTGTGGACCCAGCCGCGCGATCGCAACCTGGCCCGGCTCACAGAGCGCCACGGCGAGGCGCTGTACGACGCCGCCGTGGCCGCCGGCAAGGGCGTGATCGTGGCTGCCCCGCATTACGGCAATTGGGAGCTGCTCAACCAGTGGCTGGCCTCGCGCGGGCCGATTGCGATCGTCTACAAGGCGCCCGATGAAGCGGTGGGCGATGCCTTCCTGCAGCTGGTCCGCGGCGGCGACAACGTCCAGCAGGTCCGCGCCGAAGGGCCGGCCGTGCGCCAGCTGTTCAAAGTACTCAAGGACGGCGGCGCCACCGGCATCCTGCCCGACCAGCAGCCCAAGGCCGGCGACGGCGTGTTCGCGCCGTTCTTCGGCGTGGAGGCGTTGACCATGACCCTGGTCAACCGGCTGGCCGAGCGCACCGGCGCGACCGTGCTGTACGGCTGGTGTGAGCGGATCGGCCCGGGCATGGACTTCGCCCTGCACATCGAATCTACCCCGCCCGCCGTGGCCGACCCGGACCCGCGCACCGCCGCGACCGCCCTCAACGCCGGCATCGAACGCATCGCCCGCCGCGATCCGGCGCAGTATCAGTGGACCTACAAGCGCTATACGCTGCGCCCACCGGAGAGCGGGGAGGACGATCCCTATGCCACCGAGGACCATCCGCACTGACTGCGACGCAGCGTCGCGCCCTTGGTGCGATTGAATCGCCGCGATCCGTCCCCACTGTGGAACCCACGATGTCCCCCACGGCCCCTGTCATGTCCCCTGCTTCTTCCCTGTTCGGCGACCCGGCCGCGATCCGCTGCGAGCGCGCGGTGGCTGAACTGCGCGCCGGTCGGCCGGTGGTGATCGATGATGGCCACGGCCAGCGCTTGGCCTTCATCGCACTGGACAGCAGCACCCGCACCAGTTTCGCCGCCTTCGCCTCGGCCGCGGAAGAGCGCCACTACCTGTTCCTCACCGCCACCCGCGCGCGCGTGCTCGGGGTGAGTGCCGAACGTGGCGCGCGCGTGCCGCTGGCCGGGATCGACTTCGATGCCCTGCCCTCGCTCAGCTACCTGCGCGATCCGGGCGCGATGCCGCCGGGCTGGACCGGTGGCGAGGCGCTGGATGATGGCGCCGTGGAGATCGCCCGCCTCGGCCTGCTGTTGCCGGCGATGGTCGGTGTGCTGCTGAACGCTGATGACCGACGCTTCGATGTCTGCGCACAGGTCTCGCTATGCGACCTGAGCCAGGGTGCCGAGCAGGCCGCGCACGCGTATGAGCTGGTGGCCCGATCGCCGGTGCCGTTGCGCGAGGTCGGCATGACCGAATTCGCGGTGTTCCGCGGCGGCGTGGCCCAGCGCGACCAGGTTGCGATCATCGTCGGCAGCCCGGATCTGTCCGCCGTAGTGCCGGTGCGGGTGCATTCCTCCTGCCTGACCGGTGATCTGTTCGGTTCGCTCAAGTGCGACTGCGGCGACCAGCTGCGGCGCGGTCTGCGCAAGCTCAAGGACCTCGGCGGCGGCGTGCTGCTGTATCTGGACCAGGAAGGCCGCGGCACCGGCATCGCCGCGAAGATGCGCGCCTACGGCTACCAGCACGACGGCCTGGACACGATCGACGCCGATGCCCAGCTCGGCTTTGGTGCCGATGAGCGCCGCTACGGCAGTGCCGTGGCGATGCTGCAGGGCCTGGGGGTCAGCCGTGTGCAGCTGCTCAGCAACAACCCGACCAAGGCCCAGCGGCTGCGCAATGCCGGCATCGACGTGGTCGACTGCGTGCCGGTCACCGGCGACATCACCGCCGAGAACGAGCAGTACCTGCGCACCAAGGCCGAACGCGCCGGCCACCTGCTCGATGTCGATGCACTGATCCAGGCCGCGCAATAGCCCACGGCAACCTGCTACCGTCTGCGCCACGGGCGGTTGCACCTGTACGCATGCGCCCGGTCCGTTTTCCAGCCGAGCGCCCTGCCTTGTCCGATCTTCTCGACACTCCCGTGCCGCCGCCCCTGCCGCCCTTACCGGCCGCCCCTGACTGGCAGGCGATGCCGCTGCGTTCGGCCTCGCTGGCCGCGTTTGGCGGTGCGATCGCCGGCGCGCTCCTGCTGGGTGGCGTGCTCGGCGCGCTGTGGGTGGTGTTCGATCTGCCGGGACGCTGGTGGGGTGCGGCCGGCATGCTCGTGATCGGCGCGCTGGTCGGTGCGGCCCTCGCGTTCCGCCGCCAGCGCCGCACGTATTGGCGGCTCGACGCGCAAGGCCTCGGCTTGCGCCGTGACCTGCTCTGGCAGAACGAAACCCGTGTACCGACTTCGCGCGTGCAGCACCTGGATCTGCGCCGTGGCCCGATCGAACGCAGTGCCGGCTTGAGCACGCTGGTCGTGCATACCGCCGGCAGCCGCTTCAGTGCGGTCACGCTCAGTGGCCTGGACAGCGCCGATGCCGAGCGCCTGCGCGACACCCTCGCGCACCAGCTGGACCAGGATGACGACGCGCTGTGAGTACGCCGCCGCCGCTTGACGCCGCGCCGGAGCAGCGGCTGCATCCCTGGTCATGGCTGTTCGTGCTGCTGATGCAGCTGCGTCAGGGCTTGATACCGCTGATCGCGCTGGTGGTGTTCGGCCAGCGCGGCGATCGCGATGAGCTGTGGCTGTCACTCGGCCCGGTGATCGCCGTGGTGGCGCTGGTGGCGTTCTCGGTGCTGCAGTACCTCACCTATCGCTATCGGATCGGCGCGTCGGCCATCACCGTGCGCAGTGGCGTGTTCGCGCGCAATCGTCGCGAGATTCCCTTCGCGCGCATCCACAACGTGGCGGTCCATCAGAACCCGCTGCATCGCCTGTTCGGCGTGGCCGAGCTGAAGCTGGAATCGGCCGGCGGCCATCGCCCCGAAGCGGAAATGCGGGTACTCAAGCTCGATCAGGCCCTGGCACTGGAGCGCCTGGTACGCCAGCGCGGTCAGGCAGTGCCGGCCACGGCCGAGGGCGGCACCGCTGCGGCCGAACCGGCCGAAGATGTGCTGCTGGCCTTGAGCCCCGGCGAGGTGGTCCGTATCGGCCTGCTCTCCAACCGCGGCTGGGTCGTGGTGGTGGCAGTGCTGGGCGCGATGGTGCAGTTGTTCCCGCGTGGCAGCGTCTCCGATGTGATCGAGGCCGGCGGCCGGCAGGCCTTCGGCTATGCCAGCCACCTGCATCCCGGGATGGGGCTGTGGGCGGTTGGCGCCTTCATCGCCGTGGTCGGCTTCTGGGTGATGCTGCGGGTGTTGTCGGTGGTGCTCGCGCTGCTGCGCTACTACGGCTTCCGGCTCAGTGAGCACGAGCGTCGGCTGACCGTGGCCAGCGGCTTGCTGACCCGCATGCGTACCAGTGTCGCGCGGCGCCGCATCCAGGCGTGGACACTGCGCGAGAGCGCGCTGCAGCGCTGGTTCCAGCGCCGGCAACTACGTATCGATATCGCTGCCGGCAATCCCGGCGAAGGCGAGCGGCGCGATCTGCGTGAGCTGGCCCCGCTGGCCACGCCGGCCGTCTGCGATGGGCTGGTCCAGCATCTGCTGCCGCACCTGCACTGGCCGCCGGCGCGCTGGCAGCCGGTGCAGATGCGCGGTTGGTGGCGGCTGTGCCTGGGCGCGCTGTGCCTCGTTCCGCTGCTGACGGCGGCAGCGATCTGGTACGGCGGGGCATGGGGCGCGGTGTTGCTGCTGTGGTTGCCGTGGGCGGCGTTCCGCGCGCACCGGCAGATGGAGCGCATCGGCTATCACCTGGATGACGACTACGTCGCCGTACGCGGAGGCTGGTGGCAGCGCTGGTGGCGCTTTGCCGAACTGGACAAGCTGCAGGCGCTGCGCCTGATCCGCTCGCCGCTGGACCGCCGGCTGGGCACCGCCAGCGTATGGCTGGATACCGCGGGTGCAGGCATGGGCACGCCACTGGTGCTGCAGTACCTGCCGGAAGCGGAGGCGCGTGCGGTGTACGAACAGTTGGGCCGCGCGCTGGCGAACCGTCGCCTGCGCTGGTAAGAGAGAGCCTTACCGCTTCGCTGGCCCCCAATACCCGAGATCCTTGCGGATCTGCAGAGCGCGCGTCCACGCACCAAACGGCTTGCGCTTGAGCGTGCCGAGTTCACCCGCAAGAAAATCCTCGGTCGCCGCGATCACCCGCTCGGAGGAGTATCCATCGCGGAACGGATGGATGGTATCGGCGTAGCGGCGGATCTCGGCCATCAACGCCGGGGCGGGATTCAACGCCTGGGCCAGCATCGCCGGCAGTTGGGTGGCCTCGTCGAAATCGATCATGTGCGGCTGGGGGACACGATTACGGAAGGTCACCACCGGTTTGTGCTGCACGATGAACTCCGAGACGATCGAGGAAGTGTCCGAGACCAGCACATCGGCGGCGCGCTGCGCGGCCATCACCTGTTCCGGCTCGATGAAGCGCGCATGCGGGCCGGCCAGCGCGCGGTAACGGTCGAACAACTCCGGGGCGCACTTGGGGTGCAGGGTCAGCAGCCAGTAGTGCTCGCCGCGGGCGATATCGGCCGCGATCTGCTCGTACAGGTGCGGCGCGGCGCTCAGCCGCTCGGTGAAGGTGGAGCCGAACAGGATCACCGGGCGGCCCTGTGCCGGCACGCGCAATCCCGCGCTCAGACCACCGTCATCGCGGAACAGCGGGTCCAGCTTGGGCCAACCGGTCTCGGCCACGGCGAAGTGGCCCTCGCGCGCGGCCAGCTCGCGGAACGGGGCGGTCGTGGCCGGGCCCTGCGTGCAGTACAGATCGAACAGGCCGCGCACCCGGAAATGGCCGCGGGCGCTGTCGCGCTTCTGCACATTGAAGCCGTGGAAGACCTGCACCTTGGCCCCGGCGATGAACGGCGGCACCCAGTTGGCGGCGCTGAAGACCGCGCGCGGGCGCAGTGCCAGCGCGTCTTTCAGGCCCACATTGGGCACCCCCGGCAGCGACGCGCCAGCGGCGCCATCGGCGAACCAGGCCGACACCGATTGACCGGATGCGTGCAACGCCTGCGCCAGAGGGGCGAGAATGGGCAGCGCATAACGCTCCGTCGCAAACAGCAGGTACTCGGCCATCATGTCCTCCTCGACCGCTCCCACTGAACGGCCTCGCATTTCGGCCTGCATTATCGCGTTCAATGAGGCCGACCGCATCGGCGACTGTTTGACCTCGCTGGCCTTCTGCGACGAGATCGTCGTGGTGGACTCACAGTCCACCGATGCGACCGTGTCGATCGCGACGGCCGCCGGCGCCCGGGTCCTGCAACGTCCTTTCGATGGTTTCCGCAGCCAGAAGGCGTTCTGTGTCGCGCAGGCCACGCATGACTGGGTGCTGTGCCTGGACGCAGATGAGCGCATCAGCGATGCCCTGCGTGAGGCGATCCTGTCCGCCCAGGCCAACGGTTTCGCCGGCCACCACGGCTACCGGTTCGCACGGCTCTCCGAGTACTTCGGCAAGTTCCTGAAGCATGGCAACGCCTACCCGGACCGGGTCCTGCGCCTGTTCGACCGCCGCCATGGCGGCTGGCGCGGCAAACGAGAGATCCATGAGGCAGCCAGCGTCGACGGGGCGGTCGGCACCCTGCATGGCGATCTGATCCATTACCCCTACCGTTCGCTGGAGCAGCAGCTGCTCAAGACCCAGCGCTACGCACGGATGATGGCCGAGCACGAGTTCGCGCGCGGCAAGCGCGCCACGCTGCCCAAGCTGATCCTGGCCCCGGCATGGCGGTTCTGGCGTGGACTGCTGCTGCGCGGCGGCTTCCGCGATGGCTGGCACGGGCTGGTCTATGCCTATGTCCGCGCCAACTACGTGCGCCAGAAGACCATCATGCTGTGGATGCTGCAGAACGGGCAGCCGGTCACCGACCCGCCGCGGGATCAGCGCGGCGGCTGAGCCCTGGCCCGCGCCAACGCCAGACGACGCGTATGGCCCTGGACGATGGACAGCCCGGCCAGCAGGCCGACGATGGTGACGTAGAAGCTGGCCGTGATCTGGTGCGCGAACATCGACTGGGTGATCCCGCACAGCACATAGGTCACCACCACCATGATCCCGGCAGCGGCCGGGCCACGGAAGGTCTGCTCGCCGCTGCGCCGGTGCAGGCCGATGAACACCCACAGCGGCACGCCGTAGATGGCCAGCAGCAACAGCAGGCCCGGCGCGCCCTGGGTCGCGGCCCACTCGGCCAGATCGTTGTGCGCGTGGCCCAGATGGCAGCGCAGCTCGCTGGGATCGTCCCGGCAGACCGGCAGCCGCTGCATCGCGCTGTCGAAGTGGCCGATGCCCACGCCGGTCAGCGGATGATCGAGGAAGGTCTCATAGGCCACCTGCAACCGCTCCACACGGGCACCGGCCGAGGAATCGCTGTCACCGCGCTCCATCCGCACCACGTCGTGCTTGAGCTCGGTCAGCCGGACCTGCTCGCGCAGGCTGGGAATGGTCAGGGTCAAGGTGCCGGCAATCGCCACCAGAGCCAGCAGCACGCCCAGGCGCGCGGGCCCGGTGCGCCAGCGCAGGCTCATTGCCATCACCACCAGCAACGCCAGCAGCGCCAGCCAGACACCCCGGCTACCGCTGAGCACGATCGTGACGCAGCCGGCGACCATACCCGCGATCACCCAGGTCCAGCGCTGGTGTGGCCGGCAGAACACCAGCAGCACCATCAGCACCAGCACGATGTCGGCCAGCACGATCGCATTGGTGGTCAGTTCGGCGCGGGCAGCACCGCCAGCCACCTGGAGGATCGACAGCACCATCGTACCGATCAAACCGGCCAGCGCCCCGGTCCACAGCCAGCGCATGTCCGGCCGCAATGCACACACCCACAACGCGATCCAAGGAATCACCACAAAGCGGGAACGTACATCAATGTCGCGCAGCCCTTGGTCAAACAGGTGTATGGAGATAAGCGCGAAACCGACCGTCGCCATCACCATCCACGACAGCACGACCACCGGCCGCCCCGCCATGCCCCGCGCGCGCCACAGGTAGTCCGGCGCCAGCAGCGTGCTCAGCAGCAACAGGATCCCATAGGGCAGCAGGTTCTGCGGCAGCGTCAACACCAGCGCGGGCATGCAGAACAGGCCGACGGTGGCGATCCAATGGGCCACGCCGGCACGTCCCTGCAGCGGCGGCAGGGAGACAGGCGCGGCCGGCCCGGATGCGGGGGAGAACGTCATTGCCAACCTCGATTGCCACACGCAGCAGTGCAGAGATCACTCATCGCCGTCGATCCGGTGCAGCGCGCGCTCGCGTGCCTGTTCCTCGGCACTGGCCACGCAGGGGCCATGGATGTCACCCGGCCTTACCAACCACCAACGACGACGGTTGGCGACCCCGGCCAGCTCGGCGCTGGTGCGGTCCACACAGGCCAGCAGCGCGTCCTCCTGCACCAGCAGCCAGCGCTGCTGCGGCAGCGCCGCCTGCCAGGCAACGCCGTCGGCGAGCTGGCGGTCCCAACGGCGGTTGAAACCGAAGGTGGCCGCATCACGGTCGGCCATCAGCAGGTTCTGTTCTTTCCAGGCCACCAGGCCCAGTTCCGCATCAGGGCCGATGCGCTGGCCGACCTGTTGCATCAGGCCCCGCGCGGAGCTGGAGTCGTTGAACAGGGGGTAGCCGATCAGCCCGAACGCCACCCACGCCATGGTCAGCGTCGCCACGACCGCCAGATGGAAGCGCCGCACGCCGGCGACGCACAGGGTGAGCACCGCCCAACTGCCCAGCGCCACGGCCACCCAGCCCAGGCCGGAGGTCACCGCGGTATCGATGCCCCGGTCCAGAATCAGTTTGCGCTCGAAGCCCGGCTGCCCCAGCAACATCGAGATGCCGATGCCGAGCAGGCCCAGCGCCAGCAGCGCGACAAAACCGCCCAGCAGCCACTGGAACGCGCGCTTGCGCAGCAGTCCCGGCAACAGCGGCGCCAGCGCCAGGCAGAACATCGGCAGCGCCGGCAGGATGTAGACGTCACGCTTGCCGTTGGGGATCGAGAAGAACAGCACGATCAGCAACCACCATACCAGCGGCAGCAGGTAGCGCGCATCGCGGCGCTGCAGACGCCGGCGCCAGGCCGGAATCGCCCACGGAATCGCCAGGAAGGCCGGAATCCACATCGACGGCATCGTGCCCAGGAAATACCACCAGGGCTGGTGGTGATCCCAGGACTGCGCGTACCGCTTGGCGGTCTGCCGGAACAGGATGTCATCCAGATAGGCGCGGTACTCGGTCGAGCCGCTGCCCAGGGCGGTCACCACCATCGGCACCAGCCACAACGCAATCGCCAGCACGAAGGCCAGCGGACCGACCCAGAAGCGCCAGTCGCGGATGTGCAGCTTGACCCGCGGCCAGCCCAGCAGCGATGCCACCGCGGCCGGCACGATCATCAGCAGCGCGATCACCCCCACGCCCTTGGTGATCACCCCCAGCCCGGCAGCGAACCAGCCCAGCCACCACCATCGCCACGCCGGCCCACCGAGCAGGTGCCGCAGCAGGCCGTAGTTGGCCAACGTGATGAAGAAGACCACCAGGGGGTCGATCTGGGCTTTCTTGGACTGGAAGGTGAAGTGAAGCGCGAACAGCAGCGCCCACGCCGCGTACAACCCGACCCGCCGTGTCCACAGGCGGCGGCCGAGGTCATAGACGCAGGCCAGCGTCCCCAGCGCGGCCAGCAACGAGGGCAACAGGAACGCCACGCGCCAGTCGCCGATCAGTGTGTACAAGGTCGCCTGCGACCACATCAGCATGGGCGGCTTATCCGAATACAGCTCGGTGCCGCGATGCGGGAACAGCCAGTCGCCGCTCTCCACCATCTGCTTGGCGACCAGCGCAAAGCGTGGCTCATCGGACGGCCACGGATCACGCATGCCCAGGCCAGCCCCCAGAACGAGCAGGGCCATCAGGGCAAGCAGCCAGAATTCTCGGGATGCGCGGTTTTTTAGCATGGGGCGGAATTCTAGCCGGGTTCGGATCAGCCCTTCTTTAACAGACGCGCATAGAAGAAGCCGTCAGCACCGTTCTCACCTGGCAGGCGCTGGCGCCCGGCCCAGGAATCGTGGCCATACGCCTCGCCCAGCGGCAGGAAGCCGGCATCACGGGTGCGCTGCAGGAAGGCTTCCACCTGGAACTGGTTTTCATCGCGCAGGATTGAACATGTCGCATACAGCAGGGTTCCACCCGGGGTAAGCATCGTCCAGCAGGCATCCAGCAGGCGTGCCTGCAAGGCGATCAGCGCGTCGATGTCGGTCGCGCGGCGATGCGCCAGCACATCCGGCTGGCGGCGGATGATGCCCGTGGCCGAACAGGGGGCGTCGAGCAGGATGGTGTCGAACAACTGCCCGTCCCACCAGCTGGCCGGATCGGTCGCGTCACCGGCCAGTACCTTCGCATTCTGGCCCACGCCGGTACGCACGAACGTTTCGCTGATCCGCTTGAGCCGGCGCGCATCGATGTCCAGCGCCAACAGCTGCAGGGTGGGATCGCGCTCCAGCAGGTGTGCGGCCTTGCCGCCCGGTGCGGCGCAGGCATCAAGCACCCGCGACCCCGGGCGCGGCGCGAGCGCATCGGCCACCTGCTGGGCAGACAGATCCTGCACCGACAGCGCGCCATCGGCGAAGCCTGGCAGCGCGGAGACAGCCACCGGCACCGGCAGGCAGATCGCGTCGGCACCCACGCTGGATGGCTCGGCCGCGATACCGGCTGCCTCCAACTGCTGCAACATCGCATCGCGGCTGCTGTGCTGGCGGTTGACCCGCAGCCACAGCGGCGCGGCCTGCAGGCTCGCACTGAACACGGCATCGGCCTCCTCCGGCCAATCCTGTTCGATCTTCTCGGCCATCCACAGCGGGAAGGCATCGCGCGCCGGCAGCGGTGGAATGCCTTCGCGCTGGGCGCGGCGCAGCAGCGCATTGACCATGCCGGCCTGGCGGTCACGACCCATCGCGCGGGCAGCGTCGACCGTGGCCGACAGCGCGGCGTGCGCCGGCAGCTCCAGCGCGTCGAGCTGGGCGAAGCCGACCAGCAGCAGCGCGCGCAGTTCATCCTCGCGCACGCTCAGCGGCCGCGGCATCCACTGCGCCAGCGCGGCGTCATAGGCCGCGCGGCGCCGCAGCACGGCAAAGCACAGCGCCTCCAGCAGCGCGCGGTCGCGGCTGTCGTCCAGGGTCGGCAGTGCGGTGGCCAGTTCGGCCTTGAGCGAACGGCCGCGGCCGATCACCTGGGCCAGCACGCGCGCGGCCAGCACGCGGGTCGGCACGCCGGGGGCGGTATGGGCGGTGTAGGGGCCTGCAGGCTTGCCGGGACGCGCGTTGGTCATCTCAGGCACCCACGCCAAGATCACGACGGGCATTGAGATAGTCGGCGGCGGTGATCGCCTTGCCACCCTCGCGCTGCAGCACCCGCAGGCGCAGCGCACCTTGGCCGCAGGCGATGTCGATGCCGTCGCGCGAGGCGGCCAGCAGCGTGCCCGGGGCCTTGCCCTGGTTGTCCTCCAGCGCGATCGCACCATGGATGCGGACGCGCTCGCCGGCCAATGTCGCCTCGGCGATCGGCCACGGGTTGAAGGCGCGCACGGTACGGGCCAGGGCCTGGGCATCGTCGGACCAGTCCAGACGGGCTTCGGCCTTGTCCAGCTTGTGCGCGTAGGTGACGCCCGCCTCGGGCTGCGGCTGCGCGATCGGCTTGATGCCGGCACGCAGCAGGCCCAGGCCATCGGACAGCACCTGCTCACCCAATGCAGCCAGGCGATCGTGCAACTGGCCACCGGTATCGTTGGCACCGATCGCGATGTGCTGCTTGAGCAGCACCGGACCGGTGTCCAGCCCCGCTTCCATCTGCATCAGGCACACGCCGGTTTCGGTATCGCCGGCCTGGATCGCGCGCTGGATCGGCGCGGCACCGCGCCAGCGCGGCAGCAGGGAGGCGTGCACGTTCCAGCAGCCGTGGGTCGGGATCGCCAACACGGCCTTGGGCAGGATCAGGCCATAGGCCACCACCACCATCAGATCCGGCTGCAGGTCGCGCAGCTGCTGCTGGGCGTCGGGGGTCTTGAGGCTTTCCGGCTGAAACACCGGGATGCCGCGCGCGATCGCTTCCAGCTTGACCGGCGAGGGCGCCAGGCCACGGCCGCGGCCGGCGGGCCGATCAGGCTGGGTGTACACCGCGACCACTTCATGGTGGCGGGCTGCAGCGCGCAGCGAGGACACGGCGAACGCCGGCGTACCGGCAAAGACAATCTTCATGGCGACCCCACTAACAGAACGTAAAACGGCGCCGATGTCCGGCGCCGCGCGACAGGACACGTCGCGCGGTCAACCCGCGCGGCGGTCGCTGCAATCACCTCAGGCAACGTGCTTGCGCTGCTTGGCCAGCTTCTTGCGCACCATCTCGCGCTTGAGCGGGGAGAGGTAATCAATGAACAGCTTGCCGTCCAGGTGGTCCATCTCGTGCTGCACGCACACGGCGAGCACGCCGTCGGTGGTCAGCTCCTGGGCCACGCCGTGGCGGTCCAGGTAGCGCACGGTGATCTGGTTGGCGCGGGTGACATCGGCAAAGATGCCCGGCACCGACAGGCAGCCTTCCTGATAGACCTGGCCGCCTTCGTTGGCGACGATCTCCGGGTTGATGAACACCATCGGGGTGTCCTTCTCCTCACTGACGTCGATCACCATGAAACGCTTGTGCACGTCGACCTGGCTGGCGGCCAGGCCGATGCCCGGCGCGTCGTACATGGTCTGGAACATGTCATCGATCAGGGTCTGGAACGCCGGCGTGGTCACGTCGGCGGCATCCATCAACGCAGCCTTGGTGCGCAGGCGCGGATCGGGAAATTCAAGAATGGGCAGGAGAGCCATGGCAAATACCGGTAGGGGGCGCCGGTCGAAGCGGCGTACAGGGCGATTCTATCGCCAACGCTTGCCCCGCGCCCCGGTTTCTGGACTATAGTGCGCGAACCTGTTGGGGAATCAGGCACCACATCTATGTTTGAACGAACTCGTACGGTCGTCGCCGTAGCGATGCTGACCGTCGCTACCTATGCTACCGCCGTGGAAATGAATGGCGGGCACCCGGATACCTATGTCGTGCGCAAAGGGGACACGCTGTGGGACATCTCGGCGCGCTTCCTGCAGAAGCCCTGGCTGTGGCCGGAAATCTGGCAGGCCAACCCGCAGGTCAAGAATCCGCACCTGATCTACCCGGGTGACGTGCTCAGTCTGGCCTATCTGGACCGCGTCGTGGCCCAGCCCGGCCCGCGCCGGGAGGCCCCGATCAACGGCGTCCCGCTGGAGCAGGTCGAGCCCTTCCTGAAGCAGCTGAGCGTGGTCGACGAGGTCAAGTCGCTGCCCTACGTGGTTAGTCTGGAAGACAACCGCCTGCGCGCCACCACCGGCCAGACCGCCTATGTGCGGGGCCTGGAGAATGCCCAGGTCGGCCAGCGCTACGCGGTGGTCCGCCCGACCGTGCAGTACGCCCTGCCCAAGCCGACCGAAGACCTGAACGCCCGGGGCGACACCACGCCCGGCAGCGGCAATGTCTGGAAGACCTTCATCGTGCCGAGCAAGCGCCACCAGACGCTGGGCTACGAGCTGGCCCAGATCAATGTCGGCACGGTGAGCCGGGTGCAGAGCGGCAACGTCGAGGTGACCTCGCTGGTACTGCAGGGCCAGGTCGATGGCCGTGAAGTCCGCGCCGGCGACCGCCTGGTCCCGATCGAGGCCCGCCCGTACGATCTGCAGTTCGTGCCGCACGTGCCCGCCCCGCAGACCGCCGATCTGGACGTCCGCGTACTGGCCGTGGCCGACACCTTCACCGCGGGCGGCCCGCGCGACGTGATCGCGATTTCCGCCGGCAGCGCCAACGGGGTGGACAACGGCACGGTGTTCTCGCTGTGGCGGCAGGGCCGTCATGTGGCGCACCGCATGGACTACCCGAACTCGTCGCGGATGGACGATGCGCTGACCAGCGGTGCCGGCCGGGTCACCCTGCCGGACGAGTACGCCGCCCATGCGATGGTGTTCCGCACCTTCGAGAACGTCAGCTATGCACTGGTGATGGAAGGCGTGAAGCCGGTCAGGGTCGGGTATTCGGCACTGCATCCCGATACGAAGTAACCGCGGCAGAGTCCTACCCTGCCATCCGACGGCGCCCTAGGGCGCCGTCGTCGTTTGCGGCCCAGGCTGCCGGGATGCCGATTCCCTGCCCTGCGACGTCCACCGCCCTGCTCACCCTGGTCCTGGCCGGCGGTGCCCTGCCACCCCGTCTGCGCCTGCTCCGGGCATTTCCGGACGCGGCGGCCGCGCTGCGGGCGGGCCCCAGCGCGTGGCGCGCCGCCGGCTGCACCCCCGCGCAACGCGCACGGCTGGCGTTGCCCGACGAACCGTATCTGGCGCGTGGCCTGGCGTGGCTGGCCGAGGATCAACATCACCTTCTGGGCCTGACCGATCCCGACTACCCGGCGCTGCTGGCCCAGATCGAGGAGCCGCCCCTGGCGTTGTTCGTGGATGGAGAGCCGGCCCGGCTCTGGCATCCCGCCGTGGCCGTGGTCGGCAGCCGCTCACCGACTCCCGGCGGCCGGGAACACGCGCACGCCTTCGCGACGGCCCTGGCCCGCGACGGGTGGTCGGTGGTAAGCGGGCTGGCCACCGGTGTGGACGCGCAGGCCCATGACGGCGCACTTCAGGTGCACGGCGGGATGACCGTCGCGGTGGTCGCCACCGGCCTGGAGCAGACCTATCCGCGCCAACATGCCGCCCTGCATGCCCGGATCGCGGGGAGCGGGGCGGTAGTCAGCGAGTATCCGCCGGGCATGCCGGCCATCCAGGCGCACTTCCCTGCGCGCAACCGGATCATTGCCGGGCTCAGCCTGGGCACCCTGGTGATCGAAGCCGCCCAGCGCTCCGGCGCGCTGATCACCGCCCGCTGCGCCACCGAGGCAGGGCGGGAGGTGTTCGCCCTGCCCGGCTCGATCCGCAACGCACGTGCCCGCGGCTGCCACCGGCTGATCCGCCAGGGGGCGGCGCTGGTGGAAGAACCGGCCGAGGTGACCGCCGGCCTGACCGCGCTGGCCCAGACCCTGGCCGGGGCCTTGCGAAGCCGGCTGGACGCCCCCACTGAACAGGCACGACCGGTGCTCAACAGCGCCCCCTCCTACACCGACCCGGACTACCAGTGCTTGTGGAAAGCCTTGGATGACGACCCAACGGGTATGGATTCATTGATACAGCGCAGCGGATTGACGGCGGCCCAGCTGTCGGCCATGCTGCTGGTCATGGAACTGGATGGAAAGGTAATGGCCGCCTATGGTCGCTACTGTCGAAAACCCTAGTTTCTTCACCTCCACAGCGTCGTTGACGCAGGCCGAGGGGCAATGAAAGAGAGCATTCTGGATGTCCTGCTGTACCTGTTCGAACATTATTTCAGCGAAGACGCGGATCTCATCCGCGACCGCGACTCCCTCCAGAACGGCCTGATCCAGGCCGGCTTCAGCCCCACCGAGATCAATAAAGCCTTCGATTGGCTGGACGCGCTCGCCGAGCAGCGCCCGGCCGTGGTGCTGGGCCGCGTCAATGGCCCGGTGCGGATTTTCCATGGGCCCGAGCTGGACAAGCTCGACGTGGAAGGCCGTGGCTTTTTGATGTTCCTGGAGCAGCACGGCATCCTCGATGCCAGCCAGCGTGAGCTGGTGCTGGACCGCGCGATGGCGCTGGACCAGGACGAACTGGACCTGGACGACCTCAAATGGGTCGTGCTGATGGTGCTGTTCAACCAGCCTGGGGCCGAAGCCGCGTACGCCTGGATGGAAACCCAGATGTTCGTGGACGAACCCGAACCGCTCCACTGACCTTACACTGAGCGCCTTGCGCATTCAGGAGCGGGCCGGTGGACCAGTGGTTTTTTGCAGAAGGAAACAGTCAGCAGCGCGGTCCGCTGCCTGCTGACGAGTTGATCGCGCTCTACCGTTCCAGCCGCATCGCGCTGGATACGTTGGTGTGGCGCGACGGCATGGCGCAGTGGCAGCCCTTGGAATCCGTGGCGGCCGAGATCGGGTTGGACATCGCTCCCGCCCCCGAGGCGGTGGAGGCGATCACGCCGGGTCCCGCTGTCCCGCCGGCACTGCCCGCCGCGCCCATCACGCCCATCACGCCCGCTCCGAGCATCGACCCTACCGTCGTGCCGCCGCCCCGCAAGGGCCTGAGTGGCTGTGCGATCGTGGGCATCATCGCGGCCGTGTTCGCCGTGCTGGTGCTGATCGTCGGCGGCGTGCTTGCCGTGCTGGCGGTACCGGCATACCGCGAGTATGTCGCGCGTGGCAAGACCACCGAGGCGATCGCCACGCTGGTCCCGATCAAGTCCGCCGTGGCCGAGTTCGCCAGCGAACATGGCCGCTGCCCGGTCAACGATGACGAGGGCTTCCAGCCCGCCGAAAGCTACGCCGCTGGTGCCGTCGGTGCCGTGCGGATCGGCCGTTTCGACAATGGCCATTGCGGCGTGGAGGCCGAACTGACCGTGCCCGGCAGCACCTCGCTGGACGGCAAGCTGCTGTGGCTGGATTACGACGGTGAGCAACAGCACTGGACATGCAGTGGTGAGCCTGATGACACGTACCTGCCGCTGGATTGCCGCGGCTGATAACGGACAGATGTCCATGGATGCACCCAACAGGGGATTGAAGCAATGACTGAGTGGTATTTCGCCGATGGCCAGGAACGTCAGGGACCGCTGAGCGCAGACGATATGCGCCAGCGCTTCCAGCGGGGTGAGATCACCCTGACCACGCTGGTGTGGCGGGAAGGGTTCGCGCAGTGGGTACCGCTGTCCGAGGCGGTCGATGAGCTGCAGCTGCAGCATCTGGCCAGCGCGGCCAGCACGGTCGGCAGTGGCATCGACCTGCGCGGCGATTACACTGCCATCGACAACGGCACCGCCCCGTTGCCGGGCACCGGTGGCGGCAGCTACTCGCCGTACACCGCCCCAGCCGCAGCCACCGGCTATGCCAGCACGGCCGTGGTCAGCGGCCAGGACGTGGTCTATGCCGGCTTCTGGAAGCGTTACGCGGCCTACTTCATCGACTACATCCTACTGACCGTGGTCACCCTGCCGCTGAGCATGATCATCAACGTGATGGGGGTCAGCTCCGGCAATGAAGGTGTGCAGGTCGCGCTGACGCTGGTGGTGATGCTGCTCAGCATGGTGATCAGCATCGGTTACTACGCCGGCTTCCACGCCTCGCGCGGCGGCGCCACGCTGGGCAAGATGGCCGTCGGCATCAAGGTCGTGCGCGGCAACGGCGAGCGCATCAGCTTCCTGCGGGCGTTCTGCCGCTACCTGGCGACCATCGTCAGCAGCCTGATCCTGATGATCGGCTTCATCATGGCCGCCTTCACCGAGCGCAAGCAGGCGCTGCACGACATGATGTGCGACACCCTGGTGGTGGACAAGTGGGCGTTCACCGAGCATCCGGAGCTTCAGCAGCGTGGTCTGGGCACGGTCACCATCGTGATCCTGGTGATCGCCGCACTGGCTGTGGTGGCCCTGTTCGGCGTGATGCTGGCCATGATCGGCGTGATCGCGTCGATGTCCTGATCCGGGCAATCCTCACACTGGGCCGCTTGACACGAGCGGCCCCGGCGTGATTCCACTAATAGGCAAGAAAGCTGAACGCCCGGCCCACCCCCGGGCGTTCGGTTTATGTATATCGCCCGCGCCGCTTCACTAATGCGGCCATTTGCTCCACCCTAGCGGCCCTCCCCGGGGCCCTGCCCATAGAATCCTGACGCCATGCCCAAGCACCTGCTCATCGTCGAATCGCCCGCCAAGGCCAAGACGATCAACAAATACCTCGGCAAGGACTTCACTGTCCTGGCCTCGTATGGGCATGTGCGTGACCTGGTGCCCAAGGAAGGTGCGGTCGATCCCGACAACAACTTCGCGATGCGCTACGACCTCATCGAAAAGAACGAAAAGCACGTCGATGCCATCGTCAAGGCTGCCAAGGGCGCCGACGACATCTTCCTGGCGACCGATCCGGATCGCGAGGGGGAAGCGATCAGCTGGCACATCGCCGAGATCCTGCGCGAGCGCGGGCTGGTCAAGGACAAGCCGATGCAGCGCGTGGTCTTCACCGAGATCACCCCGCGTGCCATCAAGGAAGCAATGGGGCACCCGCGGGAGATCGCTGGCGACCTGGTCGATGCCCAGCAGGCGCGCCGCGCGCTGGACTATCTGGTCGGTTTCAACCTGTCCCCGGTGCTGTGGCGCAAAGTGCAGCGCGGCCTGTCCGCCGGCCGTGTGCAGAGCCCGGCACTGCGCATGATCGTCGAGCGCGAGGAAGAGATCGAAGCCTTCATCGCCCGCGAGTACTGGAGCATCGATGCGCTGTGCGCGCATCCTTCGCAGCACTTCAATGCGCGCCTGATCAAGCTGGACGGCCAGAAGTTCGAACAGTTCACCGTGACCGACGGCGACACCGCCGAGGCCGCGCGCATGCGCATCCAGCAGGCCGCCCAGGGCGCGCTGCATGTCACCGATGTGGCCAGCAAGGAGCGCAAGCGCCGCCCGGCCCCGCCGTTCACCACCTCCACGCTGCAGCAGGAAGCCTCGCGCAAGCTGGGCTTCACCACGCGCAAGACGATGCAGGTCGCGCAGAAGCTGTACGAAGGCGTGGCGATCGGCGAGGAAGAAGGCACCGTCGGTCTGATTTCATACATGCGTACCGACTCGGTGAACCTCTCGCAGGACGCGCTGGCCGAGATCCGCGACGTGATCGCGCGCGACTTCGGCATCGCCTCGCTGCCGGACCAGCCGAACACGTACCAGACCAAATCCAAGAACGCCCAGGAAGCGCACGAAGCCGTGCGTCCGACCTCGGCGCTGCGCACCCCGGCCCAGGTGGCACGCTTCCTCACCGATGACGAGCGCAAGCTGTACGAGCTGATCTGGAAGCGCGCTGTCGCCTGCCAGATGATCCCGGCCACGCTCAACACCGTCAGCGTGGACCTGTCGGCCGGCAGCGAGCATGTATTCCGCGCCAGCGGCACCACCGTGGTCGTGCCTGGCTTCCTGGCCGTGTACGAAGAAGGCAAGGACAACAAGAGTGCCGAGGATGACGATGAAGGCCGCAAGCTGCCGGCGATGAAGCCCGGCGACCGCGTGCCGCTCGAGCGCATCCTGGCCGAACAGCACTTCACCCAGCCGCCGCCGCGCTTCACCGAAGCGGCGCTGGTCAAGGCGCTCGAGGAGTACGGCATCGGCCGCCCCTCGACCTACGCCTCGATCATCCAGACCCTGCTGTTCCGCAAGTACGTGGAGATGGAAGGCCGCAGCTTCCGCCCGTCCGACGTGGGCCGTGCAGTGTCCAAGTTCCTGTCCAGCCACTTCACCCAGTACGTGGATTACGACTTCACCGCCAAGCTCGAAGATGAGCTCGATGCGGTGTCGCGTGGCGAGGAAGACTGGATCCCGCTGATGGCACGCTTCTGGGAGCCGTTCCACAAGCTGGTCGGCGAGAAGAACGAATCGGTCGACCGCGCCGAGGCCAGTGGCGCGCGCGAGCTCGGCACCGACCCCAAGACCGGCAAGCCGGTCAGCGTGCGCCTGGGCCGTTTCGGGCCGTACGCCGCGATCGGCAGCACCGCCGAGGATGCCGAAGACAAGCCCAAGTTCGCCTCGCTGCGCCCGGGCCAGTCGATGCACACCATCTCCCTGGAAGACGCGCTGGAGCTGTTCCTGATGCCGCGCGCGCTCGGCCAGGACAAGGAGGAGGATGTCAGCGTCGGTATCGGTCGTTTCGGCCCGTTCGCCAAGCGTGGCAGCACCTATGCCTCGCTGAAGAAGGAAGACGACCCGTACACCATCGACCTGGCCCGCGCCGTGTTCCTGATCGAAGAGAAGGAAGAGATCGCGCGCAATCGGATCATCAAGGAATTCGAGGGCAGCGAGATCCAGGTGCTGAACGGTCGCTTCGGCCCGTACATCAGCGATGGCAAGATGAACGGCAAGATCCCGAAGGATCGTGAGCCCGCCTCGTTGACCCTGGCCGAAGTACAGAAGTTGATGGAAGACACCGGCAAGCCGGTGCGCAAGGGCTTCGGCAAGAAGGCCGCCAAGAAGGTGGTGGCCAAGAAGGCACCGGCCAAGAAAGCCGCCGCTGGCGAAGCAACCAAGAAGACCGCCACCAAGAAGGCCGCGGTGAAGAAGGTCGCCAAGAAGGCCACGGCGAAGAAGGCGACTAAAAAGGTGGCCAAGAAAGCCGTGAAGAAGGCCGTCAAGAAGGTCGCTGCCAGCTGAGCCTGGTTGACCCCTCCCGCCACGGCGGGAGGATAATGCCGGCCATGCATCCGGCCCACCTGTCATGAACGAACTCACTGTGGACACTGCCCTGCCTGCGCTGCGCGCCGGCGGGGTGATCGCCTATCCCACCGAAGCGGTCTGGGGGTTGGGCTGCGACCCCGCGCACGAGGCCGCGGTGATGAAGCTGCTGCAGCTCAAGCAGCGCCCCGTCGAGAAGGGGATGATCCTGGTCGCCGCCGATCCGGCCCAGCTGGATGGCTGGGTGCGGATGGACGCCCTGCCGCTGGATCGCCAAGGCGCGGTCCTGGCCAGTTGGCCCGGGGCCAACACCTGGATCCTGCCCGCCGGCGAACGTGCGCCGCGATGGATCACCGGCGAACACAGTGGCATCGCGGTGCGGATCAGCGCACACCCGCTGGTTGCCGCACTGTGCCGCGCCTGGGGAGGCCCGCTGGTCTCCACCAGTGCCAACCTCGCCGGCGAGCCACCGGCACGCACCCGCGCCGAACTGGACCCGCGCCTTCTGGCCCTGCTGGATGGCCTGATCGACGGCCAGACCGGTGGCCTGGCACAGCCTACGCCGATCCGCGATGCGCTCACGGGCCACGTGCTGCGCAGCTGAGCGTGCTTTTGCGTGGCGGCGGGCAAACCCGCACACTGCGCACATGACCCTGCGCTCCGCCCTGTGGTTGTCCCTGTTCGCGCTGCTCGGCCCTGTCACGCCTGCCGCAGCGCAGAGCGACAACGTGCGCGTGTACCGCTGCGTCGGCAGCAACGGCGCGGTCTCGCTGCAGGATGCACCGTGCCGCGAGGGTCGTCAGCAAGTGCGCGACCTGCAGCGCCCACGCGATCCTGCCCCGCGCGTGGTACGCAGCGACCGCGCGCCCGACCCGACACCTGCAGCGCGGGCACCCGAGCGCGAGGTGCGCTACGTGCACGTGCAGCCACCGCAGCCGATGTACGAGTGCACCACCAGCGAGGGCGATACCTACGTCAGCGACAGCAACGAAGGCAGTCCGCGCTGGGTGCCGATCTGGACGAATGCCTATCTGCCCTATCGGCCCGGCCCGCGGCCACCCTCGGGGGGCTATCCACCGTCGCGTCCGCTGCCACCGATCATGCCGATGGGCAGCGGTTCGGTGCGCAGCAGTGGCGGCTCGCTCTCGGTCAGCGGCGGCGGCTCACGGGTCGGCGGCAGCATCAACATCGGCGGTGGCAGCTCGCAGTGGCAAGGCGGTGGCTATCCGTACCCGGGGGTGGAGAACAGCGTGGTGGTGCCGGCTGGCAACGTGCTGGTGCGCGATGAGTGCCATGCCCTGCCTGCGCAGGAGGTCTGCTCGCGGTTGAAAGACCGGCGCTGGGACCTGATCCGCCGCTACAACAGTGCGCTGCAGAGCGAGCGCGATGCGCTGACCCGCGAGCAGCGCGGGATCGACACGCGCCTGGACCAGGACTGTGGCGGCCACTGAGCGCGCCGCGCCCTACACTGATGCGATGAAACGACGGTTCCTGCTGCTCCTGTTGCTCTTGCCCCTGCCGGCGGCTGCCGACGATGCGGTGTTCTTCCGCTGCACCGATGCGGGCGGCAACCTGACCATCCAGAGCGTGGCCTGCCCGGCCGGCAGCGAGCAGCGCATCCAGCGGATCAGCGCACCGGTGCGTGCCCCGGCCGTGGTCGACAGTACCCCGCCCCCCTCCACCACCGAACACACCATGCCGCCGCTGCCGCAGGCCGGTGACGCGGACAGCGGCCTGCTCGACAGTGCAGCGCTGCGCCCGCAGGCGCCGGCGGCGGAACATGACGAGACCGCCCCACCCAAGCCACCGCTGCCGGAGATCTATCAGTGCGTTGCAGCCGATGGCGGCCGCTACCTGCACGAACGCGAGCCCGCCCCGTCTCGCTGCGAATCGCTGGCCCTTACCGGCCTGGGTGGCAGCCAGGCGCCGAGCAATGCAGCGAGCTGCGAAGTGGTGCGCGATGCCTGCGAGCCGGTAGCCGAAGCACAACGCTGTAGCAGTTGGCAGCAGCGTTTCCGCGATGCACGGGGCCGCGAACGTTTCGCCACGCCGGACAATCAGGCCACCGCGACCGCCGAGCGCGCGCGTCTTGAAGCGGTGTTGGCCGGGAGCGATTGCCCCGTGCCATGACCGGGTTTTCCCCGCGTCGTGACTGGATTCACCGTGCCATCAGCGCGTTCTGCCGCGCCTCCTGTGATCGGTAGTGCCGGCCGCTGGCCGGCTCAGAACCCGTAACGCAGGAACCCGCCATCCACCGCGATGCACTCACCGGTGACGTAGCTGGAGGCCGGCAGGCACAGAAAACCGACCGCCGCGGCCACCTCTTCCGGTTCGCCGATGCGGCGCATCGGGGTCCGCTCGATCACCTGCTCGTAGTAGTCCGGATCGGACAACGGGCCGGACGTGCGCCGGGTGCGGATGTACCACGGCGCCACGGCGTTGACGCGGATGCCGTCCTCGGCCCACTCCACCGCCAGGTTGCGGGTCATCTGGTGCATGGCGGCCTTGGTCATGCCGTAGACCGCGCCGCTGCGCACGTGAGTCAGGCCGGACACGCTGCCGACGTTGACGATCGCCGAGGCCGCGTGCCGGGCCAGCAACGGGTGCGCATAGCGCGAGAGTTCGAATGCCGAGAACAGGTTGGTCTCGAAAATCCCGCGCCACTCGTCTTCGGTGTACTCGGTGGCCGGCTTGCTGATGTTGCCGCCGGCATTGTTTACCAGGATGTGCAGGCCATCGCTGTGGTCTTCCACCCAATCGAGGATTTCGCGGCGATCCTCGTCATCGGAGACATCGGCAGCCAGGCCATGGATCTCACGGTCCGGGAACGCATCGGCCAGTTCATCGCGCGCCATCTCCAGCGCATCCGCATCGCGGCCGACGATCAGCAGGTCCGCACCGAAGCCGAGCAGTTCGCGTGCGATCGCCAAGCCGATGCCGGCACTCGCACCGGTGATCAATGCGGTCTGTCCATCCAGTCGCCAACGTTGCGCGCTCACGTGCTTCTCCTGCGGTGATCCATGGGATGCAGCACCCACGGTGCGGCCCGGATAGGATAACGCGCGATGGCCGGCACGCCGGACGCCATCACGCGCGAGGCGCGAGGCGGTGGGACACTGGTCCTCCGCCACCGGCTCAATGAGGGAGGTTGCCATGACGATCCGTACTGCCCTGCCGCTGCTCGCGATGATCGCGCTGGGCGCCTGCAACCGCCCGGTGCCCCCGGCACCGGATACACCGCCGGAACCGCAGGCCACGCCGCTACGCGAGGCCATGCAGCAGCCGATCGACCGCGCCAGGAGCGTTGGCGATACGTTGCAGAAGACCGCCGACGCCCAAGCTGCCGAGGTGGACCGCGCCACCGGCAGCGACACCCCGCCCCGGCCGTGAGCCCAACGACCAGATAGCAGAACGCCCGGCATTGGCCGGGCGTTCTTGTGTCACACCCAACGGCTGATGCCGCTTACAGGCCGCAGAAGCAGTACACCAGCGTCTTGACCGGCGCCGCGTTGTTGCGCGGGTCACGTGCGGCGTCTTCCACGAAGCGCAGCTGGGTATCCAGTTCCGGCATCGAACGGGCCAGCATCAGGCGCGCCATGCCCGATTCGCCCAGCATCCAGGCACCGGCATGGCTGCCGGCGAAGCCGCTGAGGAACTGCGCGAACGGGGTCGCGCCCTTCTCGATGTAGCGCACGCGGAATTTGTCATCCGCGCCCAGCTTGGCACGGCTGGCGGCGTCAGCCACGGCGGCCTTCAGGCCACCGAAGTCGTCGACCAGGCCGCGTTCCTTGGCCTGCGCACCGCTCCACACGCGACCGCGGGCAACTTCATCAACCGCTTCCACCGGCTTGTTGCGTGCGGCGGCGACCTTGCCGGTGAAATCGGCGTAGCCCTTGTTGATCACCGACTGGATGACCTGGCCCACGGCCGGGTCCATCGGGCGGGTGATGTCGAATGCACCGGCGAAGCGGGTGGTGCCCACGCCATCGGTATGTACGCCGATCTTGTCCAGCGAGCGGGCCACGTTCGGGATCATGCCGAAGATGCCGATCGAACCGGTGATCGTGGACGGGTCGGCGTAGATGCGGTCGGCGTTCATGCTGATCCAGTAACCACCCGAGGCGGCCAGATCACCCATCGACACCACCACCGGCTTGCCGGCTTCCTTCAGCGCGACCACTTCGCGGCGGATCTGCTCGGAGGCGAACACTTCACCGCCCGGCGAGCTGACGCGCAGCACCACGGCCTTCACATCCTTGTCGTCGCGTGCTTCACGCAGCAGCGCCGAGGTCGACTCGCCACCGATGCGACCGGCCGGCAGATCGCCACCGGAGATTTCACCGGCCGCCACGATCACAGCCACCTGCGGACGCGAATCCACCGGCGAACGACGGCCATCGAGCACGCTGAGGTACGCATCGAGGTTGACGTTGCGGTAACCACCGTCGGCGTCATCGTCTGCGATGCCGCGCTCGGTCAGCAGGGTGTCCACTTCCTCGCGCGTCTTCAGGCCGTCCACCAGCTTCTGCTGCAGGGCGAACTTGGCCAGGTCGCCACCGGCGGCAGCGATGCCTTCGGGCATGGTGTCGATGCCGGCGGCCAGCTGTGCCGGGTCGAGCTTGCGCGCCTTGGCGATGTCGGCCAGGTAGCGCTGCCACACATCGTTCATCCAGAACAGATCGGCTTCCTTGGCCTGCGGCGAGGCAGCATCCAGCACATACGGCTCGGCGGCCGACTTGTACTCGCCCACCTTGAACAGGTGCACGTCCACGCCGAGCTTGTCCTGCAGGCCGGTGCGGAAGTACTGGCGGTAGCGGCCCAGGCCCTCGAGCACCACGCCGCCCATCGGGTCCAGGTAGACCTCATTGGCCTGCGCGGCAAGCAGGTACTGCGACTGGCTCATGTTCTCGCTGAAGGCCACGACCTGCTTGCCGGCGGCGCGCAGTTCCTGCAGCGCAACCGTCACTTCGCGCATCGAGGCGAAACCGCTCGGCTGCAGCTTGTCCAGCTCCAGCACCACGCGCTCGATCTTCTTGTCGGTCTTGGCAGCCTCCAGGGCGCGGATCAGATCGCGCAGCTGGATCTCTTCGGCGCTCTTGTCGCCCACGGCCTTGCCCAGCGCGCGGCTGACAGGATCAGCACTGAACTGCTCGACCAGGCGGCCTTCCGGTGCGATCACCAGGGTGGTGCGGTCCTGCAGCGATGTCTTCGAGGTCGCGCTCTTGCCCATCGCGACGATGAACACGATCAGGATCAGGAACAGCAGCCCGAAGAACACCAGGTTGAGGATGAGCCGGCGGGTAAAGTTCATCACATCCCACAGCCCGATGAAGAAGCTGGCGACGGGATTGCGACGCGCGGGTTGATTCATGGGGGTAACTCCAAAGTGGCTTCTTGCCGTGGTACCAGAATAGCCGGTGCCGGGCGCGCCGGCATCGGACACAAGTCAGGGTGTCAAAGGGAGGCCGGCGCGGGCGCTGCTCACGCGCAGGCGCCAGGCCATCAGGATGGCGGCAGCGGTCAGGCCCAGGATCAGCCCCAGCCACATGCCCTGCGGGCCCATGCCCAGCCCCAGACCCAGGCCGGCGCCGAGCGGCATACCCAGGCCCCAGTACGAGAACATCGCGATGAACATCGGCACGCGGGTGTCCTTGAGTCCGCGCAACGCGCCGGCCGAGAGCACCTGGATCCCATCCGGGAACTGGAACGCCGCTGCATACAGCAGCAGGGTCGAGGCCAGTGCGGCGACGCCCAGGTCGTTCGTGTAAACGCCGACGATGGCATCGTGGCCGAACAGCAGCACCAGCGCAGAGAGCGTCTGCGTGCCCAGGATGATCAGCAGCCCGGCGATCGCCGCGCGGCGCACGCCCAGCCCGTTGCCACTGCCGACCGCGTGGCCGACCCGCACCGTGGTGGCCTCGGCCACGCCCATCGGGATCATGAAGCACAGCTGGGCGACATTGATGGCGATCTGGTGCGAGGCTGCTTCGGTGGCACCGAGGCGACCGATCAGCAGTGCCGTAACGATGAACAGCCCGCCTTCCATCAGCACGGTGATGCCGATCGGCAGGCCGGTCCGCAGCAGATCCCAGATCGCGCTCCAGCGCGGCGCCTCGAAGTGCGAAAACAGCTGCAGGTGGGCGAAGCGCTTGGTCTTCCAGAGATAGCCGGCAAAGCACAGCGCCTGCAGCCACATCATGATCGCCGAGGCCATGCCCAGGCCTTCGGCACCCAGCTCGGGGAAGCCGAGTTTGCCGTAACAGAGCACGTACCCCAGTGGCGCCAGCACCAGCAGGCCGCCAAAGCCGAGCAGCATCGTCGGCAGCGTCCAGTGCATGCCCTCACTGAGGTAGCGCATGCAGAAATACAGCGTCAGCGCCGGACCACCCCAGCGCACCGCGTGCAGGAACGCGGTCGCACCGGGCACGATGTCCGGCGCGATGCCGAACGCCGGCAGCAGCGGCGGCACCACCGTGAGGAAGGTGAACATGATCAGGCCCAGGCCCAGCGCCAGCCACAACGCCTGCCGGAACAGCGGGCCGATCTCGCGCTCGCGGCCCGCGCCGTGCAGCTGCGAGACCGAGGCGGTCAGCGAGATCAGGGTGCCGATCGGGATGAGCATCGGCAGCCACAGCAGCGCCGTACCGATGGTGACGGCGGCGAGCGTGTGGGTGCCGTGGTGACCGGCGATCACGTTGTCGACGAAGGAGATCAGGCCGGTGGAAACATGGCCCAGAACCAGCGGCAGCGCGAGCAGACCGGTGGCGCGCACTTCCCGGGAGAGGCGCGGCGTGGAGGAAGCGGTAGACATGGACGTCACAGACGGCAACTACGGTCGCGCGCGGAAGGCACAGGCACCGGGTTGCGGCCCGACATCTTACGCGCGCGGCAGGGGAAAAGCCGCGCTTCCAGGTAAACGAGACGAATGCGTCAGTGGCCGACGTGCTCGCGCAGCCAGGTGTCGCGCGCGCCAGGGGCGACGCCCAGGAATTCGGCGCGTACGCGGTCGCGGTCCTGCGGTGGGGTGCGCTGGGCGACCAGGGTCAACTGGGTCAGCTGGGATGGCGTGAGCTGGCGCAGCACCGCCAACGCGGTGGGCCGCTGCTCGGCCGGCAGGTAGCCGAACAGGCCCTGCAGTTTGGTGAACTCATGCCCGAGCTGAGGACCCAGCAGCCAGCCATCGCGGAAGCGTTGATCCTGCTCGGCGAAGCGCTGGCGCAGGGCCTGCTGTTGGGCGGGCGGCAATGCTGCCACGCGTGCCGCTGCCGCACGGACACGGGCGCGCTCGCTCTCGCTCATGGCCTGCCAGGCCGCGTAGCGGCTGCGCAGCTCGCGCAGTTGGGCCGGATCCAGCGCGGCCGGGGTCGCCGGGATGGCCGGCGCGGTGGCGCTGGGCGGGGCCGGCACCGCCAGCGGCACCTCGACCCGGTTGGGGGCGGCGAGCGCCGCACTGGAGAGCCCAAGGGCGATCAGCAGGAAGGCAGGCTTACTCATCGGCGGCAGCCGTCTCCAGGCCGGCGGTAGCGGGTTCAGGGCGGCTTGGCTGGGCTTGGGATTCGTCCACGGGCACGGGACCGCCTGCGGCGAACCAGGCGTACAGATCGGCATCGCGGGCGATCGGCAGATCCGGATCGGCCAGCATCGCCGCGTCCGCGGCCGCGTAGGGCGAGGCGGTCGGGGCCACGGTTGGCAGGTCGTCGGCAGGCAGGTCTTCCACGGTGACCTGGGCGTCATCGGCGACCGCCCCCTCGGGGATCGCCGCGGCGGAGTCACTGGCCTGGCGGGCGTGCTTCCACCATGCCGCCCCGCCAAGCAGTACGCCCACCGTCACCGCGACGATCAGCACGCCCTTCCAGGGGAAGCGCCGGCCACGCTGGCGCTTGACCGGGCGGCGCTGCGTGGGCGCATCGGGCTTGACCGGGGTGCGCCAGGAAGCGGCATCAGGCTGCTGGCCGGCCGGAGCGGCCACCGGCTGCTGCAGGCGTTGCAGGCGGGTGGTCGGCAGATCACGGATGCGCAGTTGGACCTGTTCGGCCAGCGCGCGCCAGCCGGCGGCATCGGGGTTGCCGTGGGCATCGCGCGGGCAGGCATCGGCCAGCGCGTGCTGGTAGTCGGCCATGGGCAGATCCAGGATCTGCGCGGCCGCAGCTTCATCCAGACCGCCGCCGATCCGCAGCAGAAACGCCAATCGCGCCGACGGGGCCAGCCCGGCCAGGTGCTCCAAGGGGGCCGGCCAATGGCCTCCGGCCGGCTCACGCAACGGCGCCCGGTGCACCAGCAGCGACCAGAACCGTTCCGGCCACTGGGCCATGGGCAGGTCGCTGGCGATCCCGGCGAAGGCGCGCATCACCGCGACCAGGGCCTGCTCGGCCACGGTCGGATCACCGCACTGCAGCTCGGCCACGACCAGGGCGCGGCGTTCAACGCCACGGAGAAACGCCGACAGCGCGCCGGCTGCGGTAGAAGAAACGGGGGCGGGCGCAGCCGTCATAGCAACTCCATCATTGTGTGGAAATGATAGCGATTGCGTCACTCCAGCGGCGCGCGGATGTTCATTTCCCGTGAGCAGCCACGGTCTGCAAAGCCTTCGGGTGCAAAAGGTTGTGCACAGCACCACGTAAAACCGGGGTGGAACAAGGGGTGAGGCCTCCGTCAAGTCTGTTTCAACTTTGTTTCACAGCTATGTTGTTGTTTCTATTGATTATTGTAGCTTGGCTATTTTTTGACCAACCTGAGCAGAATGTCGGAAGTTCCTGACGCAAGGCGGTCACATACGCAGTGGCACACAGACTTATCCACAGAAGATGTGGATAAGCCTGAATCTCCAATCAAGTCGGATATTTAGGTGGGATTTATGATTCGGCGCGTACCCGGTTGAGACGGTGAATGGGCGTGATCCGGCCCGCCCCTGCCCGCTACACTGGCCCGATGACCTCCTCGTCTTCGACCCTGCGCGTTGCCCTGCCGGTGCCGCTGCCGCAACTGTTCGACTACGCCCCGCCCCCCGGGCCGGCCCCGGATCCGGCGATGACCGGCCAGCGGGTCCGGGTGCCGTTCGGCTCCCGGGAGCTGGTCGGGATGGTGGCCGGGGTCGGCCAGGTGGAGGATCCCGGCAGCCTGCGCGCCGCGATCGAATGGATCGACACCACGCCACTGATCACCGGTGAGCTGTGGCGCTCACTGCAGTGGCTGGCGCGCTACACCCATGCCCCGCTGGGCGAGGTGATCAGCACGGCCCTGCCCGGTCCGCTGCGGCGGGGCGAGGCGGTGCCGGACACCCATCAGTGGGGCTGGCAGCTGACGGCGGCCGGGCGCGACCCGCAGCTCAAGCTGCGCAGCGGTACCCGCCCGCAGCGGCTGGCCGAGTGCCTGGCCGAGGGTGTGGTGAATGAAGACCGCCTCGACACCTTGATGGACGACTGGCGCAGCGCCGCGCGGTCGCTGGCCAAGCGTGAGCTGGTCGAACGGATCGCGCTGGCGCATGCGCCGGCGGTCGCCTCGCCGGCCAGCGGCCCCGCACCCAACACGGAGCAAGCCGAGGCAATCGCCGCGATCACCTCCGCCGACGGCTTTGCCGCCTACCTGCTCGATGGCGTAACCGGCAGCGGCAAAACCGAGGTCTATCTGCAGGCCATCGTCGACTGCCTGGCGCGGGGCAAGCAGGCGCTGGTGCTGGTGCCGGAGATCGGGCTGACGCCGCAGACGCTGTCGCGCTTCCGCAACCGCCTTGGCATTCCGGTGCATGTGCTGCACTCCGGCCTGAATGACAACGAGCGCGCCCGCGTGTGGGCGGCCGCATCGCGGGGCGAAGCGCAGGTCATCGTCGGCACGCGCTCGGCGGTGTTCACCCCGCTGCCGAATGCGGGCCTGATCGTGATCGACGAAGAGCACGACGGCAGTTACAAACAGCAGGACGGCATCCGCTACCACGCACGCGATTTTGCGTTGGTGCGCGCCAAGGCGCTGGACGTAGCCGTGGTGCTCGGCAGCGCCACGCCGTCGCTGGAATCGCTGCACAACGCGCATGCCGGCCGTTACACCCACCTGCGCCTGAAACAGCGCGCGGGCGCCGCGCGCCCGCCGGTGGTGCGCGTGCTGGATGTGCGCAAACGCCCACTGCGCGATGGGCTCTCGCCAGAAGTGCTGGCCGGCATCACCCAGCATCTGCAGGCCGGGCACCAGGTGCTGGTGTTCAAGAACCGCCGCGGCTATGCGCCCGTGCTGCTATGCCATGACTGCGGCTGGACCGCGCCGTGCCAGCGCTGCGATGCGCCGATGACGGTGCATGCCGGCGGCCGCCGCCTGCAGTGCCACCACTGTGGCGCGCGCCAGTCCGCGCCGTTGGCGTGCCCGGACTGCGGCAGCCTGGCGTTGCAGCCGCAGGGCATTGGTACCGAGCGGCTGGAAGAACATCTGGTGGAGGCCTTTCCGGATTTTCCGGTGATCCGCATCGACCGCGGCACCACCGGCAAGCGCGATGCGCTGGAAACCCAGCTGGCCTCGCTTGGCGATCGCGCGGGGATTCTGGTTGGCACGCAGATCCTGGCCAAGGGTCACGACCTGCCGAAGCTGACCTTGGTGGTGGTGGTCGGCATTGATGAAGGCCTGTTCTCGGCCGACTTCCGCGCCAGTGAAAAACTCGCGCAGCAGCTGATCCAGGTCGCTGGCCGCGCCGGGCGTGCGGTGGATGCCGGCGAGGTCTGGCTGCAGACCCATCACCCGGGGCATCCCCTGCTGGAGACGCTGGTCAACGGTGGGTATCACGCCTTTGCCGAGGCCGAACTGCAGCAGCGCGAAGCGGCCGGTTTCCCGCCGTTCGCGCACCTGGCGCTGCTGCGTGCCGAAGCGCAGCAGGTGGAGCATGCCAACGCGATGCTCAGTGCGGTGCGCGCGTTGATTCCCGACGATGCCGCGGTGGAACGCTACGGCCCGATGCCGGCGCCGATGCCCCGCCGTGCCGGCTACCAGCGCACCCAGCTGCTGTTGTCCTCGCCCGCGCGGCGCCCACTGCATGGCGTGCTGGACCAGGTCACGCCGCAGATCTCCGCGTTGCCGCAGGCACGCAGGGTGCGCTGGTCGCTGGATGTGGACCCGATGGATCTTTACTAGGCCGGCAGGTGCCGACCGAGGGTCGGCACGATGTAGCCCGGCCGCTGTCCGCCAACCCGATCAGGTCAACGCCGTCATGACCCCACGCTGGTACGCCGGCCGCTGCTTGAGCCGTTCGTACCACGCGGCCAGATGCGGCAGGTCCGGCCGCTGGATCGGCATCTCGAACCAGGCATAGATGAAGGCGCCCAGCGGGATATCGCCCATCGCGAAACGCTCACCGGACAGATACGGCTGTCGCGACAGCGCGTCATCGGCCATCGCCAGCAACTCGCCCGAACGCACCAGCGCGGCGGCGATACGCGCCTCATCGCGATCGGCCGGCGCGGTCCGCAACGTGCCCCAGAACAGATCGCGGAACACGCCGGCGAAGGTCGATGTGGTCCAGTCCATCCACTTTTCCGACTGCGCGCGCGCCACCACGTCTTCCGGGTACAGCGTGCCCAGCGCATAGCGCGCACAGAGATAGCGCACGATCGTGTTGGATTCCCACAGCGGCAAGCCGTGGTCTTCGATCACCGGCACCAGCCCGTTCGGGTTCATCGCGCGGTATTCCGGCGACTGCGTGCCACCGAATGCACCGCCGACCTCGATCGACTCGTACGGCGCACCGATCTCCTCGGCACACCACAGCACTTTGCGCACGTTGCTGGAATTGCGACGGCCCCAGATTTTCAGCATGATCGGACTCTCGTATCGGGCGATGCGCGGCACGGGTCGCGCGGTACGGATACGATACGCCCAACGGCGCGCGGTTACTTCGCCGCCTTCGCCGCACTCTTTTTCGGCAGTGCGCGCACATAGGTCGATTTGCCGTCCTTCTTCATCTCGAACAGGCCGGTGGCGGCCAGCAGATCGCTGAGTTTTCCGTACCCGTAATTGCGCGAATCGAACGAGGCCTGGTTGCCGATCTGGCTGCCGACCGGCCCCAGGTGCGACCAGCCATCCTCGGCTTCGGCCGAGGTCACCGCGCGGCGCAGCATCTGCACCAAGCGGGTGTCGTTGCGCAGCTCTGGCCCGCTCTTGCGCGGGCGGGTTTCCTCGTTGTCCTGCTCCACCTCCTGATCGGCCGGATGCGGCTGACCCAGGGCTTCGATGTAGGTGAACTTCGAGCAGGCGTTGACGAACGGCTCGGGCGTTTTCTTCTCGCCGAAGCCGTACACCTTCACCCCGTCGGTCAGCAGGCGCATCACCAGCGGAGTGAAATCCGCATCGCTGGAGACGATCGCAAACCCATCCAGGTTGCGGGCGTACAGCATGTCCATCGCATCGATCACCATCGCCATATCCGAGGCGTTCTTGCCGCGGCTGTAGGCAAACTGCTGGATCGGGCGGATCGCGTATTCGTGCAGCACGGACTCCCACCCTTTCAACCGCGGGCTCTTCCAGTTGCCGTAGGCACGGCGCACATTGGCCACGCCGTAGCGGGCGACTTCAGCCAGCACCGCGTCGATCTTGGAAGAAGGTGCGTTGTCGGCATCGATCAACAGGGCGATGCGCTTTTCCGGTTCGGACATCTCGGTCTCCAGGGCGGAATCGGATCGGCCATCGGGCAAGCGCGATGGCCCCTGAACCCAGTATCGGCCATCGACGTGAACATCGCGCTTCACGTGCGACCATGGGCCGCATCACGAGACGACCTGCGCCGCCCCCCTCCGGCGCCCGCCAAGGAGTGAAGCATGACCCGCGATCCCACGCCCCACCTGCTGATCATCGGTGGTGGTTTTGCCGGCCTCTGGGCCACCCGCGCCCTGGCTTCGGCGCACGTGCGCATCACCCTGGTGGACCGTCGCAACCACCATCTGTTCCAGCCGCTGCTCTACCAGGTGGCCACCGCAGGCCTGTCGGCGCCGGATATCGCCGCCCCGCTGCGCCACATCCTCGGTCACCAACGCAATGTTGAAGTGCGCCTGGGTGAAGTCACCGACATCGACAAGACCGCACGCACGGCAACGCTGGCCGATGGCACGCAGATCACCTACGACACCCTGATGCTGTGCACCGGTGCCACCCACGCCTACTTTGGCCACGACGAATGGGCCGCCGATGCGCCGGGCCTGAAGACGCTGGACGATGCCATCGCGCTGCGCCGCAAGCTGCTGCTCGCCTTCGAGCGCGCCGAGGCCGAACCCGATCCCGCGCGCAAAGCCGCCTGGCTCAGTTTCGCCGTCGTCGGTGGCGGCCCCACCGGCGTGGAGCTGGCCGGCACGCTGGCCGAAATCGCACGGCATACGCTGCGCAATGAGTTCCGCCATATCGATCCCGCCTCGGCCAAAGTCCGCCTGGTCGAGGCCGGCCCGCGCGTGCTGTCCACCTTCCCGGAGGTGCTCTCGCTCAAGGCGCGGCGGCAGCTGGAAAAGCTGGGCGTGGAAGTGCTCACCGGCACGCCGGTCAGCGACATCAATGCCGACGGCTTCCAGCTCGGCGACCGCTTCGTCGACGCCCGCACCGTGGTCTGGGCAGCCGGTGTCGCCGCCTCTCCGCTGGCACGCACGTTGGACGTGCCACTGGACCGCGCCGGCCGCGTGCCGGTGCAGCCTGACCTCACGTTGGAAGGCCACCCGGAGATCTTTGTTGCCGGTGACCTGGCCGCACTGACCCAGGCCGACGGCAAGCCGGTGCCCGGCGTCGCGCCGGCGGCCAAGCAGATGGGCAAGCACGTGGCCACCACGATCCAGGCGCGTCTGGCCGGCAAGCCTGCGCCGGGTCCGTTCAAGTACCAGGACTTCGGCAACCTGGCGACCATCGGCCGCATGGCCGCGATCGTCCACCTCGGGCGCCTGCAGCTTTCCGGCGTGCTGGCCTGGTGGTTCTGGCTGGCCGCGCACGTGTTCTTCCTGATCGGCTTCCGCAACCGCGTGGTGGTACTGCTGAACTGGGCGGTGGCGTACTGGAGTTACCAGCGCAGCGCGCGGATCATCTTCGGCGATGCACAGGAGGATCGCCGACCGAAGCGGCCGCCGACGTCCTGATCAGCAGGGCAGCGAAGGTGGCAGCCAGCCGTGATGCCTGGCTGCCAGCGCTCACTTCGGCTTGCTGTACCACAGCGCGTTGACGATGACCCAGCGCTCGCCGAAGCGCCCCATGTGGAAATAGTCCACGAACCACGGGGTTTCCAGTCGCACCGAGGCCGCGTTGCCGGTGACATCGAGGACCTGGCACTGCCGGTTCCACTCGGCCATTGGCGTCTTCAGGGCACCGGCCTTGGTCAGTGCGACCAGTTCCTCCTTCGACATCCGGCGCAGGCCAAGCCGCTCGTCCGGCGTATCGCCCAGGATCGCGCGCTTGGCCAGGTCCGGGTGCAGCGAGCGCGCCACGCGCTCGGGATTTCCTTCCAGCTGCCCATCCACATAGTCGAAGCAGGTTGCTTCGATGGCGGCCAGCGTGGCCGGATCAGGACCCTGGGCCGCCGGTGTGGCGGCCGTGGCAACCGCGAGTATCAGGGACAGCGTCGACATCGATTCTCTCCGGCAGGGGGACGTTCGAACGGGTCACGCCGCGTTGCGGCAGCTCACCCCTGCGACAGGCATCCCCAGCCATCAACCTGGCCGCTGTAGGAGACCGCCTCGCTGGCCAGCAGACCTTCGAAGCCCGAGATGTTCTGGTGCGTCGGCAGCATCAGCGGATGCACCACCACCTGCCATGGGAACTCATCGTTGCCCTCGTACGCGGCAAAGGACACCTTCTGGTCGTTCTTGAGCAGGTGCACGGCGAAGGCGATCGCCACGTCCTGGGTCGGGAAGATCAGCGCGAAATCCACCTCGCGCGGAATCGTCAGATCGTCGCCGTCCTGCAGCATGTTCCAGAGCACATCGCCATTCTCATCTTCCGGGTACAACGACAGATCGCGGGACATGGCACTCCAGGGCTTGGGCAAGCGGATCAACGAAGGTTGATCGATGGTATGCCGCCGGCGAAGGCCCGAACAAGCCGCGCGCAGCGCTACCCGGGTTCGGGCAGCTGCAGCCACGCCAGCTTGCGCTCCCGGGGCTGTCGCTTCAGCTGCCACTCGGCCTTCGACGCCGCTGCCCGGTCCGGGTAGGCACGCGTCGCCAGCACCTTCACCGGTGGGTTGGCCCGGGTGTATTTCGCCCCTTTTCCGGCGAGATGCGCCTGGAACCGCGCGTCCACGTCGTTGCTGATGCCGGCGTAATAGCTGCCGTTGCGGCATTCAAGCAGGTACAGGTACCAGAGGGCGGGTTCAGCGGGCATACCGGGATTATCGCCCGGTGCAGGCCCGGCGGCTGCTAGAATCCGCCCCGGATGCAGGAGAGAGGCGCCGCGCTGGCGCCCGCCGAAGGCGCAGGCTCCCATAATCGCTCAGGCCGGTGGCTGCACAGCCACCAACCATGCATCCGACACGCCGATCTGGAGAGAGGTCTTCAATGACCCGCCGAAGGGGCACGTGGCCTTGGCCACCGAACTCTCAGGCAAAAGGACAGCGGGAGCGGCAACGGAATCCCACCCCACGACAGCGCAGCGGCGCTGGCGTGATGCGTGTGTGTTTCCGTCCCCCGCCTGACGTGTTTCCCGGAGCCACCCCATGCTGCTCTCCCTGATCTACCTCATCGCCATCTCGGCCGAAGCCATGACCGGCGCGCTGTCGGCCGGTCGCCGCCGCATGGACCTGTTCGGCGTGGTCATCATCGCCTGCGTCACCGCGCTCGGCGGCGGCTCGCTGCGCGACATCGTGCTTGGCCATTACCCGCTGGGCTGGGTGAAGCACCCGGAATATCTGGGCTTCACCATCTGCGCGGCCCTGATCGCGACCTGGGTGGCGCGCTGGATGCACCATTTCCGGCGTACCTTCCTGGTGCTCGATGGCCTGGGCCTGATCGCGTTCACCCTGATCGGCTGCGCGGTCGCGCGCGAGGGTGGGCACACGGTGCCGATCATCCTGATCGCCGGCATGCTCACCGGTGCGTTCGGCGGCGTGCTGCGCGATGTGCTGTGCAACGAGGTCCCGCTGATCTTCCAGAAAGAACTGTATGCCGTGATCACCCTGCTCACCGGCGCGGCCTACCTGACCCTTCTGGAACTGGGCGTATCGCTCAATGCGGCGACGCTGTGGTGCCTGGGCGGTGGCTTCCTGTTCCGCCTGCTGGCGATCCACTTCAAGTGGGAAATGCCGAAGTTCGTGTATCGCGACGAGGTGCATTGACGCACCCGCGGGCATGACCAAGGTCACGGGAGCTTGAGCGGCCCGGCCCTGTATCATGGCGCTCCCGTTCCATTCGAACGGCATCCAGCCACGCGGCGGTGTTCCACCCGCTGCCCCGCCAGACACCCTCTCCCCCGTTGACCAGCCGCTGTCGGCCGGTCCCCATGGACGCACTGCTCCGGTGGAGGGTGCGCAGGATGCGTATGTCCGCTTCAACGCCCCCGTCGTCTCGCCGTTGTATGGTCAAACCGCTGTTGATCGCTGCCACTGTCGGCCTGGCCGCCATCGCTGCATGGAAGCTGCTCTCGCCCGCGCCTGCCGCCGGCCCGTCCGGTGGCCCGCAGCCGACCCCGGTACGCGTGGCCACCGCCCAGCAGGAAGACCTGGTGGTGCGCCTGAAGGCGCTCGGTACGGTGACGCCGCTGCATACGGTGGGCATCCGCAGCCGCGTGGATGGCGAACTGCTGCGGCTGGCGTTCTCCGAGGGCCAGCACGTCACCGCCGGCGAGCTGCTGGCCGAGATCGATCCGCGCCCGTTCCAGGTACAACTGTCGCGTGCGCTGGGCACCCAGCAGCAGAACCTGGCCGAGCTCGACAATGCCGAGAGCCAGCTCAAGCGCTTCGTCGAACTGCAGAGCAGGCATTTCGTCTCCGCACAGGACCTGAGTGACCAGCAGAGCAAGGTGCGCCAGCTGCAGGGCCGCCGTCAGACCGACCAGGCCGCGGTGGATGAAGCACGCCTGCAGCTGCAGTACACCCGCATCACCGCACCGGTGGCCGGGCGCATGGGCCTGCGCAATGTGGATGTCGGCAACCTGGTGCGCAGTGGCGATACCGAACCGCTGGCCACGATCACCCAGACCACCCCGATCAGCGTGCTGTTCACTGTGCCCGAGCCGGACCTGCCGGCGGTGGTCGCTGCCGCACGCGCCAATCCGCAGTTGACCGTGGAAGCCTGGGACCGCGAGGAGCGCACGGCGCTCGGCGACGGCGTGCTCTCCAGCCTGGACAACCGCATCGATACCGCCACCGGCACGCTCAAGCTGCGCGCGCAGTTCGCCAACGCCGATGAGTCGTTGTTCCCCAACCAGTTCGTCAACGTGCGCCTGCAGGTCAGCAGTAGCGATGCGGTGGTCATCCCGAACGCGGCCGTGCAGTTCGGCAGCAAGGGCAGCTACGTCTACGTGATCGCCGCCGATGCCACCTCGCACCTGCGCAACGTGGTGCTCGGCCCGGCCGATGGCGAGCGCGTCTCGGTGCGCGAAGGACTCAAAGCCGGCGAGCGCGTGGTGGTGGAAGGCATCGACGGCCTGCGCGATGGCGCCAAGGTCGAAGTGGTGGAGCAGGACCCGCCGCGGACCGGCGCATGAACCTCTCGCGCCCCTTCATCGAGCGCCCGGTCGCGACCACGCTGCTGATGGTGGCGCTGCTGCTGTCCGGCGTGATGGCCTACCGCCTGCTGCCGGTCGCGGCGCTGCCGCAGGTCGATTACCCGATCATCCAGATCACCACGCTGTATCCCGGTGCCAGCCCGGAGGTCACCACCAGCGCGGTCACCGCGCCGCTGGAACGACAGCTGGGGCAGATCCCGGGGCTGAAGCAGATGTCCTCGACCAGCTCCGGCGGCGCGTCGGTGATCACCCTGCAGTTCTCGCTGGAGGTGGCGCTCGGCGTGGCCGAGCAGGAAGTGCAGGCCGCGATCAACGCCGCCGGCAGCTTCCTGCCCGACGATCTGCCAGTGCCACCGGTGTATCGCAAGGTCAATCCGGCCGATACCCCGATCCTGACCCTGGCAGTGACCTCGCAGGGCCTCTCGCTGCCGCAGGTGCACGATCTGGTCGATACGCGCATGGCGCAGCGGCTCTCGCAGCTGCCCGGCGTCGGCCTGGTCAGCCTGGCCGGCGGGCAGCGCCCGGCGGTCCGCATCCAGGTCAATCCCTCCGCGCTGGCCGCCAACGGGCTGAGCATGGCCAGCATCCGCACCGCGATCGGCACGGCCAACGTCAACATGCCCAAGGGCAGCTTCGATGGGCCGACCCGCGCGATCATGCTCGATGCCAACGATCAAATGCGCTCGGTGGCCGAGTACCGCGCCCTGATTCTGGCCTGGAAGGACGGCGCACCGCTGCGTCTGGGCGACGTCGCCACCATCGAAGATGGCGCCGAGAACCGCCAGCTGGCCGCGTGGTCGGGCACGACCCCGGCGGTGCTGATCAACATCCAGCGCCAGCCCGGCGCGAACGTGATCGCCGTGGTCGACCAGGTGCGTGCGCTGCTTCCGCAACTGCAGGCCTCGCTGCCGGCCGGTGTGGATGTGGCCATCCTCAGCGATCGCACCGAATCGATCCGCGCGTCCATCCGCGGCGTGCAGCACGAGTTGCTGATCGCGATCGCACTGGTGGTGATGGTCACCTTCCTGTTCCTGCGCAACATCCCGGCCACGATCATTCCCAGCATCGCGGTCCCGCTGTCGCTGGTCGGCACCTTCGGGGTGATGCTGCTGGCCGGCTTCTCGCTCAACAATCTCACCCTGATGGCGCTGACCATCGCCACCGGCTTCGTGGTGGACGACGCGATCGTGATGCTGGAGAACATCGCCCGTCATCTGGAGCGCGGTGCCACGCCGATGCAGGCCGCACTGAAGGGCGCCAGGCAGATCGGCTTCACGCTGATCTCGCTGACCCTGTCGCTGATCGCGGTGCTGATCCCGCTGCTGTTCATGGCCGACGTGGTCGGCAAGCTGTTCCACGAGTTTGCGATCACCTTGGCCGTGGCGATCGGCATCTCGCTGCTGGTCTCGCTGACGCTGACGCCGATGATGTGCGCGCGCCTGCTCAAGGCCGGCCATGCGACCCGTCGCGATGCCGATGGGCAGGAATCGGCGCAGCAGGGTGACCCGTTCGATCGCGTCGTAGCGGTCTACGATCGTCAGCTGCACTGGGTGCTGCAACGCCAGCCGCTGATGCTGGCCGCCACCGTCGCCACACTGGTGCTGACGGCACTGCTGTACGTGTGGGTGCCCAAGGGCTTCTTCCCAGTACAGGATGCCGGGCTGATCCAGGGCATCAGCGAGGCGCCGCAGTCGATCTCCTTCCAGGCGATGGCGCAGCGCCAGCAGGCGCTGTCCGCAGCGTTGCTGGAGGATGAGGACGTGGCCAGCCTGTCCTCGTTCATCGGCGTGGACGGCAACAACGCCACGCTCAACAGCGGGCGGCTGCTGATCGAGTTGAAACCGCACGCACAACGCGCTGCCGATGCGCAGGCGATCATCGCGCGGCTGCAGCAGCGCGTGGCGCATGTTCCGGGTATCAAGCTGTATCTGCAGCCGGTGCAGGAACTGGGCATCGAGGACCGGATCAGCCGGACCCAGTACCAGTTCACCCTGACCAGCCCGGACATCGCCCAGCTGGAAACGTGGACCCCACGCCTGCTTGAGCATCTACAGCAGGCACCGGCGCTGGCCGACGTCGCCAGCGATCTGCAGAACCAGGGCCTGCAGGCGCACGTGGTGATCGACCGGGTCGCCGCGGCGCGCCTGGGAATCAGCGTGGAGACCATCGCCGATGCGCTGTACGACGCGTTCGGGCAACGGCAGATCTCGACCATCTTCACCCAGGCCAACCAGTACCGCGTGGTGCTGGAAGCGCGCCCGGACGTAGCCTTCGGCCCAGATGCGATCGCGCGCCTGCACGTCACCGGTCCGGACGGGCAGCAGGTGCCGCTGGGCGGGATCGCGCGGATCGAACAGCGCCCCGCGCAGCTGCTGATCAACCACGTCGGCCAGTTCCCGGCGGTGACGTTCTCGTTCAACCTCGCCCCGGAGGCATCGCTGGGCGAAGCGGTGGAGGCCATCGAAGGCGCCCGCGCCGCGATCGGGCTGCCGGCCAGCATCGAACTGCGCCTTCAGGGTGCGGCCGATGCGTTCCGCGCGTCGCTGTCGAGCACCTTGTGGCTGGTGCTGGCGGCGGTGGTGGTGATGTACCTGGTGCTGGGCGTGCTCTATGAGAGCTTCATCCACCCGATCACCATCCTCTCCACCCTGCCCTCGGCGACGGTGGGGGCGTTGCTTGCGTTGCTGGTCAGCGGACGCAGCCTGGACCTGATCGCGGTGATCGGCATCGTGCTGCTGATCGGGCTGGTCAAGAAGAACGCGATCATGATGATCGACTTCGCGCTGGAGGCCGAGCGCGAGTACGGCATGGCGCCGCGTCAGGCCATCCATCAGGCCGCATTGCTGCGCTTCCGCCCGATCCTGATGACCACGCTGGCCGCGCTGTTCGGCGCGATCCCGCTGATGTTCGCCAGTGGCTCGGGCGCCGAGCTGCGCCAGCCGTTGGGCCTGGTGATGGTCGGTGGGCTGATCGTCAGCCAGGTGCTGACCCTGTTCACCACGCCGGTGATCTACCTGTTCTTCGACCGCTTCCGCCAGCGCCCCGCGCCGGTGACCGACGAGGCAGACGAGGCGCTGGCGTGAGTCCGCTGTCGCGGGCGATCGGCTGGTTCGTGCAGCGTCCCGTCGCCACCGTGCTGCTGGCGGTGGCGGTGGTACTGGCCGGCCTGCTCGGGTTGCGCCTGCTGCCGGTCGCACCCTTGCCGCAGGTCGATTACCCGGCGATCAACGTCAGCGCAAGCCTGCCCGGCGCAAGCCCGGAATCGATGGCGGCCAACGTCGCCACGCCGCTGGAGCGTGCCCTGGGCACCATCCCGGGGCTGACCGGGATCGACTCGGCCAGCACCCAGGGTTCGACCCAGGTCGAGCTGACATTCACGCTCGGCCGCAACGTGGACGATGCCGCGCGCGACGTGCAGGCGGCGATCAACGCCGCGCGCGCGCAGCTGCCCAGTGGCATGCCGGGCATGCCGCAGTACCGCAAGGTGAATCCCTCGCAGGCGCCGATCATGGCGCTGGCGCTGAGTTCTGACAGCCTCGCGCCGGGGCAGATCTACGACGTGGCCTCCACCGTGATCGCGCAGAAGCTGGCGCAGATTCCTGGCGTCGGCGAGGTGCAGGTGGGCGGCAGCTCACTGCCCGCGGTGCGCGTTTCGCTCGATCCCAATGCCTTGAACCATCACCGCATCGCGCTGGACGACATCGCCGCGGCAATTCGCAATGCCAATGCACTCAAGCCGCTGGGCACGGTGGCCAGCCAGGCCCAGCAGTGGCAGCTGGAAGCCACGCTGCAGTTGCGCACCGCCGCCGAGTACCGACGCCTGATCGTGGCGATGCGCGACGGCCGCCCGGTGTACCTGGAGGATGTGGCCGGGATCAGCGAAGGCGTCGAGGATCGCTACGCCAGCGGCTTCCACAACGAGCGCCCGGCGGTGTTGCTGATCGTCAGCCGCCAGCCGGACGCCAACATCATCGAGACCGTCGACGCCATCCAGGCGCAGATGGCCACGCTGCAGGCACTGCTGCCGGCCAACATCGACATGCAGGTGGTGATGGACCGCTCGCCGGTGATCCGCGCCACCCTGCGCGAGGCCGAGCTGACGCTGTTGCTGGCGATCGCCCTGGTGGTGCTGGTGGTGCTGGCCTTCCTGGGTCACTGGCGCGCGGCGCTGGTGCCGACGGTGGCGATCCCGGTCTCGCTGCTGGGCGCGCTGGCGATCATCGCCCTGCTCGGGTTCTCGCTCAACACGCTCTCGCTGATGGCGCTGATCGTGGCGGCGGTGCTGGTGGTCGACGATGCGATCGTGGTGCTGGAGAACATCGCCCGCCATCGCGAAGAAGGCGCCTCGCCAATGACCGCCGCGCTGCGGGGCGCGGGTGAAGTCGGTGCCACGCTGCTATCGATGAACATCGCGCTGGCCGTGGTGTTCATCTCGATCCTGTTCCTGGATGACTTCGTCGAGAAGCTGTTCCGCGAGTTCTCGCTGACCCTGGTGGCCGCGATGGGCGTCTCGCTGCTGGTCTCGCTCAGCCTGACCCCGATGCTGTGCGCACGCCTGCTCGGGCAGGCACGGCCCGGCCCTGGCAATGGCCTGCAGCGCGCCGGTACCGCACTGTTCGAGCGCCTGCGCGGTGCCTATGCGGGCAGCCTGCAGAGGATGCTGCGCTGGCTCACGCTGCCGCTGCTGCTGTTCGCCGGTGTGATCGCGCTGAATGTGTGGCTGTTCCAGCAGGTGCCCAAAGGCATCGTGCCCAAGCAGGACACCGCGCAGCTGCGTGGCTTCGCGCGCGGCGACGACGGCCTCTCGTTCCAGGTCATGCAGCCCAAGATCGAGGCCTACCGCAAACTGCTGCTGGAAGACCCCGCGATCAGCGACATCATCGGGTACATCGGCGGCCGCAGCGGGGTCAACAACGCCTTCATCATGATCAAGATGAAGCCGCTGGCCGAGCGCAAGGTCTCCAGCCAGCAGGTGATCGACCGCCTGCGCGCCAACATGCCGAAGATCCCCGGCGGGGGCATGTTCCTGTGGGTGGACCAGGACATCAAACTGGAAGGCAGCGGCGACAGCGGCCAGTACGAGTTCCAGCTGCTCTCCGGCGAACTGGAACCGCTGCGGCAATGGACGCCCAAGGTGGCCGATGCACTGCGCGCCCTGCCCGAGCTGGTGGATGTAGAGTCCAAGGGCGATGAGGGCATGCGCCAGGTGGTGCTCGACATCGACCGCGATGCCGCCGCCCGCCTGGGCGTGGACATGCGCATGATCGCCTCGGTGCTCAACAACGCCTTCAGCCAGCGCCAGGTCGCCACGCTGTACGACACCCTCAACCAGTACCGCGTGGTGATGGAGCTGGACCCGCGCTACACCCAGGATCCCTCCACGCTGGATCAGATCCATGTGATCGGCAAGGACGGCCAGCGCCTGCCATTGTCGTCCATCGCGCGGTGGGAGTACGGCATGGCGCCGGACCGGATCTATCACAGCCAGCAGTTCGCCTCGGTCTGGATCGAGTTCGCGCTGGCGCCCGGCGTCACCCTGGACCAGGCGGTGAAAGCGGTCGACCAGGCCATGGCCAGGATCATGTTGCCCACCCATGTGCAGGCGCGGCTCAGTGGCGAAGCCGGTGGCTTCGAAAAGCTGCGCGAGCGCCAGCTGTGGCTGATCCTCGGCGCGATGCTGGCGGTGTATCTGGTGCTGGGCGTGCTGTACGAGAGCTTCGTGCAGCCGCTGGCGATTCTATCCACGCTGCCCTCGGCCGGCGTTGGCGCATTGCTGGCGCTGATGGCCTTCGGCAACGAGTTGAACCTGATCTCGCTGCTTGGCCTGTTCCTGCTGGTAGGCGTGGTGATGAAGAACACCATCCTGATCATCGATTTCGCGCTGTCGGCCGAACGCGAGCGCGGGCTGTCGTCGTACGACGCGATCTGCGAGGCGGCACGGCTGCGGTTCCGCCCGATCCTGATGACCAGCGTGGCCGCGTTGCTGGGTACGTTGCCGCTGATGCTGGCCACCGGCGAAGGCTGGGAGATGCGCCAGCCGCTGGGCATCGCGATCGTGGGCGGGTTGCTGGTCAGCCAGTGGCTGACCCTGTACACCACACCGGCGATCTATCTGGCGTTGGCGAAGCTGCGGCGCGTGGCGTGATCATCGGACGCACGACACCCCAGGGGTAGGGCCACGCCATGCGTGGCTGCCTCTGCATACGGCGTTGCGGTACTGCGCGCAGCCACCCATGGGGTGGCTACTCGGCTGGACGCCCTATGCCACCGGGAGCATCAGCGTCATCCCATCCATCGGCGACTCGATGAAGCCGTGCTTGAGATAGAACGCTTTGGCCGTCTCATCGAACGCATGGCACAACATGGCACGCGCGCCGATCTGCCCGCACACCTGCAGCGTGCGTTGTACAGCGTCCTTCAGCAGCCCCGCGCCGACGCCTTGGCCGACCCAGTCAGCATGGACGGCCAACCTGCACAGCACGACGACCGGAATGGGATGCGGCATGTTCCGGCGAATGCGGCCGGGAGCCAGGTGATGTGAAACGCCACCGGCGGCAAGTGCGTAGTAACCGACCACGTGGTGATGCGCGTCACAGACAACAAAGCACCGCGATCCACCCGACGCCTGGTTCTGATGCGCACGCTCCACCAACCACGAGGTCAGCTCCACCGCGCTGCATCGGAACTGCTCCAGTCGATGCCTTTGGGCAAGCGCTTGCGGCGCAGACAACCGCAATGTTCAGCGCTCCCAAGGTGCAGGCGTACTCAACAGCTTCCTGATGGCCGCGTTGTTTTCCAGCGGTGCATCCAGCAACGCATTGAAGCGTCGCAGCTCCTGAGGACTCAGGGAGAACTGTGTCTGGTCCGCCAGTACCTCCCGCGCCTTCTCACAGGCAGCGTCCAGAATGAACTCGGTTCGGCTTACGCCGGCAACCTCGACGGCACGATCTATCAGCGCCTGCTTGTCGGCGGGCGCCCGGAAATTGATGACTTTGCTGGCGAGGGCCATGGGAAGCACTCCGGAGGTCTGTGCATACAATGTACACACACGCGGATGATCGCTCAACGGCACGCCCTCGTTCCAAACGGTGAGGCAAGGGTATGCCGTTGGTTTGCCATGAAAAATAGGGGTTTTCCCCGGAAAGCCGTAGGCCGGAGCACCCCGCGCAGGGGGGTGCGCACCCACCCTCACGCCGCTTCGCTGATCCGCACTGCCCGCCGTGCCCGCACTGCCTCAGCGAGACTCTCCAGTACCGCCAGCGAGCTGTCCCAGCCGATGCAGCCATCGGTGATGCTCTGGCCGTAGGTCAGCGGCTGGCCGTCGACGAGGTCCTGCCGGCCGGCCACCAGATGGCTCTCGACCATGACGCCGACGATGCGCTCTTCGCCGTTGGCCAGCTGGGCGTTGATGTCGGCGATGACCTTGGGCTGGTTTTCCGGGTTCTTGCTGCTGTTGGCGTGGCTGGCATCGATCATGATGCGCGCGGCCAGGTGCGACTTGGCCAGGGTCTGGCTGGTCGCTTCAACGTGAGTGGCATCGTAGTTGGGCGTCTTGCCACCACGCAGGATCACGTGGCAGTCCGGATTGCCGGCAGTGGCGACGATGGCGGTGCCGCCTTCCTTGGTCACCGACAGGAAGTGATGCGGATTCGACGCAGCACCAATCGCATCGGCGGCGATCTTGATGTTGCCGTCGGTGCCGTTCTTGAACCCGACCGGGCACGACAACCCCGAGGCCAGTTCGCGGTGCACCTGGCTTTCGGTGGTGCGCGCGCCGATGGCGCCCCAGGCCACCAGGTCGGCGATGTACTGCGGCGAGATCACATCGAGGAATTCAACACCGGCCGGCAGGCCCAGCTTGTTGATGTCGCGCAGCAGACCACGCGCCACGCGCAGGCCCTTGTTGATGTTGAAGCTGCCGTCAAGGTCCGGATCGTTGATCAGGCCCTTCCAGCCCACCGTGGTGCGGGGCTTTTCGAAGTACACGCGCATGACGATTTCCAGCTCATCGGCATAGGCGTCGCGCAGCGGCTTGAGGCGCTGGGCGTATTCGATGGCGGCCACCGGATCATGGATCGAGCACGGGCCGATCACTACGGCGAGGCGATCGTCGCGGCCGTGCAGGATCTCGTGCAGGGCCGCGCGCGAGGCGCTGACCGTATCGGAGGCTTCGTCGTCGCAGGGCAGCATCGCCAGCAGCTGCGCCGGCGGGGTCAACGGTTCAATCTTGCGGATGCGCAGGTCGTCGGTATGGGGGGGCATGGGGTAACTCCTTGGCAGTGGGGGTCCCCAGCGCGGCGGCAACAAAAAAGCCGCCAGGTGCGCTGGCGGCTTTCGGGAATGCGTCTGAAGGTTTCTTCAGGGTGAGCGCATGCCTTCCTCCGCCGGTGGCTTCGGAAAGTAATACCAAAAGTAAGCGTTGGCAGGGCGTGCGTTCATTGGGGAGTATTGATAACACAGGGGTTTGGAGGTGCCAACTGTTTCATTCGCAACTGCGATGACCATTCAGCCGCCGCCGCGCCGGCCTGCACCATCATCCCCGCGGCAACGCTGCCAGCTCAGCCAGGTGCTGCTGCAGGTTTCCCGCCACACCCACCGCGTGCGTGGTGGTGAAGTACTCATGCCAGCCCGTGGCGCCGATCGCAGCCAGCAAGGCATCGGCATCCAGTCGCTCGGCGCACTGCCACACCGCATAGAACTGCTCGGCGGTGGTGTGCGGCACGTCCTGCTCGATACGGCCCATCGCGACCGGGGTGACGCGTGCGGGATCCACGTGCTGCATGCCCGCCCCGATGCGGGCGAAGAGCGCCCCGCGCGATACCGGGTCCAGCGCGGTCCAGGCTGGGGTGGCGGTGTACAGCTCGATCAACATGTGCGACATGGCAGTCCTTGAGGTCAGAGCGAGCGCAGTGCGCGCTTGCGGATATAGATGTTGGCCGGATCATCGGCGTGGTGCTGCTGCCATTCGCCGCACAGCGCGCGGACCCAGTCGGGCTGGCTTTTGCCGGCGTCGTTGAGCCAGTTGCCTACCGAATCCTGCACGTAGCGCGAGGCATCGCAGCACAGCGCCTGCAGCAGTGGCAGGGCGTGGTGGGGTTCCTGCTTGAACAGCGTGATGTGGGCTGCCCACACACCCCGCGGACGCAGCGCTTCGCAGGCGAAGCGGCGCACGTTGGGTGAAGCGTCGGTGCTCCAGCCGTGCAGGTGCGTGAGCACGCGCAGCGGTTCGGAGACGATATGCGGTCGCACGGCCAGCCACGCCCACTCGCGCACGCCAAAATGCGCGTCATCGGCCAGCGCGCGCAACGCATCCAGCTTGTGCTCCAGTGACAACGCCGGGTCACTGCCGATCAGATAGCAGGCCCAGCCACGCACCGTGTCACTGGCATGGCGCGACCACCGCGCGTGATCGCCGTGTCCGTGCACGCGCAGCAGCGTGGCGGCGCCCTGCATGCGCAGGGTGATCCCCCGCTTGGCGGCGTTGCGCATCGGGGTGATCGCCGAGGCGGGCAAGCCAGGGGCAACATGAGCCATCAGCTTGGCGAAATCGACGGCCAGCACTTCGGCCAGATGCGTGGCTTCGGTTTCACCGCGATCCAGCTGTCCGCGTCGCTCGCGGGTGACGGGCTGCTTCATCCGGCACGCCCTGCGTCGGTGCGCGACCACACGCGTTGCAACAGCGTGCCGAGCGTGCGCCGTTCCTTTGGGCTGATGTCGGCGAACAACGAGGCGATCCAGTCGGTCTGCTGGTCGAACAGTTGCGCAGCGAGTGCCTGACCCGCCGGGGTCAGCCGTACGTGGATGCGGCGTTTGTCGTCCGGATTGCTTTGGCGGCTCACCAGGTGCTCGCGCTCCAGGCCATCCAGCAGGCCGGTAACGGTGGCGCGGGTGACGCCGGCGCGATCGGCCAATTGATGCGGCGACAGTGCCGTGTCCGCGCCGCGCAGCAGGAACAGCAGCACGAAACGCCCTTCGCTCAGGCCCAGCGGTGCCAGACGACTCGCGCAGTCCTGATCGATTGCGCTGGCCAGCGACAACACCTGGAAACACAGCGCCAACTCACCCGTGTCCGGCTGGCCGCGACGCTCCAGTTCGGTCAGGAAGGCCTGGTGTTTGATTTCCAGCATGCAGGCGGATCCAGAATAGTACGGCGGCTAACTATATCGCCATCTACGTCGTAGAGGAAGGCGGACGCCTACTCTGGCCACTTCAGCGGCAGCTGCACGATCAGCCCGCCACCGGGGCGGTCCCAGCAGGTACAGGGTTTACGTGGGAACCGTCACGCGGCAGCATGGAGACACCACCACCGACGCAAGGACACGCGGATGGACCGTTCTCAAGCTGAAGCCGTTACCCACGCCATGCTGCAACCGGATCCGCGGCGCGAGGCCGTGCGGGCGCGCGATCTCGCCAACGCCGCACAACTGAAGCGTCAGCGCGTGGCTGCAGGGGCCAGCCTGATCGGCATGGCAGTCGGCGCTATGGTGGCCAGCCAGTTTCCGATGGCGTTTTCGCAGGGCGTGTTGATCGGCGCGGCGCTGACGTATTTCCCCACCAGACTGTGGCTGGACCGGCGTGCACGCAGAGCGGACGCCACGAGCCTCGGTGATGGGCACGCTCAGCCATAGCGCAGGCACTGTAGTGGGTACGCGTTACCACAGCATGGCCCTGCTGGAGGCCATCCATGCCCGGCAGACGCTTACCATCAGCACCGTGCCGACCTTCGCCGCGTCCTGGCTGGTGCCGCGATTGGGGCGGTTCACCGAACGCCACGCGGACATCGCCATCCGCCACGGTCTCGGTGAGTATCCCGGCCTGGTCTCACGCCCCCTGGCGGCGCCGGTGCTGTTGCCGGTGGCCTGCCCGGCGCCGAGGGAAACCCGGCCATCGCGGCGTTCCTGCGCTGGCTGCAGGAGGAAGTCCAAGTGCCGACCAGCGCGCTGTGAGCCGGTGATGCACGCACAAAAAAACCCCGCCTTCCGGCGGGGTTTTCTGTACTGCGTTGGCGCATGGCAGGTGCCGACCAACGGTTGGCACCTACCGCTCCGATGCGTGCCGGCCGATGGCCGGCATCTACATCAGAAGTCCATGCCGCCCATGCCACCCATGCCGCCCATGCCGCCGCCAGCTGCGCCAGCGCCGTCATCCTTCTTCGGGGCTTCGGCAACCATCGCTTCGGTGGTGATCATCAGGCCAGCGATCGAGGCCGCGTTCTGCAGCGCCGAACGGGTCACCTTGGTCGGGTCCAGGATGCCGAATTCCAGCATGTCGCCGAACTCGCCGGTGGCGGCGTTGTAGCCGAAGCTGCCGGTGCCTTCCTTGACCTTGTTGACGATCACGGACGGCTCTTCGCCCGCATTGGCCACGATTTCGCGCAGCGGGGCTTCCATCGCGCGCAGGGCGATCTGGATGCCGTGGTTCTGGTCTTCGTTGGCACCCTTCAGGCCGCTCAGCGCGGTGACCGCACGGACCAGCGCAACGCCGCCGCCCGGGACCACGCCTTCTTCAACGGCTGCACGGGTCGCGTGCAGGGCGTCGTCGACGCGATCCTTCTTTTCCTTCATTTCGATTTCGGTCGAGGCACCGACCTTGATCACGGCAACGCCGCCGGCCAGCTTGGCCACGCGTTCCTGCAGCTTTTCGCGGTCGTAATCCGAGGAAGTGTCTTCGATCTGGGTCTTGATCTGGGTGACGCGCGCTTCGATGTTGGCCTTCTCGCCTGCGCCATCGATGATCGTGGTGTTTTCCTTGGAGACCTGCACCTTCTTGGCGCGGCCCAGGTCCTTGATCGTCGCCTTTTCCAGCGACAGACCGATTTCCTCGGAGATCACGGTGCCGCCGGTCAGCACGGCCATGTCTTCCAGCATCGCCTTGCGACGATCGCCGAAGCCCGGTGCCTTGACGGCCACGACCTTCACGATGCCACGGATGGTGTTGACCACCAGGGTCGCCAGCGCTTCGCCTTCGATGTCTTCGGCGATGATCAGCAGCGGCTTGCCGGCCTTGGCGACGCCTTCCAGCACGGGCAGCAGGTCGCGCACGTTGGAGATCTTCTTGTCGTGCAGCAGCACGTACGGATCGTCCAGGTCAGCGGTCTGCGACTGCTGGTTGTTGATGAAGTACGGGGACAGGTAGCCACGGTCGAACTGCATGCCTTCGACGACGTCCAGCTCGTTGTCCAGGCCCGAGCCTTCTTCAACGGTGATGACGCCTTCCTTGGTCACGCGGCGCATCGCTTCGGCGATGATGTTGCCGATCGACTCGTCCGAGTTGGCCGAGATCGTGCCGACCTGGGCAATTGCCTTGTCGTCAGCGGTCGGCTTGGAGATGTTCTTCAGCTCGGCGACGGCGGCGATCACGGCCTTGTCGATACCGCGCTTGAGGTCCATCGGGTTCATACCGGCAGCGACGGCCTTGGCGCCTTCGCGGATCAGGGCCTGGGCCAGCACGGTGGCGGTGGTGGTGCCGTCGCCGGCGTCATCGTTGGTGCGCGAAGCAACTTCCTTCACCATCTGCGCGCCCATGTTCTCGAACTTGTCAGCCAGTTCGATTTCCTTGGCGACGGAGACGCCGTCCTTGGTGATGGTCGGCGCGCCGAAGCTCTTCTCGAGCACGACGTTGCGGCCCTTCGGGCCCAGGGTGGCCTTGACGGCATTGGCGAGAACGTTGACGCCGCGAACCATGCGGGCGCGGGCGTCTTCACCGAAACGAATATCTTTGGCAGCCATTGCGATTACCTTTTTATGTAGAGCCGGGCGATGCCCGGCTGCTTGAACGGGAGGAAGTGCGGAAGCGCCGGCACGGGGCCGGCCGCATCACTCAGCCGACGATGGCGAGGATGTCGTCTTCGCGCAGGACCTTGAACTCGACGCCTTCGGACTTGTAGCTGCTGCCGGCGTACTGGCCGTAGATGACCTTGTCACCGACCTTCAGCGACGGCGCGCGCACGCTGCCGTTGTCCAGGGGCTTGCCCGGGCCGACGGCCACGACTTCACCCTTGGTCGACTTTTCCTTGGCGGAATCCGGAATCACGATGCCGCCGGACGAGATTTCGTCGGCTTCGATCGGCTTGACTACGACGCGGTCATGAAGCGGCTTGATGCTCATGTGAGACCCTTTTAAGTTGTTGATTGGTCTAGGAAAGTCTGGCGATGTTAGCACTCGCACAGGGCGACTGCCAGCCACGCTCACGAAAAAACCCGACGGTGCGGGACAGAGCAGAGATGGTGCTGGCCCCTCCCCTTTCAAGGGCCAGCGGACGGTTTTTTTCGCCGATCCGGGTCCGCGCGTGAATGTTTGACGCAGTTCTCAATGCGAAAGGTTGAATCCGACAGACCAATCGATGTGTCATCTGGATTGCGTAGATTCGATCGGCATTGACCAATCACAAGGAGTCGTAGATGAGGTTGCTGACGCCGCTGTCCCTGGCCTGTCTGCTAGTGCTGGCCACCAGCCCGGCCCGGGCCGATGTATTCATCAATGAACTGCATTACGACGACAGCACCCCGGCCGGGGACGTCGGCGAGGCGATCGAAGTGGTCGCCACCGCCGGTGAAGACCTGTCCGGCTACCGGCTCTATCTCTACAACGGCAGCAACCCCTCAGCCGCCGCGGTGTACGCCAACAATGCGGTCCCGGCCGGCACCGCCAGCTGCGGCAGCGCCCGACTGGCCACGGTCAGCTACCCGACCAACGGGATCCAGAACGGTCCCAATGACGGCATCGCCCTGGTCGATGCAAGCGGCAAGGTGGTCCAGTTCCTCAGCTACGAGGGCACCATCACCGCTGCCGGCGGCCCCGCCGCGGGCCTGACCAGCCAGAACATCCCGGTCAGCGAGTCCAACAGCACCGCCCCGGGCACCTCCCTGCAGCTGACCGGCACCGGCAGCCAATACGCCCATTTCACCTGGGCCGAATCGGCCACGCAGACCTTCGGCGCCTGCAACCACGGCCAGACCTTCAGCGGCGGCGGCCCGACCGGCCCGAATACGGCGCCCTCGGTCACTGCCACCACGCCCGAGCAGGGCGCCAGCACCTTCCCGGCTGCCGCCGACCTGAGCGTCACCTTCAGTGAGCCGGTCACCCTGTCCACCGGCGCCTTCGCGCTGAGCTGCGGCCAGTCCGGCACGGTCGCGCTGAGCCACCCGACCACCGGCACCCGCTTCACGCTGGCCACCAACACCGCGCTGGTGGCGGGGGAAGCCTGCCGCTTCGACATCCGCGCCACCCGCGTGAAGGATGCCCAGGGCGCCCGCCCGGCCGCCGATACGCGCATTGCCTTCACCGTGGCCACCGCCACCACGCCCGATCCGGGCAACCCTGGCACTCCGGGCGAGTACTACGGCAGGGTCAACACCTCCACCCCCAGCCAGTTGCGCTGCTCGCTGCACGAGACCATCAAGGGGCACACCGCCTACCCCTACAGCGGCTCGGGCACCAGCACCTGGACCATCCTGGAAATCGCCGACGAAGATCCCAACGACAGCGGCAAGATCCTCGATGCCTACCGCAACCGCAGCTACACCAAGGTCAGCGGGCGCGCAGGCACCGGCAGCGGGCTGACCTACAACCGCGAGCACACCTGGCCCAACTCGCTGGGCTTTGCCAGCACCACCGGCGACAAGGGCCTGCCGTATGCGCCCTATACCGACACCCACATGCTGTATCTGACCGATGCGCAGTGGAATGCGGACCGCGGCAACAAGCCGTTTGCCAAATGCGACAGCAACTGCGGTGAACGCGCGACCGAGGCCAACAATGGCTTCGGGGGTGGCAGCGGGGGCTACCCGGGCACCTCCAACTGGGTGCGCACGCCGGACGGCAATGGCGGCTCGTTCGAAGTGTGGGGCCACCGCAAGGGCGATATGGCGCGTGCGGTGATGTACATGGCGATCCGTTATGAAGGCGGTAAAGATGCCAAAACCGGCCAGTCCGAGCCGGATCTGGAGCTGACCGACGACCGCAGCAAGATCGTCAAAACGTCGGCCTCACCGGCCTACATGGGCCTGCTCTCGACCCTGATCGACTGGCACCTGTCCGACCCGCCGGACGCGGCAGAACGCGCTCGCAACGAGGTGATCTTCAGTTTCCAGGGCAACCGCAATCCCTTCATCGACCACCCCGAATGGGCCACCCCGGCCCTGTTCACCTCGGCCAAGCCGGCCACCTGCCAGCTGGCCAACTGAGCCCGGCCGACCGGCGCCCCCTCGCGGCGCCGGTCGGACCATTGGCCTCTGGCGGTCCTATACTCGGCGGTCATGTCGATTGCCGATCCCGTCTTCCTGCTGTTCACCACCTGCCCCGACGTGGCCTGCGCCACGCGGCTGGCACACGCGCTGGTGGACGAACGCCTGGCGGCCTGCGTCACGCGCCTGGACGGGGCCCACTCGACCTACCGCTGGCAGGGCGAGGTCACCGAGGACCATGAGGTCCAACTGTTGATCAAGACCACCGGCAGCCGCCTGGACGCGGCGATCGCGCGCGTGCAGACCCTGCACCCGTATGAACTCCCCGAGTGCATCGCGGTCGAAACCCGCGCCGGCCTGCCGGCGTACCTGGATTGGATTCGGGCGCAGACCCGTGAGGAAAGTGATTGATGACGCTGTTTCGTCGTGTTGCCGCGCTGTGCGCGTTGCTCGTGGTCTGCCTGCCGGCCTGGGCGGTCAGCGAAAAGGATCTGCTCCCGGTCGATGAGGCCTTCGGGCTCACCGCGCAGGCGCGCGACCGTGACCGCGTGGAGATCAGCTGGAAGATCGCCCCGGGCTATTACCTGTATCGCCACCGCACCACGGTCAAGGCTGATGCCGGCTTCGATGCCGAGGCGCTGCAGCTGCCGGCCGGCAAGAAGCACCACGATGATTTCTTCGGCGAGGTGGAGACCTATCGCGAGCGCCTGACCGGCGTGCTGCCGGGCAAGGCCGCCGATGGCGCCGACACCGTCACGCTGGAAGTGCGCTATCAGGGCTGCGCCGATGCGGGCGTGTGCTACCCGCCGCAGAAGCGCACGCTGCAGGTGAAGCTGCCGACCGGTGGAAGTGGCACTGCCAGCGCGACACCTGCCGGCACCAGTAGCGCCGCCTCCCCGTTCAACACCCCACTTGCCGGCAGCACCGGCACTGGCCTGCGCCTGCCCGGCACTGACAACAGCCAGGCGCTGCCGCTGCCGTCCGAGCGCGCGTTCGGCTTCGATGCCATCGTCGGCGATGGCAACACCGTGCTGCTGCGGTTCACCCCGGCACCGGGCTACTACCTGTATCGCGACCGCACCTCGCTGGCGCTGGAGGGTGCCCCGGGCATCCGCGCGGACAAGCCCAGGTGGCCGGCCGCGAAATCGCACCGCGATGAGCACTTCGGCGACGTGGCGGTGTATTTCGACCAGATCGACGTCCCGCTGCCGCTGCGCCGCAGCCGTGTCGATGCCACCGATGCCACCCTGGTGATCACCTTCCAGGGCTGCCAGACCGATGGCATCTGCTACCCGCCGATGACGCGGCGGGTGAAGCTGGCGCTGCCGGCCGGCACGATCAATGCGAAGGCCGATGAGGTCGCACAGAAGACCGAGGTCATCGCGCCGCTGCCCAATCGCGACAAGCGCGCACTGGCCCGGGGCGACGGTGGCACCGGCAGCCAGCCGATGCTGATCCGCCCGAACGAGCCGGCCCTGGCCGTGCCGGGCGACACGGCCGCCACCCCGGATGCCAGCGCCGACAACGCACAGCGCACCCCGCCGCCGGCCTCACCGGCCGCCGCACCGGGCAACCTGCTGGTGCTGCTGTTGTTCGCCGTGGCCGGTGGCCTGATTCTCAACCTGATGCCGTGCGTACTGCCGATCCTGTCGCTGAAGGTATTGGGCGTGGCGCAGAGCGGTGAGAGCCGCCAGCGCGCGCGCAGCCATGCGCTGTGGTACACCGCCGGCGTGCTGGTCGCCTTCGCTGCGATCGGTGCGCTGGTGATCGCGCTGCGTGCAGCCGGCCAGGCCGCGGGCTGGGGCTTCCAGCTGCAGCACCCGTGGTTCATCGCCGCGCTGGTGTATCTGATGTTCGCCGTCGGCCTGAGCCTGTCGGGCGTGTTCACCCTGGGCGGCAGCATGGGCGGGGTCGGCCAGTCGCTGGCCTCGCGCAGCGGCCCGGTCGGCGATTTCTTCACCGGCGTGCTCGCCTGTGTGGTGGCCAGCCCGTGCGTGGCCCCGTTCATGGGCCCGGCACTGGCCTATGCCTTCGCTGCGCCCGGCCTGCAGGCGATGCTGGTGTTCCTGGCACTCGGCCTGGGCCTGGCCCTGCCGTTCCTGCTGATCGGCTTCGTGCCGTCGCTGGCCCGTCGCCTGCCTCGCCCCGGCGCGTGGATGGAAACCCTCAAGCTGGTGTTGGCCTTCCCGATGTACGGCACCGCGATCTGGCTGCTGTGGGTGCTGGGCAAGCAGCGCGGCGTGGATGCGATGGCGCTGGTGCTGGGCGGCCTGGTGATCCTGTCGCTGGCGCTGTGGTGGTTCGAGCGCAGCCGCTGGCGCAGCCAGCGCGTCGGCGGCCTGCTGGCCCTGCTGCTGGTGCTGGCCGCGCTGTATCCGATCTGGGGCGTGACCCGCCTGGATCCGCCGGCCAAGGCCGCACAGCCGGCCAGCGACAACGTGGTGGAGTACTCACCGCAGATGCTGGACCGTCTGCGCCAGGACAACCGCGTGGTGTTCGTCAACATGACCGCCGACTGGTGCGTGACCTGCAAGGCCAACGAGCGCGCGGTGCTGGGCACCGATGCCTTCCGCGACACCCTGCGCCGGACCAACGCGGTCTACATGCGCGGCGACTACACCAATGTCGACCCGCAGATCACCGCCTTCCTGGATGAGCACAAGGCCGTCGGCGTGCCCCTGTATGTGGTCTACGGCCCGGGCGCACCGCCGACGGTGCTGCCGACCGTGCTGACCCAGGCGCTGGTGGAAGAAGCGCTGCTGCGGACCGCACGATGAGCCTGCGGCCACCACGGCGGACGGTCGTGGTGGTCGTGATCGCGGCCGTGCTGGGCATCGGCACGGGGCTGTGGTTCGCCGGGCATGACACCCGCCCGGCGATCGCCCCACCACCGCAGCGCGCGGCAGTAGCCGCAGCCCAACCCGGCGATCCGATGCCGGCGATCACCCTGCCCGACATCCACGGACACCCCGTGGATCTGGCTGGCTTCCGTGGCCGCCCGCTGTTGATCAACGTCTGGGCGAGCTGGTGCGGCCCCTGTGTAGAAGAGATGCCCGCGCTGACCGCGTTTGCCGACGCCCAGGGTGCCAGCGGTGTGCAGGTGCTCGGGCTTGCGCTGGATACGCCTGAAGGCGTCCGCGATTTCCTGGCCCGCATACCCGTGACCTACCCGATCGTGCTCGACACGCCCGGCCCTGCCGATGCCAGCGTGCGCCTGGGCAATGCACAGGGCCTGCTCCCCTATTCGGTGCTGGTCGATGCCGAAGGGCGCATCGTGAAACAGAAGCTCGGGCCGTTCTCTGCAGGCGAGATTGAAGCGTGGGCGCGCCACTGAGGCCGTCTGCCGTCGTCGACAGCGTGGCCGCTGATCGTGATGCCGCGCAACCTCGCCGAAGGTCTTGACCGCCGTTGCGGCACCCCCAACAATGACGAGATTCATTCTCATCTGCTGCCGGGCAGTGTCACGCTGCCCGCGTGGCTGGCCGCGCTGCCTTCTGCCGCCGGAACCGCCCCATGTTGAAGACCGTTCTTTTCCAGCTGCACTGGCTGCTGGGCATCACCGCCGGCACGGTGCTGGCGGTGATGGGGCTGAGCGGCGCCACGCTGTCCTTTGAAGATGAGCTGATGCGCGCGGCCAATCCGGCGCTTGCGCAGGTGGTGGAACGCCATGCAGCCGGTGATCAGCCGCTGGCGCTCACCGAGCTGCTACCGCGATTGCAGCAGGACATGCCGCACGCGCTGCAGCGGCTGCGCGTGGATGCCACCGGGCAGCGCCTGTCGGTCGCGCGTTTCGAAGGCGGCCAGGCCAACTGGCGCTACTTCGATCCGTACACCGGCACCGTACTCACCGGGTTGCGGGGGCTGGCGTTCTTCGCCTTCGTCGAAGACCTGCACCGCCACCTGGTCAGCGGCGAACGTGGCCGCCTGATCACCGGCAGCTGCGCGATCGCCCTGGTGTTTTTCTGTCTGTCCGGGCTGTATCTGCGCTGGCCACGACGCTGGTGGCACTGGCGCACCTGGCTGGCGGTGGAATGGTCCCGCACGGGGCGCAGTTTCCTGTGGAGCCTGCACTCGGTGGTCGGCACCTGGGTACTGCTGGTGTACCTGCTGATCGCACTGACCGGGCTGTGGTGGTCGTTCGACTGGTACCGCAAGGCCGCGACCACGTTGCTCGGGGGCTCGAGCGCCGAGCAGAGCCAACCGCGCACCCGCGGCGGCGCACTGGATCTGCACAAGGTGCAGGCCACCCTGTACGCGCTGGACGGCGTGCGCCACGGTTACATCGATCTGCGCTTCCCGGCCAAGCCCGGCCGCGCGCTCACCAGCCGCGTGCAGGGCGGCGAGGCCGCGCACGACCGCGCGCAGGACATCGTGCAACTGGATCCGGCGACTGGCGCACTGCTCTCGCTGGAGCCCTACGCCGCCAAAAACCCCGGCGGCAAAATCATCGTCAGCATGTTCGCGCTGCATTCGGGCAGCTTCTTCGGCCTGCCGGGGCGGATCATCGTGATGCTGTCCAGCCTGGGCATGCTGGTGTTCTTCATCACCGGTTGGATGTTGTACCTGGATCGCCGCCGCAGGAAACGCGAGGTGCGCGCCTCACGCCTGCCCTTGGGCACGGCCCTCGGCACCGGGCAGCCTTGGCTGGTCGCGTTCGCCAGCCAGAGTGGCTTTGCCGAGCAGCTGGCCTGGCGCGCTGCCTCGCAACTGCAGGCGGCCGGTCTGCCGGTGCAGGTGCGCCCGCTTGCGCAGGTGGATGCGGCGCTGCTGGCACACACCGACAAGGCTTTGTTCGTCATCAGCACCTTCGGCGATGGCGAAGCGCCCGATGCCGCGCGTGCGTTCGAGCGACGGGTGCTGGCGCATTCGGCGCCGCTGCAGGGGCTGGCCTACGCCGTGCTGGGACTGGGCGACCGCGAGTACGCACGCTTCTGCGGCTTCTCGCGGCAGGTGGACACCTGGCTGGCCACGCAGGGCGCCCAGCGCCTGTTTGCCAGCATCGAGGTGGACCGCACCGATGCCGTCGCGCTGGGGCAGTGGCAGCAGCAGTTGGCCGCGGTGACCGGGGTGGAGGACCACACGCCGCTGCCCGCGCCGATTGAACTGCAGCCGTGGGCGTTGCAGACGCGCACCCAGCTCAACGCCGGCAGTGCTGCCGGTGCGATCTGGCAGGTGGCACTGCGGCCACCGGCACACGCCAGTTGGCAGGCCGGCGACATCCTGGAGATCGCCCCCCGCCATGCGCGTGCACACGTGCTGGCGGTGCTGACCCGCAACGGTCTGGATCCGCAGGCACCGGTGACGGTGGACGGACGCATCACGACGCTGGTCGAGGCCGCCGCCGCGCGCGTGCTGCCGGAGACAACGGAGGCGCCCGATGCGACTGCAGCGCCCGACGCCGCACGCTGGCTGGCGCGTCTGCCAGCGCTGCCGCATCGTGAGTATTCCATTGCCTCGGTCCCGGGCGACGATGTCGTGCAGCTCGTGGTCCGTCTGACCGACCTGCCCGACGGCCGCCATGGACTGGGCTCGGGCTGGCTGTGCGTGCATGCGGCTGAGGCGGACAGCCTCCTCGCGCGGGTGCGCCCGAACAGCGGTTTCCATCGCCATCCCGAACATGCCCCGATGCTGTTGATCGGCAACGGCACCGGGATCGCCGGTTTGCGCAGCCTGCTGCGTGAGGCAGACGCGCGTGGCGACCGTGGGCATTGGCTGGTGTTCGGCGAACGCACCCGCGCGCACGACTTCCTGTATCGCGGGGAGATCGAGGCGTGGCAGGCGCAGGGCCATCTGGGCCGGGTGGACCTGGCGTTCTCGCGCGATCCGGACGGCGGCGGCTATGTGCAGGACCGCCTGCGTGCCGCGCCGGAGGCACTGCGGGCGTGGGTGGATCTGGGCGGCAGCATCTACGTGTGCGGCTCGCTGCACGGCATGGCCGAGGGCGTCGATAAGGTGCTGCGCGAGGTGCTGGGCGACGACGCGGTCGATGCTCTGCTCAACGACGGACGCTATCGCCGCGACGTGTATTGAGGGGCCTGCGCCGCTCAGGGAAACCAGCGGCGCAGATAGCGCGCGGTGGCGCCCTGCCTGGCGCGACTGACCTGGGCCGGCGTGCCTTCGGCCACGATCCGGCCGCCCTCGTCGCCCGCGCCCGGCCCCACATCGATCACCCAGTCCGCATCGGCCACCACGCGCAGGTCGTGCTCGACCACCACCACTGTGTTGCCGGCGTCGACCAGGCCGTGCAGCTGCGTCATCAGCTTGTCCACATCCGCCGGATGCAGCCCCGTGGTCGGTTCATCCAGCACGTACAGGCTGTTGCCGTGCTGGCTGCGCTGCAGCTCGGTGGCGAGCTTGATCCGCTGCGCCTCACCGCCCGAAAGCTCCGTCGCCGGCTGCCCCAGACGCAGATAGCCCAGCCCGATATCCCGCAGCAACTGCAGCGGGCGCTGTATGGGCGGCTCCTCGGCGAAGAAGGCCAAGGCTTCTTCCACGGTCATCGCCAGCACCTGCGCGATGTTGCGGCCGTTCCACTGCACCTCCAGCGTCTTGGCGTTGTAGCGCTGACCATGGCAGGTCGGGCACGGCGCATAGACGCTGGGCATGAACAACAGCTCCACGTGGACGAAGCCCTCGCCCTCGCAGGTTTCGCAGCGGCCTGCCGCGACGTTGAAGGAGAAGCGGCCGACGGTGTAGCGGCGCGCCTTGGCCGCGCGCGTGCCGGCGAACAGCCGGCGCACATGATCGAACAGCCCCGTATACGTGGCCAGGTTGGAGCGCGGCGTGCGCCCGATCGGCTTCTGGTCGACGTTGACCAGGCGCTTGATCGCCTTGGCACCGGTCAAACGGCCACGGGTGCGTTCGATGCGGCTGGGCTGCGGCAGTTCGCTGTCGAGCTCCTCGATCACCGGCTCCTGCCCGAGATGCTCGCCCACCAGCTCGACCAGGGCCTGGCTGACCAGACTCGACTTGCCCGAGCCGGAGACACCGGTCACCGCCGTGAACGCCCCAAGCGGAAAACGTGTATCCACGCCATGCAGGTTGTTGCGGTGAACGCCCTGCAGGCCCAGCCAGCCGGACGGCGCGCGGGGCGTACGTCGGGTATCGGCGCTGTTCGAGAACAGATACGGCGCGGTGACCGAGGCCTGGATCGTGCGCAGGCCCTCGGGCGGGCCGCTGTAGAGCACCTGGCCGCCGTGCTGACCGGCACCCGGGCCGACGTCCACCAGCCAGTCCGCGCGGCGCAGCATCTCCAGATCGTGCTCCACGACGAACAAGGTGTTGCCACCGGCCTTGAGCTGCGCCAGCGCGTCATACAGGGCCTCGCCGTCAGCTGGATGCAGGCCGGCAGTGGGCTCGTCCAGCACGTACACGACACCGAACAGGCTGGAGCGGATCTGCGTGGCCAGTCGCAAGCGCTGTAGTTCACCCGGCGACAATGTCGGGGTCGCGCGGTCCATCGACAGATAGCCCAGCCCCAGCGACTGCAACGTGCCGATCCGCTCGACCAGATCGTGCGCGATGCGCTGGGCCGCGATGCGCTTCTCCTCGGACAGATCCGGCGTCCTACGTACGTCGCTGCCGCCCGCATGCGCGTTGCCACCGGCAGCTACCCGATTGGCCGTAGCCTGCTTGCCAGCGCTGCGGCTGCGCGTGGCGGTTGCTGCCGCCACCTCGAAATGCCCCTCCGCCGCCGGTCGCAGCGCCTGGGCCATGGCACTGAGCGGCAGCTGCGAGAGTGTGCCGATATCCATGCCCGCGAACGTGACCGAGAGCGCTTCGCGCTTCAATCGGCGGCCATCGCAGACCGGACATTCGGTGCCAATCATGTAACGTGCCACGCGCTTTTTCATCATCGCGCTCTGCGTGGTGGCAAAGGTATGCAGCACGTAGCGGCGTGCGCCGCTGAAGGTGCCCATGTAGCTCGGCTCCTCCTTGCGACGCACGGCGGCGCGGGTTTCAGCCGGGGTGAAGCCGGCATACACCGGCACCACCGGTTGTTCCTCGGTGAACAGGATCCAGTCGCGCTGCTTCTTGGGCAGATCGCGCCAAGGAACATCCACGTCGTAGCCGAGCGTGACGAGGATGTCGCGCAGGTTCTGCCCGTGCCACGCCGGCGGCCATGCAGCGATGGCGCGCTCGCGGATGCTCAGTGACGGATCGGGCACCATCGATTGCTCGGTCACTTCATACACGTAGCCCAGGCCGTGGCAGTTCGGGCAGGCGCCCTGCGGCGTGTTCGGCGAGAAGTCCTCGGCGTACAGCATGGGTTGCCTGGCCGGATAGGTACCGGCGCGCGAGTAGAGCATCCGCAGCAGACTCGACAGCGTGGTCACGCTGCCGACGCTGGAGCGCACGCTGGCCGTGCCGCGCTGCTGCTGCAGGGCCACGGCCGGCGGCAGCCCCTCGATCGCATCCACGTCCGGCACGCCCACCTGGTCGATCAGGCGACGTGCGTACGGCGACAGCGATTCCAGGTAGCGCCGCTGCGCCTCGGCGTAGAGCGTGCCGAACGCCAGCGAGGACTTGCCCGAGCCGGATATGCCGGAGAACACCACGAGCGCATCGCGCGGGATGTCGACATCCACGTTCTTGAGGTTGTGTTCGCGTGCGCCGCGGACGCGGACGAAGGCGGTACTGGGCGGCGTACCGCGCGATGGCTTCTTCATGGGTGCAGGATAGCGAACCGCACCGGCTCACCGCCGGTGACGGCGCGTGAAGGGCGCGTTGATCCAGCACCGGCCACGCCGGTCTGAACGTGCGAGAGTGAGGAAGGGAACAGCACCTTCACAGCGATTGCGCTGAACTACCGCTGGGAGTGCGGTGGATTGCCGCCAACACGCCATGCCGTACGGAGAGAAACCGCCATGACCGCCTTGAAAATCTTCCTGCTCGCCGGTGCACTGCTCTACGGCCTGCCGGGGCTGGTGTGGTGGGTGAATCATCGGCGGGCCAAACGCGCCCGGCTGGCCCAGCGGGTGATCGGCGTGGATGCCCCCACGCCATGAGCGACGCTGCCGGGAGGACTGCCGAATGCCATTGACCGACGAACAGCGCCGTATCCTCGATGACATCAATGCCACGCGGCCGGTCAGTGACGAGGACGCCAACTGGGCGGTGAAGGCCGGCTATGCAGCCCAGGCCGAAGATGGCGACATCGACCTGACCCAGGCCGGTCGCCAGCTTGTGGATTCCAGCACGCTCTAGACGTGCCAGGATCGATCAGACCGGTGCGAAACCGCGGGTGGTCTTCTTTTCGTTCTTCTCGGCCTTCTTTTCCTTCGCCGTCTTGGCAGGCTTCTTTTTCGTTTCTTTCTGCTTGTTCAGGCCCTTGGCCATGGCAGCGTTCCTGGTTGGATGTTCCGCAGCATGGCACATCCGGGGCGTGTCAACGCATCGGCGCGGCATGCCCGCCCCGGCTCAGATCACTCGGGCGGGTCGTTGCAGCCCGCGCCCCACAACGCACACCAGCACCGCGGTCGCCGCGAAGCCACCGGCCAGGCAGAGGTTGGCACTGAGCCCCTGCCGGTCGAGCGCCTGACCGCCCAGCCATGCGCCCGATGCGATCCCGATGTTGAAGACGCCGACGTAGAGCGCGGAAGCCACCTCCACCGCGCGGGGCGCAGCCTTCATCATCCACGTCATCAACCCGACCGAGACGCCGCCGTAGGCCAGCCCCCACGCGATCAGCGCGATGGCACCGCCGGCACGTGCGTCGCCGATGGACAGGAACAGCAGCGGCGCCAGCACCAGGCCCGCTGCGATGAGCAACACCGTCGGTGCCGTGTATCTCGCCGCCACGATGCCCGCGAGGAAATTCCCGCCCATCCCGGCAGCGCCGTAGCCGAACAACAACGGCCCCACCCAGCGCGCGTCGAATCCGGAGACTGTCATGAGCAGTGGCCGCACGAAGGTGAAGGCAATGAAGTGCCCGGCGACCAGCAGCAGGGTCAGCAGCAACCCGAGCTGCAGCCCCGGGTTGCCCAGCTGCTCACCGAACTGGCGCACGGTGGTGGTATGGGTCGACGGCAGCCCGGGCACGACGGCCAGATGCAGTGCGAGTACCACCGCGCTGAGCAGGGCCATGCTGGCGAATGCCCAGCGCCATCCCAACAGCTCACCGATCAACGCGCCGAGGGGAACGCCCAACACCGAGGCCGCCGCCACGCCGCCGAAGATGAGCGAGGTGGCCAGCCCAACGGATCGCGTCGGCACGAGCCGCATGGCCAGCCCGCCGGCAATCGCCCAGATGCCGCCCATGCACAACCCGACCAGCACGCGCGCCGCCAGCATCCAGCCCAGCGTGGGTGCGAAGGCCGCGCCCAGATTGGCGATCACCAGCAGCCCCAGCAGCCCGCACAGCAGCGTGCGTCGGTCCAGCCGGCCGGAGGCGATGACCACGAGCGGGGCGAACAACGCCGCCAGCAACGCCGGCAGCGAGACCATCAGGCATGCCGTGCCGGTGCTCGTCTGCAGGGCGTCGGCGATCGGGGTCAGCAGGCCGACCGGGAGCATCTCGGTGGTCACGACCGAGAACGTGGCCAGGCTCACGGCGGTGACCGCCCACCAGGGGTGGCGTGCATCGGGCTGTCGCCCGGAAAAGGGGGGGTTGGTCACGGTTCTGTGCACTGCCTTCTGCGCCACTTACATACACATCGTATGTTTAAAATCCTATATACATACGCACCGGATGTAAACAATCATCCGTCTCGTATGTAAGGAGTTGATGATGGTTCGCCGCACCCGCGCCGACATGGAGCAGACCCGTGCCACGCTGCTGGCCACCGCCCGCGCGGTGTTCAGCGCGCGTGGCTACGCCGAGACCTCCATGGACGATCTCACCGCGCAGGCCGGGCTCACCCGTGGCGCGCTGTATCACCACTTCGGCGACAAGCAGGGCCTGCTCGCGGCCGTCGTCGATCAGATCGACGCCGAGATGGATGACCGCCTCAAGGCCATCTCCGACGCCGCCGAGGATCCGTGGGCGGGCTTTCGTCTGCGCTGCATCGGGTATCTGGAGATGGCGCTGGAGCCGACCATCCAGCGCATCGTCCTGCGCGACGCGCGCGCGGTACTGGGCGGTGCCTCGCCGGAATCGCAGCGCCACTGCATCGATTCCATGCAGCGCCTGCTCGCCTGCCTGATCGATCAGGGCGTGGTCGCCGAGGCCAACCCGCAGGCCCTCGCCTCGCTGGTGTACGGCAGCTTGGCCGAGGCGGCGTTCTGGATCGCCGATGGCGACGATGGCGATGCGCGGCTGGCACAGAGCGTGACCGCGCTGGACCTGCTGCTGCGTGGGCTGCGGGTCATCTCACCGCACTGACCGCTCATCCTGTCTGGCCGCCACTGGATCGGTCGCCTGACCGCAGGTCATATATCGCTCCATGTACTCGCAGGGCCGCCCCTACGCTTCTCCCATCTACTGAAGGAGAGGACGCATGAAGATTCTGGGTATTGTGCTGATGGCATCGGCGCTGGTGATGAGCGGCCCGACCGCGGCAAGGAACGCTGCCCCGGCCACGGACCGGACCGCGGCGCTGGTCCGCGAGGCCGATGCGTTCTTCAAGGGCCAGCAGCCGGGCGGCGTGGTCCTGGTGACCCAGGGCGACCAGGTCCTGCTGCGCCGGGCCTACGGCATGGCCGATATCGAGAATGGCGTGGCGATGCGACCGGACGCCACGCTGCGGCTGGCCTCTGTGACCAAGCAGTTCACTGCGGTGGCCGTGATGCAGTTGGTGCAGGCCGGCAAGCTGCGGCTGGAAACCCCGCTGGACACACTGGACCCGGCACTCGCCGGCCCCATGGGCAAGGTGACGGTGCAACAGCTGCTCACCCATACCTCCGGCATCAAGAACGTCAGCAGCATTCCGGCGTCGCGCGCCGCGCGCCGCGAGGACGCCGATGCGCTCAGCCTGATCGGCTACTTCAAGGATCTGCAGCTGGAGTTCGCCTCCGGCACGCGGTTCCGCTACAGCAACTCCAACTACATCGTGCTGACCCACCTGATCCAGCGCCTGTCCGGCCAGTCCTATGCCGAGTACATGCAGCAGGCGATCTTCCAGCCGCTGGGTATGCAGCACACCCGCTATGACACCCACCTGGCCATCATCCCGGGCCGTGCGCATGGCTATCGGAAAGCGCAGGGCGTGCTGCAGAACGCAGACTTCATCAGCATGACGCAGCCCCAGGGCGCGGGTGGCCTGATCAGCACGGTAGGCGATCTGGCACGCTGGCATCAGGCACTGCGCGACGGCACCCTCGTTCCTGCCGCGTTGCTGGCGCAGGCCATGAGCAAGACCGTGCTGGCCGACGGCAAAGCATCGCCATACGGCTTCGGCTGGATCATCGGCCAGGTGCAGGGCGTGGCCGATGTGGAGCATGGTGGCTTCATCAACGGCTTCAACAGCTACGTGGTGCAGCTCAAGGCACCGGATGTGTTCGCCACGGTGCTGACCAATGCGGAGTTTCTCGATCCGACCACGTTGACCGTACGGCTGGCCGCGATTGCCGCCGACGTCCCGTATGCGGCCACCGTGGCGCCCAGTGCGAAGGACGCCGTCTGGCTCGGCCGCTACGTGCTGGCCGAGGATGACGTGCGGGTGCTGTCGCTGGTCGATGGTCACCTGCAGTTGCTTCGCCAGGGCGAGGGTGAGGAACCGGTCGCGGTCAGCCCCGGCACCGATGGCCGCTACTACCTGGATGGCGGTCTGGATGCACTGAGCTTCGCCACTGCCGACGACGGCCGCGCGGTCATGACACTGCATGACCGGCTGATGGGCGATACCGTCGGCTACCGCGCGCCGACCGCGGCCGCGCCGGCTACAGGCTCAGCACATCCCTGAGGCGCGCGCTCTGGCGGCGGGAGACCTCCACCTCCAGCCCGCCGCGCAGGGTGAGCATCAGCCCGCCATTGCTCCAGGGCGCCACCTGCTCCACGTAGTCCAGATTGACGATGTACTGGCGGTTGGCCCGGAAGAACTTTTCCGGCGCCAGCTGCGTTTCAATCGCGCCCAGCGGGCGATACAGCAGCGGAGCGTGCTGCTGGAAATAGACCCGGCTGTAGTTGCCGACCGCCTCGATCACCCGTACGTCGCGCGGTTTGACCAGGTAGCACTGCTCGCCATCCTTGATGAAGATCGGGCTGTCCATCGAACGCCGTACCGGCGTGATGGCCACCGCCTCGGTCAGTTTGTGGATGGCCTGCGCCAGCCGCTGCGGCTCGATCGGCTTGAGCAGGTAATCCACGGTGTTGTAGCCGAAGGCCTTGAGCGCATGTGCGTCGAAGGCGGTGGTGAACACGATGCGCGGCACCTGGGTCAGCCGCGCGAGCACATCGAAGGCATTACCTCCGGGCAGGTCGATATCCAGGAACACCACGTCCGGGGTGGTGGACTCGATCAAGGCGATGGCGGCATCCACATCGCCGGCATGGCCGACCACGCTCAGTTGTGGATAGGCCTTGAGCTGGTGCTCCAGCTCGAAGCGCGCCAGTTCCGAGTCTTCCACGATGACGGCGTCGATCACGCTGCACTCCCGATCCAGACACGGGCGACGACACTGTCGCCCTGTTCTTCCAGGCTCAGGCCTGCATCGCTGCCGAAGGACAACTGCAGCCGCTGCCTGAGATTATCCAGGCCGGTACCGGTGCCATCGGGCGCCCGCAGCTGACCACTGTTGCGCACCTCGATCCGCAGCACGCCCGCCGGTGCAGCAATGGCGACGTGCAGATCACCGCCGGTGCTGCTGAGCCCCAGGCCATGCTTGACGGCGTTCTCCACCAGCAGCTGCACGCAGAAGCGCGGCACCTGCCTGCGCAGCGCTGCGGCATCCACGTGTTCGCTGTAACGCAGCCGCTCACCCAGCTGCAGGCCGACCAGGCTCAGGTGATCGCGCACCACCGCCATTTCTTCTTCCCCGGTCACCAGCGCGTCCTCGCTGCCGGTGAACTGGTAACGCAACGTATTGGCAAAGCGCGTGATCTGCTCCCGTGCCAGATCCGGATCCTTGAGGATCAGCGCGCGGATGTTGTTGAGGGTGTTGAACGTGAAGTGCGGGCTGATATGCCCGAGCAGGCGCTGCAGATGCGCTTCCTTGAGTGCCAGCTGCAGATCCTTCTGGTGACGTGCCGCTTCGGCCAGCCGGGTCTGCCGGCTGATGGCCAGATACAGCAGGCTCCACGCGATGAAGGCCGGCGCCAGCAGTGGCGCACGCGAGATCATCGGCTGCGCATCGTGCAGGGCCGCCAGCCCAGGTGAGAGACCGGCCAGCAGGGAAAGCACGACATACACGGCCACGTCCACGCCGACGGCGACCAGCACACTGGCGACCAGCAGCATGCCCAGCCAGCGCAGCTCCCCATAGCCATCGGCCTGGACCTTACGGTACAACCAGCGCAGCCCCAGGCTGGCCAGTAGGCCACCGATGCTGACCGCAGCCACCGCCAGGAACTGAAGCGCGTCCGGCACCGACGCTTCAGTCGGCCGCGCAATGAAGGCGATCAGCGCGAACAGCGACCAACCCAGCACATGCAGGAGCCAGAACCTGAGGGTCACCGCATCGATCCGCTGGAGGGGAGCCGTACTCTACCCGATCCGGCTGGCACCTCCGGCTCAGCGCCGACGTGACGTCGCGCGCGGCTGCAGTGCATCCAGGGCGCCGGCGTTGCGGCGCGCCCAGTCGTAGATCAGTTCGATCGGTTCCACCAGTTGCCGCCCCAGCGGGGTCAGCGTGTACTCCACCGAGGGCGGCACGGTGGGATACTCGGTGCGCAGCACGATCCCGGCATGCTCCATGTCGCGCAGGGTCTGGATCAGCATCTTCTTCGAAATGGCCGGCAGGCTGCGGTGCAGCGCGTTGCTGCGGGCGGTACCGTCATGGCGCACGGCCAGGGTGTGCAGCACCATCGAGGTCCACTTGGTGCTGAACAGCTCCAGCACGCGCCGGGGCGCGCAATCCTCCTGCCAGTGTTCTTCGGGACTGCCGGTTTTCATGTGTGGTTACCGTTTGGTGCCTTCTTTCGAGGCGTACCTGGATATCCTAAGGTGTGGGCCTGTAAAGCAATGAAAGAGGCGACATCGTGAGGCAGAAAGCGTTGGTGGTCGGTGCGACCGGGATCGTCGGCAGTGCGCTGATCCAGCAGTTGCTGCAGGAAGGCTGGGAGGTGCATGGCCTGGCGCGTCGGCCCGATGCGCTGCCGGCGGGTGCGCACGGCGTTTCGGCCGATCTGCGTGATGCCCGGGCCACACGTGAAGCGCTTTCCGGACTGGCGCCCACGCATGTGTTCATCACCACCTGGTCCCGGCAAGCCAACGAGGCCGAGAACATCCGGGTCAACAGCGCGATGGTGCGCCATCTGCTCGATGCAGTGCAGCCGGCCGGCACGGTGCAGCACGTGGCGCTGGTGACCGGCCTGAAGCACTATCTGGGCCCCTTCGAAGCCTATGCGCAGGGCAACCTGCCGCAGACGCCCTTCCGTGAAGAACAACCGCGTCTGCCCGTGGACAACTTCTACTACGCACAGGAAGACGAGGTGTTTGCCGCCGCCGCCCGCGATGGCTTCCACTGGAGCGTGCATCGCCCGCATACGGTGATCGGCGCCGCGGTGGGCAATGCCATGAACATGGGCACGACCTTGGCCGTACACGCGACCCTGTGCCGCTACACCGGCCGCCCGTTCCAGTTCCCCGGCTCGCTTGCCCAGTGGGACGGGCTGACCGATATGACCGATGCCGGGCTGCTGGCGCGGCACCTGCTGTGGGCGACGCAGACACCGGCTGCTGCCAACCAGGCCTTCAACGTGGTCAATGGCGATGTGTTCCGCTGGCGCTGGATGTGGAGCCGGATTGCTGCGTGGTTCGATATCGAGGCTGTGCCGTTCAGCGGTCAGGTCCGTCCGCTCGCCGAGCAGATGGCCGATGATGCCGCGCTGTGGTCGTCGCTGGCCGCCACCCACGGCCTGGCCGAGTCTGACATCCACCGGCTGATCTCTCCCTGGCACACCGATGCCGATCTCGGGCGCCCGCTGGAGGTGATCACGGACATGTCCAAGAGCCGCCGGATGGGGTTCCTGGATTACCAGCCCAGTGACGATGCGTTCTTCGCGCTGTTCACGCAGCTGCGGGCGGCGCGGTTGATTCCCTGAGGCGCTGCCACGCAGCGCTGAGAGGGTTCCACAGCGACACCCCGCAGCGATACGCTATGGCGGCCGCCCCCCGCTGATCGCAGGTACCGTTTGAGCTCTTCACCTACCACGGGTTCCCACGGCGAACGGGATACCGAGCGCGTCAAGCTGGCGCTGGCCGCTGGCGCGATCATCGGCACCTGGTTCTGGGATGTTGCCCAGGACAGCCTCACCGTCGACGATGCCCTCGCCCAGGCGCATGGACTGGACCCCGCCCTTGCACGCACCGAGCTGCGTCTGGAGCAGGTGGTGTCTGCCGTTCATCCCGAGGATCGCCCGGGGCTGGCGGAGGCGATCGCCGAAGCCGTGCGCCGTGGCGGTCGCTATGCCCACCAGTACCGCACCCGCGGCGCGGACGGTGCCTATCGCTGGATCGAGGCCATCGGCCGGGTCGATCTGGATGCCAACGGACACGCGGTCGGGTTTCCCGGCGTGCTGATCGACATCGATGAACGCCGGCGGGTGGAGGCCGAGCGTGACCAGGCGCAGACCCTGCTGCGTTCGTTCGTGGAAGCCGCACCGGGTGTGGTGTACGCCAAGGACCGCCAAGGCCGGATCCTGATCGGCAACCGCGGCACCACCGATCTGATCGGTCTGCCCCCCGAGGTATATGTGGGGCGCACCGACGCCGAACTGCTCAGCGACCCGGCCCAGGCCGCCACGGTGATGGCCACCGATGAGCGCGTCATGGCCAGCGGGCAGACCGAGCAGCTCGAAGAAGAAGTGAGCTTTCCCGATGGCCGGCGCGCCTACTGGCTGTCCACCAAATCGCCGTTGCGTGATGCGGATGGGACCGTGGTGGGCTTGGTCGGCACCTCACTGGACATCACCGACCGCAAGGCGGCCGAAGCCCGTCATGCTGAAGTGGAGGAGCGCTATCGGCTGGCGGCCCACGCCACCAACGATGCGATCTGGGACTGGCGCATTTCCGATGGTCACGTGATCTGGAACGAGGCACTGACCACGCTGTTCGGCCATGCGCTTAGCGAAACCAGCGCGCAGTGGTGGCTGGACCATATCCATCCCGACGACCGGGCGCGTGTGGATGCGGACATTCATGCCGTGATCGAGGGCGACGGCACCGCATGGAACAGCGAGTACCGCTTCCGCCGCGCCGATGGCAGCTTCGCTTCCGTGCTCGACCGCGGCACCGTCCTGCGCGATGCGGTGGGTGAGCCGCTGCGGATGATCGGCGCGATGCTGGACCTCACCGTGCGTGAAGCCGCCGAGGCGGCCCTGGCTAAAAGCGAGGAGCGCCTGCGGTTTGCCACCGAGGCAGGCGACATGGGCTTCTGGGATGTCGACCTGGTGGCGGACGCCTTGATCTGGCCGCCCCGGACCAAGGCGATGTTCGGCATTTCCCCCGATGTTCCGGTGTCGCTGCGTGATTTCAACGAGGGCATCCACCCCGACGACCGTGAAGCAACCCTCGCCGCCTTTGCCGCCGCGGCTGATCCGGCCCAGCGCGCGCTCTATGACGTGGAGTACCGCACGGTCGGCAAGGAAGACGGCATCGTGCGCTGGGTCGCGGCCAAGGGCCGCGGTCACTTCGAGGGCGACCGCTGCGTCCGCATCGTGGGGGTGGTGGTCGAGATCACGGCGCGCAAGATCGCCGATGCCCGCCTGCAGGAATTGAACGAGCACCTGGAAAGCCGCGTGCTCGAAGAGGTCGCCGAGCGCACCCGTGTGGAAGATGCGCTTCGCCAGAGTCAGAAGATGGAGGCTGTCGGCCAGCTCACCGGCGGTATCGCCCACGACTTCAACAACATGCTGGCGACCGTGATCGGCCCGCTGGACCTGCTGGCGATGCGGCTCGGCGACAACGACCCGCGCACCAAGCGCTACATCGACATGGCCATCGATGGCGCTACCCGGGCGGCACAGCTCACCCAGCGATTGCTGGCATTTTCGCGCCAGCAGCCATTGCAGCCGGTGCCCCTGGATGTGAACCAGCTGGTGGCGGGCATGTCCGACCTGCTGGTGCATTCGCTGGGCAGCAGCATCCGCTTGCAGACCGTATTGGCCGCTGACCTGTGGCGGACGTTCGCCGATGCCAATCAGCTGGAGAACGTGATTCTCAATCTGGCCGTCAATGCGCGCGATGCGCTGCCTGGCGGTGGGCGCCTGACGGTGGAAACCGCCAACGGTGAGATCACCGCAGGTGTTGGCTCCGCGCCGGCGGATGTTCCCGACGGCGAGTATGTTCTGATCACCGTGGCCGACAACGGCAGCGGCATGCCGCCGGAGGTGATCGCCAAGGCATTCGATCCTTTCTTCACTACGAAGAAGGTGGGCCAAGGCACGGGGCTTGGCTTGTCGCAGGTATATGGCTTCGTCAAACAGTCGGCCGGTCACGTGAAGATCCGCTCTGACGTTGGCCAGGGAACAACGGTGACCTTGTATCTGCCGCGCCTTGTTGCTGATATCGCCGCCCCGCCTTCGCCGGCAACAGGCGTTACCACTCCGCTGAGCGGGGGCCGCGAGCGTGTGCTCGTCGTGGAAGACGAGCCCGGCGTCCGCCAGTTCTCCATCGATGCGCTGAGCGAACTGGGCTACCCGGTGCTCGCCGCCGAAGGGGCCGCCACGGCGCTGACCCTGCTCGACAGCCATCCCGACATCGCGCTGCTGTTCACCGATGTGGTGATGCCCGAGGTCAACGGCCGGCAACTGGCCGATGAGGCCCTGAAGCGGCGTCCGGACCTGAAAGTGCTGTTCACCACCGGCTACAGCCGCAATGCGCTGGAGCACGACGGCGTACTGGACCCCAGCGTCCACCTGATCGGCAAACCGTTCACGCTGGAGGAGCTGGCCCTGCGGGTGCGTGCGGTGCTTGCCGAAGTGCGCTGACGGGAGGACTTCGGGAATCGAATTCCGGAGTCCTGGAACGTAGTGCACGCCATTGATCCGACACCCGCAAACGCAGTTACCGGATCCTGGACCTCACCCCACACGCTGCGCAGGTGAAGCTGATGCTGGACTCCCCTGGTTGGGATAGCGAAGACTCCCTTGCCCTGCTGAAAATCGACGGCAAGTGCATCCTGCCTGGGCTCAGTCGGCGCTCAGGTTGGCGACGAAGAACCGGGTGAGTTTGTCGAACGGAATCCGATCAACACGATCATAAAGATCCACATGTCCTGCACCCGGGACGAGATACAGCTCTTTGGGCTGGCCTGCCAGCGCGTAGGCCTTCTGGCTGAACTCCAGCGAGTGGGCCTCGCTGCCGGCGATGAACAGCATGGGGCGTGGCGAGATCGTCTCGATGTCATTGAACGGATAGAAATTCACGAAGCGGACTTCGCTGGTCAGCATGCGGTTCTGGGTGGTCTCCAGCGTGCGGCCCTTGGGAATGGCGATGCCACGCGGGGTCCGGTAGAACGCCCAGAACTCGCGGGTCACGGCATCGGCATCGGCATCGGCGGGCAGCTGGGTGGGAAGATAGTCGAGGAAGATTCCCTTTCCGGTGGTGAACTCGGTGTAGCGCTGCTCGGCCGCCTTGGCCAACATCGCCTTGCGCTGTTCCAGCGACACCGACTGGCCCAGACCGTTGCGTGTCACGTCGCCCATGTCATACATGCTGACCGTGGCGATGGCGCGCAGCCTGGGATCCATCTTGGCCGCGCTGATGGCGAAACTGCCGCTGCCGCAGATGCCGAGCACACCGATCCGCGTGCGGTCGATGAAGTCGCGGGTGCCCAGGTAATCCACTGCGGCACTGAAGGCTTCGCTGTACATCTCGGGGGCGACCAGATTGCGCGGCTCGCCTTCGCTCTCTCCCCAGAAGGGCAGATCGATCGCCAGGGTCACAAAGCCCTGCTCGGCCAGCTTCTGCGCGTACAGCATGGAGCTCTGCTCTTTGACCGCTCCCATCGGGTGGCCGACGATCACCGCGGCCGACGCGGTGGCGTTCGATGCCGCCTTGGGCCTGACGAGATTCCCCACCACCTCCATGTGGTACTGGTTCTTGAAGGTCACCCGTTCAACGGTGACCGTGTCACTTTTGTAGAAATTGTCTGCGCCGGTTGGCATGGTGGCTCCCAGGGTCGTGAAGGAACTGGCGGCCAGCGCCAGCAGCAGGGCAAGTCGTTTCATGAGAGGTACTCAGTAAGAAATGCGGGGCGTTGGTAGGCCGGACCCAAGGTAGTCCTCCGCAACCACCGTGATTAGCCGGGGGAATGTGGAAGGCGTACTGAGCTCTGCTCACAAATCGCGGTGATACTGTGGGCATCGCGCCCGACTCCTGATGCGGAATCAGCAATGGCTGTCCTGAAAACCAACGATCTGCAGGCATTTCTGGCCGTCGCCAGGGAGCAGAGCTTCACCAAGGCCGCGGCACGGCTCGGGGTCTCTGCATCGGCGCTGAGTCACACACTGAAACAGCTCGAAGCGCGCCTCGGCGTCCGGCTGCTGGCCCGGACCACGCGCAATGTCGCGCCCACCGAAGCGGGCGAGCGGCTGATGCGCTCGATCGGCCCGCATTTCGACGCCATCGGCGAGAGCGTGGATGCGCTCGGCGATCTCCGTGACCGCCCCGCCGGCACTCTTCGCATCACCTGCAGCGACGATGCCATCGAGATGGTGATCCGGCCCAGGCTGGCGACGTTCCTGGCCGCGTACCCGGACATCACGCTGGAGTTCTACGTGGACTACGGATTCACCAACGTGGTCGAGGAACGCTTCGACGCGGGCATCCGCCTGGGCGAGGCGCTGAGCAACGACATGATCGCCGTCCGCATTGGTCCGGACTGGCGGCTGGTGGTAGTGGGCTCGCCTGCGTACTTCCAGCGCCATCCCAAACCCCGTACGCCGTACGAGATCACGGGGTTGCCCTGCGTCAACATCCGTCACCGGCCCGCAGGCAGCATCTATGCATGGGAGTTCGAAAAGGATGGCAAGGAATTCAGCGTCAAGGGCGAGGGGCAGCTGGTGTTCAACAGCATGTTCCATGTCATCAATGCCGCCGTGGATGGCATTGGACTGGCGTATGTCACTGAGGATCTTGCCGCGCCCTACCTCGCCAGCGGCCAGCTGGTGCAGGTGCTGGACGAGTGGTGTCCGCTGTTTTCCGGCTACCACCTCTACTACCCCAACCGCCGGCAGGGATCGCCTGCGTTTGCCGCCCTCATCAACGCGCTGCGCCATCCCGGACTATGACGGGCGGGTACGCGCGGTGAGCGCGGCCAGCAGAGAACCGACCGTCAGTACCGCAGCGCTGACGATGAAGGTCACGCGGTAGCCACTGCCGTCGAAAAGCAGCCCGCCCACCGTGGACCCCAGCGCGATGGAGAGCTGCACGACCGCCACCATCAGCCCGCCACCGGCCTCGGCATCCTCAGGCATGGACCGGGCCAGCCATGCCCACCAGGCGACCGGTGCGGCAGTCGCCACCAGGCCCCAGGCAGCAAGAAGCACGAAGGCCATGCGGCTGGAGTGACCGAAGACGGTGAGCCCCACCGCGATGGCCGCCATGACCAATGGGATGATCATCAGCGGCAGGTACACGCTCTTCCGGATGCAGCTCCCGATGAGCACGGTGCCGATGAAGCCGGCCACCCCCAACGCAAGCAGCAGCATCGACAGCGTGCCCACGCTGACCTGGGTCACCGTTTCAAGGACCGGGCGCAGGTAGGTGAACAGCATGAACTGACCGCTGAAGAACACCCCGACGGCGGCCATCCCGCGCAGCACGAGCGGGCGCCGGAGCACAGCGAAGATGCTGCCGGTCGCCTGGCGAGGCGCCGGCTTCAGGGCAGGAAGACTGATCCATTGCCACACCAGTGCGATCACGGCGATCGGCAACAGGCACAGAAAGGCGCCGCGCCAGCCGATGATGCCGCCGAGGTAGCTGCCCAACGGAGCTGCCACGACCGTCGCCAGCGCATTGCCGCCATTGAAGACGGCCAGCGCCTTGGGCACGCTCGCGGCCGGCACCACCCGTATCGCGATCGCCGCCGACATCGACCAGAAGCCGCCGATGACCACACCGATCAGCGCGCGTCCGATCATGTAGACCGGATAGCTGGGGGCGAGGCTGACGATGACACCGGAAATGCCCATCAGCACGGTGAGCAGCAGAAGCAGTGTCTTGCGGTCGAGGTTACCTGCGATGCGGGCGATGCACAGGCTGGTGATGACGGCGAAGGCACCGGAGATGGCAATCCCATAGCCGGCCCATCCTTCGGTAACACCGAGCGAGGTGGCGATGGGCGTCAACAGACTGACCGGCATGAATTCCGAGGCGACCAGGCAGAACACGCACAGGGTCATGGCGAAGATGCCGGCCCAGTGCGCCGGCGCGGCGGCAGCGCGATGCGCAAGGATGGAGGTGGCGACAGGACTCATGGTGGACACTCTATGAAGCAGCAATGGCGTTGCCGCCCAGCGCGGTGCGCAGGGAGGATGCAGAGAAACAGTGCTGGGCAGCGCGGCAGAAGCCGGGCGTGGTTTCAGTGGGCGCCATGGTGGCCCACGCAGCGGGGACTGATAAGCAGCCCCCGGGTTCATGGACTACTGAGGCTTTCTCAGCAGTGCGTCATCCCCATCCCATCGAAGCGCCTCGACCAGCAGCGCGAACGCCGGCGAGTTCTGGCGCCGGCTTGGGTAGTAAAGATGGAAACCGGGAAAGGGCGGGCACCACTCCTGCATCACCCGCATCAGCCGCTTGTCCGCCAATGCATCGGCGACGATCAGGTCCGGCACGCAGGCCAGGCCGCGGCCCTCCAGTGCCGCCTGGACGATCAGGCGCACACTGCTCAACGTCAGCCGCCCCTCCACCTGCACGTTCACGCTGCGGCCATCCTTTTCGAACTCCCACGCATACAGCCCCCCCTGGGTCAGCAGCCGCATGTTGATGCAGTCATGCACGGTCAGGTCCTGGGGCGTACGCGGCACCCCGCACCGCTTGAAGTAGTCCGGCGCACCGACAACGGCCATCCTGAGCGGCGGCGTGACCGGTACCGCGATCATGCCCTTGGCCACCTGCTCGCCCAGGCGTATGCCCGCATCGAACCCCTCGGCGACGATGTCGGCCAGATTGGACTGGTCGGTGATCTCCACCCGGATGTCCGCGTAGGTATCCAGCAGAGCCTGCAGTTTGGGCCAGACCACTTGTTCGCTGGCCGGATCACTGCTGTTGATGCGCAAGGTGCCACTGGGCCGATCACGCAGTTCGCTCAGGTCGTCGATGGCGCTGTCGATGCTGGCGAAGTGCGGCCGGATCTGCGCCAGCAGCCGTTCACCGGCTTCGGTCGGTGTCACGCTGCGCGTGGTACGGGTCAGCAAGCGTATCCCCAGCCGCTGCTCCAGCACCCGCACGGTATAGCTCAGCGCAGCCTGCGACACCCCCATCCGCGCGGCGGCGCGGGTGAAACTGCGCTCTTGGGCAACCGCCATCAGTGCGCGCAGGTCGTTGTAGTGTTCGCGCCGCATGATCGCCCCATTGATAAGCCGCTTTTATAACTCTATTCGCGACCTGCAGGTTTATCCACATAAAACGGTGCGGCACCATGGGTGCGCCCCACCTTGGGCCATGCCAGCAGGAACGCCATGCCCACCCCGCTTTTCCCCGCATTCGCGGCCGCTGCCCGATCGCATCCTCAGGTGCACGGCCGACACATCCACCTCCGCACCATGCGGGCCGCCACGGCGGCACTTCTGCTTGGCATGGCCCTGCCCCTGCTGGCGCAGCACCCGGCCCCCGCCCACACCACGGATATCCACATGAACACCCCCTCAGCTCTCTCTGCACGCCAACAGGCCATCCTGCCAATCGCCGCGTTCACGGCGGCCGGCGATCTTCACCGCCTCGAACCGGCACTGCGCGCCGCACTGGACGCGGGGCTGACGATCAATGAAATCAAGGAAATCCTGGGGCAGCTCTACGCCTATGCAGGCTTTCCGCGCGCGTTGAATGCGCTGGGCACCTTCATGACGGTGGTGGAGGACCGCAAGGGACAGGGCGTTCACGATGCACAGGGGAAAGCGCCGGGCGCGCTGCCTGCGCCGGACCAGATGCTGGCCGTAGGCACCGCCAACCAGACCCGGTTGTCGGGTCAGCCCGTCGCAGGCCCGCTGTTCGCGTTCTCCCCGCAAATCGACCGCTACCTCAAGGAACATCTGTTCGGCGCGATCTTTGCGCGCGACAACCTCGACTGGGGTGATCGCGAGCTCGCCACCGTGGCCGCGCTGTCGGCCATGGCAGGGACCGAGTCGCAGGTGCAGGCGCACATGCGCATCAGCCGGAACGTAGCGCTCAGCGAGGCGCAGCTGGAGCATGTCGTGGCGGTGCTGCGCGACGTGGTCGGTGCCGAGGCCGCCGATCGCGCGGACCAGGCGCGGCGCGGCACGCTCGCCCATTGAACCCTGCGAAGGAGAAGACCATGACCGGCTGGATAGCACTGATGCTGATGTCCCTGATACTGGGAAGTGCCGACGTTGCCGCACAGCCCATCGTGCGCATGTTCGAGCTGCACACCGACCCTGGCCGGCAGGAAGCGTTCGACGCTGCCGGCCGGCACAACATGGACGCCTCCCTGCGGACGGAGCCCGGTGTTCTGGCGATGCACGCCGTCACTGATCGCCAGCGGCCGGGCGTGGCGTACGTCTTCGAAATCTACGCGGATGCGGACGCGTTGAAGACGCATCTTGCGACCGCGCATTACGCCGATTTTCTGCACGCCACGCAGCCGCTCATCACCGACAAGACGTTGACGGAAACGACGCCCGTGTTTCTTGCCGAGAAGCCGGACCGCCTCTCGGTCATGCAGCGTGGCGACACGCCAGAGGTCCGGATCGTCGATGTGACGGTCAAATCCGCGGATATACCGGCATTCACCCGGATCGTCACGGCGGAGATGCGCGAGTCCATGCGGATCGAACCGGGCGTCCTGGCGATGTATGCCGTTACACGGCAGGATCAGCCGGAGCATTGGATCTTCTTTGAGATCTACGCCGATGCCTCTGCCTATGACACCCACCGGCAAACGCCTCACTTCAAGGACTATCTGCAGCGGACCGCAGAGATGCTGGTGGACAAGGGGCACAGCGAGGTGAGCACCATCGCATTGAAGAGCCGTGGCGGGATGTTGTTCGATGCGACCGACATGCCCTGAGAGAAGCGCGTTGGCATCCTGATGCGCCAGGCCACCGCGTCCACACAACGATCCTTGTGCGCGCTGGCGTACATCCACGCATTTCCTGCCATGCGATGAACGGGTGCCACCGGCTGCAACCGCCGTGTCGCCGACCCCAAGCCGCCAACATCCATCTACCCCAACGGTCCCACTCAATTTTCAAACATACGATTGAAACACGCGCAACTTCGTCGAACTGGACACGATCCACCAGTTCCGCCAGACTCCGCCCTTTCCTGTTGTTCGGCACCCATGGCGAAACTGCTGGTCCTGCATGGCCCCAACCTCAACCTGCTCGGCACACGCGAGCCGGGGGTCTATGGGCACACCACGCTGGCGCAGATCGACCAGGCCCTGCTGGCCCAGGCGCAGGCCGCCGGCCACGCCCTGGAGAGCCTGCAGTCCAATGCCGAGCACGTGCTGGTCGACCGGGCGCAGGCCGCCCGCGATGACGGCACGGCCTTCATCCTGATCAACCCGGCGGCCTTCACCCACACCTCGGTGGCCCTGCGCGATGCGCTGGCCGCGGTGGACGTGCCCTTCATCGAGATCCACCTGTCCAACCCGCATGCGCGCGAGCCCTTCCGCCAGCACAGCTATTTCAGCGACAAGGCGGTCGGGGTGATCTGTGGGTTCGGGGCGGACAGCTATCGCTATGCGATGGATGCGGCGCTGACCAGGCTGGCGGCCACCTCCGCGTGATGACGCTGCCGCGTGTCCTCGCCAGCGTCGCGCTGTGGGGCTGCCTGTGCGGCGCCGCCATCGCCGCTGATCGCAGCGCGGAAGGCATCGACTGCGCGCAGCCGAGCGGCACCATGGAATCGGACCTGTGCGCCTCGGATGTGGCCAGCGAGGCCGATACCGAATTGAACGCGGTGTACGCCCAGGCGCGCCAGCAGTTGCGCAGCCAGGCCGCCGAAGGCGCCTGCACGCACTGCGCCGATGCGGAAAAGCAGCTGATCCTGGCCCAGCGCGCGTGGATGCAGCTGCGCGATCACGAGTGCGATGCGGTCTACGCCTTCAACGCCGATGGCACCTCGCGCAATGGCGCGCAGATGCACTGCCTCACCACCCTCGCGCGCGACCGTACGCGGCAGCTGCGCGATTTCTACGAATTGCTTTGACCCGAGCGCATCGCGCTTCCCACCACACTGACACCACGAGCTAAAGAGGCCCCTATGGATCTCCGCAAAATCAAGAAACTGATCGACCTGCTGGAAGAGTCGAACCTCGCCGAAATCGAAATCAAGGAAGGCGAAGAGTCCGTGCGTCTGTCGCGCGCGCCCGTCTCCGGCTACGGCATGGTCCAGGCCCAGCCGCAGATGATGATGGCGCCGGCACCGGCCCAGGCCGCTGCCCCGGCCATGCCGATGCAGTCGCCGACCGAAGCCTCCACCGGTGGCACCGCCAAGGCCGGCAATGCCCTGCCCGATGGCCACGTGCTGCGCGCGCCGATGGTCGGCACCTTCTATGCCTCGTCCTCGCCGGACAAGCCGGCCTTCGTGTCGGTCGGCCAGGCCGTCAAGGCCGGTGAAACGCTGGCGATCATCGAAGCGATGAAAATGTTCAACCCGATCGAAGCCGATGTCTCCGGCACCATCGTCGCCATCCTGGGCGAAAACGGCCAGCCGGTCGAATTCGACCAGCCGCTGTTCGTGATCGGCTAAGGATTAGTCCATGCTCGACAAAGTCGTTATTGCCAACCGAGGGGAGATCGCGCTGCGCATCCTGCGCGCGTGCCATACCCTGGGCATCCGCACGGTGGCTGTGCATTCCACGGTCGACCGCAACCTCAAGCACGTGGCCATGGCCGACGAGTCGGTCTGCATCGGTCCGGCACCGTCCTCGGAGAGCTACCTCAACATCCCGGCCCTGATCGCCGCGGCGGAAGTCACCGACGCCCAGGCCATCCACCCGGGCTACGGCTTCCTGTCGGAGAACGCCGACTTTGCCGAGCGCGTGGAAGAATCCGGCTTCATCTTCATCGGCCCCAAGGCCGACACCATCCGCCTGATGGGCGACAAGGTGGAAGCGATCCGCGCGATGAAGGCCGCCGGCGTGCCGTGCGTGCCCGGCTCGGGCGGCCCGCTGACCGACGACATCGTGGCCAACACCAAGATCGCCCGTGAGATCGGCTACCCGGTCATCATCAAGGCCTCCGGCGGCGGTGGCGGCCGCGGTATGCGCGTGGTGCATGCCGAAGCCTCGTTGAAGGCCGCGATCGAGACCACCAAGTCCGAAGCCAAGGCCGCTTTCAGCAACGATCAGGTCTACATGGAGAAGTTCCTGGAGAATCCGCGTCACGTGGAGATCCAGGTCCTCGCCGATGGCCAGGGCAACGCCATCCACCTCGGTGAACGCGACTGCTCCATGCAGCGCCGCCACCAGAAGGTGGTGGAAGAAGCGCCGGCACCGGGCATCACCGCCGAGCTGCGCGACGAGATCGGCAAGGTCTGCGTGGAAGCCTGCATCCGCATCGGCTACCGCGGCGCGGGTACGTTCGAGTTCCTGTTCGAAGGCGGTCGTTTCTACTTCATCGAAATGAACACCCGTGTGCAGGTGGAACATCCGGTGACGGAGATGGTGACCGGCATCGACCTGGTCTGCGAGCAGCTGCGCATCGCCGCCGGCCAGAAACTGTCGATCAAGCAGAGCGACGTGGTGCTGACCGGTCATGCGATCGAGTGCCGCATCAACGCCGAAGACGCCGAGACCTTCGTGCCGAGCCCGGGCCAGATCACCGCGTTCCATCCGCCGGGTGGCCCCGGTGTGCGCGTGGATACCCACATCTACAGTGGCTACCGCGTGCCGCCGAACTATGACTCGATGATCGGCAAGCTGATCGTGCACGGCCCGGATCGCGAGACGGCAATCGCGCGCATGCGCGTGGCGCTGAGCGAGCTGGTCGTGGACGGCATCAAGACCAACGTCGCGCTGCAGCAGCGCATCATGCGCGACAAGGGCTTCCAGGCCGGTGGGCAGAACATCCACTACCTGGAAAAGCGCCTGGCTGAACGCAAGAACAAGTCGATCGCGCTGACCTGATCGTTTGTTCTACGCGGTAGGCCGGACAGCAGAAAGGCGGGGATTTCCCCGCCTTTTTGTTTGCCTGCGGCGTGCTGCCGCGTCAGCCGAGCCTACCGACAAAACGCTGGACGAGGTCGGCGGCAGCCTGCGGGTTGGCCTGCAACAGCAGGTGCGGGCCGGCCACGCTGTGCTGCTGCGCGTGCGGCAGCAGTGCTGACCACTCGCGCTGCGCGCGCGCAGGCAGCAAGCGGTCATCCGAGGCGTGCAGACACAGCACCGGTACCGCCACCTCGGGCGCGCAAGCCCGCATGTCCACCTCCAGCACGGCACGCAGCCGCTCCCGCAAGACCGGCACGTCCACCTGGGCCAGCGCCTTCTGCAGCGCATCGCGCATCGCCGGCGTCGCCCAGCGGCCGAGCAGCCACCATGACAGCGCCGGCGACGGCATGCCCCGCATCGGGAGCCAGCGCAGCAGCGGCCGCAGCGCGCGCCCTGCCGGCCAGTGCGCGCGGGCAAACGTGGTGGTGAGGATCAGGCCTTGCAGGCCACGGGGTGCGCGGGCCGCCACCGCCAACGCCAGCGGGCCGGAGAACGACTCCCCCAACAGGACGAACGGTACATCGCGCGGCAGCGCGGCCTGCACGAAGGGAAGCAGTTGGCGGTAATCCAACGGACGGTCATGCGGATAGGCAATGACCGACGCCGCAATGCCCCTCGCCGCCATCGCATTGATGAAGCCGTCATGCAGCGTGCCGGTGGCATCCATGCCCGGCAGCACGATCAGCACAGGCAGGTCGGACATGGCCGGCCCTGCCGGAAGGTCACTTGGCGGTATCAGCCGCAGTGACCTGCGAGTTCTTCACCGGCTCCACGCCCAGCGACGAGGTCGGATCCATGATCACCATCGTTTCGGTGGAGCCATCCGGCCACACCACCTGGAAGGTGCTGCCGCTGGGCAGCGAAGCGAACGGCATGCCACTCTGCGCGCGGTACACCGCAGCGACCTGGCTGGCACCGGCACGACGCACCTCGGCATCGGCCTTGACCGAGGTCAGCTGCACTTTGGACAGGCTTCGGTAACGATCGTCATAGGTGTCGATCATCACCAGACCCACCGCTCCAGCCGAGTACGCCACGAACAACGCCACCCAGAACCAGAATTTCGCACCATGCAGGATTCGACGGTAATTCATCGCCCTTTCCTCTGCTTGACCAGCTCTTCGACCAACACGCTCATTTTCCCCGCACCTTGCCGCGATACCGCGGCGTCATACACAAAAGTGGCAAAGTCCTGCCCACCGTCCTGCGAACAGATCCCTCCGTTCGCGCAGAAATTGTTCATCAGCACGCTGTCCGGCCCGCAGGCCATGCCCAGCTCGCACGCTGCCAGCCGCCACGCCAGTTCGCTGAACTGATCGCCGGCGACCAGGCCGCTCATCGCGTTGTCGCCGCTGGCACGTTGGCCCATGCCCGGCGCCAGTGCCATGAAGGCTTCCGGATCACGCGAGTCCATCACCCGCTCGACCAGCCCGCGACGATAGGCGGGCGCGGTTTCCAGCGGATGACCTTCAGCGAACAGCGAGGCCTCGGCGGCGAGGTTGCCGGCCTTGGCCGACTGCAGCCGCTGCGCCAGGATCAACGGCCGGCCCAGGTTGTCGCTGCTGACAAACCCTGCGCAACGGCGCGAGACGCGTTCGCGCGCGGCGACCATCGGTGCCGACGCATTCATGCCCAGCCCGGTCAACAGCGTGTTGTCCAGCTGGTAGCCGCCCGGGTCCATCGCATACATGGCGCAATAGTCGTAGACGCGGCTGACCATCCACCCGGCCTCGGCGTTGCCATTGGCGGCCTGCAGTTGCAGGCGTTGTGCATAGGCGAACAGATCGGTATCGCCTTCGATATCGGCGCGCAGGTCCAGTGGCAGGCCGGATGCCACCGCGGTGCCGCGCTCGCTGCCGAGCAGGCGGCGGGCCAGTTGCCGCGCTTCGGCCGGGACCGCCGTCGGCGCATTGCCGGCCGGCGGCTCATCCATGTGCGCAGCGGCCTGATCGGCGTGCAATACCCGATCGCCCGCGCGATAGCCCACCACCCCCAGCAACGCCAGGGCCGGTACGACCAGCAACCAGGTTTTCAGGGTCGGCACGAGCGCCATGGGCGAAGGTTCACAGGCTGTCGGTGATGGACAGCAGAAATCCAAGTTTAGCAAGCGGCCGCAGTGGTGTCTGAACCGGCTGTCCGGCCGATCTTACCGGTCAACGAGACGCCCGCACCTGCGCGGCGCCGGGACCATCGGCCCGCACTGGTCTAACATGCACGGTTTTCCGCCGGTCCCTGCCCCCATGCCCTTCCTGGAACTCACCCTGCACTGCACCGAAGCCACCCAGCCGCGCTATGAGAATGCGCTGGACGACGTGGGCGCGCTGGCGGTGACCCTGCTCGATGCCGATGCCGACACCAGCAACGAGCGCGCGATCCTGGAGCCGGGCGTGGGCGAGACCCCGTTGTGGAACGATCTGGTGCTGACCGCGCTGTTCCCGGGCGACACCAACGCGCTGGCCCTGCTGGCTGCACTGGACGCCTTCGACCCGGGCCTGGACTGGGCCAATGCCAGCTTCCGCGCCGTGGCCGATGAAGACTGGGAACGCGCCTGGATCGACCAGTTCCAGCCGATGGCTTTCGGTGACCGCACCTGGATCGTGCCGTGGAACCATGAGCTTCCAGAGGCCGCACAGGCCGAGGATGCCGCCGTGGTCCGCCTGGACCCGGGCTTGGCATTCGGCTCCGGTACCCACCCGACCACCGCGCTGTGCCTGCGCTGGCTGGACGGCCTGGCCACCGAAGGCGCACTGGCCGGGAACACCGTGCTCGATTTCGGCTGCGGCTCGGGCATCCTGGCCCTGGCGGCGCTGAAGCTGGGCGCTGCCCGCGCGGTCGGCGTGGACAACGACCCGCAGGCGGTGATCGCCACCGGCGACAACGCCGAGCGCAATGGCCTGCAGGACCGCGTGCAGGTCTACCTGCCGGACGATGAGCCGCAGGCAACCTATCCGGTCGTGGTGGCGAACATTCTGGCCTCCGCGCTGGATGCACTGGCCGATGTGCTGGCCGCACGCGTGGCACCGGGCGGCCGCATCGCGCTGTCGGGCATCCTGCATGGGCAGGAAGGCGAACTGCTGGAACGCTATGCCCCGGCCTTTGAACAGCTGGCGGTGGCGCAGGACGGCGATTGGATGCGCATCACCGGCGTCCGCCGTGCTTGAATAGCCCGTCTCCTGCCCGGTCCCGTGCCCATGTCCGAGCCTCCGATGCCGCCGCGACGCCCGATCGCCACGTTCCTGCGTCCGTCGCCGGAGGCGCTGGCCGATCCGGCTGAGCCGTCTTCGCTGTCCCACGACGACGCGGAGGCGTTGCCGACGTCGCCCGTGGACGATGGCATCGCGCCGTTGGCGGTGGAACAGGTGATCGATGCACAACCGGTGCACGCGCCGCAGCGCACGGCACCGGCGTTCGAACTCGACCTGCCCCCTCCATCCGAACGCACGCCGATTGCCGACGCTGGGTCAGCGGCCACGTCGCCCGCTGACACCGCAGCGCCATCGATAGCGCCCCTGGAAGATGCGGACGGCCTCACTGAGGCCGCACGCGGCAGCGCCACCGCGGCCCTGCCGCCAGCGGAGGCGATCACCACGCCGAGCTTCCTGCGCCTGCCCGGTGCGCGCCTGCGCACGCCGCGCTGGCAGTGGGGAATGGTCGCCGGGCTGGCCGCCGTGCTGCTGGTCCAGATTGCCGTAGCCGACCGCGACCGGCTCGCTGCCGATGCGGGCACGCGCCCGTGGATCGCCGGGTTGTGCAGCGTGCTGCGCTGTTCAGTGCCAGCCTGGCGCGAGCCGGCGGCGTTCAGCATGCTCAGCCGCGATGTGCGTCCCGTTCCGGGCCAGGCCGGCGCGCTGCAGGTGCAGGCGAGCATCCGCAACGATGCCCGCTGGGCCCAGGCGTGGCCGTCGCTGCGGCTGTCACTGTCCGATGCCGATGGCCGCGTGATCGGCACCAATGTGTTCGCGCCGGCCGACTATCTGGATCGCACAACAGACCCGGCAGCCACGCTGGAACCCGGCCAGAGCGCACAGATTGCCTTCCGCGTGCGCGAGCCCGCAGCGTCTACCGTCGCATTCACCTTTGAGTTCCTCTGAGGCGTCGCCGGGTCGGCCGGAGCGTGGCAGGCAGCCGACGCACGCGCTAGACTGGTCCCATCACCCTTCCGCCGTGGGCTGTTGTCCGCCCCGGCTCTTGCACCGGGAAACTCCTTGAACGCTGTCCTTTCTCGTCCTGACAACAGTCGTGGCGCGCCCAAGCCACCCCTGCGCGAACACGTGGCCCAGTCGGTCCGGCGCTACCTGCGGGACCTGGATGGCTGCGATGCGGACGATGTCTACGAGATCGTGCTGCGCGAAATGGAAATCCCGCTGTTCGTGGAAGTGCTGAACCACTGCGAAGGCAACCAGAGTCGCGCCGCGGCGATGCTGGGCATCCACCGCGCCACCCTGCGCAAGAAGCTCAAGGAATACGGCATCGCGACCTGATGCCGGTGGGCGCCTGCGTCGCGCCAGCGGAACAAGGCCGGATCGAGCAGCGCTCGGTACCGGCCTTTGACGTTTCTGGGGCCATGCCCGCGCCACTGGCCTACAATATGGCCCCGCTCCGCTTCGATCTCCTGCCCCCATGAGTTCCGATCTGCTGCCCGTGCGCCGGGCCCTGCTGTCTGTTTCCGACAAAACCGGTCTGATCGACCTGGCCCGCGCCCTGGCGGCGCGCAACGTGGAGCTGCTCTCCACCGGCGGTACCGCCAAGGCGATCCGTGAGGCCGGCCTGGCAGTGAAGGACGTGGCCGACGTCACCGGCTTCCCGGAAATGATGGACGGCCGGGTCAAGACCCTGCACCCGATGGTGCACGGTGGCCTGCTCGGCCGCGCGGGGCTGGATGACGCAGTGATGGCCGAGCACGGCATCGGCGCGATCGATCTGCTGGTGCTGAACCTGTATCCGTTCGAGTCAGTGACCGCCAAGGCAGACTGCACCCTGGAAGACGCCGTGGAGAACATCGACATCGGTGGCCCGGCGATGCTGCGTTCGGCGGCGAAGAACTTCGCCCGCGTGGCCGTGGCGACCGATCCGTCGCAGTACGACGAACTGCTCGCCGAACTGGACGCCCATGACGGCAAGCTCTCGGCCGCCAAGCGCTTCGCCTTCTCGGTGGCCGCGTTCAACCGCGTGGCCCAGTACGATGCGGCGATCAGCAATTACCTCTCTGCCGTGACCACCACCGACACCGCGGTGCCGGTGCGCACCGAATTCCCGGCGCAGATGAATTCCAGCTTCGTGAAGGTGATGGACCTGCGCTACGGCGAGAACCCGCACCAGAGCGGCGCGTTCTACCGCGACCTGTACCCGGTGCCGGGCACGCTGGCCACGTTCCAGCAGCTGCAGGGCAAGGAACTGAGCTACAACAACCTGGCCGACGCCGATGCCGCGTGGGAATGCGTGCGTCAGTTCGACGTGCCGGCCTGCGTGATCGTCAAGCACGCCAACCCGTGCGGCGTGGCCGTGGGCGCCGGTAACGGTGATGCCTACGAGCTGGCCTACGCGACCGACCCGACCAGCGCCTTCGGCGGCATCATCGCCTTCAACCAGCCGCTGGATGCCGCCACCGCCAAGGTGATCCTGGACCGCCAGTTCGTGGAAGTATTGATTGCCCCGGACTACGAGCCGGCTGCGCTGGAATACGCGCAGAAGAAGGCCAACGTGCGCGTGCTGCGCATTCCGCACGGACAGGGCCTCAACAATTACGACACCAAGCGGATTGGTTCTGGCCTGCTGATGCAGAGCGCCGACAACCGTGGCATGAGCCGCGACGAACTGACCGTGGTGAGCAAGCTGGCGCCGACCGACAAGCAGTTCGCCGATCTGCTGTTCGCGTGGAAGGTCGCCAAGTTCGTCAAATCCAATGCCATCGTCTACGCCAAGGACAACCGTACCATCGGTGTCGGTGCTGGCCAGATGAGCCGCGTGTACTCGGCGCGCATCGCCGGCATCAAGGCTGCCGATGCGAACCTGGTGGTGGAAGGCTCGGTGATGGCCTCCGATGCGTTCTTCCCGTTCCGCGACGGCATCGATGCCGCTGCGGCGGCCGGCATCAAGGCGGTGATCCAGCCGGGTGGCTCGATGCGCGACAACGAAGTGATCGCCGCCGCCGACGAGCATGGCCTGGCGATGGTGTTCACCGGCGTGCGGCACTTCCGCCACTGATGCCTGGATCGACACGGATGTCGCCACGGCAACGCACTGCCCTCGCAGCGGCGGTGATCGCCACCGCTGCAGGGTTGGCTGGCTGTACGCCGGCCAGTGCACCGGCAGCGCCGCGGGCCGTGCCCGATGCAGCCGCGGCGAAGGCCGCCCCGCTTGCCCACGTCAGCCGCACGGAGCGCCTGCAGGCCTTCCTGACCGAGCGCTACGGCAAGGCCGCCAGGCTCTCAGGAACATGGCGTGGCAGTTGGACCCAGGACGGCGATACCCGCCTCACCGATTGGCATGTGTGTGCCGAGCAACCGGTGGTGACCGGCGACAGTTGGCAGCAGCTGTTGGCCGTCTGCGGCTCCCCCCTCGAGAATGCCCACCCGGACCCGGGCGCGATCGACTTCTTCGTGCTGCGCCCCGAGGTGGACCGCTTTGTCGTGGCCGCCGAACTGACCGGGCAGAACTTCGGCAGCCAGGGTGAACCCGGCACGGTGCAGATCCTGCGCGCCGGCAGCGACTTCTACGGTTTCCGCATCGAGCATGGCTGGTTCGGCCAGGGCTACTCGCTGATCACGCAGACGCTGGTGCTGCCTGGCCCGAACGGGCTGGTGGAAGCCGGTGGCGTGCGCAGCCATATCGACAACAACGCGGCCTACGACTGCGACGATGCCGACGCCGAACCCGATTGCCAGGCGCGGCTGTTCAACCTCGATTTCACGCTGCGCTTCGACAGCCGCGATCCGGCGGCGCGGCAATGGCCGCTGCTGATTGAAGAGACCGGCCTGGGGTGTGGCGGGAAGCCGGTCCAGCGCGAACATCGCTTCACCCTGGACCCGAAAACGTGGACGTATGCGTTTCCCGACGCGCTTCAGCGGGAAGGGTGCGAGTGATCCGTTCATGGGCACTGGCAGGTGTGGCGCTCGCGCTGCTGGCCGGCTGTGATCGCACACCTGCAGCGCCCGATCCAGACACACCCCGCCGGGTGCTCAGAACCACGGCGCTGGTGGAGGACATGATCTACGTCCGGGGCGATGCCAACCAGCGCCTGCTGGCCTTTCTGCGCAAGCGCTACGGCGACACCGCTCTGCTCGATGCACCATGGAAGGGCGACTGGGAGGACACCGAGGTCGAGGCGCTGCGTCCGGTCACCCGCCGCGTGTGCGCGCGTGACACGGTCACTACCGACGGTAGCGAGCAGACCCTGCTGGCGGTGTGCCAGACTCTTGATGACGCCGCCACTGTCGAACCCGGGCGGGTCGACCTGTATGTGCTGCGCCTGGGCAAGGACAACGTTGAGGCCAGTCACGGCGGCGCGCTTGCCCAGCAGCTGGCCAACGATCCGCTGCTGGTCATCGCCCAGCGCCTGCAGCGCCCCTACGGCCGCCACGGTGCGCCCGGCACGGTCCAGATCGCGCAGCTCGGCCCGCAACGCCATGCCTTCCAGATCACCCACGAGGAGCACCGGCGGGGCCATCGGCGCATCTGGCGCAGCTACGTCGCCCTTCACAACGATCGCCTGCGCGATGTCGCCCAGTACCGCGACCACCTCGACAATCTCGCCCTGCACGGCTGTGACGGCAAACCGGCCGACTGCGGCGAGGACGTGTTCGCGGTCGACTTCAGCACGACCGTGGGCGACAGCAACGTCGTGGATGGCTACTGGCCGTTGACGGTGCGTGCCAGCGGCCACGACTGCACGGGCCCGGCGAGCGAGTACTACCACCTCATCTTCGATGCCCGGCAGCGCGCGTATCCGGTACCGGATGACCTGCAGCGCGACGGCTGCGCCGACCGCTGAGGCCGTGGGGTTGCCACCGCAACCGACCGCCCGAATGCGCCCGCCGCCCGCACCGCGTAAAATCACGTTCCTGCCCTCTTACGCGAGAACTGCATTGAAGATCCTGGTCATTGGCGCTGGCGGCCGCGAACACGCCCTGGCCTGGAAGCTGGCCCAGTCCGCGAAGGTCCGCGAGGTCATCGTCGCTCCCGGCAATGCAGGCACCGCCACCGAGCCCAAGTGCCGCAATGTGGACGTCAAGGTCACCGATCTGGACGGCCTGCTGGCGCTGGTCGGCACCGAAGACATCGGCCTGACCGTGGTCGGCCCGGAAGTGCCGCTGGTGGCCGGCGTGGTCGACCGCTTCCGCGCCGCCGGGCACCGCATCTTCGGGCCCACCGCGGCCGCCGCCCAGCTGGAAGGCAGCAAGGCGTATGCGAAGGACTTCCTGGCCCGCCACAACATTCCGACCGCGTTCTACGCGGTGCACACCGAGGTCGAGCCGGCGCTGGCCTACCTGCGCGACAAGGGCGCCCCGATCGTGGTCAAGGCCGATGGCCTGGCCGCCGGCAAGGGCGTGATCGTGGCGATGACCCTCACTGAGGCCGAGAACGCGGTGCGTGACATGCTCTCCGGCAATGCCTTCGGCGATGCCGGCGCACGCGTGGTGATCGAAGAATTCCTGGACGGCGAAGAAGCCAGCTTCATCTCGATGGTGGACGGTAAGACGGCACTGCCGATGGCGACCTCGCAGGACCACAAGCGCGTCGGCGACGGTGATACCGGCCCGAACACCGGCGGCATGGGCGCGTACTCGCCGGCCCCGGTGGTGACCGACGAAGTGCATGCGCGCGTGATGCGCGAGGTGGTCAACCCGACCGTGCAGGGCATGATCGCCGACGGCATTCCGTTCACCGGCTTCCTTTATGCGGGCCTGATGATCGATGCCAACGGCGCGCCGAAGGTGATCGAGTTCAACGTGCGCTTTGGCGACCCGGAAACCCAGCCGGTGATGCTGCGCCTGCAGTCGGATCTGGTGGATCTGGTCGAAGCGGCGATCGACGAGCGCCTGGACACGGTGGACGCCCAGTGGGATCCGCGCCCGTCGCTGGGCGTGGTGATGGCAGCCTCACCGTATCCGGAAACCCCGATCACCGGCGATGTGATCCACGGCCTGGATGCGGTCGCCGCGACGGCCAAAGTGTTCCATGCCGGCACCACGCTCGACGCGCAAGGCCAGGTGCTCAGCGCCGGCGGCCGCGTGCTGTGCGTCGCTGCGTTGGGCGGCACGGTGGGCGAGGCACAGCGCAACGCCTACGCCGGCGTCGGTGCGATCCACTGGGCCCATGAGTTCCACCGCCGCGATATCGGCTGGCGGGCGATTGCGCGCGAGCAGGGTTGACCTGGCACGGTGGGGCCACGCCCCATCAAAGCGCTGCTCTGAGCGCCAGAACGCAAAAAGGCCCGGCATCAGCCGGGCCTTTTTGCGTAACCACGGCAGTCACTGCATCAGGCAGTAAACAGCGCCTTCATCTTCTTCAGCGCGTTCGCCTCGACCTGGCGGATGCGCTCTGCAGAGACGCCGTACTCATCGGCCAGCTCCTGCAGCGTCACCTTGCTGTCCGCGTCCAACCAGCGACGGCGGATGATGTCGCGCGAACGCGCATCCAGTTCGGCCATGCCTTCGCGCAGCAGCTGCAGCTGATTGTCTTCGCTGTCCATCCGCTCATAGGCCATCGAAGGATCTTCTTCGTTGGCCCGCAGGTAGGCAGCCGGCGACGGCGGCGCATGATCGTCATCATCATCGCTGGAGAGATCGAAACCGATATCGCGACCGGACAGGCGCGACTCCATCTCGAGCACTTCGCGCTCGGACACGTTCAGGTCCTTGGCCACCGCGCTGACTTCGGCCGCGTTCATCCAGCCCAGGCGGGTCTTGGACTTGCGCAGGTTGAAGAACAGCTTGCGCTGCGCCTTGGTCGTGGCGACCTTGACGATGCGCCAGTTCTTGAGGATGAACTCGTGCATTTCCGCACGGATCCAATGCACCGCGAACGACACCAGGCGAACGCCCATGTCCGGGTCGAAGCGCTTCACCGCCTTCATCAGGCCGATGTTGCCTTCCTGGATCAGGTCGCCCAGCGCAAGGCCGTAGCCGTTGTAGCCGCGGGCGACGTGCACCACGAAGCGCAGGTGGGAATGGACCAGCTCGCGCGCGGCGTCCAGATCCAGCTCGTCGCGGAAGCGGCGGGCCAGGTCCTGCTCGTCATCGACCGACAGCACCGGGATCTGGTGCACGGCACCGATGTAGGCGTCCAGCGAACCGAGCGCACTGGGAATCGGGAGATTGTTTGCCACAAGGGCAGTAGAGGTGTTCTGGCTCATAGCACTCATCTTAGCAGTCCCGGAATTGGACTGCTAAAGGGGAAAGAAGTTCCAGCGTTCTGTTCATGGGACGCTGGCACCGAAGACACCGCTAACGTACCGCGAAATGATGACAGTGGCGAGAGCCTGAGAACGGCGCAGCAAACCCAATGAAATCAATAATATAGAATGGTGAATGGGGTCATATCGCGTGTTTTCTGGCTGAACAGCCCGGCGGAAGCGCCCATTCATCCCGGAAAGGTTGTCGGCAGTTCAGCCAGGCATGGCCTGGCTCTACCCGTGCGCGCCCTGCGCCCACCGACGCCGACCGCCAACATTGCGATCCCCGGTGGTGCCACGCCATGCGTGGCAGCCCGAACCCGCCGAAGCTAGTAATACCCCGCCATATTCAGGAAGAACCCTTTCTGGTCGTACTTCAGCTCGGTCATGTCATCGCTGAACTCGGTGAAGTTGTAGCCCACCCCGACCTTGAAGTTTTCCCCCACCCGGCGATCCACGCCCACCAGCCAGCCTTTGCGCACGCCGCCGTCGCGCACCTTCAACCAGCGGTGCTCGGCCAGGCCCTCCCACTCCCCGAACAGGCGATAGCGCAGCTGCAAGGCAGCGAAGTCGGCACGGCTGTCCAACCAGGCACCCTCACCGCGCCCGGTGCGGTAATCCCCCCAGCGCGAGGCCAGCTTGCCGGCCACTTCCCAGCGCGCGCCGAGCTGCCGGATTCCTTCGAGCGAGAGGATCTGCGACCGCTGGTCGTACAGGTTGCCGCCCTCCTGCCCAAGCGAGGCCACGTCGTAGAGATAGGTGAACTTGCCGAAGCCGGCCCAGCGCGTGTTGTCGTGCGGGCGCCAGGCGAAGCCCATGTTGCTCTCCACCAGCTTGGCGTCGGCCAGGCGGTCGATGCGGTCTTCGGTGTCGGCGTAGTTGGCGCGCAACGCAAACCGCCAGTCTTCGTTGAGCTTGTACAGCAGGCGGTTGGTTGTCACCCACTGCTCGCGCTGCTCGGCACCGCTGTCGCGGCGGTACTCCAGCTTGCTGTTCCACTGCGCCACCGCATCGGTGCGCCCGCCACTGATGCTGTAGGCACGGCGGTCGACGCGGCCGAGAGTGGAATCGAGCTCGCCGTCCATGATCGTGAAGCCCAGGTTCCAGCCCTGCGCGGGATAGAAATCCATGCCGAAGGTGTGCACGAGGCCGGCGCTGTCCTGGCGGCGATCCTTCAGATACTGGCTCTCGTTGTAGACATTGACCTGGTTGCTCAGCCGCCAGCGCTGGCCCAGCGTCCAGCCACTCTGCAGGCCGGTATCGAACAGCGGATCGGTGCCGGTGCGGTCGGTGCTGTAGCTGTAACTGCCGTAGAGGCTGTGGTCCGGTGCCATGCGGTACTCGCCATCGACCTTGGCACCATGACCGCGGCTGCCACCGCTCACTTCCGCACCGACACTGCTGCGGTCGCCGAACAGATATCGTGCCCCCAAGGTAAGCAGGTCGTTCTTTTCGTAGGCGCCACCGTCATCGTCCAGCGTGACCTGGCCGGTGCCGTACAGCTCCCAGGACGATCCAAAACGCTGGCGGTAACCGATCGCGGCGAGCAGCGCATCCACGCTCTGCAGTGCCTGTTCCTCGCGCACGCGGCGCAGTTCACCGGTCAACTGGCCGTCGTTGCCCAGCCGCCACTCGGCAGTCAGCTGGCTCTGCTCCAAGGCAAGTTCGCCCTGTTCGGTCCGGGTGTGTCGACCGTACAGACTGAAATCGTCGTTGAGATAGCCAAGGAACTCCGCACCGTATTCCTGGATCGGCAGGCCGGTGTCCTGGCGCGCGACCGAGAAGCCGGCGTCCACGTCGCGCCACCATGCGCCCAGGCTCCAATCCTGCGTGGTCCAGCCCAGCTCACGCAGGTTGGCACGCGCTTCCACGGCGCTGGCAGTGCCCGACCGCCGGCCTTCGTACGGGTTGCGGCGGATGAAGCTCAGGCCACCGTTGTCCGAATAGAACACCGGGGCGGCGGTGGCTTCCGTGCGGGTCTGCTCCATCTTCAGGTAGGTGCCGCGCCCGGCCTGCAGGGTGAGGTCGGCGCCCTTGAGGCTGTAGTTCTCACCGCTGCGGTTCTCATCGATCCAGGTGCCGCCGATCGCCACGTGATCGCCGATCCACTGCCGGCCACGTGCGCCGTAGGTCACATCATCGCTGCTGAAACCCAGCGGCACGTATTCGTAATCCACCAGCAGCAACTGGTCGTAGCCATCGAGCGGCATGTCGCGGGTGATGCTGCGCACGTTCTCGCGGGTCAGCTGTGCCAGTGGCCGGGTCAGGATCAAACGGCCCTGCAGATTGTCGATCTCGTAGTCGACGCCCTCCTGCAGGGTGGCGCGGGTTTCGGTGCGCCCGGTGGTGCGGTCGCGCACTTCCAGCACCACCTGCTCAGAGCCAGGCAGCACATCGGTGTGGCGCAGGTAGTACAGGCTGCCGCCGGTGCCGAGGAATTCACTGTGGCCCGGGGCGGACTGCGCCTCGGAGCCGAACACCTTCACCTGCGAACGCGCCTCACCGAGCGGCGTGGCCTCCAGCGAGCGCCAGTTCAACGCACCGCCGTACAGCGAGCGCACGTACTGGCCATACTCGGTGCCGGTGATACCGGTGGCGTAGTTGCCCCAGACCACCTGGCTCTGATCCCAGTCCACGCGCAGGTACAACCGGCCCTGGGTATCCACGTCGCGGTACGTGGTGGAGTCATCGCCGTACACCGGGTAGTACAGGTCCGGATCAAGACGGCGGAACACGTCCTGCGCGTCGGCCTGGGTGAAATCGCGGAACAGATACTTCAGCTCACGGTCCTGGGTATCGGCCTGTGCGGTCACCAGGTACTTGCCGCGCAGCTTGCCCTTCAGATAGAACGCCAGTCTGCCTTCGCTGAGGAAGCTGTCGTCGTCACGATCATCGGCAGCGAGCGGCTGCAGATTTCCGCTGGCACTGTTCTTGGAGACGGTGACATCCGCAATGGCGACCAGGAACAGGTAGCGGCCGGTGACATCCACATCCAGCTGACGCTGCGCGGACGGTGCATCCCGCGATTCGACACTGACGTCGTAACGATGCTCGCCCACCGGCTCGAGAAACTCGGCGGCGAACTTCTGCTCCAGATCGACCGGGAAGTCCTGGCCGTTGATGCGCACGCGGCTGTTGGGCTCCAGGTTGCGGCCGTACAGGCGCACACGTGAGCCGTGGATGGGAATGTTCTGCAGGCGGAGCATGCTCTGCCCATAGATGCTGTTGCTGAGCTGCAGGTCCTGCGCGCTGTCGCCATCCAACGCCTGGCCCAATGTCTTCTGCACGCTCTCGCGGGTGATCTGCAGGCCACGATCGAAATCGGCCGGGGTCACCAGTTGGATGCGCTGGAGGCGGGTTTCATCGAACGCACCACCGGCGCCGTAGGCCCGCGCCACGTAGATCAGCTCATCACCGGTACGCAGCTTGATCTGCGGTGGCAACTCACCGCTCCACTCCGCGTCGCCGACATAGTCGGCCGGCAGCTCGATGCGGGCCAGCGGCGTGACCAGATCGGTATCGGTGCCGCGATACAGCGTGACCTCCAGTTTCTGGATGAACGAGGCGTAGTTGTTGTAGCTGTGGAAGCGCAGCGGACGGATCACCCGGCCATTCTCGAACGGCACCGTGGCGGCTGCCTGCACGCTCAGGCTGGGCGGCACCATGGTCGGGTCTTCGGTGGCCCACACCACGCCGCCGTTGGGCAGCTCGGCCATGAACTGGCCACTACGCGCGGCGACATCCGGGGTGACTGCCGGCGATGCCGGCACCGCGCCGGCCGCGGGAAGCTCCGCGCGGCCGGGTAGCTCCGGCTCGCTGTCATCGAGGATGCGCAGCAGCAGCCCGTCATCGTTGCGGCAGCTGTCGGCCTCGCAGCGGATCGGCGCGGGGGACGGCGCCGGTGTGAGCGGCTGGGCGGCCGCCGGCAGTGCCAGCAGCAACACGCTGGCCAGGCCGACGATGAGGCGGCGGGAGATCGGGCTCGGAATCAGGGTCATGTCCATGTCAGCGCCCCTCCCCGGTCGGGCGACCGGGACTGGCAGGCTCGGGGGAATCGTCCAGGCGCAACCGGTGCAGCACGCGGCTGTCCGCGCCCAGCACCTCGACCGTCGTTGCCGCCGCGACGGGTGCCGACAGCTGCGGCCGCAGCGCCGCCTGCAGGGCCTGCGCGCGTTGCCGCGCCAGCGCATCCTGGCCGGTGGGGGCCGTGAGCTGCAGGCGCCCGCCACCGCGGGTCGCCAGTGCCTGTGCGGCAGTGGCGATCACCGGCGCGCGGTCAGCACCCAGCTGTGCGCTGCCAGGCGCGAACAGCGCCTCGCCCAGTTCGATGCGCGCCGGGCGCGGTGCCGCGGTCGCGGTCGCGGTCGGACCGGACGTGCTGAGCGCACCGTCGGGCATGCGCACACCGAAATCGAAGCGCGCGGGCAGTCCGGGGGTGATGCGGCGGACCAGCGGATTGGGCGTGGTGAAGCGCACACCGGCCGGCAGCGTGGACGGATCCACCTTGAGGATGAAGTTGCGCCCGCGTGCCTGCCCACCGGGGATGCCAACCAGGTGGTAGCGGCCGAAGGCATCGGTTTCCATCAGCAGGCCTTCCACCGCCGCGATGCGCACGCCGGGGACGCCACGCTCACCGTCATCCTGGATGCCGTTGCCGTTGCGGTCATCGAACACGCTGCCCAAGATCAGGCTCTCATCGAGAAGCGGATCGGTGGTGATGTCCACCTCGGCCGAGGCGACGTTGCCGATCGTGCGGTTCTCACCATCGATGGCGGTGATGCGGTTGGTATGCACGCCGGTGCCGGTGCCCGCGCCGACGCGCAGGTAGTAGACCACCGTCGCCCGCTCACCGGCGGCCACGTCGATGCCATCGATGCGCAGCGGCTGCACGCCGCTGGTACGCGCGTCGTTATCGGCATCGATCACCGCGAAGCCACCGCGCACGAACGTGAAGCCCGGCGGCAACGTATCCAGCAGGGTGGCGCCGTTGGCATCCACCTCGCCGACGTTGTCGATGGTGACGGTGTAGCGCACCAGGTCACCGATCTGCGCGCTGCGCTTTGCGGCCACCTTGGTCAGGCGCAGCACGGCCTGCTGGCCCGCCACCGTCACCGCGACATTGGCCTCGGCGCACATCGGGGTCGGGATGGATACATCGCAGACCCGGTAGCGGAAGCTGTCGGTACCGGCGAAGTTGGCCGCTGGCGTGTACGTGCACAGAGCGTTGGCGCACTGCACGGTGCCGTGCGCCGGTGCCACCGCGACCTGCAGCGAGGCCGGATCCAGCGGTGCGGTGCGGGCGTTGTCATTGGCCAGTACATCGATCACCTGCGGCCCGGCGGTGTCGGCGGTCATGGCGTCATCGGCCAGGATGAGTACGTTCGGGTCGACCATGACTGTGACCGTCGCACCGGCACACATCGCCGGATCAGCCACGTCGCAGACCTGATAGTCGAAGCTCTGCTGACCGGAGAAGTTGGCCAGTGCAGCGAAGCGGATGCGGGCACGCGGCATTACCGTCGCGGTGCCGTACGGCGGCGCTGCGGTGATGGTCACGCTGACCGTGTCCGGATCGATCGGCGTGCCGTTGACGCGATCGTTGCCCAGCACCTCGATTTCGATCACGCCGTCCTGCGGGATCTCAACGCGATCATCCTTGGCATCCACGCCCGGCTCACCCGCGATGACGGTGACGGTCACGTTGCCGGTGTCGCAGACGGTGGGCTGGTTGATCAGGCAGATCGTATAGGTCGTGCTGTAGCTGCCCGGGGCCAGCCCTGCCGCGACGTCCACCCAACCGTCGGCGCTGAAGCTCAGTGCATTGGTGCTCACCGGCGCGAAACTCACCTGGGTGGGATCCAGCGATGCGGTGTTGAAGGTGTCATTGGTGAACACGTTGAACAGTCGCACGCTGCCGGTGGGGCCGACCGGACCACCACTGTCATCCACCGCCAGCAGGGCACCGACCGGGCCTTGTACCAGCACGGTGGCGATCGCCGTGGTGCAGTTGGTCGGCACGCCGTTCTCGCACAGCTGGTACGCCAGCTGCACCTGGCCGGGCTGCACACCGGCCGCGACCATGATCTGGCCCTGGTTGTTCATCGTGTAACCGGGCGTGCTGCCGGTCAGGCTTGCGACCACGCTGCCGACCGGTGGCGGGGAGACGTTGTTGAAGCTGTCGTTCTCCAGTACCGAGCGGGCGATGGTGCCACCCACGGCCGGGTCCACCGGCGTGCCGGTAAAGTCGTCGTTGACCGCCAGCACGACGTTGGCCGAGACGGACAGCGTGAGCGTCACGGTGGCATCCCCACACTGCGTGCTGTAGGGCGCGGCCAGACAGACGCGGTAGGTAACGCTCTGTGGACCGGTGACGCCTGCCGGCGCGGTGTAGGTGAACGTGCCATCGGCGTTGAACACCAGGCCCGGCAGGGCACCGCTGGTCAGGGTGTACACCGCACCAGGCGCGACGTTGTCATTGAGGCTGACATTGCCCGAGAGCGGCACACCGGCAGGCACGGTGAAGCTGTCGTTCTGCGGGACCGGTGTAACGGCCACGATGACCGTGGCGGTCGTGCAGTTCGTCGGCGCGGCGGCCTCGCAGATCTGGTAGGTGATCGTGCTGGCACCGGAGAGGGCGCCAACGGCCACCGCGATCGTGCCATCCGGATGGATGCTGAAGCCGGCCGGTGCACCGATCAGGCTGAGCTGCACCGCGCTGCCCGGCGGCGGGCTGACACCGTTGAGCTGATCGTTGTCGAGCACGCTGAGCGATGACGAGGTGCCCGGGACAACATTGGTGAGCACGTCATCACCGGCCACCAGGGTGCCGTTGTTGATGTTGATGGTGACCGAGGCGATGCCACAGAGCGTGGCATACGGCGCCGGCAGGCAGGTCTGATAGCTGAAGCTGACCGGGCTGACCGTGCCCGCCGGAGGCGTATAGGTGAAGCCACCATTGGCGACCAGGGTCAGGCCCGCCGGCGACGCGCCCTGCACCGTATAGACGGCACCCGGCGGCATGGCGTCGTTGCCGGCCACGGTGTTGCTGAGCGTCTGCCCGACCTGGACCGAGAACGCGTCGTTCTGCGGGGCGGGGCTGACCACGACGGTCACGCTGGCGGTATCGCAGTTGGCCGGGGCCGCTGCTTCGCAGATCTGATACGTGATCGTGGTGACACCGGACGTGGTGCCGCTGGCCACCGTGATGGTACCCGCCGCGGTGATGCCGAAGCCGGCCGGTGCACCGACCAGGCTCAACACCACGTCCGCCGGTGCGGGCGGTGAAACACCGTTGAGACTGTCGTTGCTCAACACGCTGCCGCTGGACGTGCTGCCCGGCGCCACGCCGGTGAGCGTGTCATCGCCGGCCACCAGCAGACCGTTGTTGACGTTGAAGGTGACGATCGCAGTGCCGCACAGGCTGCTGTTCGGCGCGGGCAGGCACACCTGGTAGGTGAGGCTGACCGGACCGATCACACCGCTGGCCGGGGTATAGGTGAACGTGCCATCGGGCGCGAAGACCAGGCCCGCCGGCGGCGTGCCCTGCAGGCTGAACAGCGCGCCAGGCGGTGTGCCGTCATTGATCGCGACCGTATTGCTCAGCGTCTGCCCGGCCTGCACGGCGAAGGCATCGTTCTGCGGTGCGGGCGTAACCACCACCGTGACACTGGCGGTAGCGCAGTTGGCTGGCGCGGCCGCTTCGCAGATCTGATAGGTGATGTTGGTAGACCCGGACATCACACCGCTACCGACACTGATCGTGCCATCGAGATTGAGGGTGAATCCGCCCGGTGCGCCAACCAGGCTCAACACCACATCGGCAGGCAACGGTGGCGAGACGCCGTTGAGGCTGTCGTTGTCCAGCACGCTGCCGCCCGTGGTCGCTCCCGGCACCACGCCGGTGAGCGTGTCATCGCCCGCGGTGAGCGTGCCGTTGTTGATGTTGAGGGTGACCGTGGCCGTGCTGCACAGGCTGTTGTTGGGCGCCGGCAGGCAGGCGCGGTAGATGAAGGTCACCGGGCTGGGCGTGCCGCTCGGTGGCGTATAGGTGAAGCTGCCGTCCTGGTTGAACGCGAGCCCTGCCGGCGGCATGCCCTGGACGGCCCAGTTGGACCCCGGCGGCAAGCTGTCGTTGGTCGCCACACTGTTGCTCAGCGACTGCCCGGCCTGCACGGAGAACGCGTCGTTCTGCGGTGCCGGGCTGACGATCACCGTCACCGTGGCGGTGGCGCAGTTGCCCGGCGCGGCGGCTTCGCAGATCTGATAGGTCAGCGTAGTCGGGCCGGCCATGGTGCCGGTCGCAACGCTGATCGTGCCGCTGGGTGTGATCGCGAAACCGGCGGGCGCGCCGACCAGGCTCAGCACCACGCTGGCGGCGGCCGGCGGGGAGACACCGTTAAGGCTGTCGTTGGCCAGCACGCTGGCCGCCGAGGTGGTCCCGGGGGCGACGCCGCTGAGCGTGTCGTTACCGGCAAGCAGCGTACCGGTGGTGATGTTGAGCGTGGCCGCAGCGGTGCCGCACAGGGCCGTGTTCGGGTTCGGCAGGCAGGCCTGATAGGTGAACGTGACCGGCCCGGTCGTGCCGCTCGGCGGGGTGTAGGTGAATGCACCGTCCGGCGCGAACGCCAGCCCTGCTGGCGCCGTGCCCTGCACCGTGAAGGTCGCGCCGCCGGGCAGGCTGTCGTTGGTTGCGACACTGCCGTTCAACGTCTGCCCCAGCTGCACGCTGAAGGCATCGTTCTGCGGCTGCGGTGTCACCACCACGGTGACGCTGGCGGTAGCGCAATTGGTTGGCGCTGCGGCTTCGCAGATCTGGTAGGTGAGCGTCGTTGGACCCGAGATCACACCACTGGCCACGCTGATCGTGCCGGCCGGCGTGATGCTGAAGCCGGCCGGTGCACCCACCAGGCTGAGCACCACATCGGCCGACGACGGCGGGGTGGTGCCGTTGAGCGTGTCATTGGCCAGCACGCTGGCCGCCGAGGTGGCCCCGGCGGCAACGCCGCTGATCGTGTCATCGACCGCGACCAGCGTGCCCGCATTGACGTTGAGCGTGACGGTGGCGGTCGCGCACAGCGTTGCATCCGGTGCGGGCAAACAGGTTTGGTAGAGGAAGGTGACCGGACCCGTGGTACCGCCCACCGGGGTATACGTGAAGGTGCCATCGGCATTGAAGAGCAGCCCGGCCGGTACGGTCCCCTGCACGGCCCAGGTCGACCCTGCGGGCATGGCGTCATTCGCTGCCACGTTGCCGTTGCTGATCGTGCCGCCGACCTGCACCGCATACGCATCGTTCTGCGCTGCCGGGCGGATCACCAGCGCGACGGTCGCGGTATCGCAGTTGGACGGCGCGGCGGTTTCGCAGATCTGATAGGTCAGCGTAGACGCGCCGGCAACCACGCCCGTCGGCACACTGATCGTGCCATCGGCGGCGATGCTGTAACCGGCCGGCGCACCGACCAGGCTCAGCTGTACGCTGGCCGGGGCCGGCGGGCTGACGCCGTTGAGCGCATCGTTGCCAAGCACGCTGGGGGTGGCCGTACCTGGCGCGATATCGACGAAGCGGTCGTCCGCCGCCGCCAGCGTACCGAGGTTGACGTTGAGCGTCGTGGTCGCCGTGCCACACACACCACCGTTCGGCGCCGGCAGACAGGTCTGATAGGTGAAGGTCACCGCCCCGGCGGTGCCGGCCGGCGGTGTGTAGCTGAAGCTGCCATCGGCGTTGAACACCAGCCCGGCGGGCGGGGTGCCCTGCACCGCCCAGGTCGACCCGGCCGGCATGCTGTCGTTGGCGGCAACGCTGCCATTGGTGAGCGACCCACCGGCCTGCACGGAGAAGGCATCGTTCTGCGGCGCAGGCGCGATCACGAAGCGGATCGCAGCGGTGGCGCAATTGGTCGGCGATGCCGCTTCGCACAGCTGATAGGTGAGCACGGTGGAGCCGGCAGTAGCCGCGGCAGGAATCTGCACGGTGCCATCGTTGTTGATCACGAAGCCGGCCGGTGCACCGACCAGCAGCAACTGCACCGATGCAGCGGCCGGCGGACTCACACCGTTGAGCGAGTCGTTGGTCAGTACGCTCGGCGCGGCCGAGCCGCCACTGACCGGCGCGACGAAGGTGTCGTCGTTGGCGACCACCGCGTTGACGGCGATGGTCAGCGTAGCGGTCGCCGTGCCGCAGATCGCCGCGTCGGGGGCCGGCAGGCAGGTCTGGTAGGCGAACGTGACCGGACCGACGGTGCCGGCCGGCGGCGTATAGGTGAAGCTGCCGTTGCTGTTGAACACCAGGCCCTGCGGCGGCGCCGCCACGCTCCAGATGGAGCCGGCCGGCATGTTGTCGTTGCCGGAGACGTTGCCGGTGTTGGCCTGGCCGCCCTGCACCGCAATCGTGTCATCCACCGGGGCCGGTCGAACAACCAGGGTGATGTTCGCGTTGGCGCAGTTGTTGGCGGCCGCGGTTTCGCAGATCTGGTAGCTGAGCGTGATCGCGCCGGTGGGCGCGTTGCCCGCTACCGAAACCGTGCCGCTGGGATTGATCGAGAACCCACTGGGCGCGCCGACCAGACTCAGCGACACACGTGCGGCGGGCGCCGGGCTGACACCGTTGAGCGCATCGTTGTTCAACACGCTGGGCGTGGTGCCGCCTGGGGTGATCGCACCGAAGCTGTCATCGCTGGCGACCAGCGCCCCGTTGTTGATGTTGAGCGTGACCGTGGCGCTGCCGCAGATGGCCGCGTTCGGGGCCGGCAGGCAGGCCTGGTAAACGAAGCTGGCCGGGCTGGTGGTGCCGGCCGGCGGCGCGTAGGTGAAGCTGCCGTCGGCGTTGAAGGTCACCCCGGCCGGCACGACGCCGGGCACGGTGTACAGCGACCCGATCGGCATGTTGTCGTTGCCCGACACCGTGCCACTGAGCGTCTGCCCCGCCTGCACGGCGAACACATCATCGGCAGGTGCAGGCGCGACCACCAGTGCGATGCTGGCGGTGTCACAGTTGGATGACGCGGCGGCTTCGCACAGCTGGTAGGTGAGCGTCGTGGCGCCTGCGGCAGTGCCGGTAGCCACGCTGATCGTGCCATCGGCGGCGATACTGAACCCGGTCGGCGCGCCCACCAGCGAGAGCACCACCTCGGTCGCCAGCGGCGTGTTGCCGTTGAGCGTGTCGTTGATGAGGACGCTCGGCGATGGCGCGCCCGGCGCCACCGGTGTCGTGAAGCCGTCATCGACCGCCACCAGGGTGCCGCTGTTGACGTTGAGCGTGGTGGTGGCAGTGGCGCACACGGATGCATCCGGTGCGGGCAGGCACACCTGGTAGGTGAAGCTCACCGCGCCGCTGAAGTTCACCGGCGGGGTGTAGGCAACGCTGCCATCGGGGCCGAGCACGACACCAGCCGGCGCGGTGCCGACCACCGTGAACAGCGCACCGACCGGGGCGTTGTCGTTGGTAGCGACCGAACTGTTCAACGCCTGACCTACCGGCGTGGAAAGCGCATCGTCCACCGCAGACGGCGCGATCACCAGGCGGACCGTCGCGACGGCGCAGTTGGCCGGCGCGGCCGCCTCGCACAGCTGATAGGTCACATTCCTGACCCCGGCCGCCGTGCCGGGTGCCACGGTCACCGCGCCTTCGGCGGTGATGGCCACCCCGGCCGGGGCGCCCTGCAGCGACAGCAGCACGTCGGCCATCGCAGGCGGCGTGCTGCCGTTGAGCGCGTCGTTGGCCAGTACCGATGTGGTGGCGCCGCCGGTGATCGGGTTGATCGGCGTCGCACTGAAATCATCGTTGATGGCGGCCAGCGTGCCGGCGTTGACGGTGATGGTGGCGCTTGCGGTGGCACACAGCGCGCCGTTGGGCGCGGGCAGGCAGACCTGGTAGGTGAACGTGACCGGGCCGGTGGTACCGACGGGCGGGGTATAGGTAAAGCTGCCGTTGCCGCCGAGCACCAGCCCCGCCGGGGCGGTACCGGTCACCGTGAACAACGCATCCGGTGGCACGTTGTCGTTGTCGCCAACGCTGCCGTTGAGCGCCTGTCCGGCCGGTGTGGAGAAGGCATCGTTGCTCGCCGCGGGCAAGATCACCAGGCGGATCGCAGCGCTGGCGCAGTTGCTCGGCAGGGCGGCCTCGCAGACCTGGTAGGTCAGCACGGTGGCGCCACCGACCGCGGTGGTGGGCACCTGCAGCAGGCCGTTGGCATCGAGGGCGTACCCCGCCGGTGCGCCAACCAGGCTGAGCAGCACACTGCCCGCCGCCGGCGGCGTGGTGCCATTGAGCGCATCGTTGACCAGCACACTGGTGACCGTTGTGCCGCCCGGCGCCAGCGGCGTGGCGCTGAAGTCATCGTCACGCGCCAACAGCGTGCCGGCATTGACGTTGATGGTGGCCGTCGCGGGGCTGCACTGGGCACCGTCCGGCGCCGGCAGGCACACCTGGTAGGTGAACGTCACCGGCCCGGTGAAGCCGCTCGGCGGGGTGTACTGGAAGCTGCCATCCGGGCCGAACTGCAGCCCGGCCGGCGCCGTGGTGGTCAGACTGAACACCGCACCCGCCGGTGCGTTGTCGTTGGTGCCGACATTGCCAGCCAACAGCTGCCCGGCCGGCGTGGAGAACACATCGTCGAGTGCGGACGGGGCCACCAGCAGCCGGATCTGCGCGGAATCGCAATTGCTTGGCAGCGCTGCTTCGCACAGCTGGTAGGCCAGCGTGACCGAGCCGGCCAGCACACCGCTGCTGATCGTCAACGTGCCATCCGCGGCCAGCGTATAGCCGGCCGGTGCGCCCACCAGGGTCAGCAGCACGTCCGCCGAAGCAGGCGGCACGGTGCCGTTGAGGCTGTCATTGGTCAGAACGGACGCGGTGCCGCCGCCGAGATCGGGATTGATCGGCGCCGTCCGGAAATCATCATCGTTGGCGACCAGCGTGCCCGCGTTGACGTTGATCGTGACGGTCGCACCCGCGCATACCCCGGCATCCGGTGCAGGCAGACAGGCCTGGTAAGCGAAGGTGACCGCACCCTGGGTCCCCGCCGGCGGGAAATAGGTGAAGCCGCCGTTCGGGTTGAACACCACCCCGGTCGGCGGCGTGCCGCTGAGGCTGAAGCTGGTGTTCGCCGGCACGTTGTCATTGCCGGCCACGCTGCCGGTCAGCGCCACGCCCACCGGCGTGCTGAAGGTGTCATTGACCGCCACCGGCGCCAGCAGCAGGCGTACTGCGGCCGTGGTGCAGTTGCCTGGCAGCGCCGCTTCGCAGAGCTGGTACGTGAAATCGACCGCACCGGCTGCCGCACCGCCGGGCACGGAAATCGTGCCGTTGCTGTTGAGCACGTACCCGGCCGGTGCGCCGACCAGGCTGAGGATCACCTGGGCCGGTGCCGGCGGAACCGCACCATTGATGGTGTCGTTGGCCAGCACGCTGTTGGTGGTGCCGCCCACGGCGGGGTTGAGGATCGCACTACGGAAATCATCGTCGTTGGCGACCAGCGTCCCCGCATTGACGTTGAGGGTCACCGTGGCGGTATCGCACACGCCTGCCAGTGGCGCGGCCAGGCACGCCTGATAAACGAACGTGGTGGTGCCGGTGTACTGCGCGGGCGGGCTGTAGGTGAAGCTGCCATCCGCATTGAAGGCCAGGCCGGCTGGGGATGCACCGTTCACGGCAAAGGTGGTGCCCACGGCCGTGTTGTCGTTCACCGACACGTTGCCGCTGAGCGGGGTGGCCACCTGGGTGGTGTACGCATCGGCCACGGCATCCGGCGCGATCACCACCGCGATGGTGGCGGTCGTGCAATTGCTGGTGCCCGCCTGGCACAGCTGATACGTCAGGCTGACCGGACCCGCCGGAGCGCCGGCCGGTACCTGCAGCTGACCGGTGGCGTCGAGGGTGTAACCCGCCGGAGGCGCATTGATCAACGACAGCGTGGCCTGCGCGGGAGCAATGGCGACACCGTTGAGGGTGTCGTTGCTCAGCACGCTGGCGGTAATCCCACCGGCACTGGTCAGCGGCGCGGCACTGAAGTCATCGTTGTTGGCAATGATCGTGGCGGCACTGACATTGAGGGTCACGGTGGCGGTATCGCACACGTTGCCGTCCGGCGACGGCAGGCACACCTGGTAACGGAAGCTGTCCGGGCCGCTGTACGCCGGCTGCGCGGTGTAGCTGAAGCTGCCATCGGCAACGAGAACGACCGTGCCGTGTGCGGCAACCGCGAGCAGGCTGTACTGCGCGCCGGCCGGTGCGTTGTCATTGCCGACGACAGTGCCCGTCAGCAGGATGCCGGCTGTTGCCGCGAAGCTGTCATCCACCGCGTCGGGAGCCACCACCAACTGCACGGTGGCCGTCGCGCAGTTGGTCGGTGAGGCCAGTTCGCAGATCTGGTAACTGAAGCTCACCCCGCCAGCCACCGCATCTGCCGGGACGACCACCTGCCCTGCGGCGTTGACGGTGACGTTGGTCGGGGCGCCGGTGAGCGTCAACGTCACCGCGCCGGGCACCACTGCCACACCGTTGAGGGAGTCGTTGCCAAGCAGGCTGATCGTGGTGGTGGTCCCCGGTTGCAACGGCGTGGCGAAGACGTCGTTGACCGCGGCGATCTGGTTGGCCTGCACGTTCACGCTGACCGTCGCGGTATCGCACACGCCGATGTTCGGCGCCGGCAAGCACACCTGGTAGGTGAAGGAATCCGGTCCGGTGTTGGCGTTGGTCGGGGTATAGCTGAAGGTGCCGTCGGCATTGACCACCGCAGTGCCACGGGTGGGCGCGGTGCCCAGCGTGTAAGCCGAACCGCTTGCGATGTTGTCGTTGCCGGCCAGGCTGCCGGTTGCCGGTTGTCCGCCACCGGGCGTGGTCACCGTGTCGTTGGCCGCGTCGGGACTGACCACCAGGTTGGCCGTGGCCGTTGCACAGTTGGCCGGCAGCGCGTTTTCGCAGAAGCGGTAGGTCAGGGCCAACGGGCCGGCCGCCGCAGCAGCGGGCACCTGGATGGTCCCGTTGCCGGTGATGGCAAACCCCGCCGGCGCACCCACCAGGCTCATCGTCACCTGGGCCTGCGGCACCGCGCCACCGTTGAAGGTGTCATTGGTCAGCACGCTCGGGGTGAGCCCACCCGCACCGGACGGCAGGGGTGTGGTGAAGGTGTCATCGGTGGCCACCAGCGCATTGGCATTGACCACGATCGACGCGGTCGCGGTGGCGCACACGCTGCCATTCGGTGCTGGCAGACAGACCTGGTATTGGAATGAGGTGGCGGCAGCGATGCCACCGGCCGGCGCGTAGGTGAAGGTGCCGTTGCTGTTGATGGTGAGGCCGGCCGGCGGCGTGCCGATCGCGCTGAAGGTTGCACCAGCCGGCGCATTGTCGTTGCTGGCCACGCTGCCGCTGAACGACGGCGAGCCACCGGTAGCGTTGAAGCTGTCATTGACGGCAGTCGGGCTGATGATCAGGCTGGCCGTGGCGTTGGCGCAGTTGGTCGGCGAGGCGTTTTCACAGATCTGGTACGTCAACGTGGTCGCGCCTGCGGCCGCACCGGCAGGCACCGTGATCACGCCCGCGCTGTTGATGGTGAAACCCGCAGGTGCGCTCTGCAGCGCAATGATCAGATTGGCGCCATTCACCGGCGCGCCGTTGAGGGTGTCGTTGACCAGCACCGTGGGCGTGCTGCCACCGGTGGCCGAGGAGATCGCGGCGGCGAAGGTATCGTTGTTGGCTACCAGTGCATTGGGCTGCACCGGAATCGCCGGCGTGGTGGCGCTGTTGTCCCCCGGGGTCGGATCGGTAGTGCCAGCGGGCAGCAGCAGAGAGACCGTGTTGGCCGGCACCGTGGCCGGGGTGCTGGTGGGTGCGGTCCCGTTGACCAGCAGCACCACGCTGTCGCCCACGGCGACGTTGACCTGCACATTGATCGCATTGCCGGTGCCACTGGCCTGCGCGCACGCGGACGCACCAGTACTGCCCTGGCAGGTCCAGGCGACATTGGTCAGCAACGGCGAGACGTTGTCGACAACGGCCACGGCCGAGGCCACCGACGGGCCTGCGTTGCTGACCTGGATGCGGTACTGCACCGCACCGCCCGCGGCCACCGGCGTGGCGCTGAGCAGCGTCTTGGTCACGCTCAGCTGTGCCTGCAGTGCCAGCGCATTGGTGTCGGTAGCACTGTTGTTGCCGGGCGTCGGATCGGCCACGTCGGTCGGCGCGGTGATCGTGGCGGTGTTGTTGAGCGGATTGGGGTAACTCTGCGCCAGCAGCGGCAGTGGCAGCAGCAACGCCAACAGGGCCACCGCATGCGCGATGCCGGCCGAAGCCAAGCGTGCCCTGCGATGCGTGCCGGTAGCTGCCATGCGTTCATCCTCGAAAGCGGCCAACGGCCCTGGTCGGTCCGTTCGGCTGTGGTGGTCCTGTCCATCCCGGCGCAGGGCGATCCCTGCGCTGCACGCGATGCTGCTCCCGGCGCTAGTACGCGCCGGGACTGCTGCTGAAACTGACCGGTACGCTGATCGTGGCCTGCCCCCCATTGATGAGACTCACCCCGACATTCACGGCGTTGCCACCCACGGCACCGCCGCTCGCCGCAGCACAGGTGCTGCCACTGGTGGCACTGCAGGTCCAGGCGCCACGCAGCGTGGTGCCGTTGGGCAGGCTGTCGTTGACCACGGCGTTGGTCACGGCATCGGGACCGTCATTGCGAACCAGCAGCGTGTAGGTCGCGGTACCGCCTGGCGTGTAGCTGCCGCTGCCATCGGTCTTGGTGATGGACAGATCGGCCTGTCGTGTTCGATTGGTGATCCGGCAGACCAGGGTCACCGCCGTGGCGGTCAGCGCCGGCGCCTGCAGCGTGAAGCTGCCACCGGTGCCGGAGGACACCACGGTGTTGTTCTGGTCGGTGCACTGCCAGGTGCTGGCGTAGCGGGTGAGCGTGGTGCCGGCCGCGGCGGCTTCAGCCAGCGCGTAGCTGCCACCGGGCACGGTGATCACCGCCGCGGTGGCGCCGTTGTTGCCCACGTTGCTCGCCGAGCCGACGGTGCTGCCGTTGTAGGTGATGGACAGATTGAAGCGCCCGGTATCGCTGGTCGGTTGCAGGTCCTTGACCAGCTGCAGTGTCGCCGCGCACGCCTGGGTGATGCCTTCGACGGTGAAGACCGCCTGGCCGATGCGGATGCCGAGCAGCGCCAGCAGATTGTCGACCAGCCCGCCCAGCAGCGCGGTCAGCACGGGCGTGACCAGCGCATTGACCTGCGTGCGGATCGGAGTAAGCAGCGTGTTGACGATCCCGTTGACCAGGTCTGCTACCGGCAACGGCAAGGCGACGCCGCCCAGCAGCGTGACCGTAGGGTTGCCACTGGTGACCTGGATGCTGAGCGAATTGACCAGCGTGGACACCATGGTCGCCGCACTGACCGTACCGGCGCTCAACGTGCGTGTCTGTGGATAGGGCCCGGTGAAGCTGGCGCTCTGCAGCCCCGGCGTGGCCGTGGCGAAACTGCGGATGCTGACCGTCAGCGGGATGGTGATATCGGCAATCGGCGTGAGCAGACCCAGCACGTTGGCCGACACACGCACCCGCACGCTGAGCGAGGTCAACGTGGCGGCCGTCAGCGCGGTATCGGTGAGCACCGTGCTGCGGTTGAAGAACGTGGCGTCGCTGATCTGGCCGACATACAGGTTCACCAGGCCGGGGCGGGCCTGCAGGGTGACCGCGTTGCCCACCAGGTTGATGGCCGAGATCGTGCCTTCCGCGCGGGCGACATCGGCATACACCTGCAGGTGCAGCACATCAGCACTGACACTCGTGTTGGAGAGTGTGACACCCAGTAGATTGAGGCCACTGAGCGCCGCGCTGAGCGTGCCGATGTTCAATCCCTGCACCAGATCCAGATCCAGCTTGATGCGGATCGCCGCGCTGTGGAACGCCGCACCGACCGCGCCGCAGTTGTAGACGGGTGGCTCGATCACCTGCGCCCACAGGCGCACGTTGGCCACGCCGTTGAGCCCGAGCGCAGCGGTGTTCACCGTGATCGGCGTGGGCGTGGTGAGCACGTTGCGGAAGTTGTAGAGCTGCACGCTGCCGGTGAGCAGATCCAGCACGTTCAACCGCACGGTCGCCAGCGAACCGGTCGGCAGGGCGATCTGAAGGATGTCGGCCAGGCGGATGCTGCCGCTGGTGCCGGCCACTCCCAGCGGGAGCGCGTTAAGCACGTTGGCCGCCGCGGTCTGTCCGTCGGCCTGCAGCACCTGCACCATGGCCGCACGCAGCTGGCCCAGGGTGATGTTGGTGTTGAGCACCTGGCTGGGATCACTGACCACCACGCCGCCGTTGAGCTGGGTCAGCAGCGCGTTGAGATTGATGTTTGCGCCGGCCAGGTTGTTCCAGTCGGCCACCGAGAGATTCAGGGACGTGCCGGGCAGCAACGCGCCAAACAGCAGATTGAGCACCGGACTCTGGGCGGAATCGATCGAGGCCAGCCGCGGCCCGGCGCTGACGCACGCACCGGCAGTGCAGGCCGATTGGGCATTCGCTGAATAAATACCAGAAGTTAATGCGATGAGCGTCACAAATAACAGGGTTCGGGCCATCAAACTGAATCGCCCTAACGCCAACTTCACAACAGAAACTTTATCCATCCGCCATCCCCTGCGTCCTGGCGTAAGCGATCTGTCACGGGCCGATGGGTACCGGCCATGAGCGACAGGGCATCGGCCTGCTTCCGATGTTTTGGATATCCCGGCGCGTCATGGCCGGCTTGAGGGATTAAGTACGTCGACGGGTGGAAAGCGTCAAACCGGCCACATAAGATGCAGGGGGAAGTTTTACTGTCGGCTCGCGGTTTATCGGTGGAGCGCCTAGGGCGACAGTGGCGGCAAGTCATTCTGTACAGAGCACGAAAAGAATCACTGCCCGGTAAGTATCGATAACCATCCACCGTTCAAGGACCGAGAAAGGGGAAGGCCATGTTGGCGATGTCGGATCGAATTCGCGCAGCACGCACCAGTGCAGGGATGTCACAGACGCAGTTGGCCGTTCAAACCGGCGTCAAACGCAGTGCCGTGGCGCAATGGGAACGGCGCGGCGGCACGCACCCGAGTGTGTCGCACCTGGCACATGTCGCCATCAGTACGCGTGTCCGCTTCGAGTGGTTGGCCACTGGGCGCGGGATCTGCAAGGCCAACGGAGAAGAAGTCACCGTGAGCACGCCTGCGCAGGACTACGTGCGCGATGACCTGGAGGGTAACGTGCTGTCACTGCTGCGGCGCCTGCCTCCGCGTAAGCGGCAGGTCGCGCAATCCATCATCGAGATGCTGGTCGTGTAGGCCACGACCGGCACTCCTCAGGCCGACATATCCAGCGCGGCGCGCGGTGGCAGCGACCAGTCGATGCTGCCGTGGCCGCGGCGCTGCAGGTACTCGTTGGTCATCGAGAAATGCCGGCAGCCCAGGAAGCCACGATGCGCCGACAGCGGCGAGGGATGCGGCGCCTTGAGCACGCGATGCCGGCCGGTATCGATGACCTTGCCCTTCTGCTGGGCATAGCTGCCCCACAGCAGGAACACCAGGCCTTCGCGCCCGCGGTTGAGGGTATCCACCACGTGGTCGGTGAAGCCTTCCCAGCCGCGCCGCTGGTGCGCACCGGCGTTGCCCGCTTCCACGGTCAGCACCGCATTGAGCAACAGCACGCCGCGACGTGCCCACGGCTGCAGGCACCCATGATCCGGACGCGCAATGCCCAGATCGGCCTCGATCTCTTTGTAGATGTTCAGCAGCGACGGCGGCACCGGCACGCCCGGCATCACCGAGAAACTCAGGCCATGCGCCTGGCCGTAGCCGTGATACGGATCCTGGCCCAGGATGACGACCTTGACCTGGTCGAAGGGGGTGGCATCAAAGGCGGCGAAGATCTGCGGGCCCGGCGGAAACACCTGCGCACCGGCCGCTTTGCGCTGTCGCAGGAACGCAGAGAGTTCACGCATCTCCGGGCGCAGCAGGTAATCGCCGATCCGCGCCTTCCAGCTCGGTTCGAGCTGGATGCTGGGGACTACATCATCATTCATCGCAATACAGGTTTGTCGTTGAGGCGGGACAGGCGCAGCTGGAACAACACCTTGGTGATGAGCAGCCGCTCTTCGATCGGCTTCTGCACCAGATCATTGGCACCGGCCTGCAGCAGGCCGGATTGATTGTGCGGGTTGCCGTCACCGGTCATCACCAGCACCGGCAGGCGGCGCTTGCCGTAGCCGAAGTCCACCCGCACGCGCTGCACCACATCGCGGCCACTGAGCTCGCCCTTGAGCGTGACATCGGTAAGCACCAGATCGATGCGATGGCTGCTGCGGCCAAGCGACTCGGCAGTGAGCAGGGCGAAGGCGTCTTCAGCCGTCAGCACGTGCAACACGTTCAAGCCCTGCCGTTCGAGCATGCGCTTGGTCGCCTCGGCGACGACGCGACTGTCTTCGACATACAGGATCGTCGCGCCCGGAATCGTCTCCGGTTGCACGTAGCCGCGAATGAAGGTGGCCAGTGCTTCGTGGCCGAGCGCCTTGTCGAAATAATCGGTGACGTACTCGGTGAAGCGGCGCTGCTCCAGATGCTGCTGCGCATCGCCGGACACCACGATCACCGGCACGTAGGCCTGGCCCGCCGCGTCGCGCACGATGCGCGCCAGTGCCAGCCCGTCACCGTCGCTCAGGGTGAGCGAAGTGGTGACCAGGCTGACCGGACCGGCGTCCAGTGCCGCACGCGCCTCGGCGATGCTCGCGCAGCCCACCACCTCCACCGCCGGCAGTTCGCGTTGCAGCACATCGGCAATCAGCTTGCGGACCAGCTTGGAACCATCGACGACCATCACGCGCGGCGCGTCGTCGGCGAGGTGCTTGAGGACTTGCGGGCGCATGCGGGCCTCAGGTTTCGGTCGGACGGGTCTGGCGCAGGAAATGCCCTGTCACCAGCCAGGCGCCCAGCCAGCCCAGCACGACGGTGCCGAGCAGCACGAACGACGAATGCAGCAGATCCAGACCGTGCAGCACGAACGGGCTGCCGTAACTCTGCGAGAGCGCGGCCAGCGGCGGGCGCAACGCCAGCCCGGCCGCGCCGATCAGCGCCAGCGCGACGGCACCGGCACCCAGGCCGTACCACGCGCCCAGGTACAGGAACGGGCGGCGGATGAACCCATCGCTGGCCCCGAGCAGCTGCAGCACACCGATCTCATCGCGGCGGGCCTGGATGTCCAGCCGCACGGTATTGCCGACCACCAGCGCGGCCCCCAGGCCGAGCAGGACCGACAACACCTGCACCAGGCGCGTGCCGAATCCGAGCCAGCCATCCAGGCGCTTGCGCCACAGCGCATCGTGCTGCACCAGATCGGCCTGCGGCAGGCCTTCCAGCGACTGTGCCAGGCGCGTGTCATCAGCGCCCTCGCCCGGCGTCACGATCAGCAGGGTCGGCAGCGGGTTGTCATGCAGCGCATCGATCGCTTCGCCCAGCCCGGCGCTCTCGCGCAGCTCGGCCAAGCCCTGCTCGGGTGTCTGCACGGTGACGTTGGCCACATCGGCGCGGCCGCGCAGGGTCTCGGCGACCTGGCCGGCCGCATCGGCACCGGCATCGGTCTTGAGGAACAGGTTGATGTCGCGCGATTGCTGCACGCTGCCGGCGAAGTGCTTGAGGTTGTCCAGCGCGATCGACAGGCCCAGCGGCAGGGCCAGCGCCAGTGCCATGACCATCACGGTCAGCAGGGTCGCCCACGGCTTGCGCCACGCGCGGCCGAGGCTGAAGACCACGCTGTGGCCGTGGTGGTGCAGCCACACGCCCAGGCGCGATGGCGCGGCGGTTTCTTTGGTCACCGGGGTATTCATTCGGCCAGGTCCTGCGGCGAGATGTCATCGACCAGGCGGCCGTGGTCCAGGATCAGCACGCGCTTGCGCATGCGCCGCAGCAGGGGCAGATCGTGGCTGACCACCAGCACGCTGGTGCCGCGGTCGGGCAGCTCGGCGAACAAGGCCATGATTTCCGCTGCCAACGTCGGGTCGAGATTGCCGGTCGGCTCATCGGCGACCAGCAGCTTGGGCTCGCCGACAATCGCACGGGCAATGCCAACGCGCTGCTGCTCACCGGCCGACAGCTGCGAAGGCAGGGCTTTTTCGCGATGGCCCAGGCCCATGCGTTCGAGCACCGAGCGCACGCGCTTGCCGATCTCGTTGCGGCGGGTGCCGCGCAGGATCAACGGCAGCGCGACGTTCTCGGCGATGCTGCGGTCCATCAGCAGGCGGTGGTCCTGGTAGACCGCACCGACTTCGCGTCGATGCCGCGGAATGCTGCCGCCGCGCACCTTCAACAGATTGCGCTCATCGAAGATCACCGCGCCGCGGCTGGGCCGCTCGTCCAGATGGATCAACTTGAGCAGGGTGCTCTTGCCCGCACCGGAATGGCCGGTGACGAACAGCATTTCTCCGGGGGCGACATCGAAGCTGACGTCCACCAGTGCCTGGTGGCCGCCGGCATATTGTTTGCTGACATTGTCAAAACGCAGGACGCTCATCCCCTGATTATGCAGGACGAGGGTGGCGCGTAGGTAACGGCAGCCTGATGGGGGCTGATCGGTAGAGCCGGCCAGCGGCCGGCACTACCTCATCCGCCAGGTCTTACGAACCGGACAGCATCCGGCGGATCTTGCGGCCCAGGCGGGTCAGGAACGACGCGCCCGGATCGGCGGTCGGCGTACCGCGCATCGGCTTGGCCGTCACCTGCACCGGGGTCACCGGGCCGGTGGCTGCCGCGCCTTCGGCACCTTCGACCGGGCGGCCGTGGCGACGACGACGACGCTTGCGCGGCGCGCGCTCACCTTCCACGGCCGGGCTGCCGTCGGCAGACGGGGCGGCGGTCGGGGCGAGCTGCGGCTTGGCCACGGCATCGGCGGCGGCAGCCACCGGCTGCTCGCCTTCCACGCGCGGCTTGCGTTCGCGGCGCGGTTTGCCATCGGCACTGCGCTCACCCGGTGCACGGCGTTCGCCGCGGCCACCGGCCGGCTTGCCGCCACGGCTGCTGCTGCCACCGCCACGGCGCTGTTCTTCGGCCGCACGCGCTTCACGTGCTTCGCGGAAGATCTGGCCGACGCTCTCGTTCTCGTCGCCCTCGGCATCACCCTCGCCTTCCGGCGACGGCGCACGCGGCGCGCGCGGAATCGGGGTCAGGATTTCGCTGGTGACCGGCTCGACTGGAATCTTCTGCTCGATGTAGGCCTCGATGTCCGGCAGGCCCATCGCGTAGCGCTCGCACGCGAAGCTGATCGCATCGCCTTCTTCGCCCAGGCGCGCGGTACGGCCGATACGGTGCACGTAATCTTCCGCATCGAACGGCAGATCGTAGTTGTAGACGTACTTGATACCGTCGATGTGCAGGCCGCGGGCGGCGACATCGGTGGCCACCAGGATTTCCAGCTGGCCCTTCTGGAAGCGGTTGAGCAGGCTCTCACGCTTCTTCTGCGGCACATCGCCGGACAACACGCCGACGCGGTAACCGGCCTTTTCCAGCGAACGCGCCACGCGTTCGACAAACACCTTGGTGTTGACGAACACCATGGTGCGGGCGCCTTCGCTGCGCGAGAGCAGGCCCAGCAGCAGCGGGATCTTCTCTTCGTCGGCCGGGAAGTAGATGCGCTGGCGCACGCGGGCGGCGGTGATCGATTCGCTTTCCACCACCAGCTTCTGCGGCTCGTTCATGTGCTCGTAGGCCAGCTCCAGCACGCGATGGCTGAGCGTGGCGCTGAACAGCAGCGTCTGGCGCGTGGTGCGCTCGGGCATGCGGCGCAGCAGGAAACGGATGTCCTTGATGAAGCCCAGATCGAACATGCGGTCGGCTTCGTCGAGCACGCAGATTTCGCAGGCGTGCAGCGAGACCACCTTGTGCTGCTTGACGTAGTCGATCAGGCGGCCCGGGGTGGCGATGATCACGTCCACGCCCTGCTGCAGGATTTCGCGCTGCTTGTCGTAGTCCACGCCACCGTAGACCAGCGCGAAGCGCAGGCCAAGGTCGGAGCCGAACTTCACAGCGTCCTTGTGGATCTGGATGGCCAGCTCACGGGTCGGGGCCAGGATCAGCGCGCGCGGGTCTTCCGGCTTGCGGTCGGCCAGCGCCGGACGGGTCAGCAGGCGGTTGACCACGGCGACCAGGAAGGCCAGGGTCTTGCCGGTACCCGTCTGGGCCTGGCCGGCGACGTCGCCGCCGGGCAGCGCGACCGGCAGGGTCAGCGCCTGGATGGGCGTGCAGCGGGTGAATCCGGCTCCTTCAAGGCCGGCCTGCAGGGCCGGGTGCAGCTCGAAGGAGGAGAAGGTCAAATCGGTCAGCGGTTTGTCGCTCATGAGTCCGTCTTGGTAAGGCCAGCCGGCAGAGGTGCGGGTGGCTTGCATCATCTTGGGGGGCACCGTCGCAAACGGCCCCTGCGCCGGGATTGGCGGGGCCGGACTCGGGTCCAGGGCGCCGCGCAATGCCCCAGTTTAGCGCAATGTCGGCCCCAAACCGGGACCGGTGGTCGCACCACCCTCTGAGAATTCCCGGCATCAGGGCCTCTGGGTGGCCCTGCCGGCGTCGGCTTGGCCCCTGGACCCCGCGTTCACCGGCCCTGCCGCCGGTTGAACAGCCGCGTCCGTTGGACTGGAACCCAAGTCGGTGGTGCCACATATCTGACGTGACCGCCCCGCTTGGACAGGGGGACGATCACGGGATGCTTCTTTCCAACCAGCGTCTGTCCGGTCACGGCGATAGCGGTACACTTCGCCCCGTGAGCGTCCAGGCATCCGCCGAACGCACCGCTGGCCGTTCGCGGCCACGAGGCACCAGACGAGGGTGACGCCCGGTTGGCGTTGCCCAGGTTCAACTTCCTCCGGCCCTGCCGGGTGCATTACCAGACGAGAAACCAAGATGAGCGACAAGGTTGTACATGTCGGCGACGCCGACTTTGATAGCGCAGTGCTGAATTCCAAGGAACCGGTGCTGGTCGATTTCTGGGCCGAATGGTGTGGTCCCTGCAAGATGATCGCCCCGGCACTGGACGAGCTGGCCGACGCCTACAACGGCCGCGCCAAGATCGCCAAGGTCAACGTGGACCAGAACCGCGCCCTGGCCGCCAAGTACCACGTGCGTTCGATCCCGATGCTGCTGGTGTTCAAGGACGGCGAAGTCCAGGCGCAGCAGATCGGTGCCGTCGGCAAGGCCCAGCTGGCCGGCATGCTCGACAAGGCCCTGGCCTGATCGCAGCAGGCAGCCGGCCGCGTCCGGCTGCCACGCGGGCCCGTCGCCCGCATGAATGACCCTGCCCCACCCGGCTTGCGCGCCGCCGCGAGCCGGTGTTAGTGTCGGCATATCCGGCCGCATTCGCGCGCCGCATCTTCTGGACGTCGTTTCCTTCCAGATCCTTTCCCAACGTTCGCCGCCCTGCCGGGCGCTCGCACCTTCTAGCGAGGAATCCAGCACTTGTCCGATATCACTACTTCCGAACCCGGGAGCGCCGACGCGCCCGCCGAGAAGCGCGTGCGCAAGCCGCGCGTCGCCAAGGCCGCCGCCAACACCGCTGCCGACGCAGGTTCTCCCCCCTCACAACCCGCTCTGCCTCTGGCTGCCGCGTCTGACGCGCCGGCGCCGGCTGCTGCTCCTTCGGCAGCCCCGCAGGCATCGGCACCGGCAACTTCTGCCGGTGGCGACGCATCGCCCTCGCAGGGCGGTGGTCAGCAGGACACCGGCGACGGTGGCCAGCGCAACCAGAATGGCCGTCACCAGAACCAGCAGGGCGGGCAGAACCCGTACCAGCAGGGTCAGGGTCAGAACCAAGGCCAAGGCCAGGGTCAGGGCCAAGGCAACCGCCGCGACCGTTTCCGCAATCGCCGTGACCGCAACCGCGGTGGCGATCGCTACAACGATGACGGCATGCCGCAGGACAACGGTGAACAGCAGCCGTTCGTGCGCAGCCAGCAGGCCAACGTGCCCGAAGGCTTCCCGGTCTATTCGCTGAGTGACCTCAAGCGCATGCCGGCACAGAAGCTGCTGGAAATCGCCGAGCAGCTGCAGATCTCCGAAGGCGTGGCCCGTGCCCGCAAGCAGGACGTGATCTTCGCCCTGCTTAAGGTGCTGACCCGTCATGGCGACGGCGTTGCCGCCGACGGCGTGCTGGAAATCCTGCCGGACGGCTTTGGCTTCCTGCGCGCGGCCGAAGCCAGCTACCTGGCCGGCCCGGACGATACCTACATTTCGCCCAGCCAGATCCGCCGCTTCAACCTGCGTACGGGCGATCATCTGTCCGGCCGCATCCGCTTCCCGAAGGACGGCGAGCGCTACTTCGCGCTGTCGATCGTGGACACCATCAATGGTGAGCCGCTGGAAGCGTCCAAGAACAAGGTGCTGTTCGAGAACCTGACCCCGCTGTTCCCGCGCAAGCGCTTCACCCTGGAACGCGGCAACGGTTCGTCCGAAGACATCACCGGCCGCATCCTCGATCTGATGGCACCGCAGGGCAAGGGTCAGCGTTCGCTGATCGTCTCCCAGCCCAAGGCCGGCAAGACGATGATGATGCAGCAGGTGGCCACCGCGATCACCACCAATCATCCGGACGTGCACCTGATCGTGCTGCTGATCGATGAGCGCCCGGAAGAAGTGACGGAAATGCAGCGCACCGTGCGCGGCGAAGTCATCAGCTCCACCTTCGACGAGCCGGCCGCCCGTCACGTGCAGGTCGCCGAAATGGTGATCGAGCGTGCCAAGCGCCTGGTCGAGCACAAGAAGGACGTGGTGATCCTGCTCGACTCGATCACCCGCTTGGCACGTGCCTACAACAACGTCGTGCCGAGCTCCGGCAAGGTGCTGACCGGTGGTGTGGATGCCAACGCCCTGCACCGCCCGAAGCGCTTCTTCGGCGCTGCGCGTAACGTGGAGGAAGGCGGCAGCCTGACCATCATCGCTACCGCACTGGTCGATACCGGCAGCAAGATGGACGAGGTGATCTACGAAGAGTTCAAGGGCACCGGCAACAGCGAAGTGCACCTGAGCCGTCGCATCTCTGAAAAGCGCGTGTTCCCGGCGATCGACATCAACCGCTCCGGTACCCGCCGCGAAGATCTGCTGATCGAACCGGAACTGCTGCAGAAGATCTGGATCCTGCGCAAGCTGCTGCATCCGATGGATGAAATGGCTGCGATGGAGTTCCTGCTCGACAAGATGAAGAACACCAAGTCCAACGACGAGTTCTTCGGTTCGATGAAGCGCTGACCGGCGCGTCCTCCGGACAGGAAAAGGCCCCGCATTGCGGGGCCTTTTTTGTATCGCCGCGCCGGTCGGGCGTCGCTGGCTTGACCCTTGCAGGGCAGAATCCGCAATAATCCCCCTGAGAGACTTGTAGACCGCCCGGGGGCGGGGTCGACGGGTGACCTGCGCAGGACGCGCAGCGGTTCAGTCCGATGTCGTGCGCTCCTGACCGCTTCGCTGCTGCCGTTCCATCCGCATGTCCGGTTGGCGCTGCGCCCTGCCCGCCCGTGAACCCCATGCGCCCGTTGTCCGCCCGCCTCAACCTCGGCACGCTGATTCTTGCCCTGGCCCTGCTCAGCGCCCTGATAGCGCTGGCCAATACACTGCATGCCAGCTACCGCGTGCAGCGCGAACAGTTGATCGGCAGCACGCTGGAAGCCAACCGCGTGTACGCCAGCAAGCTCGCCGAATCGACCCAGAACTTCGTGCTCTCGGCCCAGCAGCAGGTGGCCTACAGCGCCACCCTGCTTGGCCAGCGCCGCCATGACCGCACGCAATTGGAAGCCGAAGCCGCACGCCTGCAGTTGCAGACCAACAGCTTCAATTCCGTGCTGATCGTCGATGCCGGCGGCACCGTGCTGGCCACCTCACCGCAGAGCCTGGCGCTGCAGGGCGTGCTGCTCAAGAGTGCCGGCAACCGCGATGCCCTGGCGCGCCGCGTGCCGTTCATCAGCGATCCCTATCAATCGGCGACCGGCCGGCTGCTGATCGCGATCTCGCATCCGATCTTCAACCCGCAGGGCGAGTATCAAGGCTACGTCAGCGGGACCATCTACCTGCGCCAGCGCAGCATCCTGCAGTCGCTGCTGGGCAAGCATTACTACCGGGATGGTTCGTACCTGTACGTGGTCGACCGCCATGGCCGCATCCTGTACCACATCGAACAGGACCGGGTCGGTCAGTTCGCCCTGGAGAACCCGGCCGTGCAGGCGGTCACTCAAGGGCATTCGGGCGCGCAACAGGTGCTCAACAGCCACGGCGTGCGCATGCTGGCCGGCTACGCGCCGGTGCCAAGTGTGGGCTGGGGCGTGGTGGCCCAGCGCCCGACGACGGCCACCCTGGCTCCGCTGTCCACGCTGATGTCCTCGGTGATCTGGAATGCCATTCCATTGGGCATCCTGTCACTGCTGATCACCTGGTGGTTCGCGCGACGCATCTCGCTGCCGCTATGGCAACTTGCCCGCAACGTGCAGAACCGCGACACCGGCATCGCGATCCGCCACGTCACCGGCATCCGCGCGTGGTACTACGAAGTCGCCCAGCTCAAGACCGCCCTGCTCTACAGCTTCAATCTGCTGCAGGACCGCATCGGCAAGCTCAACCGGGCCAGCATGACCGACCCGCTCACCGGCCTGCAGAACCGGCGGGGCCTGCAGCAAGGGCTGGAAGACTGGCAGGCCCGTGGCCAGCCGTTCGGGATCATCGCGCTGGATATCGACCGCTTCAAGACCATCAACGACCGCTTCGGTCACGCCGTTGGCGATGCCGTGATCCTGCGCATCGCGCAGTTGATGCGCAGTGGCTCGCGCGATACCGATCTGCTCTGCCGCAATGGCGGCGAGGAGTTCCTGATGCTGCTGCCGGGCGTCGATGTCGCCAATGCGGCCCAGGTGGCCGAGCGCCTGCGGGTGCAGGTCGCTGCCGAAGTGTTCGAGCAGGTTGGCACCGTCACTGTTTCGCTGGGTGTGGCGCACTACCCGACCTACCACGACGATCCGCAGCAGGCGCTGCGGCTGGCCGACAAGGCGCTGTACATGGCCAAGGAACAGGGCCGCAACCGCACGGTGGTCTACCCGCAACCGGACAGTACCGGCATCGGGTAAGCAGCGCATCGCGGGCGCAGCACGCCCGCGATGTCCGGCGGTGCGTTCAGCCGCTGAGGGGCGTGAGCAGGCGCGGTGCGTTGGGATCGTCGGCCAGGGTCGCCGTGCCATCCGTCAGCAGATCCGGCGAGAACCCGGCGCTGTCGGCGCCGGTCACCCACGGAATCCGGCTGCGCGGACCGGGGATGTAAGCGCGCCAGTGCCCCAGATCATCGGCAGGCGTCTGGTTGATGGCGAAGGTCACCGGCACACGCAGCGTGCGGTAAGGCTGACCAAGGGCGGCATCGCCGGCGCTCTGCGGGAAGCGCCACTTGCGTGCGGCCTCCAGCGACGCCTTGGCCAGGCCACTGCGGAACGCCTCCATCTGGCGCGGCGTGCCAGCGCTGCGCAGGTTGACCTGCTCGGCGATCCGGTCGATCACCCGGCCCTCTTCGTCGACCTTCAGCGCCAGATACACCGTGCCCTGCCCGCCATTGCGGAATACCTCTGCAGGATACCGTGGCGGCAACGTCCGCCCCCGGATGTCTGCTGCACGTTCGGCATCACTCTTGGCGGGCTCGAAGTGCGCGCTGACCAGCCGCACGTTGAATGTCTCGTTGGCCCCTGGCCGCGCTACCACGCGCACGGTCATCCGCGTGTCCATCGACACCGGCACGCCGTCACGCACACTCGGCTCGAACTGCCACTGCTGCACCGTGTTGCGCACCAGCGCGGCTACGGCATCGGGAAGCGCGTCCTGCTTGTCGATCTCCAGCGCGGTGATGCGGCCGTCGCCACCAATGGCCAGCGTGCCCTCCACGCGCATCCCCATCTCCACCGGCACGTCCGCCGATGGCTTGGCGGCATGAGCAGGGGCTGCTGCCAGCAGCAATGCCGCCGCAATTGTTTTGATGATATCCATCGTGTGTTTCTCCTCATGCGATCCATCGTCATCGTTGTCGACAGAATAGTGCACAATGAAGACGTGCCCTACTTAGTCGACACATGGTTGGCAGCCTCACCAAAGGCGCCTTCTATTTTTGATCGTCAGCCCTGATCCAGCGCAGTCTTCAACCGCGGACCGGTGTCTTCACCCGCAAGGTAGACGCCATCATCGAGGGCATCCGGCGCGACCAACTGCGGCTCGGGCGACAGCCAGGGTGCGGTGCTCCGCGGGCCCGGCAGATACGGCTCCCACCGCGGCGCATTGCGATCGGCCGGCGGTGAGAAGCGCACCGGCAAACGCACCACCCACGTGTCGCGAGCGGCCCGTGGACCCTGCGTCGGCACCCGGAAGTGCCAATCGCGCGCCGCCTGCCTGGCACTGTCGGCGAATGCTGCCCGGGTTGAAGCGATCTCACGCGGCGATACCAGCACGCGCAGATTGACCTGCTCTGCCAGCACGTTGCGGACCTTGCCGTCCCGGCCAACCTGGATCAACAGAAACACATCTGCCGCTGCATCACGCCCGACCCTGCGCGTGGGGAAGGTCGGAACCGATCCCCGTTCACGGGCCACGATGGTCGGATCGTTCGCGTCGTACTCGACAAAGCTGGCATGGCGAATCTCCACACGCGCACTGCCATCGTCGAGCGTCTTGCCGATCAGGCGCAGGGTCATCGGCGTGGTGATGGCGACGGACTGGCCGTCGCGTACGGTGGGCTCGAACTCCCATTGCTTGACCGAATCTTTCACAAAGGTGACGACGCCTGCCGGAATCGCGCTTTCCCGATCCAGGCGCACCGCAGCGACGCGGCCGTCCGCACCGATATCAAGGCTGCCCTTGATCCGCATGCTCGACTCCACCTGGCTCTGGAGCGCGCGCATGCTCGGTACCGCATGAACGTCCTGTGCTGCCAGGCCTACGCCGACTGTTGCCACGCCAAGCGCCAGTACCCACTGCCATGCCACTTTCATCCATTCGACTCCCTGTCCTGATGGTCTGTCAGCCTAGCAAACTCTGCAGGTTGGTTTGGAGACCTACGCGCACCCTCCTGCCCGTTGAGGGGCTCGGGTGATGCATCACGGCCTGCATGATCAACCGCCCAACGGGGTCAGCAGTTTCGGTCCCTTGCTCGTGGCGTCGGCCATGAACACGCCGCCGGCGGGTAGCAGGTCGGCATTGGCATCGGCGCTCAAGGCCATGTCCCTGCGCCACGGTGCCTGCTGGCGCGGGCCAGGAATATAGGCATCCCAGCGGCCGTAGCGCTCAACCTGGTCGCCGAACGAGAAACGCACAGGAACCCGGACGGTCCAGCTGGCCTCATCCTTCTCATTGCCCGTAGAGGGCGCCTTGAAGATCCACTTACGTGCGGCGCCCATCGACACGCGGGCCAGCTTGTCGCGCATCTTCCGCATGATCGCCTCGTTGGCGATCACCCGCAGATTGACCTGCTCGGTGGCCACCTCCAGCACCTTTCCATCGCGCCCGACCTGCACCAGGAGCAGCACGTCGCCCCGCCCGCGTGCATTGAGGACATCCTCCGGATACATCGGCGGCGACATCTTCACCTTGGTGACGTTGTCGGTCGAGGTTTCGTCATATGTCTCGAAGTTCGCCGCCAGCAGCGTGATCAGGCCAGTGCCATCGGGATTGTTCTTTGCGCCCAGGCGGATGGTGGCCGGCGTGCGCGCCTTGGCGGCCTGGCCATTCACCAGCACCGGGGCGAAACGCCAGGTCTTCACTGCACCTTCGACGAACGTGACGATGGTCTCATCGACCTGCGCGCGTTTGTCCAGACGGAACGCCTCGACCTGGCCTTCGGTATCGATATCGATCTCACCGGTCAGCACCATGCTTGCTTCAGCCTGCTCGCGCACTTCGCGCCTGGTCTGCGCGGCCACATCGAACACGGTCGACGCGCCCACACTCCCCAGTACAAGCACCAACGCAATCCCTCGTAATGAACGCATTTCCACCTTCTCCTTGTGAAGGCATACAAGCCTAGCCCAGGTTCCGGCCGAGGCCTATCAGGCAAGTCTGTTACTGGCTGAATAGGGAGGCGTATCCGGGAAGTCACCCGCGGCGAAGCCGGCCTGCAGGCGCTGCCACCACACCGGATCGAAAAGAGGCGCGAAATGCTCGCGCACCGCCGCCAGCTCGAGCGCCGGCAGCCCCATGAACATCCAGAACCGTTCCGGAAACACATCCCGCGGCCCGATCTGGAACCAGGGTTCGTCGGCCAGCGCCTCTTCCTCGTTGCGCGGTGTTGGCCAGGCGCGGAAGGTGCACTCGGTGACGAGGCAGAGTTCATCGTAGTCATAGAACACCGCACGCCCGTGGCGTGAGACACCGAAGTTCTTCGGCAGCATGTCGCCAGGAAAGATGTTGTTGCGCGCCATGTCGGTGATCGCCTGCGCATAGTCGAGCGCGGCCACACGTCGCGCCTCGGCCGTCTGCTCGCGCAGGTACAGGTTGAGCGGGCGGAAACGCCGTTGCACGTAGCACAGTGCAATCACCAGGTCCTCGCCCTCTTCACGCACGCTGCTGGCGCACTGGGTCAACAGTTCTTCGCGCAGCGCTGGGGAGAAGCGCGCCCGCGGAAAGCGCAGGTGCCGATAGGGCTGCGCGTCGAGCAGCCGGCCGACACGGTCCAAGTTGAACACCAACGCATACTTCTCTTCAACCTGGTGTCGGGTCATGGTCTTGGGCCAGGCGAAACGGTCCCGGATCAGCTTGAACACCAGCGGATAGCTGGGCAGGGTGAACACCGCCATGACCATGCCGGGCGTGCCGTCGGCATGCACCAGTTGCTCCCCCGGCTGTTCCTGGAAGTGACGGAAGAAGGTGCGATAGCGCTCTGTCTTGCCCTGCTTGGCACGCCCGAGCACGGTGTAGATCTCATCCACCGGCTTGCCCGGCAGCAGGCTGCGCAGGAACACCACCGCATCACCGACGGTGGTCAGATCAGCCTGGAAGTAGCTGCGCGAGACGCCGAACAGATGCGCTACATCGCGCCGCCGGGTCAGCACCGCGTCCACGCGCAGACCGCGCTCGTGATGCACCAGCGCGATCACGCAGGGCGAGAAGTGATGCTCGCCGAATACGCGCCCCACCAGATAGGCGCGACGCTCGCGGTAGAACACGGTGTCGAGCAGTTCGATGCTGCGCACCGGGTCGTCGCCCCAGTGCGCCAGATCGTCCTGCAGGCGCACTGCGATCGCGGCGGCACAGCGCAGCTGGTGCGCATACGGCACGTCGAATCGGTAGTCACCGAGCACCCGCATGAATGCGTCCGCAGGGCGCGTGGGCGAGAGGGTATAGCTGTGTCGCGCGACGGGATGGGTGATGGCGTCTGACGGTTCCACATCCATTGCCATGAACTCGATCGCGCCGTCCACACCGCGGGTAGCGAACAACCGGCGCGCCAGCGTGTTGTAGAACGTCTTGTACAGCTCGGCGTCGATCAGCCCCGCCAGCAACGCCGCATAGGCCGTGCGCACCTGCAGCCACAGCGCGCGCTCGCCAATCCGCTCACCGGCTGTACGGCGCAACACATTGACGGTCTCGGCAATGCACTGGTCGTACAGCCCGATGCGCTCCACCGCATCCTGCCGGGCACTTGCCCACTCGCGCTGTTCGAAGCGCTGCCGCGCACGCTGGCTGATCGCCGCGAAGCGTGCATGGTACTTCTCGAACCCGTCGCGGATCAGCCGCGCGATCGCCTCCGCTGATGCATTCATGCGGTGCCGCCGATGGGGCATGGAACGTTCTGGCAGGAACAGCGACCGTGCATGCATCCACTTCCACAGGACCTGCCGCCACCATACGGCAGCGACTGGGCGCTTGCCCAGCGGGCAATGACGGCTCCATTCCGGAGTAAAGTCGAAGCGCTTGGGTGCGGGCAGATGAGCCTCTGCCAATGCGGACCATGACCTATCAGGCAGGGAGAGCAATGAAGACGAGCCGCCGAAGGATGGCATGGGTAGGAGCGGTGTTGGTGGCAGCCGGGTTGCTGGCGGTGTGGTCGGTCCCCGGTGAACGACTACCCGCCGTGCGGACCGTGACGGATCCCTCATCAACGGCCCTGACGCCCACGGGGGCGACAGTGTCTCCAGCCCCTCAAGCGCTGAACCGTGAGCCGCTTGCAGCTCGCTTCGAGGACGCCACACGCCTGGAGTTCGAACGCGTCAGTGCAGCGGCCGAGCGCGGCGATGTCCGTGCGCAACGTCGGTTGGCCGAGCTCTACGAGAAGTGCTTTTTAGTCAACGTCCGACGCGCGTCCTATCTTGAAGGCGTCGAAAACATGGCCATGCTGCATTCGGATCCGGATGCCGGTCAGCAGATGCGGTTGATCGGCCAGCGTGTCTTCGCGCAATGTGGCGGTGTGGATGACGGCCAGTTCATTCCACTGGACGCCATGCTGCTATGGCGGGAGCAGGCCGCGCGCGGAGGAGATCTTGCTTCGCAGCTGTGGCTGCGACAGCGGAACGTGACGTCGCCACTGACGGCGGAGGAGTACCCAGGCTTGGCAGCTCAGGTCATTGCCTCCGGTGACGCCACGGCCATGGCCTACCTGGGTGACCTTGCTGAAGCGGCAGGCGGGTATATGGCGCCTCATGTGGATCCGCACATCAGCGGACTGGCCTGGCAGATAGCTGCCTGCCAACAAGGTCGTGCATGCGGGGCCGGGAGCGAATTGATGGATGTGATGTGCTTGAACCTGGGCGCTTGCACGGAGACGGATGCAACCGTCGTCCTGCGGTTGATGGCTGCAGACCAACAGGCGCTGCTGGATGCGGAGATTGATCGCATCGGCTCCCTCGTCGACAAAACGCGCCAGCACGGCAGGTGACGCTGGCTTACCGGCTTGCCACCGCCCACAAAAAAACCCGCGCCGAAGCGCGGGTTCTTCCTCGATCACCGCAGCCGCGGGACCGCTTCGTTACAGCGCGGACAGCGCGCTGTTGAAGGTGGCACTCGGACGCATCGCCGCGCTTGCCTTGGCCACGTCCGGACGGTAGTAACCGCCGATATCGACCGGCTTGCCCTGCACCGCCGCCAACTCGCCGACGATGGTCTGCTCGTTGTCGGACAGGGCCTTGGCCAGTGGTGCGAAGCGGGCCTTCAGCGCGGCATCGTCGTCCTGCGCGGCCAGGGACTGGGCCCAGTACAGCGCGATGTAGAAGTGGCTGCCGCGGTTGTCGATGCCACCGAGCTTGCGCGACGGCGACTTGTCGTTGTCCAGGAACTGGCCGTTGGCCTGGTCCAGGGTCTTGGCCAGCACGGTGGCACCGGCGTTGTCGTAGCGGTTGCCCAGGTGCTCCAGCGAGGCGGCCAGCGCGAGGAACTCCCCCAGAGAATCCCAGCGCAGGTAATCCTCTTCCACGAACTGCTGCACGTGCTTGGGCGCCGAACCACCGGCACCGGTCTCGAACAGGCCACCACCGGCCATCAGCGGCACGATGGAGAGCATCTTGGCGCTGGTGCCCAGTTCCATGATCGGGAACAGGTCGGTCAGGTAGTCGCGCAGCACGTTGCCGGTCACCGAGATGGTGTCCTCACCCTTGCGGATGCGGTCCAGCGAGAAGGCCGTCGCTTCCACCGGGGCCAGGATGCGGATGTCCAGGCCGTTGGTGTCGTGGTCCTTCAGGTAGGTCTCGACCTTGGCGATCACCTGCGCATCGTGCGCGCGGGCCGCATCCAGCCAGAACACCGCCGGGGTGCCGCTCAGGCGGGCGCGGTTCACGGCCAGCTTCACCCAATCCTGGATCGGGGCGTCCTTGGTCTGGCACATGCGCCAGATGTCGCCGGTCTGCACGGTGTGCTCGAACACCACGGTGCCCGCCTCATCGGTGACGCGCACGGTGCCGTCGGCCGGAATCTGGAAGGTCTTGTCGTGCGAGCCGTATTCCTCGGCCTTCTGCGCCATCAGACCGACGTTCGGCACCGAGCCCATGGTGGCCGGGTCGAACGCGCCGTGTGTGCGGCAATCATCGATCACGGCCTGGTACACACCGGCATAGCAACGGTCCGGAATGACGGCCTTGGTGTCCTGCAGCTTGCCCTCGGCATTCCACATGCCACCGGAGTCGCGGATCATCGCCGGCATCGAGGCGTCGACGATCACGTCGCTCGGCACGTGCAGGTTGGTGATGCCCTTGTCCGAATTGACCATGGCCAGGCCCGGGCGCTTGCCGTACTCGGCAGCCAGGTCGGCCTTGATCGCTTCCTGGGTCGCTTCGGGCAGCTGCGGCAGGCGCGCGAACAGATCGCCGATGCCGTTGTTCGGATCGAACCCGGCCTGCTTGAGCACGTCGGCGTGCTTGGTCAGCACGTCCTTGTAGAACTCTTCGACGACCACGCCGAACATGATCGGGTCGGAGACCTTCATCATGGTGGCCTTCAGGTGCAGCGAGAACAGCACGCCCTTGGCCTTGGCATCGGCGATCTGCGCCTGCACGAACGAAGCCAGCGCATTGCGGCTCATCACCGCGGCATCAACGATTTCGCCAGCCTTGACCGCGGTCTTTTCCTTCAGCACGACGCTGCTGCCGTCGGCCTTGAACAGTTCGATCTTCAGGCTGCCGGCGTTGGCCAGCGTGGCCGACTTTTCGCTGCCGTAGAAGTCACCGCCGTCCATGTGCGCGACATGCGACTTGGACTCGGTGGACCACTTGCCCATGCGATGCGGGTGCTTGCGGGCGTAGTTCTTGACCGACAGGGGCGCGCGGCGATCGGAGTTGCCTTCGCGCAGCACCGGGTTCACCGCGCTGCCCTTGACCTTGTCGTAGCGCGCCTTGATGTCGCGCGAGACGTCGTCGGTCGGCACGTCCGGATAGTTCGGCAGCGCGAAGCCCTGGTCCTGCAGTTCCTTGATCGCGGCCTTCAGCTGCGGCACCGAGGCGCTGATGTTGGGCAGCTTGATGATGTTCGCGTCCGGCGTGGTCGCCAGCTGGCCCAGTTCGGCCAGGTGGTCGGCTTCTTTCTGGTCGTCCTTCAGGTAATCCGGGAACAGGGCCAGGATGCGGCCGGACAGCGAGATGTCGCGGGTTTCCACGGCGATGCCGGCGGTGGCGGTGTAAGCCTCGACGATCGGCAGCAGCGACTGCGTGGCCAGGAACGGGGCTTCATCGGTGAGCGTGTAGAGAATCTTGGGCGTGTTCGACATGGGGGATCAGGGCTCTCTTGCAGATCTCGTGAATGATGGCCGACGGCAATGCCGGGCCGCGTGCAACCGTGTCGCGTGCAGGGCCTGGCACAGCCTGGCCCGCACTTTCCCCGGGGACCGCGCCAACCAACGGCGCGCACGGCGGGAAACCCCTGCATTGTCGCGTTTTCAGCCCCCCGGAGCAAAGCCGTCCCATACGCAAACGTACTGGAACGCTGTGGTCCGGCAAGCGCCCATAAAAAAGACGCAGCCTCGCGGCTGCGTCCATCGTGAGCCTGTTGCCGGGAGAGAGTCGGCGTCTAGGCTTACTTGACCTCAAACTCCTGCGGCGATCCAGCCGCCTTACCATCTACCGTGACTTCCGCGCGGTACTTGCCCGCCGGCCAGCCATTGGCATTCTTGAAGGAAATGTTGGTGGTCTCGGCACCGGTGGTATTGACCACCTGGTTCTGCTCACCGGCGACCTGGCCGTTCTGGAAGGTCAGCTTCGCCGCCACGTTGGCATTGTTGGCGCTGCCGTCGGTGCGGATCGAGACGATGATGTCGTCCTTCGGCGCGAACAACGCTGCCGAAGTAACCGTCTTGTCCGCCGCAGCGGTCTTGCCGACAGTCACGTTGGAAACGTTCACCCCGGCCGCAGCGGTCATCGGCTGCGGGGCGGCTTCGGTCATCGGCGCCGGTGCGGCCGGCGTGGTCGCTGCCGGCTGCGCATTGTTGTCAGCGGTGTCTTCTTTCTTCTTGCAGCCGGCCAGGGCCACGGTGGCCAGAAGCGCGGCGAGAACGGCGGTACTGATGGACGACTTCTTCATGGAGGTTGCTCCCTGTTGGATGGTGGGCGATGCAGCGGATCAGGCTTTGGGCGGCAGTTTGAGCGTCTGGCCCGGTTGGATCTTGTCCGGGTCGTCCAGCACGTCACGGTTGGCCTCGAATATGCGCTTCCACGCATTGGCATCGCCCAGTTCCTGCTTGGCGATCTTCGAGAGCGAATCGCCCTTCTGCACCGTGTAGGTGCCTCCGACCTTCTCCGCGGTGGTATCCACCGAGGCGGTCACGCCCGAGAAATCGACCTGATCGACTTTCTGCGCGGTGGTATCAACGCTGGCGCTGACACCGGAAAAGTCGACTTTCTTATCGGTACTCATCCATACACTCCCGTCTTGATTGACGACATGGGAGGCACGGTGTCACAGCCCTTGTTAATGGGGCATGGCGTGGATGTGAAGACGCGCGGAACGCCTACTGGCGAAGGTCGCGGACGGTGCGCGCCGGGGCGGCGATGCCCGGGCTGGCCCGCCACGGGTTGATGTCCAGCCCGCCGCGGCGGGTGTAGCGCGCTTCCACTTCCAGCCAATGCGGCTGGCAGCGCCGGGTGATCTCGCTGAAGATCCGCTCCACGCACTGCTCGTGGAACTCGGCGTGTTCGCGGTAGCTGATCAGGTATTTCAGCAGGCCGTCGCGGTCGATCTTCGGGCCGCGGTAGCGCACGCTGACACTGGCCCAGTCCGGCTGGCCGGTGACCGGGCAGTTGGACTTGAGCAGCGCCGAACTCAACGTTTCGGTCACGAGCTGATCGGCATCGGCGAACAGGAACTCCGGGGCCGGCGGGCCGTAGCGCTCAATGGTCACCTCGCGCTCGTCCAGCGACTCGCCCTCGGCCTCTTCCACCAGCGCCGGCACGCCGAATACCACCGTCACCACCGCCCCGGCGCAGGCCGACAGATCGCGGGTGATGCACAGGCGTGCGGCCGCGTCATCATCGAAGCGCGTGCTGTTGAGCGAGTTGAGATACAACTTGAACGACTTGGATTCGATCAGGTTCGGCGAGGTGCACGGCACGCTGACCGTGGCCACGGCCACGCGCGGTTTGCCGCGACCGTCCAGCCAGCTCAATTCATAGGCCTGCCAGCGGTCATGGCCGACGAACGGCAACGCCGCATCGTCCAGGCCGATCTCCTCGCGGGCGCCACGGCGCGGGATGGGGAAGAGCAGGCCGGGATCGTACTGCGACGGGTAAGCCACCTCGCGACCGAGGCTGGAGTCCTGGGGGGTATTCATGCCCCCATTTTACGCCGGTAGGCGCGCGGCGTCCGCCGGCGAAAACGAACGGACCCGGCCAGCGGCCGGGACCTACCGTCTACCAGCCGTCGTCTGACGTCAGCCTGCGCCAGTCGCCGCAGCCGGCGTCCCATTGAGATAATCCAGGCTCACCTGCAGTAGCGCGCGCAGGCCTACATCCAGCGCCTTCTCATCGAGCAGGAACTTCGGCGAGTGGTTGGCCGGCGCGGTCGCCGGATCGATCCCCTCGCTGGTGGAGCCCACGAAGAAGAACATGCCCGGTACCTGCTGGGCGTACAGCGAGAAGTCCTCGGCGCCCATCTGCAGCGGCGGCTCATACACATTGCCCTCGCCCACCACGGCCTGAAGGCTCGGCAGCATGCGCGCGGTCAGTGCCGGATCGTTGACCGTGGCCGGGTTGCCCTCGGACTCGTAGATCTCGGTTTCGGCCTTGGCCCCGTGCGCGGCCGCGGTGTGCTCGGCCACGTTGCGCAGATCGGCGAAGATCTGCTGGCGCATGCCCTCGTCGAAGGTGCGGATGGTGCCGACCATCTCCACTTCATCGGGGATGATGTTGTAGCGGATGCCGCCCTTGATCGCGCCGAAGGTCACCACCGCCGGCTGCTTGGACAGGTTGGCGCGGCGGCTGACGATGGTCTGCGCGGTGCCGACCAGGTCGGCGGTGGCCACGATCGGGTCCACGCCGTTCCACGGCGCCGAGCCGTGGGTCTGGCGACCGATCACCTTGATCCCGAACCGGTCCGACGCCGCCATCAGCGGGCCGCCACGCACCGCGATCTGGCCGGCCGGCACGCTGGAGAACACATGCAGGCCGAACACGGCTTCGGGCTTGAAGTCCTTGAACAGCCCTTCCTTGAGCATCAGCGCCGCACCGCCCTCTTCCGGCGGCGGCGCACCCTCTTCGGCGGGCTGGAAGATCAGCATGACTTCGCCGGGCAGGTTCGCGCGCATCTTCACCAGCGCATCGGCCACGCCCAGCAGGGTGGCGGTGTGGGCGTCGTGGCCGCAGGCATGCATCACCCCGACGGTCTCGCCGCGGTAAGTGCTGGTGGCCTTGGAGGCGAACGGCAGCCCGGTCTGTTCGGTGACCGGCAGCGCATCCATGTCCGCGCGCAGGGCGATCCGCGGGCCGGGCTTGCCGCCCTTGATGATCGCCACCACGCCGTGGTGGGCGATACCGGTCTGCGGCTTCAGGCCCATCGCACGCAGGCGCTCGGCCACCTTGGCCGAGGTGCGCTCCTCGCGGTTGGACAGCTCCGGGTGCTGGTGGAAGTCGCGGCGCCAGTCGATCACCTGGGCCTTGAGGCGGGTCGCGGCGGCGGCCACTTCCGGGCGTTCGGCGGGGGCGGCGGCAGCCAGGCCGGGGGTGGCCAGCAGCAGGGCGGACATCAACAGCGACAGACGGGGCATTGAAGGTCTCCACGGGTCAGAACGGCGGTCGAACCTGAATGTAGGGCATCGGCGCCGGTCGCGCTGTAACTTTCTGCCCCGGCGAACGTTCATGGATGGAACCTCATCCGTCACATCCGGTCTGATCGCCCGTCCCATCCGTCATGCATGAAAGGCCACGGGCGACGAGTATGCTTTGCGCCTAGCCAACCGGGCGCCCCCGCCCTCCGCCAGCCCTCGGGAGTTATTGAATGTCGCGTTTCTGGAAGATCGTGCTGCTGGTGGTCGCAGTGCTGGTGATTGCCGTCGTGGGTATGCGCCTGATGGGTGGCAAGAAGGGGGACGCGGCAGGCCCGGCAGCCGAAGGGCGCCAGGGCGCTGACCCGGCCAACGCAGGCCCGGTGCCGGTCACGGTGATCGAGGCGGTCCGCCAGGACGTGCCGGTCTACGCCAGCGCGCTGGGGACGGTGGCGGCGATGAACACGGTCACGGTGAGCCCGCAGGTCGGCGGGCAGCTGATCAGCCTGAACTTCAAGGAAGGCCAGGAAGTGAAGAAGGGCGACCTGCTCGCGCAGATCGACCCGCGCACCCTGCAGGCCAGTTACGACGAAGCTGCGGCAGCCAAGCGCCAGAACCAGGCCCAGCTCGCCACCGCCCGCTCCAACTACCAGCGTTCCAATTCGGCCGAGTACCGGCAGTACGTGGCCAAGACCGATCTGGATACCCAGCGCAACCAGGTGGCCCAGTTCGAAAGTGCCGTGGCCGCCAACGAGGCCAGCATGCGCGCCGCCCAGGTGCAGCTGCAGTACACCCGGGTGACCGCCCCGATCTCAGGCATCGCCGGTATCCGCGCGGTCGACGCCGGCAACATCGTCAGCGCCGGCACCGCGCTGGTGACGCTGACCCAGATCCATCCGATCCATGTCGTGTTCAACCTGCCCGAGCGCCAGCTGCCGGCCGTGCGAGAGGCCCAGGCCGCCGGCGCGGTGGACATCGCCGCCCTGGACCGCAACGACGCGCACGTCCTTACCGACGGCGGAAAGCTGGACGTGGTGGACAACCAGATCAGCAGCGACAGCGGCACCTTCCGCGCGCGTGCGCTGTTCGACAACGCCGACAACTCGCTGTGGCCGGGCCAGTTCGTCAACGTCCGCATGCAGCTGCGCACCATCGCCGGCGGCGTGGTGATCCCGACCCAGGCCGTGATGCGCGGGCCGGACGGCGAGTACGTCTATATCGTCAAGCCGGACAGCACCGTGGCCATGCAGACGGTCAAGAGCGGCGTGGAAGTCGGCGACAGCCAGGTGCAGATCACCGAGGGCCTGAAGGGTGGCGAGCGCGTGGTGAGCGAAGGCCAGTTCCGGCTCAAGCCGGGCGCCAAGGTCACCGCGCTCAAGCCGGGCGAAACCCCGGCCGCACCGACCGAAGCCGAGCTCAAGGCCGCCCAGCAGCAGGGTGGCGGTGGACGCCGCGGTGGCGGTCCGCGCTGATCGCGCCCGCCCTACGTTCCTGACGCCGGCTTACATGCCGGCGTTCGCCTGATCCAACGCAGCACGACGCACCAGCAAGGACCCGCCCGTGGGCTTTTCGACGATTTTCATCCGCCGCCCGATCGCCACCTCGCTGCTGATGGCGGGCCTGCTGCTGCTCGGCATCCTCGGTTACCGCCAGCTGCCGGTGTCGGCGCTGCCCGAGATCGATGCGCCGAGCCTGGTGGTGACCACGCAGTATCCCGGTGCCAACGCGGTCACCATGGCGTCGCTGGTAACCACGCCGCTGGAGCGCCAGTTCGGGCAGATTTCCGGGCTGGAGATCATGACCTCCGATTCGTCGGCAGGGCTGTCCACGATCATCCTGCAGTTCTCGATGGACCGCGATATCGACATCGCCGCGCAGGATGTGCAGGCCGCGATCCGCCAGGCCACCCTGCCCTCCTCGCTGCCCTACCAGCCGGTCTACAACCGGGTGAATCCGGCCGACGCGGCCATCGTCACCCTCAAGCTCACCTCCGACACGCGCCCGCTGCGCGACGTCAACAATTACGCCGACTCCATCCTCGCCCAGCGCCTGTCGCAGGTTCAGGGCGTGGGCCTGGTCTCGATCGCCGGCAACGTGCGCCCGGCCGTGCGCATCCAGGTCAACCCGGCGCAGCTGTCCAACATGGGCCTGACCCTGGAAGAGCTGCGAAGCGCGCTCACCCAGGCCAACGTCAACGCGCCCAAGGGCTCGCTCAACGGCAAGACCCAGTCTTACTCGATCGGCACCAACGACCAGCTGACCAGCGCCGCCGAGTATCGCGACACCATCATCAGCTACAAGAACGGCCGCCCGGTGCGCCTATCCGATGTCGCCAACGTGGTCGATGGCGTGGAGAACGACCAGCTGGCCGCATGGGCCGATGGCAAGCCGGCCGTGCTGCTGGAAGTGCGCCGCCAGCCGGGCGCGAACATCGTGCAGACCGTCGAGCGCATCCGCGCGTTGCTGCCGCAGCTGCAGAACGTGCTGCCGGCCGACGTGCATCTGGAAATTTTCAACGACCGTACCGAGACCATCCGTGCCTCGGTGCATGAAGTGCAGTTCACCCTGATCCTCACCATCGGCCTGGTGGTCGCGGTGATCTTCGTGTTCCTGCGCCGCTTGTGGGCGACCATCATTCCCTCGGTGGCGGTGCCGCTGTCACTGGCCGGCACCTTCGGTGTGATGGCGTTCGCCGGGATGTCGCTGGACAACCTCTCGCTGATGGCGCTGGTGGTGGCCACCGGCTTCGTGGTCGACGATGCGATCGTGATGATCGAGAACATCGTGCGTTACATCGAACAGGGCAAGAGCGGACCCGAAGCGGCCGAGATCGGTGCGCAGCAGATCGGCTTCACCGTGCTCTCGCTGACGATTTCGCTGGTGGCGGTGTTCCTGCCGCTGCTGCTGATGCCCGGCGTCACCGGCCGCCTGTTCCACGAATTCGCCTGGGTGCTGAGCATCGCGGTGACGCTGTCGATGCTGATCTCGCTGACGCTGACCCCGATGATGTGCGCCTACCTGCTCAAGCCCGATGCGCTGCCCGAGGGCGAAGACGCGCACGAGCGGGCGGCCGCCGCAGGGAAGACCACCGTGTGGTCGCGCACCGTGGGCCTGTACGAACGCAGCCTGGACTGGGTGCTGGACCACCAGCCGCTGACCCTGGCCGTCGCTGCCGGCGCGCTGGTGCTGACCGTGGTGCTGTACCTGGTGATTCCCAAAGGCCTGCTGCCCGAGCAGGACACCGGCCTGATCACCGGCGTGGTGCAGGCCGACCAGAACATCGCCTTCCCGCAGATGGAGCAGCGCACCAAGGCCGTGGCCGAAGCGCTGCGCAGCGACCCGGCAGTGACCGGTGTCTCGGCCTTCATCGGCGCCGGCACCATGAACCCCACGCTCAATCAGGGCCAGCTGTCGATCGTGCTCAAGGAGCGCGGCGACCGCGATGGGCTGGAGGAGATCCTGCCGCGTCTGCAGAAGGCCGTGGCCGGCATCCCCGGCGTGGCGCTGTACCTCAAGCCGGTGCAGGACGTCACCCTGGATACCCGCGTGGCCGCGACCGAGTACCAGTACTCGCTGTCGGACGTGGACAGCGCCCAGGTCGCGCTGCAGGCCACCCGCCTGACCGAGGCGCTGCGCCAGCGCCCGGAGCTGGCCGACGTGGACAACAATCTGTCCAACCAGGGCCGCGCACTCGAACTGACCATCGACCGCGACAAGGCCAGCGTGCTCGGCGTGCCGATGCAGACCATCGACGACACCCTGTACGACGCCTTTGGCCAGCGTCAGATCTCCACCATCTTCACCGAGCTCAACCAGTACCGCGTGGTGCTGGAAGTGGCCCCGGAATTCCGCACCAGTACCGCGCTGATGAACCAGCTGGCGGTAGCCTCCAATGGCGCGGGCGCGCTGACTGGCAGCAACGCCACCAACTTCGGCCAGGTCACCTCGTCCAACTCCTCCACCGCCACCGGCATCGGCGCGCAGAACACCGGCATTCCAGTCGGTGCCGGCAACATCATCCCGCTGGCCGCCCTGGCCGAGAGCAAGGTCACCAGCACCCCGCTGGTGGTCAGCCATCAGCAGCAACTGCCGGCGGTCACGGTGTCGTTCAACATCGCACCGGGCTATTCCCTGTCCGATGCGGTCAAGGCGATCGAAGAGACCAAGGCGGGCCTGGAGATGCCCTCGCAGGTGCACGCACAGTTCATCGGCAAGGCCGCCGAGTTCACTGGCAGCCAGACCGATGTGGTGTGGCTGCTGCTGGCCTCGCTGGTGCTGATCTACATCGTGCTGGGCGTGCTGTATGAGAGCTACATCCACCCCTTCACCATCATCTCCACCCTGCCGCCGGCCGGCGTGGGCGCGCTGCTCGCGCTGATGGTGTGCGGCCTGCCGTTGTCGGTGGACGGCATCGTCGGCATCGTGCTGCTGATCGGCATCGTCAAGAAGAACGGCATCATGATGGTGGACTTCGCAATCGAGGCCCGGCGCACCGGTGCGAACGCGCATGAGGCGATCCGTCGCGCGTGCCTGCTGCGCTTCCGCCCGATCATGATGACCACCGCTGCCGCGATGCTCGGTGCATTGCCACTGGCGCTGGGCACCGGCATCGGCTCGGAACTGCGCCGCCCGCTGGGCATCGCCATCGTCGGCGGCCTGCTGCTCTCGCAGCTGGTCACGCTGTACACGACGCCGGTGATCTATCTGTACATGGAGCGTTTCTCCGAGCGCCTGCGCCAGCGCCGCGAACAGCGCGCGCTGCGTCATGGCCACGGCCCGGTGCAGGAGCCGCAGGCGTGAGGATGAGCACCGCAGACCGCTGCGGAGGTGGTCGATGAACATCTCCGGTCCGTTCATCCGCCGCCCGATCGGCACCGCCCTGCTGGCCATCGGCCTGTTCGTGGTGGGCGTGATCTGCTACCTGCAGCTGGGTGTCTCGGCGCTGCCGAACATCCAGATCCCGGTGATCTTCGTGCACGCCAACCAGGCCGGCGCGGACGCCACGACGATGGCCTCCACGGTGACCGCGCCGCTGGAGCGCCACCTTGGCCAGTTGCCGGGCATCGACCGCATGCGCTCGTCCAGTTCGGAAGGCAGCTCGCTGGTCTTCATGATCTTCCAGAGCGACCGCGACATCGATTCGGCCGCGCTGGACGTGCAGACCGCGATCAACTCGGCCCAGTCCGACCTGCCCGCCGGGCTGGGCACGCCGATGTTCCAGAAGGCGAACCCGAACGATGACCCGGTCATCGCGATCGCCCTGACCTCGGAAACGCAGTCGGCCGATGATCTCTACAACGTGGCCGACTCGTTGCTGGCCCAGCGCATCCGCCAGATCACCGGCGTGTCCTCGGTGGATATCGCCGGTGCGTCCACGCCCGCCGTGCGCGTGGACGTGAACCTGCGCCTGATGAACGCGCTCGGCTTGACCGCCGATGACCTGCGCAATGCGGTGCGTGCGGCCAACGTGACCTCGCCGACCGGCTTCCTGACCGATGGCAACACCACCACCGCGATCATCGCCAACGACTCGGTGGCGCGCGCGGCGGACTTCGCCCAGCTGGTGATCAAGACCGCCGACAACGGCCGCGTGATCCGCCTGCAGGACATCGCCAACGTCTACGACGGGCAGCAGGACGCCTACCAGGCCGCGTGGTTCAACCACAAACCGGCGGTAGTGATGTACGTGTTCACCCGCGCCGGCGCCAACATCGTGGAGACCGTGGATCGGGTGAAGGCGCAGATCCCGACCCTGCGCGACTATCTGGAACCGGGCACCACGCTCACCCCGTATTTCGACCGCACCCCGACCATCCGCTCCTCGCTGCACGAAGTGCAGATCACGCTGCTGATCGCGCTGGCGATGGTGGTGCTGACCATGGCGCTGTTCCTGCGGCGGCTCGCCCCGACCCTGATCGCCGCGGTGACCGTGCCGTTGTCGCTGGCCGGCGCGGCACTGGTGATGTACGTGCTGGGCTTCACCCTGAACAACCTGAGCCTGCTGGCGCTGGTGATCGCGATCGGCTTCGTGGTCGACGATGCGATCGTGGTGATCGAGAACATCATGCGCCACCTCGACGAGGGCATGCCGCGCATGCAGGCCGCCCTCACCGGTGCGCGCGAGATCGGCTTTACCATCGTCTCGATCACCGCCTCGCTGGTGGCGGTGTTCATCCCGCTGCTGTTTGCCGAAGGCATGATGGGCGCGTTCTTCCGCGAGTTCACCGTCACTCTGGTCGCGGCGATCGTGGTCTCGATGATCATCTCGCTGACCCTGACCCCGGCGCTGTGCAGCCGCTTCCTGAGCGCGCATGCCGATGCGGGCGAACCGAGCCGCTTCGGCCGCCTGCTCGATGCCGGCCACGACCGCATGCTGCGGATCTACGTGAAGCTGCTCGACTTCTCGCTGCGCCACGCACTGCTGCTGTCGCTGACCCCGCTGCTGCTGATCGGCGCGACCATCTTCCTGTTCGGCGCGGTCAAGAAGGGCGCGTTCCCGGCACAGGATACGGGCCTGATCTGGGGCCGCGCCAATTCCAGCGCCACGGTCTCCTTCGAGGACATGGTCAACCGCCAGCGCCGCATCACCGACATGCTGATGGCCGACCCGGCGGTGAAGACCGTGGGTGTACGCCTGGGCAGTGGCCGCCAGGGCTCCAGCGCGCAGTTCAATGTGGAACTCAAGTCCCGCAAGGATGGCCGCCGCGAAACGACCGCACAGGCGCTGGCGCGGCTGAGCGCCAAGGCCGACCGCTACCCCGATCTGCAGCTGCGCCTGCGCGCCATCCAGGATCTGCCCAGCAACGATGGCGGCGGTGCCAGCCAGGGTGCGCAGTACCGCGTCTCGCTGCAGGGCAACGACCTGGCCCAGCTGCAGGAATGGCTGCCCAAGCTGCAGGCCGCACTGAAGAAGAACCCGAAGCTGGCCGACGTCGGCACCGACGTGGACGCTGCCGGCCTGCGCCAGAACATCGTGATCGACCGGGCCAAGGCCGCACGCCTCGGCGTCTCGGTCGGTGCCATCGACGGCGCGCTGTACGGCGCCTTCGGCCAGCGCCAGATCTCCACGATCTACTCGGACATCAACCAGTACAGCGTGGTGGTCAACGCACTGCCCGAGCAGACCGCAACACCCGGAGCGCTGGACCAGATCTACGTGCGGGCCGGCAATGGCGAAATGGTGCCGATCACGGCGGTGGCCGAGCAGGTGCCGGGCCTGGCGCCGTCGCAGATCACCCACGAAAACCAGTACACCACGATGGAGCTGAGCTACAACCTCGCCCCCGGCACCAGCATGGGCGAGGCCAAGGCCATCATCGACAGCACGGTCAACGGCATGCGCATGCCCGGTGACATCCGCCTGGCCGAGGACGCAGGCTTCGGCTTCGATTCGGACCCGATGGCGATGCTCATCCTGGTGATGGCGGCGATCATCACCGTCTACCTGGTGCTGGGCATGCTGTACGAAAGCCTGATCCACCCCGTCACCATCCTGTCCACGCTGCCGGCGGCGGGCGTGGGCGCGCTGCTGGCGCTGTATGGCACCAACACCGAGCTGTCGGTGATCTCGATGATCGCGCTGGTACTGCTGATCGGCATCGTCAAGAAGAACGCGATCATGATGATCGACTTCGCCGTGGTGGCGCAGCGCGAGCACGGCAAGACGCCGCTGGAGGCCGCACGCGAGGCCAGCATCGTGCGCTTCCGCCCGATCATGATGACCAGCATGGTGGCGATCCTGGCGGCGGTGCCGTTGGCGATCGGCCTGGGCGAAGGTTCCGAACTGCGCCGCCCGCTGGGCATCGCGATGATCGGCGGCCTGCTGTTCTCGCAGAGCCTGACGCTGCTCAGCACTCCGGCGCTGTACGTGATCTTCTCGTGCCTGCGCGAGCGCTGGGTGGCCCGTCGGGCGCGGCGCCGCGAGAAGCGTGCGTTGAAGCGCGCCGCGGCCGCGCGTTGACGGCGGCACGCCTGCACTGAACGTGGTTCATGCAGGCAGGTGCCGACCGTGGGTCGGCACCCCGCCGGATTGACGCTTCCGGCCTAAAAGAGAACAATTCGCATCAGCCACGGTCCTGCATTGCCCCAGCGCGCTGCCCCGCTCCCGGTTCCCCGGCCAGCCTGACGACTCAGCCACCCCTCCTTTTCCGCTTTCTTCTGATCGCGGACGGTGTGCTGCTGTCCGCGGAGGACCCCCACAACATGCGCCAGTCTGTGTCTTTGCTCCCGGCCGTGGTGCCGGGCTGCCGTGTCCGTGCCCTGCGCCCGGCCCTGCTCGCCCTTTCCCTTGCCGCGGCCTGCGCTGCGCATGCCCAGTCCACGCCCGACGGCGCCGCCCGGGCGCGCTTGGCCACCGACCTGGATGCGATCAAGGTCACCGCCGAACGCACCCATACCGACACCGGCGCGCTGGGCGACCGCGCCGTGCGCGATACCCCCTTCGCGATCTCGGTGGTGGGGCGCGAGGACATCGAGAAGCGCCAGGTGGTCTCGCTGGGCGAGGCCTTCCTCACCGATCCGTCCGTGGTCACCCAGGTCAGCGCTTACGCCAGTGGCTGGAGCTCGCCGATCCGCAACCGCGGCATCGATCTGAGCTACGACAGCTACCGCGTCAACGGCCTGCAGGTCTCTTCGTGGGGCACCGAGTGGCCGCTGGAAGTGATGGAGCAGGTGGAACTGCTGAAGGGTCCCGGTGGCTTCATGTATGGCTTCGGCCAGCCCGGTGGCATCGTCAACTACGTCACCAAGAAGCCCACCGAGGTCACCACGCTGTCGGCACAGCTCGGCTGGCGCGAGGCGGGCATCGTCAGCGGCCAGGTCGATGTGGGCGGACGCTTCGGCAACGAGGACATGTTCGGCTACCGCTTCAATGCGTATCAGGAGAAAGGCGAGACCTTCAACGGCGGCGAGGTGAATCGCAAGGTCGGCGCACTGTCGCTGGATGCGCGTCTGAGCGACCGCCTCACCTGGACCTTCGACGGCGTGTTCCAGTCACGCGATCTCAGCAACGAATCCCCGCAGTACTACTTCATCGGCCTGACCGAGCTGCCGCGCCCGCTGGCCGGCGACATCGACAACAGCATCGATGGCAGCTACTACGACACCCGTTCCAGCCTGCTCTCCACCGCCTTGAACTGGCAGATCAACAGCGACTGGAAGGCCAGCCTGAGCTATGGCGTGACCACCTCGTGGAACGACGTCAACAAGATCTTCGCCTACATCGATGACGTCAACGGCGACTACGACGTCAACACCTACGAGCTCGGCGGCAAGAGCGAGTGGAAGCTGGCCCAGGCCATCGTGCAGGGCCGCTTCCAGACCGGCCCGCTGTCGCACCAGGTCGTTGCCGGCGTCTCCCACCAGACCGGCCTGGGCTGGGACCGCCCGTACGAGTGGAACACCCTCGGCCGCGGCAACCTCTATCAGCGTCCGACGCTGCGCCACGATGCGGTCGGCTCGCGCGTGCTCAGCCGCGGCAGCGAGACCGTGCAGCAGGCGGTATTCGTGAGCGACACCGTCAGCTTCGCCGACGGCTGGTCGGTGCTGGCCGGCGCGCGCTACAACGACTTCGAAAACAAGGGCGCGTACCACACCTATCCGGTTACCCCGACCTACTCCCTGATGTACAAGCCGGCCGATGCCGTGACGCTGTATGCCAGCTACGTCGAATCGCTGGAAGCCGGCAGCCGCGTGGGCAGCGATTACATCAATGCCGGCGACGTGCTCGACCCCACCATCAGCAAGCAGGTCGAGATCGGCGCGAAGATCGAGTATCCGCGCTGGAGCGCCAATGCCGCCGCCTTCCGATTGGAGCGGGGCGCCAACATCGACCTGATCACGCCCGCCGGCAAGCGGCTGGTGCAGGACGGCATCACCCTGTACGAAGGCGTGGAAGTCAGTGGCGATGTGCGCCTGACCGATGCCTTCACCCTCGGTGGTGGCGTGACCTGGCTGGACCCGACCTACGACAAGCTCTCCCCCGACAGCGTCGCCCAGGAAGGCAACCGCACCGCCGGCGCCGCCCGCTGGCAGGGCGTGCTGCACGCCGACTACAGCATCGCGCAGATCGAGGGCCTGAGCGTGTACGCACTGGCCCGCTACTACGGTGACGTCTACTACGACGCCGACAACACGCTCAAGCTGCCCGGCTACACCCTGGTCAACGCCGGCGTCGGCTACCGCATGCAGGCCGCCGGCCACCCCGTCACCTGGCGCGCCGGCGTGGAGAACCTCGCCAACAAGAAGTACTGGTCGAACGCAGGCGTCGGCCTGCCGCGCACCTTCGCGGTGAGCGTGCGGTTCGATATGTAAATTGCACCGGCCCCGCAGACAGAGGTGTCCCCTTCACCCCGCTCCGGCAATAATGGTGGCCTGCCTGCCACCGAGTCGCCATGCCTTCGTTCGAAACCCGCGTCAGCCGCCTGTGGGCGCATGAAAAGGCCAGCTATGGCCTGCGGGTGTTCATCGCGTTGTCCGCGGCGATGGGGCTGTGCTGGTACCTGGACCAGCTGCCTGCGCTGCCCGGCGTGTTCCTGGGCATCATCGCCAGCGCGATCGCCGAGACCGACGACAACTGGTGGGGCCGGATCAAATCGGTGGCGCTGTCACTGCTGTGCTTCGTGGCAGCCGCAGCCGCCGTGGTGGTGCTGTTCCCGCATCCGTGGTGGTTCATCACCGCGCTGGCCGCCGCGACGTTCGGGCTGACCCTGCTGGGCGGCCTGGGCGAGCGCTACGCCTCGATCGCGCAGGCCACGGTGACCCTCGCGATCTACACAATGATCGGCCTGGAACAGCACGGCAGCGCGGATCTGGCCCAGTCGATCAGCGCGGTCAGCCACCTGCTGGCGGGCGCGGCCTGGTACGGCCTGCTTTCGATCCTATGGACCACCCTGTTCGCCAACCGGCCGGTGCGCGAGCGCGTGGCCCGGCTGTACATCGAACTGGGCCGCTACCTGCAGCTCAAGGCCGATCTGTTCGAACCGGTCCGCGATGCCGACGTGCAGAAGCGCCAGCTGGCGCTGGCCGAACAGAACCGGCGCGTGGTCGAAGCGCTGAACATCGCCAAGACCGCGATCCTGGCACGCTTCGGCCGCTCCGGCCGGCCCGGCGTGCAGTCCGGCCTGTACCTGCGCCTGTATTACATGGCCCAGGACTTCCATGAGCGCGCCAGCTCCTCGCACTACCCCTACGGCGCATTGACCGAGGCGTTTTTCCACAGCGACGTGCTGTACCGCTGCCAGCGCCTGCTCGCGCTGCAGGGTGAGGCCTGCGCCAACCTTGGCCAGGCGATCCGCCTGCGCCAGCCGTTCCAGTACGGCGAGCGCACCAAACAGGCCACCGCCGATCTCACCGATTCGCTGAGCTGGCTGCGCGCCCAGCACAATCCGCAGTGGCAGCGTCTGCTGGCCTCGCTGGAGCTGCTCGGCCATAACCTGCAGAGCATCGAGCGGCGCCTGTCCGAGGCCGAGAAGTCCGAGTCCACCCTGGACAACGTCGATACCCGCCTGCGCGATACCAACCCGCACACCCTGCGCGAAATGGGCGTGCGCATCCGCCAGCAGCTCACCCCCGGCTCGGTGCTGTTCCGGCATGGCCTGCGCATGGCGCTGGCGCTGATCGTCGGGTTCGCCGCGATCCGGCTGTTCAACGCCCAGAACGGCTCGTGGGTACTGCTCACCATTGTGTTCGTGTGCCGCCCGCATTTCGGTGCGACCCGCCAGCGCCTTGCGCAGCGGATCGCCGGCACGCTGATCGGTCTGGTCCTGACCTGGGCGCTGATGCAGCTGTTCCAGGACCTGCGCATCGAACTGCTGATCGCGCTGCTGTCGGCACTGCTGTTCTTCTTCACCCGCAGCGATCGCTACCTGGTGGCCTCGGCGGCGATCACGGTGATGGCGCTGACCTGCTTCAACCTGATCGGCGATGGCTTCCTGCTCATCTGGCCGCGCCTGGTGGATACGCTGCTGGGCTGTGCGATCGCCGCGGCGGCCGCGTTCCTGATCCTGCCCGACTGGCAGGGCCGGCGCCTGAACCTGGTGATGGCGCGCGTGCTCGACAACTGTGCCAAGTACCTGCACGCGGTGCTGGGCCAGTACGGCAGCGGCATGCAGGACGACCTGGCCTACCGCATTGCACGGCGCGACATGCACAACGCCGACGCGGCACTGTCCACGGCCTTGTCGAACATGCTGCGCGAGCCCGGCCACGTGCGCCGCAACCTGGATGCCGGCTTCCGCTTCCTGGCGCTGTCCAACACCCTGCTCGGCCATCTCTCCGCACTGGGCGCCCACCGCACCCAGCTGGACAGCTACGGCCAGGATCCGCTGGCGCTGTCCGGCGGCGAACGGGTGCAGCAGGCCATGCAGCAGATCGCCAACGCGCTGCAGCAGCGCCAGCCGGTGGCCGAAGACGCCAACGAGGGCGATCGCGCCCTGGCCGAGCAGCTGGAGCAGATGACGGACGACATGCCGCCCAAGCTGCAGCTGATCCGCACCCAGATGGGGCTGATGTTGCGCCTGCTGCCCAAGCTGCGCGGCGCCGCCAACGAGGCCGCCCGGACGCTGCGCTGAATCCGGCCGGGACATTCGCCGGCCCTGCCATGCTGCGCCAACAGGGAGAATGCTAGGCTGCGCCGGTTCGCAAGGAGTCTTCATGTCCGGCCATAGTCAGTTCGCTCTGCTCAGGCAACGCCGTTTCCTGCCGTTTTTCATCGTCCAGTCGCTGGGCGCGTTCAACGACAACGTCTACCGCCAGGCCATCATCGCGCTGCTGTTCTTCCTCGGCACGCCGATCGAAGAGCGCTCGCTGTATACCAACCTGGCGCCGGCGATCTTCATCCTGCCGTACTTCCTGTTCTCGGCGCTGGCCGGCCAGATCGCGGAGAAGCTGGAGAAATCGCGACTGATCGTGATCACCACGACCATGGAAATCGCGATCATGTCGCTGGCCGCGCTTGGTTTCCTGACCGAGAGCATGCCGGTGCTGCTGGTCGCGCTGTTCTGCACCGGCATGCAGTCCACCCTGTTCGGGCCCGTGAAGTACTCGGTGCTGCCTTCCATCCTCAAGCCAGAAGAGCTGACCGGCGGCAACGGCCTGGTCGAGATGGGCACCTCACTGTCGATCCTGTCCGGAATGATCGCCGGCGGCCTGATCTTCGCCCTGTCCGGCAGCCATGGGCCGATCGTGGCGGCCACTGCGGTGATCGTGCTCGCCATCGCGGGCAACCTGACCGCACGGATGATTCCCAAGGTCGATGCGGGCGCGCCGGACCTGAAGATCAACTGGAACCCGCTGCCCGAGTCGCTCGCGGTACTGCGCATGGCCAAGAAGCAGAAAGCCGTGCGCAATGCGATCCTGGGCGTGTCCTGGTTCTGGTTCGTCGGCACCATGCTCACCTCGCAGCTGCCCACGTATGCCGAGGTCAACCTGGGCGGCGGCTCCCTGCTCTACATCTTCGCGCTGGCGCTGTTCTCACTCGGCACCGGCACCGGCTCGCTGCTGTGCGAGAAGCTGTCCGGGCGAACCGTGGAAATCGGCCTGGTGCCGCTGGGTGCGTTCGGCATGACCGCCTTCATGCTCGACCTGTACTTCGCCCGCGTCGGCGAGGCTGCCGTGGCCGGGCTGTCGATCTGGCAGTTCGTGCAGGCCCCGGGCAGCGCGCGCATCATCATCGATCTGATCGGCATCGGCCTGTTCACCGGCTTCTTCGTGGTGCCGTTGTTCGCGCTGATCCAGAGCCGCACGGCCAAGTCGGAAATGTCGCGCGTGTTCGCTGCGCTCAACATCCAGAATTCCGGCTTCATCGTGCTCGCTGCGGGTCTTGGCCTGCTTACCCAGCGCGTGCTGGACTGGACCATCCCGCAGCTGTTCCTGGCGCTGGCGATCGCCAATGCCGTGGTGTCGATCTACATCTTCACCATCGTGCCCGAATTCCTGATGCGCTTCCTCAGCTGGGTGATGGTGCGCACGCTGTACCGGCTGCGCCCGCATGGGATCGAGGCCAACGTACCGGACGAAGGTGCTGCGCTGATCGTGTGCAACCACGTCAGCTACATGGACGCGCTGATCCTGTCGGCGACGATCCCGCGCCCGGTGCGTTTCGTCATGTACTACAAGATCTTCAACATCCCGGTGATGCGCTGGATCTTCCGCACCGCCAAGGCGATTCCCATCGCCGGCGCGCGCGAGGATCCTGCGTTGATGCAGGCCGCGTTCGATGAGGTGGACAAGGCGCTGGCCGAGGGCGAACTGGTGTGCATCTTCCCCGAGGGCGCGTTGACCCGCGATGGGCAGATGGGCGCGTTCAAATCGGGCGTGGAGAAGATTCTCGAACGTCGCCCGGTGCCGGTGGTGCCGATGGCACTGCGGGGAATGTGGACGAGCATGTGGAGCCGGCGCGACACGCGTTTGGGCCGCATGCGAGTGCCACGCCGCTTCCGCGCGCATGTGGAGGTGGTCGCCTCTGCGCCGATCGCGGGCGAGGCCGCCACCGCCCCCATGCTGGAAGCCCAGGTGCGACAGCTGCGGGGCGATCAGGCCTGAGCCCCGCCCTGTCTGCATGTAACCGTATACATAGAGACAGGGACATCGGTTAGATTACCGCCCGGGACACCTCGTGCGTCCACACCCACCCAAGCAAATGGAGTTTCGCTGATGAATGCCACCGCCCCACTGCCGCCCGCCCCGGGCAGCATCCCGAACCACCTGATCTGGTCGATCGTCGTCACCATCCTGGCGTTCTTCGTGTGCTGCCTGTCGTGCCTGAGTTTCCCGGGCATCGTCACCGGCGTGGTCGCGATCGTGTTCGCCAGCAAGGTCAACGGCCTGCTCAACCAGGGCGACCTGGAAGGCGCACGTCGTGCTTCCAAGAACGCCAAGATCTGGGCCTGGGTCACCACCGGCTTCCTGATCGCCGGCGTCGTGCTGTTCGTGATCTCGCTGGCCTTCATGGGCGTGGACGGTTACATGGAGCAGATGCAGCAGTTCCAGCAGCAGATCGAAAGCAACAGCTGATGATCGCGCTGCACGGCAAGCGCTGGTTGCTGGCGTTGTTGCCACCGGCCGCACTGGCGGCCGGTGCGGGGTTCTGGGTGCTGCGGCACTACGACCCCAACAGCGCCAGCAGTCCGTTCCCGCCGTGCAGCTTTCTGACGGTCACCGGGTATTACTGCATCGGCTGCGGGTTGACGCGTGCACTGCACGCGCTGGCCCACGGCGATGTGGTCACCGCGTTCTCGATGAACCCCCTGGCCATGCTGATGCTGGCCATCGCCCCGCTGGTACTCGGTTGGGCGCTGGGCTGGCGCCCGCGCGTGCTGCAGCCGCTGATCACGCTGCTGATGAAGCCCGCCTTCTGGCTGATCCTGCTGCCCGCGTACTGGATCGCACGCAACCTGCCGTGGGTGCCGTTTACCTGGTTGGCACCGGGCTGATCCTATAACTGCTAGGTGACCCAGCCGGCGATCACCAGCAACGCCAGCACCGCCATCCACAGCAGCAGCATGCGCCACACCAGGCTCATCGCATCGCGCAGCTCCGGCAGACGACGCCACACCGGCACCATCCCCGCATCACTGTAATCGTGCGCGTCCTCACGCAGCTCGGCGCTCACGCTTGCCCGCGCGACCGCACCGAGGAAGTGCGTGGAGGCCGACCATTGATTGCCGTGCGCTTCGCGCCAGGCCTTGAACGCGGTATCAAAGTTGCCGACCAGTGCCATCGACAGCGACATCAGCTGCGCGACCGGCCACTCCAGCCAGGCCAGCACCACGCGTGCACCGGCGACCGCTTCCACGCTGGCCAGCGAGCGCATGGGGCCGACCGCCAGCAAGGCCAGCAGGCGATACAGCAGCGCGCCGACCGGGCCCAGCAGCAGGAACCAGAACAGCACCGCGAACCAGCGCCGCAGCGCGTTGAGCACGGTCGCCTCGACCAGCGAGGGCACGTCTTCGTGCAGGCTGCCACCGGCCGATTGCAGCTGTGCGATGCCCAGGTGCCGCGCGTGGGCGTCATCCGCGTCGATCACCGCCTCGACATCGCGGTCCAGATCGCGCGGGCCCCAGCACATCACCAGTACCAGCACGCCCAGCAGCAGCGACGGCAGGCCGTAGACGCGGCCATCGAACAGCCACTGCAGCATGCCCAGCACCGCCACGAACGGCAGCACGGCCAGCCAGGCGCCCTTGCGGCCGCGCCAGAGGCCGCCTTCGGCAGCGTGCCGGTCCAGCCACTGCAGCCAGCGCCGGTACAGGCCGAACCGCCGCAGCGCGACGGCCACGCCAGGCGCAACATGGCCCAAGGCCAAGGCAACCAGCACGGCGACCAGGGTGGTGAACATGTAAGCCTCCGGCTCGGGACGTGGAACGCGCCGCTACTATGCCTTGCGGCCCGGCAATTCCCCGGGCCGTTGGTAATGTACCGCGCCGCGTGTTCAGCCTGCGGCAACGGCGGGCGACGGTCAGGCCACCTGCTGGCGGTACCAGTGCTCGATCAGGCTGCGCGAGATCGAGATGGGCGGGGACAGACGGATGCCTTCGCCGTCATCCTCCACGTCGCGGGCCAGGGCCGCTCCTACTTCCTCGGCGGTGAACCAGCGTGCATCTTCCAGCTCGCCGTTCACGGTGGGCACGTCGTCTTCGGCCGTCGCCGCGAAGCCCAGCATCAGCGCGCCGGGGAACGGCCACGGCTGCGTGCCCAGGTAGCGGCACTCGCGCACACGCACCCGGCTCTCTTCGAACACCTCGCGGACCACGGTCTGCTCCAGCGATTCGCCCGGCTCCACGAAACCGGCCAGCACCGAGTAACGGCGCGGGGCCCAGTTCGCCTGGCGACCGAGCAGCAGCCGGCCCTGGTTTTCTACCGCCACGATCACCGCCGGGTCCACGCGCGGGTAGTGTTCGGTGGCGCACTGGCCACACCGGCCGACGAAGCCGCCCCGGCTGAAGGTCACCGCGCCACCGCACACCCCGCAGAAGCGGGTGCGCGACTGCCAGTAGGACATGCCACGGGCGTAGCAGAAGGCGGTGGAATCGGCGATGGACCAGGTCGCGGCCGACTGGCGCAGATCCACGCGCTGCGGCGCGGCCACCGTCACGGCGGCGGCCTCCAGCGAGAACCACGCCTGCTCGCCGCGCAGGCCGAGGAAGATCGCGGTGCCGGGCCCGCCGCCGAGATCGGCGCCGGTCAATGGCAGTGGCTGACCGTCATCGCCGGCCAGGGCCGTGCCATCGGGATCGAGGACCAATACGCGCGCGTCCGGCCACAACCGCAACAACGCATCGGCGTCATCGCGCAGGGTATCGGCGCGCTCCAACGGCTCGCTGACAAAGGCGAAACCGGAAAGCTGCGAGGGAAATCTGGACATCGCAAGAGCCTGCCCACATTCGGCGGGACTGGCAAGCGGCAACCGACCGTTTGGCCGGTTGCGCGCACATCACATGCTGAAACTGCTGCCGCAGCCGCAGGTGGTCTTGGCGTTCGGATTGCGGATCACGAACTGCGCGCCGGTCAGGCTTTCGGTGTAATCCACCTCGGCGCCCATCAGGTACTGCAGGCTCAGCGGATCGACCAGCAGCGTGACGCCGGCGGTATCCACGGCCAGATCGTCCTCGGCGCGGTTCTCATCGAACTCGAACCCGTACTGGAAGCCGGAACAACCGCCGCCTTCGATGTAGACGCGCAGGGCGAGGGCAGCGTTGCCCTCATCCTGGATCAGCTCCTTGACCTTGGCCGCAGCGGCCTCGGTGAAGTTCAGCGGACGGTCCAGGGACTGGTAGTTCGGCGCGGCGGCGGGAGCGCCGGGCAGGGAAACAAGCGTGCTCATGCCCCCAGCATGGGGGTGCATGAGCACGGTTTCAAGCTCAGGCCATCGCCTCGGCCAGCTTCTTGCGGGCCGCGGTGTCCTTGCCCTTGCCCTCGTCCGCATCCCCGGACGGCGGCGGCAGGGCCATCTGCGCCGAGGTATGGATCAGGCGGCCGGTCAGCTGGGCGCCGGCGTGCATTTCCACGACCTGGTAATGGATGTTGCCCGTCACCCGGGCGCTGGGGGTCAATTCGACCCGCTCGGTGGCGTGCACATCCCCGTCCAGACGGCCGCTGATGACCACTACCTGGGCGCGGATCTCGCCTTCGATGGCACCGTGCTCGGCCACCGTCAGGGTGGCGTTGCTGGCGCCGTCCTGGGCGATCACCTTGCCCAGGATGGTGCCTTCCACGTACAGGCCACCGCTGAATTCCACGTCCCCGCGGATCACCACCTGCGCGCCGATCAGCGCGTCCACGACCAGATGTCCGTCGCGGTTGGACTTGTTGCTGCCAAACATGGGCTTACTCCCCTTCTTTTGCCGATGCCGCCGGTGCGCCGGCCTGCTTCCAATCGAATACCTGGGTGGCGCCCCCCGCGCCCGATCCCAGCGTGACCCGCACGCGTTGCGGGGTGAAGCCTTTGGGCAGCATCACGCTGCCGGTGAGCTGCTGGAAGTACCGGAAGGAATAGTCCTGGCCCGGCACCTTGGTGCGCTGGTGCAGCTCGTCCCAGCTGACCGAGGTCAGCTTGCCGTCCTTGACGCCTTCCACCGTGAAGCGCATCTGCCCTTGGCTGATCGCCCCGCGGTTCAGGTTCTGGGTCAGCACCACGGCGTACTGCCAGGTGCCACCCGTTTCCGGCGCGAACTCCACCGAATGGGTGTTCAGGCCCTTGCGCTGGCTGGTCGCACCGACCAGCCGCTCGTAGAAGGCCACGTCGGCGCGCAGGCCGGCGATCTCTTCATCACGCTCGCCCAGCGAGGCCTGGACCTCGGTGTTGGCGGCGCGGCTGATGCGGTCGGACGCCTGCAGGGTCGCCTGGCGCTGCTGCAGCTCGATGAGCTGCTGCTGGAGGCGATCGTTGCGGGTTTCGGCCGCCTTGAGCTGGGTGCCGACGTCGCCGCCGGGCGAGCCCAGCCAGGCACCGAGCAGCGCGGCCAGGACCAGCGACAGCACCCAGGTCCCGCCCAGCACCAGCAGGCGCTTGCGGTCCTGCACGGGCGGCGCGCCCGGCCGGCGGATCTGGATGCGGGAAGGTGTGGGTTTGCTCATGGCAGTCCTGGGCGACCGCGCCTGGCGGCGCTGTCGCAACGGCCCCTGTCTGGAACGACTTGCTAGTGTAAGTCAGGGAAAAGGCCTTGTCCGCGCAGGGCCCGGATCGGGGCAGTAGCGTTCATGGACGTCATCCCCGATAGTGTGCGCCTGTGCACATTCTGCAGCGGGAGCGCGTGCCATGACCGAAGCCCACCTGTTCGTGATCGGCATCCTGCTGGCCTGGCTGGCCGGCATCCGCGTGTACCTGACCGTGTTCGGCGTCGGCCTGGCCGGGCTGCTGGGCTGGGTCGATCTGCCGCCGGCCCTGCAGGCCACGGAGTCCTGGTGGGTGCTGGGCACCTCGGCCGCGCTGGCCATCGCCGAATTCTTCGCCGACAAGATTCCCGGGGTCGATTCGGCCTGGGATCTGGTCCAGACCCTGGCCAGGGTGCCGGCCGGCGCCTTTCTCGCTGCCGCCACGCTTTCGCCCAGCGGCGAGCTCAGCAGTACCGCACTGGTCGCCGGGGCCGGTGTCGCCCTTGCCAGCCACGGGCTCAAATCCGGTACCCGCGCCCTGCTCAACACCTCGCCCGAACCGGCCAGCAACTGGGTCGCCTCGGCCGCCGAAGACACCGTGGTGGTCGGCGGGCTGGCGCTGGCGCTGGCCCACCCGTGGCTGGCGCTGATCCTGGTGGTGGCCTGCAGCCTGATCGGTGCGTTGATCGTGTGGATGATCTGGCGGACGTTGTGGAAAGGCATGCGCTGGCTGATGCGCCAGGCCGACAGTGGGCAGACCCAGGTCAAACCGGGAACCCTGCCACGGTAATGCGTGCCCTGCCCTCGGGCGTTCGTCGCATAATTGCGGCGCAGACTGGGAGTACTGATGGCCGTTCACGATAATGTTGTTGCACCCTCGCGCGCCGTGCGCGCTGAAACGCCGCCGGCCGATCACTGGCAGCGCTGGCAGCGCCCGGACGCGCCGGCACCGGTGGCCATCAGCAATGTCATCGCGCTCAATGCTGCACCGGCCAGCCCGCCGCCGCTGCTCCCACCGCTGCCCACCGATGCCAGCCAGATGGCCCCGCCCGGGATCGACTCGCCCTACCGCGTGCTGATCGTCGAGGACGACCGCTCGCAGGCCCTGTTTGCGCAGAGCGTGCTGCACGGTGCCGGCATGGAGGCGCTGGTGCACAGCGATGCCGAGGGCGTGCAGCAGGCCATCGCCGAGCACCGCCCCGATCTGATTCTGATGGACCTGCATCTGCCCGGCCTGGATGGCATGCGCTTGACCGCGCTGATCCGCCAGCAACCCGGCCAGCAGCTGCTGCCGATCGTCTTCCTCAGTGGCGATCCGGATCCGGAGCGCCAGTTCGAAGTGCTCGACAGCGGCGCCGATGATTTCCTCAGCAAGCCGATCCGCCCGCGCCATCTGATCGCCGCCGTGTCCAACCGGATTCGCCGCGCCCGCGCCCAGGCCGCCTCGCAGGCAGGCAACGCCGGTGCCCCGGCAATGAGCAACCCCGAGACCGGCCTGCCCACGCGTCATCACGTGATGCAGCAGCTCGGCGCCTCTCTCGCCCATCGTGATCGTGGCGGCCTGTTCTTCATCGAAATCGCCAGCGCGCTCGGCCTGCGCGAACGCTATGGCTATGCCGCGTTCGAGCGGCTGATGACCCAGGCGGGTCAGCGTCTGGCCGATGCGGCCCAACCCCATCTGCTGGCACGCCTGAACGACAACAGCTTCCTGGTGCTGGGCCGCGATGCCGACGAGGACACCCTGGATGCGATGGCGCACGCACTGCGCGAGCAGTTGTCCACGCGCGCCTTCGTGATCCGCGATGACGAATCGGTGCACCTGCGCGGCGTGGTCGGGCATGCCCAGCTCTCGCCGGGCTTCCCCGATGCGGGCAGCGCGCTGGAGGCGGTCGAACGCACCACGCTGCAGGCGCGCCTGCTGACCGCGGGGGTGGCCGCCTACGTGCGCCGCGAGGATGTCGCCGCGCAGGAGCACCTCGCGTTGCTGGAAGGGCAGTTGGAACTCGCCTATCAACCGATCGTCGCGGTGGCTGGGGCCAACACCGCGCAGTACCAGGTGCTGCTGCGGCTGCGCCAGGCCGATGGCAGCGTGCTCGCCGCCGGCCAGGTGATTCCGGCTGCCGAAGCAGCGGGGCGCATCGCCGATCTGGACCAGCAGGTGCTCGACCACGCATTGGGCCTGCTGGATCTGTATCGCCACGCCGCGCAGCCGCTGCACCTGTTCGTGTCGCAATCACTGCGCACGCTGGCCCGCGATGCCTTCGGCGACTGGCTGCTGGAATCGCTGGCGAGCCGGCAGATCGACGGCAGCGCGCTGGTCATCGATGTGCGCCTGCCCGATGCACTCATCCACACCGTCACCCTGCAGCAGTTCTGCACGCGCATGCATGCGGCCGGTGTGCGCTTCTGCCTGAGCCAGTTCGAGCCGGGCGATGAAGCCAATGCGCTGATGTCGCAGCTGCCGCTGGCCTTTGTGCGCATGGCGGCACGCTTCTCCAACAGCCATACCAACCAGCAGACGCGTGACGAACTGCGCGCGGCGATCGATCTGGCCCACCGCGCCGGGCTGCGCATCATCGGCCAGCAGATCGAAGACCCGCAGGCTGCTGCGGCGATGTGGATCGGCGGGGTCGATTTCATTCAGGGCAACATGGTCCAGTCTGCCGGCAACGAACTGAACTTCGACTTCCAGAATTCGGTGCTCTGAGCATGGGACGCCACGGACGGCCAGCCCACTTGCCCACCCCGGCTTCGCTGTGGATCGCTGCCGGCTCAGCTGCGGTCTGCACCACTGCCGCGGTGATGGCACGGACCGGGGCCAACGGCCCGTGGATCGACATCGCCGCGGGTACCGGGGTGATGGCACTGCTCGCGGCGATCCAGGGGGTGCGCCGCTGGCGGCAAGCGCAGGACTCCCTCCACACACTGCAGCAGCGCAGCGAAGCGCTGTTGCTCGAGCGCGATCAGCTGCAGCAGCGCCGACAGCAGCAGAACCAGCTGGAACAGGAACTGCTCAGCGCCAAACAGGCCGCCGAAGCCGCCGCACTGGCCAAGGGCGAGTTCCTGGCCACGATGAGCCACGAGATCCGCACGCCGCTCAACGGCATTCTGCCGATGCTGGACCTGATCGCGCGCGGCCAGCTCGGCAGCGACCAGCGGCAGATGCTGCAGACCGCCGCGACCAGCTCGCAGCAGTTGCTGCGCATCGTCGATGACATCCTCGATTACTCCCGACTCGAGGCCAAGGGCCTGAACCTGGAGATCACCACCTTCAACCTGCGCGAGCTGCTGGAGGGCCTGGTGCAGCTGATGCAGCGCGCCGCCGATCCCAAGGGGCTGCAGCTCTCGCTTGAACTGGACCCGGCGGTACGCCTGTCGGTGCGTGGCGACCCGGTCCGGCTGCGCCAGGTGCTGAGCAACCTGCTGGTCAACGCGATCAAGTTCACCGAGCGTGGCCAGATCCGGCTGCGCGTGCAGCGCCAGGGCGAAACCAACGCGCAGCACCAGCTGCGGTTCGAGATCGTCGACAGCGGTATCGGCATCGACGAGGCACTGCAGGCACGCCTGTTCCAGTCCTTCAGCCAGGCCGATGCCTCGACCACGCGCCTGTATGGCGGCACGGGCCTGGGTCTGGCGATCTGCAAGCGCATCATCGACCTGATGCACGGCCGTATCGGCGTGCACTCCACGCCCGGGCACGGGGCCACGTTCTGGTTTGAGATTCCGCTGCTCAAGGTGATCGGCGATCTGCCTGCCGCGCTGAGTGCGCGCCGTGCCCTGCTGGTCACCCGCGACCCGTTGCTGGCCCAGCGCATCGAGCGGGTGACCCAGCACCATGACCTGCGCCTGCACGCGGTGGAGACCAGCGCCGAGGCGATCGATGTCCTGCGCGCGCCGCAGCGGCGCGGCGTCGATCCCGTCCTGGCCTGGGTGATCGCAGACACCGACGGCCTGCGTCTTGGCGCCCAGGCACTGCAGAACGCGGTGGCCGGCAATGATCGCCACCCGGAGGCGCAGCTGCTGTGGCTGTATGGCGATGAGGCGCCCGTGCCCGAAGCGCTTGGCCCCGGGCCAGCCCTGTCGCGGCTGGCCGCCGACAGCGAGCTGCATGCGGTGTTGCGCCCGGTGCTGCCCAGTGCACGCCCGGCCGCGCTGCTGGCCGAGGTGGAATACGCCGGCTCACCCTCGGCACTACCGCAGTTTCCGCTGCGCCTGCTGCTGGTGGAAGACAACAGCGTCAACCTGCTGGTCGCGCAGCGGCTGCTGCAGGTACTCGGGTGCGAAGTGGTCACCGCCACCCAGGGTGAGCAGGCGCTGGAGGCGCTGCATACCCAGGCGTTCGATCTGGTGCTGATGGATTGCCAGATGCCGGTAGTGGATGGTTATGAAGCTACCCGCCGCTGGCGCGCGCACGAGGCCACGCTGGGGGCGGCGCGGTTGCCGATCGTGGCGATGACCGCCAATGCGATGGCCGGCGACCGCGAGCGCTGCCTGCAGGCCGGCATGGATGATTACCTGTCCAAACCGATCAACCGCGAAACGCTTCAGGTGGTGCTGGCACGGTGGAGCAGCGTGATGGCCGATGACACCGCCTCGACGCCGCCACTAGCCACGCCATCGGCGCTGACCCCGGCACCGTCGCCCCCCGCACGCGACGAAACACCCGCCGCAGTGCTCGACCAGGACGTGCTCGATGAACTGCTGGACGTGATCGGCGAGGACACCGCGCGCATCATCGGGGTGTTCCTGGATGACACCCCGCCGTTGATCCGGCAGCTGCAGGACGCCTCGGTCGCCGCGGACCTGGACCAGCTGCGCGCGTTGGCGCACAGCCTCAAATCGGCCAGTGCGAATGTAGGCGCGATGGCGCTGTCGTCAGCGGCCTGGCGGATCGAGCACGATGCCCGCGCCGGCACGCTGGAGCGCCCCGCCGTGGCGGTGGCGCTGTTGATCGCCGAGTTCGCGCGTGCACGGATCGCGCTGGCCGGCTATCACGCCCGCCTGCGCGCCCCGCTGCAGGGCTGAGTCAGTCTTCGATCTTGGTCAGCAGGTAGTTCGGTTCGCCGATGCGCTCGATCAGATCCAGCTGGGTTTCCAGCCAGTCGATATGCTCTTCCTCGGACTCGAGGATTTTCACGAACAGCTGGCGGCTGACGTAGTCGCCGATCGAATCGGCATAGGCCACCGCTTCGCGCAGCGTGACCACGCCATCGCGTTCCAGGCTGAGATCGCACTGCAGGATCTCGGCGGGGTTCTCGCCGATGCGCAGCTTGCCCAGCGCCTGGAAGTTCGGCAGGCCTTCGAGGAAGAGGATGCGGTCGGACAGGATGTCCGCATGCTTCATCTCTTCGATCGATTCCTTGTACTCGTGATCGGCGAGTTCCTTCAGACCCCAGTTCTTCAGCATCTTGGCGTGCAGGAAGTACTGGTTGATCGCGGTCAGCTCGTTGTAGAGGACCTTGTTGAGGAATTCGATGACTTTGGCGTCGCCCTTCATGAGCGTGCTCCTGCTGCGTGGAATCGAGCGCACTGTAGCGTGTCGCGCGCAGGCATGAAGGAACGCGAATCGTGCTCAGTTGCGGCCCGCAACCGGGTAGGACGATCTCAGGCGGCTTGCAGGCCCAATACCGGCAGCGGCAGGTCGTGGGTGGCGCTGAACTTGGCCAGCAGGTCCGCCGCCATGTCCAGGCAGGAGCCGCAGGTGGCGCCGCAGCCGGTGCGCATCGTCAACTCGGACACGCTCACGACACCGCTTTGCGCGGCTTCGCGGATCTGATGGTCGGTAACCCCGTTGCAGATGCAGACGTACACGTGCGGACTCGGCAGGCAGGCCCGGATCGGCCTGCTGCTATTCCAATCGAAACGAGAATGGTTGTCAATTTCGAACCTGAATCATTCTCGATACGGTTCAGAGCCACCGCCGAGCGATCAGACGGCGCCCGGCTCGCCCTTGGCCTTGCTGCGCGGCCAGTAGCCGCCGCCCCGCTTGGGCGTGGTGCGCTTGCGCGGCCGGTCGTGGCCGGCGGCGTTGCCCGGCATCCAGGCCTCCTGGGCGGACTTGGGCATCGATTCCACCCCGGTCCCGGCCACCCCCCGCGCCAAGGGCGCCAGATGGCGCAGGGCGCGCGCGTAGACGCCCCGCTTGAACATCACCACATGCTCCACCGGGTACCAGAAATCGACCCAGCGCCACTGGTCGAACTCGGGGCTGTCGGTATGGTCCAGGGTGACGTGGGATTCGTCTCCCGCCAGCCGGAGCAGGAACCACACCTGCTTCTGGCCGATGCAGACCTGCCGTTCATTGCGGCGGATGGCCCGTGCCGGCAGCCGATAGCGAAGCCAACCCGGCGTCGCCCCGAGCACTTCAACGTGCTCCGGCAACAACCCGGTTTCTTCCTGCAACTCGCGATACATGGCTTCGACAGGCGTCTCGTCGGTATTCATGCCGCCCTGCGGGAACTGCCAGCCATCCCGGCGCACACGTCGTGCCCAGAAAACCTGCCCATCCTGACGCATCAGCACAATACCGACGTTCGGTCGATAGCCGTCCGGATCGATCACGATGCGGACTCCTAGAAAAATCTACTGATCGGACTGTGCCATGCCCGCTGCCCACTCACAAGCGCGGTGAAAAAGTGTTGACAGATTCCGAATACATCTCCAGAATTGCCGGCTCCCTGAGGCTATGTAGCTCAGCCGGTTAGAGCACAGCACTCATAATGCTGGGGTCGGTGGTTCGAGTCCACCCATAGCCACCAAGTCCGCTTGGTTTTTCAGGGAAAAAGTGCAATAATTGCACGCACATATTGCCCCGTCGCCAAGCGGTAAGGCACCTGACTCTGACTCAGGCATTCGGTGGTTCGAATCCATCCGGGGCAGCCAAACAAACAGAAAAGGCCGATCGAAAGATCGGCCTTTTCTGTTTGTTTGAGCGTTTGTCCGGGCGCGAAACGGCCGACACCCTGCCCATGCCGGGCCGCGAACGCAGCCGACCAGCGGTCGGCACTACCGCCGCCACCACCGGCCCATGAAACAGCGGCGAGCACAGCAGTGACGCCGCAGCGTCGCCAGCCCGCGCAGCGCCCCTCCAACAACCAGATGATCTGCGCCAGGGACACCCACCCCCGGAAACGACAAAAGCCCGGCCGAAGCCGGGCTTTTGCGTACCTCCCAGGGGGATCCCGAAGGATCCCGCGCCAGGCGCGATGGATCAGCGCTTGGAGAACTGGGTGGCGCGACGTGCCTTGTGCAGGCCGACCTTCTTACGCTCGACTTCACGGGCGTCACGGGTCATGAAGCCAGCCTTGCGCAGCTCGGACTTCAGGGTTTCGTCGTACTCGACCAGTGCACGGGCGATGCCCAGACGGATCGCACCGGCCTGACCGGTGGTACCACCGCCAGCGGCGGTGACCATGATGTCGAAGCTTTCGGTGTTCTTGGTCAGTTCCAGCGGCTGACGCACGATCATGCGTGCAGTCTCACGGCCAAAGAACTCGTCCAGCGGACGGCCATTGACGGTGATGTTGCCGGCGCCCTTGCGCAGGAACACGCGGGCGGTGGAGGACTTGCGGCGGCCGGTGCCGTAGTTTTGCGTGATAGCCATGATTAGATATCCAGAACCTGAGGCTGCTGAGCGGCGTGCGGGTGCTCGGAACCCGAGTACACCTTGAGCTTGCGGTACATGGCGCGGCCCAGCGGGCCCTTCGGCAGCATGCCCTTGACGGCGGTCTCGATGACACGCTCCGGGTGGCGCTCAAGCGCCTGGGCCAGAGTTTCGGTCTTCAGGTTGCCGATGTAGCCAGTGAAACGGTGATACAGCTTGTCCTGCAGCTTGTTGCCGGTGACGGCAATCTTTTCTGCATTGATGACAACCAGGTAATCACCGGTATCAACGTGAGGGGTGTAAACCGGCTTGTGCTTGCCGCGCAGACGGCGGGCCAGCTCGGTGGACAGACGGCCCAGCGTCTTGCCGGATGCGTCGACGAGATACCAGTCGCGCTGGACGGTCTCGGACTTTGCAGTGAAAGTGCTCATGAAAGAACTCTAGTAGGTCGGGCTCATTACGGCGCAGTACGGCCGGAACTCTGCCACGCGTTGTGAAGAGGCGGGATTGTACTGGCCATCCCCGCCACATGCAAGTTGACCCTGATCCCGGCTTGGCACACCGGCCGCGGGGGGCGAGAATCGACAGTCCCCCGCCGCGACATCCCCCTGCCATGACCGCGCTCCGCCAGATCACCCCGCTCGACCACCTGCTGACCGAAGCCCAGCGGGCCCTGGATACGGTGTTCGGCAATCCGCCGGCCAGCCGCCCCTACCCTGCCGAGGCGACCCCGGATGTGCAGATGGCCGCTCGCGAGCGCCGCCATGCAGCCGGGCTGATGCGCATCAACCATGTCGGTGAAGTCTGCGCCCAGGGCCTGTACTTCGGCCAGGCCGCGGTCGCCCGCGAGCCGGAAACCCGCGCCCACCTGCTCGACGCCGCCCAGGAAGAAACCGACCACCTGGCCTGGTGTGCCCGGCGCCTGCGCGAACTGGACAGCCGGCCCAGCCTGTTCAACCCGATCTGGTATGCCGGCAGCTACACCATCGGCACCCTGGCCGGCCTGCGTGGCGACGGCTGGAACCTGGGATTCGTGGTCGAGACCGAGCGCCAGGTCGAAGCCCACCTTGATGAACACCTGGACACCCTGCCCCCGGCCGACCTGCGCAGCCGTGAGGTGATCAAGGTGATGAAGATCGACGAGGCCCGCCACGCCGACCACGCCGAGCATGCCGGCGCCCGGAAGTTGCCCGCACCGATCCCATCGGTAATGGCGCTGGCCTCCAAGGTGATGAAGACCATCGCATACCGCCTTTAAGCCTCCACCGCGCCGCGTGCATCTGGTGAGAAGCCCCCCCTGAGTCAGGGGGGCGCGGCGAAGCGGCGGGGGTATGGGTGTTCAGTGAGCCGGGGGCCCGCGGTTCGCACAGCGAACCGTGGGAGCGCCAGCGCGAATGCGAGGGCGTTACCCAGAGACCAGCTTCAGGCCGATCACACCGGCCACGATCAACGCGATGCAGGCCAGCCGCGACGGCGAGGCACTGTCGCCGAACAGGAAAATGCCGAGCATCGCCACGCCAAGCGCGCCAATGCCGGTCCAGATCGCATACGCCGTGCCGACCGGGATGGATTTCATCGCCTGGCTCATCAGGTACAGGCTGATCAGCGCGGCGCCAACGGTGGCCAGGGTGGGAAGCGGCTTGCTGAAGCCTTCGGAGTACTTCATTCCGATGGCAAAGCCGATTTCGAACAGACCGGCGACGAGAAGATAGATCCAGGGCATGGGGGATTCCTTGGGTTAACAAAAGCAAAACGGCCCGGTGTTTTCACACCGGACCGTCGTCGGTAGCTGCCGTGGAACCGGATTTTGCGCAAACACCGGTTCCACAGGGCGGGCCGTCCCGCCTGAGCGAGGCCGCCCGGGCCAAGCCCGGGCGACATCGCGAAGTGCCTCATTCGGCCAGATTGCGCCCATGGAACAGCTCTTCGATCTCACGGCGCAGCAGCGCCTCGATCTTCATGCGTTCCTTGAACGAGAGGTTCTTGGCCTTCTCTTCAAACAGGTACTGGTCCAGGTCGAAGTCCTTCAGGTGCATCTTCGTATGGAAGATGTTCTCCTGGTAGACGTTGACGTCGAACATCTCGTAACGCGACTTGATGTTCTTGGCCAGGAAGTTCTGGATCGAGTTGATCTTGTGATCGATGTAGTGCTTCTTGCCCTTCACATCACGGGTGAAGCCACGCACGCGGTAATCCATGATCACGATGTCCGATTCCAGACTCTCGATCAGGTAGTTCAGCGCCTTCAGCGGGGAAATCACGCCACAGGTGGCCACATCGATGTCCGCGCGGAACGTGGCGATGCCCTCCTGCGGGTGGGTTTCCGGGTACGTATGGACAGTGATGTGACTCTTGTCCATGTGCGCGACCACGGCGTCGGAGATCAGCTCCTTGCCGGCCTGCTTCTTGTCGATCACCGGCTCTTCCGAGATCAGGATCGTCACCGAGGCACCCTGGGGATCGTAGTCCTGGCGGGCCACGTTCAGGATGTTCGCACCGATGATCTCGGCAACGTCGGTCAGGATCTGAGTCAGCCTATCGGCGTTGTACTCTTCATCAATATATTCGATGTAACGCTGACGCTCCTCTTCGGTGCGGGCGTAACAGACGTCATAGATGTTGAAGCTCAACGCCTTGGTGAGGTTGTTGAAACCCTGCAACCTCAGGCGAGGCAACGGCTTGACCACGGCGGTCGATCCTGTGTGTGGTGGGAAAGAAGTAATTATGGGGCAAAGTGATCGAGGGCGAAACTTGCATTGAAACGAGTACCTGTGTTCGGTTTGCCCTTAACAATTCGGATCGTTAAGCTCCCGGCACATAGCCGTGAATTCTTCATGAGCAATCGGAGCGCCTCAACGTGTCAACTGTGCGCCTTGCTACAAGTCCGTTGGCCCTGGACATCGCCACCATCGATCGCTTCCTGGCCCACAGCCACCGCCGGCGCTATCCCGCGCGTACTGACGTCTTTCGTCCGGGGGATCCGGCCGGGACCCTGTACTACGTGATCAGTGGCTCAGTCTCAATAATGGCTGAGGAAGATGACGATCGTGAGCTGGTGCTGGGCTATTTCGGCTCGGGCGAGTTCGTCGGCGAGATGGGGCTGTTCGTCGAATCGGACCGCCGCGAGGTCATCCTGCGCACCCGTACGCCGTGTGAACTGGCCGAGATCAGCTACGAGCGCCTGCATCAGCTGTTCCTGGGGCCGCTCTCGGCCGATGCTCCGCGCCTGCTCTACTCCATCGGCCAGCAGCTCTCCAAGCGCCTGCTCGATACCAGCAGGAAAGCCAGCCGCCTGGCCTTCCTGGATGTCACCGACCGCATCGTGCGGACCCTGCATGATCTGTCGCGCGAGCCGGAGGCGATGAGCCACCCGCAGGGCACCCAGCTGCGTGTCTCACGCCAGGAACTGGCCCGCCTGGTCGGCTGCTCGCGTGAAATGGCCGGCCGCGTGCTGAAGAAGCTGCAGACCGACGGCCAGCTGCATGCCCGTGGCAAGACCGTGGTTCTGTACGGCACCCGCTGATTCTGCCCGCGTAGTGCCGGCCGCTGGCCGGCAACCACGCACATCCACACCGACGCCCGTCGACCTGGACGAGGTTACCGGCCAGCGACCGGCACTACCTGCCCATTTGCCGCTAGGCTGTTCGCATGGAACTTGGCAGTGAATTCTATTGGTTCATCCTGATCGGCCTCGGCGCGCAGCTGGTCGATGGCGCGCTGGGCATGGCCTTCGGGCTGATCTCTTCCTCCGTGCTGCTCAGCATGGGCCTGCCGCCAGCAGCAGTCAGCGCGAGCATCCATACCGCGGAAGTCTTCACCACGGGCGCCTCCGGGGTCTCGCACCTGGTCGCCGGCAATGTGGACCGCCGGCTGTTCCTGCGACTGGCGCTGCCCGGCGCGGTCGGCGGCGTGGTGGGCGCCTACGTGCTGACCCAGCTTCCCGGTGACGTAATCCGCCCCTTCATCTATATGTATCTGCTGGTGCTCGCCATCTTCATCCTGCTGCGTGCGGCCGGACGGATGCTGCCGGCCCAGGAAGTGAAGCGTGTCCCGCTGCTGGGGTTCGTGGCCGGCCTGCTGGATGCCAGCGGCGGCGGCGGATGGGGGCCGGTGGCCACCTCCACCCTGCTGGCCCGCGGTGGCCAGGCCCGTACCACCATCGGCACGGTCAACGCGGCCGAGTTCGTGGTCACGCTTGCGGTCTCGATCACCTTTCTTCTGACCATGGGCGTGCAGTACCTGAACATCGTGGCCGGCCTGCTGATCGGCGGCATGATGGCGGCACCGGTGGCCGCGATTCTGGTCAAAAAGGTCAAGGAGCGCTGGGTGCTGATTGCCGTCGGCGTGCTGGTGCTGGGCATCAGCCTGTTCCAGATCGGGCATGCGATCGGGCAGTGGCGCGCAGGCTGAGCTGGACCCGACACTTTTCCAGCCCCTTTCAGGCTATTTCAACGTCGCATCAGACCTTGTCACCGGCCCGATCGACACAGCCCCAGTTGAGCACCGGGGTGCCCGGCGGCAGCACCTGGCGGAAATAGTCCACGCGTGACGCCTTCGGGTTGACCACCACCGGCGCCGCTGCGGCCAGCAACAGCGGCAGGTCGGCGCTGCTGTCGGAGTACGCGACGTCCACGTCGCCATAGCCGCGCTCGCGGAGCATCCGCATCTTTTCTTCGTTGTGGCAGTGCCGGGTGGCGATCACCGCGCCCAGGAACGGGCCGACCTCACTGCCGATCACCGGCACGCCCTGGTGGGCGACGAAGGCCAGGATGGCGCGGGCCAGCTCCGGCGGTGCGCCGGTGGCGACCACGACGCGATCGCCGGCGGCACGATGCCGGGCAAACACCTCCAGCGCCACGGGCAGCAGGCGGCGCCGGATATCGGCCTCGTGCTTGAGAACGTAGCGGTCGATCACCTTGTTGAACTCGCGCGCCCGGTGCAGGCCAAACGTGGCGATCCAGACATAGCCGGAGATGCCGCGGCGGCGGGTGGGCAGGAACGCCACCAGCGGGCCGAGCAGCGGCGTGGCCAACAGGGCGGCCAGCAGCCGCAGCGGGTTGCGCTTGATCAGCCACGCGAACAGATGGCTGCCGGAATCGCCGTCATACAGGGTGTGATCGAAGTCGAAGACCACCAGCGGGGCGTCGTCGCGCGGCGTTGGGTAGATCGCTGTCATGCGCTGAAGAATAGCTGACGCAGGCCCTCGCCGGGCTCTTCCACGCGCATGAAAGCCTCGCCGACCAGGAACGCGTTGACCCCGGCCTCGCGCATCACGGTGACGTCAGCCGGGCCGAGGATGCCGCTTTCGGTCACCAGCAGGCGGTCGCGTGGCACGGCCTGGCGCATGTCCAGCGTGGTCTGCAGCGACACCTCGAAGGTGCGCAGGTTGCGGTTGTTGATGCCGATCAGCGGCACCGGCACCTGGATGGCACGCTCGAGCTCGTCGATGTCGTGCACTTCCACCAGTACGTCCATGCCCAGCTGCATGGCCAGGTCGGACAGCTCGGCCAGCTGGCGGTCGTCCAGCGCGGCCACGATCAGCAGAATGCAGTCCGCGCCGAGTACGCGCGCTTCATACACCTGATAAGCATCGATCACGAAGTCCTTGCGCAGCACCGGCAGCGTGCAGGCGTCACGGGCCTGCTGCAGGTAGGCGTCGCTGCCCTGGAAGAAATCCACGTCGGTCAGTACGGACAGGCAGCTGGCGCCGCCGAACTCGTAGCTCACCGCGATGTCGGCCGGATGGAAGTCCGGGCGGATCACGCCCTTGGACGGGCTGGCCTTCTTGATTTCGGCGATCACGGCCGGATGCCCCGCGGCAATCGAGGCACGCAGCGCATCGGCGAAGCCGCGCACCGGCGGCGCTTGTTCCACGCGCGCGATCAGTGCCTCCAGCGGCACTTGGGCCCGGCGTGCGGCGACTTCGTCGGCCTTGCGGGCCAGGATGGTATCGAGGATGTCGCTCATGTCATTGGGGTCCTGGAGGCCGGCCATTATCGACCAGCTCCGCTGAATTCGGAAAACGCGGGCTCAGACGGCCCCGCGGATGCGGCGGGTGGCGGCAACGTACTGCTCCATCCGCGAGCGTGCACTGCCATCGGCCAGTACCGCACGGGCACGGGCCAGGCCATCGGCAATGCTGTCGGCGACACCGGCCACATACAGCGCCGCACCGGCGTTGAGCGCGACGATGTCGAGCGCCGGGCCGGGCTGGTTGTCGAGCACGCCGCGCAGCATCGCGATGGATTCCTCTGGGCCATCCACCTTGAGGTTGCGGCTGGCCGACATCGCGATGCCGAAGTCTTCCGGATGGATCTCGTACTCGCGCACCTTGCCGTCGCGCAGCTCGCCCACCAGCGTGCCGGCGCCGAGCGAGATCTCATCCATGTTGTCGCGGCCCCACACCACCAGCGCGCGTTCGGCGCCGAGTTCACGCAGCACGCGCGCCTGGATGCCGACCAGATCCGAGTGGAATACACCCATCAACACGTTGGTCGCGCCCACCGGATTGGTCAGCGGGCCGAGGATGTTGAAGATCGTGCGCACCCCCATCTCGCGGCGTACCGGCGCGACGACCTTCATCGCCGGGTGGTGCATCGGCGCGAACATGAAGCCGATACCGGTCTCGGTGATGGCGCGTGCGACCTCCTGCGGCTGCAGATCGATGATCGCGCCAAGTGCTTCAACCGCGTCGGCGCTGCCGGACTTGGAGGAAACACTGCGGTTGCCGTGCTTGGCCACCTTGGCCCCGGCCGCAGACACCACGAACATCGCGCAGGTGGAGATGTTGAAGGTATGCGAGCCGTCGCCACCGGTGCCGACGATGTCCACCAGCTGCGTCTTGTCCTCCACCGGCACGGCGAGGGCGAGCTCACGCATCACGGTCGCGGCACCGGCGATTTCGCCGATGGTTTCCTTCTTGACCCGCAGGCCGGTCAGGATCGCGGCGGTCATCACCGGCGACACTTCACCACGCATGATCTGCCGCATCAGGTCGACCATTTCGTCGAAGAAGATTTCGCGATGCTCGATGGTGCGCTGCAGAGCTTCCTGGGGGGAGAAGGTCATGCGGGGTCCTTTGTGATGCGGGTGCGGCGCGCTCAGCGCTGCAGGAAATTCTTCAGCAGGGCATGGCCATGCTCGGTGAGGATCGACTCGGGATGGAACTGCACACCCTCGACCGGATACTCGCGATGGCGCAGGCCCATGATCTCTTCGATCGAGCCGTCCGCGTTCTCGGTCCAGGCGGTCATTTCCAGGCAGGCCGGCAACGTGGTCTTGTCGACCACCAGCGAGTGGTAGCGCGTGGCCTGGTAGCGGTCCGGCAGGCCGGCGAACACGCCCCTGCCTTCATGCCGGATCGGCGAGGTCTTGCCGTGCATGATGTTGGTGGCGCGGATCACATCGCCGCCATACACCTGGCCGATGCTCTGGTGGCCCAGGCACACGCCCAGGATCGGCGTGGTCGGGCCGAGCCGGCGGATCAGCTCCAGCGACACGCCCGCTTCGTTTGGCGTGCAAGGGCCGGGCGAAATCACGATGCGCTCAGGGGCGAGCGCGGCGATCTCATCGACGCTCAACGCGTCGTTGCGCACCACCTTGACCTCGGCGCCCAGCGTCTGCAGGTACTGCACGAGGTTGTAGGTGAAGCTGTCGTAGTTGTCGAGCATCAACAACATGGTCAGGGTCCGTCTTGAATGGGGAAGTGGCGTGCACGCAACCGTGCACGTGTCATGCATCTGGGCAGAGGAGCCTTACAGGCCCTTGGCAGCCTGCGCGACCGCACGGAACAGCGCGCGGCCCTTGTTCATCGTCTCGTCCCATTCCTTGCCGGGATCGGAGTCGTAGACGATGCCGGCGCCGGCCTGCACATGCAGGCGGCCGTCCTTGATCACAGCGGTGCGGATCGCGATCGCGGTATCGGCATCGCCATGCCAGCCGATGTAGCCGATGCTGCCGGCGTAGACGTTGCGCTTGATCGGTTCCAGCTCGCGGATCACTTCCAGCGCGCGGATCTTCGGCGCGCCGCTGACGGTGCCGGCCGGGAACGTCGCGCGCAGCACGTCGGCATAGCTCAGGCCCGGCTGCAGCTGCCCGGTGACTTCGCTGACGATGTGCATGACGTGGCTGTAGCGTTCGATCACGAACTGCTCGCCCACTTCCACCGTGCCCGCCTTGGAGACGCGGCCCGCATCGTTGCGGCCCAGGTCGATCAGCATCAGATGCTCGGCGCGCTCCTTGGGATCGGCCAGCAGTTCGGCTTCCAGTGCGTTGTCTTCTTCCACCGTCGCGCCGCGCGGGCGGGTGCCGGCGATCGGACGCACGGTGACCTCCCCGTCCTGCAGGCGCACCAGGATTTCCGGCGAGGAGCCGACCACCTGCACGTCGCCGGTGTCGAGGAAGTACATGTACGGCGAGGGATTGAGCGCACGCAGCGCGCGGTACACATCCACCGGGCGCGCCTTGAACGGCACGCTCAGGCGCTGGCTCAGCACCACCTGGAAGATGTCGCCGGCGCGGATGTATTCCTTGGATTTGTCGACCGCGGCGATGAAGCCTTCGCGGGTGAAGCCGGAGACGAAATCGTTCTCGTCCAGCACGTCGCGGGTGATCGGTGCGGGGTAGCCGGCGCCGGGCGCGCGCAGCTTGGCGACCAGCGCATCCAGCTTGGCCTGGGCATCCTCCCATGCACCGGGCTGACCCGGGTCGGCATGCACGATCAGGTACAGGCGGCCCTTGAGGTTGTCGAACACCGCCAGTTCTTCGGAATGCAGCAGCAGGATGTCCGGGGTGCCCAGCTCATCGCGGCCACGCGGCGGGGCCAGGCGCGGTTCGATGTAACCGATGCATTCAAAGCCGAACCAGCCGACCAGTCCACCGGTGAAGCCCGGCAGACCGGCCAGCTTGGGCACCGAGTGGGCGCTGCGCAGCGCTTCGACCTCGGTGAACGGGTCGGCGACCTCGCGGGTGTCCACCACGGTGCCGGACTCGCTGATGGTCAGGGTATGGCCGTGGAAGGCATACACCCGGCGCGCCGGCAGGCCGATGATGGAATAGCGCCCGAAGCGTTCGCCGCCTTCGACCGATTCAAACAGATAGGTATGCGGGCCGTCGGCGAGCTTCAGATAGACCGAAAGCGGCGTGTCCAGGTCGGACAGCACTTCACGGACGACGGGGATGCGGGTGTGGCCTTCAGCGGCCTGCTGCTGGAACTGCTCGAGCGTAATCAAGACGACTTTCCTTCCGGGAAACGGCGGTGGCGGGACGGACGACGGCAACAGGCCACCATCGCCACCAACGGCGAGCGGAAGAAAGGGTATGCGGGGTCGTCAGAATGGACACACGGCGACTGTACCGCATTGACGGCACCGGATGGAACCCGGCGCCGCCCGGCGCATCAGGCGCGCGACAGCAGCGGGCTGTCCAGCGCCACATGCAGGTTGACCCGCCCCGGCACGCAGTCGATGCGGAAGTGCCGTGCCTGGACCGGTTCGCCATCCAGATTGAGCGTCAGCGGCGCCTCGGCGTCGATCTCCACCCACGGTGCCTGCACACGTTCGGCTACCTGCTCCAGCGCGCCGCGCTTGCCCCCCTTGACCAGCGCGGCAAAGGTGGAGGCGACCTCCCCGCTCAGCTCAGGGATCACCGTGATATCCAGCAGACCATCATCGATCAGGGCCTCCGGACACAGCACCTGCCCGCCGCCGGCCTGGCGACCGTTGCCGACGCCCAGGGCGATGAAGCCACCGGCCCACGCGAACCCCGGCGCCCGGACCTGCGCCTGGATCGGATCGATCCGCCCCAGCCGCGATATCCCGGTGACCAGATAGGCCAGCCCGCCGAGCACTTTCTTCAAGCCCTCATCGGTCTCCACCGTGACCTCGGTGCCGAAGCCGCCACTGGCGACGTTCGCGCACCACCACACCTTGCCATCGGCATCGATGCGCAGCAGATCGACCGGGCGCGCGGGCGCCTGCGCGATCAGCTCCAGCGCCGCCAGCGGTTCATCGGGAATCTCCGCCGCGGTGGCGAAGTCATTGGCCGTGCCCAACGGCAACAGGCCCAGCGACGGCAACGCGTCAGCCGACTCCTCGCGATGCGCCAGCGTTTCGGCCACCTCACTGAGGGTGCCGTCACCGCCGGCCGCGATGATCGTATCGACCCCATGGGCGATCGCCTCGGCCACATAGCGCTCGGCATCGCCCGATTCCCAGGTCACCCGTACCTCCAGCTGCACCCCGCGCTCGCGCAGCGCCGCCACCGCCTCGCGCACATCCTCATTGCCGGTGGCCTTGCCGTTGAGGATCAAACGCCAATGGGGACGGCTCATGCGGTACTTCCAGGGAGTGGGGAAGCGAAGGCTAGCAGCGGACGGCGTGGCCGCCGGTGAACGTCATCAAAGCGTCACCAGGGGCCCGGAGAATGGGAGGCCATAGCAAGGAAGATGGATGGAGGCAGGATCAGCCTCCCGCTATTCCCAGGGCCGCACCAGAAATGGTGCGGTCTTTTTTTGGACAGCTCAGCCTGCGGCAAACGCCCGCAACGCCTCGCCCTCCATCCGGTATACCGTCCACTCGCTCTGCGGCTTCGCACCTGCGGCCGCGTAGAACTGGATCGCCGGCTCATTCCAGTCCAGCACCGACCACTCGAAACGACCGCAGCCTTCGGCCACCGCGATCCGCGCGATGTGCTGCAGCAGCGCCTTGCCGGCACCGCTGCCGCGGCGCTCCGGGCTGACGTACAGATCTTCCAGATAGATCCCGTTACGGCCCAGCCACGTCGAATAGTTGTAGAAATACACCGCATACCCGATGGCCACGCCGTCGGCTTCGCAGATCAGTGCATGCGCCTTGGCATCGGGGCCGAACAGGCTCGCGCGGATACCCGCTTCGTCGGTCTGCACCGACGACTCGGCCTTCTCGTAGATCGCCAACTCGCGGATGAAGCGCAGGATCAGCCCCGCATCCTCGGCGGTGGCCACGCGGATGGTCACGGCAGCCACCGGTTGCATGGCTCAGCTCAGCCCCGCGCCGCGGCGACGTTGCTGCGCATCTGCGCGATGATGTCCTGGTAGCTGGTCTTCGCGTTGAAGATCGCCGAGCCGGCCACGAACGCATCCGCACCGGCCGCCGCGATCGCGCCGATGTTGTCGGCCTTCACGCCACCGTCGATCTCTAGGCGGATGTCCTTGCCACTGGCATCGATCTTCTTGCGGATCGCGCGCACCTTGTCCAGCGCCGACGGAATGAACGCCTGGCCGCCGAAACCCGGATTGACCGACATCACCAGCACCAGGTCCAGGTCATCGAGCACCCAGTCCAGGATGTCCACCGGCGTGGCCGGGTTGAGCACCACGCCCGGCTTGCAGCCCAGCGAACGGATCAGCTGGATCGTGCGGTGCACGTGGCGGCTCGCCTCCGGATGGAAGCTGATGTAGGTCGCGCCGGCCTCGGCGAAGTCCGGAATGATCCGGTCCACCGGCTCCACCATCAGATGCACGTCGATCGGTGCGGTCACGCCGTGCTTGCGCAGGGCCTGGCAGACCAGCGGGCCGATCGTCAGATTCGGCACGTAGTGGTTGTCCATCACATCGAAATGCACCCAGTCGGCGCCGGCCGCGAGCACGTTGTCCACTTCCTCGCCCAGGCGGGCGAAATCGGCGGACAGAATGGAGGGAGCAATGATGCAGTTGGACATGGCCGGGGCCTTCAGGAGGTTGAAAGGGGGCGCCGCGCGGCATCAGCGCTTGCGCAGGGTCTTGATGCGGTCATAGGCGGCATTGAGCTGGCGTGACTTGCGCTCGGCCTGCTGGCGCAGCTCCGGCGCCGCGCCGACCACCTTGTCCGGGTGGTACTGGGACATCAGGCGGCGGTAGGCCAGGTCGATCTCGGCATCGGTCGCCTCGGAGGTCAGCCCCAGCTCGCGGTAGGGATTTTCCCTGTTCAGCCGGAACCAGTCGGCATCGAAGGCGTGCCCCAGCAACAGCCCGACCACGGCCCCGAACAGCGGATTGGGCCTGAACAACAGGGCGCCAGCGATGAATCCGAGCAGTTTTCCGTACCAGCGCATGGTGGTCTGGGCAGCCGAGGCGACAAAGGATCCTCATTTTACGTCACAGCGGGCCCAACCCGCTTTACACTAGGCCGCCCGCTGTCTGTGCGGGCCCTCCGGGTCCCCTGGACAGCTGTCATGACGAAGCCTCAGGAGTGCCCGTGCCGACCACGTTGTTGCAATCCGATCTCCCCGGCCTGCCCTTGCGCCATCGCGGCAAGGTGCGTGATGTTTTCGACATTCCGCGCGACCGGCTCCCCGCCGGCACTCCGCCGGGGGACTACCTGCTGATGGTCGCCACCGACCGTCTGTCAGCCTTCGACGTGGTGCTGCCCGATCCGATCCCCGGCAAGGGCGAAATGCTCTGCCAGGTCTCGAACTTCTGGTTCGCCAAGACCGCGCACCTGATGCCCAATCACCTGACCGGCATCGATGTGGCCAGCGTGCTGCCCGAGGGCGTCGATCCGGCCCTGTACGCCAAGCGCGCCGTGGTCACCCGCAAGCTCAAGCCGGTCCCGGTCGAGGCGATCGCCCGCGGCTACCTGATCGGCAGTGGCTGGAAGGACTACCAGCGCACCGGCAAGATCAGCGGCATCGAGCTGCCGGACGGCCTGCGCCAGGCCGAACAGCTGCCCGAACCGATCTTCACCCCCTCGACCAAGGCCGCCGTCGGCGACCATGACGAGAACATCGATTTCGATGCGATGGTCAAGGCGGTCGGCGCGGACCTGGCCGAGCGCGTGCGCGATGCCACCCTGCGCATCTATGCGTACGCGGCCGAGTACGCCCGCGAGCGCGGCATCATCCTGGCCGACACCAAGTTCGAGTTCGGTACCGATGCCGATGGCCGTCTGTACATCATGGACGAGATGCTGACCCCGGATTCCTCGCGCTACTGGCCGGCCGACGAGTACGAGGTGGGCACCAGCCCGCCGAGCTACGACAAGCAGTTCGTCCGCGACTACCTGGAAACGCTGGACTGGGGCAAGACCGCGCCGGGCCCGAGCATCCCCGCCGAGATCATCGAGCGCACCCGCGCCAAGTACGCCGAGGCGCTGCAGCGCCTGGCGGGCATCTCGGTCGACTGACCGGCACGGCGTTCCCCGGCCCTGCGCCGGGGAACGCGGTTTTCGATGCCGGGGCCATGTCGGGCAGCGGATGGAAGGCAGCCGACCAACGGTCGGCCCTACCGGCGGTATGCTCTGCAGATCCTGGGAGGGAACATGGCCACCACCACCGTCGCACGCCCGATCGACCGCTACTTCGCCAGCTATTCCGACGATCACCGCAATGCGCTGAACCAGCGCATCCACGTCGTGGCCGTCCCGGCGATCGCGTGGTCGGTGATCGCCCTGCTGTGGTGCCTGCCGCCGCTGATCACCTGGTTCCAGAACGGGATCTGGGCGGGCCTGGCGATGTTCGCCGCCTGGTGCTTCTACAACCGCCTCTCGCGCACGCTGGGCTACGGCATGCTCGCGTTCTTCTTCGTCAGCGGCTGCGTCTGCCGGCTGCTGGAGGCCGAGATCGGCCTGGTGAACCTGTTCTGGCTGGCGCTGGGGGTTTTTGCCGTGGCGTGGGTGGCACAGTTCATCGGCCACAAGCACGAAGGCCGCAAGCCGAGCTTCCTGACCGATCTGGTCTACCTGCTGATCGGTCCGCTGTGGGTGCTGGCCAAGCTCTATCGCCGGATGGACTGGCGCTACTGACCCGGTTTTCCTGAACGAGTGCGGACACTCACCGGCACTCCACGCCGCACCGTCCAGCATCGTCCCCAGTGGCCTTTCGAGCGACGGCCACCGTTCATCTTCGTGCATACCGTTACCCCCCCCGCAGCCCCTGCGACGACTGGTTCCGGACCCGTTTGGACAGGCGTCGGGAGGCCACAGTCGGCAAAGTCGGCAGCGGGCCTCCATACGGCCGCCGACGGACCCGAATGGGGCCGGGCGCTGGCCGGAAAAAATGAATCAGTGCACGTTACATGCAATTGAGGGCGTATTCGGGTGTATCGGCAGCAATTGCCCGCCTGTTAGACTGAACGACCTGCTCGTGAATCCCGCATTCCCTGCATGAATCCTAGTCTGCTCCTGCTGCTCGCCCTGCCCTTCCTGATGGCAGTGGCCGTCGCTTCATTCCGCCGCACCTCCCGCTCCACGGCCGCCTGGGTAGCCGCGGCCGCTCCGCTGGGGGGACTGGCGCTGTTGGCGACGATGACCCCGGCGATCATGGACGGCGGGATCGTCCGCAGTTACGGGGAGTGGATACCGCAGATCGGCCTGGCCTTCTCGCTGCGCCTGGACGGCCTGGCCTGGATGTTCGCCGGGATGGTGCTGGCCATTGGTGCGCTGGTGGTGATGTACGCCCATTACTACCTCAGCGCCCGCGACAGCGCCCACCGCTTCTACTGTTACCTGCTGCTGTTCATGGGCGCCATGCTGGGCATGGTCGTCTCGGGCAACCTGTTGCTGCTCATGGTGTTCTGGGAAATGACCAGCATCAGCTCGTTCCTGCTGATCGGCTTCTGGTCGCACCGCCAGGATGCCCGCGAGGGCGCCCGCATGGCCCTGGTGGTCACCGGCGGCGGCGGCCTGGCCCTGCTCGGCGGCGTGCTGCTGATCGGCCGCATCGTGGGCAGCTTCGAACTGGATGCGGTGCTCGCCGCCGGCGATCTGATCCGCGCCAGTTCGCTGTACCCGTATGCCCTGTTCCTGGTCCTGGCCGGCATCTTCACCAAGAGCGCCCAGTTCCCGTTCCACTTCTGGCTGCCGCACGCGATGGCCGCGCCGACGCCGGTCTCGGCCTATCTGCACTCGGCCACGATGGTCAAAGCCGGTGTGTTCCTGCTGGCGCGGCTGCATCCGGCGCTGGCCGGCACCGACCTGTTCTTCTATACCGTCAGCGGCATCGGTGCGATCACGTTGCTGATCGGTGCCTGGAACGCGATCTTCCAGCATGATCTCAAAGGCCTGCTGGCTTATTCGACGATCTCCCACCTGGGCCTGATCACCATGCTGTTCGGCCTGTCCGCGCCGATGGCGGTGGTCGCCGGCGTGTTCCACATCCTCAACCACGCCACCTTCAAGGCCTCGCTGTTCATGGCCGCGGGCATCATCGACCATGAGACCGGCACCCGCGACATGCGCAAGCTCGGTGGGCTGCGCCGCCTGATGCCGATCACCAGCGCGCTGGCGATCATCGCCTCGCTGGCCATGGCCGGCATTCCGCTGCTCAACGGCTTCCTGTCCAAGGAAATGCTGTTCGCCGAAGCGCTGACCGCCGGGCCCGAAGCGATGCGCATCGCCATGACGATCGCCGCATTGCTGGCTGGCGTGTTCGGCGTCGCCTACAGCTTGCGATTCGTGCACGACACCTTCTTCGGCAAGGGCCCGCACGATCTGGACCGCGTTCCGCATGAGCCGCCGCGTTTCATGAAGGTGCCGGTGGAAATCCTGGTGGTGGTCTGCGTGGCCGTCGGCGTCGCGCCCGCGATCACCATCGCGCCGGTGCTGCATGCCGCCGCGTCGTCGATCCTGGGCCCGGCGATGCCGGCGTACAGCCTCTCGGTCTGGCATGGCTTCAACATGCCGCTGGCGATGAGCGCTGCCGGTGTGGTCGGCGGCATCGTGCTGTACTTCGGCCTGCGCCGCCTGATCGACCTGCATGCGGTGGTCAGCCGCAGCATCGGCCGCAACATTTTCCACAAGCAGCTGGACCTGGTGTTCGGCTTCGCCCACCGGCTCACCCAGGGCCTGGCCAATGGCAGCCTGCAGCGCATGCTGATGGCGCTGGTGGTGGTGGCGATCATCGTCGCCGCCGCGCCGTTCGTGGCCAACCCGGCCTCGCCCAACTGGCCTTCGCCGCAGCCGATCCCGCTGTTGGGCTGGGCGCTGTGGCTGGTGATGATCGCCTGCGCGCTGGGCGCGTTGTTCGTCTACCGGCAGCGCCTGCTGGCGGTGCTGGTGGTCGGCGGCGTCGGCCTGATGGTCTCGCTGACCTTCGTGTTCCTGTCCGCGCCCGACCTGGCCCTGACCCAGCTGCTGGTGGAGATGGTGACTCTGGTCCTGATGCTGCTGGGCATGAACTACTTGCCGATCCAGTCGCCGCCGGAGAAATCGGTCTGGCGCAAACGTCGCGATGCGGTGATCGCGATCGTCGCCGGTGGCGGCCTGGCGGCGATGGCCTACACCGCGATGACCCTGCCGCCCAACACCATGGCTGGCGAGCTGCTGGCGCGTGCGCTGCCCGAGGCCTATGGGCAGAACGTGGTCAACGTGATCCTGGTCGACTTCCGTGGCTTCGATACGTTCGGCGAGATCACCGTGTTCGGCATCGCCGCGCTGGTGGTGCACGCCATGCTGCGCCGCTCGCGGATGGCGCCGGAACAGATCATGCCGGGCCCGCCGATCAAGCTGCCGGTGCCGGCCGATCTGGCGCAGATCATGTTCCCGCTCACCCTGACCGTCTCGATCTTCCTGTTCCTGCGCGGCCACAACGCGCCCGGCGGCGGCTTCATCGCCGGCCTGGTGCTGGCCGTGCCGCTGCTGATCCAGTACGTCATCCAGGGCACCACCTCGGTGGAATCGCGCTTCGGCTTCGATTACATCCGCTGCATCGGTGCCGGTCTGCTGATCGCCATCCTCAGTGGCTGCGCCTCGATGTTGTTTGGTGTGCCGTTCCTGACCAGTGGGCATCTGGACCTGCACATACCGCTGATCGGCGAGGTACCGCTGGCCAGTGCGATCGGCTTCGATACCGGCGTGTACCTGGTGGTATTCGGCGGTGTGATGCTGATGCTCTCGATGATGGGCACGATCAAGCCCTCGCGCACCCGCAACGCCCGCAAAGGCGAGATCGATCCCACCCGCCGTTCGGCAAAAACCGGGGAGATGCACTGATGGAACTGGCCCTGGCAAGCGCCATCGGCGTACTGAGCGCGATCGGCATCTACCTGCTGCTGCGCGCGCGCAGCTTCGATGTGATCCTCGGCATGACCTTCCTGTCGTATGCGACCAACCTGCTGATCTTTGCCGGCGGCCGGCTGGTGCAGGGCAAGGCCCCCGTGCTGCGTGAGGGCATCGACAGCGATCTGGGCAACTACACCGATCCGCTGCCGCAGGCGCTGGTGCTGACCGCCATCGTGATCGCCTTTGCGATGACGGCGGTCAGCATCGTGCTGGCGATGCGCAGCCGCAGCGACAACCACAGCGACCACGTGGACGCGCACGAAGAAGAAGAGCTTCCTGCCGATACCGCGCCGGGCCGGGAGGGCGGCGCATGAACCATGCGGTGATCCTGCCCATCCTGATTCCGCTGTTCGGCGCGGCCTGCTCGCTGTTCGTGGAGCATCGCCGCTATGGTCCGAAGGTGCAGCGCACGGTGGCGTGGACGACGCTGACCGCGCTCGCCGCGGCCGTGGCGCTGCTGTTCGCACAGACCGCCGATGGCAGCATCGCGGTGTACCTGCTGGGCGACTGGCCCTCGCGCCTGGGCATCGCGCTGGTGGCCGACCGCCTCTCGGCATGGATGCTGGTCACCACCCTGCTGCTGGCCATCCCGTGCCTGCTGCACGCCTGTTCGGGCTGGGACCGCCGCGCGCCGCACTTCCATGCGCTGTTCCAGTTCCAGCTGGTCGGCCTCAACGGCGCGTTCCTGACCGGCGATATCTTCAATCTCTTCGTGTTCTTCGAGGTGATGCTGATCGCCTCCTACGGCCTGCTGCTCAGCGGCGGGCGCGGCCTGCGCATGCGCATCGGCCTGCACTACGTGGTGTTCAACGTCACCGCCTCGACCCTGTTCCTGATCGCACTCGGCCTGCTGTACGCCTCGCTGGGCTCGCTCAACATGGCCGAGCTGTCCCAGCGCATCGCTGAAGTGCCGGCTTCGCACCTGACCCTGGTCAAGGCGACGATGGGGCTGTTGCTGCTGGTGTTCTGCAGCAAGGCCGCGCTGATGCCGCTGTACCTGTGGCTGCCCGAAGCGTATGCGCGTGCGCCGGCCGCAGTGGCGGCGCTGTTTGCGATCATGACCAAGGTCGGGCTGTACGCGGTGCTGCGGGTCAGCACCCTGTGGTTCGGCGACGGTGCCGGCCCGATGGCCGGTTACGGCAGCCAGTGGCTGCTCTGGGCCGGTGTGGCCACCCTCGTGCTGGGCGGCCTGGGTGTGCTCGCTGCGGCACGTCTGCGCGTGCTGATCTCCTACCTGGTGGTGGTTTCGGCGGCGACGCTGTTCATCGCCTTCTCGGTGCGCACACCCGAAGTGCTCTCGGCCGGCCTGTACTACCTGCCGCACAGCACCTTCGTGGCCGCCGCGCTGTTCCTCATTGCCGACCTGATCCGCCGCCGCCGTGGCGGTGCCAGCGACAAGAAGGAGATCATCGCGCCGATGCCGGGCAAGGAAACCCCTGCGGTGCTGTTCTTGATCGGCGCCGTCTCGGTGGCCGGCCTGCCGCCGCTGTCCGGCTTCCTGGCCAAGGCCGCGCTGCTGGCCGGCATGCCGGCGCAGTACACCTGGGCGGTCTGGGCCGCCGTGCTGGGCAGCAGCCTGATGGTGATCGTCGGCCTGACCCGTGGCGGCATCCGCCTGTTCTGGCGCGTACCGGTGGTCGAAGAAGGCGCGCCCAGACCGCGCAAGGCCCCCACGCGCACGGTGGAACTGTTCGCCGCCGCGCTGCTGCTCAGCTATGGCATCGCGATGAGCGTGTTCGCCGGCCCGCTGATGCAGCACACCGATGCGATGGCCACCCAGCTGCTGCAGCCCCAGGATTATGTGGGTGAACTGCGCGCTACCACGCCGGAGATCCGCCAGCCATGACGCGCAAGCCTTCCCTCTACAAACGCGTGCTGCCCTCGCCCTCGCTGAGCGTGATGGTGGTGGTGTTCTGGCTGCTGATGTCCGACAGCTTCACCCTCGGCCAGTTCGTGCTCGGCATGATCCTGGGCGTGGTGGTGCCGTTGTTCGCCGCGCGGCTGGACCGCGAGTTTGCGCGCATCGGCTCGCTCCGGCCGCTGCCCAAGCTGCTGTTCGTGACCCTATGGGACATCCTGATCTCCAACATCCGGGTCGCGATCCAGGTGCTGGGGCCGGAGCGCCGCATCCACCCCGGTTTCATCTGGCTGCCGCTGGATATCGCCAACATCCACGGCATCGCCGCGCTGACCAGCATGATTACGCTGACCCCGGGTACCGTCTCGGCCGCGTTGTCCGATGACCGCCGCTATCTGCTGGTGCACGTGCTGCATCTGGATGATCCGGACGAGCTGATCCGGCAGATCAAATCCCGCTACGAAGCCCCGCTGATGGAGATTTTCCCATGACCGGACATATGTTCATCCAGACCACCATGGTGGTGTGCATGCACGTGGTCGGCCTGGCCATGCTGCTGGCCACCTGGCGCCTGCTGCGCGGCCCGACCGTGCCGGACCGCATCCTCGCCTTGGACACGCTGTCGGTGACGGCCATCGCCGAGCTGATGCTGTTCGGCATGTACCTCAACTCGGCAGTGTATTTCGAAGCCGCGCTGATCATCGCCATGCTCGGCTTCGGCAGCACGGTGGTGCTGAGCAAGTTCGTGCTGCGCCGGGACATCGTCGAATGATCACCTTCATCCAGATCGTGCTGTCGATCCTGCTGCTGTTCGGCTGCTTCTTCATCCTGGTCGGTGCACTCGGCCTGGTGAAGCTCTCCACCTTCTTCAAGCGCCTGCATGCACCGACCAAAGCCAGCACGCTGGGCGTGGGCTGCGTGCTGGTCGGCTCGGTCTGCTATCACATCTTTCTCGGCGAGGATCCGCAGCCGCGCGAACTGCTGATCACCGTGTTCCTGTTCATCACCGCACCGATCAGCGCGCACATGATGGCCAAGGCCGCACTGTCGCTGCTGATGGAAACGCGGCCGGACCTGCCCGGCCACAAGACCGCCAAGGAAGAACAGTTGCCGCCGCCGGAGCCGCGCCATCCGGGCGACACCGAGGGTACCGAGGCGCCGGTTTCCCGGGACAGCCAGTAGAGCCGATTGCGACGTTCAGCCACCCCAGACCAGCGCCAGCTCCAGCGCGATCCAGCCAAGGAAGGCCACCACCAGCACCGCGCCTTCGCGCCGGCTGATCGTCAGATCGCCGCGCAGCATCGGATAGAGCACCAGTACGAAAGCGATCGCCGCCCGCAGTTCCAGCTTCACGAACGATTCGGGCAGCGCCATCGGCCGCAGTGCGGCCATGCCACCGACCACCACCAGCAGGTTGAACAGGCTTGAGCCGATGACGTGGCCCAGCACCATGTCGCCCTGACCACGTCGTGCCGCCGCGACGGCCGCAGCCACTTCGGGCAGAGCGGTGCCGATCGCCACCGGCAGCAGGCCGACCAGCAGGGGCGACCAGCCCAACCCGGCGCCGAACACCGGTGCGGCCTGCACGATCCAGCGCGCGCCGAAGTACAGGCACACCGCCGCGAACAGCAGCCGCAGGGTATTGAGGAACAGCCCGGTGCGGGTCATCGCATAGCCGGCGATGGCCGCGCGCACCGGCTCGGATTCCAGCTTCGCACGGCGCAGCAGGACCACCAGCAGGGCGACGAAGGCGAGCAGCAGCACGCCCCCTTCCCAGCGTGCGATCACGCCATCCAGGCCGAACAGGATCAGCAGCGCGCTGGCGGCGGCCAGGCAGACCAGCAACGGTGACAGCAGGCGCGCACGGACCAGCAGCGGCGCAGCCAGCGCCGCCAGGCCCAGGGTAAGGCCGACGTTGACGATGTTGCTGCCGACCGCATTGCCCAGCGCGAGCTCTTCTGCGCCAACCGCGAAGGCGCGCGCATTGACTACCAGCTCCGGCAGCGACGTGCCGAAGGCCACCAGCAGCAGCCCTGCAACGAACGGCGACGCCCCGAAGCGCTGGGCCAGGCCGGAGGCCGCCCGCACGATGGAGTCACCGCCCAGTGCCAACAGCACCAGGCCCAGCACGAACCAAACAGTGGCAGCGATCATCTGGGGCTCCCCGGTGACAGATGTGAGCCGATTCTAGGGCCAGCCCACGCCAAACAGTGAAGGCCCGCTCCGGCACTGTGGCCGCAGCGGTGCCGATGGCTCAGGAGCAGCCTTCCACGTAGTCGACCTGCGGGGTCTTGCCGACCCGCCACGCGGTCACGTTGCCATCGCCGTTGATCTCGAAGTTGACCAGCGCACCGCCCTCGCTGGCCGGGCGCACGCGCAGGTTGTGGCCCTGCTCGTCGTACTTGTGCGGGGTCAGATCGCCGCGATCCGGGTACAGCGTCTGCAGTTGGCCCAGCGACATGCCGACCTTGCCGCCACCGGGGGCGACGATGCGGTCGTTGCGCACGTCGTAGCGCACCAGTCGCTTGCCTTCGATCATGAAAATCACGTCCTCGGCCTGCGCGCCTTCTGGCCGCAGCGCGTGGCAATAGTCGTCGGCGACTTCACCCTGCAGGGGTTCCTTCCAGGCTGCCCGGACTTCGTCAAGGGTGCTGCCCAGCGCTACGGGGCCGTAGCCATCCAGCCGTGCCGGGCCCTGCGTTGGGGTGCCCGAGTCCGCCGTGGCAGGCGCTGCCGGCGCGGTGTCCGCCGCCGGTGTTGGCACGGCCGCTTCGGCATCGGCCGACGGCGTCTCCGGCGTGCGCTCGCACGCGGCCAAGACCAGCACCACTCCCAACGCCAACACGCTTGCCAGCTGTTTCATGCCTGCATCCTCCCGGTGAATGGGCGCAGCCTAGCGCGGGTGCCGTGTGGGTGGCATGCACAGTGTCGCTGTCATCCGCGTTTCACCTGCCGCGTTCAGGCTCGGCCTGCACCGCATCGACCCCGCCCCCATGCAACCGCAGAAGACCGACCTCGCCCGCACCGCTCTGCAGGCCCACCGTGCGCCCCTGGACATGCGCCAGCGCCGGCTGTTGATCCTGTGCGACGGCCAGCGTGACCTGGCCCAGCTGGGCCAGTTGGTGGGCCCGGAAACCCCGGCGATGGTGATCCAGCTGATCCAGAGCGGGTATCTGGTGTCGAGTGCGGTCGCGGAGGCCGCCGTGGTCGCACCCGCTGCACCCGCACCTGCGGTGACACCGACCGCGGTGCCGGTGCCGATGACCGAACGCCGCCGATCGCTGGTGGCCGCCCGCATCTATCTGCTGGACATCCTGGAACTGCAGCGTCATCCGCAGGCGGCGGCGCTGTTCCACACCCTGCAGCAGTCGCGCAGCGACGAAACGGTCATGGCCGCGCTGCAGGCCGCTTTGGACGCGCTGCCAGGCCTGACCTCCACCGGCTACGCCGCACGGGTGCGGCAGCGGTTGCTGGAGGTGCTGCCCAAGGAACATGCCGAGCGGTTCCAGATCGCGGTGGTTTGAGCCCGTATTGACCGTATCGGGTTTCGATGAGGACATTGAATTGGACGCGGCGGGGAGCGACGCGCAAGGTTAAGGCCTGTGCGAGAGCGAGGTTTTACCAATGTATGATTCCCAAATAACAGTTAATTGGGAGTCGAGCATGGTCAATACGATCAAACTGGCAACTGCTCGGGAACTGGCCGACGCTGGCAGCCTGCGAGACACCACGGTGACCGCGGAACCGGGTGGCTACGTCGTCACCTTCGCCCTGGAGAACAGCGACCGCGCCTTGGCCACCAAAGATGGGGTGCTCCGTCTGTTCTCCGGCGTCGAGGCGGCCGCGCGTGTCTTGGCCCAGTTGGGGATCACGCGCTATCGCGTTGACGCGACAGCGATTGCCGGGGCCGAGCCCTCGCGCCGGTCACGTCCGGATCGGTCACGCGCCCTGAAGCAGTTGCATGAAGACTCGGCCTATCTGGAACGCATCCGTGAAGCAGTGGCCGAAGCGCGCGCGGATTCACGGCCGGCACTGTCCGGCACCGATGCGCACCTGCACATGGCGGCGCTGAAAGCGCGACTCGGTGACGAATTGCAAACGGCATTGAAGCGCCGCTCGTCCACGAAATGACGGTTGCGTGGGGCAGGCTGGCTCTCGAGGATACGAGGAACGTTTTTGTATGCAACGCGCGATGGCAGGTTTCTGATCGCCTATCAGCGGACGGGCAACGACGTTCACATTGACCGCGTGTTGCCGACCCGCCGTGGGTCGGACGGCACCTAAGTGCCCGCTCACGCCGAGAAATTCGCCTTCAACCCCTGCCAGCACTGCTGGTACCCGCGCTGGCGATGCGCCGCGTCCATCGCCTGCGCGGTGGGGCGGATCAAACCGCGGGTTTCGAACATGAAGGCCATGGTGTCCTTGATCACGTCCGGTTTGCTCAGGTCGGCCGCGGAGGCCTTCTCGAAGGTCGCCGCATCCGGGCCGTGGCCGCTCATGCAGTTGTGCAGCGAGGCACCGCCGGGTACGAAACCTTCGGCCTTCGCATCGTAGGCGCCGTGGATCAGGCCCATGAACTCGCTGGCGATGTTGCGGTGGAACCACGGCGGGCGGAACGTGTTCTGCGCGACCAGCCAGCGCGGCGGGAAGATCGCGAAGTCCATGTTGCTGGTGCCCGGGGTGTCGCTGGGCGAATGCAGCACGAGGAAGATCGAGGGATCGGGATGATCGTGGCTGATCGAGCCGATCGTGTTGAAACGGCGCAGATCGTAGCGGTACGGCACGTAGTTGCCGTGCCAGGCGACCACGTCCAGCGGCGAATGATCGATATCCGCACGCCACAGCTGACCGGCGAACTTGGCGATCAATTCGAACGCGCCGTCGATGTTCTCGAACGCTGCATGCGGGGTTTCGAAGTCGCGTGGGTTGGCCAGGCCGTTGGACCCGATCGGGCCCAGGTCGGGCAGCTTCAGCAACGCGCCGAAGTTCTCGCAGACGTAGCCACGTGCGTCGCCATCGGGCAGCTCGACACGGAAGCGCACACCGCGCGGGATCACCGCGATCTGCTGCGGCTCGATCTCGATCACGCCCATTTCGGTGAGCAGGCGCAGGCGGCCCAGCTGCGGGACGATCAGCAGCTCGCCATCGGCGTTGTAGAAATAGCGGCCCTGCATGTCGCGGTTGGCGGCATACAGGTGGATGCCCACGCCACCATGGGCATCGGGCGAACCGTTACCGCCCATGGTGTACAGCCCCTCGATGAAATCGGTGGGCGTGGTCGGCAGCGGCAACGGATCCCAGCGCAGCTGGTTGGGCGACACCGCGCCGTGCGCGAAATCGCCGTGCAGGTGCGGCTGGGTAAAGGGGGTGAACTCACCGTGGGTCACCGCCGGGCGGATGCGGTACATCCAGCTGCGGCGGTTGCTGCCGCGCGGCGCGGTGAACGCCGTGCCGGAGAGCTGTTCGGCGTACAGGCCATGGGCGACACGCTGCGGGGAGTTCTGCCCCACCGGCAGCGCACCGGGCACCGCCTCGGTGGCGAACTCGTTGCCGAAACCGGTCTGATAGCCGCGCGATGACATCGGGTTGTTCATGGTCCTGCTCCGCCGGAGGCGTGGATGGCAAGGGGGTACAGCCGGTGGCACCCACGCGGACGCGGATGCCACCGTTGAAGCGTAACGCCGACGGGTGCCGGACGCTTTACAGCAGGCGTCTTACAGCACGCCGCGCTTGATCTGATCGCGCTCGATGCTTTCGAACAGCGCGGTGAAGTTGCCTTCGCCGAAGCCTTCATTGCCCTTGCGCTGGATGATCTCGAAGAAGATCGGGCCGATGCAGTTGGTGGTGAAAATCTGCAGCAGCTTGCGCTGGTGGGTTTCCGGGTCGGCATCGATCAGGATCTTGTTCTTCGCCAACCGCGCCACGTCTTCACCGTGGTTGGGCACGCGCATGTCGATCACGTCGAAGTAGGTGTCCGGTGTGTCGAGGAACTCCACGCCCTGGGCGCGCATCGCTTCCACGGTGTCGTAGATGTTCTCGGTGAAGCAGGCGATGTGCTGGATGCCCTCGCCCTTGTAGGCATCGAGGTATTCGTTGATCTGGCTCTTCGGATCGGAGGATTCGTTGAGCGGGATGCGCACGATGCCGTCCGGGGCGGTCATCGCCTTGGACACCAGGCCGGTCTTGAGGCCCTTGATGTCGAAGTAGCGGATCTCGCGGAAGTTGAACAGGCGCTCGTAGTAGTCCGACCACTGCTGCATGTTGCCGAAGTACAGATTGTGGGTCAGGTGGTCGATGAAGGTCAGCCCGAAGCCCTTCGGGCGCGGGTCCACGCCTTCGATCGGCGCGTAGTCGGTGTCGAACATGCTGCCGTTGGCGCCGTAACGGTCAACCAGGTACAGCATGCAGTCGCCAATGCCCTTGACGATCGGGGCGGCAACCGCACGGGTGTCAGGCTTGAAATCGATCGCTTCGGCGCCGTTGCCCAGTGCCATCTGGTAGACCTCATCGCCCGGCTTCTTGAAGCGGATGGCGAAGCCGCAGGCGCACGGACCGTGCTTGTCGGCGAAGTCCGAGGCAAACGAGTCCGGCTCTTCATTGACCAGGAAGTTCACGTCGCCCTGGCGATAGACCGTGATCGCACGCTGCTTGTGGCGCAGCACCGCGGTGAAGCCCATCTTGCGGAAATAGTCGTGCAGTTCCGCGCCACGGCCGGCCGGGGCGGCGAACTCGACGAACTCGAAACCATCGATGCCCATCGGGTTTTCGAAGGTGGTGACCTGCATGCCCGGATCGGGTGCGTAGGACGCGGTGCTCGTTTGGCTGGTCATGCTGTGGCTCCAAAGCAGTCCGCATCGGAAAAAACCAGGTGCGGTAGGAAGGCAGACCCGCGAGAATGCGGAGTCCGGAACGTAGGTTATAGTTTCACATGAAACCACCATCAAGGTGCACCGCAGCATGAGCCCGCCCGATCCCAGCAGTCACAGCATCCGCGCCTCGCACGCCCTGCTCGATCTGGAGCAGTTCCTGCCTTACCGGCTGAGCGTTCTGTCCAACCGCGTCAGCGGCAACATCGCCAAGCTGTACGGGGACCGTTATGGCCTGGCGATCCCCGAGTGGCGGGTGATCACGGTCCTGGCGCTGTACCCGGGCTCGTCGGCCAGCGAGGTGTCCGATCGCACGGCGATGGACAAGGTCGCGGTCAGCCGCGCCGTGGCCAGACTGCTCGAACGCGGCTTCATCAAACGTGAAACCCATGGCGACGACCGTCGCCGCTCGGTGCTGGCGCTGTCGGCCGCCGGGTTCGAGGTGTACGAGACCATCGCCCCGCTGGTGATCGATATCACCCGCAAGCTGATGTCCGTGCTCAGCGAAGAAGAGGAGCAGCTGCTGGAAACGCTGATCCTGCGCCTGGCCGGGGACGGCCTGCAGCGGATGGACGAGTAGGCAGCGACCGTTGGTCGTTGCGGCTCAGCTGAGGTGCTTGCGCCGCGCATGCACCCACGGCGCGGCCAGGGCGCCGATGGCGCCGGCGGCAAAGCCCAGCGAGGCGGCCACTGCCGCCGCCTCGATCGCGCCTGGCAGGGCCAGTGCGGCGACCACCAGCAGCAGTGACGGCAGGCCGATGAACACGGCCATGAAGTAGCGCCAGCGCGGTGACCAGGTCCCGACCTGGAGCAGGCTGACCGGCATCCAGGTCTCTGCCGATGCGTCCTGCGCGACCTTGGCCGCGACCTTGGTCAGGTCCGCCTCCACCGGCCCCTTGCCGGTGCGCGCGGTGGCCAGCATCGCTGCCACCTCATCCACGGCCGGGAAGCTGGTCGGCCAGGTCTGCGGAGCGCTCACGCCATAGGCGGTCAGCAGCGGCACGCTGATCCAGGGCGCCAGCAAGGGCCGCACCTTGCGACGGTCCATCACGCACCAGATCTGGGTCACGCCATGCGCGGTGACGCTGTACAGCGCCAGCTGCCCTGCAGCCGGGTACGGCAGCATATGCACGCGCGCAGCCATGCTGTCGTAGCCCATCGCGCGCAGGAAGCCAGGACGGGTACGCCCCTCGTGTGCCCAGGCCAGACCGAGCGCACCGACCAGGTACGCCTCGGCAGGATCTTTCACACCGGCACTGGCGCGATCATCGCTGGCCAGGAAGAACGCCAGCGATTTTGGCTCGGCGACATCGTGCTGATCCCAGCGCCCGGCATCGCCCAGCACATGCTTGAGTGGCAGACGGGCCGGCGCGGTTTCGTCCTTGCCGGCGTTCTGCAGGAACGGGACCACGCTCAGCACGAAGCCCTGCAGGTCCACCCCACGGATGCCGCTGCCCTGCCACTCGGCAGGAATCAGGCCGGGCAGCGTGCCCTGGCGCGCGAGCGCGTCCAGCTGCATTTTCTGCTCGACCAGTTTCTGCACGGCCGCTTTGAGCAGCACGTTGTCGGGCACGGACACCATCGGCAGGCGGTAACGGATCGCGCCCGGCGCCGGGGTGTCCACCTCGGCATCCAGCGCATCCGGCGCGGTCTGGTCATCAAGCAGCACATCGACCGGCGGCAGGCTCACGCCGGCCGGCGCATCAAGGGAAACGTCGGTGGTGCTGTCGCTGGTGCCCGGCTGCATGTGTGGATTCCGTCGGTTGTCCGCCACGAACAGCGCGGCATGAGGTCCTTGGAGGTAACGGCAGGTTGGCGCGGAAGTTGAGGGCCGTCTGGAAAGGTTCACCACGCGCGCAAAAAAAAGCCGCGGAATCCGCGGCTTTTTCGATCACGACGCCTTGGGTGGCGCCCATTGCTTCATGAAGGCGAAGAAGCGGCCACGGTCGTAGCCCTTCTTCTGCCCCTTGTCCGCCTCCAGCTCACCGGTGAACTGCGAGTGCAGCAGTTTGCCGTCGGCATCGAGCACGAACAGGTGCGGATAGCCCTTCACTGCCGGGAACTGCGACAGGAACGCCGCGTTCTCGTTGTCTTCGCTGTAGTTGACCTTCATCCAGACATAGTTCGCATCACGGAAGCTGCGGATCTGCGCATCGCCCTCGATGAAGCCGTCCATCAGATGGCACCACGGGCACCACTCACCGCCCACATCCAGGATGATCCGCTTGCCGCCGCGCTGGGCCTCGACCTTGGCCGTGGCCAGATCGGCGACCGGATCGCGGGCCGGATCAAACTGGGCGTTGAGCGCCGCGATCGCGGCGATGTCCGCCGCGGCCGGGGTGTTGCCCGAGGCCACCGGTTCGCCGGGATCGGCGACCGGGGCCTTCTGCTCGGAGGTATCCAGCGGCTGCGCAGGCGCAGCGGTGGGCGTCGACGACGGCGAACAGGCGGCCAGCAGGCCGGCCACGATCATCGACATTGCCGCTGCTTTCATGCGCATGGCAGACCTCACTTGACGCCGTGCATCAGCTTGTTGATCAGCGGCGCGACCAGGAACAGCAGCACGCCGGAGCCGACCAGGGCGATGAAGCCGAAGGTGTAACCGGACTGTGCCGACTGCACGGTCATGCCACCTTCGCCACTGACCCGACCGGCGAAGATGCCCGCCAGATTGTTGCCGATGGCGATCGACAGGAACCAGCAACCCATCGCCATGCCGCCCAGACGGGCCGGAGCCAGTTTGGTGGTCATCGACAGACCGATCGGCGACAGGCACAGCTCACCGACGGACTGGATCACGTACACCATGAACAAGGTCCAGAACGGGATCTTGCCGGCGCCATCGACCATGCTCGACAGGGCCACCATCAGCAGCAGGAAGGCCAGGCCGTTGAACACCAGGCCCAGGCCGAACTTGCGCGGAATCGACGGATTGGCCTTGCCCATCTTGACCCACAGCCAGGCCAGGATCGGCGCCAGGGTGATGATCGCGATCGAGTTCACCGACTGGAACCATTCCAGCGGGAAGGTCCAGTCGCCGAACTCGCGGTTGACGATGCGGTCGGCCAGGAAGGTGAAGGAGCTGCCGGCCTGCTCGAAGAACATCCAGAACAGCACGTTGAACACGAAGATCACCAGCATCGCGATGACCTTGTCGCGGCTCACGCTGCCGCCGCGGACACCTTCGATCAGCAGCATCACCGCCGGCACCACGAACAGCGCCATCAGCAGGGCCTGCAGGGCCTGTGCGTCAATGGTGAGCAGGAAGTAGAACAGCGGAATGCCGATGATGGCGCCCAGCACGGCCACCATGCCCACGCGGCCGACACTCTCCTGGCCCGGGGCCGGTTCGCCGATGCCCTTGAGCTGGCGACGGCCCAGCCAGAACCAGACCAGGCTGACCAGCATGCCCACGCCGGCGGAGATGAACACCACCTGGTAATGCGGCATCGCATCGGTACCGAAGATCTCACGGGCAAGCCAGCCGGTGATCACCGGGGCGATCATCGCGCCGAGGTTGATGCCCATGTAGAAGATCGTGAAGCCCGAATCGCGGCGCACGTCACCCTGCAGGTACAGCTTGCCGACCAGGGTCGAAATGATCGGCTTGAACAGACCGTTGCCGACGATGATGGTCGCCAGGCCGAGCTTGAACAGCAGCTCGGTCGGCGAGGCCAGCATGAACAGGCCGACCGCCATGAACAGCGCGCCCAGCAGGATCGAGCGCTGGAAACCAATCAGTTTGTCAGCGACATAGCCGCCGAAGATGGCACCGGCATACACCAGCGCCAGGTAGGCGCCATACAGCTCGCTTGCCGGCTTTTCACCGGAGGCTTCGCCGCCATGGAACTGGGCCACGATGTACAACACCATCGCCCACCGGATGCCGTAGAACGCAAAGCGTTCCCAGAATTCGGCCATGAACAGCATCCACAAGGGACGCGGATGGCCCAAGAGGGTCTTGAACTCCGGCAACGCCGGTTCGGGAACGGATTTCGCGGCGGCGTCTACGCTCATGCGGGATTCCTGGGTTCGGTGGAAGACATGCACGTCCGATGTGCGAAACAACTCGGGAGAATCCCAGAACAAACGCGTTCACGTCAAATACACACCGATCCCCGCAGCTGGCGGCACGGTCGCTGAACTTGCATCTGAAACTGCCGGGGTGGAACCGTCAGCGCAGCAACGGCGGGGCCTGCCGCACGGTAGGGGTTATAGATGCAGCAAATATGAATAGGCTTATTGGCGCTCGTGCTCGATCACGCGTCCGGCGGCATCGGGTCGTCGTTGCGGATCGTGGTGCGCACCTGGAACAGTTCCGGGAAGAAGGTCAGCTCCAGCGCCTGGCGCAGGAAGCCGACCCCGCTGGAGCCGCCGGTGCCGCGTTTGAACCCGATTACCCGCATCACCGTGCGCATGTGGCGGAAGCGCCACAACTGGAAGGCGGTCTCCAGATCGACCAGGTCTTCGCACAGCGAATACTCGCGCCAGAAGCGGTCGGTGTTCTGGTAGATCCGCTCGAACACCGGGTGCAGCGCATCGTCGGCCACGTGCGGCTGCTGCCAGTCGCGGCCCTGATAGCCGGCCGGGACCGGATGGCCAAAGCGGGCCAGGTAGCGCAGGAACTCCTCATACAGGCTCGGGGCATCAAGCACCTCCTGCAGCTGGGCCTGGCCGGCCGGATCGTGCGAGAACACCTGCAGCATCTGCGCGTTCTTGTTGCCCAGCAGGAACTCGATGTAGCGGTACTGCAGCGACTGGAAGCCCGAGGACGGGCCCAGCACATCGCGGAAGCCCATGTACTCCGAAGGGGTCAGCGTCTCCAGCACCGACCATTGCTCGGTCAGCTGACGCAGCACCTGCTTGCTGCGCGCCAGCACCTTGCGGCACTGCCAGACCTCATCGCGCTGCAGGAAGCCGATCGCCGCGCGCAGCTCGTGCGCCAACAACTTCAGCCACAGCTCCGAGGTCTGGTGCTGGATGATGAACAGCATTTCGTCGTGATGCGGCGGGTTGGACAGCGGCTGCTGGGCCGACAGCAGCTGATCCAGGCGCAGGTAACCGCCGTAGGTCAGCCGCCCCTCCAGATCGGTGTGGATACCGGCTTCGAGATCGCGTTGGTTCTTGTCGACGGACATGGCAGGGACCGCTTGAGGGGCAGAAAGGGTAGCGCAGTGGCCCGGTGGCCGCGCATCCGGCCGTCAACGGCTCACCGCTCCACCAGCTCGGCCGAACCGACGATCGTCACGCCCGGCGTCGGCACCAGGGCTGCCTCGACCAGCGCGGCCGCGATGATCCCGGCCGGATTGATCCGCCAGGCACGCGGCAGGACCGGGCCGAGTACGCCCAGCACCAGGCTGGCCAGATGCTCGCCGGTGCGCCGCTCGGCACGCTCGCCCCCGATCAGCCCGGGGCGGACCAGGGTCAGGGAGGGGAAGCCCAGTGCCCGCAGGTCCTGCTCCAGCCGGCCTTTGACCTGGTTGTAGAAGATCCGCGCGCCCGGGTCGGCGCCCATCGCCGAGTTCAACGCGAAGGCATGCGCGCCTTGCGCCCGCGCCAGCCGCGCCACCGCCAGCGGCGCGTCATGGTCGACCCGCGCGAAGGCCGCCTGGCTGCCGGCCTGCTTGATCGTGGTGCCCAGCGCGCAGATGACGGCATCCACGGCCCACCACTCGGCCTCGGCCGGCAGCTGCTCGAAGTCCACCACCGGATTGACCAGCGCGGCATCGGTGATGCCTACCGGGCGTCGGGTCGGGGCAACCACCGCATCGCAGCGCGGGTCCTCCAGCAACTGCCGCAGGACGTGACTGCCGACCAATCCGGTCGCGCCCACCAGCATCACCTTCATCGCATTCTCCTGCCTGGCTCGTGCTTACCATCCTGCCATGCAGGATCGGTTCAAGCGTGACCGGACTGCGCCGATACTGTTCCAACCTCTCCACCGCTCCGGCCCCCGGCCGTGCCCTGCAAGGACCTGCCGCATGACGGACCCGCACGACCCTCCCCCCAGCCCCGGCACTGCTGTCGGGCGGCTGCTGTCGCGGCGGCAGAGCGTGGGGACCGCGGTGGAGACGCGCAGTGAACCGGCCCCGGTCCTGAAGGGCGGCAGCAGCGCGATGCTGCAGCGCCTGTTTGCCGGGATCGACAGCCCCGAGCCCCTGCTGGGCGCGTTTGCCAATGGCATGTCCACCCTGCCCGGCGAGCTGGGCGACATGGGCCTGCGCCTGCAATCGGCGCAACGCAGCGGCGACTGGGTCAGCTACGGGCGCGCGATGCGCCAGCTGATCGACAAGTACATCCGCACCATCGAGCAGGAAACGCCCGACGGCCAACCCGACAGCCTGCGCCTGCGTGAGCTGCTGCGGCACACCCTCGGGGTGACCGTGGCCAGCCTGCTGCAGAACATGCCCGAGTTGCGCGAGGAGCCCGGGCAGCTTGCCGGCGAGGTGCACCGCTGGCATCCCGGCCAACCGCTACAGCCGATCGAAGTGCGGCTGCGCGAGCTCTCCCATCAGATCGGCGTGCGCAGCGATGGCTGGCAGGAGCAGCAGGAGCTGCTGCTGAGCCTGTTCGATCTGCTGCTGGACAACATCGGCGAGCTGCTGGATGACAGCAGCTGGCTGCATGGTCAGGTGCACGCGGTGCGCTCGCTGATCGGCGGACCGCTGGATCGCGACTCGGTGGAACAGGCGCGCGCCAACCTGCGCGAGGTGATCTACAAGCAGGGCCTGCTCAAACAGGGGATCGTGGAGTCCAAGGCGGCGATGAAAAACGTCATGGGCGGCTTCATCGAGCGCCTGGATGGCATGGCGGTCAGCACCGGCGAATACCACGATCGCATCAGCAGCTATGCGCTGGCCCTGAAGGAAGCCCGCAGCATCGCCGATCTCAACCAGCTGTTGCAGGACGTGCTGGTGGATACCGGCCGGGTGCAGGAACAGGCGTTGCAGGCGCGCGACCACCTGGGCAATGCACGCCGCGAGGTGGAGCAGGCCGAGCAGCGCATCGCCGAGCTGGAGCAGGAGTTGCGTGACGTCTCCGGGCTGGTCCGCACCGATCCGTTGACCGGTGCGCTCAACCGGCGCGGGCTGGATGAACTGCTTGAGCGCGAGATGGCGCGGGCGGCGCGCCACGGTCATCCGCTGGCACTGGCGCTGCTGGACCTGGACGATTTCCATCAGACCAACACCCAGTACGGCCACGCCGGCGGCGATGCCGTGCTGCGCCATCTGGTCGAGGTCTGTCAGCTGCACCTGCGCAGCAGCGATGCGATCGCACGGCTGGGCGGTGACGAGTTTGTCCTGCTGCTGCCGGAAACGCCGGCGGCGGACAGCATGTCCACGCTGCTGCGGCTGCAACGCTCGCTGGCACAGCGCCCGCTGCCGCTGAACGAACAACGGGTGCCGGTGCATTTCAGTGCCGGTCTGGCGCAATGGCAGCCCGCCGAAGCGGCGGACGCGCTGTTGCGCCGTGCCGATACCGCGCTGTACGCGGCCAAGCGCGTTGGCAAGAACCGCGTGCAGGCTGCCGAGCCGGCGCGCTAATCCGGTGGCTGTGATAGCCGGCGCACTGGCGCGAATCACTTGGGTATGGACATGACCCTGCCCCGTACCGCCGACGATCCACGCACGCGTTTCGCCGCGCTGCTGGAGCAGCACCGCGGCATTGTGGTGAAGGTGGCGCGTGGCTACTGCCACCACCCGGAGGATCGACTGGATCTGGTCCAGGAGATCAGCGTGCAGGCGTGGGCGGCGTTCGAGGCGTTCGATCCTTCGCGGGCACGCTTCTCGACCTGGCTGTACCGGGTGGCGCTCAATGTGGCGATTTCGCAGTGGCGTCGCCAGCAGCACCGGCAGGGCCACCACGCACCATTGGACGACGATCTGCCCGCGGTGGACGACGCCGCGCCGCCCGAACAGCGCCACGCGCTGCGCCAGCTCGAGCTCGCCATCCACGCGCTGCCACCGCTGGACCGCGCCCTGATGCTGCTGCACCTGGATGATCACGACCATCGGCAGATGGCCGAGGTGCTGGGCATCAGCATTGCCAATGTTTCCACCCGCCTGCACCGTGTGCGCCAGCAACTGCGTACCCGCTTGAACCCCACCGACTGAGGGAACCGCCATGCAACCGGATGAACTCAAGCAGCTGTGGAACCGCAGCAACGACGCCGCCGATGCGCAGGAGGCCTTCGCGCTGGATGCGTGGCGCAGCCATCGGCAACGGGCCGTACAGCATCAGCTGGGGGCCTTCAGCCTCTGGCAGTGGCTGCAGCTGGCGATCTGGCTGGCCGTGGCGGTGTACTGCGGCAGCCAGTGGTGGCAGCAACCGCCGCTGGCGGTGATGCTCAGTGCGCTGTCCCTGCACGCGTACTGCATCGCGGCCATCATCGTCAGCATCACCCGCCTGCAGCGCCGACGCCAGCTGCACCCCACCCTTGCTGTCGTGGAGCAATCGCACCACCTGGCCACGCTGCGCTGGCACACCGCACTGACCGAACTGCTGCTCGGCCTGCCGTGGTGCTGGCTGTGGCTGGCGGTGCCGGTGCTGGTGGCATGGCAGGCCTGGCACGTGGATCTGGGCGCCGTCGCCACGCCGTGGCTGCTGGTATCGCTGGGTGCGGGAACGTTGGCCATGATCGCCGCGATGGTGGCTGCACGTCAGTGGGTACAGCGCGCGCCGGCCTCGCCGCGGCTGCAGCGCGCGATCGATGTACTCTCCGGGCGCCGGCTGGCGCGTGCCCGCGCCGAGCTGGAGGCCCTGCGCGGGTGGGAATCGGCCTGAGCGGGCCGAGCTTCAGTGCGCCGGCTTGGCCCCGCGCAGCTTCTGGAATGCGGTGACCGCGCCCAGCACCACCGCGCCGATCACCACGCCGACGATCACGTTGCCCAGCGCGTTGATCAACCAGCCCCAGCTGCCATCGCCCCCCATCTCCAGAATGGCGTGATGCAGGGGCGCGATGCTGTGCACCAGGATGCCACCGCCGACCAGGAACATGGCCGCGGTTCCGGCGACCGAGAGGAACTTCATCAGCCACGGTGCGGCCACCAGCAGGCCCCGGCCGATCGCGGCCAGCGCAGCCCCCTTCTTGGACAGATACAGGCCCAGATCGTCGAGTTTGACGATGCCGGCGACCAGTCCGTAAACAAACACGGTCATCGCCAGCGCGATCACCACCAGGGCGGTGACCTGGTTGAGGAAGGGGGCGCTGGACACCACGCCCAGCGACAGCACGATGATCTCCGCCGACAGAATGAAGTCGGTGCGGATCGCGCCCTTCACCTTGTCCTTCTCCCACGCGACCATGTCCACCTTCTCGTCCGCCAAGGCCTTGACCCGCTCGGCCTTGCGCTGTTCATCCTCATCGCGCGAGTGCAGGAAGCGGTGCGCCAGCTTCTCCACCCCCTCGTAGCAGAGGAACGCGCCGCCGATCATCATCAGCGGGGTGATCGCCCAGGGCAGCCAGGCACTGATCGCCAGCGCGGCCGGCACGAGGATCGCCTTGTTCACCAGCGAGCCCTTGGCCACCGCCCAGACCACCGGCAGCTCCCGGTTGGCGCTGACGCCGGTCACCTGCTGGGCGTTCAGCGCCAGGTCGTCGCCGAGCACGCCGGCGGTCTTCTTGGCCGCCACCTTGGTCAGCACCGCCACGTCATCCAGCAGGGACGCAATATCATCGAGCAACGCGAACAGACTGGCACCGGCCATGGTGGATCCAAAGGAGGAGGCGGAAGCGCCGATTCTGACCGATCTGCGCCCTTGCGCGGTAGCCGGCGCGGATTCACCAGCCCACCACCGACACCCGGCCACACTGCCGGTGATCGTCGCCCCGGAGTCCTGCTTGAATACCACGCCCGTCGTTCCCGGTTCGCCGTCGCTGGTCAAGGGCATGAACCGCCGCAGCCAGATCCTGCGCCTGCTGTTGCGCTACCGTAATTCCGGCGTGTTTTCCGGCATGAACCTGGACGCACGCGCGGTCCACGATGTGCCGCCGGACGGGAACCCGGAACAGTTCGTCACCGATCTGGAATCGCTGGGGCCGACCTTCGTCAAACTGGGCCAGATGCTTTCCACCCGCCCGGACATGGTGCCGGTGGAATTCGCCACGGCGCTGGAGCGCATGCAGGAGAAGGTCGCGCCGATCCCCGTCGAGCGCATCTCGGCCATCATCGAACAGGAGCTCGGCGCTTCGGTCTCCAAGCTGTTCGCCAGCTTTGATCCGGTCCCGCTGGGCTGCGCCTCGATCGCCCAGGTCCACCGCGCCGAACTGCATGACGGGCGTCAGGTGGCGGTCAAGGTGCAGAAGCCGGAGGTCGCCGCACAGCTGCGCTCGGACCTGGAGGTGCTGCGCAGCTTCGCGCTGGCCGCGGATCACCTTACCCAAGTGGGCCGCCGCGTGCGCCTGCGCGACTGGCTCAATGAGTTCGCCAAGACACTGATGCAGGAGCTGGACTACCAGGCCGAAGCGGAGAACCTGCAGCGCTTCGGCCAGCACCTCAAGCCGTTCAAGCCGCTGTGGGTGCCACAGCCGGTCTGGGACTACTGCAGCCATCGCGTGCTGACCATGGAGCTGGCACAAGGCGTGCGGGTGGACATGATCCCCGACGTGCGCCGCACCGAGCAGCCGATGGCCCCGCTCGCCGCTGCGCTGATCCGGGGGTATGTGGACCAGATCTTCGTGCATGGTGAGATCCATGCCGACCCCCATCCGGGAAACCTGCGCGTGACACCGGCGGGTCGCTTGGCGATCTTCGACCTGGGCATGGTCGCGCACATGCCCCCTCGGCTGCGCGAGCGGCTGCTCAAACTGCTGTTCGCGGCAGTGGATGGACGCGGCGAGGAAGTCGCCGATGAGATCATCGGGATCAGTACGCGGCTGGAGTTCTTCGATGAGGAACGGTATCTGCGTGAGACAGGGCAGATCATCGCGCGCTATGCCGCCAACAGCAGCTTCTCCGAGGGCCGCGTGGTGCTGGACCTGGTGCGCATCGCCACCGCCAGCGGCCTGCGTACCCCGCCGGAGCTGAGCCTGCTCGGCAAGGCGCTGCTGAATCTGGAAACCGTCTGCCGACTGCTGTCGCCGGACCTGGATACGCGCCGCATCGTGGAGAAACAGCTGCAGCACGTGATGCGCGCACGCCTGAAGAAGTCACTGTCCAAAGCCAATCTGGCCAGCGAAGCGATGGAGATCCAACAGCTGCTGCGCGATGGGCCGCGCAAGATGACCGACATCCTCGCGCTGCTCGCCGAGAACCGCCTGCAGATGAAAGTCACCGGGCTGGAAGAATCACGCCTGATGGAGAACCTGCAGAAGATCGCCAACCGCGTCTCTGCCGGCATCGTCACTGCTGCACTGATACTCGCCGCGGCGATGATGATGAAAGTCGATACCGGCTGGCATCTGTTCGGCTATCCAGCCATCGCATTCACCTTGATGTTGATTGGTGTGTTCCTCGGCCTGGGCATCATCCTCAGTGCGCTGATCTTTGATCGCCGTGCGCGCTCGAAGGAAGAACGCGGGCACCGTTGACGCGCTCACCACGCGCGTCGCGCATTCAAGCACAACGAAAACGACGGGACGCAGAACGCGTGACGCAGTGCATCGCGCGTGCTTCTTCACGCGCGTTTTACGTCGCATATCGCAGTGCGATGCGTGATCAAGTATGTCGTTTTCAACAAACATTTCAGTCAGGTTCGTGCAGGCATGATCCAGTCATCGGCTTGTCATGCATGTGTGGTTGAGACAGCCGGTCGGATGGGAACTGCGTCGTCATGACGTCCATCACCACCTGTCTCCACTGCCAAAAGTGCTTATGCTCTGGATCCTGCTGCTGTCACTGTTGCTGCTCACCTGGCTGTTCCTCGCATCTGACAAATGGGTGTGGTGGAAGGCAAGCCTGATGTCATTGCTGCTGCTGACGCTCAGCGCATGGTGGTTGATCAACAAGTTGTCCGGTGACGGTCTCAATGCAGCCACGCTGTACCACCTCGGCGCGGACATGGAAGGCGCCGGTGTCGCCGACTTCAAACAGTACATCGCCGGCTTCATCGCGCTGGCCCTCGTCTCGCTCACCCCCTTGCTGCTGGCGCGCCTGCGTCCTCGGCGCCGCCCCGCGCATGGCAAGGCGGTGTTTGCCGGCTTCATGGCCATGTGGTTCGTCGCCATCGTGGTGAGCCCGCTGTACACCGATGCCCAGCGTCTGTACCAGCAGATGCGCCCGGTGGACTACAGCATGGTCAAGGCCGAATACCGCGTGCCGACGCAGCCGCTGACCAAGCCGCGCAACATCGTGTGGATCTACGGCGAAAGCCTGGAGCGCACCTATCTCAATGAAGAAACCTTCCCGGACCTGATGCCCAACATCAACCGGCTGGCCGCGCAGTCGCTGGACGTGCGCGGGCTGGTCTCGGCAGAAGGCGGTGGCTGGACCATCGCCGGCCTGGTCTCCTCGATGTGCGGTGTGCCGCTGACCACCGCCAAGGAAGACGAAAACAGCATGGGCCGCATGGGCAGCTTCCTGCCAGAAGCGGTCTGCCTGGGCGACTACCTCAAGCAGCAGGGCTACACCAATCACTACCTGGGCGGGGCCAACGGCCAGTTCGCCGGCAAGGGCCAGTTCCTGGCCACGCATGGCTTCGATACCGTTGACGACCTGGCCTGGTTCAAGCAGCAGAAGATCACCCGCGCGCATTTCTCGCCGTGGGGCGTGCATGACGATGTGCTGCTGGACAAGGCATACGACCGCTTCGTGCAGCTCTCGCGCAAGGGCGAGCCGTTCATGCTCACCACGCTGACCATGGACACCCATCATCCTGCGGGTCACCTGCCGGTAGCCTGCAAGGGCACCCGCTACAAGAGCGAGCACGGCAACATCGGCATGCTCAATGCGCTCAAGTGCACCGACGGGCTGATCGCCAAGCTGGTCGACCGCATCCAGGCCAGCCCGTATGGCGAAGACACCTTGATCGTGATCGCCTCCGATCACCTGGCCATGCCGAACGATCTCAGCCACATCCTGGCCAAGCAGGACCGCGAGAACCTGCTGCTGTTCCTGGGCAAGGACATCGCCCCGCGCCAGCTGACCGCGCCGGCCGGTTCGACGCTGGATTCGGGCGCCACCCTGTTGAGCCTGATCGATCCGGCCATCGATTCGATCGGCTTCGGCCGCTCGCTGCTGCATCCGGAGCGCTCGGACAGTGCCAGTGCCGCCGTGTTCCGTGACAACGGCAAGGACTATCCGCGTTACCTGGCGTTCTCGCGCTCGCTGTGGCTGGGCGACAAGACCCGCCAGCTGCGCATCGATGACGACAACCAGGTGGTGATCGGCCTGCAGCATGTGCAGCCGCCGGTGCTGCTGGAGTACGACAAGCACTGGGACCTGAAATCGGTCTACCTGGAGAACACCTCCAAGCAGTTCGATCTGGCCGATCCGTCCAATACGCTGGCCTACGTGGATCGCTGCACCGCGTTCGAAGACGGCTCGGCCGATGGTGACTGGTGCGCGATGCTGGTCAACCAGGACAAGGGCATCAAGCTGTTCCGCGATGACCAGCTGCGCGGTGGCGTGGCGGTGGACGGCCCACTGGATCCGTTCAACGGCCCGCGCCCGAGCATCCGCCAAGCGCACATGATCACCCACAAAGGCCGCCGCACCCGCGCCGGTCAGTACATGGTGCAACTGGTGACCAAGCAGTCACCGGACCGCGGTTTCTGGATCGAAGCGGTGTCCTCGCAGCGCAAGGTGGTGGTCGCCCAGCAGTGGGTACAGCCCGATGCCGACGGCCGCGTCAACCTGAGCTTTGGTCTGGACCACGAGGTCGATGATCTGGAAGTGCGCGCCTGGTTGAACCACGCCGAGAAGCTCGCCGTGGATACCTTCGCGCTGGTGCCGTCGCGCCGCGGCAACCGCGGCTGACCCGGCCCCCCCCCGGCCGACATCGGGGGCTGTCGACGGTCGGTATCCATCCGTCGTCGGTTGCGCTTACGCGTGCGGGTCAGGCGCCGCCGGATCACGCACGAGATGGATGTCGGTGGGCGAGGACAGCGCAATCCCGGCCTCGGCGAACGTCTGCAGCACCGTGAAGTACAGCTCGCTGCGCGCGCCGTACACCGCCCGCGGGCCTGACACGTAGGCGAAGCTGTTGATCGCGATCTGGCCATTGGCGATCGAGTCGATGAACACCGACGGCGCCGGATCGCTGAGCACGCCCGGGTGCTCGGTGTAGGCATCCAGCAGGATCTGGCGCAACGCGGCCACATCGGTGTTCAACGGCACCGAGAACTGGATCTGGATCCGGCCCTGCGCGTTGCCCATCGTCATGTTGCGGATGGTCTTGGTGATCAGCTCGGAGTTGGGCACGATCAAGGTGGACTTGTCGCCCACCTGGATTTCCGTCGAGCGCACGCTGATGCGCTTGATATCGCCTTCCTGGTCGCCCAGCTTGACCCAGTCGCCGATCTTCACTGGCCGCTCGGCCAGCAGAATCAGGCCCGAGACGAAGTTCTGGGTGATCGCCTGCAGACCGAAACCGATACCCACCGACAGCGCGCTGACCACCAGTGCCAGCTTTTCCAGGCCAATCCCCAGCGCGGTGACGCCCCACAGCACCGCGGCGATGATGCCGAGATAGCGGGTGACGGTGCTGATCGAGTTGCGCGCACCAGCATCGAGCTCGGTCTTGGGCAGGTAGGTGTCGCTCAGCCAGCGCTGGAAGGTCTGCATCACCGCCCACACGACCAGGAACACCAGCACCGCATACAGCACGCCCCCCGGCCTGAGCGTGGTCTCACCGATCTTCAGGCCGCCGGACAACGAGTCCAGCCCGCCCAGGAAGGCGTTGAGGTTGCCGAACGGCGCGGCCAGCATCAGCACGCCCAGCAGGATCACCGCGACCCGCAGCACGGCCGAGAGCAGGACGCCGGCCTGCTCCACCCGTGACTCGCTGAGCCCGGTGGTCAATACGATGGTCTGCCCGGCACGGCTGCTGGGCGCGAGCATCCAGGTGGCCAGGTCATCGGCGAACTTGAGCAGCAGCGAGACCGCCATGAACACCACCGCGACCCAGACCAGCTGCTGGGCCACGAACAGGGCGAAGTTGAGGTACCCCAGCAGGGTGGCGATCACTGCCGCGGCCACGGCGATGTGGCCGACCAGACGCGCCAGCACGATCCAGCCACTGCGGCGTGGCGCCCCCCGCACCTTGCCATCGCCACCGGCGCGGGGATCGGCACGTGCTTCGGCTTCGGCGGCTTCGGCTGCCTGGCGGTTGTGCATGCGTGCCAGCGAAGTCAGGATCGCGATGATCAGCCCCATGTAGGTCAGCGCCATCAACCCATCGGCGGCCACCGTGGTCACCTCGCTGGTGCGGGCGGCACGGTCGAGGGCGACCAGCATGATGCTCAGCCAGGTCAGGCCGGCCGCGCCCCAGGCGTACTTCCGCAGCCGCAACGCCGCGCTGTCATCCAGCGACAGCAGCCGCCACGATGGCCGCTTGGGGACCAGCAGGCAGGCACTGAGCGCGGCGATGAAGGCCGCCACGAAGGTGGCCACCTCGAAGGTCTCGGCCACCTGCTGCAGGCGCGGGGGGATCGCGCCGATCGCATCCAGCGATTCCACCAGGGCCACTGCCGCCAGCCCCGGCAACAACGTGCCGACCAGCAGCAGCCACACCGCCAGGCCAGAGCGGCGCAGGCGTCCATCGGGTGCGCGCTCGGAGGCGGCAAAGCGACGTCCCAGCGCGCGCAGCCACAGGCGCAACAGGAAGAACATCACCAGTGCGACCGCCAGCCCGATCAAGGGCGCGTTCCAGCCATGCCTGGCAATGGCGTTGCGGGCGGCGTCTTCGCCCAGGCGGTAGAGGATGACCAGGCGATGCACATCGTCCGGCACGTCCTTGGCGAAGCTGCGCCACAGCGACGGTGACAGCGGTGAGGCGACCTTGCGGCTCAGCTGTTCGCTGAACTGGGTGACCCGCATCTTCTCGATGCGTTCGCCCAGTTGCCTGGCATCCACGGAAAGGAGCTTGGCGCGGGCGATCTGCGCGGTGATGTCGGCCTTCTGCTGGTTCAGCGCCTTGCGCTGCCGGCTCACCTCGGCTGGTTCGATGGTGCCCTCGGCGACCTGGCCAAGCTGCTCAAGCCGGGCATCCACCTGCTGAAGCTGCGGGTCCAAGGCACTCTGCAGGCCGTCGGCATCACGCTGGACGGCCAAGGCGCGGTCGGAGAGCGCCTTCAGTGTTTCCGTGGTGCCCGCATCTTCCAGCGCGTCGCTGGTGGCGCGGAGCGCTTTTTCGGCCTGGACCAGCTGCTTGGCGGGATCCGGGGCCGGATCCGAGGCCTGCCCGAGGGCGAGCGGCGCGGCACCCAGCCAGGCGAACAACAGCAGCCACGACAAGGACCGCACCACAAACGAAGAATGACGAAGCGACACGCCAGCACCAACGGTTCGCGCGGACCACCGCGCCTGCCCGCGACTATAAACCGGCCCCTGTTCAGAACAGGTATGTGGGCGCTCAGTACTTCAGGCGGAGCTCTTCGACCTGCGGCTGCAGGCGGGCATACCAGTCCTGGAATTCTTCTTCGGTGATCTCTTCGGGCGCATACACCGCGATTTCGTCCCAGGCGTGATCGGTCGGCAGTGGCTGCCGCGGACCGGCGCGCAGGGTGTAGGTCACGCCCTCATGGTCGACCACATCGTCGGCCGTCTCGCGCTGCTGGCGGGCAACGCCGGTTTCGCTCTTGAGCAGAATCACCTGGTACATCCGCATCTCCATCGCTCTTGAAAGAAGCGCCAATGGCGCTGCGGCCCAGCATAGCGCTGTGACCTAAAGCGGGACATGACGCGACCACAACGGACTGTCTCGACGCCGAACTCGCCCCGGCTTCACCCGGCCGTGGCAGCAGCCCCGGCATCGTGGGATCGCACTCCCACCAGCCGTTGCCCATGACCCCACATCCCGACCTGAAAACCGTTCCCGACCTCAAGCTGCCGCGTTACCTGGGCACCTGGTACGAGATCGCCCGCCTGCCGATGAAGCATGAGCCGGAAGGCTGCACGGATGTGTCCGCGCACTACAGCCTGAAGGACAACGGCCACGTCGCCGTGGTCAACCGCTGCCGCATGGGCGATGAGATCGAGGAAGCCGACGGCGAAGCCTGCCCCGTGGACAACGACACCGCGCGGCTGGAGATCAGCTTCCTGCCCAAGGGCCTGCGCTGGCTGCCGTTCACCAAGGGCGACTACTGGGTGATCCAGATCGCCCCGGATTACAGCGTTTCGCTGGTCGGCAGCCCGGACCGCAAATTCCTCTGGTTGCTGTCGCGTACGCCCACGCTGGACCGCACCACCCAGGAGCACTACCTGGCGCAGGCGCGGCTGCAGGGTTTCGACCTGACCGAACTGATCCAGACCCCGCACACCGGCCACCCGACCGCCTGAGGCTTCCATGGATCTGAAGAGCGGGTACCCGTTCTGGGCCGTGCGCAACGGCCTGATGCATGCGTTTCCGCCGCTGGAGAAGGATCTCAACTGCGAGGTGCTGGTGGTTGGCGGCGGCATCAGTGGCGCGCTGATCGCGGACGAACTCTGCGCGCACGGCCATGACGTGGCGCTGATCGAACAGCGCGACATCGGCTGGGGCAGCACCGCGGCCAGTACTGCGCTGCTGCAATATGAGATCGACACCCATCTGATCGACCTGGCCCAACGCTATGGCGAGGACGCGGCCGTGCAGGCTTACCAGGCCTGTGCCGAGGCGATCCCGGCCATCTGCGAGGTGGCCGCGCCGTTCCGCGATGTGGACTGCCACCGCATGGCCAGCCTGTACTACGCGAGCAAGCGCGGGCACCAGGCGGTACTGGCCGAAGAATGCGCGCTGCGTGCCAGGCACGGCTTCGATGTGCGCTGGCTGGAGAGCGAGGCGGTCGAGGCCGGGTACGGCATCCGCGCTCCGGGCGCCATCCTCAGCGCGCTGGCGGCACGCATCGATCCGTACCGGCTCACCTATCGCCTGCTGATGCGGCTGCACAAACGCGGCTGCGGGGTCTACGACCGTACCGTGCTCGATACACTCACCCCGACCCCGCGCGGCGTGACCGCCACCACCCTGGGCGGCGCCCGCATCCGTGCCCGCCATGTGGTGCTGGCCACCGGCTACGCCGGGCAGCGCTGGTTGAAGCCCTCGGTGGCCCGCAACCGCAGCAGCTACGCCTTCATCACCGATCCGATTCATCCGGACCTGCTCGGGCCGCTGCGCGAGACCATGGCGTGGGAATCGGCGCGTCCGTATCTCTATCTCCGAAGCACCGGCGACAATCGGCTGTTGATCGGCGGCGAGGATGATGCCATCGATCTCCCGGCCCGGCGCGACCGGCGGGTGGAGAGCAAGACCGCCACGCTGCTCAAGAAGACCGCCAAACTGTTCCCGCACCTGCCGCTGCAACCGGCCTTCTCATGGGGCGGCACCTTCGCCGAGACCCACGATGGCCTGCCGTTCTTCGGCCCGCATCCACAGTGGGGACCACGAGTGCTGTTCGCGATGGCCTACGGCGGCAACGGGATCACCTACTCCATGATCGGGGCCGGGCTGCTGCGCGCGGGCATCGAGCGGCGCCGGCATCCGCTGGCGGAGCTGTTCGGATTCGGCCGGTTGCGCTGAGTTCCCCTTGCAACGCGCGCCATGACAGGCATCATTCAAACTACGGCTGCTAGCGTCAGCGCTGTCGGCCGTCCTGCCTGTCTGCTCCGGAGCCTCTCATGATCCGCCTGCTTCCCCTGCTGCTGTGCCTGTCCCTGCCCGGTGTGGCGCTGGCCCAGTCGGCCGCAGGCGCAACTGGCCCGCAGTCGTCGACCGGGCTGGATCTGAGCATTCCCGATGCGCCCATGCAGTACCTGGGCGATCAGTCGCTGCGCGGGGATCCGCCGGGCACGTTCTACGGTGACCGTACCGGCCGGCGATCCACTGACCGGGCCGCCAACGGCATCGCCCACGTGACCGACGACAAGCTGCGGGTGAACGGCAGCCTGACCACCGGCATCGGCTACTCGGAGAATTTCGGCAATACCCACTACAACGCCGCCGAGCTCAACCTGAGCAAGAACTACACCAGTGACGAGGGCAACACCCGCAACGTCAACATCAACATCCGGGTGAGCGAAGGCAAGGGCCCTGGCTTCTACGGCCCTTATGGTGGGTACGGTTATGACGGCTTCGATGGTTACCGCGGTGGCTACGGCCGCGGCCCGGGCTACTGGGATTACCCCTCGCGCTGGTAAGCGCGGCATCTCTCAAGCACACACGCGGACGGCCGGGGAAACCCGGCCGTTCGTGCATCCAGCGCGCGCTGGCGAGTGGGATCAATCCCACCAGCCGTCGCGCTTGCTGGCCAGCACACGGCCATCGTGACCGCTCATGCGCACTTCCACGCGCTGGTTGCGGGCATTTCGCGCATCCAGCGTCCACGTCGCGCCATCGCGCTCAAGGGAGTCGATCTGCTTCAGACCGGCCTTGCCCGCCAGCGCCAGGATCTGACCGGCGTCCAGCACGGCGCGGCCATCGCGCGGATCGAAGATCTCGCCCTTGGTGTCATCGATGATCACTTCATCGACAGTGCCGTCCTTGCGGGTCACGTCCGCCTCCCACACACCATCGTCGTGCTCCAGCTCATGCACCTGGGTGTAGCCGGCGGCGCTCAGCTTGGCCTGCACCTGTGCAGCGGACAGGTTGGCGGCAAAGGCCGGAGTAGCGAACAGGGCGGCGGCCAGGGCGGTAGCGGCAATCATCGTCTTCATGGGAATCCTTGAGGGGGGCACCGGTCCATTCCGGCACCGCCAGTCTGGCCGCCGCGCCTAACCGGACCATGAGGGCGACTGTTAGATACTGTTTAGACAGCCCCGGTATACCGGTGCCCTGCCCTTCCCCCTGCGTGCCCGCATGTCTGCCCTGTCCCTGATGCTGCCCCTGCTGTTGACCCTTGCCCCGCAGGACCCGATGCGGGTCCTCGACGGTGGCAGCCGCCAGCAGGACAGCGTGCGCCAGGCGGTGCGGCAGGGACGCTTCGTACCGCTGGAACAGGTGGTTGCCGATGCATTGCGGCGTTATCCGGGCAAGCTGATCGAGGTAGAACTGGATGACGGAAAATACGAGGTCGAGATCCTTGGCCCGGACGGGGTGGTGATGGAGCTGGATTACGATGCCGCCACCGGCCGCCTGCTGAAAATGGAAAAAGACTGATGCTCGTGCTGCTCGCCGAAGATGACGCCCTGCTCGCCAGCCGGTTGCAGACGCTGCTGGAAGAGGCCGGCTACGTGGTCATCCACAGTGCGGAGGGGCGGGATGCCGAGTACCAGGGCCAGATCGAGGACATCGCCGCCGCCGTGGTCGATCTGGGCCTGCCGGGCCTGGACGGGCTGAGCGTGATCGAACGCTGGCGTCAGGCCGGGCGCGACTTCCCGGTGCTGGTGCTGACCGCCCGCGCTCGCTGGCACGACAAACTGGCCGGCTTCGATGCCGGCGCCGATGATTATCTGACCAAGCCGTTCCAGCCCGAAGAGCTGCTGTTGCGCCTGCGCGCGCTGATCCGCCGCAGCGCCGGCCACGCGCATCCGCGCCTGCAGTGCGGCCCACTGGTGCTGGACGTCAACGCCGGCCGCTTCGAGCTGGACGGCGCGCCGCTGGCGCTCAGCGCGCAGGAGCACCGCATCCTCAGCTACTTCATGCATCACCCCGATACCGTGTTGAGCCGCTCGCGGCTGGGCGAGAACGTCTACGAAGACGGCTTCGATCCAGACTCCAACACGCTCGATGTACTGATCGGCCGCATCCGCCGCAAGCTCGGCAGCGAACTGATCCACACCCACCGCGGCCAGGGTTTCCGCCTGTCGGCGACGCCATGACCACCGGTTCGCTGCGCACCCGCCTGCTGGTCGCCGGTGGCCTGGGCCTGGTGCTGGTGTCGGCCTTGGCGACCTGGTGGCTGGGCGCGATGTTCGAGCGTTCAGCGCGGACCGCGATGGATGAGCGCCTGGGCAACGATCTGATCGCGGTATTGGCACTGGCCGAAAGCGATGCCAACGGCCAGCTGCAGTGGCGCGACACCCTGGCTGACGAGCGCTATCGCCGCGTGTTCTCCGGCGACTACTGGCAGGTGCTGGACCCGCAGGGGCGCCCGCTCGGGCAGTCGCGCTCGCTGTGGGATGACGCGCTGGCCGCACCGACCTCGCTGCCACCGGGGCCGGCACAGGCCTTTGATGCGCCTGGCCCGCTGCAGCAATCCCTGCGCGTGCTGGCCCAGCAGGTCCGCCTGCCCCGCGCCGCCACGCCGGTGATCGTGATGGTCGCTACCGACCGCAGCCCGCTGGATGCCCAGGTCGCCAGTTTCCGGCAGCGCACCGCGATCGCCCTGGCGGTACTGATCGCCGTGTGGTTCGGCGTGCTGGTGACCCAGGTGCATTACGGCCTGCGCCCCCTGGCCGAGCTGGGCCGCATTGCCGGGCAGGTCCGCAACGGCGAGAACGTGCGCTTCCCGCAGCAGGGCCTGGTCAAGGAGGTCGCGCCGCTGGCCGGCCAGCTCAACGCGCTGCTGGACCATCATCAGCGCATGGTGGTGCGCGCACGCCGCAGCGCCGAAGACCTCGCGCACGCGTTGAAGACGCCGCTGACCGTGCTCACCACCGAAGCCGAGGGCGACGGCAGCGATTGGCGTCAGACCCTGCGCAGCGAAACCGCGCGCATGCAGGCCAGCATTGATCGTTACCTCGCTGCAGGGCTGGGCGCCGACAGCCAGCAGCGCGCGCCGGTCGCGCCGGTGGTGAGCGCGCTGTGCGGGCTGATGCAGCGCGTGCATGCCGTGCGTGGGCTGCGTTTTGCGTGCGACAGCAACACCGCGGGTGTGTTCGCCGGTGCGCGCGAGGATCTGGAAGAGATGCTGGGCAACCTGCTCGACAACGCGGGCAAGTGGGCCGCTCATGCGGTGCGCGTGGAGGTGACCGCGCTCGGTGGTCAGCTGCGGATCACCGTGGCCGATGACGGCCCCGGGCTGCCCGCCGAACAGCTGCAGCGCGTGCTGGAACGCGGCGTGCGCCTGGATGAGCGCGCGTCGGGAAGTGGGCTGGGCTTGTCGATCGTGGCGGACGTCGCCGAGAGTTATGGCGGCACGCTGGTGCTGGCCAATGCCGCGCCAGGGTTGCAGGCGACGTTGACGTTGCCGGCGGGGTGAGCACGTCATCCACGCATGGCGTGGACCTACCGGCCAGCGTGCATCCACCAGCAATCAATGGCATCCAGCACGATGTGGAGGATCAGACCGATGCCGAACAGCCGCGTCTTCCTCGGTATACACAGCCCCGCATACACCGCGATCGCCGGTGCGGTGTGCAGCGGATGGAAGCCGATGCTGCAGCGGTTCGGGGCGTAGATCGGGTCGGCCAGCAGGTGGTCCAGATCGATGATCCAGCCCAGCAGCATCAGTACCCAGGCGGACATGAACCGTTTGCGCCAGAACATCCACGCCAGCAACGCGGGCACGGCCGCATGCAGGAACAGATGAAAGATCGCGCGCGCGCTCATGCGGGCTCCGGGTGCTTTGCAAAGACGGCCGGGCAGTGCCCGGCGTTACAGGCGGCCGGGTGCGGCCCGAAGGCCGTCACCCGTCGCCACTGGCTTACGCCAGCGGTTCGTCGGACAGGTAGGTGTAACCGGTCAGACCGGCTTCCAGTGCCTCGGACAGTTCCTGCGCGCGCTCGGGCGAAAGCTTCGCCGCCGCCACGCGCTCGGCGTAGCTGGCGCGCAGATCGGCCAGGCTGTAACCCACGTAATCCAGCATCACATCGGTGGTATCACCTCGGCGTTGCTGTGTGATCGCGTAGCCATCGGCGTCGGCCAGCACTTCCACCGCGTCGGTATCGCCGAACAGGTTGTGGATGTCGCCGAGGATTTCCTGGTACGCACCGACCATGAAGAACGCGATGCGGTAGCTCTCACCGGACTTCAGCGCATGCAGCGGCAGCGAGGTGTCCAGGCTCTCGTTCTCGACGTAGGTTTTCACCATGCCGTCCGAATCGCAGGTCATGTCCGCGATGATGCCGCGGCGCTCGGGCTGCTCGTTCAGGCGCTCGATCGGCACGATCGGGAACACCTGGTCGATCGCCCAGGCATCCGGGATCGATTCGAACACGCTGAAGTTGACGAAGTACTTGTCGACCAGGCGCTCGTTCAACTCATCCAGCGCCGGGCGATGGCTCTTTTCGTCATAGCTCAGGCGTGCGCGCACGGCATGGGCGATGGCGTAGAACAGGTCGTCGATGCGGGCCCGCTGCGGCAGATCGATCTGGCCCAGCGCATAGCTGGCAAGGCCTTCGGCGTGGAAGTGCTGCGCTTCCTGGAACAGCTCCACCGCCGGGCGCTCATCGAGCTCGGCGTGGATCTCGCGCAGGTGGCGGATCGCCGCCGGCTCGTCGTCGTGCTGGTCCGGCACGCGGCCTTCCTGCGCCTCTTCCACTTCGGAGACGTTGGCGATCAGCACCGCGTGGTGCGCGGTCATCGCACGGCCGCACTCGGTGACGATACGCGGCGGGGTCAGGCCGTGTTCTTCGCACGCATTGGCCAGCGGCTGCACGATGTTGCTGGCGTAGGAGTTCAGGCCGTAATTGATCGAGCAGAAGCTGCGCGAGCGGGTGCCTTCGTAATCCACGCCCAAGCCACCGCCGACGTCCACATGGGTGATCTTCGCGCCCAGGTGCGAGAGCTCCACGAAGTAGCGGGTGGCTTCGCGCATGCCATTGGCGATGTCGCGCACGTTGGAGATCTGCGAGCCCATGTGGAAATGCAGCAGGCTCAGGCAGTCGGCGTATTCGGTATCGCGCAGCGACTTCCACAGGTCCAGCAGCTGGCGCGGCGAGAGGCCGAACTTGGCCTTGTCGCCGCCGCTGTTCTGCCACTTGCCCGCGCCCAGCGAGGCCAGGCGCATGCGCACGCCCAGGCCCGGCTTGACGTCCAGCGCCTTGGATTCCTCCAGCACCAGCTTCAGCTCGGAGGGCTTTTCGATGACGATGAAGGTCTGCAGGCCCAGCTTGCGGCCGATCAGGGCCAGGCGGATGTACTCGCGGTCCTTGTAGCCATTGCAGACAATCAGCCCGCCCGGGCGCGAAAGCGCCAGCACGGCCATCAGCTCGGGCTTGCTGCCCGCTTCCAGGCCGAAGCCCTCGCCGTGGTGGCTGGCCAGGGTCCCGGCCACGCCACGGTGCTGGTTGACCTTGATCGGGTACACGGCGGTGTAGCCGCCCGGGTACTCCCAATCGGCCTGGGCCTGCGCGAACGCGGCCTGCAGCTTGCCCAGGCGCTGGCCCAGAATGTCCGGGAAGCGCACCAGCAGCGGCAGCTTGGCACCGGCCTCGCGGGCGGCGTCCACGATCCTGGGCAAGGACACCACCGGGCCGTCCTGGCCAGTCGGTCTCACCACCATGTGTCCTGCCTGATCCACGTCGAAGTAGCCATCCGCCCAATGCGGAATCGAGTAGGTCTTGCGGGCTTGGTCGAGGGACCAATCGGTCATTTCAGTGGGCCTGGTTGGTAAAAAAGGGGGTGCATGATAACGCCTATGTGGCGACAGCTCCGTTATCATGCGCGCCCGCGCCCGTGCTCAGGCTTGAAACCTGAACGGGCCAACCCGTCCGGACGTGGCTTGCGCCACGCGGCACCGCCGCCAGCCCGGCTCCAACACCCTTCCGAACAGGACTGCTGCTCCATGACTGACAACAACAACTGGTACATCGAACACTTCGAGCGCACCGGCTCGGCCATCGGCTACCGCCTGACCGGCAAGCTGGATGAAGTGCAGTCGCCGTTCCAGAAGATCGAGATCTTCGCGACCACCGATTGGGGCAACCTGATGACCATCGATGGCGCCATCATGCTGACCAGCAAGGACAACTTCTTCTATCACGAGATGATCAGCCACCCGGTGCTGTTCACCCATGCCGCGCCCAAGCGCGTGGTGATCATCGGTGGCGGCGACTGCGGCACCCTGCGCGAGGTGCTCAAGCACCCGGGCGTGGAGAGCGTGACCCAGTGCGACATCGATGAGCAGGTCACCGTGATGGCCCGCAAGCACTTCCCGGAACTGTGCGATTCCAACGACGACCCGCGCGCCGAGCTGATGTTCGACGACGGCGTGGCCTACATGGCCAACTGCCCGGCCGGCAGCGTGGACGTGGTGATCGTGGATTCGACCGACCCGGTCGGCCCGGGCGAAGGGCTGTTCAACAAGGCGTTCTACGAGAGCTGCTTCAAGGCCCTGAAGGACGACGGCATCCTGGTGCAGCAGTCCGAATCGCCGCTGATGCAGCTGGACCTGATCAACGAAATGCGCACCGAGATGGGCAAGGCCGGCTTCGGTTCGTTCAAGACCCTGCCGTTCCCGCAGCCGTGCTACCCGACCGGCTGGTGGAGCGTGACCCTGGCCCGCAAGGGCGAGAGCAGCTTCGATTTCCGCCAGGCCGATTCGGCTGGCAAGTCGTTCGATACGCTGTACTACACCGCCGCGCTGCACACCGGTGTGCTGGTGACCCCGCCGTTCGTGGCTTCAGCCCTGAAGGGCTGATCGAAGGCGTGCCGACCAACGGTCGGCACCTACCGGTATGTGATGCGACAACAAACAACCCGCGCTGGCAGCAGCGCGGGTTGTTTGTTACTCAGATCGCCCAGATCCCGGCGATCACCGCCACCACCAGGCCCCACTTGATCACCTGGTAGGCAACCACGCTGCGCTCGCGCAGGGCTTTGGCCTTCAGGCGCACCTTGTAGACACTGCCGAAAGCCTTGTTGACGCCACCGGTCGGGTCACCCGGCAGGTTCGGCGAGGCACCACCGGCCAGCAGCGTGGAGGCCACCGCGCGGTTGAACAGGCCCGGCAGGCCAAAGCGCAGCGGGCGCGCGATATCGCAGAACAGGATCACGCGATCATCCGGCGTCTCGTTGTGCGCGTGGTGGATGTAGGTCTCGTCGAACATCATCCACTCGCCATCGCGCCAGCTCTTCTTGATGCCATCCACTTCGATGTAGCAGGCGTCATCATTCGGCGTGGCCAGGCCCAAGTGCAGGCGCAACGAGCCGGCGAAGGGATCGCGGTGCGGGCGCAGTTCGCTGCCGGAGGGCAGCTGGGCGAACATCGCCGCACGCACGTCCGGCAGCGACTCCAGCAGCGCGGTGGTCTTCGGGCACAGCGCCTTGGCCGAGGGGTGCGAGGGGCCGTACCACTTCAGGTAGAAGCGCTTCCAGCCGCGGCGGAAGAACGAGTTGAAGCCCGCATCGTTGAAGGTGCTGGAGGCGGCGATCTTGTCGGCATCGCGCAGGGCCAGCGCTTCGTCGCGGATCATCTGCCAGTTCTGGCGCAGCGGCTCGAGCTGCGGGAATTCCTTGCCGGGGTCCAGGAACGGCGTGGTCGGTACCTTCGAGAACGCGTACATGATCACGTTGATCGGGGCCATGAAGCTGGAGTGGTCCAGCAGCTGGCGCGACCAGCGCGCACGGACTTTGCCGCGGTAGTGGATGTACAGCACGCAGGCAATGAACAGCCCTGCCAGCACAATCTTGATCATCAGTCTTCCTCCGGCATGGCCGGACCCGAAATGGTGGGGGCGATGCGCGGAAGCGACCGGCATCGAAAGGGCGGCAGAGGGCGGGGACGTGCCGGGGAGGGGCGGCCGCCGATGTCGCGAGCAACAGCATATGGTCGGCAGCGCCCGCGTCGCGGTCAAGCATGAGGTGAGCGACGTTCAGCGCGGCGTGGCGGACCGGGCCACCCCAGCAGAAGCCTGCGGCGCTCGCCTGTGATGGGAACAGACGAGCGCGCGGAGCCCCTGAGGGTTCACCGAATGGCTCCCTGCACGGGGCGCACGGCAGTCATGCCTGCCCTGCACTCTCCAGACGTAGCCACCAACCCGCTGATTGAAAACGAAATTATTCCAAACGATACAAGATTGTCCGCTTCAGCGTGACGAACTGTTCCACGCCGGGCCACGACATTTTTCCGACATCGTCTGGATTCGTGTACTGGCGAGTACTAAAATTAACGAAATCTTTAGTTCCCCACCGTAAGCAGCACCGGTACGCCTGACGCATTGCGCCGACCGCCGGGTCGCACAGACCCCTATGAACACAATTGTTGCCCCGTGTGTCGATGACACCGCCCCCGCCGAGCTGCTCAAGCGCGGTGAACGCCTCCTGGAACCCGACGTCTACCGGACCTGCCTCAACGGCCAGCCCGCGGTGGTCAAGGATTACACCCGGTATCGCGGCACCCCGCTGTCGCCGATCGCCCGCCTGCTGGTCCGCCGCGAAGCGCGCATCCTGCAGCGCCTGAGCGGCTGGAAGCACGCCCCGGCCCTGCTCGGCACCATCGGCGGCCTCGCGCTGGGCATGGAGTTCATTCCCGGCCAGACCCTGAGCGCGGCCCAGTCGGTCGGCATCGAGGTCTTCGAGCAACTGCAGTACGCCCTGACCCGCCTGCACGCCGCCGGCATCACCCACAACGACCTGCACGGCACCAACGTGATGGTCAGCGGCGGGGTGCCGGTGCTGGTGGACTTCACCTCGGCCTGGCGCAGCCCGCGCTGGCTGCCGGTACACCCGGTCTCACGCCAGCTGCGCCGCAGCGACATGAAGAACCTGTTGAAGATGCGTCAGCGCCTGACCGGCGAGCGCCCCAGCGCCTCCGAGGCGGCCCAGGTGGCCGACCCGCGCTGGGTGGCCGGGGTACGCGTGGCCTGGAAGCGCTTCTACCGCTGGTTCAAGGGCCACGCCTGATCGCGGGCGCCCTCGGGAAGCCGGCGCGCGTTACAGCGCGTCGGCGTCCAGCTCACCGGTGCGGATGCGCACCACGCTGCCCAGGTCGTACACGAAGACCTTGCCGTCACCGATCTTGCCGGTGCCGGCGGCTTTGACGATGGCTTCCACCACCTCTTCGACCTGATTGTCGACGACGGCCACTTCAATCTTCACCTTGGGCAGGAAATCGACCACATACTCCGCCCCGCGGTACAGCTCGGTGTGGCCTTTCTGCCGCCCGAAGCCCTTGACCTCGGTGACCGTGATCCCGGTGACGCCGCGCTCGGCCAGCGCTTCGCGCACGTCGTCGAGCTTGAACGGCTTGACCACCGCCATGACCATCTTCATCCGTCTGCACTCCTTTCTTTCAGGCTGCGAGGATAACGCCTGTCCGCCGGTGAACGCGATGCGCGCGGTCAGTGCCGCCGGCAGCGGGGCGGCTTATCCTTAGCGTATACCCCGCGGAGCCGCAGCATGATCGACCTCAACCACCTCGATGACCTCGCCCGCCGCCTGAGCGACATGGTCCCACCGGGCCTGCGCCAGTCGCGCGAAGAACTGCAGGCCACCTTCAAGACCGCGCTGCAGGCCGGGCTGGGCAAGCTGGACCTGGTGACCCGCGAGGAGTTCGACGTGCAGCGTGCCGTGCTGCTGCGCACCCGCGAGAAGCTGGAGACGCTGGAGAAGGCGGTGGCCGAGCTGGAAGCGCGTGGGGCGGCTGCGCCCCGCGAGTGAGGCAACGCCAGGATCTGCGGAGGCTGCAGCGGCTGCCCTCCATCCACGATGCGACAAGGATGTCTGAATGAGTGAACAAGGTTCCCAGATGCTGGCTATCGCCGGTGCCTGCCTCGCGGCGGTGATCGTCGCACTGTGCCTTATGCGGTTCATGCGCATTGACGGTGTGTGCTCGCGCAACGCCTACCGCATCGTGTTCTCCGGGTTGGCTGCCCTGCTCGCACCGACATTGATTGTCGCAGGCCATGGTGTTCTGCCTGCTCCATTCATCGCCTGCATACCTGTCCTGGCGTTCAACCTGACGTCCATCAGCGAACTGAAGCTGGGTGCGCTCGGCCTGCTCGCCATCGGCGCAGGCAAGGGTACCGGGGAGATGTGGGTCTTCACCCTGCCGACCCTGCTGGTGTTTGCACTGATGATGGCCTTACCTTGGTCCCGCGCAAAGCCGCGCTGCAGCGGCGCAGGCGATTAACGCGCACGATTACACGTCCTGCAGCACGAACCGCTCGATCGCCAGCGCCACGCCATCTTCGGCGTTGGTCGCCGTCTCGAAGCGCGCCGTCTGCTTCACCGCCGGAATCGCGTTGCCCATGGCGACGCTGGTGCCGGCGAACTGCAGCATGGTCAGGTCGTTCTCCTGGTCGCCGACCGCCATCACGTTGGCGCGGTCCACGCCCAGATGCGCGGCCAGCTTCTCCAGGCTCGGGCCCTTGCCGGCGCGGTGATCGAATACTTCCAGGAAGAACGGCGCGCTCTTGAGCACCGCGAAGCGATCGGTCAGTTCCGACGGCAGGCGCTGGATGGCGGCATCCAGCACGGCCGGCTCATCGATCATCATCAGCTTGATGAACTGCATGGCCGGGTCCATGTCCGCCACCCGGCGATACGACAGTGGCACATTCGACAGGTGCGAATCGGCCACGGTGTAGTGGCTGATGTCCTGGTTGGGCGTGTACATGCGCCGGCCATCGAGCGCCTGGAAGTGGATGCCCAGCTCGCGTGAGATACGCTCGCAGAAAACGAAATCCTCGAAGCTCAGTGGAAATTCGATGACGTGCTGGCCGCTGCCGATGTTCTGCACCACCGCGCCATTGCAGGCGATGCAGTAGTCCTGCTCGCCCTCGATCCCCAACTGCTGCAGGAACGGCGCCATCCCCGACACCGGGCGGCCGCTGGCCAGCACTACCTGCACGCCCTGCGCGCGGGCGCGGGCGATGGCCTGCATCACCCGGGGCGTGAGCGTGTGCGCGGGATCGAGCAGGGTCCCGTCCATATCGATGGCGACCAGTTCGATCGGGCCGGAGCGGTGGTGCATATCCATGGTGTTCGACGGCGTAGTACGTGGGGGTATCCAGTCTAGCGGCAGTGCCGTATACGGGGAGGTGCTTGCCTACCCCATGGCGCGGCAAGCGCCTATGGGCTGGGCTCTCCATGTGCTGCCATTGTGCTCGGCATGCCGCAGACCCCGGAAACAACCGCATGAGCCTTGCGCTGGTGCACAGCCGTGCCCGTGCCGGTGTCAAAGCGCCCGCCGTGCGGATCGAGGTATTCCTCTCAGGTGGGCTGCCGCATACCCAGATCGTGGGGCTGCCGGCCGCCGCCGTACGGGAATCGCGTGACCGCGTACGTGCCGCGCTGATCTGCGCGCGGTTCGAGTTTCCGCAGCGGCGCATCACCATCAACCTGGCCCCGGCCGATCTGCCCAAGGAGGGCGGGCGATTCGATCTGGCCATCGCGCTGGGCATCCTCGCCGCCAGCGGTCAGATCGATGCGCAGTCCTTGGACAAGTACGAGTTTCTGGGCGAATTGGCCCTGACCGGCGAACTGCGCGGGGTCGACGGCGTTCTGCCTGCCGCGATCGCTGCCGCCCGGGACGGCCGCAGCCTCATCGTCGCCGCCGCGAACAGCGAAGAAGCCGCGCTGGCCCAGCATGCCGACGTACGCATCGCCCGCACCCTGCTGGAAGTCTGCAGCGCCCTTGAGAGCGGTACGCTGCCGCCCGCCGTGGCGGCTGACCCACTGCCGGTCAGCATTCCCGACCTGCGCGACGTGCGCGGCCAGCTACAGGCCCGCCGGGCGCTGGAGGTCGCGGCGGCCGGCGGTCATCACCTGTTGCTGCTCGGCACGCCCGGCTGCGGCAAGACGTTGCTGGCCTCGCGCCTGCCCAGCATCCTGCCGGCGGCCAGCGAGCGTGAGGCACTGGAAGCGGCCACCATCGCGTCGTGCAGCGGCCAGGGCATTGATGCGGGGCGCTGGAGAGAGCGGCCCTACCGAGCCCCACACCACACGGCCAGCGCCGTCGCGCTGATTGGCGGTGGGTCGCATCCGCGCCCTGGCGAGATTTCGCTGGCGCACAACGGCGTGCTGTTTCTGGACGAGCTGCCCGAGTGGAGCCGGCACGCGCTGGAGGTCATGCGCGAGCCGATCGAATCCGGGGTTGCCGTCGTCAGCCGCGCTGCGCGTACCGAGCGTTTTCCTGCGCGGTTTCAGCTCGTTGCGGCGATGAACCCCTGCCCCTGTGGCTGGGCCGGGGATCGCAGCGGGCGCTGTCTCTGCAGCGAGGAGGTCATCCGTCGCTACCGGGGCCGGGTTTCCGGGCCGTTGATGGATCGCATCGATCTGCATGTGGAAGTCCCTCGACTGGACCCGCGCGAGCTGCGGGATGACGCGCCGCTCGGCGAGGACAGCGCGAGTGTCCGCGCCCGTGTTGTCGCCGCGCGGGAGGTGCAGCTGTTACGCAGTGGGAAGGCGAATGCACAGCTGCTGCCGTTCGAGCTGAGCGAGCATTGCCGGTTGTCACCGGAGGATCAGCAGCTGCTGGAGGATGCTGTGGAACGGTTGCAGCTGTCGGCGCGCTCGATGCATCGCATCCTGCGGGTGGCGCGGACGTTGGCGGATCTGGGGCATGCGGAGGAGATCAAGACCGCGCATGTGGCGGAGGCGATCGGGTATCGGCAGTTGGATCGGGGTGGTAGCGGGTGAGGCAATGCGCTGTGCCAACCGGAACGCTACGTCAGTAAGCCCGCTCCGGTCCCACCGGCACGATCCCCGACGGATTGAGATGCCGATGGCTCTCGTAATAGTGGTGCTTGATGTGCTGGAAGTTCACCGTATCCGCCACCCCGGGAATCGCCATCATCCGCGCCACGAACGCATGCAGGCCAGCGAAGTCCGCAATACGCCGCACGTTGCACTTGAAGTGCACGTAGTACACCGAATCAAAGCGGATCAGGGTGGTGAACAAGCGGATATCGGCTTCGGTCATGGCATCGCCCACCAGCCACTCGCGTTGCTGAAGGCGTGCGTCCAACCAGCTGAGTGAGTCGAACAACGGACCAACAGCCTCTTCATAGGCCTTCTGGGTTGAGGCAAAGCCTGCCTGGTACACACCGTTGTTGACGGTGGCATAGACGCGTTCGTTGATCGCGTCGATCTCAGCACGCAGCGCTGCCGGATAGAAATCACCGGCTTTCGCACCCAACCCGTCATAGGCAGTGTTGAACATCCGGATGATGTCCGCCGATTCATTGCTGACGATCCTCCCGCGCTCGCGATCCCAGAGCACCGGAACGGTCACCTTGCCGGTCATTCCCGGCTTGGCGGCGGCATACAGTTCATGCAGGTAGCGTGCACCGCGTTCGGGCTCCGGCGTCACCTGCGGGCCGGGCTCAAAGTTCCACCCCGGCTCGCCCATGTGCCAGTTGACCACCGACACCGGCACCAGATCTTCCAAGCCCTTCAGCCCGCGCACGATCAACGTGCGATGTGCCCACGGGCAGGCGAGACTTACATACAGGCGGAACCGCCCAGGCGCCGCTTTGACACCAGGCTCGCCATTCGGGCCAGCACTGCCGTCGGCGCTCAACCAATCGCGGAAGGTGGATTCCTCGCGCTTGAAATGACCGTCCTTGTCAGCGGCACCCGCGGTGCCTTCCTGCCATGTTCCCTCGACCAGCATGCCCATCGCGGGAGGACTCCTCTGATAGTGGTGTGTGGTGCGCCGGTGGTGCGTCCCGGCATCGATATATCGTTGTAGCAAATGCGGCAGCAATGCCCGGTGATGGGTGACCGCGATCGGCTTGTGGTGCATCGGGTTCATCACTGAGACACACGCATCTGCGGCAGAATGTCGACGTATCAATGTGGAGACTTAGACCACCATGCGCATCCACCAGATCGACCTTCCCGTGTCCGATGTCCCCGCCACTGTGGCCTACTTCCGCGATGAGCTTCAGCTGCCGGTAGACGACGCCGCCGTGCGCATCGGCTGGAGCACCCTGCAGCTGCAACCCGCAGGATCGAATCCGGTCGGCGGTGTGCACCTGGCGTTCAACGTCCCGGCCAATCGCTTCGAAGTGGCCACCGACTGGCTCAAAGCACGCGCCACTCTGCAGCGCGATCTGAAAGGCCATGATCACTTTACGTTCGATGGTCGCTGGGATTCGGAGTCGATCTATTTCACCGGCCCGGACGGTCTGATCCTGGAGTTGATCGCGCGTCGGCGCTTGCCTGCCGGCGAGCGCCAGGGCGAATTCCAGGGCAGCGAGATGACCTGCATCAGCGAAGTCGGCCTGCCCGCTGAAGACGTGGGCGAGGTGCAGGCAAAAGCACAGAACGCCTTCGGGCTGGCGCCGTTGTCACAGCCGACGCCGCACTTCGCACCACTCGGCGATGACGAAGGCCTGTTGATCGTGGTCGATGCCACGCGCCGCTGGTTCCCCGAGCAGAAGGTGCTGCCGAATGCGCGCGGCCTCCGCGTCGTGCTGCATGACGTCATGCCTGGCGCGGTGGTCGAAGACGACGCACTGGGCTGGCACCTGCGCTCGGCCTGAGCAGGCCGCAGACGAACGAAGCCCCGCCGTAGCGGGGCTTCAGTTCACACAACAGCCCGCTGGGCTCACTCTTCCTCGTCCTGCTGGCCGCCCTGCTGCTGGTTCTGGTTGCGCTGCTGCTGTTCCTGCTGCTGTTGCTGCTGCTGGCCGCGACCACCTTCCTGCTGCTCACCGCGCTGATTCGGGTTCTGCTGGTTCTGCTGAGCCATCTCGATTCTCCGGTTGCCGCAAACGGAATGTCGCGGTCGGGGCCATCCTCTGCAGCGCGAGGTTAACGACGTGTGGGGGTTTGTGTACGAATTCGTCAACGTCTCCAAGCCAGCGTTTTCTGCAGGTGCAAACCCCATGTCGCAGTAGGCGTTGCCCTGCATATGAACGGTTCGAATTCCCTTATTCCACTGCCTTGCAAACCCCTCGACGCGCCACTGAACAGGGCATCGTTGAGCCTGCGAGTGCAGATGACGCGCAGATGACGATCACGGCATCACCGGCGGCACGTAGGTCAGCGTCATGCCGAGCAGCCACAGCAGGCCGAGCACCAGCGGGATGTGCACCAGCAGCTGGATGAAGGTGAAGCCGACGATGTCACGCGCCTTCAACCCAAGCACACCCAGCAGCGGCAGCATCCAGAATGGGTTGATCAGGTTCGGCAGCGCCTCGGCGGCGTTGTAGACCTGCACCGCCCAGCCCAGATGGGCCTTGAGTTCGTTGGCCGCCTGCATCACGTACGGCGCTTCAATGATCCACTTGCCACCACCGGAGGGCACGAAGAAGCCGAGCACCGCCGAGTAGACGCCCATCACCAGCGCGAAGGTGTCGGTGGTGGCGATGTGCACGAACAGCGTGGACAAGCGATGGGCGAGAGTCTCATCGCCACTGCCGGTGGCGTGGGTGAGGATCATCGCGATGCCGCCATACAGCGGGAACTGGATCAGCACACCGGTGGTGCTGGGGACGGCCTTGGCCACCGCGTTGAGGAAGCTGCGCGGGCGCCAGTGCAGCAGCAGTCCGAGCGAGATGAACAGGAAGTTGTAGGTGTTGAGGTTGGCGATGGCGGTGACCACCGGCTTGCTGGCGAACTCGCCGAACAGCCAGCCGAACGCGAGCAGCGAGAGCAGCACGGTCAGCAGCGGGCTGTACTCCAGCCACTCACCGGGGCGGGTACGTGGCTGCAGCGGCTCGGCCTCGGCACGGGCGGCACCTTCGAAGTCCTTGGCGGTGCGCGCGGTGGCCGCGCCAGGCGCGGTCAGCCAAGCGATCAGCAGCGACACCAGGATCAACGCGGATGTCAGCGCGATCGACTGCCACAGGAAGATGGTCTCGGTGAAAGGCAGCACGCCGGTGATTTCCACCAGGCCGGGCGGCATGCTGGCCGGGTTGGCCTGCAACTGGGCGGCCGAGGAGCTCAGGCCCATCGCCCAGACCGCGCCGAGGCCGAGGTACGCCGAGGCACCGGCGGCGCGGTAGTCCATGTTGAGTGATTCACGACGGGCCAGCGCGCGCACCAGCAGCCCGCCGAACACCAGCGAGAAGCCCCAGCTGAGCAGCGAGGCGAGCATGCTGATCAGCCCGACATAGACCACCGCGCCACGGCCGGTCTTGGGGACGCGGGCCAGCAGATCGATGAAGCGCGCCACGATCGGCGCGGTCGCCACCGCATAGCCGCCGATCACCACGAACGCCATCTGCATGGTGAAGGGAATCAGGCTCCAGAAGCCTTCACCGAATGCCGTGGCGGTGGCCTGCGGGGTCGCACCGAAGCCCATCGCGGCGGCCGCGACGATGACTACGCCGAGTACCGCGAACACGTAGGCGTCAGGGAACCATTTTTCCGCCCAGGCCGCCGAGCGCAGTGCCGCGCGCGCCATCCAGCCGTCCTGCACCACCGTCGACGTATTCATGGCCCCGCCCTCCCCGATCATTCAATGGGAGCGATTCTGGGCGTTGGGAACAGCGCTGTCAGTCGCCTAATGGTCGTAGGGTGTGGGTCGGGTGCCCTCAGCGCACCGCCAACGACACCGCGATGCCGGCAAACAGCGCCGCACCCACCCAGTTGTTGTGCAGGAACGCCTTGAAGCACGGGTCGCGCTCGCGCTTGCGGGCGATCCAGAACTCATACGCGATCAACCCGGCGGCAACGCCGACGCCGAGGCCGTAATAGACGCCCAGCCCGGCGCGCAGGCCGACCAGCGCCATCGTGCCCAGGAACAGCGCGTAGAGAATGCCCTGGATGACCAGGTCCAGATCCCCGAACAGGATCGCGGTGGAATGCGAGCCCATCTTCAGGTCGTCATCGCGGTCGACCATGGCATACCAGGTGTCATACGCGGTAGACCACAGGATGTTGGCGCCGTACAGCAGCCAGCCGATCACCGGTACCTCGCCCTGGACTGCGGCGAAGGCCATGGGGATGCCCCAGCCGAAGGCCATGCCGAGGTAGACCTGCGGCAGGTGGGTGTAGCGCTTGAGGTAGGGGTAGCTGGCGGCCAGGAACACGCCGATGAAGCTCATGCCGATGGTGAGCCAGTTCAGGGTCAACACCAGAGCGAAGGCGACGATCATCAGCCCGGCGAACAGCGCCAGCGCCTCACGTCCGGACACGGCCCCACTGGCCAGCGGGCGGTCCTTGGTGCGCTTGACGTGCGGGTCCAGCCAGCGGTCGGCGTAATCGTTGATCACGCAACCGGCCGAGCGGGTCAACCAGACGCCGGCGGTGAACACGAACAGCGTCCACAGCGGCGGCAGCCCGCCGGAGGCCAGCCACAGCGCCCACCAGGTGGGCCAGAGCAGCAGCAGGGTGCCGATCGGGCGGTCGGCGCGCATCAGTTTCCAGTAGTGCCGCCAGCGCGACGGGGGCGCCGCCTCGGGCGCTTCAAAACGTTCGTAAGCCATCGGTAAAGGATACCGCCTGGGCTGGTCGGGCGCGCCGTCGCCGGGCACGTCGGTACAGGGGGCAGACCTGCGCGGCGTTTACGGATAGAATGCTCCTCCCGCGCCGCTTCGGCGGTCCGTGGCCCCATCAGGCGGCCCGGCGGGACGCAGGACACAACGCGCTCGTAGCTCAGCCGGATAGAGTAGTGGCTTCCGAAGCCATTGGTCGGGGGTTCGAATCCCTCCGGGCGCACCATCCTTGCCACCTCCCCTTCGTTTACCAGCCTGCCTGCGCTGATCGCGCACGGCGGTGGTTTCCCCATTGCCTGTGGGCTTGCCCTGACAATGCGCGCACGAGAGGGCCGGTACGCATCGGTACCGGCCGTGGGGCATCAACCGTCCTCAGTACGATCCATCAAACGCAAAGATCGGCTTGCGCTGCTTCCACAACCCGGCGGTGAAGTCCGGGAACTCCAGCGTCTGGAAGCTGTTGGCGATGGACTGCTCGGACAGCGGCGTGATCGCGCTCCAGGTGATCGCATCGTAGATGTCGATCGGCATCGGTGCCTTGGCCTTGAGGGCCTCCACAAAGGCATGGATGACGAACCAGTCCATACCACCGTGGCCGGCGCTGGCGGCGGTCGCGGCGTGCTGCTTCCACAGCGGGTGCTCGTACTGATCCTGGTAGGCCTGGAACGGTTCCCACTTGTGCGGCGGGCTGCGCCCTTCGATGTGGATGGACTGGTTCACATCCATCCACAGGCCCTTGGTGCCCTGCACGCGGAAGCCCATCGAGTACGGGCGCGGCAGCGAAGTGTCGTGCTGCAGCAGGATGGTCTCGCCGTTCTCGCAGGCCAGGGTGGTGGTGACGATGTCGCCGAGCTTGAAGGCCACCTTGGTACTCGGGTGGGTGGTGCCACCGCTCTTGGCCACGGTGTACTCGTGCAGACCGCGCGCCTTGCTGGCGAACGCATTGATGTGGGTGAAGCGGTTGCCGCGGTTGATGCCGGTGTACATCGCGCACGGGCCGATGCCGTGGCTGGGGTACAGCTCACCGTTGCGCTGCACCGAATGCTCGGTGCGCCAACGTGCTTCGGACCAGCCCTTGGCACCGAACTCCACGCCGCTGTCATACGGCTGGCTGGGGTCGCCGGAGTTGAACTTCACCCCGCGCAGGTCGTGCTGGTAGCCGCCCTGCAGGTGCACCAGTTCCCCGAACAAGCCCTGGCGCACCATCTGCAGCGCTGCCATCACGTCGCGGCGATAGCAGACGTTCTCCAGCAGCATGTACGGCGTACCGGTGGCGAGCTGGGTCTTGAGCACGTCCCAGTGGTCCTGCAGCGTGATGCCGGCGACCACCTCGCAGCCCACCGCGACCTTGGCCTGCATGGCCGCGATCGCCATCGGCGCGTGATACTCCCAGGGCGTGGCGATGATCACGCCGTCCAGGCCGCGCTGCTCGATCAGCCGCTTCCAGGCGTTGACGTCGCCGTCCTGGCCGTACGCCTTGGGTGCCGGCTTGCCGGCCTTGGCCACCATGTCCATGCCGCGCTTGAGCATGATCGGCTCGATGTCGCACAGGGCGACCACCTCCACGTCATCGCGGCGGACCAGTTCCTTCAGCAATACCTGGCCGCGCATGCCGGTGCCGATCAGGCCCAGCCGTACCTTGCGCCCGCGTGCCCAGGCAGGCGTGTTCGGCAGCAGGCTGGTGGCGGCGACGGCCGCGCTGGCGGCGATGAATTCTCTGCGTTTCATGGACAGTACCTCGTGTGAAGATCGCGCCGGCAGAAACCGGCGCGGGGGAGCATCAGAACTTGTAGCCCACGGTCAGACTGTAGCCGCGACCGAAGATGGTGGCGTAATCGCTGGAATCGCCGAGGAAGCTGTTCGGGTCATAGAACGGCAGACGGTCGAACAGATTCTTGATGGTGAAGCCGACGTTCCAGTGGTCATCCGGGCGCCAGGCCACGCTCAGGTTGGCAGTCCACCACGACGGGGCACCATCGCACTTGCTCTGCTCCACCGGCAGGTAGCCGGCGGTGCAGGTCTGCGGGTTGTTGTCTTCCTCATCGATCTGCTGCAGCGCCCACTTGGTGCCGCCTACGTAATTGACGAAGACGCTGGTGGTGACCTGCTTGTAGCTCCAGTCCGCGTTCAACGTCGCGCGCAGGCGCGGGTTGTTGTAGTAGCCGACCAGGTCGCCGTAGTACCAGCCGCTCTCATCATCCAGGTAGGACCGGTTGCGGTTGGCGATGGTGGCGGCCACGCCGATGTTCAGGTTGCCCCACTCGCCCAGCGAGAAGCGGCTGCGCGCATCGATGTCGAAGCCGTCGATCAGGGTCTTGCCACGGTTCTTGTACTGGCCCACCACGCTGGCCACGTTGCCCACGCTGTAGCCGGGCAGCGTGCCGGGACAGGCGACGCCGCTGGCCGGGTCGGCGCACATCGCCGCCAGGGCAGCCAGGTTGGCGCGGTCGCCCTCGGTGATCGGCGAACGGGTCGAGGAAATGATGTCCTCGTCGCGGGTGAAATCCGGGGCGACGATTTCGTTGCTGCGGTAGATGAACCAGTAATCGGCCGACACTGACAACCACTGCGTCGGCTCGTAGACGAAGCCCAACGTGGTGATCTTCGCCTTTTCCGGCTTCAGATCCGGGTTGGGCTGGGTCATGCGCGCCACGGTACGGCTGCAGTCGGTGTTGAGCAGGGTCTTGCCGAGGTCGACATCCCCCCCGCGCTGCGACCGCAACAGCAGGTTGGCAATCGCGTTGGTCTCGTTGCAGCGCACCTCGTCGCGGTAACCGCCCAACTGGGCGAACACGCCACCATTGCCGGACTCGGCCAGGCTCGGGGCGCGGAAGCCAGTGGAATAGGTGCCGCGCAGCATCAGCTGATCGAACATCTGGTACTTCAGGCCGATCTTCGGGGCCAGGTTGGCGCTGAAGTCCGGGTATTTGTCCACGCGCAGTGCGGCGTCCAGTTCCAGCTTCTCGGTAAGTGGCGCCACCGTCTCGGCGAACAGCGCATAGGTGTTGCGCTTGCCATCGAACCACGAGCCGCCCTGCTGGGTGATCAGGCCGTTGGCCGCGTCCGGGTTGCCCGGGGTGTAGAAGGTCTCGCGGCTGGCGTTGAAGCCGAAGGCCGCACGCACTTCGCCGGCCGGCATCTGGAACAGGGGGCCCTCGATCTTGCCGTCCAGGGTATGCAGGCGCGTCCAGGACTGGATATCGAAGGTCGGGAACGCTTCGCGGATCAGCGCGGCGTTGGCCTCGCTGATCTCACCGAATTTGTACGCCGGGTGGTCGGAAATGATCACGCGGCCGGTGCCCGGATCGACGGCGTACGGGCCGAAGGCCTTCTCGAAACCGGCCAGGTTCACGTTGGTGGTCTGGTAGGTCACCGAGTGGCTGCCGGCGGTGGCGAAGGCGGTTTCCCAGTTCCAGTCGCCGATGTCACCGCGCATTCCGGCCACCACGCGGTAGCTCTGGTCGGTGTTGCGCTGGCCGAAGTGGTTGGCACCCACATCCTGCAGCAGATACTGCAGGCCGACCACGCCGCCCATCAGTGCCTTCAGTTCGGGTGAGGCGTTGTTGTATTCGTTGTTCGGGCCCAGGTACGGATACAGGAACTGGTTGACCGTGGTGCCGGTATTGCGCGAGAACCAGCTGGTCGGGTTGCCTGTCGTGGTGCCGTAGGCACGCGGCGTACCGCCGTTGGCGGTCAGGTCGATGTCGGTGTAGGTCGCCTCGGCGAAGGCTTCGGTGCTATCGCCGATCAGGAAGTGGGCGTTGACGTAGGCGGTATTGCGCTCGGACTTGGCGCCGGCGTCGATCTCGTTGTTCATCCACGTCTCCCAGATACAGCGCGGGCCGGCCGCTTCGCTGGTGAGCACGTTGTTGCAGCCTGGCGCGGCTTCCTGCACACGGCGGCCGGTGACCGGATCGAAGGCGAAGTAGCTGCCCGGGTTGAACTCGCCCGGCTTGCTGCCGGTGCCCAGGCGCAGGTTGGGCAGGTAGTTGGGGTTGTTGACGTAGTACTGGTCGGGCCGTTTGTCGTAGAAGTCGCTCAGCGGAATCGCATCGCGCCGGTACAGGTTCACCGAGGCGTAGACGTTGTAGCGGTCTTCATCCAGATCGCCGAAGCCGGCGGTGATGCTGCCCTGGTGTTCACCGTAGGAGCTGATCCGCGAGGATTTATCCGTGGTGAGGTTGATCTCTGCACCCTGGTAGGAGCGCTTGGTGATCACGTTGATCACGCCGGCCACCGCATCGGTGCCGTACACGGCCGAGGCGCCGTCGGTCAGCACTTCCATCCGTTCGATCGCTGCGGCGGGGATCGCATCGATGTTGACGAACTGGGTCTGGAAGCCGGCCGGCGCGCCGTAGTAGGACAGGCGGCGGCCATTGAGCAGCACCAGCGTGCCCTGCGCGCCGAGGCCACGCAGGTTGGCCTGCGAGGCGCCGTCCGAGCCGGTGAACAGTGAGCGCGAGTCCTGCTGGCCCGGGCGTGCGGCCGGCAGATTGTCGAGCACCTGCAGCAGGGTGCGCGCACCCATGTTCTCGATGTCCTGCTTGCTGATCACCTGCACCGGCGAGGCGGTTTCCACATCACTGCGGCGGATGTTGGAGCCGGTCACCTCGATGCGCGACAGCTCGGTGGCTTTCGTATCCGGCGTTGCGTCCTGGGCGCTGGCACTGCCGACCACCGCGACGGCCAGGCCGAGTGCGATGGACAAGGGGGTGGCGGTGATGCGGCGATGGCGATGGCGTTCGGTCAACATCTTTGGCTCCTTGTTCGATCCGCAGCGTGGGGCTGGCGGTGGATGGGTGTTTTCGGGCAAACGTCCCCCGTGCCGCGGCCAGACGGCCGCAGACGGGAAACGGGAGAGAGCGGTGTTTCGAAAGGCGGTTCGGTTACGGCGACACGATGCTGGCGGTATCGCCCTCCTGTCCGATCAGGGCGGCGTTGGCCCAGTTGCCACAGACCTGCGCGGGGTGATCGCCCTGCGCCCCGAGCGTGCGCAGGCTCAGCCGCTGCAGGCCGCGCACGTCCAGCTCCGGTTTGACCACGGCGGGTGCGTTGACCAGGCCGCTGTCGTACAGCAGCCGACCGTCACCCCACACCTGGAACTGCATGCCGCCCGCGGTGCGGCACTGATCATCGATCCCCAGGTCGGCACGCAGCAGGCGCCATCCGCCGCCCAGCTGCAGATCGATCCGGCTGCTGGCGTTGACGCCCAGGCCGCGGCGGAAATGCAGCCCGTTCATGCGCATCTCCGTCTGGCCACCGAAGGCGTGGTCGGCGGCGACGCTGGCCTTCAATGGCGCCGGCAGCGGCAACGCGGAAAGATACAACTGCTGCGCCGGGCCTTCCGGCTGCGGATGCTCCAGCACGTGGAAGGTGGACAGCACGATCGGGCCGACATCGCGCGGCTGCAGCGCATCCACTGCACGCGCGATGCTGCCCTGCGCCGCGGTGACCATCGGGTCGGCACCGCTGGCACCGTCGCCTTCCGGGTTCTGCGTGCTGAGCACGCGGAAGCGCAGCAGGCGGCCGGCATGGGCGGGGAAATCGATCTGCTGCACGCCTTGCTGCAGGGTCAGGCGGCCGCGCTTGATCGGCTCACCCCATTCGCCGTTGCTGTCGGCCATGTAGATTTCGTAATCGCGGATCTGGCCACTCTTCCAGTGCTGGTCGTTGCGCGGCGCCAGTTCGATGCCGTCGATCAGCTTCCGCTCGCCGAAGCCGAGCACCCACTCGTGCGCACCGGTCTTGACCGCCTGGTTGCGCACGGTGCGGAACCACGTAGCCGGATCGTCGTCAAAGGCCTTCTCCATCTCGTAGCCCTGCTCCTCGGCCGGACGGTTGACCACCAGCAGGCTGTCGGAGGGCAGCGCGCGGCCCAGTTCGGGGGCGGCCGGGAAGGCGTCGTCGGCCGGTGCAGCGGCGATGGGCAGCTCCAGCTGCAGTGCGAGCGGCTGGCGGATGTCGGTCGGTGCGGTGCGCACGTGCAGGGTGCCTCGGCGCTCGGTCGCGTCGAAGTACCAGCCTTCGTTGGCGCCCTTCCAGTCTGCCTGGTCAGCCAGCATCGGCAGCGCACGACCGTCCAGCATCACTGCGGCGGGACGCTGGCGGCTGAGCACGCGCAGCGCATAACGACGCTGCTGCAGCTGGCCGGCGTACTGGCCCTGCACCGGATCGATGCGCACCTGCACCGGGCCCGTGCCCTGCGCCGGGGCCCGCACCGTGATCGCCTGCGTGCTCGATTCGCCCTTCTCATAGCGACGGGTGGCGCCATCGTCTTCGTACAGCGTGTACTGCGAGGTGCCCTGCGGATACAGATCGAAGGTCACTTCATCCAGCGGCCTCTCACCGTCGTAGAGCATCGCCGGGTACATCGGGATGATCGCGCCGGCACGCACGAACACCGGGAGCGTGGCCAGGTCGACCGGACGATCCAGCGAGCGGCCCTCGGCACCGGCCTGCAACTGGCGGCCGTCCCAGTAATCGATCCAACGGCCCTGCGGCAGGTGGATGTCGCGACGCCAGCCACGGCTCGCGGCCTGGCTGCGGTACACCGGCGCGATCAGCAGCTCGCGGCCGAGCAGGAACTGGTACTTGTGTGCTTCGGTGTACGCCTGCGGATCCTGCGGGTAATCCCACATCAGCGCGCGCAGCAGCGGGGCACCGCTGGTCGCCGCGTCATGCGCCAGCCCGTACATGTACGGGGTCATGCGCATTTTCAGCTTGAGGTAGTCGCGGTTGACGCTGCGGTACGGCTCATCGAACCACCACGGATGCTTGCGCGCATTGCCGGACCAGCCGGACATGCCCATCAGCACAGGGGTGAAGCTCTTCCACTGCAGGTCACGGGTGAAGGTTTCGGCGCTGCCACCGAAGATCGCATCCACGTCGCCACTGGCATAGGCCATGCCGGACAGTCCCGAGCCGATCAGGGTCGGGATGTGCCAGCGGATGTAATCCCAGCTGCTGCTCTGGTCGCCGGTCCAGGCCACCGCATAGCGCTGAATGCCACCCCAGCCCATCACCGTCCACAGGAACGGGCGCGAATCGGAGTTGTTCAGGATGCCGTTGAACGCGGACTGGTTGGCATCCATCGCGAACTGGTAGCCCTTGCCGGTCCAGGCCACGTCCAGCTTCTGCACACGGCTGCCCGCAGTACCGACTTCCCAGGCGATCTTGTCGACGCCGTTCTCGGTCCACAGGCCGGTCTTGAAGCCGTACTTGGCCAGGCCCTGCACGGTCTCGGGCAACTTTTTGTAGCCGCAGCCGTAGCCATCGTTGGGCAGGATCCAGCCGCCGGGCATGTCGTGGTCGCGGTACTGCCGGGCCACACTGTCGACGACATCCGGCGTGGTGCCGGTCGGGCCGTCGCTCCAGCCTTCGGGCACGCTGCCGGGCTTCTTGATGTTGTCGCCGTCGTTGTAGCAGTCAGCGTCGCCATAGGAGAACGCCCAGCGCGGCAGCAGGCCGGCGCGACCGGTCAGGGCGGTGTAGCGGTCCAGCAGGGTGTGCAGGCTGGGCCCGACGAAGTAGTACGCATCGAAGCGGTCTTCGCGATGCAGCAGCGTGGCCTGGTCGGCCTGGCGCAGGTCATAGGTGCCGTCGCTCCACGTGTTGCGCAGCATGCCCCAGCCGCGCGAGCTCAGCAGCATCGGCGCGGGGTTGGGTCGATCGCCTTCTTCCCAGCCACCGGAGTAAGAGACCTCCAGTTCGCGGCCCTTGAACTCGAAGCGACCGTTCTGCTGGCCGCCGCCGTAGAAGTGCTCATCACTTTCGCTGGAGAGCACCTGCACGCTCTGGTCCTTGTCCAGATCCAGCGGCTGCAGTTCGTGCCACAACGCGACATCACGTTCGCCCTCGCGGCGATCCAGCGACAGGCGCAGTGGCTGGCGCTGGATGTGCAGCACCAGGGCATCGGTACGGATGCGCACCTCGTTGGCCTCTTCCTCCAGATGGAAGGTGACCTTCGCGGCCCGCTGCGGCAGCACGATCGGGGCAGCCTTGTCGCCGGCATCGGTCAGCGTGCCGTTGCGGCCGGCGCGCACCCGCAGCACGTCATCGCGCAGCAACTCCACACGCAGGGTCGCGCCGGTATCGGTGCTGAGCGTCCAGCCAGGGGTGCCATCGTTGGCGGGGGCGGCGGTGATCGCACGCAGCTTGCCCACCGGCGCCGCGTTGGCAGTGGCAGCCAGAGCCACTGCGGTGAGCAGTGCGATCGTCAGACCAGTGCGTCGAAACCGGAAGTCCACCTTGCCCCCAAGCCCGCGGCCAGCGGGAAATTGAAACCAGTGCGGCCGACTCTAGGGCAGGGTCTCGAAAAATGTCAACAAATTGCAAAGAAAAAAGAAGGATAATTTATATAAAACGAAAGATACTGCACCACCCTGCTTTCCAAACGGTGCCTGAATACGCGTTTCCGTCCGTCTTAAACCTTGCTGCGGCGCGGCATTACGGTGACGACCGGAGAGCTGCCCGCGGAGAAGACGACGAAAACTGTGACCGAACGACCTTTTCTTTATCTTTCGATATTTGACATTTCGAAAGAAAACGCAGAAGGTGCGGTCGCCCAACAGGAATTGCGAATGGACGCTTCTCTGCTCCCTGATTTGCCCACGTGGCAGCGCCTCGGTGGCGCCTATACCGCCGAAGAAATCGCCCAGCAGCCCCGTCTGTGGGCCGCGCTGGCCAGCCTGCTGGAGGTCGCGCAGGCGCGCGTCGATGGCTTCCTCGGGGAGGCCCTGCGCGATCCCAACCAGTTGGTGATCTTCACCGGCGCCGGCAGCTCGGGCTTCATTGCCGAGATGGTGGCCGACCAGATCAATGCGCAGTGGCCTGCCGAGGTCCGCGCCGTGCATACCACCAGCCTGCTGACCCATCCGGCGCTGTACCTGCGCCGCGACCGCCCGACCCTGCTGGTGTCGTTCGGGCGCAGCGGCTCCAGCCCGGAGAGCGTGGCCGCGGTGGATCTGGTCCGCGACCAGGTCGACCATGCGCGCTTTGTGGATATCACCTGCAATGCCGACGGCGAACTCGCCACCCGTGGCCATGGCCGCAGCGATACGTTGTCGCTGCTGATGCCGCCGGCCAGCTGCGACCGCGCCTTCGCCATGACGAGCAGCCTGAGCTGCATGCTGCTGGCCGCATTGAGTGCGTTCGACAGCGCCCCGTGGGCAGCGCGGCTGGAGCGTCTTCGCACGTTGGCCAGCCATGGCGAGCGTGCGCTGGATGCCTGGGATGCCGCAGTAGCCACCCTCGCGCAGGCGCCGTATGCGCGCGTCATCTATCTCGGCAGCGGTCCACTGGAAGCCGTCGCCCGCGAAGCCGCGCTGAAGGTGCTCGAACTCACCGCCGGCCGCGTGCTGGCGCTGGCCAATACGCCGCTGGGGTTCCGTCATGGGCCCAAGTCCACCCTCAACGGTGAAACGCTGGTGGTGATGCTGCGCAGCGCACAGCCGCTGGCCCGCCGCTACGAGCAGGACCTGTTGAACGAACTGCGCCGCGACGGCATCGCCGGGCGGGTGCTGTCGATCGGGCCGGACGACGCGGACCGCGCCGACGGCGACTTCGTCCTCGCCGCACCCGCACTGCCCGATCCGTGGCTGGCCCCGCTGTGGCTGCTGGTGCCGCAGTGCTATGCGCTGCAGCGTTCGGCCGCGCTCGGCATGACGCCCGACAATCCCTTCCCCGACGGCACGGTCAACCGTGTGGTGCAGGGCGTGACCATCCACCCCCACGGCTGAGCACGCATGCAGACCTGGTACGGCATCGACATCGGCGGCACCAAGATCGAGCTGGTCGCGTGCGACGCCACGCTGGGGGTGCATCACCGCCAGCGCGTGGCGACGCCGACGCGGGATTACGCCGCGTTCCTGCAGGCGATCGTCGATCTGGTCGACGCGGCGGATGCCGCCCTCAGCAAGCGCGGCGTGGCCGTCGGCATCGGCCTGCCCGGTGTGCGTGATCGCGTCAGCGGCCGCCAGCTCAGCGCCAACGTGCCCAGCCTGACCGGCCAGACGGTCGGTGCGGACCTGCAGGCACGTCTGCAGCGCCCACTGGAACTGGGCAACGATCTGCAGTGCTTCGCCTTGTCCGAAGCGCATGACGGCGCCGCCGCCGGTTATCCCAGCATGTTCGGGGCGATCCTCGGCACCGGTGCGGGTGGTGGCTTCTGCGTCGGCGGCCGGCTGATCGCCGGGCACAACGGCATCGCCGGCGAATGGGGCCACTGGAGCCTGCCCGCCACGCTGCAGCAGCGCCATGATCTGCCGGTGCTGGCGTGCGGCTGCGGCCTGCAGGGTTGCCTGGAGCGCTACGTCTCCGGCAGCGGCCTGGCGATGATCCATGAACGCCGTGGTGGCGACGCGCTGGATGCCGCCGAGGTGGTCGCCCGCGCGCAGGCCGGCGATGCGATCGCGCAGCAGGCACTGGCGATCCACCGCGACCTGCTCGGCTACAGCTTCGCCAGTCTGATCCTCGCCATCGACCCGCACGTGATCGTGCTCGGCGGTGGGCTCTCCAAGCTGGAGCAGCTGTACCGCGATCTGCCCGCCGCAATCGCGCCCTACCTGTTCGCCGGTGTGCGGGTGCCCCCGATCCTGCCGCCTACCTTCGGCGATGCCGGCGGTGCGCGCGGCGCCGCTCTACTCGCGCGCCAGCACCATCCCTCCCCCTGAATATCGTTGTCATTGGAGTTGCCATGTCCGCCGTCCAATCGTTGATCGCCGCCCATCGCCAGGGCCACCCCGTCGGGCTGTACAGCGTCTGCTGCAGCAACGCGCAGGTGCTGCTGGCGGCGATGCAGGTCGCGCAGCGCTACGACACCCTGCTGCTGATCGAGGCGACCTCCAACCAGGTCGATCAGTTCGGCGGGTACACCGGCATGACCCCGCCGCAGTACCGCGACTACGTGCTGCAGCTGGCACGCGATGCGGGTTTCCCGGCCGAGCGGCTGGTGCTCGGTGGCGACCACCTCGGGCCGAACGCCTGGCAGAAAGGCCCCGCAGCGGCCGCAATGGCCAACGCCCGCGAGCTGATCGCCGCCTATGTCGCCGCCGGTTTCCACAAGATCCATCTGGACTGCAGCATGTCCTGCGCTGATGACCCGACCCCGTTGCCGGACGCCATCGTCGCCGCGCGCTCGGCCGAACTGGCGCGCATCGCCGAGCGCACCGCCGCCGAGCACGGCCTGCCGCCACCGGTCTACGTGATCGGCACCGAGGTACCGATTCCCGGCGGTGAAGCCTCGCTGGCCGGCGGCCTGCAGGTGACCACGCCGGCGGCCGCAGCGACCACCCTGGCAATTCACCGCGAGGCGTTCTCCGCCCCGGACCTGCTGCCGGCCTGGGAGCGCGTGATCGCGATGGTCGTCCAGCCCGGCGTGGATTTCGACCACAGCAGCGTGCATTACTACGATCCGGCTGCCGCCGCCGACCTCTCGGCCTTCGTCGAGCAGCAGCCGCGCATCGTGTTCGAAGCGCACTCCACCGATTACCAGACCGAAGCCGGCCTGCACGCCCTGGTCCGCGATCACTTCGCGATCCTGAAAGTCGGCCCGGCGGCGACCTACGCCTTCCGCGAGGCGGTGTTCGCGCTGGCGATGATCGAATCCGACCTGCTGCCCGCCACGCAGCGCTCGAACCTGATCGAGGTGCTGGACCGCTGCATGGTCGAAAAACCGGGCAGCTGGCGCAGCTACTACCAGGGCGACGAGCACGAACTGCGCCTGTTGCGCGCGTATTCGCTCAGCGACCGCAGCCGCTATTACTGGGGCGAGCCGGCGGTACAGACTGCGCTGGACACGCTGGTGGCCAATCTCACCGCGCACGCGCCGCCCCAGATGCTGCTCAGCCAGTTCATGCCCGAACAGCTCAAGGCGATCGAAGCCGGTGAGCTGCAGCCGGCGCCGCTGGCGCTGATCCAGCACAAGGTGGCGCTGCGCCTGGCCGAGTATGCCCGGGCCTGCAATCGCAACCGCCCGGGCACACATAACGAAACCCAACAGGCCAAGGAGCTTTCGGAACGGTAAGCTTCGGCTTTCCCTTTCGAACGGAATCACCCCATGCGCAACACCCGACAGCGCCGCCAACAGATCCTGCAGACCCTGGTCGAGCACGGCAACGTGCAGGTCAGCGAGCTGGTGCAGCGCTTTGCGGTGTCGGCAGTCACCATCCGCGCCGACCTGACCCACATCGAATCGCAGGGGCTGGCCACCCGTACCCACGGCGGCGCGACCCTGGTGCGCACGCCGCCGCAGGAACAGGACATCCATGAAAAAGATGCGCTGAACCTGCCGATGAAGGACCGTATCGGTATCGAGGCGGCCAAGCGGGTCAAAGCCGGCGACAACATCATCATCGACTCCGGCTCGACCACGATGACCCTGGCGCGCCACCTGCGCGGGCATCGCGATGTCACGGTGATGACAAACGGGCTCAACATCGCCTGGGAGCTGGCCAATGCGCCCGGCGTGGAGCTGCTGCTCACCGGCGGGCTGCTGCGTAAGCAGTCGCTCTCGCTGCATGGCAGCCAGGCTGAGGCCAGCCTCAACACCTACAGCTTCGACACCCTGTTCCTGGGCGTGGATGGCCTGGACCTGCAGTTCGGCCTCACCACCCACCATGAGGCAGAAGCCAGCCTCAACCACCGCATGGTCGAGCGCGCGCGCCGCATCGTGGTGCTGACCGACGCCTCCAAGTTCGGCCGGGTCAGCCTGCATCGCATCGCGAGGCTGGATCAGGTCCATACCATCATCACCGACGCCAGCATCGAGCCCGAGTACCTGGAAGGGCTGCAGCGGCTGGGGGTCGAAGTGATCATCGCCGAGTCCCCGCCTTGACCGAGTCCCGTTCCCTGCACGGCTGCCTGCTCACCGACACCGGTTGGGTCCGCGGTGACATCCACTTCGACCAGCGCATCACCGCCATCGATACCGCGCACGCCGATCCGCGCGGCGACGATGAGGTCCCGCTGATCCTGCCCGGCTTCATCGACCTGCATGTGCATGGCGGTGCCGGCGTGGACATCATGCAGGGTGGGACGACTGCGCGGACGGTGGCACGCGCGCATGCCCGGCACGGCACCACCGCACTGCTGGGCACCACCATGACGGCGGAGGAGGACGACATCACGTGCGCGCTCCGCGGCCTTTCCGCTGCGATCGCCACGCGCGAACCCGGCATGGCCCGCGTGCTGGGCGTGCACCTGGAAGGCCCCTTCATCAGTGCGCAGCGCCTGGGCGCCCAGCCACCGCTGGTGGTCGAGGCCACGCTGGCCGACGTGCAGCGCCTGCATGCGATCGCACCGATCAAGGTGCTTACCCTTGCGCCGGAGATCGGCCAGCACCTGGCGCTGATTCCCGCGCTGAGCGCGCTCGGCATCCGTGTGCAGCTCGGCCACAGCGCCGGTAGCTATGAGGATGGCGTGGCCGCATTGAACGCCGGTGCGGCCGGCTTCACCCATCTGTTCAACGGCATGACCGGCGTGGATCACTATCACCCTGGCATCGCCACCGCTGCACTGGCGCATGCGCAGTACGCCGAACTCATTCCCGATCTGCAGCACGTGCATCCCGGCGCGATCCGCACCGCCCTGCGCGCGATCCCGCGTTTGTACTGCGTCACCGATGCGACCGCCGCCACCGGCATGCCCGATGGCGAGTACGCGCTTGGCGTACAGCGCGTGCACAAATGCCTGGGCTGCGTGCGCTTGTCGAGCGGCTCGCTGGCCGGCAGTGCGCTGACCATGGACCAGGCGCTGCGCAATCTGGTCTCGCTCGGCCTGGACATCGCCGATGCCTCCCACCGGCTGTCGCGCTACCCGGCCGACTACCTGGGCATCAAGGACCGCGGCCGTCTCGCGACCGGCGCCTGGGCGGACCTGGTGGTGCTCGACCACGACCTGCGCGTGCGTGGCGTGGTGGTGGAAGGCGATGACATCGCGCTCGACTGAGCGTTGACTCCCCGCGCCGCGATGGCGCACGCACTTGCAGACAGGACCGGCACCATGAACGACGTTTCCGCAGCCATGCCCGTGCACGCAGGCGCCTCCGCGCCACGCTGGCCGGTACGCTATCTGTTGTTCATCGGCGGCATGGGGGGCCTGCTCTACGGCATCGACATCGGCATCATCGCCGGTGCCCTGCCCTACCTGGAGGCCACCGCGACCGCGAGCTGGCACCTGACCAGCCAGCAGCTGGGCTTCGTGGTCGCCGCGGTGCTGCTCGGCAGTGTGTTGTCCTCACTGTTCGCCGGCATGGTCGCCGACCTGATCGGACGCCGCGGGGCGATGCTGCTGGCCGGCGTGCTGTTCACCGCCAGCATTCCGGTGATGGCCCTGTCCGATGGCTATGCCGCGCTGTTGATGGGCCGCCTGCTGCAGGGCATCAGTGGCGGATTGATCGGGGTGGTGGTGCCGCTCTATCTGGCCGAAGTGCTCAGCCCGGAACGACGCGGGCGTGGCGCGGCAATGTTCCAGCTGCTGCTGACCATCGGCCTGGTGCTGGCCGCGGTGATCGGGCTGTACCACGCGCATGCGGTGGATGCAGCGACCGCCGCGGTGCGCCACCTGCCCAGCGCGGAACAGCAGCGCCTGCTGTTCGACGTCAAGGACCACGCCTGGCGCACCATTTTCTGGAGCTGCCTGCTGCCCGGCCTGGTATTCACCGGGGGCGTGCTGCTGATCAGTGAATCGCCGCGCTGGCTGGTGCGCCGTGGCCGCATCGACGCGGCCCGCCGCGCCCTGCAGCGTACCGTCGCCGCGGACGAGGTCGAGCCAACGCTGCAGCGTATGCAGGCTCCCGAGCAGATCCAGGTCGGCCGCAACGGCAAGCGCGACCCGCTGCTCAGCCGCCGCTATGTGTGGCCGTTCGTGCTGGCCTGCCTGGTGCTGGCCTTCACCCAGGCCACCGGCATCAACTCGGTGCTCGCCTACGCGGTCAACATCCTCAACCAGGCCGGCCTGCCCGGCTCGGTGGCCAATGGCGCCGATGTGGCGATCAAACTGCTCAACGCGGTGATGACCGTGGTCGCGCTGGTGCTGGTGGACCGCAAAGGCCGCAAGTTCCTGCTGATGCTGGGCAGTGGCGGCATCACGCTTTCACTGCTGGCGGCGGCCCTGCTGTTCGTGCAGAGCGAGCGTGGGCGGCTGGATGTGCAGGCCGCACTGCAGCAGCAGGTGAGCGGCACCACGTTGTCGCTGCCGTTGGACGCCGCGCAATGGCAGCGGCTGGATGGCACTGCCGGCACCGTGCCGCAGCAGCTGACCGTGTCCTACGCCTACGGCGGCTTCAGCAACGTGCGCTCACTGCGCAGCGACAACCCGATCGACGCCACCCTGCAGATCCGTCGCGAGGACGCGGTCTGGGCCGACAGCGTGATCGGCCGCTTCTTCCGCACGCTGCACCTCAACCCGTTCCCGGACCCGGCGCAGGCCGCCAACGCGCCGCTGGTGATCGAACGTGCAGTGATCGGGCCGGTGCCCTCGCCCACGCACGGCTGGCTGGTCGCCGGCTGCATCCTGCTGTTCGTCGCGTTCTTCGCGGTGGGCCCGGGCGTGTGCGTGTGGCTGGCGCTGTCCGAGCTGATGCCGACCCGCATCCGCTCCAACGGCATGAGCATCGCCCTGTTGATCAACCAGTTCGTCTCCACCGTGATCGCGGCGATCTTCCTGCCCACGGTCGGCCATCATGGCTATGCCAGCATGTTCTTCTTCTGGGCCGGCTGTACGTTGCTGTACTTCCTCATCGCCGCGTTCTGGCTGCCGGAGACCAAGGGCAAATCGCTGGAGCAGATCGAGGCGAATTTCCGCTGAACGGTCCGCAGCCCGACGCAGGGCTCAGGGTGCCTTGCCTGTGATCTCCGTATACAGCCGGTGGGCTTCTTCCGTGCTGTCCAGCCCGCTCACCTGCATGGACTGCGCGAAGGGGCCGGCGATGACGGCGACATTGAGGACCTGATCGCCGACAGTGAACGCCACACGCTTGGCGATGCGCGCCTCCGTCGCCGCAAGGATGCGTGGTGCCGCGGCATCGGTGAAACGCAGGACCAGGGTCCCGTGGCCGGTGTGGCCGTCGGTCCCCACGGCCACCGAGGCGATGTCGGCCGTCGTGATGAAGGCAGGCTCCATCAAGGACAGCGCGTTGCCGTCGCGGTCCTTGAGCGTCGTGACGCCGGGGTGTTTGGCATCCTCGGCCACCTCACGCATCTGTATGCGTGCCTGCGCGAGCGGTGCGACGCCGGCCGGTGTCTCGATCGCCGCCGGTGCAGGAGGTGCTGGGGTGCAGCCGCTGAGGCCGGCCCCCAGTGCCATCGTCACGATCATCAGCTTGCTGCGCATGCATGCCTCTCCATGAATAAATGACGTCAGTATCGCTGCTGCGCACTCAACGCGGCGGCAACTACGCCAATCGGCCGCGCTTACGGCACCCGCGCACAGACCCAGATCTGCATCGGCCCGGCGCCGGCGTACTGCAGCGCGCGCAGCGCGGCATCGGTGGTGGCCCCGGTGGTCATTACATCGTCGACGATCGTCAGCCCGGCGGGTGGATGGCCGCGCACCGTGAACGCATCGCGCAGATTGCAGCGTCGGGCGTCCGCGTCCAGGTTGGACTGCGCGGCGGTCTCGCGAGTGCGCTGCAGCCCATTCCAGAGCGGGCAGCAGAGCCCACGCGCCAATGGCTTGGTCAATTCCAGTGCCTGATTGTAGCCGCGCTGACGCAGGCGCCGACGATGCAGCGGCATGGGCAGCAGCGGCCCAGCCAGGAACGGCGGTACGCGCTGCAGCATCAGCTGGGACAGCAGCCGGCCGGCGGCCAGGTCGTGATGGAATTTGAACCGGATCAGCAGGCGGTCGATGGGCGGCGCGTACAGGAACGCCGCGCTGGCCGCGGCCTGGCGGGGATACTCGTCCACGCAGCGGTCGCAGTGATCGCCGCCCGCATCGCCCGGGTCCGTCGCCGCCAAGGGGAGTGCGCAACGCCTGCAGGCGCGGTCATTCCAGGGCAGATCGCGATGGCAGGCGCGGCACAGGTCCATCCCATCTTCACCCGGGCAATCGCAGACCAGGCAGCGCAACGGCAGGATCTGCCACCCCAGCCAACCCAGCGCTCCGTAAACTTTTGAAAAGATCATATGGTTGACAGAAGAGGGCGCTCTCACCAGACTGCCGCCCTTTCGTTCCACTATCTGTCAGGACACTCCCATGGCTTCTGTCATCCGACACGACTGGCACCGCGAGGAACTGCTGGCCCTGTTCGCGCTGCCGTTCCCGGACCTGCTGCACCGTGCGGCCAGCGTGCATCGCGAGCAGTTCGACCCGGCGGACGTACAGGTCTCCACCCTGCTCTCGGTCAAGACCGGCGGCTGCCCGGAAGACTGCGCGTACTGCCCGCAGGCGCAGCGCTACAGCACCGGGGTGGACGCACAGAAGCTGATGGCCACCGATGAGGTGGTCGCCAAGGCCCGCCAGGCCAAGGCAGCGGGCGCCTCGCGGTTCTGCATGGGCGCGGCCTGGCGTTCGCCGAAAGACCGCGATATCCCCAAGGTGGCCGCGATGATCCGTGAGGTGAAGGCGCTGGGCCTGGAGACCTGCGCCACGCTGGGCATGCTCAGCGGCGCGCAGGCCGCCGCCCTGCGCGAGGCCGGGCTGGACTACTACAACCACAACTTGGACACCGCACCGGACTACTACGACTCGATCATCCACACGCGCCAGTACCAGGACCGCCTGGACACGCTGGCGCACGTGCGCGATGCCGGGCTGAAGACCTGCTGCGGTGGCATCGTCGGCATGGGTGAGACCCGCGAACATCGCGCCGGCCTGCTGCTGGCCCTGGCCACCCTGCCGGCCCATCCGGATTCAGTGCCGATCAACCGCCTGGTGCAGGTCGCCGGCACACCGTTGCACGGCACCGCCGCGCTGGATCCCTTCGAGTTCGTGCGGATGATCGCCGTCGCCCGCATCGTCATGCCGCGTTCGATGGTGCGGCTCTCGGCCGGGCGCGAGGCGATGAGCGACGAGCTGCAGGCGCTGTGCTTCCTGGCCGGGGCAAATTCCATCTTCTACGGCGAAAAGCTGCTGACCACCGGCAACCCGGACACCGAGCGGGACCTGGCCCTGTTCGAACGGCTGGGCCTGCGCCCGATGGCCATCACGGTCGATGCCGACGGCCACGATCACCCGGGCACGGTCCATGCCGAGATCACCGCCGGCGACGGCTGCGGGCGCGCCGCCTGAGCCCCGAGCAGCGGGCCCGGCAACCGGGTACGCTAACGGCCCACCCGGACCCCTGACGACCATGGCCCGTCCTGACCTGCACGACCGCATCCAGGCCCAGCGCAAGCTCCGCGACGCGCAGGGGCGCCTTCGCGTGCGCCGCGTGGTGAGCCGGCGTGATGGCGTGCGGCTGGAGGTCGATGGCCAGTGGCTCACCGGTTTCTGCAGCAATGACTATCTGGGCCTGTCGCAGCAGTTCGGCGTGGTCAGCGCATTGCAGGATGCCGCTGCGCGCGAAGGGGCGGGCGCGACCGCCTCACATCTGATCTGCGGCCACCACGCGCTGCACGAAGCGCTCGAACAGGAAATGGCCGACTGGCTCGGCTATCCGCGGGCGCTGCTGTTCGGCAGTGGCTTCGCCGCCAATCTTGCCGTGCAGCAGGCGCTGCTCGGCGAGGAAGATGATGTCTGCGTGCAGGACCGGCTCAACCACGCCAGCCTGCTCGATGCATCGCGACTGGCCGGTTGCCGCCTGCGCCGCTATCCGCATCTGGATACCGAAGGCGCGCTGCGCCAACTCAAGCACGCGCCCAATGGCGCGGCGATGCTGGCCACCGACGGCGTCTTCAGCATGGACGGCGACATCGCCCCCCTGCGCTCGTTGTCGCTGGTGGCGCGCATGCAGGAAGCGCTGCTGTACGTCGATGACGCGCACGGTATCGGCGTGGTCGGCGAACACGGCCGTGGCTGCGTGGCCGATGCGGGCCTGGGCGTCGACGATGTGCCGCTGCAGCTGGCCACGCTTGGCAAGGCACTCGGCGGCAGTGGTGCGGTCGTGCTCGGCGACGAGGCGATGATCCAGCACTTGGCTGAAACCGCGCGACCCTACATCTACACCACCGCCGTGCCGCCGGCGCAGGCCGCCGCGGCACTGACTGCCGTGAAGCTCGCGCGCCGCGACGACTGGCGGCGCGAAAAGCTCACCGAGTTGATCGGCATCTTCCGCACCGGTGCCCGCCAGCACGGGCTGGAACTGATGCCGTCCGATACCCCGATCCAACCGCTGCTGTGCGGCGCCGAGTCGACGGTGGTGGCGTTGTCGGCCGCACTGGAGGCGGCAGGTTTCCTGGTCAGCGCGATCCGCCCGCCCACCGTCCCCGAGGGCAAGGCACGCCTGCGCGTGACGCTGTCCGCACTGCACGCGCCTGCCGAAGTGCGCGCGCTGGTCGATGCGATCGCGCATGCCCGTGACACCGTGGTGCAGCAGCAGGCACCGAGCGCCCTGACCGCGTGATGTCGCAGCGTTGAGCATGCATATCGATGTCATCGGCCAGGGCCCGGCGCTGGTCCTCATCCACGGCTGGGCGCTGCATGGTGGTGTGTTCGCACCGCTGGTGGAGCGCCTGTCGCCGCATGTCGAGCTCCACCTGGTGGATCTGCCCGGCCATGGCGGCAGCCGCGATGACACCACCCCGTTGCGCCTGCCGCATGTGGTCAACGCCATCGCCGCGGCCACACCGCCTGCGGTCTGGTGCGGCTGGTCGCTCGGCGGTCTGTTCGCGCTGCATGCTGCCGCAACCCTGCCGCAGGTACGCGGCCTGGCGATGATCGCCGCGACGCCACGTTTCGTGCGCGGCGAGGACTGGCCGCATGCGGTCGAGCCGGCGGTCTTCGAACAGTTTGGCCAGGATCTGGCACGGGACTACCGCGGCACGCTGGAGCGCTTCCTCGCGCTGGATGCGATGGGGTCCGAACACGCCCGCCAGGAACTGCGCACGCTGCGCGAGATGCTGGTCGCGCGCGGCGAGCCCGCCCCTCGTGCGTTGCAGGAGGGTCTGCGCCTGCTGGAGAACACCGACCTGCGCGGCGCCCTGACCACCTTGGGCAAACCCAGCCTGTGGCTGGCCGGCCAGCGCGACCGGCTGGTGTCGGCGCGAGCCATGCAGGCCGCCGCCGCGCTGGCACCCGGCGCGCAGGCCCACGTGGTCGCGCAGGGCGGGCACGCCCCCTTCCTCGGCCATACCGATGAGGTGGCCGCGCAGCTGCAACACTTTGTTGCCGCGCTGCCTTGACCTGTTCCGGCCCCGCATCGCCGATCATGTACGCCTGCCCTTCGCCACAGGACTGACCCATGGATCTTGGAATCGCCGGCCGCTGGGCCCTGGTCTGCGCCGCCAGCAAAGGTCTCGGCCTGGGGTGTGCGCGGGCGCTGGCGCGCGAAGGCGTCAACGTGGTGATCGCCGCGCGCGGTGAAGCCGCTCTGGACCATGCCGTGCTCGAGCTTCAGGCCCTGCCGGGCGCGCGCAGGGTGATCGGGGTGGTCGCCGACATCGCCACCGTGGAGGGACGTGCCGCCGCGCTGGCCGCGTGCCCGCAGGTGGACATCCTGGTCAACAACGCGGGTGGGCCGCCGGCGGGCGATTTCCGCCAGTTCACCCGCGAGGACTGGATCGCCGCGCTGGATGCCAACATGCTGGCCCCGATCGCGCTGATCCGCGCCACCGTGGACGGCATGATCGAGCGCGGCTTCGGCCGCGTGGTCAACATCACCTCCTCCTCGGTGAAGGCCCCGATCGACATCCTCGGGCTGTCCAACGGCGCACGCTCCGGGCTGACCGGGTTCGTGGCCGGGCTGGCCCGCAAGACCGTCGCCCACAACGTCACCCTCAACAATCTGCTGCCGGGCCAGTTCGATACCGATCGCCTGCGCGGCAACTTCGCCTACCTGGCGCAGCAGCAGGGCATCGATGCCGGCCAACTGGCCGAACGCAAGCGCACCCACATTCCCGCCGGCCGCTTCGGGACCGCCGACGAGTTCGGTGCCGCCTGCGCCTTCCTGTGCAGCGCCCAGGCCGGCTACATCACCGGGCAGAACCTGCTGATCGATGGCGGCGCCTACCCGGGCACCTTCTGAGTCCACCCGCACCACCGTTTTGAGCCGTGAGTACCCCATGACGTCCAGCTTCGATCCCCATCACGTCCGGCGCGCCTTCTCGCGCGCCGCCAGCAGTTACGACGCCGCCGCGGCGCTGCAGCGCGAGGTGGAAAAACGCCTGCTCGAATCGCTGGACTACCTGGAAAACCGCCAGCCGCAGGTGGTGCTCGATGTCGGCAGCGGCACCGGCCACGCCAGTGCGCTGATGAAGAAGCGCTGGCCCAAAGCACAGGTGATCGCGCTGGATCTGGCCCAGCCGATGCTGCGCGAGGCGAAGAAGCAGGCCGGCTGGTGGAAGCCGTTCTCGCGCGTGTGCGGCGATGCGCAGGCGTTGCCGGTGCTGGACCAGAGCGTGGATGTGATCTTCAGCAATCTGTGCCTGCAGTGGGTGGAGGATCTGCCGGCGGTGTTCGCCGGGTTCCGCCGTGCGCTCAAGCCGGGCGGACTGCTGCTGGTCTCCACGTTCGGGCCGGAGACGCTGATCGAGCTGCGCGATGCGTTCGCTGCCGCCGACGAGGTGCCGCATGTCAGTCGTTTCGCGCCGATCGCGCAGTTCGGCGATGCGCTGATGATGTCCGGCTTCCGCGACCCGGTGCTGGACCGCGACCTGTTCACCCTGACCTACGACGACCTGACCGCGCTGATGCGCGAGCTGCAGGCGATCGGCGCCACCAACGCGCGCCAGGACCGCCGCCACACATTGACCGGGCGCGGGCGCTTCGATGCCGCACGTGCGGCCTACGAGCCGCTGCGGCGCGAAGACGGCAAGCTGCCCAGCAGCTGGGAAGTGATCTACGCACACGCGTGGGCGCCGGAAGGCGGCGCGCCAATCCGCGAGCGCGGGCACGATGTCGCCACGGTGCCGGTGTCGGCGATTCCGATCCGCCGCAAAACGCCCTGAGCCGACCGTTGGTCGGCTGGACCGCCGAGCCGCCATGCATTCAGCCGACCAAGGGTCGGCTCTACGACGGGAACAGATCGCGGTGGAAGAAGTAGATTTCCTGCGCCAGGAACCGCCAGCTGGTGTGGAAGCTGCGGAAGCGCGTGCTCGGCGTGGACGAGGCCAGCGCATCGATGCCCAGCTCGCGGCACAGGCGCAGCGCGCGCGCCATGTGCAGCGGGTCGCTGACGATGATCACGCGGTGCAGCTTGCGCTGCTCCATCAAGCGCCGCGCCTCGATCAGGTTCTGCCGGGTGGTGCGTGAGGCGGTCTCGATCAGGATCGCGTCATCGGGCACGCCCTGTTTGAGCGCGTAGCGTCGTGCCACCTGCGATTCGGAAAAGCGCGCGCCGGTACCGCCGTAGCCACCGGTAAAGATCAGCAGCGGCGCATAGCCCTGCTGGTACAGATCCAGCCCGTGCCGGATGCGCTCTTCGAACACCGGTGACGGCTTGGCGTCGTAGGCCGCTGCGCCCAGCACGATGATCGCATCGGCCTTCTGGGCCTGGTCGCGCTCGCCGATCCACACGATCCACGCCGTGACCCCGAGCAGCCAGACCGCCAGCAGCACGCACAAGCGCCACAGCCAGCCGAAGAACCCCACCCCTGCGCGTCGGCTCATGCCATCCCCCACGGCAGGGCATCCAGATCGACGTTGCCGCCGGACAGCACCACGCCGACACGTTTGCCGATAAAGCGGTCGGGTTCGGCGAGGATCGCTGCCAGCGCGATCGCCGACGAGGGCTCGACCACCTGCTTGAGCACCTGCCAGATCACCCGCATCGCCGCGACAGTGTCGGCATCGGCCACGGTGATCACCTGTGCTGCGCCGTGCAGGAGCGCGAAGTTGGGCGCGCCCAGTGTCCCGCGCAGGCCGTCGCAGACGGTGTCGGGGGTGAAATCGATGCGTCGCTCGCCGGCCGCCAGCGAGCGCGCGGTATCGGCTGCCCCCTGTGGCTCGGCCAGGACCAGTTCAACGGCGGGTGCCGCGGCCTGCAGCGCCAGCCGCGTGCCGGCGGCCAGACCACCTCCGCCGACCGGCACCACCATCACGTCCAGCCCATCGGTGGCGTGAAGCAGTTCCAGCGTCGCCGTGCCCTGCCCGGCGATGACCTGGGGGTCGGTGTAGGGATGCACGAGGGTCGCCCCCGTTTCGGCCTGGACCTGCGCGCACATGGCTTCGCGCGCGGCGATCGAGGCGTCGCAGCGCCACAGGGTGGCCCCGTGGCGGCCGATGTTGGCCAGCTTCGCCGCGACCGCACCCTCGGGCACGATCACGTGACAGGCGATGCCGCGGGTACGCGCGGCCAGCGCCAATGCAGCGCCATGGTTGCCCGAGGAGTGGGTGACCACCCCGCGTCGGGCCTGTTGCTCGTCCAGCGTCCAGACCGCATTGCAGGCGCCGCGGAACTTGAAGGCACCGCTGCGCTGCAGGTGTTCGGCCTTGAAGGAAACGGTGGCGCCGGTCATGGCATCGATCGTGCGCGAGCGCAGGACCGGGGTCACGCAGGCGTGCGCGGCAATGCGTGCCGCCGCCGCCAGCACGTCGTCAACACAGGGCAAGGGTGAATCGCTCATGACGCAAGATTAACGTATGCCCCGCATACACACCCGTCCTGCTGAACATGTCAGCATGGCAACCATTCATTCGGATCGGGCCGAGTTAAGGGCTGATTCAATGCCGTGGGCTGAAGCTGGCCCTACAGCCCTTTGGGGGGACCCATCATGAAAATGCGCCTTGTTCTTGCCGGTGGCCTGTTGTTGGCCCTGTCCGGCTGCGCGACGTACGACTATGTCGGCGGTGGCGGCGGCGGTAGTGGTTACTACCACGGTGCTCCCTCGGTGGAGTACCGCTACCCGGCCGGCTATCCCTACGGTTACGGCAGCGGCTATTACGGCGGCGGTGGCTACTACGGCTACGGCGGGTATGGCGGTGGATACGGCTACCCGGTCTACCGTCCGTACCCGAACTATCGCCCACCGCACAATCACCGCCCGCCGCCGCGCCCCGGCAACGGCAATGGTGGCCAGCCGACCCGTCCGCCGGATCGCCCGCGTCCGAACAACGGCGGCTCGCCGTGGCGGAACATGGATTCGATGAGTGGTCCACGTCGCCAGCCGCCACAGCAACAGCAGCGTCCGTCGCCGCCGCCGCAGGCCCGCCCGGCCCAGGCACCGCGCCCGGCCTCGCCGAGGATGAACGGTTCCCCGTGGCGGAATCTCAACAATGCGAACCAACGCACAGTTGAGCCCTGAGATGGCTTGATTTTCACGCGCCCAGCGGTTCAATCTAGCCGGGCGGTGACGACCACGGTCACAAAGTGCCAAAAGCGACAAGTGGCGTCACATTCGGTTCTATGTCGATATCCGCCAGGAACATCTGGATCCCCCCTGTTCCGGCCCTGTCGGATGTCGGCACCTTAAAAGCAGAAGGCCCCGCCAATGGCGGGGCCTTTTGTATCTGCACCCCTTGAAGGCGTGCAGTCCCGCAAAAAAACAGGGCCGGCAGTCCCCCGACTGCCGGCCCCTCTGCTTCCCCACGATGCGCTTGGACTGGCCCCTGTTCCAATTCCGGTCCGTTACGCACAAGGCGCATGCCATCCTGGGTGCTATTGGGTTATCTGCAGAAAACGTGCCAACTTGAGGGTGGATTTCATGGCCCCCGACGAATGGCGCTAAAATCGCCACCCGCGCCCTGCCTGCAGGGCTGTCCGGGCCGTCCGGCCCCGTCCCGAGCTCCTCCGCCATGACTGACACCTTCTACCGCTACGACGTGATCGTCATCGGCGGCGGCCACGCCGGCACCGAGGCCGCACTGGCGGCCGCGCGCAGCGGTGCGCGCACCCTGCTGCTGACCCACAACGTGGAAACGATCGGCGCGATGAGCTGCAACCCGGCCATCGGCGGGATCGGCAAGGGCCACCTGGTCAAGGAAATCGACGCCCTGGGCGGTGCGATGGCGCATGCCGCCGACCGTGCCGGCATCCAGTGGCGCACGCTCAACGCCTCCAAGGGCCCGGCGGTGCGTGCCACGCGCTGCCAGGCCGACCGCAATCTCTACCGCATGGCGATCCGCCAGATCGTCGAAGCCCAGCCGAACCTCACCGTGTTCCAGGCGGCGGTTGATGACCTGATCATCGAAGGCGATGCCGTGCGTGGTGCGATCACCCAGACCGGCCTGCGCTTCAGCGCGGCCGCCGTGGTGCTGACCGCCGGCACCTTCCTGGCCGGCAAGATCCACGTGGGTGAGACCCAGTATGCCGCCGGCCGCATGGGCGATCCGCCGGCGACGACGCTGGCCGCACGCCTGCGCGAGCGCCCGTTCGTGATCGACCGCCTCAAGACCGGCACGCCGCCGCGCATCGATGGCCGCTCGCTGGACTACAGCCTCATGGAAGAACAGCCTGGTGACGATCCGCGCCCGGTGATGTCCTTCCTTGGCAGCGTGGCCGAGCACCCGGCGCAGGTCAGCTGCTGGATCACCCACACCAGCGAGCGCACCCACGAGATCATCCGCAACGCGCTGCACCGCTCGCCGCTGTACAGCGGCCAGATCGAGGGCATCGGCCCGCGCTACTGCCCCTCCATCGAGGACAAGGTGGTGCGCTTCGCCGAGAAGGCCAGCCACCAGATCTTCGTCGAGCCTGAAGGGCTGGACGTGGTGGAGATCTATCCCAACGGCATCTCCACCTCGCTGCCGTTTGACGTGCAGCTGGAGCTGGTGCGCAGCATGCGCGGCTTCGAGAACGCGCACATCACCCGCCCGGGCTACGCGATCGAATATGACTTCTTCGATCCGCGCGGGCTGAAGAACACGCTGGAGACCAAGACCGTCAGCGGCCTGTTCTTTGCGGGCCAGATCAACGGCACCACCGGCTATGAAGAAGCCGCCGCGCAGGGGCTGCTGGCCGGGCTCAACGCCGCGCGCTTCACCCGTGACGACGCCGGCTGGTGCCCGCGCCGCGATGAGGCGTACCTGGGCGTGCTGGTCGATGACCTGATCACCCACGGCACCAACGAGCCGTATCGCATGTTCACCAGCCGCGCCGAGTACCGGCTGCAACTGCGCGAGGACAATGCCGATGTGCGCCTGACCGGCCTCGGCCGCGAGCTGGGCCTGGTCGATGACCGCCGCTGGAGTGCGTTCCAGACCAAGCAGGCCGCCGTGGCGCAGGAAACCGCACGCCTGCGTGCATTGTGGGCCACGCCCGGCAACGCCCTCGGCCGCGAAGTTGAAGCCACGCTGGGCGTGGCCGTCAGCCGCGAAACAAATGTGCTGGATCTGATCAAGCGCCCTGAACTGGACTACGCCAAGCTGATGCAGGTGCCCTCGCTCGGCCCGGCCGTGGCCGATGCCAAGGTGGCCGAGCAGGTCGAGATCGGGGTGAAGTACGCCGGTTACCTGGACCGCCAGCGCGACGAGATCGAGCGCCAGCAGCGTCACGAGAACACCGCCATCGCTGCGGATTTCGATTACGCCGGCGTGCGTGGTCTGTCGGCCGAAGTGCAGCAGAAACTGGAACGCGTGCGGCCGCAGACCATTGGCCAGGCCCAGCGCATCCCCGGTATGACCCCGGCGGCGATCTCGCTGCTGCTGGTGCATCTGGAACGCGCGCGCCGCACTCACGCCGCGTAACACGGCCACCGCCGGTATCGGCGGACGGCGGGTGCACCCGCGCTATCATCGAGGGCCGGGACAACGCTGCAGGCGGCGTCCCAGCCCCTGCGTTGCCGGAGTTTGTGCATGTCCCCGATCCGCCCCTTCCTCGACAGACACCCCGTGCTCGGCGAGCGCGTCTACATCGACCCTGCCTGCACGATCATCGGCGATGTGGTGCTGGGCGATGATGTCTCGGTGTGGCCGGGCACGGTGATCCGCGGCGATGTGAACCACGTGCGCATCGGCGCACGCAGCAACATCCAGGACGGCACCATCATCCACGTCAGTCACCATAGCCCGTTCAACAAGGGCGGCTACCCGACGATCATCGGTGAGGGCGTCACCGTCGGCCACGGCACCATCATCCATGCCTGCACGATCGGCGATTACTGCCTGATCGGCATGGGGGCGTGCATTCTCGATGGCGCGACGGTGAACACGCACGGCTTCCTCGGCGCCGGCGCGGTGCTTGGCCCGGGCAAGGTGGTCGGCGAAGGCGAGCTGTGGCTGGGCAACCCCGCGCGGCTGGCCCGCACGCTGAGCGACAAGGAGGTCGAGTCGCTGCACTACTCGGCCGATCACTACGTGCGCCTGAAGGATCAGTACCGGGGTTGATTGCGGTAAAGTCCTCAGCCGACCAGGAAGCAGTCGAGAACCGCATGCCCCCGCTGGCAGACCGGAGAGGAATCCGGCGTCCCCTGTGGCCTTCCGTACGATCCGCCGTGACGTGTCGCCGATGAGCGCGCCCATGCTGGATACCTACCGGGAAGTCATCACCCCCGAAGGCGTGCCTCTGCACCTGCCCGTCGCCGGGCCGTTGCCGCGTGCGCTGGCCTGGGGGATCGACTTCGTGATCCGGGTGGGCGCACTGATGCTGCTGAGCACTCCGCTGGCCTTTCTGGGTGGATTCGGCCAAGGACTCTACCTGGGCCTGATGTTCCTGTTGATGTGGGCCTACACCATCGTCCAGGAAGCGTGCTGGGGGCGCACCCTGGGCAAGCGCGCGATGGGTCTGCGTGTGGTGGCGCGCGATGGGGGACCGATCGGGTGGATGAGCGCGATCACCCGCAACCTGCTGCGCACCGTGGACATGCTCCCGTTCGGCTACGCGCTGGGGCTGGTGTCGAGCCTGTTCGATGCCCATGGCCGCCGTCTGGGGGATCTGGTCGCGGGAACCGTGGTGATCCACCAGAGCGCACCGCCGATGGGCGGCACGGTACCGGTCGGCAGCGTGCTGGCCCCGCCGCAGCCGTTGCAGCCGGCCGAGCAGGCCGCCGTGGTCGACTTCGCCGAGCGTGCGCCGCGGCTGTCGGTGCCGCGCCAGCAGGAGCTGGCCGACATCGCCGCGCCGCTGACCGAGAGCCAGGGCCAGGTCGGCGTGCTGCGCCTGTATGCGATGGCCAACTGGCTGCTGGGACGTCGATGAGACAGGAACAGTTCGTCGCCCGCTACCAGGCCGAGTGGCAGACGCTGGAGCAGTGGCTGGCCCAGCGCGGTGAGCGTCTGCGGCAGGCGCGCCGGCAGGCGGCCCACGAGGGTCTGGACGATGCCGACTTCCCGCAGCGCTATCGCCGCCTGTGCCAGCAGCTCGCGCTGGCGCGCCGGCGCGGCTACAGCCCGCAGCTGGTGGCACGCCTGCAGCAGCTGATGCAGCAGGGCCACACCCTGCTATACCGCACGCCGCGCCCGCAGTGGCGGCGTGCGCTCGCCTTCCTGTTCGCCGATTTCCCGCAGCTGGTGCGCAGCCAGGCGCGCAGCATGTGGGTCGCTGCGGCGTTGTTCGTGGTGCCGCTGGTGGGCAGTTTCGCGCTGATCCTGTGGCGCCCCGAGCTGATCCATCTGCTGATGGACAACGCGCGCATCGCCGAATTCGAACGCATGTACGATCCGGCATCGCCCAACCTGGGCCGCGACAGCGGCACCAACTGGACGATGTTCGGCTACTACATCATGAACAACATCAGCATTGGCCTGCGCACGTTCGCCTTCGGCTTGATCGCCGGCGTCGGCACGGTGCTGGTGATGCTGTTCAACGGCGTCGGCATCGGATCGGTCGCCGGCCATCTGCAGCATATCGGCCATGGCGATCCGTTCTGGCGCTTCGTGGCCGGCCACGGCGCGTTCGAGCTGACCGCGATCGTGATCGCCGGCGGGGCGGGGCTGCAGCTGGGCATGAAACTGCTCGCACCCGGTCGCCGGCGGCGCATCGATGCGCTGGTCGAGGGCGGTGTGATCGGCGCCAAGCTGTGCGTGGGCGTTGCGGCGATGCTGCTGATCGCCGCCTTCATCGAAGCGTTCTGGTCCTCGATCGCGGCAATTCCGGCGTGGGGCAAATACAGCGTTGCCGCTGTGCTGTGGACCACCGTATTGGTGTGGTTGTGGCGTGGCGGACGTGGGGCGGCCGATGCAGATTGATCGGCTCAACGTCGTGCTGCGCGCGCGCTCGGGCTGGGAGGCCATGGAGCTGGGCATGGCGCTGGTGCGCCGGCATGCCACGGCGATCTGGGCGCCCTGGATCATCGTGTCGCTGCCGGTAGTCGCGCTGCTCAACGCGCTGGCCTGGTGGACCGACAGTTTCGGCTGGGCCTGGTTGGCGATGTGGTGGCTCAAGCCGCTGTTCGAGCGCATTGCGCTGTACGTGATCTCACGCGGGGTGTTCGGCGATGCATCCACGCCCGTGCAGACATTGCGCGCGCAGCGCACATGGGGCTGGCAGGGCTTCTGGGGCTATCTCGGCTGGCGACGCCTGAGCCCGCTGCGTTCGGTGCTGCTGCCGGTCAATCTGCTGGAAGGCGCGGATCCGGCACATCGTCGCCAACGGCGTCGCGCCATCGCCGGGGGTGCGATGGGCTATGCCGTCCTGCTGACGATGGTGTGCATGGTCTTCGAGACCGTGCTGGTGGTCGGCGGCATCGCAGCCGTGTTCCTGTTCATTCCGGTGGACCTGTTGTCCGAGTCCTGGCGCGCGGCGTGGGAGCTGGCCAAGCAGGACATGCCGGCCTGGATGCAGCTGGGCGTGAACCTGCTGTTCTGGGGAGCGGCCACGCTGATCGGCCCGTTCTACGTCGGTGCCGGCTTCGGCCTGTATCTGGATCGCCGCACCCAGATGGAAGCATGGGATGTGGAGATCGCCTTCCGCCGCCTGCATGCACGGTTGCAGCGCGCGGCGCCGCTGCTGGTGCTGGCCCTCGTGCTGCTCTGGCCAGGCGCGCCACTGCACGCCCAACAGGCGCCGGCGCAGTCGAACACCAAGGGTGCGTTGCCGGCACCGGCCGATGACGCTCCGTCGCCTGCGCAAGGCGCCGATGCGGCTTCGGACGCCGACGCCGACGGTGGCGAAGGCGATGACGCCGCTGACCCGCCGCGGACGTACGACAACGATCCGGACAACACGCCTGCCGTCATCTTTGGCGATGACGCGGTGGATACCGCTGGCTTCCGCCAGGCCGTGCAGCGTGCGTATGAAGACCCGCTGCAGAGCCCGACCCGTGAGGTCACCGAGTGGAAACGCATCGAACGCGATGCGACCGAGGCGGAGAAGGCAAAACGTGAGGCCGCGGCCAAAGCCACTGGCAAACGCGGCAGCAAGGGCCCGGTGCTGCCGGCCCGGATCGCCGAGTGGGCGCTGTGGGCGGTAGTCGGGGTCCTGGTGTTGCTGTTGCTGGCCACCGCACCGCGCTGGCTGCCGTGGCTGCGCGGCTCCGGCCGGCGCCGTCGTGCGAAAGCCGCCGCGGTCGTGGAAGAGCCGATCCGGATACCGGACGTGGTGCCGCCCGATCCCGCCTCGCGTGCGCGTGCCCTGTGGCAGGAAGGACGCCCCCGGCAGGCGCTGGCACTGCTGTACCGCGCCAGTGTGGAATCGATGAGCGAGCGCGCCGGGATCAGCCTGCCCCCCGGTGCCACCGAAGCGCAGTGCCTGCGTGCCTCGCGGCGGATGCCGGTCGAGGCCGACCGCAGCCTGTTCGCGCGCATCGTGCGGGTCTGGCAGTACGCGGCGTATGCCGGCCGACTGCCCAGCGATGATGACTTCGATGCGCTGGCCACGATTCTGCAGGCCCAGTTCGGGTGGCGCGCGTGAGCGTCCGTCTGCGCTGGCTGCTGATCGTCCTGGGCCTGCTGGTGATCTGCGTGCCGCTGGCGATCCTGTTCCTGCGCACGCACGAGCGGGTGACACACACAGAACACCTGCCGCCCCAGGGCGAAGCCAGTTACAACGCGCTGTACGTGCTCGGCCAGGCGCTGCGTGCGGATGGGATCACGGTGCAGTCGCGCCCACGTCTGGACCTGACCCGGATGCCGCTGGAGCCCGGCGATACCGTGGTGCTGCTGCAGGACAGTGCAGAGGTCCCGGCGCCGGCCGTGACCGAGCTGATGGCGTGGGTGGCCAAGGGCGGACATCTGATCGTGCGTACGCCGCCCCCCGGGAAGGACGCCGCCAGTAATGGTCCGCTGCTGGAAGCACTCGGCGTGGACAGCGACGGCTACGAAAGCTACTGCCAGCGGTTCCACGTGCGCGACGATCCGCAGCATGTCGAGTTCTGCAATGGTCGCCGCTTCTCGGCCGAGCCGCCTGCCGGCGTCACCCTCGAGCGTGGCTGGGGTGACGACTATGACCTGGTCTTCGCCCGCCTGCGGCACGGCCAGGGGCGCATCGACGTGTTGGCCGACATGGCCTTCATGCATGGCAAGGGCCGGCCCAACCCGACCGTTCCGCCGAATGCTGCCAACGCCTTCGTTGATGGCCTGCACGACAAAGCCCACCGCGATCTCACCCGCTACGTGCTGGCGCCCAACTACGGCAAGGGCACGATGTGGCTGGTCTACGCCTCGCGCCCGCCCTCCCTGTGGAACCGCGTGTTCTACCTCGGCTGGCCAGTGTGGGCGCCATTGCTGCTGGCCCTGCTGGGCTGGCTGTGGCAGCGTGCGCAGCGCCTGGGCAGTCAACTGCCCTCGCCTGCCGCCGAACGCCGCTCGCTGCTGGAACACATCCGCGCCAGTGGCGAACACCTGCTGCGCTTTGGCAAGGCACCGCTGCTGTATGACGCCGTGCGCCGCGCCTTCCTGGCCCGCCTGCGGCGACGCTCGCCGACGGCAGCCGCCCTCACCGGCGAGGCCCAGGTGCACGCCATCGCCGCGGTACTGCAGTGGTCGCACGAGCGCGTGCGGACCGCCTTGTCCCCACCTGCTTCCCACGACGTCGCCGGCCTGCGCGACCGCATCCGCCTGCTGATCCAGATGAGAAACCTGCTATGACCGAGCCGACGCTTCCGCCGCCGTTGTCCCCGCCTGCCGTGACGCCATCCCCGTCGCCGTCGCCGCTTTCCGAGCGCGTTGATGCCGTGCGCGAGGCCGTGGGCCGCGCCTTCATCGGCCAGCCCGAGGTGCTGGACCAGATCCTGATCGCGCTGCTGGCCGGCGGCCACGTGTTGATCGAAGGGGTGCCCGGGCTGGGCAAGACGCTGCTGGTGCGCGCGCTCGCCCAGGCGCTGGAGCTGGATTACGGCCGTGTGCAGTTCACCCCGGACCTGATGCCCAGCGATGTCAGCGGCCATGCGGTGTACGACCCGAAGACGGAGAGCTTCAAGATCCGTCGCGGCCCGGTGTTCACCAATCTGCTGCTGGCCGATGAAATCAACCGCGCCCCGGCCAAGACCCAGTCGGCCCTGCTGGAAGTGATGCAGGAAGGCCAGGTCACCATCGAAGGCAAGGCGTTCGCGCTGACCCCGCCGTTCCTGACCCTGGCCACGCAGAACCCGGTCGAGCAGGAAGGCACCTACCCGCTGCCCGAAGCGCAGCTGGACCGTTTCCTGCTGAAGGTGCTGATCGACTACCCGACGCTGGACGATGAGAAGCGCATGGTCGATGCGATCACCACCGGCCGCAGCGCCGCCGATTTCGATCTGTCGCAGGTGCCACGCGTGCTGAATGCGGCCGAGGTGGTCGCGTTGCAGCAGGCGACCGCCGCGATCACGGTCGATCCGGAAGTGATCGACTACGCGGTGCGGATCGTCGCCGCCACGCGGCAATGGCCGGGTATCGCGCTGGGTGCCGGCCCGCGCGGCAGCATCGCGCTGGTGCGTGCGGCCCGTGCGCAGGCGGTGCTGTCCGGTCGTGATTTCGTCACCCCCGATGACGTGCGCGATATCGCCAAGCCCGCCCTGCGCCACCGCATCGCCCTCGCACCGGAACTGCAGATCGAAGGACAGAGCGCCGACGACGCGCTGACCGCGCTGCTGGCCAAGGTGGACGCACCGCGCAAATGAGTGGGCGCGCCCTCCATTGCGAGCGACCGGCATGAGGCCGCGCGCAACGCTGTTGGCACTGCTGGCCGGCTGGGGCCTGCTCGGCGTGCCCGTGGTCATCGGCATCTGGTCACACTGGATCTGGTGGGCGATCGGTGCCGGCGTGGCGCTGATCGCGCTGGTGGACCTGCTGCGCCTGCGCGGCCAGCCCTCGCCCAGCGTGCACCGCGAGCTGCCCGAGTCGCTCGCGCTGAACGTCGAGCGTGAGGCGACGCTGCGGCTGGAATCGAGCCGCCACCAGCGCGTGGAGGTATTCGATCTGGTTCCCGGTGGCTGGAGCCTGCAGGGCCTGCCGCGGTCGCTGGCGCTCAAGCCGATGGTCACCAGCAGCGTGGCGTATCGGCTGACCCCGACCGCGCGTGGCCGTTTCGTCTTCGAGGGCGTGCACCTGCGCATGCACAGCGCGTGGCGGCTGTGGCATCAGCGGCGGCAACTGCCGCCGGCGCTGGCGGTGCGCGTGTACCCGAACTTCGCACCGCTGACGCGCTTTGCATTGTTCAGTGCCGAACAAGCCTCGCGCCTGGTCGGCGCGCACCTCAAGCGCCGCCGCGGCGAAGGCACCGATTTCCATCAGATGCGCGAGTACCGCGTCGGCGACAGCCTGCGCCAGGTCGACTGGAAGGCGACCGCGCGCGCGCGCAAGCTGATCTCCCGCGAATACCAGGACGAGAAAAACCAGCAGCTGGTGCTGATGATCGACACCGGCCGGCGCATGATGGCCAGCGAAGGCGGGCTGTCGCACTTCGATCATGTCCTCAATGCGGCGCTGGTGGTGTCCTACCTCGCGCTGCGCCAGGGCGACGGTGTGGGCCTGTTGGCGGCCGGGGGCGAAAGCCGCTGGGTCGCGCCGAAACGTGGCATGGGCACCATCGATACCCTGCTGCGCGCCAGCTACGATCTGCAGGCGCAGCCGGTCGCCACCGATTACCTTGCCGCCGCCACTGAGCTTTCACTGCGTCAGCGCCGTCGCTCGCTGGTGATGCTGGTCACCAACGTGCGCGATGAGGACATTGAAGATCTGCTCGCCGCGGTGCGCCTGCTGCAACGCCAGCACCTGGTGTGCGTGGCCAGCCTGCGCGAACGCGAGCTGGATGATGCGCTGTCCCAGCCGGTGGAAACCCTGCAGGACGCTGCCCAGGCCGGTGCGATCGCGCGTTACCTGCAGCAGCGCAGCGACGCACATGACGCGCTGCGCAGCCACCGGGTGATGGTGCTGGATGTCACCGCCGAAGCACTGCCCGGGGCGCTGGTGGAGCGCTATCTGGCGGTCAAGCGGGATGGGTTGTTGTAACCCTCAGAGATAGATGCGCGTCGGCGCTTCGTCGATGATCGCGTGCGGTACGAAGCGGGCGCTGTCGCGGGTGATCCGGCTGTTGTCCTCACGGATGCCCATGCCACAGGCCTGGTCACCCACCACCCAACTGCCGATCAGCGGATAACCGCCATCGAACGCGGTAAGCGGATGCGCGGCCTGGCGGATTGCCGGGCCGGTGTACGGGCCTTCGCTTTCCTGCCAGCTGCCATCGGCCAGGTGCATGGCCACGTTGGCGCCCTCGCGCGAGAACAACGGCTTGCGGACCCAACCACGCCGCAGCTCGCTGCCATCGTCGAACTCGGCGGCGAGCAGGTTCGGGTGGCCGCGGTGACGCTGCCACAGCAGCGGCAGCACGCCCTTGTTGCTGAGGATCGCCTTCCACGCCGGTTCCAGCAGCTGCACGCCCGAGGCGGGCAGCGCCTGGCCGAACGACTCGGTCATCAGGTCTTCCAGCGGGTACAGCTTGAACAGGCTGCCGATCACGGTGTCGTCGAGCGCGGTGAAGCGCCCGTCCTCGGACAGGCCGATATCCTCGATCGCGATCGCTTCGCCACGCAGGCCAGCCTGGGCGGCACAGTCGCGCAGATAGGCGACCGTGCCCTGGTCTTCTTCGGAGGCACCGACCGCACTGAAATACAGCGGCGGCGGCAGTTGCGCGGCCAGTTCACCGAAGCGTTCGACCAAGGCCTCATGGATCGCGTTGAACTGGTCGGCATGCGGCGGCAGACGGTTCTGGTTGCGCTGGTCTTCCAGCCACTGCCACTGGAAGAACGAGGCCTCGAACAGCGAGGTGGGCGTGTCGTAATTCAGCTCGTAGAGTTTGGCCGGACCGGTCCCGTCGTAGGCGAAATCCAGCCGCCCGTACAGGTGCGGCTCGCGGCGGCGCCAACTGTCGGCGATCCAGTCGCGGAACGGCGGCGGGATCGCCAGCTGGTCCATCAACTGCTGGCTGCCCACCACCTCGTCGACCAGATCCATCGCCATGGCATGCAGCTCGGCGCTGGGATCTTCGATGTCCTGTTCGATCTGGCGCAGGGTGAACGCGTAGTACGCGGTTTCATCCCAGTACGGCAGACCATCGATGGTGTGGAAACGGAAGCCCGACTCCTCGGCCCGAGCGCGCCATTGGCTGCGCTCGGCAATACGCACGCGCTGCATCGATCAGCCGCCGACGCTGCTGCGGTTGCTGCTGGTGTTGCCGAAGCCACCGCGGCTGGCGGTGACCGCCCGGTTCGGGGTGGCGTTGACCGGCGCCAGGCCGGCCTTGCCGGCACCGATGCCGCTGGCCGTGTTCAGGCCACCGGTGGACGGACCCGGACGTGCCCAGCCCTTGGCCTTGTCCTGGTAGGCCGGGGCTGCCGCCGGCTGCTGGGCCAGGCCTGCACCGCCACGGTTGCTGAGCATCTGCGACATGAAGAAGCCCATCATCATCGGGCCGATGAACGAGTGGCCGGTGGAGGTCTTCTGTTCCACGCACTGCTCGGCGTTGTACTCGGCCTCACAGGCTTCACGCGTGGCGTACTTGGGGGCGGCATCAGCCGACTGCTTCTGCGCGTCGGCGAAGGCGGTGCGGCAGCTGGAAGGATCGCCGGTAGCTTCGGTACAGGCCTGCACCGAGGTGTAGAGTCCTTCCTGCACCTGCACGGCCTCGTTCTTCTGGCAGGCGGTGAACAGCAGCGGCGCGGCGCTCATCAGCAGCAGCGCAGTGGTCCTGGAACGTTTCATGGCGTCATGCCCCCTAGTGCGGTTATCTCCCCAATCATGCCTGATCGGGACGAACAACCAAAACCGGCAAAGTCGCCCAGCTGAACGCGGTTTCAGGTTTTGCCCGGGAAACACCGCTGGCAACGGTTGCAAACGCAACCGCAATTTTTCGGCAGAATCGAGCTGAAACGCGCCCCCACGGCCCGCCAGATCCTGCCAGCCACCATGCCTGAATACCGCTCCCGCACCTCCACCGCCGGCCGCAACATGGCCGGCGCACGCGCCCTGTGGCGCGCCACCGGCATGACCGATGGCGACTTCCACAAGCCGATCATCGCCATCGCCAATTCGTTCACCCAGTTCGTGCCCGGCCATGTGCACCTCAAGGACCTGGGCCAGCTCGTGGCGCGCGAGATCGAGCAGGTCGGCGGCGTTGCCAAAGAGTTCAACACCATCGCGGTGGATGACGGCATCGCGATGGGCCACGACGGCATGCTGTATTCGCTGCCCAGCCGCGAGATCATCGCCGACTCGGTGGAGTACATGGCCAACGCGCACTGCGCCGATGCGCTGGTGTGCATTTCCAACTGCGACAAGATCACACCCGGCATGCTGATGGCCGCGCTGCGCCTGAACATCCCGGTGGTGTTCGTCTCCGGTGGACCGATGGAAGCGGGCAAGACGCGCCTGTCCGAGCACAAGCTGGACCTGGTCGATGCGATGGTGATCGCCGCCGATGAAAGCGCCAGTGATGAAAAGGTCGCCGAGTACGAGCGCAGCGCCTGCCCCACCTGCGGATCGTGTTCGGGCATGTTCACCGCCAACTCGATGAACTGCCTGACCGAAGCGCTGGGTCTGTCGCTGCCCGGCAACGGCTCGACGCTGGCTACGCATGCCGACCGCGAGCAGCTGTTCCGTCGCGCCGGCCGCCTGATCGTGGAGCTGTGCCACCGCTGGTATGGCGGCGAAGAGATCGGTGCACTGCCCCGCGGCATCGCCACCCGCCAGGCGTTCGAGAACGCGATGACGCTGGATATCGCGATGGGCGGCTCGACCAACACCATCCTGCACCTGCTGGCGGCGGCGCAGGAAGCGGAAGTCGACTTCGATCTGCATGCCATCGACGCGCTCTCGCGCCGTGTGCCGCAGCTGTGCAAGGTCGCCCCGAATACGCCGAAGTACCACATGGAAGACGTGCATCGCGCTGGCGGTGTGTTCGGCATCCTCGGCGAACTCGCGCGCGGTGGCCTGCTGCATACCCACGTGCCGACCGTGCACAGCCGCACCCTGGCCGAGGCGATCGCACGCTGGGATGTCGCGGTGAGCACCGATGAGAAGGTGCACGATTTCTTCCGTGCCGGTCCGGCCGGCATCCCCACCCAGATCGCCTTCAGCCAGGCCACGCGCTGGCCGACACTGGACGTGGATCGCGCCGAAGGCTGCATCCGCGCGGTGCAACACGCCTATTCGGCCGAAGGCGGGCTGGCGGTGCTGCGCGGCAATCTGGCCGTCGATGGCTGCGTGGTGAAGACCGCTGGCGTGGACGAGTCCATCCATGTGTTCGAGGGCACAGCGCGCGTGTTCGAAAGCCAGGACGCCGCCGTGCAGGGCATCCTTGCCGATGACGTGGTGGCCGGCGATGTGGTGGTGATCCGCTACGAAGGCCCGCGCGGTGGCCCGGGCATGCAGGAGATGCTGTACCCGACCAGTTATCTGAAATCCAAGGGGCTGGGCAAGCACTGCGCTCTGCTCACCGACGGCCGTTTCTCCGGCGGCACCTCGGGCCTGTCGATCGGGCATGCCTCGCCGGAAGCGGCCTCGGGCGGCACCATTGGCCTGGTGCGCAACGGCGACCGCATCCGCATCGACATTCCCGCACGGCGCATCGATGTGCTGCTCGATGACGCCACGCTGGCCGCACGCCGCACCGAACAGGACGCGCTCGGCTGGAAGCCGCGCGAGGCCCGCCCGCGCAAGGTCACCGGTGCGCTGAAGGCGTATGCATTGCTGGCCACCAGTGCTGACAAGGGTGCGGTGCGGGACCTGGCCAAGCTGGAGGACTGAGGACGCCACCGCAGGCTCCCGACTTGACCTGAGTGAAGCACTGGCAAACACTCAGGTCAGACCTCTGCACAAGGATGTGACGATGCACGGCACGCGTTCGCTGCTGATACTGGCCTTGTCGGCCGCCGCATTGCCGGCCTTTGCCGACGACTGTGCCGTCGATCGCGCTGCCATGCTGGCCTTGACCCCGGATCAGTTCGATCAGGACCTGCAGGGCGGCTGGCGACCGATGGCGGAGAACGCCAAGTGCCAGCTCGCTGCTGCCGATCTCATCGCGGCCTATCGTGCGCAGCCCAAGGCCGTCGGCAACACCACGATGATCTGGCATGAAGCGCAGATGCGCGCGCAGGCCGGTCAGGACGCGCAGGCGGTGGCGCTGATGCGCCAGACCTACAAACCCGCACCCGATGCCGGCGGGTGGAATCCGTACGTGGATGCCAGCATCGCGCTCATCGAAAAGGACCGCCCGGCCCTGGCCGCCGCCCGCGCAAGGCTGGCGGCGGTGCCGGCGCCGCCCGCGGCGGACGTCACGGACGGGTTCCTCCAGGTCACCCTCTCCAGCGGAGAGAAAATGAAGGTCGCCTGGCCGCCCAATCTCGATGTGGTCGACGGATTTGTACGGTGCTTTGGCCAGAGCTACCGCCAGGCCTATTCCAGCCAGGCCTGTCGCCATCCCGAGGCGGCAGCCGTGCCGGATCGCAGCGCGGCCGACTGACCTCGTTACTCCCCGATCAGCCGATCACCCGCTTGAACGGCGGCAGTGAATCGATGATGCGCTTGCCGTAACGTCGGGTCAGCAGCCGCGAATCGAGGATGATCACGCGGCCGGTATCGGTGGAGGTGCGGATCAAGCGGCCGGAGAACTGGGTCAGCGTGCGCAGGGCGTGCGGGATCGCGATCAGGTTGAAGGCGTTCAGGCCGCGGCTCTCGAACCACTCGCTCAGCGTGGAGGTCTGCGGGTCGGTCGGCACCGCGAACGGCACCTGGGTGATCACCACCGTGGTGCAGGCTTCGCCAGGAAGATCCAGGCCCTCGCCAAAAGAATTGAGCCCGAACAATACCGAGCCCTCCCCGGCCGAGGTGCGCCGCAGGTGCTCGTCGATCATCTTCTGCTTGGCCGTTTCGCCCTGCACCAGCACCTGCTTGCGCTGCGCGGCCGGCATCAGCTCGGCCACCTTTTCCATCTTCCAGCGCGAGGTGAACAGCACGATGCTGCCCTTGTCCCAGTCCAGTTCCTTGACCAGGTACTTGGCCACTTCCTTGGGATGACCTTCCTTGTCATCCGGGGTCACCGGAAACGCCGGCACGATCAGCTGCGCCTGGTTGGGCAGATCGAACGGCGATGCGAGCGAAACCATCTCGGCCTCGGCGGGAATGCCGTTGTCGATCGCCAGCGCCTGGAAATCGCCGCCGCCGGTGAGCGTGGCCGAGGTCATCACCACCGAGTCCACTTCATCCCAGAGCAGCTTGCGCAGCACATTCGCGGCCGAGACCGGCGAGCCGTGCAGGACCAGGTCGCCATCGCGCGAGAGGGTGATCCAGCGCGCGGTTGGCGGCTGGCCCTCCTTGTCTTCGCGGCGCCAGCCGGTCCACAGGTTGTGCTGCTGCTCGATCATCTCCAGCGCCATGCCGAGGTTGCGCTGCAGGCGCTCGCGCGCGGCGTCCTCGGGCTTGCCCTTGGCCACCTGCGTCAGCGCGGCGTGCGCCCAGTTGAACAGCGCGCGGGTATCGTCGGCGATGGCCTCGATGTCCGGCATCCAGATGTCCGGCAGGCGGCCATTCGGAGCGCGCCACATCGGTTCCTGCGCGGACGGGTCCGGCCGCCAGCTGCGGTCGATCACATCGCGGAACGCCTTGAGCTGCTTGCTGACCTTGGCGGCAGCCTCGATGGCCTCGTTGGGCAACAGGTTGCCCAGCTTGTCCTTGTCCACCGCGCGGTAGGACGCAGCGATCAGCACCTGCAGACGGCCGGTGCGCTTGGCCATTTCGTCCAGCGCGAGGCTGGCCGCGCCCTGGTCGATGGCGACGTTGCCGATGTGATGCCCTTCATCAAGCACCAGCAGCATGTCCGAGGGCGGGGCGATCAGCGGCTGGCCGTTGTCGCTCTCGCCGATCGACAGCGCCGACAACAGCAGCGCGTGGTTGGTCACCACGATCTGCGCCTCGCGCACGGTGTTGCGCGAGCGCAGCACCGCGCACTGCGCCGAGTACGCGCACTTGCGCCCAGCACAACCGGAGGCCGGCGTAGTGATGCGCGAGCGCAGCGTGTTGCTGATCGTTTCCGGCGCGTTATCCAGGTCACCATTCCAGCGGCCTTCGAGAAACGCTTTGCTCAACGACTGCGCCAGATCCATCTCGATCGGTGCCAGCGGCCGGTCGAACAGCGGCTGCTCGTCCTCGAACATGCCTTCCTGCGCGCCATCGCCATGCGCTTCAGCGGCGTTGCGGGTGCACAGGTAGCGGGTGCGGCCCTTGGCCAGCGCCACGGTGGCTTCGATGCCGGTGGCCTTGAGGAAATTGGGGATGTCGCGCTCGACCAGCTGCGACTGCAGCGCCACGGTGCCGGTGCTGATCACCAGTTTCTTCTTGGTCGCCAGTGCGATCGGTACGCCGGCGGTCAGGTAGCCCAGCGACTTGCCGACGCCGGTGGGCGCTTCGACCACGCCGACGCCGCCACTGTGCGAGAGCGCACGCGACACCACGCCGATCATCTGGCTCTGCGAGCGCCGGGTACTGAAGCCGGGCGTATTGGCCTGCAGCTTGGCGTAGGCGTCGCGGATGCCGGCCTTGAGTTCGTCGTTCAGGGCGCGGGGGGCTTCAACTTTTTCGGTCACGCCGGGGGACTGCCTGACTGGATCACGGCCCCCATTTTCTCACGAGCCGGGGGCCGTGACCGGCGCCATTTTCCGCGCCGGTTCATATCCGTGACGCGGCCCACGCCAATACTGTGGGCCGCGACGGGCGGCTGCACCCGCTCAGCGTGGCGGCAGCGGCGCAGCGGGTGGAACGGCACGGCCACGCAGCGCGCGGGTCATCGCCCAGACCAGCAGGACCAGCGCAAGCGCCTCGAACAGGTTCAGCGTGAAGTGGCCGACGCCGAGCATCGTGGACATCATCTGCAGATTTCCGTAGTTGCCCTGCTGCACCAACCACATCGGCACCAGGTTCAGCACCAGGCCGGCCAGGGTGGTCAGCGCCAGCAGGCCCAACGCGCTCAAGGCCACGCTGCGGATCGCACCACGCGGGGTATCCACCACCCAGACCACCGCGACCGCCAGCGCGATCAGCACCGGCAGGCGCCCGCCGACCATGGTCAGCATCGAGATCAGCAGGTCCATGTCCATCGGCTCAGTCCTCGCCCGCCAGCGGGGCCAGCTGGGTACGCAGCTCGGTGTAGACCGCATCGGTCTGTGGGCGCACCGCGTGCCACTGCAGGAAGCTCTCGGCGGCCTGTTCGACCAGCATGCCCAGCCCATCGACGATGTTGCGGCAGCCGGCCGAGCGCGCCCACGCGGTGAAGGCAATCGCGGCCTCGCCGTAGTTGAGATCGACCGCGGTGGTCATGCTGTTGACCAGCGACAGCGGCAGCTTGAACTCCGCGGCGCGGTCGCGGCCGGCCGAGGTGGCGTTGATGATCAGCTCGAAATCGCCCAGCTCGCGGATGTCTTCCCAGTAGCGGGTGATCGCGCGGCCCGGCTCGCCCATCGCATCGATCAGCGCATCGGCACGTTCCGGGGTGCGGTTGACCACGACCAGTTCCAGGATGCCCGCATCCAGCAGGGCCGGGGCCACGCTGCGGGCCGAGCCACCGGCGCCGATCAGCAGGGTGCGGCGGCCGCGCAGGTCCAGCCCGTGGCGGTCGGTGAGGTCACGGACCAGGCCGATGCCATCGGTGGTGTCGCCGTGCCAGCGGTCGCCCTTGCGCAGCAGCGTGTTGACCGCACCGGCGCGACGCGCGCGCGAGGTCAGCGTGGTGCACAGCGCGAAGGCGGCTTCCTTGTGCGGCGCGGTGATGTTGGCGCCCACGCCACCCTCGGCAGCGAAGGCTTCCAGGGCGGCCAGGAACTCGCCCGGCGATGCCTCGATCGCACGGTAGTCCAGCGCCAGGCCTTCCTGCCGGCCGAACGTGGCATGGATGTGCGGCGACTGCGAATGCGCGATGGGCTGGCCGAATACGGCGTAACGGTCGGTCATGGGTGTCCTGCTCCGGGCCTAGAATGGAACGCAAACCCCAACGGACGCAATGATGCGCATTCCATTGTCTCTGCTCGCGCTGAGCGCCAGTTTACTCTGCACACCCGCCGCGATGGCGCTTTCCGAATTCGGCATCGAGGGCATGGGCGTGGTCTCGACCAAGGCCAACGAAGCCCAGGCCACGATCGCGCCGGATGGCCAGCGCATCGTGTGGGCCAGCGACCGCGCCGGCGGACACGGGGGTTGGGACCTGTGGCAGGCGGTGCTGCGCGAGGGGCGCTGGCAGGACCCTGCCCCGCTCGCGCTCAACAGCGCCAACGACGAGCGCGACCCGTACTTCAGCCACGATGGCCGCTGGCTGTACTTCGCCTCCAACCGCAGCGGCGGAAAAGGCGGCTTCGACCTGTACCGTGCCCCGGTGACCGCCGACGGCACCCTCGGGGCCGTGCAGGCCCTGCCGGCGCTCAACACGCGCGACGACGAACGGGCGCCCGCGCTGCGTCCGGATGGGCGCACGCTGCTGTTCTCACGCAACGGCAAGCAGACCCAGGGCGGCTTCGATCTGTATCTGGCGCCGGTGCAGGGCGAGGGATTCGGTACCGCGCAGGCACTGCCGGCCCCCCTCAACACGGCCGCCGACGAACGTGGGGCGGCGTGGCTGGACAATCACGGCGCACTGGCGTTCACCCGCGCGAGCGACGGACATTCGCAGGTCCTGCTGGCGAGCTGCGATCACCGCCAGGCGGCGGTGCCGCTGACGCTGTCATTCAATACCGCCGACGGCCAGACCGGCGCGCCAGTAGTGGACGCGTCAAAACCTTCGGAGATGGTCCTGGCTGGCATGGCACCCGCACCGCGTGCCGGCGGGCTGGATCTGTACCGGATCAAGGCGCCGTCAGCGCCCCAAGGTCCGGGCTGCGGTTGACGTTGCGGGGCCGAAAGGCAGCCACGCGTGGCGTGGCTCTACCCGTGGAGATGGCGCCGCCCAGCGTCAATGGCCCTGCAGCAGCTCCGCGCGCAGCTGCTCGTACTGCGCTTCGCTGATCTCGCCGTGATCCTTGCGCTGGTTCAATGCCGCCAGCTGCGCCTGCAACGCGGGCGACAGCTGTGCCTCACGCGCGATGCGGGCGGCGGCGGAGGGTTGCTCCGGTGCCTGCCGCGCGGCGCGGCGCACGCCACGGATCACCAGCCCGATGACCACGGCGAAGGCGAGCACGCCGGCCGTCCAGGTCACCCACTGTAGCCATCCCATCGTCTGCATCATTGTCGTCCTGTATCGGGGTGGGCGCGTATTGTCAGCGCTCGCGCAGCCAACGCGCCACCTGCGGGGCGAAATAGGTCAACACGCCATCGGCGCCGGCGCGCTTGAAGCCGATCAGCGACTCCATCACGCAGGCCCGCTCGTCCAGCCAGCCATTGGCGAAGGCCGCCTTCATCATCGCGTACTCGCCACTGACCTGATAGGCGAAGGTCGGCACGCCGAACTGCTGCTTCACCCGGCGCACCAGGTCCAGGTAGGGCATGCCCGGCTTGACCATCACCATGTCCGCGCCCTCTTCCAGGTCCAGCGCGATCTCACGCATGGCCTCGTCGCCGTTGGCCGGGTCCATCTGGTAGGTCTTCTTGTCCGCCTTGCCGAGGCCGGTGGAGCTGCCGACCGCGTCGCGGAACGGACCGTAGAATGCCGAGGCGTACTTGGCCGAGTAGGCCATGATGCGCACGTTGACGTGGCCCGCGGCATCCAGCGCGCGGCGGATCGCACCGATGCGGCCGTCCATCATGTCCGAGGGCGAAATGATGTCCACGCCCGCTTCGGCGTGCGACAGCGACTGCTTGACCAGTGCCTCCACGGTGATGTCGTTGAGCACGTAGCCCTTGTCATCGATGATGCCGTCCTGGCCGTGCGTGGTGTACGGATCCAGCGCAACGTCGGTCATCACGCCCAGCTCCGGGAAGCGCGACTTCAACGCGCGGATGGCGCGCTGTGCCAGGCCGTTCTCGTCCCATGCCGCCGCGGCATCGAGCGACTTGCCGGCCGGATCGATCACCGGGAACAGGTCGATCACCGGGATGCCCAGTTCCAGTGCTTCTTCAGCGACCTTCAGCAGCTCATCGATCGACAGCCGTTCCACGCCCGGCATCGAGGCCACCGGTGCGCGACCGGCGAGCTCGTGCACGAACACCGGATAGATCAGGTCGTCGGTGGTCAGCGTGTTCTCGCGCATCAGACGGCGCGAGAACTCGTCGTGACGCATGCGGCGGGGGCGGTAGTCGGGGTGTGCCATGAGGAACTCCGGAACGGAATGCAGGAAAGAGTGCAGGAACTACTGCAGCAGGTAGTGCCGCGGTTGCAGCGGCTCGGGCAGCGGCTGGACGCCCAGGCTGTCGAGCAGATCGATTTCGACGGTGCGCACCATCGCATCCAGCGGCAGGTCGTTGGATTCCAGCCCGAACGGCTCTTCCATCTCCTCGCCGAGCTGGTCCAGGCCGAAGAACGCGTACGCCAGCACGGCGGAGACCACCGGCGTTGCCCAGCCGAGCGAGCTGGCCAGGCCGAACGGCAGCAGCACGCAGAACAGCCACGCGCACCGGTGCAGCAGCAGCGTGTAGGCAAACGGCAGCGGCGTGGTCAGGATGCGCTCGCAACCGGCCTGGATGCTGGACAGCGCATGCAGGCGCGTTTCGAACTGGGTGTACAGGTACGGATCCAGCTGACCGGCGCGCAGCGCCTGGGCCAGGTCGGTGGCGATCATGGCCAGCAGCTGGTCGGGCGCGTTGAGGCGCTGGCCGAACCGCGCGCGATCGGCCTCGGGTACCCACGGCAAAGCCGCCAGCGCCATGTCGCGGCCGCGCAGGCGGGCAGCCAACGCATGCGCGAAGCCGATGCACAGCCGGCACACGCGGTCACGCAGCGCTGGATCGTCGACCAGCAGCGCCTGGCACAGGCGGGCCAGACTGCGTGATTCATAGATCAGCTGGCCCCACAGCTTGCGACCTTCCCACCAGCGCTCGAAACAGGCGTTGTTGCGGAAGCTGAGGAAGATCGACAGTACCAGGCCCAGCAGCGTGAACGGTGCCACCGACACGCGCTCGATGCCCGGCGGATGCCACAGCTCGGCCAGGGCGGCGACGGCGATGGACAGCAGCAAAATCGCCACGACCTTCGGGGCCACCGCCGGAACGATGGAGCCGCGCAGGATGTAGAGCAGTTGCCAGCCGTGGGGACGAGGACGAATGATCATCGGTGCAGGGAGAGCGCCCGGACGGGCGTGGACCGCCGGCCGAGCCGGATGCGGCAGCCGATCATTCTACGCCGATGGTGCCGGGCGGCCGTGAGCTGCGACGGTCGGTCGCACCCGGGCCGCGTACGGGCCGCTCAGAGGATGCCGCCACCCAGCCCGAGCCGGACGATGCCCACCACCACCACGATGCCGTTGAGCACCAGCCCGGTCCAGGCCCGGCCGCGCTTGCTGGCGTGGGTGAACAGGATGCCGATCGCGGCGATGACCGCGCCCACTGCGGCGAACGGGATCAGGAACCAGTTGCCCCAGCCCAGCAGCGGGATCAGGGCCACAATCATCCAGAGCAGCGCGATGATGCCCCACAACAGACTGATCAATCCCATGCCCGGCTCCTTGAGGTGAATGCGTGGCCCACCATAGCGGTTCCCGGCGCAGGCGCAAGCGGCATCGAGACGCCGTTGGCGGCGGCCTCACCGAGCCGGTGCTAGGGTGCGCTGGCAGGGGTTGGGACCGATTCAGTCGCCAGCGCCGATCATCCCAGCCATCACACACAGGGGTAACGCCATGAACATCCGATGCGCTGCATTGCTGGGCCTGGCGCTGCTCAGCGCCGGTTGCGCCAGCACCTCCAAGGTCATGCTCGGCCAGGCGCGTGCGCCGGTCGATCCGGCCACGGTGCAGATCTACTCCACCCCGCCGGCAGGGTCACAGGAAATCGCCCAGCTCGAATCGGCCAGTGCGGTCGGTTTCGGCACGCAGGGCCAGACCGATGCGGCCGTCATGCGGCTCAAGCGTGAAGCGGCCGCCCTCGGCGCCAACGGCGTGATCCTGATGGGCGTCGGCTCCAGTGGTTCGCCGGTGGGCATGTCCGTCGGTGCAGGCAGCTACGGCTCGCACGTGGGTGGTGGGGTCGGCATCGGCATCCCGACCACGCAGAAGCGCGCGGCCGGCGTAGCCATCTGGGTGCCGAATCCGCCGCCGGCACCGCGCCTGCCGACGCAGACGATCACGCCGCAGCGGTGATGAGAACCGCAGCAACCACGACCGTTGGTCGTGGCTGCTGTTGGATGTGGCGACGGTAACCGCGCACCGACCAACGGTCGGTACCTACCGCAAACGCGTCAGCGTTTGGCCGCGCTTTTGTACTTCGGCACGAACACATCATTGACCGCCTTGGCCAGCTGGTCCGGCGGCAACAGGCCCTGGTCGAGCAGGAAGTTGTTGAACGCCAACCGGTCGAACCGATCGCCGAGCGCCAGCTCGGTCTGCATGCGCAACTCAAGAATCCGGGTGTAGCCGTAGAAGTAGCTGCCGGCCTGACCGGGCATGCGCACCATGTAACGGTCCAGCTCCTGCGTGGCCATCGCCTTGGACAGGCCGACCTCATCGATCAGCACGCGCTCGGCGTTGGCCCGGTCGATCAGGCCGAGGTTGAGCATCGGGTCTAGCATCGCGCGCGCGGCCCGCAGCAGGCGGAACTGCAGCGCGATGAGCTGCCCGTCCAGCGGCTCGTACGGCACCATCTCCGCTTCGGCATACAGCGCCCAGCCTTCCACGTTGACCGAGTTGAACGCGAACATCGTGCGCGCCAGCGAGATGCCGCGCTCGACCATCGCAGTGAACTGCAGTTCGTGACCCGGGCGCCCTTCATGCGCGCTCAGCGTCCACGCGGCCGAGCTGAAGTTGAAATCGTCGTACTGCGCGGCCTTGTCGCCGGCGGCCGGGTTGCCCAGCGGCAGCACGAAGGTGCCCTGCTGCCCGGTGTTGCCGACCAGCGGCGCCGGCAGGAAATGTGGCGCCGGGGAGGCAGCGCTTTCGGCGGCCGAGCCCAGGCGCATCTGCATCGGACGCTGCGGCACGTCGACGATCTTTTCCTTGCGGATGATCGGGTCGATCGCATCGATCACGCCGCGGTAGTGGTGCTCGAGCTGATCGTCGGGAATCTTGTCGCCCTTGAGCGCGCGAACCACCGCCACCGGATCGGTGCTGTCGGCAACCTTCAGGCCCTTGGCCTGCACCACCAGCGGCGCCAGCTGGCGCATCGCCGAGCGGGTCTCCATGAACTCCAGCTGGGCACGCTGCATCAGCAGCGCCGGGGCGATGTCGATGCCCACGCGCTTGAGCTGGTAGGCGTACAGCGGCTCGGGCAGGCGCGCATCGGTGCGGGCCTTGGGCAGCACCTCGCGACGGGTCCAGTCGCGGTACTCGCGCAGCTGGCTGGCGATGGTCTGCAGCGCCTGCTCGGCGCCGGCCACCTTGTACTTGCCGAACAGCTGCTCGATGCCGGTGATGTAGGTATCCACATTGGCCAGCGACTGCTCGACTTCGATCTTCGTCGGCTGCAGCAGGGTCTTGTCGCCCAGGCGCTCTTCGTAGCGCTGGCGCGACAGCGTGGTCACCGGCTGCGTGCCCGGGGCAAGCCCGGCGTAGGCCTTCAGGCGATCCAGCGCCTTGGCGCGGCGCTCGGCCGGCACCTGGTCGGACAGCAGCAGGTTGAGGCCGCTGAACACCGTCTGCGGGGTATCGCTCCACGGCAGCAGGTACTTCTCGTTGAGTTCGCTGCCCTCGATGTTCTGGTTGGCGGCGGCGATCATGATTGCCAGGTCCTGACGGACATTGGGATCGCGCTCGGTGGCGAGCTTTGCCTGCAGCTCACCGCGGGCCTTGGTCATCGCCGCGCGGTAGCGGGCGCCGTTGTCCGGGCCGAAGTCGGCCACCTTGTCGTCATAGCCCGGCACGCCGAAGAAGCCGGTTTCTTCCGGCTGGAACGGGCCCTGCGCATCCAGCAGGATCTGCGCCAGCTGGTTGCTGCGGGTGACCCAGGCGGGCGAAGCGGCGGGCTTGGCGACCGCCGGGGCGGCCAAGGCCGGCGGGGCCGACAGCGCGGCGGGAACGGACAGGGCGAGCGCGACAGCGAGGACAAGCGGCTTCATGCAGGAACTCCAGGGCAGGATGCCTGCGACCCTACGCACTCACGCCCGGCGCGGCAATCGGCCGGAGGTCATGGCGTGCTCAGATGCCCAGCGAGGCGGGCGACGGCGGACACTCGCCCTCGGCCCGGCACTCGGCCAGCGCGCAGCGCTCGGCGGCCTCGGCATCATCCAGCGCGGTCAGATCGATGGCCTCGTTGGCATCGGTGACCACATACAGCATCGGGTAGTCCCAGTGCTCGCCACTGCGCTTGGCATTGAGGAACAGGCGGCCCTTCCCTTGTGGACCGCTCACCCCGATCACGAACTGGCTCTGCCCATTGGAATGCATCGAGCCAGCAGGCAGGTAACCATCGCGCAGGGGCTCACCCAGCGCTTCGACCAGCTCGACGTTGCAGCGCGCGCGGCGCATGGCCTCCTGGTAGGGCGTGCTGGATTTGCTCCAGTACGCCCACTGCGACAGCGCGAACCACACCGCGCCCGCTGCCGCCGCAATGCCAAGCACCACCGCCAATGGCATGGCCCAGCGCCAGTGGCGTCGCCACCAGCCGGTGGGCACGGTGGTACCAGGAAGTGCGGGCGGCAATGTCATCGGCAAACTCCTTGTCAGGCCGGTGGCAGGAACGGGGGATCAGGGCGCCAGGCAGCGCCCCAGGAAGTCCTCGGCCAGGCGGTAGCGGTGCAGCGCGTTGCTGCCCGACAGGCCGTGCTTGGCACCGGGGTAGGTCATCAGTTCAAACGGCTGGCCGCGCTTCTGCAACGCGCTCATCAACACGGTGGAGTTGGTGAACAGCACGTTGTCATCGGCCATGCCGTGGATCAGCAGCAGGCGCGAGCGCAGGCCGTCGATATGCGCCAGCACGCGCGCTTCTTCATAGCCCTTCGGATTGTTGCCCGGCAGGTTCATGTACCGCTCGGTGCAGTGGGTGTCGTACAGGCCCCAATCGGTCACCGGTGCACCGGCCACGCCGCAGGCGTAGCTGTCCGAGGCCTTGGCCAGCAGCATCAGGGTCATGTAGCCGCCGTTGGACCAGCCCTGCACGCCGATGCGCGCCGGGTCGACCCACTTCTGCTGCTTCAGCCAGGCCACGCCGCGCAGCTGGTCGGCCACTTCCACCGTGCCCTGCACGCCGTACAGCGCACCGCCGAAATCACGGCCGCGACGGGGGGTGCCGCGGTTGTCCAGCGAAAACACCACGTAGCCCTGCTGGGCCAGGTACTGGTTGAACAGGTGATCGCCACGGCCGGGCCAGCTGTTGGTGACCGTCTGCGAAGCCGGACCGCCGTAAACGTACACCACCACCGGATAGCGCTTGGCCGGATCGAAACCGGTCGGCTTGATCAGGCTGTAGTGCAGTTCGGTCTTGCCGTCGGCGGCGGTCAGGGTGCCGAACTCGACCGGGCGCTGCGCATCGAGATAGCGCGCATACGGATGCGTCGGGTCTTCAAGATTGTTCTCGACCAGGGTGGCGATCTTCTCGCCGTTGGCACGGTGCAGCGCGATCTGCGGCGGCGTGGTGGTGTTGGACCAGCTGTCCACGTAGACGCTGGCGTTGCGCGCGAAACTGGCGGTGTGCATGCCCGGGGCCTGCGACAGACGCTGCGGCGCGCCGCCCTGCAACGACACGGCGTACAGCTGGCTTTCGCGCGGGCTGTCCATGCCGGCGCGGAAGTAGACCCTGCCTGCGTCTTCGTCCACCGCCAGCAGCTCGTCCACCGGCCAGTGGCCGGCGGTCAGCGCGGTGACGGTCTTTCCGTCATCGGAGATGCGGTACAGGTGCTCGAAACCACTGCGCTCGGACGACCACACAAAGCCACCCTGCTTGAGGAAGCGCAGGCTGTTGTGCAGTGGCACCCAGGTCGGCGAGGTTTCGGTCACCAGCGTGCGCTGCTGGCCGCTGGCCAGGTCGGTCTGGATCAGTTCGAGCGTCTTCTGGTCGCGCGACTGGCGCTGGAAGGTCAGGTGCTTCGGGTCGCGCCAATCGACGCGGGCCAGGTAGATATCGGGGTTGCGGCCGAGGTCGATCCAGCGCGGCGTGGCGTTCCGGCGCGGCGCGATCACCGCCAGCTTCACGGTGACGTTGTGATCGCCGGCGGCCGGGTAGCGCTGCTCGATCATCTCGGTGCGGTCGGCATACATCTCGTAGCGTTTCTGCACCGGCACCGGCGATTCATCGATGCGGGCGAAGGCGATCGCCGAGTCATCCGGCGCCCACCAGTAACCGGTGTGGCGGTCCATTTCCTCATCGGCGACGAATTCGGCCACGCCGTTGCCGATGGTGTCGCTGCCATCGCCGGTGAGCTCGATCTGCTGGCCGCTCGCCAGATCGATCACCCACATGTTGCGGGCGCGCACGAAGCTGACGAAGCCGCCCTTCGGCGAGAGCTTGGCATCGGTGGCGAAGCCTTCACCGTGGGTGAGCTGGCGCACCGCGGCCTTGCCCTGCTTGCTCAGGTCGTACAGGTACAGCTCGCCGCCGAGCGGGAACAGCAACGTGCGCGCATCCGGCGACCACTGGTAATCCACGATGCCGGTCATCGCGGCGATACGCTGGCGCTCGCGGCGGGCCTTTTCGGCGTCGCTCAGGGTTTCCGTGCCGGGCAGCACCACCTTGGAATCGACCAGCAGATGGGTCTGCCCGCTGGCGATGTCGTACGCCCACAGGTCCAGCTGGTTGCGGTCCGCATCCTTGCCGCGCAGGAAGCTGACCTGCGAGCCGTCCGGGGCCACCTTGGGTTTCATCAGGGTCGGGCCGGACAACGGCAGCGGGCCGGTGATGGCATCCAGGGTCAGTTTTTCTGCGTGGGCGAGCGAGGTCGAGGCGAGCATCAGGGCGAGCGAAGCAAACAGGTGGCGCATGGAGGGTTCCGGCAGCGTCTGGGCAGTCCCCGGCCAGGAAAACGGCACGGGGAACGCTTCATCCTAACCAAAACCGTTCGGGTCGTGCCGGGGGCCGGCGGGTGTCCGGCCGCGCGCACCGCTGCGGGACGCCGGCCAGCGGCCGGCACGACCGGCCAAGCGACCACCGCGTCAGCGCTGGCCGAACAGGTGCTTGCGCTCTTCCTCGCTGAGTGGCTTGCCGGCCTGCGGGTTCACCTTCTCGCGCAGCGCATAGGCGCGCTGGGTGGCCGGCCGGGCGGCGATCGCGTCATGCCAGCGTTTGAGGTTGGGGAAAGCGCTGAAATCCACCGGGAGCTTGTCGTAGGCCCCGATCCAGGGGTAGCTGGCCATGTCGGCAATGCTGTACTCATCGCCGCCGAGGTAGGCACTCTGCGCCAGGCGCTTGTCCATCACCCCGTGCAGGCGGCGCACTTCGTTGTTGTAGCGCTCGATCGCATAGGGAATCTTTTCGGGCGCGTAGACGTTGAAATGGCCCATCTGCCCGCTCATCGGGCCGAGCCCGGCCATCTGCCAGAACAGCCATTCCAGTACGGCCACGCGGCCACGGGTGTCAGCGGGCAGGAAGCGGCCGGTCTTCTCGGCCAGGTACAGCAGGATCGCGCCGGACTCGAACACGCTTTGCGGGGCGCCGCCGTCGGTGGGCTGGTGGTCGACCAGCGCCGGCATCTTGTTGTTGGGCGAGATCGCCAGGAACTCAGGCGTGAACTGGTCCCCGGCGCCGATGTTCACCGGCTGGATCCGGTACGGCAGCCCGGTTTCCTCCAGCATCAGCGTGACTTTGTGGCCATTGGGGGTAGGCCAGTAGTACAGATCGATCATGGCGACGGCGCTCGCGAAGAGGGAATCCCGAGTCTAGTCCGTCACTCGGCTTGGCAGGGTCAAGCCGGACCGTTACGCTGCGCCGTCCCCGCAACGCAGCATTCCAGCATGAGCTCGACCCAGACCCCCATCAGTCCCCTGTCCTCCCTGATCTTCGCCTCGCGCTGGCTGCAGCTGCCGCTGTACCTGGGCCTGATCCTGGCGCAATGCGTCTACGTGTTCCTGTTCGGCAAGGAACTCTGGCACCTGCTGCACAAGGCCAACAGCATGGGCGAGCAGGAGATCATGCTGCTGGTGCTGGGCCTGATCGACGTGGTGATGATCTCCAACCTGCTGGTGATGGTGATCGTGGGCGGCTACGAGACCTTCGTATCGCGCCTGCGCCTGGAGAACCACCCCGACCAGCCGGAGTGGCTGAGCCACGTCAACGCCAGCGTGCTGAAGGTGAAGCTGGCGCTGTCGATCATCGGCATCTCCTCGATCCACCTGCTCAAGACCTTCATCGCGGCCGGCACCCTGGACGGCCTGCCGTCGTGCAACAGCCCCGACTACATTTTGGCGGTACAGACGGCCATCAGCACGGTCGGTCCGAGCGCTGCGGCCGCCTTCAAGTGCGCGCCCCTCACCTCCACCGGCGTGATGTGGCAGACCATCATCCATGCCGCCTTCATCCTGTCGGCCATCGGCATCGCCTATACCGACAAGCTGATGAACGGCACGCCGAGCAAGACCCTGTCGCACTGAGGCTTGCCCGGCAGTGGCGGCATCGGTGAGGATGCCCCCTGCCTTCACCGCCTGGCCCCCGGGCCGGGCGGGGTGATGCTAGATTGCATACCTGCGGGTCCGCCGTGGACGTCGGGAAACGTCCATGGCCTTCGGTCGGCCTGACCGCATCAGGCCCTACGTATCGTCGTCTTCAAAGGGGAGTTGGATGTCGCACGTCAAGACTCATGGCCCGGCGCGGCTGTTCGCGCCGATGATCCTGTTGGTGGCCCTGTCGGCCTGCTCGGGCAAGGACGAGACCGCACCGGCGACGCCGGCGGCCCCTGCAGCCCCTACTGCTGCCCCGGCCGCACCGGCGGTGTCGGCCAAGGTCCAGTCGATGGGCACCGAGGAACTGCGCGAGCTGGCCAGCAAGGCGCTGCGCGAGAACCGCATGTACGCCCCGGCCGGCGACAATGCCATCGAGTATTACCTGGCGCTGCGCGACAAGACGCCGGATGACGCCTCGGTCAAGAGCGCACTGACCGATCTGCTGCCCTACACCCTGATCGCCGCCGAGCAGAACCTGAGCCGCGAGGACTTCGCCGAAACCCAGCGCCTGGTCGCGCTGATCGAGAAAGTCGACCCGACCGCCCCGGCGTTGCCACGCCTGAAGCAGGGCATCAGCGGCAGCATGCAGACTGCGCTCAAACGCACCCAGGAAGAGACCGACAAGGTCAAGAAGGACGCCGAGACCCGCGCCAAGCAGCTGGTGGAACAACAGCGACTGGCGCAGCAGCAGACCACCGAAGCCGAGGCCGCGCGCCAGATCGCCGCGCAGCAGGAAGCCGCGCGCCGTGATACGCAGGATGCCGAGCGCCAGGCCACCGCCCGTCGCGAGGCCGAACAGCGCCAGCAGCAGGCGGCCGCCCAGCAGGCGGCGGCGACCCGCCAAGCCGCCGCCGCACCAAGCCTGCGCCCGGTCAGCACGCCCGCCCCGCGCTACCCGGCCGACGCGCTGCGCTCGGGCATTTCCGGCGAAGTACTGGTCGAACTCACGGTTGGCACCGACGGCTCGGTGACCGCCGCCCGCGTGCTGCGCGCCACCCCGGCCCGCGTCTTTGATCGCGAAGCACTCAACGCGGTCAAGCGATGGAAGTTCGAGCCGGTCGGTGCCCCGGTCACGACCCGCCGTACGCTTGCCTTCGCGCCGGAAGGCGGTTGATCGCGGCGTCACGTTGGATGACGAAAGGCCCGGGGCGATCCGGGCCTTTTTCTTTAACGGGGACGGAGGTAGTTAATGACAGGGACGGAGGTAGTTAAGCGCGCTTGTCTGACGACTGAGCGCGCCACGGGCCTACCGCTTTTTCCTGCGTGGCTCTGCAAGGTAATGGCTCGCCCTCAACGCAGCCGACCATGCCCCGCTCTCCCCGCTTGGTTCTCCCCGGCATCCCGCTTCATGTCATACAGCGCGGCGTCAATCGTGCTGCGTTGTTCGTCGACGACGAAGATCGGCGTCATTACCTGCGCCTGTTGCGCAACGCCTGCCGCAGGTGCGGGGTCGCCATTCACGCGTTTGTGTTGATGGGCAATCACGTCCATCTGCTGCTCACACCGTCCGCAGCGGAGGGGCTGGCCCCAGCCATGCGACAGTGTGGGCAGAACTACGTGCAGTACTTCAACAAGCGACATGTGCGGAGCGGTACGTTGCTGGAGGGCCGGTTCAAATCGTGCCTGGTGGATTCCGATGGTTACCTGATGATGGTGCATCGATACATCGAGCTGAATCCGGTACGGGCCGCGATGGTGGCGTTTCCAGAAGAATATCGATGGTCCAGCGTTCGGGTGTACCTCGGCCTTGAGCACAACCCGATGCTGACACCACATCCCTGCTACACCCTTCTAGGCCCAACGCCGGAAGCACGTGCGAAGGCCTACGGCGAATGGCTGCGGGCCAGCATTCAACCAGACGAACGAGAGCGGATCGTGGCCTACGTCGCGCAGGAGCGCGCGTTGGGCAGCCCGCGCTTCCAAGACATGGCAGGGCGGGCATTGCAGAGGTCCGTGGTCTGCAGGCCTGCGGGAAGACCGGTCAAGAAGACGGGCGACTAGCAGACTATCGGTCAGCGTCCCGGAACCACCTGACACCCCCGAATTAACTACCTCCGTCCCTGTTATTAACTACCTCCGTCCCCGTTAAGAAGAAGGGCCCCTTGCGGAGCCCTTCATGCATCAACCCGAGATTGCCAACCGCTCCTGATGGTAGCGGCGCACGGCGGCGTACCAGAACAGGGCCGCAAGCCCGAAGCCCGCGCCGAGGTAGACCGCCCACATCTGCGGGCTGATCGTTTCGTGGCGGATGATCTTGAGCAGCATCTGGTTCTGCGCCAGGAACGGCACCGCGAACTGCCACAGCTCACTCTTGATCGGGTACACCATCAACGCATACCCCGGCAGCATCGGCAGCAGCATCAGCCAGGTCATGTGACTCTGGGCTTCCTTCATGCTCTTGGCCGCTGCCGACAGAAAGGTCAGCAGCGAGGTACCGATGAACAGCATCGGCAGCATGATCAGCAGCATCTGCAGCATCGGCACGAAGCCCATGTTGAGCTGCCGGCCTACCCCGCCGGAGGAAAGCTGCGCGCTGATCTTGAAGGCCGCCAGCGTCAGCAGCAGCGACGCCACCCCGACGGCGCAGGCCGCGGCGATCTTGCCGCTGACGATCGCACTGCGCGGTGCCGGGGTGGCGAGCAGCGGCTCCAGCGATTGCCGCTCACGTTCGCCGGCCGTGGTATCCATCACCAGGTAGGCACCGCCCAGGAACGAGGTGATCGTCAGCAGGATCGGCAACAGCACTGACAGCATCATCCCGCGCTTGGCTTCGGCCGTCGCCAGGTCCTGAGCGGCAACGTCCAGCGGTCGGGCCACCTGTGCATCGATACCGCGCGCCAGCAGGCGCAGGGCGCCGACCTGCTGACTGTAGCCGCCCAGCGCCGCCTCCAGGCGGCTGCTGGGAATATCGGCGGCGCGGCGGGTGCTGTCCTTGATGATCTCCACCAGCGCCGGGCGGCCGTCGGCCCAGTCCCTGCCGAATTCCGGGCTGATGCGCAGCGCCACATCAATCCGCTGGCTGCGGATCGCCTCGGTGAGGTCTTTCGGTGCCTCGGTCGCATTCAGACCCTGCGATGCCAGGAAACGCACCAGATTGGGGGCATGCTCGCCGCCGATCATCGGAATTTCCAGCGGCTGCTCGATCTGCGTCTTGACCCGGCTTTCGGCCAGCTTGCTCATGCCCAGGATCAGCACCGGGTACAGCAGCGGCCCCAGCAGCAGCGTCAGCGCGAGCGTGCGGCGGTCACGGGAGAGATCGCGCAGTTCCTTGCGCATCACGGTCAACAGCGTGGCGAACGAACTCATGCGTGCAATCCTTCTTCGGTACCGATCGCCTTGACGAAGGCATCTTCCAGGTTGCTTTCCCCGGTCTGTGCGCGCAGCTCATCGGCGCTGCCGGCCGCCATCACCGTGCCCTGGGCGATGATCACCACGTGGTCACACAGCGCAGCCACCTCCTGCATGATGTGGCTGGAGAAAATCACGCACCGCCCCTCGTCGCGCAGTCCCCGCAGGAACCCGCGCAGCGCGCGCGTGGTCATCACGTCCAACCCGTTGGTGGGCTCATCCAGGATCACGTTGCGCGGGTCGTGCACCAGGGCGCGGGCGATCGCGGTCTTGGTGCGCTGGCCTTGCGAGAAGCCTTCGGTCTGACGGTCGAGGATGTCGTCCATCTCCAGCGCCGTGGACAGCACCTTGGTGCGCTCACGGATCCGCGCCGCGCTCAGGCCGTGCAGCTGGCCGAAGTAGGCGATGTTCTCGCGCGCGGTCAGGCGCTTGTACACCCCGCGTGCGTCCGGCAGCACCGCCAGCTGGCGGCGCACCGCGACCGGGTCCACCGCCGCGTCAATGCCATCGACCAGCACGCGGCCCTGATCGGGCGCCATCAATGTGTACAGCATGCGCATGGTGGTGGTCTTGCCGGCACCGTTCGGGCCGAGCAGGCCGGTGATGCGGCCGTCTTCGGCGTGGAAGCCCACGTTCTGGACGGCCTGGATCAGGCCTGTCTTGGTCTTGAAGGCTTTATGCAGATTCTCGGCGACGATCATGCGCGCACCTCCCCGGTGCGGGTCGAAGTACGGTTCATGGGGCCCACCCGTTGAACGAGGTGAAGGCGGGCACCGGGCTGAGGGTATCCAGGCAGGTGGCATCGAGCGACTTGGCATCCGCCGTGTCGATGAACTGCCCGAGGATGCGCGGCATGCAGCCGGCGTTGATCGTCCCGTGGCCCTGCCCCTTGGCGAGCAGATGACGGCCGTTGGGCAACTGCTTGACCACCTGCTCGGCGTAGCGCGGCGGTGTCACCGGATCGAACTGGCCCGACAGCAGCAGCACCGGCAGCGTCGAGGCGAACGGCGCGGTGAAATCCTTCGGTCGCGAGCCGGCATTCCAGGCCGGGCATGCCGCGAAGAACATGCGCGCCACTTCCGGGCCCAGCACGCGGTCGCCCTGCGCACCTTCCTGGTAGCGGTCGGCATCTTCGGCGCACAGCACCGACCACTGCATGCCACGGTTCATCTGCACGCCGAGGGTGCGGCTGGCCATCTTGCTCAGCGACATCAGCGGCGCATAACGGCCCTGTGCAGCTTCATCCAGCATGACCGGCAGCAGCGAGGACAGCTCGGGCATGTACGAGAACATGAAGGCCAGGGCGGTGACCGAATCGGCGGTCAGTACGCCATGCTCTGCCTGACCGGTGCCCGGGTTGCGGTAGTCGACCTCGACCGGCGCCTTGGCCAGCGTCGCCATGACGTTGCGCAGCTGCGTGCGGGTATCCACCGGGAAGCGCTTGGCGCAGATCGGATCCTGGCGGCACTGCGCCGACTGCAGGGTGATCGCATCTTCAAAGGTATTGGCGAAATCGCCGCCGACCACCAGGTCGTTCGGCACCACGCCATCGATCACCACCGTACGGGTGTGCTGCGGATAGCGCGCGGCATACTGCTGCGCCACGCGTGTGCCATAAGAGCCACCGACCAGGTTGACCTTGTCCACCCCGAGCGCTTTGCGCACCGTATCCAGATCACCGATGGCCTCGGTAGTGGTGTAGAAGCGGGTGTCGGCGCGGCCGGTCAGCGACTGCGCGCACTGGCGGGCGTACTCCTCGATCAGCGTGGTGCTGGGCGCCGCGTTCTCGTCCAGCGGCAATTCCTTGCCTTGCGCATCCAGGCAGGTGAGCGGATTGGACTTGCCGGTACCGCGCTGGTCGATCAGGAAGATGTCGCGCTGCTTGCGCACGTCGCGAAGTGCCGTGTTGACCGGTGCGGCAACCTCCGTGGCGGCCTGGCCCGGGCCACCGGCGACGAAGAAGACGGGGTCGCCGTGACCTGCGCCATCGTTGCCGGCGCTCAGCCAGGCGATGTTCAAGCCGATCTTGCGACCGTCCGGTGCCGCCGGGTTTTCCGGCACCTGCAGCGTGGCGCACTGGGCCTCGACATTCGCGCTGGCCTGCGCACTGGTCAGGGTGCAGGGCTGGAAGGCCAGCGTCCCGAAGAGGCGTTCGGCCGCCTTGGGCGTCGCCTCCGGGGCAGCCTGACAGGCCGACAGCAGCAGAACCGCTGCGGTGGCCAGGGGACGGCAGGGAAGTCGCATGGTCGATCTCGTCCTGGAGTGAAGGGTCTCAGCATGCCATGACGACTGCGCGGTGCGGATGTGACCGGGCGCATGTCGGCCTCCGTGTCGTGCGGCGTACGAACGTTCTCCTGCGCACCTCCAAAGACGCGTCAGTCCGCCAGAGCCGGCGCTGCGCTGATGGTGCGGTCGCGCCCCTCTGCCTTGGCGCGGTACAACGCCGCATCGGCATCGCCGAGCAGGCGTGCGATGTCCTCGCGGCCCGTATCCATGGCCATCCCGATGCTGGCAGTGACTGGCACCTGCATGCCGGCCACCTGGGCCGGTGACTCGCGCAGCACACGCCGGATGCGGTCTGCGCACTGCAGGGCCTGCGCGGCGTCCGTCCCCGGCAACAAGAGAACGAACTCCTCGCCGCCATACCGGCCGAGCAGGTGCTCACGGTCGGCCACGCAACCGGCCAGTGCATCGGCGACATGTCGCAGCACCGCATCGCCTGCCAGATGGCCCCAGCGGTCATTGATCCTCTTGAAGTGGTCCACATCCAACAGCAACAGGGCCAGCGGCCGTGGCGTGCGGCGAACCGCGTGCAGCAGGTTGGCCCCATCGGCGAGCACGGCACCGCGGTTGAGCAGGCCGGTCAATACATCCGTGCGCGCCAGCCGCTGCAGATCGACCAGCATCCGTTCCACCAGCAGCAGCACCAGGGCAAAACAACGGGCCAGTTCAAGTATCAGCCCAGCCAGATACGTAGCGAACACCGGCGAACCGGCACGCATGATGTCCTGCCCCGCATCCGCCGCCACCGGCAGGAACAGCCGGATCAGATACAGCACCGTCTGCGCGCCGAACACGGCCGCCGCCAACCGGCAACTGGTACGCTGGGCAGGCGGCGCATGGCGCAGGAGCATCCACGTCATCCAGCCGTTGAGCAGCACCGCGAACACGCTGAAGACGTCCAGCCGGATGACCAGGCTGGGGTGGACCAGCAGAAAGAATGCGATGGCGCCCAGATAGATGATCGACAGCGCTGCCGGCTTCCAGGCCGGCAGGCGATGGCCCAGATGGCGGGCGACGCCATACAGCATCAACACGCCGGACAACGCCACCGCGGCATTGCTGGCCAGGATGCTGGAGACCTGCGGCAGGCAGGGCCGCAGCGCGATCAGGGTGAGGCTGACCGACAACAGCCACAGGCTGGCCGTCCACAGGCGCAGCGCTGGCTGCCGCCGCAGCACCAGCAACAGCAGTGAAAAGCCCATGGCGATGCCCAGGCACAGCAGGAAACCGAGCACGGCAATGGTGGGGAAATCCAGCGGCATCGTATCCATCGGCAGAGGTGGCGCGGCGCATCTTACCGCCCGCCACGCGCCGATGCCGCTGGCGGCCATGCCCTGAGGCACGACCGCCGGGGGACTACTTGCTGCTGACGTACTTCTCGCGCCGCACCTGCGGCGTGGGGAGCCCGGCGTCTTGCAGCGCCTCGAAGGTGGCATCGACCATGTCCGGGTTGCCGCACAGGTAGGCGATGTCGGTGGCCGCGCTCGGGGCGAACTCGGCCAGGTGCTGCTGCACGTAGCCGTGACGCACGTCAGGATGCGGGTTCTCGGGCAGCTCGCGGGACAGGCAGGGCACATAGCGGAAACCCGGGTGGGCGGCCGCAAAGGCATAGAAGTCCTCGCTGTAGAGCAGCTCGGCCGGCGTGCGGGCGCCCTGCAACAGGACCACCTCCACCCCGCGCTCGGCCATGGCGGTCGCCAGCAGCGGCAGCATCGAGCGGTACGGGGTGACTCCGGTGCCGGTGGCGATCAGCAGATACCGGGCGTTCTGGTCGCCCGGCTGCAGGCAGAATCGGCCGAACGGGCCGCTGGCGCTGACGTGGCCGCCGATGTCCAGGCCCTCGAACAGGGCCGTAGCGGCACCGCCGGGGACGAAACTGACCGCGATATCGACCGCGTCACCCGCGCCAAGAGCGTGATCATGAATGGTCGCCAGCGAATAGCTGCGCTTGGTAGCGGTGCCATCGGCGTACTCGAAATGGACCTGGATGAACTGGCCGGGCTGGAAATCCAGCGGCTGGCCGTCATCACGCAGGAACTGGTAATGGCCGATGGTCGGCGCCAGCATGCGCCGGTCGACCAGTTTTAGGGGGAATTGGGCAGGCACGACGTTTCGGGACAGTGTGTAGCCGGGGCGAGCCCTCGGGGTCTTCTATAATAGCCGCTCCCCGCCCCTATCCAGCGCCAGCCCATGGGCGCGAAGGCAAGAGCTTGGCTTCCCAGAACACTCCCGCGCCCACCGCCGCGCCCGCCCTGCGGGTGCGTGACCTCCGCAAAACCTATGACAACGGCACCCAAGCGCTGAAGGGCGTCTCCCTGGACGTGGCCCCGGGCGACTTCTTCGCCCTGCTGGGCCCCAACGGCGCCGGCAAGTCGACCCTGATCGGCATCATCAGCTCGCTGGTGAACCTGAGCGAAGGCCAGGTCGAGGTATTCGGCAGCGACCTGGTGCGCAACCGCAGCGCCACCATGCGCCTGATCGGCCTGGTCCCCCAGGAGATCAACTTCAACCTGTTTGAAAAGCCCTTCGACATCCTGGTCAACTACGCCGGCTTCTATGGCGTGGCCCGTGCCGAGGCCGAGAAGATGGCCGAAGAAGAGCTCAAGCGCGCCCACCTGTGGGAAAAGGCCCAGGTGATGAGCCGCACCCTGTCCGGTGGCATGAAGCGCCGACTGATGATCGCCCGCGCGATGATGACCCGCCCGCGCCTGCTGATCCTGGACGAGCCGACCGCTGGCGTGGATATCGAGATCCGCCGCGACATGTGGCGCGTGCTCAAGGAGATCAACGCCGCCGGCACCACGATCATCCTGACCACGCATTACCTGGAAGAAGCCGAGCACCTGTGCCGGAACCTGGCCATCATCAACCACGGCCAGATCGTCACCCAGGGCCCGATGCGTGAACTGCTGGCCAAGCTGGACGTGGAAGGCTTCCTGTTCGACATCGACGGCAGCCTGCCCGCCCAGCTGCCGGAGATCGACGGCGCGATCCTGATCGCCACCGACAGCCACACGCTGGATGTGGACATGCCGCGTGCGATGGACCTCAACCGCGTGTTTGACGCCTTGAACGCCGCCGGCATCCGCGTGCGCTCGATGCGCACCAAGAGCAACCGTCTGGAGGAGCTGTTCGTGCGCCTCACCGGCAACCAGGAGAACGTGGCATGAGCAGCACCCCGACCCCGGTCCTGACCGACGGCCAGCGCAACCGCATCGCCCTGATGACCATCGTGCGCCGCGAAGTGGCGCGCATCCTGCGCATCTGGGGCCAGACCCTGGTGCCGCCGGCGATCACCATGACCCTGTACTTCCTGATCTTCGGCGGCCTGATCGGCTCGCGCGTGGGCGAGATGGGCGGTTACAGCTACATGCAGTTCATCGTGCCCGGCCTGGTCATGATGAGCGTGATCCAGAACAGCTACGGCAACATCAGCTCCTCGTTCTTCGGCGCCAAGTTCGGCCGCCACGTGGAAGAGTTGCTGGTCAGCCCGATGCCGAACTGGGTGATCCTGTGGGGCTACGTCGCCGGCGCGGTGCTGCGCGGCCTGATGGTCGGCGTGATCGTGCTGATCATCGCCATGTTCTTCACCCCGGTGCGCATCCCGCACCCGCTGGTGACGCTGACCACGGTGCTGCTGGGCGCAACGATCTTCTCGCTGGCCGGCTTCATCAACGCGGTGTACGCCAAGAAGTTCGATGACGTGGCGATCGTGCCGACCTTCATCCTCACCCCGCTGACCTACCTGGGCGGCGTGTTCTATTCGGTGAAGCTGCTGCCGACGTGGGCCGAAGCGGCCACGCACGCCAACCCGATCTTCTACATGGTCAACGCGTTCCGCTACGGCCTGCTGGGCACCAGCGACGTGCCGCTGTGGGTGGCCTACGCGCTGATGATCGGCTTCGTGGTCGCACTGACCGCGCTGGCGCTGTGGCTGCTGAAGCGTGGCGTGGGGATGCGCAGCTGATGCGCATCCTGATCCTCGGCGCCGGCGGAACCGGCGGGTACTTCGGTGGTCGCCTGGCCCAGGCCGGCGTGGACGTGACCTTCCTGGTGCGCCCGGCCCGGGCGGCGCAGCTGGCGCGCGAGGGCCTGGTGCTGCGCAGCCCGCTGGGCGATGCGACGTTCCCGGTGCAGCACGTCACCGCCGAGGCACTGCCCGCCCTGGCGAGCGCCGAGCCGTTCGATCTGGTGATCCTGAGCTGCAAGGCTTACGACCTGGCCAGTTCGATCGAGGCGATCGCCCCGGCGGTCGGGCCGCGCACCACGGTGCTGCCGATCCTCAACGGGCTGCGCCATTACGCCGATCTCGATGCGCGCTTCGGCCGCGACGCGGTGCTGGGCGGGTTGTGCTTCATCAGCGCGACCAAGGCCGCCGATGGCGCGGTGGTGCATCTGGCGCCGGCGGCCAAGCTGACCTTTGGCGAGCGCGACGGCACCGGCAGCAGCGCGCGCGTGCTGGCGTTGGCGGCGGCCTGTGTGCAGGCCGGGGTGGACCACGTCGCCACCGATGCCATCGGGCAGGAGCAGTGGATCAAGTACACCTTCCTGACCACGCTGGCGGCGGCGACCTGCCTGATGCGCGCCGATGTCGGCACGATCGTGGCCACCGATGACGGTGCGGCGATCGTGCGCGGCCTTTACGACGAATGCGTGGCGGTTGCCGAGGCGGCTGGCGAGCCGATCCCGGCCAAGGCGCGAGAGATTGCACTGACCGCGACCACCCAGCCCGGCTCGTCCTTGAAGGCCTCGATGCTGCGCGATCTGGAAGCCGGCCAGCAGGTGGAGGCCGAGCAGATCGTCGGTGACATGCTGGTGCGGGCGCGGGCGGCCGGGCAAGCGGCCCCGCTGCTGGCGGTGGCCTATGCGCACCTGCAGGCCTACCAGCAGCTGCGCAGCGCCTGAGCGGCATGCCGACCAAGCTGCCGGCCCGCGTGCTGGTGCTGGGCCTGGGCTACAGCGGCCGGCATCTGGCCGCGCTGTTGCACGCGCACGGCGTGGCCTGCAGCGGCACCGTGCGTGATCCAGCAAACGCGCCGGACGATGGGTGGGTCCGCCACCGCCTTGTCGCTGGCGAACCGATCAGCGAGGACCTGCGCGAGGCGATCCGCACGGCCGAGGCCATCGTCTGCGCCGTGCCACCGGATGCGGAGGGCGACCCGGCCTTGCGCCTGCTCACCGATGCGCTGCGTGACAGCCCTGCCCTGCGCTGGGTCGGCTATCTCTCCTCGACTGCGGTGTATGCCGACCGCGCTGGCGGCTGGGTCAACGAGACATCCACCGCCGATGCGACCGATGAGACCGCCTTGAAACGCCTGCACGCGGAACAGCAGTGGCAGGCCCTCGCGCAGGCCCGCGGCATCGCCTCGGCGGTGTTCCGGCTGCCTGGCCTGTACGGGCGCGGGCGCAATGCGCTGGTCCAGCTGGCGCAGGGCAAGGCCCGGCATGTGGTGCGGCCGGGGCAGGTGTTCAACCGGCTGCATGTGGAGGATCTGGCCAGTGGCGTGCTGGCGGCAATGCAGCGGGCCGAAAGCCATGCGCTGTACCTGCTCAGCGATGACGAGCCGGCGCCGCCACAGGAGGTGCTGGCGTATGCCGCGATACTCAGTGGGCTGCCGCTGCCCGCCGCGCAGGCGTGGGACGCACCCGAGGTGGCTGCCTCCCTGCGCCGCTTCTACAGCAGCAACAAGCGCATCGATGGCCGCGTCACGCGCGCCGCATTGCAGTGGCAGCCACGCTTGGCCACCTATCGCGAGGGACTGGACGACGCGTGGGCAAACGGCGACGGACGCCCCGCGCTGCGGTAGCCCACGATCGGTACCTCCCCTCTCAGGGCGCGTCAGGCAACCGGAAGAACGCGCGCGTAGCCGCCGTCGCGTTGGCGGCCGTGGTCGCCACCTCTTCCCCACGATCGCGCGCCAGCTCTTCGACGATGTGCGACAGGAACATCGGCTCGTTGCGACGGTCCTTCGGCAGTGGCTTGAGCGTGCGCGGCAGCAGGTACGGCGCGTCGGTCTCGATCATCAGCCGGTTGGCCGGGATGTGCTTGACCAGCTCACGCAGGTGCGCGCCACGGCGCTCATCGCACAGCCAGCCGGTGATGCCGATGTACCAGTCCTGGTCCAGGTAATCGAACAGTTCCTGGCGCTCGCCGGTGAAGCAGTGCACCACCGCCGGGCCGAGCTTGCCGTCGAAATTCTTCATCTGCGCCATGAAATCGGCATGGGCGTCGCGCTGGTGCAGGAACAGCGGCTTGCCGTTCTCGGCGGCGAGCTGCAGTTGGCGCTCGAAGGCACGATGCTGCGCCGGGCGCGGCGAGAAATCACGGAAGTAGTCCAGCCCGCACTCGCCCACCGCCACCACCTCGGCATGGGCGTGCAACGCGCGCATCTCCGCGTCGCATTCGTCGGTGTATTCCACCGCATGGTGCGGGTGCACACCGGCCGTCGCGTACAGGAACCCGGGATGCTGGCGGGCCAGCTCCAGCGCCATCGGCGAATGCTCGCGGCTGGCGCCGGTGATCACCATCTGCACCACCCCGGCCTCGCGCGCACGCGCCAGTACGGCGTCGCGGTCGCGATCGAAGGAGTCGTGGGTGAGGTTGGCGCCGATATCGATCAGGTGCATGGGGCTGCTGCAGGACGGGAAACCGGGCCATTGTACCTGCGCCCCGACAGCCTCAATCGGACGCCGTATCCTTAAGCAATGAGTCCCCCGATTTTCCCCATCTCCGCACTGCTGCCGCAGATCCTGACCACGCTGGAACGCGGCACCCGGCTGGTGCTGGAAGCGCCGCCCGGCGCCGGCAAGACCACCCAGGTGCCGCTGGCGTTGCTGGATGCGCCGTGGTTGGAAGGCCGCAAGATCATCATGCTGGAGCCGCGCCGCGTGGCCGCCCGCAGCGCCGCGCAGTTCATGGCGCGTCAGCTGGGCGAGAACGTCGGTGAGACCGTCGGTTACCGCATCCGCTTCGAGAACAAGATCTCCGCGCGTACCCGTGTCGAGGTGGTGACTGAAGGCATCCTCACCCGGATGCTGCAGGACGACCCGCTGCTGGAGGGCGTGGGCGCGCTGCTGTTCGACGAATTCCACGAACGGCATCTGGCCGCTGATCTGGGCCTGGCCCTGGCGCTGGACGTGCAGTCCCAGCTGCGCGAGGACCTGCGCATCGTGGTGATGTCGGCCACGCTGGATGGCGAGCGACTGGCGCAGTTTCTCGATGCGCCGCGCCTGAGCAGTGAGGGCCGCAGCTTCCCGGTCACGATCGCGCACTTCCCCGCCCGCCGCGACGAGGCACTGGAACCGCAGGCACGGCGCGCCGTGGAGCAGGCCTTGGCCGAGCATCCTGGCGATGTACTGGTGTTCCTGCCCGGCCAGCGCGAGATCGCGCGCGTGCAGACCGCACTGCAGTCCGTGCTGGATCCGGGCGTGCAGGTACTGCCGCTGCATGGCGAGCTGCCAGTGGACCAGCAATCGCAGGTGCTGCAGCCCGATCCCGGCGGTCGGCGCCGCGTGGTACTGGCCACCAACGTGGCCGAGTCATCGGTGACCCTGCCCGGCGTGCGGGTGGTGATCGACGCGGGTCTGGCACGCGAGCCGCGTTACGACCCCAACAGCGGTTTCGCGCGCCTGGACGTGGTGAACATCGCGCAGGCCTCGGCCGATCAACGCGCCGGCCGTGCCGGCCGTGTCGCCGAGGGCTGGGCGTGGCGCTTGTGGCCGCAGTCGCAGCGGTTGGAGGCACAGCGTCGGCCCGAGATCGCGCAGGTGGAACTGGCCTCGCTGGCACTGGAACTGGCTGCCTGGGGCAGTGACGACCTGCGCTTCGTGGATACACCGCCGGCCGGTGCACTGGCCGCCGCGCGTGAACTGCTGCAGCGCCTGGGCGCGCTCAGCGACAGCGGCACGCTGACCCCGCTGGGCCGGCGCATGCTGACCCTCGGCACGCATCCGCGCCTTGCGGCGATGCTGATGGCGGCAGGCAGTGGTGTCGAGCAGGCCCTGGCCTGCGATCTGGCCGCGCTGGTGGAAGCGCGCGATCCGCTGCGCCAGGGCGGTGATGCACTCGCTGCGCGGTGGCGGGCGCTGGCAGCGTTCCGCCAAGGGCGGGCACCCCACGATGCCAACCGCGGCGGCCTGGCGAGCATCGATGCCGCCAGCAAACAGTGGCGGCGACGCCTGCGCTGTGATGACGCGCCTCCTTCCTCAGCCGAAGCGCATCAGCTCGGCGATCTGCTCGCGCATGCGTTTCCCGACCGGATCGCCGCCCGCCATCCGAGTGATCCGCTGCGCTACCTGCTGGCCAATGGCCGCAGCGCGCGCCTGTTCGATCCCAGCGATCTGCGTGGCGAGCCGTGGCTGGTCGCCGTGGAGCTGCGCTATGAGGCGCGCGACGCATTGCTGTTGCGCGCCGCGCCGGTGGATGAGAATCGACTGCGGCGTGATTTTCCGGAACGCTTCACACAGGAAGACGTGGTGCGCTGGGACGGTGAGAAGCGCGCATTGGTGGCACGCCGCGAAACCCGTTTCGACCGCATCGTGCTGGACAGCCGCTCGGCCGGTCGCGTGGATCCCGCGCATGCCGCCAAAGCCCTGACCGAGGCCGTGGCCGAACTCGGGCTGGAGGCATTGCCGTGGACGGACGGCCTGCGCCAGTGGCAGTCGCGTGCGCTGGGCGTACGTGCGTGGATGCCGGAGCTGGAGCTGCCAGACGTCTCCGACGCAGCATTGATGGCGACGCTGCCGACCTGGTTGACGCCCGCGTTCAATGGCAGGACACGCCTGGATGCCCTGGACGAATCCAGCCTAGGCGAAGCGCTGAAGTCACCGCTGCCGTGGGCGCAACGCCAACTGATCGATCGTCATGCCCCGGTCCGCATCACCGTGCCCTCCGGCATGGAGCGCCCGATCCATTACGCAATGGACGCCGACGGCATCAGCCCGCAGGCGCCAGTGCTGGCGGTCAAGCTGCAGGAGCTGTTCGGCCTGAGCGATACCCCACGCATCGCCGACGGCCGCATTCCGTTGACGCTGCACCTTCTGTCCCCCGGCGGCCGCCCACTGCAGGTCACCCAGGATCTGCGCAACTTCTGGGCGAACACCTACGCCGAGGTGAAGAAGGAAATGAAGGGGCGGTATCCCCGGCATCCCTGGCCGGACGATCCGTGGACGGCGAACGCGACACACCGCGCCAAGCCGCGCGGCACGTGAGTACGCCGCCCTCTTCCTCACCCGATGCGCGCATTCATGGCTGTCACCTGACCATCGCCGGGCACGTGGCTCGCGCAGCGCAGGGAACCGGATACAGTCGTGATCCGGCCGTAGCAAATGGATAACACGCCCTACACGGCCACCGCGCGACACTGGATCAGAACCTTTAGGCAAGGACCCCCCATGAGCAGATTGACTGTGATTACCGACCGCGCCCTCGAGCGTGCCCTGGACCTCGCCAGCACCGCCGGTGACGGCCTCAAGCATGCCGGCAGCAACCTGCGCCATTTCGGGCCGCAGGCCACCGACTGGATCAAGACCGGTGCCGCACTCGGCGCGGTCAAGACCGGCAGCAAGGTCGCCGCCAAGGTGGTGCGCCGCAATCCGGCCGTGACCATCGCCGCCGCCGCTGTCGGCGTGGGCCTGCTGGGCTACGCGCTGTACCGCAAGCAGCAGAAGAAGAAGCTCGCCAACGGTGGCGTCGTGAACGGCCAGGCGCAGCGCATCAGCGCACGCAACCGCCGCAACGAGACCGTGGTGGATGAAACCAGCGATATCGGCAGCGACGCCTGATCGGCTGACGCGTTACTGCGAGCGCATCGAAACCGCCGGTTTCCACCGGCGGTTTTTTTATTATCCGATCTCGCGCCATTGGCCGGGTTGAAGATCGCCGATCGCATGCGCGCCCATCGAGACACGCACCAGGCGCAACGTGGGCAGTCCGACCGCCGCAGTCATGCGTCGCACCTGGCGATTGCGGCCTTCGCGCAGCGTGATCGCCAGCCACGCATCGGGCACCGTCTTGCGGAAGCGGACCGGCGGCGTGCGCGGCCACAGTTCAGGCGAGGGCTCCAGCCGTTCGACACCGGCCGGTAGTGTCGGCCCATCGTTGAGCAGCACGCCACGGCGCAGCGCCTGGAGCTGGTCATCGGTCACCGTGCCTTCCACCTGCACCCAATAGGTCTTGTCCGCCTTGTGCCGCGGATCGGTCAACTGGTGTGCCAGGCCGCCGTCGTCAGTGAGCAGCAGCAGGCCTTCGCTGTCGTAATCCAGCCGGCCAGCCGCGTACACCGCCGGTGGCAGCCCGAAACCAGCCAGGGTCGCGCGTGGCGGCTGGCTGCGGTCGGTGAACTGGCACAGCACGTTGAACGGTTTGTTGAAGGCGATCAGCATCGGGGCAACAGCGGCGGTGGGATGGCTCATTGTCCCATCCCCGTGCCGCCGCCGCGATCCGGACGGCGTCAGCCGATGACGTTCATCTTGAGCAGAAAGTAGACCAGCACCAGCACCACGCCGCAGACGTTGGCGATGCGGGCTTCCCGTGCCCAGCGCCCGGTGGCGGGCGCATTGAACGCCCGGCGCCCATCCAGGGCGGCAGCGGTGAGCAGAAGCGCGAAACCGGCCGCCCCCATCAGGTCGTAGGCATTCCGTCCATAGAACACGAAATCAACGATCTTGATCAGCGTGATCACCGCCAGACCGATCAACAGCAACGTCTTCAACGATGTATTCCTTTACCGTCCATCGAAGGCGCGGAAATATGGCCCGCGCATAGTGTCTTACTTGCCCGGCTTCACGAAGCGCAGGGTCATCCGGTCGCTTTCGCCGATCGCCTGGTACTTGGCCTCGTCGGCCGCGTCATGCTGGTTGGTCGGCGGCAGCGTCCACACACCGTTCGGGTAGTCCTTGGTGTCGCGCGGATTGGTGTTGATCTCGCTGCTGCCGGCCAGTTCGAAACCGGCGGCCTTCGCCATCGCGATCACCTGCTGCTGGCCCACGTAACCGGTCTTGTCGTCGGCCGGCACATCGGCCTTGGCACGGTGCTCGACCACGCCCAGCACACCGCCCGGCTTGAGCACCGAGAAGAAGCCCTTGAACATGCCTTCGGCCTGGCCGCTGCTGCGCCAGTTGTGCACGTTGCGGAAGGTCAGCACCACATCCGCCGAGTTGGCCGGACCGAACACCGGGGCCTTCGGGTCATAGGCGACCACGCGGCTCTTGCCGAACACCGCAGCGTTGCCGGCGAACTTCTTGTCCAGCCCATCTCGGCTGCGCTGCTGGTAGTCGCGGCCACGCCCTTCCGCCACCGCCATCGGATCGACCACGGCGGCCACGTACTGCCCCTTGTCGTGCAGCAGCGGCGCCAGGATTTCCGAGTACCAGCCGCTGCCCGGGGTGACCTCGATGACAGTCTGGCCCGGTGCGACGCCGAAGAACGACAGCGTCTGCGCGGGATGGCGGTACGCATCGCGCTTGACGTTGGCCGGATCGCGGCGGCTGTCCTGCACGGCCTTCTGCACGGCCGGGGTGATCGCGACCTGCGCGTTCGGGCCGGCGGGCTTGATCGCCATCGCGGGCGTGGCAAGCATCAGGGTAGAAACAGTGAACAGGCAGGCACAGGTCAACGAACGGGCTTTCATCGGCGGGCTTCCGGTAGCGGGATGCCGCGAGACTAGCAGCGAAGCGTGTACAGGTGTTCACAAAACGTTAGTGCGGCGCAGCAATCCGGAACACTGTTTTGTGCCTGCTGCCGCAACGCTGTCACCACGCCGGCCGTATCCTGTGGAAACGATTCCCAGGGAGAACATCACCCATGACTGCTACGCGCGAACTCGGTCGTTCCGGCCTCCATGTCGCCCCCATCGCCTTCGGCGGCAATGTCTTTGGCTGGAGTGCGGACGAGAAGACCTCCTTTGCCCTGCTCGATGCCTTCGTCGATGCCGGCTTCAACCTGGTCGACACCGCCGATGCGTATTCGGCGTGGGTGCCCGGCAACCAGGGCGGTGAATCGGAAACCATTCTGGGCCGCTGGTTCAAGCACAGCGGCAAGCGCGACAAGGTGGTGCTGGCGACCAAGGTCGCCAAGTGGGCCGAACGCCCGGGCCTGTCCGCCGACAACATTACCGCTGCGGTGGAGGATTCGCTGCGCCGCCTGCAGACCGATGTCATCGATCTGTACCAGGCGCACGAAGATGATGAAGCCACTCCGCTGGAGACCACGCTGGCCGCGTTCGGCCGCCTGATCGAACAGGGCAAGGTGCGCGCGATCGGTGCCTCCAACTACAGCGCCGAGCGCCTGCGCGATGCCTTGAGGGTCTCGGCCGACTACAAACTGCCGCGCTATGAAACGCTGCAGCCGGAGTACAACCTGTACGACCGCGCCGGTTATGAGGCCGGGCTGGAAGCGGTGGTGCGCGAGGCGCAGCTGGGCGTGATCAGCTACTACTCGCTGGCCAGCGGTTTCCTCAGTGGCAAGTACCGCAGTGCGGACGATGCCTCCAAAAGCAGCGCGCGCGGCAAGAGCGTGGTGGACAAGTACGTCAATCCGCGTGGGCTGCGCATCCTCGGTGCACTGGACGATGTGGCCAGCACGCATGGCGTGAGTCCTTCGCAGGTGGCGATCGCGTGGTTGATCGCGCGCCCGGGCATCACCGCGCCGATCGTCAGCGCCACCAGTGTCGAGCAGTTGAAGGAGGTGCTGGCGGCCGCAAATGTCGCGCTGTCGGCACAGGATGTGCAGCAGCTGGATGCGGCAAGCGCCGAACAGGCCTGAGCCCACCGACAGGTGTGACGGACAGCCGCCGCAGGGCGGCTGTTTCCGTTTGGGGCGGGCCTGCCGCTCGCAGACCGGCCACGCCCCTGATCCTAGCGGCTGGCCCGGCTGTCCTCGGCGACCAGCGCATGGTGCAGGCTCACCCCGGCGCGCACGCCTTCGGCGCTGGCCAGGCTGATATTGCCCACCAGCGTTGCATCGCCCGCTGCGTAGATGCCGGGCACGCTGGTCTGCTTGCCCGCATCGACCTGCACCAGCACGCCGATCGGACTGTCCTCCAGCACGCAGCCGAGCTGTTCGACCAGCGGCGTGCTCATGTGCTGGCGCGCGGTAACGAACAGCGCGCGCAGTTCAACCCGGCGGCCATCGGCGAGCACGGCGGCACTCAGGGCCGGTGCCTCGCCTTCCAGCCCGACCACGGCGTCGTATTCGATGCTGACCCCGCGTCGCTGCAGCGCGGCCAGGTCATCGGCCTCCAGCGTCATGCCGTGCGCGAACAGGGTGACGTCGCCCCAGTCGGCGAGCAACGCCGCCATGGTGGTCGACTTCTCATGCCCGCCCAGCAGACCGATCGCGCCGCCCCCGATCTCGTAGCCGTGGCAGTACGGGCAATGCACCACGCTGTGGCCCCAGCGCTCGGCCAGGCCAGGCAGGTCGGGCAGTTCGTCGCGGATGCCGGTGGCCAGCAGCAGCTTGCGCGTGGCCCAGATGTCACCGTTTTCGGTGCCGACCACAAAGCCATCCACGGTCGGTTGGGCGGTGGTGACCGTGTCGCTGACCCAGCGCACCGTGGGGTAGCCCAGCAGCTGGGTCTTGGCGTTGCGCAGCAGCTCGGCGCCGGCAATGCCGTCCTGGCCGAGCACGCCGTGCGACTGCGCGGCGAAGCGGTTGCGCGGCAGGCCGCTGTCGATGACCAGCACCTCGCGGCGGGCGCGCGCCAGGATCAGGGCGGCGGACAGGCCGGCGAAACTGCCGCCGACGACAATCGCATCAAACGTCATGAGGAACTCCTGCAGCGTGGTGGGCCAGGTGGCGGGCGAAGGCCTCGCCCAGGGTGGCCAAAGTGGTGTCGTGCAGGCGGGCCTCGAGCAGGGCCTGGGCCTGGCGGTAACTGTCGTCGAGGGCATCGTTGACCACGCGCTGCACCGGGCAGCCGCGGCCGGTCTCGCGGGCGCCGGTGTGCAGCAGCGCAGGCGCGCCGATGGCCACGTACACGTCATACAGCGTGATCTGCGCCGGTTCCCGGGCCAGCTGGCTGCCGCCGCCATGGCCGCGCACGCTGGTAACCAGCCCGCCCTTGTGCAGGGCAGACAGCAGGCGCCGGATCACCACCGGATGAGTAGGCAGGCAGGTGGCAAGCTGCTCGGAGGTACGCGGGCCGTCCTGGCCGACCAGATGGGCCATCACGTGCAGCGCGTCGGAGAACTGGTTACTCGATTTCATGTAACTACATTAGTTACATATAGTCTATCTGTCCAGTGCCGTTTCGTTCCATATGTGACCAATTTTCATCTACACACGGTCGTCACAACGTTTAATGGAACGGTAACCGTGATAGGCGTCGCACTTCAGCCTGCTCTAGGCAGACCGATACCGCATTGCCCTTCCCTACTTTTCATTTCCCATGACGTCCTCCGCACCGGCGCATCCACGCGCCCTGAGTCTTCAGTTCAAACTGCTGGGCGCGCTGTCGCTTGGCCTGATCATCATCGTCGTGGCCGCCCTGGCCGGGCTCGGTTCAGCGTGGCGCAACCTCTCCACCGAGGTCCCTCCTGAGCTTGCCCGCAAGGCACAGGCCGAGCTGCTCCAGCGCGAGTTCCGCCTGCAGGTGCAGGAGTGGAAGAACGTGCTGATCCGCGGTGCGGACGATGTGCAACGCGAGCGTCACCTGGCGGCATTCGATGCGGAAGGACGCCGCATCGCGGACTTGGCCGGCACGCTCGCCACCAGCCGCGACGAGCAGACCCGCACGCTGGCCGATCAGTTCCTGACCGAGCACCGTGCCCTTGAGGCCCGCTACCGTGGGGCGCTGGAGGCATTTGCCGCCAGTGGCTATGACACCCAGGCGGCCGATGCGCTGGTACGTGGTGCGGACCGCAGCGTTGGCACCACGCTGGACGCGCTGGCGACACGCGCCAACGAACGTGCCGAATTTGAAACCAACGCCACGTCCGAGCGCGCGCGCGCCGCGCTGGTGGCATCGGCGATCACGACGGCATTGGCTGCCGTGGTGCTGCTGGTGGTGCTGGCGCTGTGGTTGCGACGCGCGGTGATCGCACCGGTGATCGCGGTGGAAGCAGCGGCCCGCGCCGTCGCACGCGGCGATCTGGAGCACACGGTGGCGGTGCGCAGCCGCGACGAAATCGGCCGTCTCGGCACGGCGATGAGCGAGGTGACTCGGACCCTCAAGGCCGTACTGGATGCGCAGGCAACCATGGCCCAGCGCCACGACGCCGGCCAGATCAGCTACCGCATGGATGCCGACGCCCTGCCTGGCGCTTACGGCCAGATGGTGCGCGAGAACAACACCCTGGTCGCCAACCACATCCAGGTGAAGCTGCGCGCGATCGAGATCATGGGCCACTATGCGGTCGGTGATCTGTCGGTGGACATGGAGCGCCTGCCCGGCGAGAAGGCGGTGATCACCCAGGCGCTGGACACGGCCAAGGCCAACCTCGGCGCGATCAATGCCGAGATCAAGCGACTGGCCGAGGCAGCGGCGTTGGGTGATTTCAGCCTGCGCGGTGATGAAGCGCGCTACCAGCACGACTTCCGGGAGATGGTCGGCGGCCTCAACCGCCTGATGCGCACCACCGAGCAGGATCTGGGCGAAGTCTCGCGCGTGCTCCAGGCGATCGCCGGCGGGGATCTCAGCGCGCACATGCACGGCGATTTCCACGGCGTGTTCGCGCGCATGCGCGATGACATGGCGCGCACCACCGGCCAGCTGACCACCATCGTTGGCGACATCAAGCACGCGGCCCAGTCCATCCAGACGGCCGCAGGCGAGATCGCCGCGGGCAACAGCGATCTGTCACGCCGTACCGAGCAGCAGGCAGCCAATCTGGAAGAGACCGCCGCCTCGATGGAAGAGCTGACCTCCACGGTGCGCCAGAACGCCGAGCACGCGCGGCAGGCCAACCAGCTCTCGATCAGTGCCGCCTCGGTCGCCTCGCAGGGCGGCGAGGTGGTGAGCCAGGTGGTCACCACCATGGGCGCCATCCAGGCCTCGTCGCGTCAGATCGCCGAGATCATCAGCGTCATCGATGGCATTGCGTTCCAGACCAACATCCTCGCGCTCAACGCCGCCGTCGAAGCAGCGCGCGCCGGGGAACAGGGCCGCGGCTTTGCCGTGGTCGCCAGCGAAGTGCGCACGCTGGCGCAGCGCTCGGCCGGGGCCGCCAAGGAGATCAAGGGACTGATCGATCAGTCCGTGGCCGATGTCGACGGCGGCGCGGCGCTGGTGCAGCAGGCCGGGCGGACCATGGGCGAGATCGTCGGCAGCGTGCAGCGCGTTACCGACATCATGGCTGACATCGCCGCCGCATCGCAGGAGCAGTCGGCCGGCATCGAGCAGGTCAACCAGACGGTGGTGCAGATGGACGAGACCACGCAGCAGAACGCGGCCCTGGTGGAAGAAGCCTCCGCGGCGGCGCGCAGCATGGAAGAGCAGGCCGTCGCCCTGAATGCCGCGGTGGATGTGTTCGTGCTGGATACGGGACGCGGTGCGGTGACCGGATTGCCTCGCGCGGCGTGACGCATGCGTGGTGCCGGCCAGCGGCCGGCACTACCGGACGAAGGGGGTACCCACCATGGCCTGCGCCAGGTGATCCAGGAAGGAGCTGATCCGCGCCGAGACCGCCGTATTGCGGTAGTACACGGCGTGGATCGGCTGGCGGACCTCCACGGTGAGGTCCGGCAACAGCTGGACCAGCGTGCCGGCGTCACGATCGCGGTGGGTCATGAAGTCGGACAGGCAGACGATGCCGACGCCCTCCAGCGCGAGCCGGCGCAGGGTTTCACCGCTGGAGACCGCTACCGCCGGGCGCACGTGCAGCAGCGCGTCGGTCGCGCCGGGCAGCGGCCAGTGATTGAGTGAATCGGGCTCGTTGAAGCCGAGCAGCGTGTGCTCGCCCAACGCGGCCACATCTCGCGGGGTACCGTGCTGCTGCAGGTACGCCGGACTGGCCATCACCCGCAGGCGGCTGTGCGCCAGCGGCCGCGCGTGCAGGGTGGAATCGGCCAGCGGCCCGATCCGGATGGCCACGTCGGTGCGCCGCTCGAGCAGATCGATGTAGCGCTCGCTGCTGTTGAGCTCCAGCGCCACATCGGGATAGCGCGCGCGATAGCTGACCACCAGCGGGGCGATCACGTGCAGCACGAACGGCATCGCCGCATCCACGCGCAGGCGCCCAGCCGGGCGTTGCCGCCGGGCGGCGATCTGTTCCTCGGCCGCTTCCACCGAGGCCACGATCGTGCGTGCCTGGGCCAGGAAGGCATCGCCCTCCTCGGTCAGCTGCAGACGACGTGTGGTGCGGGTCAACAGCGTGGTGCCGAGCTTTTCCTCCAGCCGGCCCAGCGCCCGGCTGACCCCGGAGGTGGTCTGGCCGAGCTGTTCGGCGGCCGCGGTGATCGAGCCACTGTCGATCACCGCAATGAAGGCCTGCATCTCATCCAGGGTCGTTTTCATGGCGGCGGCAGGGTGGAGGTGCTCCATTATTGACCATGGGGCAACAGTGATTGGCGTGAAGGCCGCTTTTTCCGCAAGAGTACGGCGCGCAGACTGCGCAGCCTCACTCCCCACCGGTAACCGTCCATGTCCCGTGGTATCCCCTTGGCCTTGCTGGCGTTGACGCTGGGTGCGTACGCCATCGGCACCACTGAATTCGTCATCGTCGGCCTGATTCCGACCATCGCCGCCGACCTCGGCGTCACCCTGCCCTCGGCCGGGCTGCTGGTGTCGCTGTATGCGTTGGGCGTGGCGGTCGGTGCGCCGGTGCTCACCGCGCTGACCGGGCGGGTGCCGCGCAAGACCCTGCTGGTGGCGCTGATGCTGCTGTTCACCCTCGGCAACCTGATCGCCTGGGTGGCGCCGGGCTACGGCTCGCTGATCGTGGCGCGCGTGCTGACCGGGCTGGCGCACGGCGTGTTCTTCTCGATCGGCTCGATCATCGCCACCTCGGTGGTGCCCAAGGAGAAGGCGGCCAGCGCGATCGCGATCATGTTCACCGGCCTCACCGTGGCGCTGGTGACCGGTGTGCCCCTGGGCACCTTCATCGGCCAGCACCTGGGCTGGCGCGCCACCTTCCTGGCGGTGGCCGCGCTCGGTGTGATCGCGCTGATCGGCAGCCTGCTGTTCGTGCCGCGCAACCTGCAGCGCAGCACGCCGGCCACGTTCGGGCAGCAACTCTCCGTACTGGCGCAGCCGCGCCTGCTGCTGGTGTATGCGATCACCGCACTCGGCTACGGCGGCACCTTCCTCTCCTTCACCTACCTGGCCTCGATCCTGCAGGACGTGACCGGTTTCTCGGCCAATGCGGTCAGCGGCGTGCTGCTGGTTTACGGCGTGTCGGTGGCGATCGGCAACCTGTGGGGCGGCCGCCTGGCCGACCGCCGCGGCCCGATCCCGGCACTGAAGCTGATCTTCGCGTTGCTGGCCGCCGTACTGTTCGTGCTGACCTTTACCGCTTACAACACCTGGCTGGTGCTGCTGACCGTGCTGGCGCTGGGCGCGGTGGCCTTCGGCAACGTGCCCGGGCTGCAGGTGTACGTGGTCAAGCAGGCACAGCGGTTCGCCCCGCAGGCCGCCGATGTGGCCTCGGGCCTGAACATCGCCGCGTTCAACGTCGGCATCGCACTCGGCGCATCGCTGGGTGGGTTGGTGGTCGAACACCTCGGCCTGATGCACACCCCGTGGCTGGGCGCAGTGGTGGTGATGGGCGCCTTGGGTCTGACCGTGCTGAGTGGCCGGCTGGACCGCCGCGATGGCGTGGCCGACCGCGCCGAAGGCATCGCGATGAGTGCGCATTGATCGATTCCGGACCAAGGGTTCGCCTTACGCGACAGCAGTCGCCCAACGATTCATTTCACGCAATCGCAGCCGACCAACGGCCGGCTCTACGTCGCTTTACGGTGCACGGCGTAGCCTGCACCTCACCCCCATGAAGGAGTTTCCATGCCCATTCCCGCATTCGGCCTCGGCACCTTCCGCCTGAAGGGCCAGACCGTGATCGACTCGGTGCGCAACGCACTGGACGTCGGCTACCGCGCCATCGATACCGCACAGATCTACGAGAACGAGGCCGAGGTCGGCCAGGCCATCGCCGAATCCGGCGTGGCCCGCGATGATCTGTTCCTCACTACCAAGATCTGGATCGCCAACTTCCAGCACGACGCGTTGCTGGCCAGCCTGCGCGAGAGCCTGCGCAAGCTGCGCACCGACCATGTCGAGCTCACCCTGATCCACTGGCCGTCGCCGAAGGACGCGGTACCGATGGCCGAGTATCTCGGTGCACTGGCCGAGGCCAAGTCGCTCGGCCTGACCCGCCAGATCGGCATCTCCAACTTCACCATCGCCCAGACCCGCCAGGCCATCGAGATCCTGGGTGCCGATGCGATCGCCACCAACCAGATCGAAGTCCACCCCTACCTGCAGAACCGCGCGCTGATCGCGTTCCTGAAGGAACAGGGCATCCATGTCACCGCCTACATGAGCCTGGCCTACGGCGAAGTGCTCAAGGACCCGGTGATCCAGGCCATCGCCGCGCGTCACCAGGCCACCCCGGCCCAGGTCGCGCTGGCGTGGGCGTTGCAGCAGGGCTTTGCGGTGATCCCGTCCTCGACCAAGCGCGACAACCTGGCCGGCAATCTGCTCGCGGCCGATCTGCGCTTGAGCGATGAGGACATGGCGCAGATCGCCACGCTGGATCGCGGGCATCGCCTGGCCAATCCGGAGGGGATCGCACCGGCCTGGGATTGATGGGGTGCGTGCCGACCAACGTTCGGCACCTACCGGAAGAGCCAGCGCCTGATCAACGGCGTGGACATCATCGGGTAGTGCCGGCCGCTGGCCGGCATCACCGGAAGTACGTGGCCGCTATCACCGCAACCAGTCCCGCATGGCCGCGCTGACCTCGTCGGGCTTCTCCATCGGCGCCAGGTGGCCACAATCGGGCAGCACCACCAGAGTTGAATCCGGCACCAGCGCATGCATCTCCTCGCTGATCGCCAGCGGGGTGATGCGGTCGTTGGCACCGCACACGATCAACAGCGGATCGCGGTATCCGGCCAGCACGTCGTGGCCATCCACCCGGTCCAGTGCGCTCTGGCGCAGGAACACCTCCGCGCCCAGCCGCGCGGTCATGTCGCGTACGCGCTGTACCAGCACATAGTCATCCAGCCGCGCGGCGTCGATGTAGCTGCGCATCAACGTGTCGCCGAAGCCGTGGAACTTTCCGGGCAGACGCACGCTTGCCTGCTGCGTCTTCCGTTGCGCGGCACGCTCGGGCGAGTCGGCATGGATCGAGGTATCGATCAGGGCCAGCCGCAGCACCCGCTCCGGCGCGGTGCGCACGATCGCCTGCGCCACGAAGCCGCCCAACGAGAATCCCGCCAAGGCAAAGCGCGCCGGCGCCTGGGCCAGCACGTCGTCGACAACGGCCTGCATCGTCTCACCGCGGGTCTGGTCGCCGACGATGCACTCGGCGATATCGGACAGGTCGGCGATCTGCGCACGCCAGAGTTCAGCGTCGTTGAGCAGGCCGGGAAGCAGCAGCAGGGGGAGTCGGTCAGTCATCCCGTATTGTCGCCCCACCCACGTGCACGCGCCGTACCGCGATCGGCTCAGTGCGTTGCAGGATCGGGCGCTTGCGGCACCTGCACGTCCTGCACCGGCAGCGTCACCACCATCACCGTCGAATCGTCCGGGTCGAGCCGGGCCTTGAAGCCCAGGCTCTGGCACATCGCCAGCATGGTGCTGTTCTCGCGCAGCACCTGGCCTTCGATGATGTTCAGGCCCAGCCACTGCGCGTACTCGATCATGATCGCCATCAACCGCCAACCGATGCCGTGGCCCTTGAGGTCGGAGCGGATCAGGATGCCGTACTCGCCACGGTCGTAGTCCGCATCGGCATGCAGCCGCACCGCCCCGAGCATGTCGCCGCTGCGCGGGTCGATCGCCACCAGCGCGATGGAGCGGGCATAGTCGAGCTGGGTCAGGCGCGCGATGAACTCGTGGCTGAAGTGCTTCACCGACTGGAAGAAGCGCAGGCGCAGGTCGTCGTCAGTGACGCGCGCGAAGAAGGCGCGGAACAGCGCATCGTCCTCGGGGCGGACCGGACGTACAAAGGCGGGGGCGCCGTCGGACAGGGTGATGGTGCGCTCCCACTCCTTCGGGTACGGAAATACCGCGAAGCGTGGGTGGCCGCGGCCTTTGTGAAGTTTGCGGGACGGTTCGATCGCCACGCGCGCATCGAGTGCGATCACGCCGTCGCGGTCAGCCAGCAGCGGATTGATGTCGAGCGTGCGGATCTCGGGAATGTCGGCGGCAAGCTGGGCCAACTTGACCAGGATCAGCGCGACCGCGCGTTCGTCGGCGGCCGGAACATCCCGGTACGCCTTGAGGATGCGTGAGACGCGCGTGCGACCGATCAGTTCATGCGACAGGCGCAGGTCCAGTGGTGGCAGGGCGATCGCTTTGTCGTCGATCACTTCGACCGCCGTGCCGCCACGGCCGAACACGATCACCGGGCCGAAGGTCGGGTCGTCGGCGATGCCGGCAATCAACTCGCGCGCCTTGGGCCGCACGATGGTCGGCTGCACCAGCACGCCATCGATGCGCGCATCGGGTCGCTTCTCGTGCGCGCGCGCGATGATCGAGGTGGCCGCCGCATGCACGGATTGCAGCGTGCTGAGGTTCAAGCGCACACCATCCACATCGGACTTGTGCGGGATGTCGGCCGAGAACACCTTGATCGCCACCGTGGCGCCCTGCTCCAGCAACGGCTGGGCCAGGTCCATCGCCTCATGGGCATCACGGGCCTGCATCACCGGCGCCGACGGAATGCCGTACGCGCTGAGCAGCTGGTGGGTAGCGATCGGGTCCAGCCACTGCTGGCCGGCGGCGAGTGCAGCCTCCACCAGCGCGCGGGCGCCGGCGGTATCGACCACGAAATCCTCGGGCAGGCTGGGCGGCGTTTCCATCAACGCCGCCTGCGCGTCGCGGTAGCGCACCAGATGCTGGAAGCCGCGCACGGCCTCGGCTTCGGTCGGATAGGTCGGCACGCGCGCGGCATTGAGCGTGGCGGTGGCGCGGTCGTCGTTGCCCAGCCACACCGCGAACACCGGCTTGTCGCGGTGATGGCGCGGGCGCAGGCCGAGCGTGCGGGTCAGCGCCTGAGCGGCATCGGCCGAGGAGGTGAATGCGGTCGGCACGTTGACCACCAGCACGGCGTCGTTCTCGGTATCGGACATCAGCGCCTCGATCGCGGCGGCGTAGCGGTCGCCATCGGCATCGACCACGATGTCCACCGGATTGCTGCGCGACCAGCCTTGCGGCAGTACCGCATCGAGCTGGGCGACGGTGGCCGGCGACAGTTCGGCCAGGCTGCCGCGCAGGGCCAGCAGCTGATCCACCGCCAGCCGGCCCACCCCGCCACCGTTGCTCAGAATCGCCAGGCGACGGCCTGGGAAGGTGCCGAGCCGACCGAGTGTTTCGGCGGCGGTGAACAGTTCGTCCAGCGCGCTGACGCGCAGCAGGCCCGCGCGGTTGAACGCAGCGCCGTACACCGCATCGGCGCTGGCCAGCGCCTGCACGTGGGTATCGGCATCGGGATTGATGCGGAGGTGGCGACCGGATTTGACCACCACCACCGGCTTGGCGCGCGCCGCGGCACGTGCGGCCGACATGAACTTGCGCGCATCGCGGATGTGTTCGACGTAGAGCAGGATCGCGCGGGTGCGGTAATCGGTGGCGAAATAATCGAGCAGATCGCCGAAGTCGACATCCAGGGTGTCGCCGAGCGAGACCACGGCGGAGAACCCGACCGAGCGTGCCACGCCCCACTCCACCAGGGCCGCGGCGATCGCGCTGGATTCGGAGATCAGGGCCAGATCACCGGCCTGCGGGAAGTGCGCGGCGATGCTGGCGTTCAGGCGCGCATGCGGGGCGATCACGCCCAGGCAATGCGGGCCGAGGATGCGCAGGCCCTTGGGGCGTGCCGCCGCCTCCACCTGCGCGGCCAGCGAGCCGGGGCCCTCGCCCAGGTTGGCGGTGAGAATGATCGCTGCACTGACGCCACGCTCGGCGGCGGTGGCCACCACCTGCGGCACGATGCTGGCCGGGGCGGTGATCACCACCAGTTCGGGCACCCAGTCCAGGTCCTTGAGCCGCTTCACCGTGCGGATGCCATCGATCTCGCTGTAACGCGGATTGATCCAGGCCACTTTGCCGGGGAAGCCGGTGCCGCGCAGGTTGCGCATCACCGCGCGGCCGGCGGAGCGTTCACGCGGGCTGCCGCCGATCACGGCGACCGACTGCGGGCGGAAGACAGCTTGCAGGTGGTAGGTGCTCATGCGACCAGACAGTAACAGGGACGGGGGTGACTAATAATCACCCCCGTCCCTGTTATTAACTACCTCCGTCCCCGTTAAAGGAGGGTGCCGCGCAGGATCATCGCGGCGATGCTGAAGTAGATGACCAGGCCGCTGACGTCCACCAGCGTGGCCACGAACGGGGCCGAGGCGCTGGCCGGGTCGAAGCCTAGGCGCTTGAGGATGAAGGGCAGCATCGAGCCGGACAGCGAGCCGAAGGTGACGATGCCGACCAGCGCCGCGCCGATGGTCAGCGCCAGCAGCTGCCAGTGATCGCCGTAATCGTGCAGGCCCAGCAGCTGCCAGGACACGATGCGGATGATCGCCAGCACGCCCAGGATCGCGCCCAGGGTGATGCCGGTCGGCACCTCGCGCAGTGCCACCTTCCACCAGTCACGCAGGCGCAACTCGCGCAGGGCCAGGCTGCGGATCAGCAGCGAGGTGGCCTGCGAGCCGGAGTTGCCGCCCGAGCTCATGATCAGCGGGATGAACAATGTCAGCACCACCGCACGCGCCAGTTCGTCCTCGTAGTGCTGCATCGCGCTGGCGGTCAGCATTTCGCCGAGGAACAGTACGCTCAGCCAACCGGCCCGCTTGCGCAGCATCTCGAAGAAGCCGATCTGCATGTACGGCTTTTCCAGCGCTTCCATGCCGCCGAACTTGTGCACGTCTTCGGTGGATTCTTCGATCAGCGCATCGAGGATGTCATCCACGGTGACGATGCCCAGCACATGGTGCTGCGCGTCGACCACTGGAATCGCGAGCAGGTCGTGGCGGCGGATCAGCTGCGCCACCTCTTCCTGATCCAGCTGCGCCTCCACCGTCACCGGCGGGTTGACCTGGGCGACGTCGAGGATCGGTTCCTCGGGCAGCCCGGTGATCAGCCGGCGCATGGTGACCACCTGCACCAGTGCGCGGGTGTGCGGATCCAGCACGTAGATCGCGTAGACGGTTTCGCGGGTGCGCTCGACCTCGCGGATGTGCTGCAGGGTGCGGCCCACCGTCCAATCCGAGGGCACGCTGACGAATTCAGTGGTCATCAGCGCGCCGGCAGTGTGCGCGGGGTAGCTCAGCAACTGCTGGATCGCCTTGCGGGCGTCCGGGCTGAGCAGCGGGATCAGACGTGCACGCTCGTCCTCGTCCAGCTCGTGGACGATATCGGTGGCGCGGTCATCGGCCATCAGCCCGAGCAGGGCGGCGGCGCGGGCTACCGGCATGGCCGCCACGAGGTCGCCGCTGCGGTTGAGCTCGGGCTGCTCGAGCATCTTCACCGCGCGCGGCAGCGGCAACGCGGCCAGCGTGTCGGCGGCGCGCGACAGGCTCAGCGTGTTGAGGAATTCCACCGCATCGGCGGTGTTGAAATTATCGAGGGGTGCGCTCAACGAGGCGGCATCGGCCACCGGGCGCAGCAGGTCTTTCTGGTTCATCGTATTCGCCTGTGGGTATCGCATTGCGCGACGCCAACGCTGGCGAACCGACCCGTGTCAGGCGGTGGCCATCGCTGGCGTCGAGCAAGGTCGACTTCTACTGTCGCTGGACATGGGTTGGGGACTCCGGAAGGGTTTACTGCCGACGGCGGACGCCAGCAGCGGCGGGCAGTCTGGACCTGGGGGTGGCGCAGGTCAACCCTTGTGCGGAACCCTGTTCCGGTGGGAGTCGCCTTCGGCACCCATCGCGGTCGCATAATGGCGCGTGGCCCCGGCCACAGGCCCCGGTCCGCCCGGGGAGGCTTTCCACCCGCAGGGCACACGATCCCATGAGCAGGTTCCTCCATGCATAGCGGCGCGCTCGAGCTGGCCCTGGTGCTGCTGCTGGCTGCGGTGATCGCGGTGCCGGTGTTCAAGAAGCTCGGCCTGGGCGCCGTGCTCGGCTACCTGGCCGCCGGCGTGGTGCTCGGCCCGGACGGCCTGGGCTTCGTGCAGGACGCCGACCGCATCCTCAGCGCCGCCGAGATCGGCGTGGTGATGCTGCTGTTCGTGATCGGCCTGGAGCTGTCCCCCGCCCGCCTGAAGGTGATGCGCCGCTCTGTGTTCGGAGCCGGCGCGCTGCAGGTTGCGCTGAGCGCCCTGGTGCTGGGCAGCCTGCTGATGCTGGATCACTTCCAGTGGAAGAGCGCGCTCATCGTCGGCATTGCGCTGGCGCTGTCCTCCACGGCGGTCGGGCTGCAGCTGTTGTCCGAGCACAAGGCGATCAACAGCGATTACGGGCGCCTGGGCTTCGCCATCCTGCTCTTCCAGGACCTGATCGCGATCCCGTTGCTGGCCGCGATTCCGCTGCTGGGCGGTGCGCGCAACGACACCCTGCAATGGAACGACGTGGCCATCGCCATCGGCGCACTGGCGGTGGTGATCCTGTGCGGGCGGCCGGTGCTGCGCCGACTGTTCAACATCATCGCGCGCACGCGCAGCCCGGAGGTGTTCACCGCCACCGCGCTGCTGGTGGTACTGGGCACCGCATGGTTCATGCAGGAAGCCGGGTTGAGCCCCAGCCTGGGCGCCTTCCTGGCCGGTGTGCTGTTGTCCGATTCGGAATTCCGCCACGAGCTGGAATCGCAGATCGAGCCGTTCAAGGGCCTGCTGCTCGGGTTGTTCTTCATCGCCGTGGGCATGGGCATCGACCTGGACCGCATCGTCGCCGAGCCGATGATGATCGCCGCGGGCGTGGCGATCCTGCTGGTGGTCAAGTTCGGCCTGCTGTTCGGGATCGGCAAGCTGGCCAAGCTGCGCACGCGCCATGCCGTGTTGCTGGGCAGCGTGCTGTGGCTGGGCGGCGAGTTCGCCTTCGTGGTGTTCAATGAGGCACAGCGCGCGCATCTGCTTGGCAGTGCGAACCATGATCGGCTGGTGGCGATTGTCGGTCTCTCGATGGCGATCACACCGCTGTTGATGATCGGCCTGATCCGGCTGCTCGGGCGTGACGAGGGGCCCAAGGCCAGTGCCCCGCCAGCGGACAAGGTCGATATCACCGATGTGCAGCCGCAGGTGATGATCGCCGGCATGGGTCGCTTCGGCCAGGTGGTCGCGCGCCTGCTGACCGCGCAGAAGATCCCGTTCGTGGCACTGGAGTCCAATCCGGACACCGTCTCGGACCTGCGCCGCTTCGGCAACAAGCTCTATTACGGCGATCCCACCCGGCCGGAGCTGCTGCGCGCCGCCGGCGGCGAGCACATCCGTGTGTACGTGGTCACGCTGGATGATCCGGACGCCAATATGCGCGCCACGCGGCTGATCCGGCGCATGTATCCGGATGCGGTGGTGCTGGTGCGCGCGCGCAACCGCCAACATGCGTGGCGGCTGATGGACATGTCCGCCGAGCCGTTCCGCGAGGTGTTCGGTACCAGCCTGGAACTGAGCGAACGGATGCTGATCGCGCTGGGCATGTCGGTGGAAACCGCGCGCAGTCATGTGCAGCGCTTCCGCGAGCATGACGAGAAGCTGCTACGCGATCAGTACCTGGTCTACGACGACGAAGCCGCGGTGATCCAGACCTCGCGCGATGCGCGTGCGGACCTGATGCATCTGTTCGAGGCGGATGCGGAGAGTGATGGGAAGGGTGTGGATCGCGAGCGTGACGCCCCTTAGCGACCGGCAGGCCCCTCGGCAAATGTCCCCCGGCCGCCGCCTCGCGGCGGCGACCTCCTCCTTGATTTTGCCCAGGAGCCTTCCGGCCGCTAAGGGGCTCGGCGTGCGGTAGGTGTGCGGGAAACCGCGCGTTTCTGTGAGAGCCGGTGGTCTGCACACGTGGGTCGCGATGCCCTTGTGGGCGAAATGAAGGAGGAGGCGGCGGCCGCAGGCCGACGCCGGGGGACATTCGCCGGCAAGGGCAGCGCGGCCCAGCGCTCGACTCACCTTTCGCCGCGCCAGAAAAGAAGCCACCCTCGTCATTCTCGCGACGCGGATGGGAGAAGGCCCGAACAACTTAGTCCGGCCGCACGCGAAGGGCAGAGACGGCAGCGGAGTTTGTCTGAACTGCTCACCCGTTATCGCGCAGGAACCGGGCCATAGAGGACACGCCCGGCACCAGCGGTTCGAACTCGCCGGCAACATCGATGAAGCCGCGCATCACCGCGATCTCGCGCGGGCTGCGGTTGAGCGCGTCGCGCACATCCGGGTCGGCGCCGGCACGCAGCAGGCGCTGTACCAGCAGCGGCAGGCCATGCAGCGCCGCCAGATGCAGGGGACCGAAGCCGCGCGGATCGCGCACGTCCAGCGAAACGTCTTCGTCCAACAGACGCTCCACCGCCGCGAGCACGATCTGCTCATCGCAGGCGGTGCCCGGTTCGGCGCGTGCACCCAGCAGCAGCAACAGCGGCGTGACCGAGCCGGCGGCGGCCTGGTCTGGTTCGGCACCGGCCAGCAGCAGTGTGTCCAGCAGGGCGAGCAGACGCGAGCGGTCGCGCGCACTGAAGCCATACAGCGCGGCGCAGTGCAGCGGGCCGAGCTGCTGGGCATCGCCGGCGTGCACGTTGGCACCGGCGGTGAGCAGGCGCGAGACGATGTCGGGCAGGCCCAGCGCCGAGGCCAGCATCAGCACGGTGACACCGCCCGGCAGGCGGTATTCCAGCTCGGCACCGGCATCGAGCAGGGCCGAGACGATGTCGATCTGGCGCATGCTGACCGCCGCCGAGAGCGGCGTCGCGCCACTGGCCGCGGCGTGCTGCGGATTCGCGCCACGGGTGAGCAGCAGGTCCACCACGGCCAGATGACCGCCACCGGCGGCCCGCAGCAGGGCGGTGCAGCCCTGGGCGTCCACGACATCCACAGCAAACCCAAGATCGATCAGGCGCCGCACGGCATCGGCATCGCCGGCCATCGCAGCGGCCGGCAGGTCGCCGTCGCGCAGGGCGCGGCGCGGCAGCGGCCACACCCGCCAGTCCAACCAATCGGCAAGGTCGCGGCGGCCGATCGACAGCGCCACGCCCAGCGGCGTCTGGCCGTCGGCCGCGCGCGCTTCGGGTGAGGCACCCTGCTGCACCAGCAGCTTGATCGAACCTTCGCGCGCGAGCGCGGTGGCCAGATGCAGCGCGGTCATGCCGTGGCTGTCGCGTGCTTCGCGGTCCACCCCCTGGGTGAGCAGGGCCTGCTGCAGGCGCAGCCAGCCCAGGCGCACCGCCAGCGACAGCGGCGGATCGCCAGCCGGCGACGGCGCAAACGGGTCAGCACCGCGTTCCAGCAGTTCAAGCGCAAGCTGTTCCAGCCCGCGCGAGGCATGGTCGTGCTGGGCGCAGGCGCTCAACAGGCGCGCCAGCCCACCGCGACCGGCCGGGGACAGGCCACGGCGCAGCAGCACCTGCAGCGCGGGCACCGCGTCGATGCCACGCGCCAGCAGCGCGAACATCGGGGTATCCCCACAGGCATCCAGTACTTCCGGCGCCGCGCCGTGCGCGAGCAGCCAGTCCAGTGCCTGCGGATCCAACGCCAGTTCGGCATCGTGCAGCAGCGCACCCAGTTCCTCCGGCGCACACAGGCGGGCCAGCGCGGCCATGCCCTCGACGTTGCCGAAGCTCAGCGCTTCACGCAGCAGTTCCAGTGGCGGGCGGTCCGGCAGCGAGGGCGAGGCCGTCTCCCCATCGCCGGACATCACCAGGCCATCGCTGACCGCAGACGGCAGCGGATAGGCGGGGTCCAGCAACGAGACGATCGCCCAGCGCCCGGCACCGGCGGCGATATCCACCGCACGACGGCCCTGCGGATCGGCCACATCGACGGCGATGCCCAGGTCGCGCAGGCGGCGCACCAGCAGCGGTGACACGTTGTCGGCCATGCAGGCCAGCAGCACGGCGTTGCGGCCCTCGCCATCGACCGCATTGAGATCGGGGTGGTGCGGCAGCAGGTGTTCGACCACGCCGGCCCGGCCGCCGCGTGCAGCTTCCAGCCACGGCGTGCGCGCCAGTGCATCGCGGGCTTCCAGATTGGCGCCGGCGGCGAGCAGCACGTCGATGATGTCGACATGGCCGGCCAGCGCGGCTTCGTGCAGGGCACTGCGGCGCTGCCGGTCGCGCGCATCGGCGCGGGCCTTGTGCTTGAGCAGCAGCTGCACACCAGCGGGATCGTCTTCTTCGGTGCCGGCGGCGGCGAGCAGCACGGGCGTGCCCTCGGCCGGCTCGGTCTTGGCCCCACGCTCGAGCAGGAACTTGGCCAGGCGCCAGTTACCGACCTGGCAGGCCACCGCGAGCGGTGACCAGCCATCGTCGTTCAACGCATCCACTTCGGCAGCGGCATCGCGCAGCAACGCGGCCACACCGGGATCGGAACTGCGGGCGGCATGGTGCAGCGGGGTATTGCCCTCGCTGTCCACCGCACGCGGGTCGGCACCGTTGGCGAGCAGGGTCATCACCGCTTCCGGGCGACCGTGCCAGCTGTCGCGGGTAGCGGCCAGCAGCGGGGTCATACCGCGATGCGGCGCGTTGACGCCCACGCCGCGGGCGATCAGTTCACGCAGCAGGCGCAGGTCGGGCAGCACGGCCGCGAGCACCGCCAGGCTGCGCTGGTCGCGCCAGGCCGGATCGGGCAGGCCGTGCGGATCGGCACCGGCCTGCAGCAGCTGCAGCGCGCGGTCGACCCGGCCGCTGCGCGCGGCGTCGTACAGCGCCGGCTGCTGCTCGTGCAGGCCGATCGATTCCAGCGGCTTGGGTTCTGCGTACTGCTCGGCGAACGCATCCTCGCGGGCATCGCGCGTCTGCACCGGCAGCGTCGCGGTCAAGGCGTCGGCCGGCGCGATGGCCTGCAGCAGCAGATGCGCCAGGGGCGACAGCAGCACGACCGCACCGGCGATCGGCCAGCGCAGCGCCTCCGAGACCAGCCCCGGCCATGCCGGCAGCACCACCAGCGCACAGACGAGTACCACCAGCGCGGCTACGGCCAGGCCGCGCCAGGCGGTCAGGTCACGCCCGGCCAGGGTCTGCCAATGGCGGGCCAGGCTGCCCTCGCTGCGTTCCACGTCATTCCACAACGGCCACGTCCGCCAGACCCCGAGCAGCGCGGCGCTGACCGCCACGCTCAGGCCCAGCACGGCGGCCAGGCTGCCGCTGTCGTGCAGTGCGCTCAGTGGCCAGGCCACCAGCAACGTCAGCAGCAGCGGACCGAGCGACCACAGCGCCAACAACGCCGGAACATCCTGGCGGGCCACCTGTGCCAGCGGCTGCAGCGGCCGGGTCCGGCGCCACCACGACACCGCCAGCGCGAACACCGGTTGCGCCAGCGCGGCGCACACGGCACCAGGCACGCCACCAACGGCCGCGGCCAGGGCCAGCAGCACACCGAGCGCGGCAGCGGAGGCAACGGCGCGGGGGCGTGGGGATTCAGTCATTGCGTCGCGGGATCCGGACCGGCGCCAACGGGGGCGGCGGCAATTGCAGGTGGAATCCACGCTCGGTCAGGTTCTGGCGCACTTGTGCGACATCGGCCTGGGCAAGGCGACGGTCGGGAGTCAGGGCCACTTCGAGAACGAACTGGAACGGCGCCAGCGAGGCCTTCACCGCGTCGGGGATGACGGAGAAGTCATCACGAACGGCGAGATAGACGAAGCTGTCCTGCTTGCGTTGGCTTTTATAGACGTAGGCTTGCATGCCGCAGGGCGTTGCCCAGGGTAGTGAATGGCAATGATTGTGGAGGAAAGCCGGCACGGGTGAAAGCTGCGTGCACGGTCCGCCGTCGGTTTTCTGTCGCGCGACAGCATCAGGTTCATCAATGTCGCGATGTCGTTCAGCTGCGCGCCGCTGCAGTCTGCCGGTCCGCCTGTGATGAATACGTCGGTTCTGCGCCACCACCGCCCCGATGAGGCGGTGGTGTGTCGTGCTTACTTCACCTTGGCGTAGGTGCCCTTCAGCGCTACGCCGGCCAGGATCGCGCCCGCATAGCATTCGTAATTGGTGGTGCTCTTGAACTCGTTCTTCTTGTAGTAGCTGACGATGTCGACCACAGCGTTCGCACCGCGCGACTTGGCGCCGTCCTGCAGCGCGCGCAGCGCCGACAAGGCCACCCAGCGGCAGGCTTCGGCGTCACTCTTGTTGGCCGCGTTGGTCTTCTTGTTGGTCACATCTTCGCCCAGGCGCTGCAGGACGCTGACCTTTTCACCGGCCAGGTAGAACTTCACGCTGCCGTCGATGCCCACATTGCGGGCTTCGGCGGAATTGACCAGCTCGTGCAGCGACTGCTCCACGCGGGTGTCGCGGGCCTGGGCGGTGCTGGCGACAGCCAGCAGGGCGGTGGCGGCAATCAGGGCAAAACGACGCATTCAACTTTCTCCTTGTTGGGGGGACGCGAGGGGTCTACGGAAACAGCGGTCAGTCCTGCCAGCGGCGGAAGATCAACGAGGTGTTGATGCCACCGAAGGCGAAGTTGTTGCTCATGACGTAGTCGGTCTGCAATGCGCGCCCTTCGCCGTCGATGTAGTCCAGCGCGCCGCAGCGCGGATCGACCTCATGCAGGTTCAGGGTCGGGGCGAACCAGCCGTCGCGCATCATCTCGATGCTCAGCCAGGCCTCGAACGCACCGCAGGCGCCGAGCATGTGGCCGACATAGCTCTTGAGCGAGCTGATCGGCATACCCGGGCCGAATACCTGATGGGTGGCCTGGGTTTCCGCGATGTCGCCGTGCTCGGTGGCGGTGCCATGCGCATTGACGTAGCCGATCCGCTCAGCGGCCAGATCTGCGTCGTCCAGTGCCAGCCGCATCGCCTGGGCCATGGTGCCGGCACTGGGCTGGGTGACGTGCTGGCCGTCGCTGTTGGTGCCGTAGCCGACCACTTCGGCCAGGATCGTGGCGCCGCGTGCCTGCGCGTGCTCCAGCTCCTCCAGGATCAGTGTGCAGGCGCCCTCGCCCAGCACCAGCCCATCGCGGTGGGCATCGAACGGGCTGGGGGTGGTCTGCGGCGCATCGTTGCGCACGCTGGTGGCGAACAGGGTGTCGAACACCGCTGCGGCCGTGGCGTCGAGCTGTTCTGCCCCGCCGGTGACCATCACCGTCTGCTTTCCGCTGCGGATCGCTTCATAGCCCGAGCCCACGCCCTGGCTGCCCGAGGTGCAGGCGCTGGAGGTCGTGTAGACCCGGCCGGACAAGCCGAAGAACACCCCGATGTTCACCGGCGAGGTGTGGCTCATCATCTTCAGGTAGGTGGTGGCACTGATGCCCTCGGTGGTGTGCTCATGCAGCATCCGGCCGAACTCGGCGGTGGCCTCGTGGCTGCCCGAGGACGAGCCATAGGCCACGCCGGCCATGCCACTGCGCAGCACCGGATGGCCGAGCAGACCGGCTGCCTCCAGCGCCAGCTCGGTGGCGCGCACCGACATCACCGCCACCTTGCCCATGCTGCGGGTGGTCTTGCGGTTGTAGTTGGACGGCAGCTCGAAGTCTTCGGCCGGTGCGGCCAGCCGGGTGTTGAGGCCATCGAAGACCTCCCACTGGGGGATGTAACGCACAGCATTGGTCAGTGCCTGCAGACGCGCGCGGATGCTCGCCCAGTCCTGCCCGAGCGGGCTGATGGCGGCGGCGCCGGTGACCACGACGCGACGATCGGGGCGGGCCATCAGACCATGCCCCCGTTGACCGAGATCACCTGGCGGGTGATGTAGCCGGCCGATTCGGAGAGCAGGAAGGACACGGCCGCAGCGACCTCCTCCGGCTGGCCCAGGCGGTTGGCGGGAATCAGCTTGAGCGCGTGCTCGACCACTTCTTCATTGACCATCTCGGTCTCGATCAGGCCGGGGGCCACGCAGTTGACAGTGATCGCGCGGCTGGCCAGCTCCAGCGCCAGCGCCTTGGTGGCACCGATGATGCCGGCCTTGGCCGCGCTGTAGTTGGTCTGGCCGCGGTTGCCGACCAGGCCGGAGACCGAGGACAGGGTCACGATGCGGCCCGGCTTGCGCCGGCGCACCAGCGGCATCACCAGCGGGTGCAGCACGTTGTAGAAGCTGTCCAGGTTGGTGTGGATGACCGCGTCCCAGTCCTCCGCGGGCATTGCCGGGAAGGCGCCGTCCCGGGCGATGCCGGCGTTGCAGACCACCCCGTAATAGGTGCCATGCTCGGCGATGTCCGCTTCCAGCGCAGTGCGCGCGGCATCGCGGTCGCTCACGTCGAACATCAGCACCCGGGCCTGCCGGCCCAGCGCCTGGATCTCGCTCACTACGGCCTGCGCCTCTTCGATGCGGCTGCGGCAATGCACCACCACGTCGAAGCCATCGCGCGCGCAACGCAGCGCCACGGCACGGCCGATGCCACGGCTGGCGCCGGTCACCAGCACGGTCAGATTCCCTGTCATGCCTCTCCACTCTCCAGATAGGCCATCGCGTCCGTGGGTTCAAACACGGAGACGTTGGCGACTGCTATTTCGATATCGTCCGCCAGGATCCGGCAGGCGAACATGCCCAGGCCATTCTCGCCCAACAGCTCGCAGTTCGCCTCCACCCGCAGGCAGCTGCCGGCGGTGAAGTACGGTTGGTGGGCGGTGTAGCGGCGGGTGCCGAGCAGGAAACCGATCGACGGCGCACGGCCGGCGTGGCGCGCACGGCACCCGGCCCAGGCCGCGATCGCCTGGGCCATGTATTCCACGCCCACCCAGGCCGGAACGCCGTCAGGGGTGCAGAACAGGCCCTGCGCGGGCACGTCCACCTCCACCGCGATGGACTCGTCCTGCCAGGCCACCACGCGGTGGATCAAGCGCATGCTGTCGCGGTGCGGCAGCACGGCGTCGATGTCGTCAGGCAGCAGCATGCTCATCCCTTGGCCAGTGCCAGCACGGCATTGCTGCCGCCGAAGGCGAACGAATGGCTGAGCACGTGCTGCAGCGGCTGCGCAGCGCGCGTCCCCGGGGCCACCAGCGTCAGCGCCGGCAAGGCGGCATCGGCCTGCCCGTCCCACCAGTGGGTGGGCAACTGCTGGTCCGGGTTGTCGGCCAGGGTCATCCAGCACAACGCCGCTTCGATCGCACCGGACGCACCCAGCGTGTGCCCGGTAAGCGGCTTGGTCGAGCTGGCCGGCACCTGCGTGCCGAGCACGGCGGCGACCGCCTGGCTTTCCATCGCATCGTTGTGGCCGGTGGCGGTGCCGTGCAGGTTCACGTAGTCGATCTGCGCGGCCGTCAGGCCGGCCCGGTCCAGCGCCTGCTGCATCGCATCGATTGCCCCGCGTGCCAGCGGATCCGGGGCGGACATGTGGTGCGCATCGGAGGATTCCCCCCAGCCGGAGAGCCGCACCGGTCCCGGCTCACGGGACATCAGGAACAGTGCCGCGCCCTCGCCGATGTTGATGCCGTTGCGGTTGACCGAGAACGGATTGCAGCGCGCCGCCGAGACCGACTCCAAGGCGCTGAACCCGGCCACGGTGAAACGGCACATCGAATCGGCCCCGCCAGCGACCACCGCATCGACCACGCCGGCCTGCAGCAGGCGCGCGGCCGACATCAGCGCCTTGGCGCTGGACGAGCACGCCGTGGAGATCGTCCACGCCGGGCCAGTGCTGCCGATCCGCTCGCGCACGAAGCGCGCGGCGGTGCCCATTTCCTGCTGGGCGTAATGGAAGCCGGCCGGCCACACATGATCGCGATGGTAGGTGCGCAGCGCGCTCTCCGATTCGCCGATGCCCGAGGTACTGGTGCCGATGATCACCGCCACGCGCGCGGCACCAAAGCGGCTCACGGCGGCATCGACCGCCGCGCGGATCTGGCCGAGCGCGGCCTCCAGCAGGCCGTTGTTGCGGCCACGCAGGGCCACCGGCAACGCAGACAGGTCCGGCAACGCGGCATGCACCTCGCCCAGTGCCAGCGTGCGCCCGGGGAGGATGGCGTCGTTGTCGCGCAGGCCACCAGGCTGCGCCGCGAACAGGCCGTCGCGCACCTGGGCACGGTCGGCACCCAGCGCGCAGATCACGCCCAGCTCGTTGAGATAGACCGCACTGCTGCTCACTCTTGGCCCTGCCCCATGTCCATCGATTCGATCACCAGTTCATAGCCCTCGGCCAGATTGCGCAGGCGCACGCGGCCATCGGGCAGCGTGTCGCGCACCAGCCAGGGCTTGCCGTCCTGCGCCAGGCTGCGCACGCCATCGGTCTCCTGCAGGGTCCAGCCGGCCGGCAGCGCAGCGCGGATGGCGGCCGCCGGCCACAGCGCGAACTGCAGGTCGTCCAGCACGCGCTCACCGCGTACCTGCGGCGGCAGCCACGGCGCGCGGGTCTGTTCCAGGTGCTGCCCGTCCCAGACCATGCGCACGCCGGTCTGGCCCATCGCCTGCACGGCCAGTCGCACCTGCTCGGCATCCACTTCCAGCAGCGCATCCAGCTCTCGCTGGTGGCTGCCGAAGCGGAACTGCAGGCGCTGCTGCAGCTGCACCGGTTGCGGCAATGCCGACGGCGCCAGCTGCAGTGTGGGCAGTTGCACCCGCGGTGTGGGCATGCGGGTGCTGGCACAGGCGGCCAGCAGCAGGCTCAGCAACAGGGTCAGGATCAGGCGCTGCACAGTTCCTCCAGCACCCGCAGGCGCCGGCCCGTGGCATCGGCGACATACGGATTCTTCGTATCCCAGGCATACCCGGCGAGGATGGAGGAGATCATGCGGCGCACCTCCGGCTGCGGATCAGGGTGGTAGATGATCTTCTGGAAGCCACCGGCATACCAGGCCTCGACGAAGCGGCGGAAGGTCTTCACACCGGCGCGCAGCGGCACCGAGAACTCCTGCTCCCAGTCCACCGTTTCACCGGCATGCTCGCGCGCCAGGCAGTCGCTGGCCAGCTGTGCGGACTTGAACGCGATGGTCACGCCCGAAGAGAACACCGGGTCCAGGAACTCGCCCGCGTTGCCGAGCAGCGCATAGCCTTCACCCCACAACGAGGACACGTTGGCCGAGTAACCGGTGATGGTGCGCACCGGCAGTACCGCCCATTCGGCGTTCCTGAGCAGGCGGGTCAGGTTCGGATCTTCACCGACGATGGCCTGCAGCTTCTCCAGATCGGTACCGGGGTAGCGCTCGAAGAAGCTCGGCTCGGCCACCACGCCCAGCGAGCAGCAGCCGTTTGAGAAGGGAATCGTCCAGTACCACACGTCCACGTGCTCGGGATGGGTGGTGATCAGGATCTTGTTGCGATCGAAGCCGGCACCGGGCGGAATGTGGTCGCGCACGTGGCAGAAGATCGCACCGCGCACCGGGAAGTTCGACGGCGACTCCAGCTTCAGCAGGCGCGGCAGCAGCCGGGCGAAACCGCTGGCGTCGAGGATGAAGCCGGCCTCGATGGTGTACTCGCTGCCATCCGGGCGGCGCACCTGCACCTGCGCCGGGCGGCCGGGCTGCACCGACAGCACTTCATCGCCGAAGCGCAACGTGGCGCCCATGCGCTCGGCGCCGCGCGCGAGCACGTCATCGAAGTCGGCGCGCTGCACCTGGTAGGTGGTGCCCCAGCCCGGTGAAAACTTGTCGCGGAAGTCGAACTCGGTGGTCGCTTCGCCACGCACGAACGCGGCACCGTTCTTGTACTGGAACCCTGCCTGCACCACATCCTGCAGCAGCCCGGCCGCCTCGATGTACTCCATGCTCTGCGGCAGCAGGCTCTCGCCGATCGAGAAGCGCGGGAACTGCTGGCGCTCCAGGATCAGCACCTGGCGGCCCTGTTGGCGCAGCATCGCAGCGGCCACGGAACCGGCCGGGCCGGCACCGATGACCAGGATTTCAGTACGTTCCACGTGCGGGTTCATCGGTACATCCTTGATCAGATCAGGTGAGGAAACGCGGTCGCTCAGTGCGGTGCGTCGTGCGGCGGGGGGCGGAACAGCGGCGAAATCAGCCAGACCAGGCCGATGCCGAACAACAGGGTCAAGCCGAACGCGCGCAGCGCCGGCGTGGCCGACAGCCCAAGCAGCCCGAACGACAGCCAGGTGCTGGCGGCGCCCACGCAGACCGCGAGCCAGGCACTGGCGTCGCCGCGATGTTCGATCAGGAAGATGCCGTAATCGATGCCCATGCCGAGCAGCAGCATGAGCGCAAGCACGTTGAACAGCTGCAGCGGCTGTCCGAACAGGCCCAGCAAGGCCAACGTCAGCGCACCGGCGACCAGGGTCGGGGCGAGCACACGCCATGCCTGCCCGCGATAGCGCCAGTACAGCACCGCGAACACCAGCGCGATGCCGATCAGCAGCAAGCCGCTCATCAATTTGCGGTAGTGCTTGAGCAGCTGCGAGAAATCGGCGGTACGGTCGACCCAGCGCACGCCATCGATGCCTTTGGCCTGCGCTTCGAGCAGGGTCAGTGCATCGGCGCGGGAGAGATCGTCGACCATCACCACCGAGGCCACGCCCTGCCCGACCGTGCCCAGCCACAGGTGGCGGAACGGCATCGCCGCGGGCGAGGCGAGGAAGGCCTCGGCCTGCAGGTCCTGCGCGGCATAGGCCGGGCGCAGCAGTGGCTCACCCACGGCTTCGCCGACCTGGGCCAGCACCTGCGGCTCGACCTTGGCCGTCAGCGCAGCATCGGCCTGCTGGCGCTTCTGCGATGGCAGCCAATCGCTGATCGCGCGGTAGCCGCCGATCTGCTTGTCTGCTTCCAGCACGCGCAGGCGGTCGATCAGCGCTTCTTCGCGCTCGAGCACCTGCTCGGCGGTGTCACCCTGCACCAGATAGAACTGCGCCGGGCTGGGCATGCCCAGCATCTGGCTGATGCGGATCTGCTGGGCGATCAGCTCCGGTGGCGACGACTGCAGGCTGCGCAGGTCATCGTTGGTCTGCAGGCGGGCGATGCCGATCGCCGAGAAGACGGTGACCACGCCGAGGAACACCGCCGCCTTGCGCCCATGCAGGCGCGGCCAGCGCTCCAGCGTGGCGCCGAGCCAGCGGGCGAAGCCGGTGCGGCGGATCTCGCCACCATCCAGCCACGGGAACCAGAAGATCACGGTCAGGAACGCAGCCGCCAGGCCGACCACCGAGAACAGCGCCATCTGGCGAAGCCCCGGGAACGGGGCCAGGCCGAGCGCGAGATACGCCAGCGCGCTGGTCAACAACGCCAGCCACAGGCCCGGCAGCAGATGCCGCAGCAGCTTCCAGCGGCGGTCGGCCGGCTCGGCCTGGCGCGAGGCGAACCAGTGGATGCCGTAGTCCTCGGCAACACCGACCAGTGACGCACCAAACACCAACGTGAGCACGTGCACCTTGCCGAACACCAGCACCGTCACCGCCAGCGCGACACCACAGCCGATCAGCAGCGAGGCGGCCACCAGCAGGATCGGGCGCAGCGAGCGGAATGCCAGCCACACCAGCAGCAGCACCGCGGCCAGCGAGCCCCAACCGATCGTGTTGATCTCCCAGTTGGCCTGCACCGCAGCGGCTTCGGCATGCAGCGGCACACCGGCGCGCAGCACCTCAAGACCGGGCGCCTGCTTGGCGGCGGCTTCGGCAGCGGTGTCCAGCAGCAGATCGATATGGCGCTCACCATCGAGCTGGAACGCCGAACCGACCGTGTCGTACTGCACGATCGACCAATGCTTGCCATCGGCCTCCAGCAAGCCGTCGTCGCCCATCTGCAGGCCCGAGCCCAGCGCGCGTTCCTGCCACCACTGCGGCCACAGCGAGAGCGGATCCTGCCGCCACTCGGTCAGGCGCGGTGCGCCCATCGGACCGTACAGCGCCGCCAGCGCGGACTCGGCCAGGCCCTGAGTGGGCTCATTCTGCAGTCGCTCGCGCTGTGCGCTGGTCAGCAGGCGGTCGCGATACGGTGCGTAGAACGCACGCGCCTGATCGAACCAGCCTTCGATCGAGCCGCTTTCCTGGAGCAGCGCCTTGCCGTCGACGCTGTCGCGCAGGGTGGCGCGGAAGGCCGCCTCGGCCGCCTTGGTCTGCGCGGCATCGGTACTGCCCAGCAGCACCACGATCTGGCGCGCGTTCGCATCGGCGATGCGCCGGGTGACATCGGACAACAGGCGGTCATGCGCGTCCTGCGGCAACAGCGCGAGGATGTCGGTGTCGATCCGCGATTCGCTCTTCCACAGCTGCCACTGCTGCACGCCGAGGCCGACCAGCACCAGCAGCCAAACGATGGCCAGCCAGCGCCAGATGCGCTGCAGGCGGCCGTTCGAGGTCAGCACGTCATTCAAACCTGCGACCCTCGTCGGTGCTCAGCGTGGCCGGCGTATCGCTCATGCCGGCAAAATGGATGCGGGTGACATCCTGGTTGGCCTCGTTGATCTGGACCTCGCGCACGTAACGGTCGCCGCTCAGGGTGAGCTGCGCGAACACTTTGCCGAGCATCGCCGAGCGCGGGGTCAGCTGCATTTTCCAGGCGTTGCCGGACAGCACCTCGACCTTGACCGTGAACTGCGCCGACAGCGCCTGCGCATCGCCACTCATCAGCGCGAACATGATCGCGTTGACCGAGCGCATCGCCGGTTGCTGACGGCCATCGAGTTCGACCCGACTGCTGCCATCGCTTTGCCGGCTGAGGATGCGGTCACGGGTGACCACCACCTCGGACGGGAACGGCTTGAGCGTGGTCCAGATCACCCCGTGGTCCTGGGCCAGCACGAAGCGGCCCTGCGAGCGCAGCGGGTTCTTGAAGCCGGCGACCTGCTTCTCCTGGGTGAACTCGCCACGCAGCACGTCGACCTTGGCCACGCGCTGTTTGACGGCCTCCACATCGGTGGCGGCAATCGCCGGGGCGACCACGGCCAGCATCACCAGCACGCACAGCGTGCGCAGGAAACGGTTCATTGCGGGTGCACTCCCAGACGCTCCCACAGCACCGGCGGGCACAGGTAGAGCATTTCATTGGTGGCCGCGTCGACCGCGACCTGGATGGTGTGGGCGCGGGTCAGCGTGGTACCGCTGTCCGCATCCAGGATTTCGTAGGCGATCTTCAGGCGGTTTTCCCATTCGGTGATGGTGGCGCGCACGCGCAGTGCCTGGCCGTACAACAACGGCCGGATGTACTTGACCCGCGCATCCACCACCGGCCACAGGTAGCCGGAATCGCGCATCTGCGGGTAGTCGTAATCATGACGCTGCAGCAGTGCGCAGCGCGCGATCTCGAAGTACTTGAAGTAATTGCCATGCCAGACGACTTCCATGGCGTCGCAGTCATGGAACGCCGGCGACAGCGTCACCTCGAAGCTCAGATCAGGCGTGGACATACAACTCCCAGCGCTGTGCGCGGATGTCATCCAGCAGGGCGCGCAGCTCGCCATCCAGCGCGCGGTCTTCCTCGATCAGGGCGATGCGCTCGGACAGGTCCTGGTACATCGCAGCCAGATCGCCATGCAGGGTCGCCTTCATGCCGACGCGCTCGCGCAGCGCCACGCCTTGGCGGGCCGTGATCAGCAGCGCCGCCACGACCTGTTCGGTCAGCTCGATCACGCGCAGGCAGTCGCGCGCGGCAATGGTGCCCATGCTGACCTTGTCCTGGTTGTGGCATTCGGTGGAACGCGAGAACACCGAGGCCGGCATGGTCTGCTTGAGCGCTTCGGCGGTCCAGGCCGAGACGCTGATCTGCAGCGCTTTCAAGCCATGGTTGATCGCCGCACGCTCACCGGTGGCCGCCGACAGATTGGCCGGCAGGCCGTGGTTGAAGCGCGCATCCACCACCAGCGCCATCTGCCGATCGAGCAGATCGGCCAGGTTGGCGATGGTGTTCTTCAGCGCATCCATCGCAAAGGCGATATGGCCGCCGTAGAAATGGCCGCCGTGCAGGATGCGCTCGCCCTCGACATCGATCAGCGGGTTGTCGTTGGCGCTGTTGAGTTCGGTTTCGATCAGCTGACGGAAGAACGGCAGTGCGTCCTGCACCACGCCGATCACGTGCGGCGCGCAGCGCAGCGAGTACCGGTCCTGCAGGCGCTGTTCGTTGCGCGGCGGACGATCGCTGTGCAGGTCCTGGCGCAGGCGCGCGGCGATCTGCGTCTGCCCCGGGTGCGGCTTGGCGGCGAACAGCATCTCATCGAAGTGGTGCGCGTTGCCGTCGCTGGCCAGCACGTTGAACGCGGTCAGGCGCGTGGCCAACTTGGTCAGGTAATCGGCACGGTCATAGGCGAGGCAGGCCAGCGCGGTCATTACGGCGGTGCCGTTCATGATCGCCAGGCCTTCCTTGGGGCGCAGCCGCAGCGGGGTCATGCCGATCTCGGCCAGCACCTCGGCGGCCGGGCGGCGCGCGCCCTGGTACATCACCTCGCGCTCGCCGCACAGCACCGCGGCCACGTAGGACAGCGGCGTCAGATCGCCACTGGCGCCGACCGACCCTTCGGCCGGGATCAGCGGCAGCACATCGTGGCGCAGCAGCGTGGCCAGGCCCTGCAGCAGCGGGTGGCTGACGCCGGACATGCCGCGCACCAGCGAGGCCAGGCGTGCGGCGATCACTGCGCGGGTCTCCTGTGGGTCCAGGAAACGGCCCAGGCCGCAGCCGTGGTAGGTGAACAGGTGGTGCGGCAGCTCGGCCACCAGCGCCGGCGGAATGTTCACCGTGCACGAATCGCCGTAGCCGGTGGTCACCCCGTAGATCACCCCGTCCTCGCGCAGCAGGCGGTCGAGGAAATCCGCGCCGCGCTGGATGCGCGCGGTGAACGCAGCATCGTCGGTGACGACGGCCTGGGCCTGGCGCTGCGACAGCGCGACCACGTCTTCGATGGTCAGCGGCGCATCGCCGAAGCAGATGGAGGGTGCCTGATCGGCCTTACTTGCCATGAGATGCCTGATCCCAGAAGGGGAAGAAATTGAACCAGTCCAAGGGTGCCTGGATGACCTGAACTTCCAGCCACCGGGCGAAATGTTCAGCCTGCGCGGTCAGCGCGGCGTCACGCGAGCCACGCGGCAATACGATGCGGTCGGTGAACTGCTCAAAGCGCACCTGGTAGCCACGGCCGTGGTGCAGGCAGGCCATGGTGTAGACCGGGCAGGCCAATGCCGCGGCCAGCACATAGGCGCCGATCGGGAACTGCGCGGTGTGGCCGAGGAACGAGGCCGGTACGGTGCGCCCGCCGCGCAGCGGCACGCGGTCGCCGACGATGGCCACGAAGCCACCCGCCTCGACCCGGCGCTGCAGCTCGACCGCGGTGGCCGGGCCCATGTCCGTCACCTGCAGCAGCTCCACCGAGGCCAGCGGATCGAGCCGCTGCATCAGGCGGTTGAAGCGCTGCGCGTGCGCGGTATGCACCAGCACGGTGATGTGGAAGCCAGGCACCTGCTCGGCCAGCACCTGGCACAACTCCAGGCAGCCGATATGTGCGGTGAGGATCAGGCCACCTTCGCGGCGCGCGATCTTGTCCAGCACCAGGTCGCGCTGCAGGTAGATGCGATCGGGCGGATAGCGACCGCCCAGGCCCAGCAGCTTGTCGAGCATGGTGTCGGCAAACAGCGCGAAATGCTTCAGGCTCTGCCAACGCCCCGGCGGCGCGGAAAAGACGCCGGTGTGCGCCTGCAGACGCTGCAGGTACTGCAGCGAGGATTCGCGCGCGACCCGGTTGGTCAGCCAGTGGCACAGCACCACCGGATACACGCACAGACGGAACGGCCAACGGCCGAACCAGCGGTGCACCCAGCATAGGAACAGTACGCCCGCGGCCGAGGTCGACTCGCCGATGTCGGCCCAATGCGGGGCACCCTCAGGTGCAGGCGTGGTCATGGGCGATGACCTGCGATGCGCTGCCACAGCAGTCGCGGTGCACGCCACAGCATCCCGAAGAACAGGCGCGCGTGCATGCGGCTGATGCGCACGTTGTCGCGCCACACATCGAAGTGCGAGACGCCATCGCTTGGATAGGTGACGGCGGTCGGCACATTGACCACGTGCACCCCGCGCCAGAACAGGCGCACCAGGATCTCGCTGTCGAAATCCATGCGCCGCCCGATGGTCTCCTCGCCGATCAGCCGCGTCACCGGCGCCAACGGGTACAGCCGGAAGCCGCACATCGAGTCGCGGATCTGCAGCGACAGCGTGTTGATCCAGACCCAGATATGCGTGGCATAGCGGCCGTACAGGCGCGCCTTGGGCACGCTGGCATCGTACGCGGGCGTGCCGCAGATCACCGCGTCCGGCTGCGCCTGCGACAACGCGACGAAGCGCGGGATGTCACCGGTGTTGTGCTGGCCGTCGGCATCGATCTGCAGCACATGGCTGTAGTCCAGACGCGCGGCCTCGGCGAAACCGGCCAGCATCGCGCCGCCCTTGCCCTGGTTGACCGCCAGCCGCAGCAGCGTCACCTGCGGCGCATGCGCGCGCGCCAGGGCATCGAGCACCTGCGCGCAGTCCAGGTGCGAGCCATCGTCGACCAGCAGGCAGGGCAGGCCACTGGCGAGGACGCCTTGCACCACCGCGCCGATCGCATGCGCATGGTCGTACACCGGGATCACCACCAAGGGGGCGAAGGCCGGCCTGCTCATGCCACTACCGGTGTCATCACGCATCGCCGAACACCACCCGTCCGCTGGCATGCACGCCATGGTCGGAGACGTAACGGAAGCTCATCGCCGATTTGGCCGCATCCCAACCCAGGCTCAGCTGCAGGCAGTCGCCGGGGCGCGCGACATGCTGGAATTTCAGCGCGTCCATCCGTACGAAGCGCGGCGGCATCGTGAACACGCTGCGTCCGTAGTGGATCGCCCAGTCCAGCTGGACCACGCCCGGCAGGATCTTCGCCTGCGGGAAGTGGCCATCGAACGCGACCAGGTCCGGGTCCAGCACGAACTGCAGCGACGCGGTGGTGCCATCGCGCTGCTGCCACTCGGCCGTGGGCATTGATGGACGGAACAGCGCGGCCAATGCCGCGGCGGTGACCTTGCCCTGGGCGTTGAAGGGCAGCTCGTCGATGAAGCGCCAGCGGCGCGGCCGGGTCACGGCGTCATGGCTGCGGGCCAGATGGGCGCTCAACTGCCGCGCCTGGCGGCGGCGCTCGGCGTCATCCCACTGCGCGGCGCCCGTCGCCTGCGGCACCACCACGGCGGCCAGCTGCTCGCGCGCGCCCGGCAGCACCAGCACGCGCACCTCCTGCACGGCCGGGTGCGCGCGCAGCTGCTGCTCCAGGGCATCCAGCGAGACGCGGCGCTCTTCGATCTTGACGATGCGGTCGGCCCGGCCGAGCAGGCGGAAGCTGTGGCCGTCGTCGGCCACGGCACGGTCCTGGGTCAGCCACCAGTCTTCGCTCGCCAGGTGCGGCGAGCGGACCGCCAGGCAACCCTCTTCGATCCGCCACGCCACGCCCGGCAGCGGATGCCACTGCGGCTGCGCTGCACTCCAGCGCCGCCACGCAACGCCGCCGGTCTCGCTGCTGCCGAACACTTCGGTCGGGGCCACGCCCATCAAGGCGCGCACCTGCAGCGCGGCCTCGGTCGGCAACGGGCCGCCAGAGGAGAACACCGCGCGCAGCTGCCCGCCCAGCGAGGACCAGTCCAGCTGCTCGGGCAGACGTTTGAGATGGGCCGGGGTGGCCACCAGCACCGAGGGCTGGCCGCCCAGCGCGCTCACCAGGTCTTCGTGGAAGAACCGGCGCGGCTGGATCGCGCGCCCGGCCACCAGCGGCCACAGCACCCGGAACAGCAGCCCATATATGTGTTGGTGCGAGACGGTGCCCTGCACCTGCGCGCCATCGAGCTGCTCGCCGAAGGCGGCCTGCAGCGCATCCACCTCGCGGGTCAGCTGGCGCATGCGTTTGACGATGGCGCTCGGCGCGCCGGTGCTGCCGGAGGTGAACACCACCAGCTCCAGGGCGGCCTCATCCAACGGCTGCAGGACCTGACCTGGGTCGGCCGCCGCATCGGGCTGCAACGGCGCATACCGGGCCGGCACGTCGCCGGCAAATCCGGCCACATGCGGGCTCAGCCCCTCCAGCGTGGCCGGCAGGTTGTCGCCGCCCAGGAACACGCGCTTGCCGGCATGCCAGGCACCCAGCAGGGCGGCGGCGAAGCTCAGCGTGTCATCGAAATACAGCGCCCAATCCGTGCCGGGCGCCCGCGCGAACGCCTGCTGCCAGCCCAGTACCTGCGTGCGGAACTGCGGGTGCTCCACCACGGTGTCGCCGGCGATGCCCACGATGCGGCCCGGGCGCGGCGCCAGCGCCAGCCGGTCCAGTGCGATCCACTCAGCCATGGGCATGCGCCGCCTTGACCCGTCGCCGGACCAGCCATTCCCCGCCAAACAGAGCACCCATCATCACGTACGCCAGCAATCCGTTGTAGAACGCCCAGACCTGGTTGGACGCCCACAGCGCCGTGGCCAGGGCCAGACTTCCGTTGAGAACAAAGAAACCGCACCAGATCCACGTGACGCGGCGGGTATAGATCACCGCAAACGGCGGCAGGTCCGGCTCGCTCAGCCGCGCCAGTCGCTCCACGGCACTCGGCCCGAAGCGAAGACTGGTGGCGAAGATGACCAGCATCACCGCGTTCACCAGCGCCGGGTACAGCTTCAGCGGCAGGGCCTGGTTGAAGGCCGTGGCCACCAGGGCGAGTACACCGGTGCCGAGTGCGGCCACCCACCACACCGGCTGGCGGGTGGTCAGCGCGCGCAGCGCGGCCAGGGTGAACAGCAGCAACGACAACCAGCGCGGCTCGAACCGGCCCAGCGACAGGTAGACCACCAGCGGGTATGCCAGCGACAGCAACGCAAACGCCGCGACGCGTACCCGGACCATGGTCAGTCTTCAGCGATGGCCGTCAGGCGGCCGCTTGACCGGGCAACAGCCCGTGCACCACATCCACGATGTCCTGCACGGTACGCACCTGCTTGAACGCTTCCGGCTGCAGATTGCGGCCGAGCAGCGGCTTGAGCTGCACGATCAGATCGACCGCGTCGATGCTGTCGATGTCCAGGTCGTCGTACAGCCGCGCGGCGGGCGTGATACGGCTCGGCTCGATCTCAAAGCTGTCCTTGAGGATCTTGACGATGCGCTCGAAAAGTTCGTTCTTGGTCATGGGTAAATCCTGACGCGCCGTTAGGACGGCTGGCGTGCGGCGACAAACTCGCTCAGGGCACGCACGCTGGAGAAATGGCGACGGGTCTCTTCCGAATCGGCTGACAGGCTGACACCGTACTTTTTCTGCAGGGCCAATCCAAGTTCCAGCGCGTCGATCGAATCCAGGCCCAGCCCCTCCACGAACAAGGGCGCCGCGGAATCGATGTCTTCGGGAGTGATGTCTTCCAGTGAAAGCGATGAAATGATCAATTCCTTGATCTCGTGCTCAAGTGCCTGCACGGGTCGGGTCTCCAGCGAAGTCGAAGTAATGGGCAAGATGATCGGTCACACGCCTGGCCGCCAAGGCATCCCCCCTGGGCGCATCGCCGGTCTCGTTCAGAAACGGGGCAATCGGGAGATCCTCCCCGACTTCCAGCTGAACGTGAAATCGCCGTGATGGCACACGATACCATTTCTGGCCCTTGGTCAGGGTCAGCGGCGTGCAGGTGATCCGCACCGGGGTGATGTCCAGCCGGCCCCGCACCGCGATATTGGCCGCCCCGCGCTGCAGCCGCAGCGGCTGGCCCGGCACGGTGCGCGTGCCCTCCGGGAAGATCACCAGGTTGCCGCCGGCCTGGACAGCGGCGATGCAGTCATCCACCAGCCCCGCCCCGTCGTCATTGGAAACGTAGCCGGCGGCCCGGACCGGGCCGCGCATGAATGGGTTGCGGGCCACGGCCTGCTTGACCACGCAATCGGCATTGGGCAGCTGGGCGATCAGCAGCACCACGTCGATCAGGGTCGGGTGATTGGCCAGGATCAGCAGGCCGTTGCGCTGCAGGCGCTCGCCCCCGCGGATCTCATAGGTCATCAGCCCCAGCCGGTGCATCAGGCCGACGTGGGTGGCGAAACCAGCCTGCACCAGCCGCCGGGCCATCACGCGCCGGCGTACCGGATCGCGGATCAGCAGCAGCGACAGGAACAGCAGCCCGCCCAGCACCAGCCCACCGACCCCGAAGGCGGCAAAGCTCAGCCCCGTGCCCAGCACCCGCCAGGCATGGTTGATCCGGGCCGGCCAGCGCTCAGCCATGGCGCTGCCAGGTCCAGCGTTGGCCATCGGCATCCAGCCCCAGCGAAGGCGTGCCGGCCAGCAGGAAGCGCAGGGCCTCCAGGCCATGCGGCAGCCCTTGGGAAGGGCGGTCCCTGTCACTTGCGCCCCAGCCCAGCGACAGCCTCGTGCCCGGCCGATCCGCCGGGCCCAATCGCCAGCACCAGGCGAAGAACGGGTCGGGCTCGTCGGCGAAACCGGCATAGATCGGCGGCAAGGGGGATTCGTAGACGACCAGCCGCACCTCCGGCGCTCCATCGGCCAGCAGCCCGAAGGCCTCGACACAGGCGGTTTCGACCGTGGCACGGCCGGCCGCGAGGGCCAGATAGTTGCCTCGATGCCCGCGGGCAATCGAATAGAGCGCCGCGATCGCGTTGTGCACCGACAGGCCGAAGCCGGTCGGCGACATCGGCTGGTCCGCGCTCAGGGTGTTGAGCAGTTCCATCGAGCGCGCCACGTCGCCATGGCGCGAGGCGAACACCAGTGGCACCTGGCCGCCGTCGTCAGGCTGCTCGCACCAGCAGGCAGTCTGGATCGCCATGCGGCCCAGCCGCTCGATCCGGCGGCGCTGCATGGCCGGCACTTCGGCCAATGCCGGGGTGTCCTCACCGGTCGGCAGCCAGGGAGCGTTCGCCCACGCCTGCCACTGTTCCCGGGTGGTGATGCCCGGCGCCCAGGCCGACCAATCCAATACTGAAAACTCGATCATTCACGCCAACATGATGGATGGGTACCAGGACGGACACGCGCCATGAGGGCAACGCGGAGCGGCTCCCCCATGCCAGCCGGCCCGCGCCTGTCGTCGACAGCGTCCAGCACGGGACGCGGTGCCGGGAAAGGTGCGCACGCTATCATGACATTCTCGGCACTGGCAGCATTCACATTCTGAAATGAGCAACACGATCAACACCGCAGCGGCACCGGCAGTCGCTTCCCCGTCCTCCGGACCTGCGTTGTTCCGTGTCGCCTACGCCCCGGCGGCGGACCGCGATGCCGCGCTGGCCGACCCCTGCACGCTGGCGGTGTTCGGATTCGGCCTGCCTCACGTCGCGCTGGACGACCCACGCTGGCTGCAGGTGCCGCTGGCCGAACAGGGCCCGGCACAGATCGAGGTCTGGTGCGCCGGCACCCCGGTCGAGCACGGGATTACCGATGGGGTGCGCTGGTCCCATACCGATAACGTGCTGTTCGGGGTGCTGGAGATCGATGAGGTCGACAGCGATATCGAGTCGGCCGCCGCCGAGGCTTACGCGCGGATGAGCGCGTTCCTCTCGCGCTGCGGTTATCCGCACCTGCTGCGGACCTGGAACTATCTGGACGCGGTGACCGAGGGCGAGGGCGATGATGAGCGCTATCGACGTTTCTGCGTGGGCCGCGTGCGGGGCCTGCGGGAGCTGGATGAGGCCGCGTTGCCGGCGGCAACCTGCATCGGTCGTTTTGACGGTGAGCGCCGGCTGCAGGTGTATTGGCTGGCAGCGCGCGAGCCGGGCCAGCCGCTGGAGAATCCGCGCCAGGTGAGTGCGTTCCGCTATCCACGCCAGTACGGGCCGCAGTCGCCGAGTTTCTCGCGGGCGCTGCTGCCGCCGTTGGCGACGGGCCTGCCGTTGTTGCAGTCCGGGACGGCGGCGATCGTGGGGCATGTGTCGCAGCACACGGGGGCGGTGGATGAGCAGTTGCGCGAGACGCTGCGGAATCTGCAGAGTCTGGTGGATACGGCGCGCGGTCAGCGGCCGTCGCTGTCACCGGTGCTGGGGTCGACGTCGGTGCTGAAGGTGTATGTGCGTCGGGCGGAGGATTTGGCGGCAGTGGCGGCGCAGATGGCGGCGCTGCCGACGGCACCGCCGTTCGTGGTGTTGCATGCGGAGGTGTGCCGGGCGGAGTTGCTGGTCGAGATCGAGGGGCTGCACGGCTGAGTCAACAGCCTTGGTTTGCAGGCTCCGACTGGCCAGGGTCGGCGTGGGTGAGGCGTCGGGACCCGCTGCAAGTACGTCCCTGTAAGCTCATGTGTTGCCATCCATGGCAACACATGGTCCCGCCACCCCACCCACACCGCCCCTTCGACAGTTGCCTGGTGCGCATGGGAGAGATCAACAGCAGGTCGAATCGGCCGCCTGACGTTTCTTCTTGATCAATCAAGCAGCTTTCATGCTGGGGTAGAGCCGACCGTTGGTCGGCTGCTCTTGACCCGTTTTATGCGGTTGACTCTTCCCACCGCCCTCGCACACCCGGAACCGGGAATAGCCACCGTGCTTTACTCAGTGATACCCCACATCCGCCCGCACCTTCCCGCGGAACACCCGGTACGACCACGCCGTATAGCCCAGGATCACCGGCAGCAGGATCACCAGCCCGACCAGACTGAAACTCAGCGACGAGGCCGGCGCGGCGGCCTGCCACAACGTCATGCTCGGCGGCAGCAGGTACGGCCACATGCCCAGCACCAGGCCGATGAAGCCAAGGATGAACAGCGCCAGCGTCAACAGGAACGGCGGCAGGTCGCGCTTGGGGTGCATCGCGCTGCGCCATAGCGCCGTGGCGACCGCCAACGTCAGCAACGGCACCGGCGACAGCCACCAGAAATTGCCATCGCTGAACCAGCGCGCCATCAGACGCGAATCCAGGAACGGCAACCACGCACTCACCAAGCCCATGAACACGATCACCGCCACCACCAGTGGGCGGGTCAAGGTGCGTGCGAACGTCTGCTCGCGGCCTTCGGTCTTGAGGATCAGCCACGTGCTGCCCAGCAGTGCGTAGCCGAACACCACCGCTGCACCGGTCAGCATCGAGAACGGGCTGAACCAGCTGAACGCGCCGCCCACGTAGCGGCCATCCACCACCTGCAGGCCCTGCACGAGTGCGCCGAGGATCACGCCCTGCGCGAAGGCGGCCAGCAGCGAGCCCAGCCCGAACGCCACGCTCCACAGCCTGCGCGAGCGGTGCGCCTTGAAGCGGAACTCGAAGGCGACGCCGCGGAACACCAGCGCGACCACCAGCAACAGCACCGGCAGGTACAGCGCCGACAGCAACGCGGCGTAGGCCTTCGGGAACGCGGCCATCAGACCGGCCCCGCCCAGCACCAGCCAGGTTTCGTTGCCGTCCCAGATCGGGGCGGCGGTGTTCATCATGATGTCCAGCTGTTCTTCATCCTCGGCCATTGGCGCCAGGATGCCGATGCCGAGCACGAAGCCATCCAGCACCACGTACATCAGCACACCAAAGCCAATCACCGCGAACCATGCCACCGGCAGCCAGGTCGTCATCTCCATCTCAGCGCTCCTCCAGCGGTTCATCGGCCCCGGACAGCGGCCGCGCCGGGGTGTGGCTGCCGGCATCCAGCTTCGGCGCCGGCGCATGCGGCTTGGGACCGGTGCGGATGATCTTCACCAGGTACCAGACGCCCCAACCGAACACGAATGCATAGCCGACGATGTACACGCCCAGCGACAACGCCGTCATCCACGCACTCTGTGGGCCGACGGCATCGGCCGTACGCAGCACGCCATACACCACCCACGGTTGCCTGCCCATCTCGGTCACGAACCACCCGGAGATCAGCGCGATGAAGCCGCTCGGCAGCATCCAGTTCCAGCCGCGGATCAACCAGCGTGACTGCAACAACTTGCCGCGCCACCACTGGAACGCCGACACCCAGGCCAGCAGCAGCATCAGCGTGCCCAGCCCGACCATCACCCGGAACGCGAAGAACACCGGCACCACCGGCGGGCGATCACTGGCAGGCACCGAGGTGAGCGGATCGAAGGTGCCGTCCAACGAATGAGTGAGGATCAGGCTGCCCAAGCGCGGGATCGCGATTTCGTAGTCGTTGCGCTCGGCCTTTTCGTTGGGCACCGCGAACACCACCAGCGGGACACCCTTGCCCTCGCCTTCGGAATGCCAATGCGCTTCCATCGCCGCGATCTTCATCGGCTGGTGCTTGAGGGTATTCAGGCCATGCATGTCGCCGACGAAGATCTGTACCGGCACCGTCAGCGCGGCGAAGCCCACCGCCGCCAGCAGCATCTTGCGGCCAGCTTCGCGGTGCACATCCTTGCGCAGGTACCACGCGCCCACGCCGCCAATCACGAAGCATGTGGTGATGAACGAGCCCAGCGCCATGTGCGCCAAGCGGTAAGGGAAGGACGGGTTGAAGACGATCTGCCACCAGCTGTCCGGATGCACGATGCCATCGACGATCGTGTAACCGGCCGGCGTCTGCAGCCAGCTGTTGGAGGACAGGATCCAGAACGTGGAGACCAGCGTGCCCAGCGCCACCATGCAGGTGGAGAAGAAATGCAGGCGCGGCGAGACCTTGCCCCAGCCGAACATCATCACGCCCAGGAAGCTGGCTTCCAGGAAGAACGCGGTGAGCACCTCATAGGTCAGCAGCGGGCCGATCACCGTGCCAGCCACCTCGCTCAGCCGGGGCCAGTTGGTGCCGAACTGGAAGGCCATGACGATGCCGCTCACCACGCCCATGCCGAAGGAGACCGCGAAGATCTTCTGCCAGAAGAAATACAGCTCGCGCCAGACGGGATTGCCGGTACGCAGCCAGCGCGATTCGACAAAGGCCAGCCAGCTGGCGGTACCGATCGTGAAGGCCGGGAACAGCACGTGGAAACTGATGACGAACCCGAACTGGATCCGGGACAACAACAACGCGTCCAAGAGACGCCTCCGACTGGCTTCTGAAATCCGCACCAGTCTGGGCCTGTATATGTGAAAGGCACATGCGACCCGGTGACGCGCTGCTTCACTTTGTCGCAGGCGGCGGCCGGGTTCAGGGTTGGTCGGTGGTCCACCTCTCCAACGGTGCCTGCCAAGTGGATTGCCGACACCCCCTCAACGCCAAGAAAGCCTGCTGACCGCCAGCGATGATGCGGGTCTTCCGGGGCCCATCCTCCTCGGCGCCCAGTGCCTCGACCGGCCCGGCAGGGCTTGCTCGCCCCGAGGTGATCATCGCGCGCGCAGCAACTCCAAGGGCTCCTGTCGTGCAGCCCGCAGTGAGGGCTGCAGGCAGGCCAGCACGTTGGTTACCATGACGACGGACACTGCAACGGCTGCGGTGCCCGCACCCCAGCTGGAGAGTGCCTCCAAGCGGGACAAATGCGTGATGGCCGCTGCAAGGGCAAGGCCAAGAAGCGCACCGGGCGCGGACAGCAACAGGTTCTCCACCAGGAAGTAGGAGAGGATGTCGCGCTGCCGGGCACCTAGTGCACGGCGAATGCCGATGGCGCGGCGACGCCGGTTTACCCAGGATCCGACCATGCCGGAAACCCCCACCATCATGATCACCAGTACAAGCACGGTCATCGAACCCAGCAGCCGGGCCTTGAACGTATCGGCCCGCAGGAACTCATCACGATACTCCGCCAGCGAACGCGCCTTCTCCGGGTCCAGCATCCGGTATGCCTCAAGGCCATACAGGCCCTCGATCGCACCATCGACGACCTGCCGGCCCAGCCCTGGCTGGGCGTGCATGGCAAAATAGCGCTGATTTCCCCCCGGATAGCCTGGCTGGACGGCCCACTGGGTGTCGACTTCGCTCCCCATGGGCGAAGGCCCCGCCACGGCGTCGAACACACCGATCACAGTACGCACATCATCCGGACCGAGGTAAACCTGACGGCCCACGGCCGGCTCGTCGGCATATAGAGCGCGGGCAAGCGCCTGGCTCAACAGAATCACACGAGCGCCCGTGGCAACCTCCGCAGGATCCGCGTCCCGCCCCTGCAGCACGGGGATACCCATCGAGGACAGCCAGCGCTCGGTCGCGGTGATGACGGGGGGCTGCTGGCAGCCCTTCACCTCGATGGAGCCCGCAGAAATGGCGTCTTCCATGGCTTTTGCGCTGCTGCACAGGCCAAACCGCCGGGATCGCCCGCCGAACGGGATCGCATCGGCCGCCGCGGCGGCGTGGACTCCCGCCAACCTTGAGAGGAGCGCGAGGTCTTCGCGGATTGTCTCCGGCGAAGCCTGTTTGCCCACGGGGTCGGCGGCATGCACGATCCAGATGCGCTCCGCATCGCTACTTAAGCGTGCGCCCAATCGGGATTGACTATCCCTGATCACGGAGAGGGACAGAATACACACCGCGCAAGCCAGCGCGGCTTGCGTAGTCAGCAGCAGCGCGCCGGGAAGATAGTGGCGCAATGCCTTGAGGATCAACATGACTATTCCCTATGGACTTGTTGCGATCTGCTGTACCGCGACCTGGCGCGTGCAGAGCCGAAGTGCCGGCACGGCTGCACACGCAAGTGCGGCCGCAACGCCGATGAGCAGGGCGAGCCCGGCAGTGACCGGCTCGACCACCGTCAGCGTGGATGCGACCACACGGCTGGAGCGCACGAACTCCATCCCACCCACGTAAACCACGACGGCAACCACGCCGCTCAGGGCACCTGCAACGGCCGCTTCAAGCAGCAGCTGAACCAGAACATCAACGCGCCGTGCGCCGATGGCGCGGCGGATCGCCATTTCATGCCGACGGCGGTCGAGGGTGAGGTAAAGCAGCGCGCCAGCATTCGTCACGCAGACAGCCAGCAACAGGTAGGACAACCAGAGCTGGATCCGCGTATCGGGCGGGACCAGTCCCTTCAGATCCAGCCAATCGGCCATCCTCCAGACCTTGGCCTGGTCCGCAGGGAGCTCACGTGACAGCGCGTGGGTACGCAGCATCTGTTCGTACTGCCGCACATCGTCGGTGGTCGGAAGCCACGTCCAGAGCTGCAGCCAGGCCATCGTCGGGCCCAACCGGGGTGTATCACCGCCATCACCCCAGGCCGAGACGCTGCCATCCACCACCAAGTCGTCCGCTACCGCGGCCGCCAGCGGCAGAAACACCTCGTCCGGCTCGGCAAAGGCGCTGCCCGGCAAGTCTGCGTGATACATCGGGACCGGATGCCAGGGCTTGGTTACGCCGATGACGCGGTAGGAATGCCCATCCAGTTCAATGGTCGTGCCCAGGCAAGGCCCCGCACTGCACACCCGTGCGAGCAGCGGCGCGGTTACCACTGCCACGCGTTGTGCCCCCTCCCCTTCGGCGCGCGTCCACCCACGGCCTTGTTCGAGCGGTATTCCCAATACAGTGAACACGCCGTCGGTGGCGTAGCGCGCGCGGGCGTTGAAGGGCCGTCCGCTCGCATCCTTGACGGCAGCCCGGCCACCAGCCATCGCAACCTGCGGCCACTGCCTGCCCCCATCCAGCAACTGCCGCGCATCCGGCCATGTCAGATTGCCGCTCGCTTCGCCGCCCGCCCGACGCTGCGCTTCCGGCCTCACATCCAGCGCCGGACGGTACAGGTACCCACTGCGACCTGGCGCAGGATCATGCGTGATCTGGCGCACGATCGAATGCATGATCATCGTGCAGCCGACACCCGCGCCCAGAACCAGCGCTACGACGGCGTAAGCCATGGCGTTCTGCCGAAGGCGGCGCAACGCCAGCAGAGCGTAGTAGCCGATCATCTTGACCCCTGATTGCGCGGTAGGCGACCCATCAACACGAAGTCGCTCCTGCCGTTACGCCGCTGCCTCGGGGAACGGCGTAGGCGATACAGATGAACAGCATGATCGGGATCATTTCCTTCACGGTGATGCTCCGTTGGTGGATGTCAGTTACATAGATGCACGAACCGGAACATCGGTTGCAGTTGATTTCTTTGACTGCTTCGACTGGCGGCCGTCCGCGCGTGGCGTTGGCCATGTACGGACTGAAAGCACAGAACAGCGGCGGGGCATCCTCGCGCTCGTAGAGCAGCAGCTCGCCCATTTCGCTGGCAAATGCCTGGCGCGCCCCGTCGGCGATGTGCTGGTACAGCGATCGATCCACCTCCACATCTCCACGCGGAAACTGTAGTTCGATGTTGCCTTCGTGGTAGATGCACACCACGGGAGTGCCCTCTCGTGCGCCAGCGTGTTCGCGCGTTCGAGCAGCGGCGACAACGCGATATAGCTCCATAGGCCATGCAGATCGGCCGCTTGCAGGCGACGTCCGGCCTCGCAATGGTTGAAGTCGGAAACTCGCTTGATCACATAGGCATCGGTGAACAAGGCAAGCACTGCCTCTGGATCCGCTATGTCGGTCGGCGCATGGCCTTCACCCATGGCCCAGTGCGCTGATCTCATCCAGGTGAACGCAGGTGGCGCCGGGACGACCCCTCAGCATCTCGGCCACACCATCGGCGGGCTGGAATGCAATACGACGATGGCACGGCTCATGCGGCCCGCCGACGTTCCGGTTGTGGGATGTCTTTCTGCCCGTATCTCTTACGGATGCTGTCCTGCATGCAATCGACGATCTGAATGAAGCTCGGGGGCACCACCTCATCAAGCAGGAACGTACTGGGCAGCGACCGACCCAGACAGACGCCTACGGCGACATCCAGGCGGCGGCGTGCGGCCCGCCGCCTGCAGTACCACTCAGCGCTTGAACAGGCTTTCGTGCACCCAGCCGTCGTGGGTCAGGATCAGGGTGGCCTTGGAGGTCACGCTGTCCTGCGCGTGCTTGTCCAGCTCGGGGTAGGCGCTGCGCAGCGCGTCAGAACGCGCCCAATCGGCGCTGCCCTTGACCGTGTAGGTGTACTCGACGTGGGAGAGCTTGACCCCCATCAGCTCGCCCGGCTCGGTGAAGTTGGTCACGTCCTGCACCTTGTAAGCCCCGCTGCAGAAGGCGGAGCGCTGGACCAGGGTCTTCGGCGCCTGGGCGACCAGGGCACTCTGGCCGGCCGCCGTCGCCCGGTATTCGGTGGCGGGGCGGGTGCTGCTACCGAAGGGCTGCTTCACCTCGGTCGGGTGTGACGACAGCAGGCCCGCCTGGACCAGAGCATCGGCACGGGTCTTGTTCTGCGGGAACAGGTCCTGGTCGCCGAGCGTGAAGGGCACTTCGTTCGCCGGTAACGGGACACACAGCCCGGCCTGCCCGTCCAGATAGGCCTGGATGGCGCGACTGAAATTGGCCTTGGTTGCATCGCGCGGATTGCCACAGGCGCTGAGCGCCACGGCGGCGCCGGTCAACACGGCTGCGCGGGTGATCATCTTGAACATCGAATCGCTCCTTGAATGGATGTCCCCCTTGGATCCCCGGGGGTCACAGCCACCGTAGGGAGCCGGTTCCGGGCTGTCGACGCAGCAGTGCCGCAGGGCCTCCCGCATCAGGCAGGGCAAGGGCTTCGTCGTTCTGAGATGTGTCGGGATCGCCCTCATCCCGCGCACGGGCAGCCCCTTGGCGTCACGACGTTGCGGATGCTGGCGATGGGTCCGCGCCATGACCTGTGGCCCCCTCCGCCGGCCGTTGCGGCTGCTACGCTTGCCGGGTTTTCCTCATTGGTGCCGCCCGCAATGCCCAGAACGCTGCCTTTGTCCCTGTTGCTGCTCGCCGCCCTTGGCGGTGCTGCCCATGCGGCGCCGACGCCGATCACCATCGAGCAGGCCATGGCCGACCCGGACTGGATCGGTCCGCCGGTCGAGAGCGCCTGGTGGTCGTGGAACAGCCAGCAGGTGGAGTACCAGCTCAAGCGCAACGGCAGCCCGGTGCGCGATACCTTCCGCCAGCCGATTGCCGGTGGCGTGGCCGGACAGGTTGGCGATGACCAGCGCGGCACCCTGGATGTGGACAGCCCGGTCTACGACAGCGCGCGCCAGCGCTCGGCCTTCGTGCGCAACGGCGATGTGTTCGTGCGCGACCTGCGCAGCGGCGCGCTGACCCAGCTGACCCGCAGCACCGAGAAGTCCAGCGCGGTCAATTTCGCCCGCGACGGCGGTGTGATCTGGCGCACCGGCCAGAACTGGTTCCATTGGACGGCCGCGGCCGGCGTGCAGCAGGTCGCCAGCCTCAAGGCCGAAAAGAACCCGGATGACGCACCCAAGGCGGACACGCTGCGCGAGCAGCAGCTGCGCACCCTGGCCACGCTGCGCAACGACCGCGCCCAGCGCGACGCGCTCAAGGCGCAGGAAGCCAGCTGGCGCCGCGCCGATGGCACGCGCGCACCGAGCCCGGTGTATCTGGGCGCGGATGTGGAGATCGTCGACAGCGTGCTCTCGCCGGATGCGCGCACCCTGATCGTGGTCACCAAGCCGAAGAGCTTCGATGAGGGCCGCGGCGGCAAGATGCCCAAGTACGTGACCGAGTCGGGCTACGAAGAGTTCGAAGACACCCGCACCCGCGTGGGCCGCAACGATCCGGAGCCGAACGCGCTGTGGCTGGTCGATGCCGTCGCCGGCACGGTCAAGCCGCTGTCGTTGGACGGCCTGCCGGGCATCGGCACCGACCCGCTGGCCGCGCTGCGCAAGGCCGCTGGCAAGGACGCCCTCAAGGGCAACCGCCCGGTGGAAGTGCTGGGTGGCCCCGGCGCGCCCGGCATCCGCTGGAGCCCCGATGGTCAGCAGGCCGCGATCATGCTGCGCGCCAACGACAACAAGGACCGCTGGATCGCCAGCGTGACCCCGGCCAGTGCCAAGCTGGAGACGCGTCATCGCTTGACCGACAGCGCCTGGATCAACTGGAGCTTCAACGATTTCGGCTGGTCCAACGACAACCGTACGCTCTGGATGCTGTCCGAGGAATCCGGCTATTCGCATCTGTACACCCAGCAGGGCACGGCCAGGCCGCAGGCATTGACCGGCGGCAAGTGGGAAACCTCGATGCCCGTGCCCAGCGCTGACGGCCGCGGCTTCTACTTCCTGTGCAACCAGCAGTCGCCGGGCGACTATGAAGTGTGCGCGGTCGACACCGCCAGCAAGCAGGTGCGCGAGCTGACCTCGCTCAACGGCGTGGAAGACTTCTCGCTGTCTCCGGACGGCCAGCAGCTGCTGGTGCGTTACTCCGGTGCTTACCTGCCGACGCAGCTGGCCGTGGTGCCCGCCGCCGGTGGCCAGGCCAAGGTGCTGACCGACACCCGCACCGCCGAGTTCAAGGCGCGCGAGTGGATCCAGCCCAAGCTGGTGCAGGTGCCGTCCAAGCACGGCGCCGGCGTGGTCTGGGCCAAGTACTACGGTCCGGAGACCTTCGAGCCGGGCAAGCAGTACCCGATCGCCATGTTCGTGCACGGCGCCGGTTACCTGCAGAACGTCCACCAGCAGTACCCGGCCTACTTCCGCGAGCAGATGTTCCACAACCTGCTCGTGCAGAAGGGCTACGTGGTGCTGGACATGGATTACCGCGGCAGCGCCGGCTACGGCCGCGACTGGCGCACGGCGATCTACCGCAACATGGGCCACCCGGAACTGGAAGACTACAAGGACGGCCTGGACTGGCTGGTCGCCACCAAGCAGGGCGACCGTGACCACGCCGGCATCTACGGCGGTTCCTACGGCGGCTTCATGACCTTCATGGCGCTGTTCCGCTCGCCGGGCACGTTCAAGGCTGGCGCGGCGCTGCGGCCGGTGGTCGATTGGCACCAGTACAACCACGGCTACACCGCCAACATCCTCAACACCCCGGACATCGACCCGGAGGCGTATCGCAAGTCCTCGCCGATCGAGTACGCCGAAGGCCTGCAGGATCACCTGCTGATCGCGCACGGGATGATGGACGACAACGTGTTCTTCCAGGACTCGGTCAACCTCACCCAGAAGCTGATCGAGCTGCACAAGGACAACTGGACGATCGCGCCGTACCCGCTGGAACGCCACGGCTATGTGCGTGCCGATTCCTGGCTGGACCAGTACAAGCGCATCCTCAAGCTGTTCGAAGAGAACCTGAAGTAATCCATCGATGACGTCGGTGCCTACTGACGGGCAGCACGCCGCGGCGACGATCGATATCGTCGCCGCGGTCGTTTTCGATCCCGACGGCCGCGTACTGGTGGTGCGCAAACACGGCTCGGACACCTTCATCCAGCCCGGCGGCAAGCCCGAGCCCGGTGAAGCACCCTTGGTTGCCCTGGCGCGTGAGCTGCACGAAGAACTCGGTGTCGCCCTGGACCCTGCCAGTGCTGTGCCGCTCGGCCGGTTCGAGGCATGGGCGGTCCACGAAGCCGGGCACCGCGTACGGGCGCATGCCTACCTGGTGACGGTCATCGGCATGCCCCGCGCACAGGCGGAAATCGCCGAACTTGCGTGGGTGCCGCTGCACCTGCCGCATGGAGTGCGCTTGGCACCGTTGAGCGCAGACCATATCCTGCCTGCGGCCGCGAACGCGGTGGCTGCGACCTAGACGTCGCGGCCTGCCCAACCAGGACACCGGATGTCAGCGTCGCTTCCCCCGCAATTGCCCTCCCGCACGCCACGCCCCAGCGGGGATGGCGCGCCTGCCTTCCTCGCTCCGCTGCTCAAGTCCGTGCTGCTGGTCTGTGTGGTCACAGCCGCGATGTGGGCGGTGCTGGCACTGATTTCGATACCCCTGTCGGGCTCGGAGGCGCTGCAGGCGCTGCTCGCCGATGAGGACCTGCACTGGCTGCCTGGCTCGCTGCGCTGGCTGCTCACCCACCCGGTGCTGGCCAACGTGCTGCTGTGCGTGTCGAGCCTCTTGGGCGTTGCCGCATGCTGGGGCATGCTGCGTCGCTGGCGCTGGGCGTGGGCGCTGTTCATCGTGCTGCTGGCGGTCACCGCCGTGCTCAACGTGGTCGCCGCGTGGCTGCTGGATGATGCGTTCCGCCACCTGCTGGCGCAGATACCCGATGACACCCTGTCGATCGAACTGCTCAAGCTGCGCAGTGAGCTGCGCGTACAGCGCGTGATCTGCAGCGGCCTCGCCGGCGTGACCGCACTGGCGTTCGCGGTGCTGCAGGGCTGGCTGATCGTGCGCCTGTGCGCGGCCGATGTGCGTGCGCTGTTCCGCCGTTGACATGTTTCCCGCAGCGCCACGGTGCGCTGCACGACCTGCAAGGATGATCGTGTGACTGCTTCCCTCCCCCTTCTGCGCCGCCACGGCTGGCGCGCGACCCTGTTCACCCTGCTCACGGCGGTCAGCCTGCCGGCAGCGGCCCAGGCCGTCGTCTGTGGCACGTTCGTGGCCGAGGACAGCGGCACTACGTTGACCCTGCACAGCGCCAACGAGGGCGTTAGGCAGATTCCCGGCCAAGCGCCCGAGCCTTACCTCCTCAGCCGCATCGGTGACGAACTGAAGTTGGCCGACCTCGACAACGGCGGCGTCGGATCGCTGAACGTGCACGAAGGCGGTCGCCTGCTCAGCGACCGCTTCAACGAGTATCGCTTGCAGAAGGCGGCTACCTGCCGCCGAGCGACGGTGTTTCCGGCGGCGTCGTGCCGGGCCGAAATCGATACCTGCCTGAACGACACGCTCTTTGCCAGCAACGACCGCCTGCGGCAGTGGTGCCGCGAGGATGTCCCGGCCGCCTGCAAGCGCCTGCTCGCCAACTTCCAGACCGAAGCGCGCGAGGCCAACACACTGGCCGCGACCCAGGACAACGCACTTGATCCGCCCGAGCCCGAGGTCTGCAAGCCCGCGTCCGCGCAGTACGACCAGGCCGCCTGCCTGGACGCAGCGCGCGAGGCCATGGGCCAGGCCTTTGCCAAGGCACTGCTCGGTGGGCTTGCTGCAGCCGATGCATCGCCACTGCCGGCTGCGCAGCTCGATGAGATCACCACGCTCTGCCAGGCGCAGACCCAAGGCACTTTCTGCGCCAAGGCCGCTGAAGCGCTGTGGGAGGCCGGGCGCCTGGTTCCCGCCCGCGATGCGCTGCAACGGGCCTGCACCCAGGGCAAGGACCCGCGCGCCTGCGAGCGGGCGGCGCCGCTGGCCAAGCTGGATGCCAAGGCGCTGAGCCCGCTGGCGGCCACCGCCCTGCCCTGCGGCAGCTACGTGGCCAGCCAAGGCCTGATGGACCATCTTCCGTTCGGGGATGGCGGCATGATCGACAGCGGCTTCGGCGGCAAGCTGCGTGCGCGGCTGGTGGACGGCGACATCCGCGTACGCCACGACCAGGGCGACGACTTCGTGTTCAAGCGCCTGGCCAACGGCAACCTGATCGGCATGGACAGCTGGAACCGCTTCAGCTACTACGAGCACACCGGGCAAACGCAGCAGTGCAGCGCGCCGGTGGTCTTCGTCGAGACCCCGCTGCCGCAGGATTGCCCGACCCTGGGCCGCGAGGGCGGTGCCCAGGCCTGCTGTGCGGCGGGCAAGCTGCAGGGCTGCAATGCGGCCGGCCACCAGCTGGCACTGCGCGACCGCTGGGCCGAGGCCGCGCCGTTCTACATGACGCTGTGCACCGCCGGCGTCCGCGAAGGCTGCGAGAACCTGGCCACCGTCTACGAGCACACCGGTGACGAGGCGCTGCCCGAGCAGATGGCGGCCCTGTGCGCGAAGGACGGCAAAGGCACGCACGTGGCCTGCGATGTACACGCCACCCGCAACTGGGGCCTGATGCAGGTCAGCGCCGGACTGGAGCAGATCGCCGAGCGCATGGCGGCGGAGGCGGAGGAGGCGGAGGCGGAGGCTGGAGAAGATGAGGCGCCGGCCGACGCACCTGCCACGACGACGAAGAACAAAAGCAGCCTTCGCAAAAGCGGCCGTTGAACGCAGATGAGCACACGCAGGCCGTGCACCGGCCTGCGGTAAAGTAGCCCCCATGAACGACTTCGACCGCGTCCGCGCGTATCTGACCGACCTGCAGGACCGCATCTGTGCGGCGATTGAAACCGCCGACGGCCAGGCCCGCTTCGCCGAAGATCTGTGGCAGCGCGCGGAGGGCGGCGGTGGCCGCACCCGCATCCTGCGCGATGGTGCGGTGTTCGAGCAGGCCGGGATCGGGTTTTCCGACGTGGCCGGCACGCGCCTGCCGCCGTCGGCCTCGGCGAACCGCCCGGAGCTGGCCGGCGCCTCCTGGCGCGCCACGGGCGTTTCGCTGGTGTTCCATCCGGCCAATCCGTACCTGCCGACCACGCATGCCAACGTGCGTTACTTCCGCGCTGAACGCGATGGAGTAGCGGTGGCATCCTGGTTCGGTGGCGGCTTCGACCTCACGCCCTTCTATCCGATCGAGGAGGACGTGCGGCACTGGCATCAGGTCGCGCACGATCTGTGCGCACCGTTCGGTGAAGAGCGCTATGCGGCGCACAAGCGCTGGTGCGATGAGTATTTCTTCCTGCGCCATCGCAACGAGACACGCGGTGTGGGCGGCCTGTTCTTCGACGACCTGCACGGCGATTTCGAGCGCGATTTTGCCTATCTGCGTGCGGTCGGCGACGGTTTCCTGGACGCCTATCTGCCGCTGGTCGAGCGTCGCAAGGACACCCCGTATGGCGAGCGCGAGCGTGAGTTCCAGCTGTACCGTCGCGGCCGCTACGTCGAATTCAACCTGGTCTACGACCGCGGCACCCTGTTCGGGCTGCAGAGCGGCGGGCGCAGCGAGAGCATCCTGATGAGCCTGCCGCCGCGCGTGCGCTGGGAATACGGCTTCCAGCCGGAGGCCGGCAGCGATGAGGCGCGCTTGGCCGACTATCTGGTGCCGCGCGACTGGCTCTAATTACTTCTTCGGCACGATCGTGATGTGTCCGTTGATCTCCAGCACCGCCAGGGCAACGTCATCGATGGTCAAACAGCCCTGCTGACGCAGCGCGGCGTCCAGATCGGACGGGGTGACCAGCTCGCGCTTGAGCACCGAGTCGAGCACCTTGCCATCGCGCGCGATCAGCACCGGCTCGCCTTCGACCAGCGATTCGATCCGGCGGCTGCGCGTGGTCAGCCAGCCCACGCCGTAGTTGATCGAGATCAGCGTCGCCGCGAGCAGCAGGCCGCCGCCCAAGGAGGTGTCCTGGCCCAGCAGTGCGTTCTGCACCGCGTTGCCCAGCAGCACGATCAGCAACACGTCGAAGGGGGTGATCTGGCCCAGCGCGCGTTTGCCCGAGAGCCGCACCATGCCCAGCACCACCACGTACACCACCACCGCGCGCAGGATGAATTCCCACCACGGCATGGCCAATGCAAACAGGTCGCTCATCGTCTCTCCCGACTGGTCCAGCCAGCATGGGCCGGCACCCGGCCAGAGGCAATGGTGGCGCGTCGCGGGCGGCCGTTTTCCGGCGCCACAAATAAAAAGCCCCGCCAACCAGGGGGAGGTTAGCGGGGCCGGGGAACGGGCGCTTGGGGAGGAGCCCCCGTTCCGAGATCTGCTCCAGGGGATGGGAGAGATCCACAACAGGCATTGCGCCTGTCGAGGTCTATAACAACACTTCGAACATTGATAGTTCGTGAAGGGGCCCAATTAATACTGGGCTCCTCCCGGGAACATTCATCCAGCAGTCAGATTATTGGGAAGCAATGAACCAATTCAGCCTTTTGACTGTGATTCAGGCCTCAATGCGCCTCATCCCAGTTATCACCGACGCCAGCGTCCACCACCAGCGGCACGCGCAGTTCGGCCGCTGAAGACATCAGTTCAACCACTTTCAAACGCAAGGTGTCGAGGAAACTGCTTTCGGTTTCAAACACCAGTTCATCGTGCACCTGCAGAATCATCTTGGCCTGGTCGCCGTGGTCCTGCAGCCAATCGTCCACCTTCACCATGGCGCGCTTGATGATGTCCGCCGCGGTGCCCTGCATCGGGGCATTGATCGCCGCGCGTTCAGCACCGGCACGCAGCCCCTGGTTGCGGGCGTTGATGTCGTTCAGGTACAGGCGGCGGCCGAACAGGGTTTCCACATAGCCCTGGTCACGGGCCTGCTGGCGCATCCGTTCCATGAAGTCGCGCACGCCCGGGTAGCGGCTGAAGTACAGCGCTACGTAATCCTGGGCCTGACCACGGTCGATCCCGAGGTTGCGGGCCAGCCCGAACGCGCTCATGCCGTACATCAGGCCGAAGTTGATCGCCTTGGCGGCCCGGCGCTCGTTCGAGGTGACCTCCTCCAGGCTGCGGCTGAAGACTTCCGCCGCGGTGGCCCGGTGCACGTCCACGCCCTGCTCGAAGGCCCGCACCAGGCCGGGGTCCTCAGAGAGGTGGGCCATGATCCGCAGCTCGATCTGCGAGTAATCGCAGGCCAGGATCTTGCGGCCCGGCGGCGCCACGAAGGCGCGGCGGATACGGCGGCCGTCCTCGGTGCGGATCGGGATGTTCTGCAGGTTCGGGTCCGAGGAAGACAGCCGGCCGGTGGCGGCGCCGGACTGGTGGTAGCTGGTGTGCACCCGCCCGGTGTCCTGGTTGATCATCTCCGGCAGCTTGTCGGTGTAGGTGCTGCGCAGCTTGGCCAGCCCGCGGTACTCCAGGATCACCCTCGGCAGCTCGTGCTGTTCGGCGATCGCCTCCAGCGCCTCTTCATTGGTGCTGGGCTGGCCCTTGGGGGTCTTCACCAGCGCCGGCAGCTGCAGCTCGTCGAACAGCACGGCCTGCAGCTGCTTGGGCGAATCCAGGTTGAAGGTGCGCCCGGCAAGCTCGGTCGCCTTCTGCTGGGCGGCCAGCATGCGCGAGCCCAGGTCCTGGCTCTGCCGGCGCAGTTCGGCCATGTCGATATGCACACCATTGGCCTCGATGCGCGTCAGCACCGGCACCAGCGGCATCTCGATGTCGCGGTAGACGCTGTCCAGCGAAGGCGTGGCCTGCAGTTGTGGCCGCAGCGCGTGGTGCAGGCGCAGGGTCACGTCGGCATCTTCGGCGGCGTAGCGGCAGGCTTCGTCCAGGCCCACCTGCGAGAACGAGATCTGCTTGGCGCCCTTGCCGGCCACCTCCTCGAACTTGATGGTGGTGTAGCCCAGGTAGCGCATCGCCAGCGAGTCCATGTCATGGCGCGTGGCGGTGGAATTGAGCACGAAGCTCTCCAGCATGGTGTCGTCGTGGTACCCCTGCACGTTCACGCCGTGGCGGCGTAGTACGTGCAGGTCGTACTTGCCGTGCTGGCCAAGCTTTTTCTTGGACGGGTCTTCCAGCGCCGGGCGCAACGCCGCCAGCACCTGCTCGCGTGGCAGCTGGGCTGGCGCGCCGGGGTAGTCGTGGCCGACCGGGATGTAGGCCGCCCGGCCCGGCTCGACCGCCAGGCTGATGCCGACCAGGTTGGCGCGCATGGCGTCTAGTGCGTCGGTCTCGGTATCGAAGGAGATCAGCTCGGCATCGGCCAGGCGCTGCACCCAGGCATCGAGCTGCCCGGTGGTCAGCACCATCTCGTACTCGCCCGGGGCGGAGAGCGCCGGATCGACCGGCACCACCGCCTCATCCGGCGTGGCACGGGCGTAGCCGGCCGCAGTGCCGCGCAGGCTGACCGGGGCCTCGCTGGCAGCGGCCGGGGCAGGCACGGGACCGCCCAGCTCCTTCAGGGCCTGGGTGAAGCCGTAACGCAGGTACAGCTCGCTCAGCGACGGTACGTCCGGCTCGCGCAGCGGCAGCGTCTGCGCCGAGACCTCCAGCGGCACATCGGTGCGGATTGTGACCAGCTCGCGGTTGAGCGGCAGGCGCTCCAGCGCCGCGCGCAGGTTCTCGCCGATCTTGCCCTTCATGGTCGGCGCCGCCGCCATCACCCCCTCCAGGTGCTGGTACTCGGCCAGCCACTTGGCGGCGGTCTTGGGGCCGCACTTCTCCACGCCGGGCACGTTGTCCACGGCGTCGCCCATCAGCGCCAGCAGGTCGACGATCTGGTCGGCGCGCACGCCGAACTTCTCCATCACCGCCGCGTCCGAATCCATGCGGCTGCCGGTCATGGTGTTGACCAGTTCGATGCCCGGGCGGACCAGCTGGGCGAAGTCCTTGTCGCCGGTGGAGATGGTCACCTGCAGGCCATCGCGGTGGCCCTGCAGGGCCAGCGTGCCGATCACATCGTCGGCTTCCACGCCGGGAATGCGCAGGATGCTCAGGCCCAGCGCCTCGACGATGCGGCACATCGGCTCGATCTGCGGGCGCAGGTCGTCAGGCATCGGCGGGCGGTTGGCTTTGTAGTCGGCATACAGGTCGTCACGGAAGTTCTTGCCGGGCGCATCGACCACGAAGGCGACGTACTCGGGGCGCTCCTTCAGGGTGGCGCGCAGCATGTTGACCACACCGAACAGCGCGCCGGTGGGTTCACCGTGTGCGTTGGTCAGCGGCGGAAGCGCGTGGAACGCGCGATACAGGTAACTGGACCCGTCAATCAGGACTAATCGGCTCATGTGACGATTCTACGCGCCCGGCCCTGACCGTCGTCGGCACCGGCCTCACGATCCATCGGGCATAATCGGGCCCTCTTCGCCCAAGGACTCCCGGCCCATGAAGATTCTGTTGCTCGCAGGCGTGCTCGCGCTGGCTGGCTGTGCCACCGGTGGCGGCGGCAGGCCCCCGGTCGATGTCACCGGTGCCGATGTGGTCAAGACGGTCCAGGACAACGGCGACACGATCGAGGAATACCGGGTCGGCGGCCAGCTGCGGATGGTCAAGGTGACCCCGTCGCGCGGTGCCCCGTTCTACATGTACGACCAGAACGGCGATGGCCGCATGGACAGCGACAAGGACGGCGTCTCGCCGGTGTACTGGAAGCTCTACAGCTGGTGATTGCGGGCGTCGACCGCGCTGCTGCCTCGTTCCGTTACGGGGCAGGCCGGGCGCGGACCGCCTCCCTGCCTGCTCACGCTCGATGACCACCCCCGAACGCCGCCACGATCCGAATCCGGCCCAACTGCGCGCCGGCCTCACTGCAGAGCAGCGCCAGGCGGTAGAGACGCTGGAGCATTTCGGCTGGCAGCTGCGCTTCGTGCGCCGCCCGCTGTTCCGCGATCCGATCCCGGTGCTGTTCGACCGAAGCGGGGAGCGTTATGTCGTGCTGCAGCCGGATGGCACGCTGGATGAATCGCAGACGCTGATACTGCGCGATTGAGGGGCACTGCCGGCCGCCGGCCGGCACTACACGTTTCTCCGCTATCGGATGACCAGCACCGGCACCGTGCTGCGTGCCAGCACTTCGGCGGTCTGGCTGCCGAGCAGCACACGGGTCACGCCACGGCGGCCGTGCGAGGTCATCACGATCAGGTCGCTGCCGCGTTCGGTGGCGGTATCGATGATGCCGTCAGCGGCATAGCGGTCCAACACGTGCACGGTCGACGTACGCAGGCCCTGCGCTTCCGCGGCGGCCTTGGCCGGCTGCAGCACCTTCTGCGCGGCCTCTTCGCGATCGGCTTTGTATTCGGGCGTGTTCATGTAGCCCACGCTCCAGCCCATCGCGTCGTACATGCCCACCGCCCAGGGCTCGGAGACGGTCACGATATCGACCTCGGCATCGACGTCCTTGGCCAGCTCCAGGCCCTTGATCAGGCCTTTCTCGGCCAGCTCCGAACCATCGGTGGCAATCAGGATGCGCTTGTACATGGCAGAGCTCCTTGGGGTGTGCGATGGGATGATCACCATTGCACACCCGGTGTGGACGCAGTGCCTTGAGCTGGATCAATCGCCGTGCGCGCGCCGAGGCACCACCCGCGCAGGATTGCCCATCACGGTCGCGCCTGCGGGTACATCGCGGGTAACCACGCTGCCAGCGCCGACCACGGCGTCATCGCCGATGGTGACCCCCGGCAGCACGATCGCGCCGCCCCCGATCCACACATTGCGCCCGATGCGGACCGGCTTGGCCGACTCCAGGCCTTCAGCCCGCGCCTGCGGATCACGCGGATGATCGGCGGCATAGAGCTGCACTGCCGGACCAATCTGGCTGCCATCGCCGATGCTGACCTCGGCCACGTCCAGGATCACGCAGTTGTAGTTGAGGAACACGCCCTGCCCCAGGCGGATGTTGTAGCCGTAATCGCAGTGGAATGGCGGCCGGATCACCGCGCCCTCGCCGACCGCACCGAGCTGCTCGCGCAACAGCGCGCGGCGCACGGCCGGGGTTTCGGCCAGGGCGGCGTTGTAACGGACCATCCACACCTTGGCCGCGGCCATGTCGGCCTGCAACTCGGGATCACCGGGGCGGTAGGGCAGCCCGGACAGCATCTTTTCCTTTTCACTCGGACGCATATGACCTCCATCAGACAGAGGCCGATGATGCCGGTTGCGTGCTCGACTGTCAGCGCGTGCGGCGACGCGTGCCCAGCAGCGCGACCACCGCGAAGACGATACCGCTCAGCCAGAACCACAGTGTTGCCTGGCCGATGCACACCCCACTGGGCTGCGGCTGGCAGCGCAGGCGCAGCAGATCGAAGTCGCCGCCGTCGGCCAGGCAGACCTGCGCGTTGTGGAACAGGGCCAGCACCGGCTCGGCCCAGCCTGCCGACCATGTCAGCAGAACCAGTGCAGCAAGCAGATACGGAATTCCCTTGTTCACGAGTACGCTCCCAGCGGACAGGGGCAGACTCTGGGCGCAGGCCCGGGGTGCGACAAGCGCCACGCGACGAACTGTGTGAAATCCGGGATGAGTCGGGGGCGATCCGGGATGAAGCGTGACGCCCCGGCCATGCCCCACCCGGATCGCGCAGACGGGCGCGGCCGGTGCTGCAGCGCAGGACGGCGACGGGCAGCACCCGTGACAGACTTCGCGCATGCCTCGCCTGCCCATCGCCCTGCTGTGTGCGCTGCTCCTGCTGCCGATGCCGGGCCTCTCGGCCGCAGCCGGTCCGGACCGCGTCCTGATCTTCATCCGCACCGCCAAGTTCCACCACGACTCGATTCCTGTGGCCGTGGCGACGCTGCGCGAGCTGAGTGCCGAGGCCGGCATGACGGCGGATCAAAGCGACGATCCGCGCGATTTCCGCTCTGACAACCTTACCCGCTACCGCGCCGTGGTCTTCGCCAACACCACCGGCGATGTACTCGATGCCACGCAACAGGCGGCGATGGAGCAGTTCATCCGCAACGGCGGCGGCTTCATGGGCGTACACGCCGCGGCCGACACCGAGTACGACTGGCCCTGGTATGGCGAGCTGGTCGGTGCGTGGTTCCACAAGCACCCCGAGGGTCTGCAGAACACGCTTGTGCAGCCTGAGCATGACGGCAAACCGTCAGGCCCGGCATGGCCGATCCGCGATGAGCTCTACAACTACCGGCGCAATCCGCGTGGGAGGGTGCAGGTCATCGCGACGGTGGACGAAGCGCGCTACGACGGCGGCACCATGGGCGCCGATCATCCCATCGCCTGGTGCCGGCCCTTCGATGGCGGGCGCAGCTGGTACACCGGGCTGGGCCACGATGCGGCGGTATATGCCGACCCGAATGTGCGGGCGCAGCTGCGCCGTGGCCTGCGCTATGCAGCAGGCCACGCGCCGGACTGCTGATCAGGCAGTGCGCACCACGCGTGCGCCCTGGCACAGCGGATAATTCGCCAGCAGATCGGCGATGCGCGCGTGCATCGTGTCGAAGGAGGCGCCATACAGATACAGCGCGGTCTCGGTCGGGCCCTGCCACCAGCTGCAGATCTCGCCATGGCCTTCGATGCGCTCGACGATCTGTTCGAACACATAGTTCGAGTCGCACTGCTCATACACCTCATCGGGCAGATCGGTGCCGTTGAGATACAGCGCCAGGCCCTCTGTGACGCCGAACGGCTGATCGGGGGCGCCTTCGCGCTGGATCAGCGAGCCCTTCGGCGCACCCAGCTGCTCCAGCAGCTCGATCACGCCAGGCAGCGAGGCCGGATCGTTCAACGCGACCTCGATATCGCCGTAGTCCACTTCACCGTCTTCGGTCAGCGCGGTGCCGCCGCCGGTGATCTCGCCCAGCTCGGCACTGCCCAGCAGCGCATCGAGCGGATCTTCGAACAGCTCATGGCGATGCTCGGGCTGGAGCTTCGCATTCAATTTGACGGTGAGGTGCAGCGGCGAATCGGTCATGGCGGGGGCCTGTTCGAAAAGGATGCCGCCATTGTAGTGCCGGCCGTTGGCCGGCTCCCGACAAAGCCGCGGCAAAGAGCAGCCGGCCAGCGGCCGGCACTACCGGATGACGAGCGCTGCTCAGAGCACCGTCAAATTGGCGTACGCCATCACCAGCCACTTGCTGCCGGCCTCGATGAATTCCACCTGCACGCGGGCGTGCTGGCCGCTGCCTTCGTAGTCGGTGACCATGCCTTCGCCGAACTTGGGATGGTTGACCATCGCGCCCAGCTTCAGCGGCGGTGCTTCCAGCGCTGCGTGGCCCATCACCCGGTTGGCACCGAGCGAGGTGCCGCGCGAGACCTGCACCTTGGGGCGCACTTCGTTGACCAGCTCACGCGGGATCTCGCGCAGGAAGCGCGAGGGCACGTTGTAGTTGTCCTGGCCATGGATGCGGCGCGATTCGGCGTAGCAGAGCACCAGCTTCTGGCGCGCGCGGGTAATGCCCACATACGCCAGGCGACGCTCTTCTTCCAGCCGGCCGCTTTCTTCCAGCGAGCGCGCGCTCGGGAACAGCCCGTCTTCCATGCCGGCCAGGAACACCAGCGGGAATTCCAGGCCCTTGGCGGCGTGCAGCGTCATCAACTGCACGCCCTCTTCGCCGGCCTGGGCCTGGCCTTCGCCGGCCTCCAGCGAGGCATAGGCGAGGAAGGCGACCAGCTCGCTCATGTCCTGGGTTTCTTCGACATCGTCCTCGCGACGCACGAAGCGCGAGGCTACCGAGACCAGTTCGTCCAGGTTGTCCGCGCGCGATTCCGAATCCAGCGCGTTGCGGCTTTCCTTGGACCAGTGCTCGCGCAGGCCCGAACGCATCAGCACGTGGTCGATGCGTTCGGCCAGGGTCATCGTATCGGCTTCAGCCTGGAGCTGATTGACCAACACCAGGAAGCCGGCCAGCGCGTTGCGTGCGCGTGCGGCCAGTTCATTGCCCTGGGTGGTCAGCATGGTGGCCTCCCACAGCGAGATCGCGTGGGCGCGTGCGAGACGGCGCACTTCATCCAGGGTGCGGTCGCCGATGCCGCGCGTGGGCGTGTTGACCGCGCGTTCGAAGGCGGCGTCATCGTTGCGGTTGGTCATCAACCGCAGGTAGGCCAGCGCGTCCTTGATTTCGGCACGTTCGAAGAAGCGCATGCCGCCGTACACACGGTACGGCACCTGCTCGGAAAGCAGGGATTCTTCGAACGCGCGCGACTGTGCGTTGCTGCGGTAGAGCACGGCGACGTCGCCGTAGCTGCCGCCATCGCGCACCCACTGGCGCGCGCGTTCGACCACGTAACGCGCCTCGTCCATTTCGTTGTAGGCCGCGTACAGATCGATGGGATCGCCATCGCCGCTGTCGGTCCACAACTCTTTGCCGATGCGGTCCGGGTTGTGCGCGATCACGGCATTGGCCGCGCCGAGGATGTTGGCAGTGGAGCGGTAGTTCTGTTCCAGGCGAACGGTCTGCGCACCCGGGAAATCCTTCAGGAAGCGCTGGACGTTCTCGACCTTGGCGCCGCGCCAGCCATAGATGGCCTGGTCGTCGTCGCCGACCACGAACACGTGGCCGGTGTCGCCGGCCAGCACGCGAACGAAGGCGTACTGGATGGCGTTGGTGTCCTGGAACTCGTCCACCAGGATCTCGCGGAAGCGCGAGCGGTAGTGGGCCAGCAGCGCCGGGTTGTCGCGCAGAAGTTCATGCGCGCGCAGCAGCAGCTCGGCGAAATCGACCAGACCGGCGCGGTCGCAGCGCTCCTGGTAGGCGATGTAGGCCTGGCGCATGGTTTCCAGCCACGCGTCATGCGGCTCGGGCTGGATATGCTGCGGGCGGCGGCCCTCGTCCTTCTGCTCGTTGATCCACCAGGCGATCTGCTTCGGCGGGAACTTGCCGTCGTCGATCTCCAGCTGCTGGACCACGCGCTTGACCAGCCGCAGCTGGTCGTCCGAATCCATCACCTGGAAGCTGTCGGGCAGCTTGGCGTCCTGGAAGTGCAGGCGCAGCAGGCGATGGGCCAGCCCGTGGAAAGTGCCGATCCAGGCGCCGCGGCTGCCCTGCGACAGCTGCAGGTCGATGCGGTGACGCATCTCGCCGGCGGCCTTGTTGGTGAAGGTCACCGCAAAGATGCCATGGGTCGGCACGCCGCAGACTTCATTGAGCCAGGCGATGCGGTGGATAAGCACGCGGGTCTTGCCGGAACCGGCACCGGCAAGCACCAGATGGTGGCCGGGCGGGGCGGACACAGCTTCGCGCTGGGCGGGGTTCAACCCGTCGAGCAAGTGGGAAACATCCATGTCCCCATTTTACCCTCGGGCGGGTCGCTCCGGGTCGTTACGCGGCGCCCGGACCGAACGGGTTCAGCCGCGCGCGGCCTGTTCGGCCTGCACGCGCAGCTCCGGGATCGCCAGGCTCTCCCACAAGGTGCCGATGCGCAGGCTGCCGACCACCCGGATCGCCGGCTGCGGCTGGCCATGGCCATCGATCAGGGCACCGTCGTCCACGGTGGTATCCAGCCCCAGACCGTGCGGCCCCGGGCGGGCATACCCCTCGGCGAGCAGCTGCTGGACCAGCGGATTGCGCATCGACCGTGCGCGGGTCTCCACCCCGGTGGCGTTGATCACCGCGCCCACGGTCAGCGGCGGCAGGCCGCCGTCCGGGCTGCGGCCGTGCAGGTGGAGCCCACGCTCCTGCACCAGCAGCGTGTCCAGCCGCGCGCGGTGGCGCTGCAGCTGGCCGCTGCGCTCCAGTTCGGCCACCTGGGCGTGCACCGATTCGGCGATGCGATGGCGGTGCACGTCCCAATAGCGCACCACGTGGCGCAGGAAACGGCGCTGGTCGGCCTCGTTCAAGCTCAACCACAGCGCCTGCCCCATGGGCCGGATCCGGTCCATCACGCTCTGCCAGGGAATGCCCTGCGCCACTGCCGTGCGGGCCTGCCCACGCAGTTCGCGGACGCGCTGGCGCAGCGGCATCGCCAACAGCGGCTGAGGATCGAACGTGACGGCTGCGCCATGCGCCTGCGGCAAGGGCAGCAACGCGTGGCGCGACAGCACGTAGATGCGGCCACGATGACCGGCGGCCGCGAGGGCGACCACGCTGTCGGCCATGCTCAGGCCCGAGCCGATGATGGCCAGATCGTCGTCACCGGCCAGGACACGCACGCCGTCGTAGTCCCACGCCTCCACCGCCTGCGCGGGCGGCAGTGCGTCGGCCCCGGGCACCGGCAGCGGGCGCATGCTGTTGCCGCAGGCCAGCACCACGCGCTTCGCGCTCCACGTCACGTCGTCGTCGAGCCGCAGTTGCACGCCGTGTGGGGTGGGCATCAGCGCGAACACCGGCTGTTCCACTACCTCCAATGCCGCAGCGCTGCGCTCGCCTGCCTGCTCCAGCCGCTCACGCAGGTACGCGGCGTAATGGCGGCGCGGCACGAACTGCTCGGCCAGCACGTCGCGCGGCACGTCGGCAATCGCCTGGCTGTCAATCAGGTAATCAAGGAAATCCGCGGGCTGATCGGGCAGCCCGCTCATCTTGCCGGCCGGCACGTTGAGCAGATGCTCGGGCCACGGTGTTGCGTAGGCGATGCCTTCAGCGAGGACCGAGGCCGGCTCGAACAGCACGATGCGTGACGGCCGCGTCGCATGGCGCAGGGCCTGCAGCGCGACGAGGACGCCGGCAGCGCCGCCGCCGACGATGGCCAGATCACACTGGCGGTGGGTATCGGACGCAGTCATGTATCGATTGTAGGCGATGCGCGTGGACCGGCTGTCCACGTGCGTCACACCGGGCTACATCAGGGCATCGGCCAGCCGTGCGATGCCTTCGCGGCTGCGCTTCCACGCCGGCCGTTGCCGCCACGTCGCCAGTGCGAGCTGACGGGACTGTTGGAGATAATCGGCTTCGATCTGCGCCAGCTGTCGCACCATGCCCCGGTCATAACAGAGCATGCCGATCTCGGCATTGAGCGCGAACGAACGGATATCCAGATTGATCGAGCCGACCAGGGCGATGTCTTCATCGACGGTCAGGTGCTTGGCATGCAGGAAATGCGGTTCGTACAACGCGATGCGCACACCGCTGCGCAGCAGCTCATCGTAGTAGGCCTCCTGCGCCCACGAGGTCAGCCGCTGGTTGGTGCTGGCCGAGAGGATCAGCTGCACCTGCACGCCGGACAAGGCGGCGATGCGCAGCGCACTCAAGGTCGCCTCATCGGGTACGAAGTACGGCGTGACCAGCACGATGCGCCGACGCGCCAGATGGATCAGCGCGTTCACCGCATCGCGCGCGTTGCTGAAGGGGTACGCCGGGCCACTGGGGAGCAGCTGGGTCGGTACATCGGCCGAGCACACCGGCACCGCGGTGAGCACATCCAGGCGCTGCCCGGTTTCCATGTACCAGTCGCTGGCGAACACCGCTTCCAGATGCGCCACCACCGGCCCGCGCACGCGCGCCACCAGCTCCTTGTTCGGGAACCCCGCGACGAACTGCGCGCGCGCCAGGTTCTGTGAGCCAATGTAGCCGACGCGGTTGTCGATCACCGCGATCTTGCGGTGGTTGCGCAGGTCCATGCGGCCACTGCGGCGCCAGCGCAGCCCACCGGGCAACATCGCGCGCACGTCCACGCCGAGCGCCTGCAGGCGATGGCGATAGTGGCGCAGCCCACGCTTGGCACCCACCGCGTCGAGCAGCACGCGGCAGTGCACGCCACGCGCGGCTGCCCGCTGCAGCGCCTCGACGATGGCCTCGCCGACCGCATCGTCGAACATCAGGTAGTACAGCAGGTGCACACGTTCACGGGCCTGGTCGATGTCCTCGATCAGGGCCTGCAGCGAGGCATCGTAGTCATTGAGCAGATCCACCGCATTGCCGTGGATGGGCATGAAGTCGCCCTGGCGCTCGATCAGCGGCACGATCTCGGCGGTGGCCGTCTCCGGCGGCGGCGTCCAGCGCAGCGGTGGCTGCAGGGCCTGTTCCTCGCGAATTACCTGGGAGGCCTCGGCCTGGCGCTGCACGCGCTGGCGCGACAGCCAGGGATGACCGAACAGCAGATACAGCGGCAGCCCGAGCAGCGGCACGAAGCCGACCAGCAGCAACCAGCTGCGTGCGGCACCGGGTGTGGTGCGGCTGGGAATCCACAACAGCGCGGCCAGCCGGATCAGCCAATCCAGCATCAACAACCACGAACCCAGCAGCCACTCGAACAGCATCGCGTCGCCCGTCGGGAGGGGAACCGCATTCTGCCATGGGTCGCTGCATGCAACCGGTAGTGTCGGCTGCGGGCACGCTCCACTGCGCCCCCTGCCCGCGCCTGGGCGCGGCCCATGAAAAAACCCGCCACGAGGGCGGGTTTTTCGTCGGGAAGCTCAAGGATCCTTGCGGATTACTTGATCTTGCCTTCCTTGTACAGGACGTGCTTGCGCACGACCGGATCGTACTTCAGGAATTCCATCTTCCCGGGGGTGTTCTTCTTGTTCTTGTCCGTCGTGTAGAAGTGGCCAGTGTTGGCCGTCGAAATCAGACGGATCTTATCGCGCTTGCCTGCCATGATCGTTTACTCCTCAGACCTTTTCGCCGCGCGAACGCAGCTCAGCCAGAACGGAGTCGATACCGTTCTTGTCGATGGTGCGCAGGGCATGCGCGGAAACACGAAGCTTGACCCAGCGGTTTTCGCTGGCAACCCAGAAGCGGCGCTCGTGCAGGTTGGGCAGGAAACGACGACGGGTCTTGTTGTTGGCGTGCGAGACGTTGTTACCCGTCTGCACTCGCTTGCCGGAAACTTGGCATACGCGGGACATTGCGCACCTCGATAAAAGTAGTTGTCAGCCCATAGCCCGGGCGACGGCGGCCTCGACGGTTTCCCGCCACACGTCATGAGAATCAAAGGGTTACGCTGTCGGGGGCGGACCGGATGACGTGTTCCCGGCCACCAGTCCAAAGGTTTTTGGACACAGCGAGCCGCGCATTATGCCCGCTTGGCCCTGCTGGCGCAACCGAGGCCGGCAGGGGCCTGCCGGCCGGGTCGTTCATGCCAAGACGGCGCGGCGCGGCCGCCCCGTGGCCGGGGTGCTGGCCGCGATCGGCTCACCCGAGGCCGGCACCGCCCGCTCCCTGCCCCAGGCGCGGATGCTCTCGATCTGCTCCGGTGCGGTCCGCGACAACGGCACCACGTTCTGGAAACTCCGCCGGAACAGCTCATCGGTGACCACGGCATCGCCCTTCAGGTACGCCTCTTTCACCACCTCACGCACCGCCGATTCCAGGTCAGAACCGGCGAAGCCCTCGGACAGCTCGACCAGCTCATCGAGCAGCGCCGGCGCCAGCTCACGCTGCTGCAGGCCGCGACGGGCGTAGATGCCGATGATGTCGCGGCGTTCCGGCGCGGTTGGCAGGTCGACGAAAAACAGCTCGTCAAACCGGCCGCGGCGCAGCAGCTCCGGCGGCAGCTTGGACACATCGTTGGCGGTCGCCACCACGAACACGCGGGTACGGGCTTCCTGCAACCAGTACAGGAACTGGCCGACCAGTCGGGTCGAGGTGCCGCCGTCGCCGCCCCCGGTGGCGCCGGCCAGGCCCTTTTCGATCTCGTCGATCCACAGCACGCAGGGCGCCACGTGATCCGCCGTGGCAAGCGCTTCCTTGAGGCGGCCTTCGCTCTGGCCCAGGTACTGGCCGTGGATGGTGGACAGGTCCAGGCGGTACAGCGGCAACTGCCAGTCCTGGGCAATGGCCTTGGCCGACAGCGATTTGCCGCAGCCCGGTACGCCGACCAGCAGCACGCCCCGCGGCGGCCGGATGCCGCGCTCGCGCAGGTCGGCGGTCAGCAGCGGCCGCTCGCGTGCCAGCCAGCTCTTGAGGCCGCCCAGGCCACCGACACTCAGGTCGCCGCCACGCACCGGCACCCGCTCGATGCCGGAAATGTCGGCGAATATCCGGTCCTTGGCATGCATCAGCTCGACCAGATCATTCTTGTCGATACGCCCGTTGACCAGCAGCGTGGCGATGATGTTCTCCGCCTCCAGCCGCGAGATGCCGGCCAGGATGGCCGCCGCCTGGCGGATGTCGGCTTCGTCCCACTCGATCTGGAACTGGCTGCGGTACGGATCGATCTGTTCGTGGATAATCGCCGCCATCTCGTCTTCGGTGGGCGGCGACAGCACCAGCGACATGCCCAGCCGCTGCAGTTGGCCGAACACCGGCTTGCTGGTCACCACGACCACCGAGCCGCCATGGTCGGCCGCCAGCATCGCCACATCGATCAACTGCCGCGCCGAGGGCGTGTCGTCCTCCAGGTCGGACACTTCGGTCAACACGAAACTGAGGTTCTGACGCTGCGCCATCTGCTGGCTGGCGAAGTCCACCGCGCCGATGACCGAGCGGTCTTCGTTGACGATCCGCCCGGTGGCCAGCTCGCGCGTACCCTGCGAGAGGGTGTGCACGTAGAACGGCGCACTCAACGCACCGGCCACGTCACGCAGGATATCCAGCACCCGCGCGCGTTCGGTGCTGCGGATGGAGATGAAGGGCACGCGCGCTTTCAGGTAGCGGGTCAGCGTGGCATGGAACTCGCGGGTATCGCTCATGGATTCAGATCATCAAGGTTCGCCGACGGCCCGCTACGGCGGGGACGTCGGCAGGTGAAGCAGACGGGAGTGGCGGCGGCGCGGCAGCATCCAGTGCGGCCGGCCGGTAGTGGCACAGGCTGTTGTAGCGCACCGCACGCAGGGTGCGGTCACAGCGCAGCGTGCGTGCGTTGGCTTCCAGGTCGGCCTGCATCCTGGCCGTGATGCGGACCAGTTCGTCGCGCAGGAACGCACGCAGCGATTCAGGCAGCGTTGCCAGCGAGGCCAGCTGATGCAGCACGCTGAAGTGCCGACGCGCATCCAGCAGCGCACGCACCAGGGTCACTTCATCGGCACGATCACCCAGATCGCGTTGCAGGCGAGCGCTGCACTGCTTCAGCCGCAGGTCGAGCAGCGTGGTCACCCGGTCGGTGAACAACTTCGCCACGCCGGGGGTCCAGTCCAGGCGCCCAGCCGCCATGGCCGCGAGCGCCTCGGCTTCGCGGCCCCCTTCGCTGAAGGCATCCAGGACCTGGCTCCATTCGGCATAGGTCCGCGGAACCGGCAGTGTCATCCGTGCGAGGCGCGTTTGCGGCGTACGAAACCGGTTGTCGGCAGCAGGTCCCAGCCAGGCAGGGCACCGGCAAGCGCATCCGGGGCGGCAATATTGACCAGCGGCGCGGCGGAAACAACCGGGGTAGCCGCCACGACATCGTTCAGCGGCGGCGGGAGGGCGTCCTGGGCCGGCAACGGCGGCGGCACGGCGGAAGCATCGAGCAGGGAACGGGTCATGGTCGGGCCTCAGGCGGTGGCAGCAAGGATGCGGCGGGTATTGTCATGACCGCCAAGGGTGAACTGCTCGGGGGTGATCGACTCCAGCAGCGCGGTCAACTCGGCAGACTGGGCGTCGCGTGCGGCAAGATCACGCCGCACCTCCACGACTTCGGCCATGCAGGCCTTGAGCGCGTTCTGCAGCTGCTCACGCTGGCGCGTGAAGTCGGCGCGGACCGTTTCGCGGGTCTTGTCCAGATTCTTGTAGGCCATGCCGACCCACAGCAGCATCAGCGCGGCGATCACCATGCCGATGATGTTGCCGAGGGTCATCACCAGCAGCAGGACACCCAGCACCAGGACAGCCCAATGCTGGAAGCGCAGCTTCACACCGGCCAGCGCCTGGGCAAGCCCGGCGTCGACGTGTTCGTTCAGCGAGGTCTCCAGTGCAGCCTGGTTGCTGCCATCGCGCGTGGTGCCCTGCCATGCATCCAGCGTGACCTCCACGTCGGTCGGGATCGACTGGCGGATGCTGGCGGTGAGATCGTGATGCGCTTCCAGGATCCAGCTGCGCGACTGGGCGGTCGCAAAGCGCTGGGTGGCACGCGAAGCCTGCGAGGTTTCCGGATGCATCGCGGCGTTGGTAAGCAGCTGGGTGAAGCTTATGCGATGTTCCAGTGCCGGGTCCTGAAGCTGGAAGCGACGGTCGGCCGCGGGGCGGTCACCGTTCTCATCGATGATCAGCTTGCACAGGGCTTCATCGCGCCGCAGCGGCAGTTCTTCTGTGTCGAAATGCGAAACCAGCTTGGTCAGCAGAGCGTCGACATCGGCGGCCAGACCGGCCGTGGCACGTACATCGCCGCTGAACACACTCTGGAAATGCCGGGTGACAGCCGCGTGGGTCGCCGTGGCATTGAGCGAGTCCTGCAAGGCCGGCCAGCTCGGGCTGAACCGCTGCAGGTGCGGGTAGCGGGCGCTGTCGTCGCCATTGGGGGTCTTGGAGCGCAGTGCATCGATCCACTGGCTGCGCTGGGCCTCCACGAAGCCGGCCCGCTGGGCCAGCTCTTCGATCCATTCATTGGTGCGGGCCACACAGATGCGGGCGGTATCCACGCCGAACACACCGCCGGCGATCGCATCGATCAACACCACGGTCTGGCGGTCCAGTTCCACCGGGTTCTGCATGCCCAGGTAACGGTCCATCCACTGCTGGGCGGCCGACAGACGTCCCGCGCGGCGGCTGACGAGAGAGAACAGCAGGCTGGTTTTCTCGTCATCACGACGGATGGCCTCGGCCAGCGCACGCTGCGCCAGATCCTGCTGGTCGTTGAGCCACGCGGCCAGCGCCACCAGTGCCGGGGCCAACCAGTAGCCGGGCGCCGCCAGCATGAGATTCTCACTGGCGGCACGGATGGTGTCCTGCCGGACCAGACTGATGTCGGCCGCCTGCAGGATGCCGGTGGTCTGGCGGCGGACCTCGGCGTAGTGGCCGAACCGGTTCTCCAGCTCCTGGCGGATCTTTACCTGCCGGGTTTCGGCCAGCGACAGTTCCTTGGCTTTCAGATCCGCTGCCACGAAATCCATGAACGCTTTTTCCAGGCGCGCCAGTTCGCTGCGGGTGGCACCTACATCGCTCTGGATCGCGTGGGCCTGGGTGTGCAATGCGTCCAGGTCCTGCCCCAGCGAGCGCAGGCTGCTGTTGATGGCGGACAGGTCGGCCATGTGGATGATGCGTTGTGTGCTCATGTCGTTCCTTCGATGACGGCGGTCTGGCCGGAGTCGCTGACGGTGACCATCCGGTTCGCGTACACCTCGATGAAGGCGTAGGACGGATGCACGGCCAGCGTGCGTGCCCGTTCGAGCGTTAGCGGCAGCGTGTGGCCGATCTTGAAGTGTTCGATGATCTGCCCGGTCAGATCCAGCGTATGGACCTCATACGGGTGACCGAGCATGCAGCGGCTGACGATGCCGAGCAGGCGATCCTCCAGGGCGATCTCACCGAGTTCGGCGTCGATCAGCTGCTTCAGCGCAGCCAGCGCTTGGCGATCATGCAGGTGACCGCCAACATCGACACGGGTCATGGCCTGCACATACGCGGGCGAGCGCTTCTGCCGGAGGCGGCTGTCGAGCGAGGCCGCACTCAGCGGGGTGGTGCGTGCCTGAGAGCGCGTGGCGACAGACAGGCCGGCGGTAGCGGCCTCCGTGCCGAACAATAGATTGCGAGCCATTCCCTGCTTCCTGCGATACCGCGAGCGCGGCCGTTCCGAGGCGGAAAGTAGCAGAGATGCGGTGCCGTTCCAATGCGATGCGTGCGTGGACGATGCGGCCGTCACTGGCGCCTGCGCTAGGCTGGCCACCTGAGAAGGACCGCCCCGCATGAAGATTCTCGCAATGACCTGTCGTGCCATGTTCCCGAAGCGCCTGCCATGAAGCTGCTCGCCCTGACCTACGGCACCGAAGGCGACACCCGCCCGCTGGTGATGCTCTGCCATGGATTGATCGCCGCAGGTCATGAAGTACTGCTGCTGGCCGAGCGAGACACGCTCGATACTGCGCGCGAACTGGGCATCCCGCATGCCGCGCTCGAAGGCGACATCCATGACGAGGTGGTGGCATTGGTCTCGCGCGGGAATGCCCGTCTCGCCGCCTCGCGGGGGCTGGCGCGGATGGCGCAACGGCACGCGCCCGGATGGATGCGTCAGGCCGATGCCGCTGCCGCCGGATGCGATGCCGTGCTGACCGGCGGGCTGGCCGCTTTCGTCGGCCTGACCGTGGCCGAGCACCACGGGCTGCCGGTAATCGGCACCGGGATGATCCCACTGACCCCAACGGCCAGCTTCCCCTCCCCATTCCTGCCACGGCTGCGCCTGCCGGGGGTGCTCAACCGGCTCAGCTACCAGCTGGTCAACCACGCGGTGTGGCGTACCTTCCGCCGCCCGATCAACGCGGCGCGCAAGGAACTGGGGATGCCGAGGCGCGCCTCCCCCTGGCAGGATCTGCCGATGCTGTACGGCATCTCGCCCAGCCTGCTGCCACCGCCGCCGGATTGGCCGGACAACCACCAGATCTGCGGCCAATGGCGCGCGCCAGAACGCGGTTGGCAGCCGCCGCCGGACCTGCAGGCCTTCCTGGACGCCGGCCCCGCCCCGGTCTACCTCGGCTTCGGCAGCATGACCGGCTTTGATCGCGACCAGGTGCTACCCGCGCTGCTGGCAGCCCTGGCGCCGCGGCGGGTGCTGCTGTTCCCGGGATGGGCCGGTCTGCCCAGCGCTCCCTTGCCACCCAATGTGTTCGTGATCGGGCCGACCCCGCATGAGGCCTTGTTCCCGCGCTGCGCGCTGATCATCCATCACGGTGGCAGCGGCACCACGCACTCGGCGTGCCGGGCCGGGGTGCCCTCGCTGGTGATGCCGTTCGCCGCCGACCAGTTTTTCTGGGCGGATCGGCTGCATCAGTTGGGTGTGGCACCGGCGGCGTTGTCGCCGAAGCGGTTGGACGCCGCCCGGCTGAGCAGTGCCGTTGCGTTTGCCGAACGGGCGGACACGCGCTCGCGTGCCGTCGCGCTTGGCCGGGCGATGACGGTCGAAGATGGCGTGGCCGTTGGCGTCACGGCGATCGAGGCGCATCTGTCACCTCGATGACCGCGGCCATGGCGGGCACGGCGGTTGCCGTGCCGCCTGCGGGTAGCCCCCGACCCACGGTCGGGGGCTACCCGATGAGCCGGTGCTATCCAGCGGCCGGTGCAGCGTCGTCCTTGCGATGCAGCCACCGATACAGCACCGGCAACACCAACAACGTCAGCAGCGTGGACGAGACGATGCCGCCGATCACCACGGTTGCCAGCGGACGCTGCACCTCCGAGCCGGCACCCACGTTGAACGCCATCGGCACGAAGCCGAGCGAGGCCACCAGCGCGGTCATCAGCACCGGGCGCAGACGGCCCAGGGCACCTTCGCGCACCGCCTGCGGCAACGGCATCCCATGCTCGCGCAGGCTGCGCACGAAGCTGATCATCACCAGGCCGTTGAGCACCGCCACACCGGACAGCGCGATGAAGCCCACGCCGGCCGAGATCGACAACGGAATCCCACGCAGCGCCAGCGCGAGCACACCGCCGGTGAGCGCCAGCGGCACGCCACTGAACACGATGGCCGCATCCTTGACCGAGCCGAACGCCCAGAACAGCAGCGCGAAGATGATCGCCAGCGTCACCGGCACCACGATCGACAACCGCTGGCTGGCCGAAATCAGCTGCTCGAAGCTGCCGCCGTACTCGATCCAGTAGCCGTTGGGCACCTGCACATCGCGCCCGATCGCCTGCTGCAGCTCGCCGACAAACCCGCCGAGGTCGCGGTCGCGCACGTTGGCGGTGACCACGATCCGGCGCTTGCCGTTTTCGCGGTTGATCTGGTTCGGTCCTTCGCTGTTGCTCAAGGTTGCCAGCTCACGCAGCGGCACGGTGCGTGCACTGCCGCTGGTCCAGCTGCCGGTGCGGCTGGACTCATCCGCGTCATCAGCCAGCGCCGTCTCCAGCGACACCGGCAGGTCCGCCAGTGCGGCCGGGTCCTGGCGCAGTGCTTCGGGCAGGCGCACCACGATGTCGAAGCGGCGGTCACCCTCGAACAGCTGCCCTGCCACCTGGCCGCCCACCGCGGTGGCCACGGTCGACTGCACCTGGCCGGGATTCAAGCCATACCCGGCCAACGCGGTGCGGTTGGGGGTAACGGTCAGCAACGGCAGGCCGCTGGTCTCCTCCACCCGCACATCCGCCGCGCCCGGCACCGTGCCGACCACCGCCGCGATGCGCTTGCCGACCGACAGCAGCGTGTCCAGGTCATCACCAAACAGCATCACCGCCACGTCGGCGCGCACACCGGAGATCAGCTCGTTGGTGCGCATCTGGATCGGCTGGGTGAACTCGTAGTTGTTGCCGGGCAGCTGCTCGACCGCTTCCTCCAGCTCGGCCAGCAGTGCCGCGCGCGACTTGCGTGGGTCCGGCCAGGCCTTGCGCGGTTTCATCATGATGAAGGTATCGGCGACCGACGGCGGCATCGGATCGGACGCGACCTCCGGCGTGCCAATCTTGGAGAACACCTTGTCCACCTCGGCGAACTGCACCAGCCGGTTCTCGATCTGCTTCTGCATCTCGATGGACTGGGTCAGGCTGGTCCCGGGGATGCGCATGGCGTGCATGGCGACATCGCCTTCGTCCAGGTTCGGCACGAACTCGCTGCCCAGCCGCGTCGCCAGCAGGCCGCAGCCGATCACCAGCACCAGCGCAGCACCGACCATCCAGCGGCCGCGACGCAGCGAAAAGGCCAGCATCGGCTCGTAGCGCCGACGCACCCAGGCCATCAGGCGGTTCTCCTTCTCCTGCACCCGGCCACCGAGGAACAGCGCGATCGCCGCGGGCACGAAGGTCAGTGCCAGCACCATCGCACCGGTCAGGGCCAGCACCACGGTGATCGCCATCGGGTGGAACATTTTTCCTTCCACACCGGTGAGCGCGAAGATCGGCAGGTACACCGCCGTGATGATGCCCAGCCCGAACAGGCTCGGGCGGATCACCTCGGCGGTGGCGCTGGCGGTTTCGGCGAAGCGTTCATCGCGGGTCATGTCGCGGCCGAGCGCGTGCTGGCGTTCGCCGAAGCGGCGCAGGCAGTTCTCGATGATGATCACCGCCCCGTCGACGATCAGCCCGAAGTCCAGCGCGCCCAGGCTCATCAGGTTGGCCGAGACGCCGCCACGGGCCATGCCGGTCAGCGTGAACAGCATCGCCAGCGGAATCACCGCCGCGGTGATCAACGCCGCGCGGAAGTTGCCGAGCAGCAGGAACAGCACCACGATCACCAGCAGGGCGCCTTCGATCAGGTTCTTGGCGACTGTTGCGATGGTGCGGTCGACCAGCGCGGTGCGGTCGTAGCTGGCGGTGACGGTGACGCCCTCCGGGAGACTGGCCTGCGCCTGCTGCAGACGCGCCGCCGCGGCCTGGGCCACATCGCGGCTGTTGGCCCCGATCAGCATCACCACCGTGCCCATCACCACTTCATGGCCGTTCTGGGTGGCCGCGCCACTGCGCAGCTCCGGTCCGTCCTGCACCTGGGCGACGTCGTGCACGTGGATCGGAACACCTTCGCGGCGGGCCAGCACGATGTTGCCGATCTCCTCCAGGTTGGCGACCTGGCCGGGGATGCGCACCAGGAACTGCTGGCCGTTGCGTTCGATGTAACCGGCGCCGACGTTCTGGTTGTTGGCCTCCACCGCCTGCGCCACGTCCTCCAGGGTAAAGCCCAGCGCGCGCAGCCGTGCCGGATCCGGCGTGATGTGCACCTGGCGCTGGAAGCCACCGATGGTGTTGACCTCGGTCACGCCGGGCACGTTGCGCAGCTGCGGCCGGATCACCCAGTCCTGCAGGGTGCGCAGGTCAGTGGCGGTGTACGCCGTGCCATCGGCCTTGCGCGCCTTGGGGTCGGCATCGATGGTGTACATGAAGATCTCGCCGAGGCCGGTGGAGATCGGGCCCAGCTGCGGATCCAGGCCGTCGGGAATCTGCGACTTGACCTGCTGCAGGCGTTCGGCGACCTGCTGCCGTGCGAAGTAGATGTCGGTGCCGTCCTTGAACACCACGGTCACCTGCGAGAGCCCGTAGCGCGACAGCGAACGTGCCTGCTCCATCGCCGGCAGGCCGGCCATCACCGTTTCCACCGGATAGGTGATGCGCTGTTCGGTCTCCAGCGGCGAGTAGCCCGGCGCGGCGGTGTTGATCTGTACCTGGACGTTGGTGATGTCCGGGGTGGCGTCGATGGGCAGCTTCGTGAAGCTCCAGCTGCCGATGACGATCAGCACCAGGGTCAGGGCCATCATCAACCAGCGATGGGCGATGGCGGCGCGGAGGATGCGCTCAAGCATGGTGGCGCCCTCCGTGTGCGGGGCGCGGCAACGCATCAATGTTCATGCGATGCCCCTGCCTTGCCGATGTCGGCCTTGACCACGTAGCTCTGCTCGACCACGACGTCTTCGCCGATGGTCAGGCCGCTGAGTACTTCCACCTTGCCCGCATCGCGCGCACCCAGGGTCACCGCACGCGCGGTGTAGGTGTCGCCTTCGCGCACGAACACCACGTCCTTGCCATCCATCGTCTGCAACGCGCTCAGTGGCACCACCTGTGCGGCCGGCGTGGTGGCCACCACGATGCGCGCCTTGACCGCGGCACCGGGCCGCCATTGGCCGTCGTCGTTGCGCAGCGTGGCGCGGGCGACCGTGCTCTGGCTGGCGGTGGCGGTGCCGGGCAGCACGCGCTCCAGCGTGGTGCTCTGGCTGACGCCGTCGGTCATGCGCGACACGGTGACCGGCACGCCGGCGGTGATGTGCTGGGTATCGTTGCCGAAGATATGCAGATCCACCCACAGCGTGGACAGATCACCGATCTCGAACAACGGCGTGCCCTCGCCGGCCACGCCACCCACCTGCGCCTGGCGCGCCAGCACCACGCCGCTGATCGGTGCGGTGACGGTGTACGTGGTGAGACTGAGGTTGCTCTCGATGCTGGCCAGCACCTGACCGGCACGCACGCGGTCGCCCACATTGGCGCGCAGCGAGCGGATCGGACCGGGGAAGCGCGCCATCACCTGGGCAACGCGGCCGTCGACCGGGGTCAACAGACCCTGCACGTCGTGTTCGTCAGCGATGGTGCCGGCGGCGACAGGTGCCACGCGGATGCCGGCCTGTCGGGCCATGGCCGCGACGATGGTGGTGTTTTCCGGTGCGTCGTGGTCGTCGTGGTCATCGTCGTGCCCGGCTTCACCATGGCCGGCGTCCGTCTCGGCCGCCTTGGCCGGCACCGTGGCGGGTTCGCTGCCGCCGCAGCCGGTGAGCGCCATCAGCGCGATCAACAGGCTGCCGGCCAGCGCGGTACGGATCAGGGTAGTGGTCATCGGCGGTCCTCCGTGGACACGGTGTCGGTCGCGGCGACCATGCTCTGGCCGGTCAGACGCTGGAGTTCGATCAGGGCGGTCTGTGCGGCGATGGCCGCTTCCAGCTGGCGCTGGCGTGCTTCGATGCGCATTGCCTGCAGCTGTGCCCATTCCATGTAGCTGATCGCGCCGGCGCGCCATGCCTTCTCGGCGGCATTCTCGGCGCGCTTGAGCTGGGGCAGTACGTCGCGTTCCATGCGGGTGACTTCCAGCCGCGAGGTCAAGTAGCGGCCATGTGCTTCGGCCAATGTGGCGTACAGCTGCAGCGCGCGCGCCTCGCGTTCCACACTGTTGAGCGCCAGTTCGGCCTCGGCGGCGCGGATCTCCGGGTCGGCACGGCGCACGCTGCCCAACGGCACGCTGAAACCGGCGACCAGGGAGGTGTCGCGGGTATCGCGGCTGTTGCGCACGCCCACCTGCCAGCTGACATCGGGCCGTGCCTGGGTGCGGGCCAGCTGCACCTGCGCTTCGCGGATGCGGCGCTCGCCGGCCAGCACCGCCAGTTCCGGGGTGCGCTGCAGTTCCTCGGCGAGCACGGCGAAGTCCTGCAGCGCGGGCAGCTGCATCGGGTCGCCGGTGACCACGTCGAAACCGGGCTCGCGCTGGCGCCACAGTGCTGACAGCGCCGCACGCGCGGACTGATCCATCTGCCGGGCGCGATCGCGGTCCAGCTCGGCCTGGACCTGCATCGCCTGCGCGGTCAGCAGCACCGACTCGGGCGAGGCACCGGCCTGCAGGCGCAGCCGCGCGGCGGCGACGGCGCGTCTTCGCTGCTCGATATCGGTCTCGGCGATGCGCAGCTGCTGACGCGCATCGGTCACCGCCAGATAGCGGCGGGCAACTTCGGCCATCAGATCCAGCCGCGCGGTTTCGCGCTGCGGGGCCAGGCTGTCCAGGTTGGCCTGGGCCACGGCGCGGCGGGCATCCAGTTTGCCACCACGTTCCAGCACGCCGGCCAGGGTGACGGTGACTTCGGCGGCATCAAAGCCACGAGCGTCCCCGCTGCCGAGTGCGTTCTCCAGCTCCACGCCCACGGTCAACGGGGGCGACAGGCCGGCCGCGTCACGGCGGGCTTCCCACACCGGGCGCTGGGCCTGCGCCAGGCGCAGATCGGGGTGGTACTGGGCGACGCGCGCGATGGCGTCGTCGAGGGTCAACGGTGCAGCAGGCGTCGTGCCCTGTGCGTACACGCACGGCACGAACGCAATGGCAGCCAAGGCTGCCAGACGCATCCACATGGGAGTCTCCAGAAAGCGATCAGATGGCAAACGGCGGCACGCGGCCGCAGGGCATCAGATCGCTATCGGAGGACGCAGCAGGTTTTCGGGCGGCTGCGTGCACAGCTGCGCGATCAACCCGGCAGGCACGCCGTGGCTGGGGGCCGCCGGCAGGCTCCAGGCCATCGCAGCCATCGGCAGCACGCCGCCGTGGCCATGGCAGTGGCCGCAATGCACCAGGGCATGCAGCCAGTCTTCCTTGCCGTCGTCGTCGCCCGGCACATCGGCGGCGTCATCCAGGCTGCCATGCACGTCGCTGCTGTCCGCGTGCACGCTCAGGTGGATGTCGGCCAGGGCCGAGGCCAGCGAACTGCCGAACACGCCCACACCGACCACCACCAGCATCAGCAGGCGGAGCAACAGGGACGGACGCGGGCGGGTACGACGGAACATGGCCTGCAGGGTAGCCGGGCGTGAAGCCGTTACACAATCGCAGCCCGGCAGGTCGGTTCACGTTGGCAGGGGCCGGCGCGATGGCCGGCCCCCGCGCATCTCAGCTGGCCGCGGCCTTGCGCTGGGCGATGAAGGCCTGGATCTGTTCCTCCAGCACCGGCAGGGGCACCGAGCCCTGGCTGAGCACGGCGTCGTGGAAGGCCTTGACGTCGAAACGGTCGCCCAGTTCCTGCTCGGCCTGCGCACGCAGGCGCACGATCGCGATCTCGCCGAGCTTGTAGCTCAGCGCCTGGCCCGGCCAGGAGATGTAGCGGTCCACTTCGGTGGTCACTTCATGCTCGCTCAGCGCGGTGTGGTCGCGCAGGTAGGACAGCGCCTGCTCGCGGGTCCAGCCCTTGTGGTGCACGCCGGTATCGATCACCAGGCGCGCGGCCCGCCACATTTCGTAGGTCAGGCGGCCGAAATCCTCGTACGGGGTTTCGTAGATGCCCATCTCCACGCCGAGCTTCTCGCAGTACAGGCCCCACCCTTCGCCATAGGCGGAAATGTAGTTGTTGCGGCGGAACGCGGGCTGCTCGCCCTGCTCTGCCGCCAGCGCGCCCTGCAGGGCATGGCCCGGATCGGACTCATGCAGGGTCAGTGCCGGCAGGTTGTACAGCGGCCGCGCCGGCAGGTTGTAGGTGTTGAGCCAGTAGGTGCCCATGCCACCGCGGCCGGCGGTCCAGAACGGGGCGATGTCCGGCGGCACCGGCACGATGGTGAAGCGCGCGCGCGGCAGCGTCATGTACTTGCCGATCACGCCGTCCACGCGCTTGGAGATCCACGCCGCACGGTGCAACAGCTCGTCCGGGGTCTTGGCGTAGAACTGCGGATCGGTACGCAGGAAGGTCAGGAACTCGGCGAAGCTGCCCTTGAACTCGACCTGCTTGATGATGCCGTTCATCTCGGCCTGGATGCGCGCGACTTCCTTCAGGCCGATCTCGTGGATCTGCTGCGGGGTCAGGTCCAGCGTGGTGTATTCGTGGATCTGCTGCTTGTAATACGCCTTGCCACCCGGCATCGCCTCGGCGGCCAGGGTGGTGCGCGCCTGCGGGACGTACTCGCTGGCGAAGAACGTGCGCAGCTTGGCGAACGCCGGCACCACGCTGCCGCCGATCGCCTGGCGGGCCTGCTCCTGCAACTGCGCCTGCTCGGCGGCCGGGATGCTGGCCGGCAGCTTCTTGAACGGGGCGTACAGCGGCGATTGGGTCGGGTCCTTCAGTTCGGACACGGTGGCAATCGAGACCTCGCGGCCATCAAGCACCGCACGCGGCACGCTGAAACCGCGCTTGAGGCCGGCGCGCATGTTCTCGGTCTGCTGGTCGAAGTAGCGCGGCACATCGTTCAGGCGCGCGATGTAGTTGCGGTAGTCCTGCGCGGTCTTCATCTCGCGCCGGGCCATGAAGGACAGGTTCGACCAGAACGAGGAGTCCGCGTTGAACGGCATTTCGTAGGCGCGCAGGCGTACCTCGGCGGCCAGGTTGAACACCTGGTCGCGGTAGATCGCGTAGTTGATGCGGTTCTCGGCCGAGAGTGCCTTGGTGTCGATCTTGCCCAGCTGGGCCAGGACGTCATCCCAGACCTTCAACCGGCCCTGCTGCGCGGCCGCGCCGACATCGGGCATGCGGGTGGCGTTGGCCGGGCCGTCGCCGTCTTCGCTGGCTTCACCGCCACCGGCTTCGCGCCAGGCCCATTCCTTCTCGTAGATCGCGCGGAACTGCGCATCGGCGGGGCTTTCGGCGGCCAGGCTGGCCGGGGCGGCGGCCGGGGCAGCCGGGGGCGCGGCCAGGGCAGCGCCGGCGGGAAGAGCCAGGGCGAGCAGCAGCGCAGCAACGAGCGGTGATTTCACGGTCAGGGGTTCCCGAGGGACGGCAAACCCCGATCATGGCACCAAGCTGGCGGGCGGTGCATGGATCAAAAGTCCTGCGCGACCCTAGTGCGTCGCCTTGTCCCGCTTCCACCCACGGTGCGCGATATCCAGCTTCAGGCTGTACAACGCGGTGAAGGCCGGGAACAGGTTCTGCAGCACGCCCACCGAGTCCTGCTTGGCCGAGAACAGGAAATAGCTCAGCGTCATCAGGCTGCCGACCACGCTCATGTACCAGAACAGGCGTGGGATCACCGGCTTGCCAGCGCGGCGCGAGGCGATGAACTGGACCAGCCAGCGGCCGCCGAACATCAGCGCGCCGGTGTAGCCGATCAGCTTCCAGCCGGTGACGTGCAGGCCGGTCCAGTACAGCCAGGTGAGCGGCTGGTCGAGCCAATGCAGTTCCATCAGCGTTCTTCCACGGCGGTGCGCTTGCTGCGCGTGATCAGCCAGGCCACCCCGCGCAGGTCACGGATGCCGACCAGGGCGCGGCCGAGATTGTTGTACTTGGAGACCCCGGCCGTGCGGTGGCGGTGATTGACCGGCACGCTGGTCGTCTGCCAGCCGGCCCGTTGCATCAGCGCCGGCAGGTAGCGGTGCATGTGGTCGAAGTACGGCAGGTCCAAAAACGCGGCGCGCTCGAACAGCTTGATGCCGCAACCGGTATCGGGCGTGTCATCGCGCAGCATGCGGGCGCGGATCGCATTGGCCCACTTGCTGGCCCAGCGCTTGCTGCCCGAATCCTGGCGATTGACGCGCCACCCGGCGAACAGCTTGACCTCGGTGGCGGCTGCGGCCCGTGCAGCGAGCAGCTTGGGGATGTCGGCCGGATCGTTCTGGCCGTCACCGTCCAGGGTGGCGATCCACGGCGCACGCGCGTGCTTGACGCCGTTGCGCACCGCGGTGCTCTGCCCGCTCTGGGTCACGTGGTGCAGCACCCGCAGCTCGGGCGTGACGGCCTTCAGGGCCTGCAGCACCGCCAGGGTGTCGTCGCGCGAGTGGTCGTCGATGTAGACGATTTCGAAATCGATCTGCCCACGCAGTGCGGTGGTGATCTCGTTGATCAGGGGCGTGACGTTGTCGCGTTCATTGAAGACCGGGACGACGACCGACAACTGGGGTTGGCTCATGGTCGGGCTCTGCGTATGGCCAGGATCGAAAAAGAGCGCGCATTCTCCGCGCCCGAGGTTATCCGAAGATGAATCGGCGTGTGTGTGTCAGGCGTGAGCCCCGAAGTAATCGCGGCACCAGGCCACCACCGGCGGCAGACCGCGCTCGATCGGCATGGCCGGCGCATAGCCGAATGCGTCATACGCGCGCGTGGTGTCGGCCATGGTGCGGATCATGTCGCCGGGCTGCATCGGCTTGTAGACCTTCTGCGCCGGGCGTCCGGCCGCGGCCTCGATGACGCCGATGAAATGCTCCAGTTCGATCGGCGTGTGGTTGCCGAGGTTGAAGACTCGATGCGGAACGACCTCGCTGGACGGATGCGCCAGCGCGCCGAGGATGCCATCCACGATGTCGGAGACATGTGTGAAGTCGCGCTGCATCTTGCCGTCGTTGAACACGTCGATCGGGCGGCCGGCCAACACCGCGCGCGAGAACAGCAGCGGTGCCATGTCCGGGCGGCCCCACGGGCCATACACGGTGAAGAAGCGCAGACCGGTGGCATGCAGCCCGAACAGCTGGGCGTAGGTGTAGGCCATCAGCTCGTTGGCGGCCTTGGTCGCGGCATACAGCGAGCGTGGCTTGTCGATGCGCTGGTCTTCGGAGAACGGCGGGGTCGCCGAATCGCCGTACACCGAGCTGCTGGAGGCATACACCAGATGGGCCACGCCACGATGGCGGCACAGCTCCAGCATGTTGACGAAGCCGGTCAGGTTGCTGTCGACGTAGGCATGCGGGTTTTCCAGCGAGTAGCGCACGCCGGCCTGTGCGGCCAGGTGGATGACCCGGGTCGGCTGGACCTCATCGAACAGCGCGGCCAGGCCCTCGCGATCGGTCAGGTCGAGCACGCGGATGTCGGCGTCCGGGCACAGCGCGGCCACGCGATCGCGCTTGATCTGCGGATCGTAGTAGTCGTTGTAGTTGTCCAGGCCGACGACGCGCTCACCGCGCTCAAGCAGGGCCTTGCAGGTGTTGGCGCCGATGAAACCGGCCGCGCCGGTCACGAGAATCGTCATGGGGTCTGTCCGTCATGCAGCCACGTATCAATACAGCGTGCCCGGGACGCCCGCGTGGCGATCCGCGCGTCCCGGTGGCCCGCCTCACCAGAGGCTGAGCGGCGCTTCCTTGGCCAGGGTGGCCTTGCGTTCCTTGCTGAAATCCCACCACGGCCGCGGCGCCTCGCCCTGCATGAAACGCAGCACCGACAGAAATACATCGATCACGCAGGGGTCGTGCATCACCCCGGTGCGCAGACACAGCTGCGCATACATGTCATAGGCATCACGACCGCGCAGATGCGCTGGCACGCGGATGCCGATCAGACGGAGATCTTTCTCACAGGCCGGCCCGACATTCGGCAGGTCGGTCAGACGCAACAGATGGTTGCGGTCGACCTTGGTGGGGTTCATTGGTTGGGGAAGATCCTCTGACGCCTGCGGGGGACTCAGCCCTTCTGTGCGCGAAGTCGGTCGAGCACGCCATCCAGCGTGTCCAGGTCGGTGTAATGGATGATCAGCTTGCCCTTGCCGCCACGGCCGTGGGCGATCGCCACGCGGGCACCCAGCGACTCGGACAGTTCGGTTTCCAGCGAGGCGATATCGGCCTGCGGCGCGGCGGCGGCGGGCTTCTTGCGCAGCGCGCCGGGCACTTTGCCGGCCGCGAACTGCTGGGCGCGGTGTTCCACTTCGCGTACCGACCAGCCCTGGTCGGCCGCTTCCTGGGCCAGCTTGCTGGCCAGTTCCGGCGCCAGTGTCAGCAACGCACGGGCGTGGCCCATTTCCAGCCGCCGGGTTTCCAGCAGCAGGCGGATGGCGATCGGCAGCTCGAGCAGGCGCAGCAGGTTGGACACCGCCGCACGCGAGCGACCGACGGCCTGTGCGGCCTCGGCGTGGGTCAGGGCGAATTCGGAGATCAGCCGCTGCAGCGCTTCGGCTTCTTCAAGCGGGTTGAGGTCTTCGCGCTGGATGTTCTCGATCAGCGCCATCGCGATGACGGTGCGGTCTTCCAGCTCACGCACCACCACCGGCACTTCATCCAGGCCGGCCAGCTGCGACGCGCGCCAGCGGCGTTCGCCGGCCACGATCTCAAAGCTGTCCGGGCCCAGCTGACGCACCAGGATCGGCTGGATCACGCCCTGCGACTTGATCGACTCGGCCAGCTCGGCGAGCTTGGTCTCGTCCATGTCGCGGCGCGGCTGGTACTTGCCCGGCTGCAGGTGACCGACCGGCAGCTTGCGCAGGCGTTCGCCCGGCTGCGGTTCGACCACGGCGGCTGCCTGCACCTGTGTCACTGCCCCCTTGGGCCCCAACAGCGCGTCGAGGCCACGGCCGAGGCCGCGTTTCTTGCCGAGGGCAGGCTTGGTGCTCATCAGGCGGTCTCCATGGCCTTGTCGGCCTTCTTGCGTTGGTTGTTGCGACGGATGATCTCGCCAGCCAGGCCGAGATAGGCAACGCCACCGCGCGAGGCACGGTCGTAACCGACGATGCTCTGGCCATGGCTGGGCGCCTCGGCCAGGCGCACATTACGCGGCACGATGGTGCGGAACACCTGCTCGCCGAAGTGCTCGGTCAGCTCGGCCGACACGGCATTGGCCAGGTTGTTGCGCACATCGAACATGGTCCGCAGCACACCCTCGATCTCCAGGGCGGGATTGAGGTTGGCACGCAGCGCTTCGATGGTTTCCACCAGCGCGCTCAGGCCTTCCAGCGCGTAGTACTCGCACTGCATCGGCACGATCACCGAATCGGCGGCGGCCAGCGCGTTGAGCGTCAGCAGCGACAGCGCCGGCGGGCAGTCGATCAGGATGTAGTCGTATTCGTCGCGGATCGGGGCCAGCGCGCGCTTGAGGCGCTGCTCGCGCTCGCTCTGGTCCATCAGCTGGATCTCGGCGGCGGTCAGGTCGATGTTGCCCGGGAGCAGGTCGAAGCCTTCCGGGGTCTTCACCCGGACCTCGGCCGCGGTGCTTTCGCCCAGCAGCAGATCACAGGTGGAGGCGGCGACTTCGCGCTTGTCCACGCCGCTGCCCATGGTCGCATTGCCTTGGGAATCGAGGTCGACAAGAAGCACGCGCTTGGGTGCAGCAGCCAGGGAGGCGGCCAGATTGACAGCGGTCGTGGTCTTGCCGACGCCACCTTTCTGGTTGGCGATGGCGATGATGCGGGCCATGCGGGTGAGCCTCATCGGCAGGGAGTGGGACTGGTCATTATGCGTATATGGGGCGTGTCATGCACTGTGAGATGCGCGGAAGGCACGCGCCGCAATACCGCAGCGACGCCCACGGGCACGCCGATGGCGCCGCGTGGGGCCACCGCGGGAGGGGGGCGGGACGACCGTAGGGCGGGCGATGCAGGCGGTGAGGTCACCGGCTCACGGGCCGGTGACCACCACCAGATGGCGCTCGCCGGTCAACCCGGGAACGCTCAGCGGCACCACTTTCTCCACCGCCCAGCCGGCCGGCAGCTGCGCGATCTCGTCGTGCGGGTACACGCCTTTCATCGCCAGCAGGCGGCCCCCCGGGCGCAGCAGATGCCCACCGACCCGGATGATCCCGGCCAGGGTATCCATCGCGCGGGCGGTCAGGTGGTCATAGGCGGCCGGTTCGGCCAGTGCCTCGGCACGCGACTCGGCTACGCGGGCGTTGCCCAGGCCCAGCTGGCGCACGGCCTCACGCATGAAGCGCGCTTTCTTGCCATTGCTTTCGACCAGGGTCACCTGCAGCTGCGGGCGTGCGATGGCCAGCGGGATGCCCGGCAGCCCGGGGCCGGTGCCCAGATCGGCCAGGGTGCCGGTCTCCAGGAACGGCTGCATCGCCAGCGAATCGAGCAGATGGCGGGTCACCATCTCCAGCGGATCGCGGATGGCCGTCAGGTTGTACGTCCGGTTCCAGCGGTCGAGCAGGGTCAGGTAGGTCAGCAGTGGCGGTGCCAGCGCGGCGTCCAGCTGCATGGCGGCCAGGCCGCGCTCAAGCGCGTCGGCGACGCCAGCGGGGAGGGTGTGTTCTGTCATGGTGCCATTATCGCAGGTCGGTAGCGCCGACCGTGGGTCGGCTAGCCATCTCACAGGGCATGCCAGGCCAGCGCCGCCCGGAAATCATCGGCGGCCTGCCACTCATGCAGGTGCCAGCGCTCGGCCGGCCCCAGTTCCGGGTCGCACCAGGCCAGGTGCAGCCCATCGTCGATGCCGGGCGCGAGCTGCAGCCGGTGCAGACCGAAGGAGATGCCCTGCCCCTGCGCCTTCAACAGCGCCTCCTTGGCGCACCAGACGCGGAAGAACCAATGGTGGCGGGCGTTCTCCTCCAGCGATTCCAGCCAGGCGATCTCGGCCGGGTGGAAGAAGCGCTGCACGATCTCCAGCATCCGCGGGCGTGGGCGCAGCGGCTCCAGGTCCACGCCGAGGCGGACGCCTTCCCCGAGGGCGACCAGCAGCTGCCCATGGCTGTGGCTCCAGCCGGTCCCCACATGCGCCAACGGGCCGTGCAGCGCTGGCCGGCCGCGCGGGTCGCGCTGCAGCGGCAGGTCCTCCGGCGCCCCACCCAGCTGCTCGGCCAGCAGGACCCGGGCCTGCGGCTCGCCCCGGGTGCCCGGCACATGCGGCAGGCGCCAGACCGTGACCGGACCGAAGCGCCACGGGCCCTCCAGCGTCGCCGGCAGGGTCATGCGAACGCCCCGAAAAGAGCACTGCACGGTGACTTCACGGCACGTACCGTCAACTGGCCCGGTGCCATCCACTTATTGGGAGTCAACGTCATGGGCATCATCATCTGGTTGATCGTCGGCGGTATCGTGGGCTGGCTTGCGAGCATCATCATGCGGCGCGATGCACAGCAGGGCATCATCCTGAACATTGTGGTCGGCATCGTCGGCGCGCTGATTGCCGGCTTCCTGTTCGGCGGCGGCATCAATGAAGCGATCACCATCCGCACGTTCCTGTTCTCGTTGATCGGCGCAGTGATCCTGCTCGCGATCGTGAATCTGTTTACGCGTCGAAGCGTCCGGTAACGAACTCACGTACCTCGTTTGATCGACAAGGCCCGGCACTGCCGGGCCTTGTCATTTATGGCGCCAGCTCTACCCACGCCGGTGCATGGTCGCTGGGCCGCTCCCAGGTGCGCGGCTCACGGTCGATGCCCGAGGCCAGCGCGCGCGCCTTGAGCGCGTCGGAGACCAGGGTCAGGTCGATGCGAAGGCCGAGGTTGCGACGGAAGCCGGCCGCCCGGTAGTCCCACCAGCTGAACACGCCCTCTTCCTCGCTGTGCAGACGGAAGGCATCGTGCAGGCCCAGCTGCAGCAGCTTGTTCAGGGCGCCGCGCTCGGCGGTGGAGGTCAGGATGTGGTTCTCGTTCCAGACCAGCGGGTCGTGCACGTCGCGGGCATCGGGCGCGATGTTGAAGTCACCCATCACCACCAGCTCCGGGTACTTCGCCAGCTCGGCCTCGACCCAGGCATGCACGGCCTCCAGCCAGCGCAGCTTGTAGGCGTACTTGTCGGTGCCCACGTCCTGGCCGTTGACTACGTACAGGTTGATGATGCGCACGCCGTTGACGGTACCGGCGATGGCACGCTTCTGCTCATCCTCGAAGCCGGGGATGCCGATCTGCACGTCCTGCGCCGGTTCGCGCGAGAGCAGCGCGACGCCGTTGTAGGTCTTCTGCCCGGCAAACACGCTGCGATAGCCCAGCCCGGCCAGCACCGCGTCGGGGAACTTGTGGTCCTCCATCTTGGTTTCCTGGATGCCGACCACGTCCGGCGCGAACGCCGTGAGCCATTGTTCCAGGTGCGGCAGGCGCACGTTGAGCGAGTTGACGTTCCATGAGGCGATTTTCATGTGCGCCATTCTACCGGTAGCCACCGGACGTTGGTCGGTGGCGCAGGTAGTGCCGGCCGCTGGCCGGCAGCCTCTCGCGTCCGGGCACACAGATTTTTGCCACACGCCTGCGTCCCCCGCTAGGCTGTGGCCCACCCTTGGTAGCGCAGATATTCAATGAACGCAGATGCCTTCGTAGCAAGGTGGTACGCGGAGAAAGCGAACCTGCTCGCCATGGCATGGACCCCAGGCACGGCGTGCGCAGCAAGGATCGCCGCGATGAATCTGTCGCCCGAGCAGACCCAGCAGTTGCGGGAGATGCTCGATGTCTTCACCACCGACGCCCTGTACACCCTGCTGCTCGGCCTGGATGGAAGCGCCGCGCTGGGGGGTGACCAGCGCCACTACACCCTGCTGGACGAGGACGGTTCGGTGATCGCCGAGGAAGGCGATCTTGAAGCTGCGGCTTATGCGTGGTTCCACGAAGGCCGATCGTCGCAGCCGGGGCGTTGATCGTTCTTTTCTCAACGCCAAGCTCGATCAGGCCCGATGCTTAGGCACGGCCGCGTGAGCCGAATAGCCGTGGTAATCGGCTCACCAGCGCATCGGTTCGATTTCTTGCGCGGGACCCGGGCAGCCGAGCAAGGCTCGACGTTACCGTGCAACACAGCAAGGTTCACCGCACCATCGCCTTCAACATCCCGGCGATCTTCGAATACGGCGGCTTGAGCAGATCGCTGGCGGCCCAACGCGACTGCCACAGGATGGGCAGCTGCTTGCTCATCGCATCGAAACCGGCGCGCGCGTGATAGGCGCCCATGCCACTCGGGCCAACGCCGCCGAACGGCAGCCCATTGACCGCAAAATGCAGCAGGGTGTCGTTGACGGTGACGCCGCCGGCCACGACCTGCGCCAGCACCCGTTCCACCTGCGTACGTTCATGACTGAAGACGTACAGCGCCAACGGGCGATCACGCGACTGCACGGCCGCGATGGCGGCGTCCAGATCCGGATACGCGCAGACCGGCAGGATCGGGCCGAAAATCTCCTCGCGCATCAGCGCCAGATCGGCCGGCGGATCGAGCACGATGGTCGGCACGATCAGCCGCTCGCGCCGCGCACGCTCGGGATCGACCGTGGCCAGTTCGATCACCGGCACGCCCCGCGCGCGGGCTTCATCGAGATAGCCGCGCAGGCGCTGGTACTGGCCGTCGTGGATGATCCGGGTGTAATCGTTGGCGTCGCTGAAATCGCCATAGCGCGCCTGCACCTGGGTCTGCAGCTGCTGCACCAGCTCGCGCTGGCGATGGCCGTCGATCAGCACGTAGTCCGGCGCGATGCAGGTCTGGCCGGCATTGAAGAACTTGCCGGTGGCCAGGCGCGCGGCGGCCTTCTCCAGCGGGTAGTCGCTGCAGACAATGGCCGGGGATTTGCCGCCCAGCTCCAGCGTGAGCGGGGTCAGGTGCTCGGCGGCGGCCGCCATGACCTTGCGGCCGATGGTGGTGGAGCCGGTGAACACCAGGTGGTCCAGCGTCGAGCCGGCCAGGGCGCTGGCGAGGTTTCCATCGCCCTGCACGACCGCCACGCGATCGGAAGGGAACACGTCAGCCAACAGCGAGTGCAGGAATGCGCTGGTGCGGGGCGTGTGCTCGGACGGCTTGAGGATCACGTGGTTGCCGGCGGCGATCGCGGTGGCCAGCGGAATCAGCGCCAGGTTGACCGGGTAGTTCCAGGGGGAGATCACCCCGACCACGCCCAGCGGCACCGGGCGGGTCTGTGCACGCGCCGGCCAGAACCGCCAGCCGACACCGACCCGGCGCGGCCGCATCCAGCCGCGCAGATGGCCGCACAGATGATCGATGTCGCCGAGCACGGTCATGCCGTCGGCGATCAATGATTCGTGGGTGGAGCGGTGGCCGAAATCGGCCGAGATCGCCGCGGCCATGTCCGGCAGGCGCGCCTTGAGGGCAGCGCGCAGGCGCTGCAGGTCATCGCGGCGCTGTTCCAGCGTCGGGCGGTTAGCCTGCCAGGCAGTGCGAAGGGTCTGCAGGATCGCGGGCAGTGCGGCGGGATCGGTGTGGGCATCGCTCATGGGCCGACTATAGCGGCAGGCTGCGTGATGGCGGGATCGGTAGTGTCGGCCGCTGGCCGGCAGCCTCACACGCTTCTCCGCAGGTTTCGGGAGCTGGCCAGCGGCCGGCACTACCCCGCAAAGAGAAAGGGCCGCGATCTGCATCGCGGCCCCTTCGTCCTGCCGTGTGAATCACCGTTACTTGGTGATGTCCACATCCTTGGTTTCATGCAGGAACAGGCCACCGACCACGACCGTCATCAACGCGATGATGATCGGGTACCACAGGCCGTAGTAGAGGTTGCCGGTACCGGCCACCAGCGCGAAGGAAATCGCCGGCAGGAAGCCACCGAACCAGCCGTTGCCAATGTGGTATGGCAGCGACATCGAGGTGTAGCGGATACGCGTCGGGAACAGCTCGACCAGGTAAGCGGCGATCGGGCCGTAGACCATGGTCACGTACAGCACCAGCAGCCACAGCATGAAGATCGTGCCCGGGATGTTGATGCGCGCATTGTCGGCCTTGGCCGGATAACCCGCGGCACTCAATGCACCCTTGAGCTCCCCGCCGAAGGCATCACCCTTGGCCTTGAGCTCGTCCTTGGTCAGGCCCGCCGCCTCGTAGGAGGTCACGGCGGTGGTCCCGACGTTGACCGTGGCCAGCGTACCGGCCGGTGCCGGCTTCACTTCATAGGGCACACCGGCCTTGGTCAGGGCCGCGGTGGCCACGTCACAGGAGCTGGTGAACTTGCGCAGGCCGACCGGATCGAACTGGAACGAGCAGGTGTTCGGATCGGCATTGACCAGCGCCGGCGAGTTGGTGCGCGCTTCTTCGATGGCCGGGTTGGCGAAGTGGGTCAGACCCTTGAAGATCGGGATGTAGGTGATCGCGGCCAGCAGACAGCCGGCCAGGATGATCTTCTTGCGGCCGATACGGTCCGACAGCCAGCCGAAGAAGATGAAGAACGGCACGCCCAGCGCCAGCGCTGCGGCGATCAGCAGGTAGGAGGTGGTGGCGTCGACCTTGAGCATGCTGCTCAGGAAGAACAGCGCGTAGAACTGGCCGCCGTACCACACCACGGCCTGGCCGGCTGCGGCGCCGAGCAGGACCAGCAGCATCAGCTTGAGGTTGCCGTCCTTGAGGCTGTCACGGAACGGGGTCTTGGAGCCCTTGCCTTCGGCCTTCATCTGCTGGAACAGCGGGGATTCGCTCAGCTGCAGGCGGATCCACACCGAAATGCCCAGCAGCACGATCGAGACCAGGAACGGAATACGCCAGCCCCAGGCTTCGAACGCTTCATTGCCCAGGAAGTAGCGGCAGGCCAGGATGATCAGCAGCGACATGAACAGGCCGAGCGTCGCGGTGCACTGGATGAAGCTGGTGTACAGGCCACGCTTGTCGGCCGGTGCATGCTCGGCGACGTAGGTTGCCGCGCCACCGTATTCGCCACCCATCGCCAGGCCCTGGGCCAGACGCAGGATGATCAGGATCACCGGGGCGGCGAAGCCGATCGAGGCGTAGTTGGGCAGCACGCCGACCAGGAAGGTCGAGATGCCCATGATCAGGATCGTGACCAGGAAGGTGTACTTGCGGCCGATACGGTCGCCGAGGCTGCCGAAGAAGGCCGCGCCGAACGGGCGCACGAAGAAGCCGGCCGCGAACGCCAGCAGCGCGAAGATCATGCCGGTGGTTTCATTGACACCGCTGAAGAACTGCTTGGCGATGATCGCGGCGAGCGAGCCGTACAGGAAGAAGTCGTACCACTCGAAGACGGTACCCAGGCTGGACGCGAAGATGACCTTCTTGTGTCCCTGGGTAAGTTGGGCTTTCGCCGGTGCAGGTGTTGTTGACATGGGACGCTTCCCCTCCGAAGCAATCGTGGTGTTGTGCCGGCTGTTCACCGGCAATCGTTTTTTCTTTTAGAAGCTGTACTTCGTGGTGAACTGCAGGCGGCTGATATCGCCCTTGCGGCCATCTTCGATCTCGCGCACGCCGTACATCAGCTCGGCGCCGACATCGACCTTGGGCATCGGCGTATAGAACACGTTGCCGCGGATGCTCTGCACGCTCTTGGTGACCAGCGGGCCGAGGCTGCCGTCGTTGTCGTAATCGCTGCGCGCATAGATCAGGTTGGTGCGCAGCTTCGGAGTGAAGGCGTGGCGCCAGCCGACGTAGCCGGCCAGCACGCCGGTCGGGTTGAGTTCGTCGCGGGCGATGTCATACGCGGTATCGGCGGTGACGCCCAGGCCGATGTAGCGTGCGATGCCTTCACCGCCGGTGACCTGGTAGTGCAACGTATCGGTCGGGCCCATCACCCACTTGCCGCCCAAGGTCAGGCCGCCGGCGATCTTGTCCGCATCGGCGCCGGTGGTCTGGTTGTCGACCTTCAGCTGACGGACCACGCCGCCCACGCCGAAGGTGCCCCAGTCACCCTTCCAGCCATAGCGCAGGGTCAGATCGGGTAGCGCGCCGCGGTCGGAATTGCTGGCCGCGTTGGTCCACGCACCGGTGACCGGGTTGCGGGTGCCGGTGAGCAGCGTGGTCTCCGGGTTTTCCAGCGCGACGCTGAAGCCGCCCTGGGTGTAACGGATCTGTGCCTGGCGCACGAAGACCACACCGTCGGTCGGGCCGACGAAGTCGGCCGCTTCCGGGATCGAGGCGGCATCCATGAAGTTCGACCAGGTCTGGCCGGCCATCCAGTTGTTCCAGTACATGTAGGCATGACGCAGCGTCACACCGTAGGTATTGGTCGCGGTCTGGTTGCCCAGCGAGTTGCCGAAGAAGTCCATTTCGAAGAACGCGCCGGCCTTGTTGCCGCCTTCGCTGACGTTGTCGATGCCGAGGTTGAAGCGCGAGAACTTGGCATGGGCGTTGTAGTCCACGTCCGAACGCTTGCCGCTGCCGCCAGCACCGGCCACCGGGGTCTGGCCCGGCAGATACAGCGCGCGGCCCGTGGCATCGTCGGCAAGCTGGCCATCACCGGTCTGGGTAGCCAGGAAATCGGCCTTGATGAAGCCGCCGATCTTGACCGTGGTACCCGGCGCGGCGCCCGGGGTGATGGTGGTGACCTGGATCGGCTGCTTGCCTGCCGGCACCGTGGCGGCCACCGGTTGCTGCGCCTGGACCGTGCGCACGGCGGTGACATCGGTCTGGGCCTGGCTGATCTGGACCTGCTGTTGCTGCTGGTTGTTCAGCAGCAGCTGGACCTGGCGCTCCAGCTCGACGACGCGTGCTTCCAGGGCCTTTTCTTTTGCGGTTTCGGCGAACGCCATGCCTGGCGCGATCAGTGCGACGAACATGGCGGCGGCCAACGGCCGGCGTGTCGTCCTCAGCAAACGGTGGCTCATGTTGCCCTCTCTCCCGGGTGGCAAGGTGATGCCGCGCATGGGGCACGGTCGACCCGAGGGTGCGGCGCGTTGACGCACCGAAGCTATTGGCCATTAGTCGTACTCGCCCGCCAGGGGCGAGTACGACCCGGGCGCCCACGGCGACCGGCAGGTGCCGCAGGCACCGCGCAGGTACCGACCGTTGGTCGGTACGCCTTGCCTCACGACCAACGGTCGTGAGCTACCGACGTTGCTGCCATGTCATATCCGGATAGTCGGCGTTCGACCAAGGTCTAACCACCTCCACACCGCGCAGGCGGGTGGATGCGGCAAACTGAGGGGGAGAGGTCGTCACTTATGTTGCGACCGCACAACCCAAGTCAACGTGCAAGTGAGGGTGCCATGGCTGATCTTTACCCCGTCGACGCCGCGTTCGCCGCGGCATCGCGGATCGACAAGAACACGTACCAGCAGCTCTACCGTGAATCGGTGGAGCATCCGGATGCCTTCTGGGGCAAGGCCGCCGAGCGCCTGGACTGGTTCAAGAAACCGACCCGTATCAAGAACGTCAGTTATCAGATCGACGATTTCCGCATCAAGTGGTTCGAAGATGGCGAGCTCAACGCCAGCGTCAACTGCCTGGATCGGCAGCTCGACAAACGCGGCGACAAGATCGCCCTGCTGTTCGAGCCCGACAGCCCGGATGCACCGGCCCAGGGCGTCACCTATCGCGAACTGTATGAGCGCACCTGCCGCCTCGGCAATGCGCTGCGCAACCTCGGCGTCAAGAAGGGCGACCGGGTCACCATCTACCTGCCGATGATCGTCGATGCCGCCGTGGCCATGCTGGCCTGCGCGCGTATCGGTGCGATCCACTCGGTGGTGTTCGGCGGTTTCGCCCCGAACTCGATCGCCGACCGCGTCATCGACTGCGGCAGCAAGCTGATCATCACTGCCGACGAAGGTCTGCGCGGTGGCAAGAAAATTCCGCTCAAGGCCAACGTGGATGCCGCGCTGAAGCTGCCTGGTACCACCACCGTGGAAACGGTGCTGGTGGTCCGCCATACCGGCGGTGCGGTGGACATGCAGGCCCCGCGCGACCGCTGGTTCCACGATGTGGTGGACCCGCAGCCGGCGCAGTGCGAACCCGAGCGGATGAACGCCGAGGATCCGCTGTTCATCCTCTACACCTCCGGTTCCACCGGCAAGCCCAAGGGCGTGCTGCACACCACCGGCGGCTACCTGCTCTACGCGGCCTACACCCATGAAGCGGTGTTCGACCTGCGCGAGGACGACGTCTACTGGTGCACCGCCGACGTCGGCTGGGTCACCGGCCACAGCTACATCGTGTACGGCCCGCTGGCCAATGGCGCCACCTCGGTGATGTTCGAAGGCGTGCCGAACTTCCCGAACACCTCGCGGTTCTGGGACGTGATCGACAAGCACCAGGTCACGATCTTCTACACCGCCCCCACCGCGATCCGCGCGTTGATGCGCGAAGGCGATGCACCGGTCAAGCGCACCTCGCGCAGTTCGCTGCGCCTGCTCGGCAGCGTCGGCGAGCCGATCAATCCGGAAGCGTGGCGCTGGTACTACGAGGTGGTCGGCGACAGCCGCTGCCCGATCGTGGATACCTGGTGGCAGACCGAAACCGGCGGCATCCTGATCTCGCCACTGGCCGGCGCGGTCGATCTCAAGCCGGGCTCGGCCACCCTGCCCTTCTTCGGCGTGCAGCCGGCCCTGGTCAACGCCGATGGCGAGATCCAGGAAGGGGCGACCGAAGGCAACCTGATCATCCGCGATTCGTGGCCGGGCCAGATGCGCACCGTCTACGGCGACCATCAGCGCTTCATCGACACCTACTTCCGCACTTACCCGGGCAGCTACTTCACCGGCGACGGCTGCCGTCGTGACGAGGATGGCTACTACTGGATCACCGGCCGCGTCGACGATGTGATCAACGTTTCCGGCCACCGCATCGGCACCGCCGAAGTGGAAAGCGCGCTGGTCTCGCACCCGAAGGTGGCCGAAGCGGCTGTGGTTGGCTTCCCGCACGACATCAAGGGCCAGGGCATCTATGCCTACGTGACCCTGATCGCCGACGAGACGCCGAGCGATGAACTGCACAAGGAGCTGGTGGCCTGGGTGCGCAAGGAGATCGGTCCGATCGCCGCGCCCGATCATCTGCAATGGGCTCCGGGCCTGCCGAAAACGCGCTCGGGCAAGATCATGCGCCGCATCCTGCGCAAGATCGCCGAGAACGCCCCGGACCAGCTCGGCGACACCTCGACCCTGGCCGATCCGTCGGTGGTGGCCTCGCTGGTGGAAGAACGCAAAGTGAAGTAACCCTTCGCCGTAATGGCGCAGGATGGGGCCGCGTCATCGCGTTCGCGCTGTCGCTCCCACGATCCGCACGCGGATCGTGGGCCCCGCCTCACCAGCACCCACACCCCGCCGCTTCGCGGCCGCCCCCTGACTCAGGGGGCTGTCATCCCGATAGAATTTTTCGTTGCGTCGCTGCACGCCTCCGCAACATGGCCCCCACCATGACGACCCTCCTGATTGCCGATGACCACCCGCTGTTCCGTGAAGCCCTTCGCGGGGCCGTACAGCGCGTCATCCCCGGCGTACAACTGTACGAAGCGGACAGCGTGGAAGCGCTGTACCAGCTGGCCGACCAGCACACCGACGCCGACCTGGTCCTGATGGACCTCAACATGCCCGGCGCGCAGGGCTTCAACGCGCTCGTGCATATGCGCGCCCTGCACCCGCAGCTGCCGGTGGTGGTCGTGTCCGCACGTGAGGAACCCACCGTGATGCGCCGCGCGCTCGACCACGGCGCCTTTGGCTTCATCCCCAAATCCGCCGATTCGGACACCATCGGTCATGCACTGGGCACCATTCTGGATGGCGAGACCTGGGCCCCAGCGGAAGCGCACAACGTGCCCCAGACCGGGCGCGAGGAACGCGAGATCGGCCAGCGCCTGCGCGAGCTGACGCCGCAGCAGTTCCGGGTGCTGCAGATGCTGGGTGCCGGCCGCCTCAACAAGCAGATCGCCTACGACCTCAACGTCTCCGAAGCGACGATCAAAGCCCACGTCACCGCGATCCTGCGCAAGCTGGGCGTCACCAACCGCACCCAGGCAGTGCTGATGGCCGGCAAGCTGGCCATCGATGACGAACAGATCGTGTTGCCGCCCGAAGAAGAGTAGTCCGTTATAGCCGGAGCTATGAATTCCAGCGTTACCTGCGCAATTCGCCGCAAACGCTCTACGCTGCAGGCCCGGTGCTAAGCTTCGCGTCCCCTTGGGGAGTAGCCGGATTCCTGCTGAAGGAATCGCCCGCGTCAACATACTCGGCCAGTGCGCCGTGGTGCGGGCAACCATCTTGGTTGGCGAGACCAGCGGTCCGCGTGCGCAACGACAGGTTGGGCGCGTCCGCGGCCCGTTGTTCGCTATCGCCCGACCTGCCGCGTACCCCAATGTCTCCTGTTTCGATCCTGCTGATCGGCTTTGCCATGTCCACCGATGCCTTCGCTGCGGCGATCGGCAAAGGCGCGGCCATGCGCAAGCCACGTTTCTCCGACGCGCTGCGCGCCGGCCTGATTTTCGGTGTCATCGAAGGCATCACCCCGGTGATCGGCTGGCTGCTCGGTCGCGCTGCGCTGGAGTATGTGGAGGCCTTCGATCACTGGATCGCGTTCGGCCTGCTCGGCGCACTGGGCGTGCACATGATCATCAACGGCCTGCGCCCCGATGAGGATGCAGAGGAAGACGACACCAGCAAGCACCACGGTTTCTGGCGGCTGGCGATGACCGGTTTCGCCACCAGCATCGACGCGATGGCGGTCGGTATCGGCCTGGCCTTCCTCGACGTGCACATCGGCGTCATGGCGCTGGTCATCGGCCTGTGCACGCTGACCATGGTCACCTGCGGGATCATGCTCGGCCGCGTGCTGGGCGGCATGGTCGGCAAGCGCGCCGAGATCATCGGTGGCGTGATCCTGATCATCATCGGCTCGACCATCCTGTACGAACACCTCAGCGGCGCCGTGGCCTGATCGGGCACTGCGACCGCCGCCAGCCCGCGGCTAGAGATCGCCGCGGGTGTCGTGGAAGGCGGCCAGGAAGGCGCGTAGCGAGGCCGGCTTGATCGGCTTGGTCAGCAACCGGTAGCCGCGGTCGCGCGCCATCCGCTTCAGCTCATCGCGCCCATCGGCGGTGAGCAGCGCGCCGGGGATCGCGCGCCCGGCCTTCTGGCCCAGGGCCACCAGCGTATCCAGTCCATCCAGGCGGTCGTGGAGGTGGTAGTCCACCAGCATGACATCCGGCCGCTCCACCACTTTCTCCAGTGCCTGGTCGACCGTGCTGGCGGTGATCACCTGCACCTGCCAACGGCCCAGCAGCGCGCGCATGCCATCCAGGATTTCCTGGTCATTGTCCACGCACAGCACGCGCATGCCCGCCAGCGAATCGGTGCGGGTGACCGGGCTCGGTGCCGGCAGCGCTGTCACGCTGGGCAGCGCAGGTGCGGCCACCAGCGGCAGCAGGATCGAGAACATGCTGCCGCTGCCGACCCGGCTGCGCGCGTTGAGGCGGTGATCGAGCAGACGCGAGATGCGCTGGCAGATCGACAGCCCCAGCCCCAGCCCCTGCTCGCCCCAGTCGAAGGGCTGCTGGTAGCGATGGAACTCATCGAAGATCTGCTGCATGTGGTGTTCGGGAATGCCCGGGCCGGTATCCCATACCTGCAGTTCCACCTCCGACCCACGATGCCGCACCGCCAGCACGATGCGGCCTTGGCGCGTATAGCGCAGCGCATTGGCCAGGAAGTTCTGCAGCACGCGGCGCAACAGGCGGCGATCGCTGCGCACCCACGCCGGCCGCGCGAACAGGTCCAGGCGCAGGCCACGTCCGGCGGCGACGGGGGAGTACTGCGCCGCCAGTTCGCGCATCAACAGGCTGACGTCGAAATCGCCGATCACCGGGTGCAGCCCGCCGGCATCCAGCCGGGAGACGTCCAGCAGGCCATCCAGCAGCTCTTCAGCGGCGCGCAGTGACGCATCCACGCGCTCGGCCAGGTGCCGCTGCTCCTCGTTGTTGTGGTGGCTCTCACGCAGCGCAGAAGCGAACAGGCGCGCAGCGTTGAGCGGCTGCAGCACGTCATGGCTGATCGCCGCCAGGAAACGCGTCTTGGACTGCTGCGCCATTTCCGCCTCGTGCGAGCGCTCGGCCACGCGCTGCTCCAGCGTTTCGTTGGCTTCCAGCAGCGCGCGCTCGGCGTGCTTGTAGTCGGTGATGTCGTTGTAACTGGTGACATAGCCTCCGCCGGGCAACGCCTGCCCGCGCATCTCGATCACCTTGCCGTCGCTGCGGGTGCGCTCGAAGATGTGCGGCGAACCGGCGCGCATGTAGCCGATGCGGCGGTTGATCTGCACCTCGATCTCGCCCTCGCCCAGCTCGCCGCGCTCGGCGTTGTAGCGGATCAGATCGGCGACCGGGCGACCCACGTACAGCATGCCATCGGGATAGCCGAACATCTGCTGGTAGCGGCGGTTCCAGGCGGTCAGCCGCATGTCAGGATCGACCACGCTGACGCCCGCGCTGATGTTCTCCAGCGTGGTCGACAGGATCTCGCGGTTGAAGCGCAGTTCCTGGCCGGCTTCATCGAGCACCGCCACCACTTCGCCCAGATCCATGCCCGAGCCGCGCAGCAGGCTGGTCAGCAGCAGACGTGCGGACGCCGCACCGATCGAGGCGGCCAGCAGGCGTTCGGTGAACTGCACCCAGGCACGGTCGGCCGGGGCCGACGCCTGCAGCTCGCGCCCCAGCGATTGCGCCTGCTCAAAGAACGAGCGCCGTGCATGGCGGTCACCCACCACGCGCGCGGCCAGCGCCAGCAGGTCGCCCACATGCACGTGGCCCGGCCACGCACCGGCGACCGACGGCCGCTGTGCATACGGATCCAGGAAGGGTGCCGCACCCAGCCGCTCGTCCACGCCGGGACGCCAGCGCACCGAGACCAGCACCATCGCGGCCACGTTGACCAGCAGCGACCAGAACGTGCCGTGGGTCAGCGGGTCCCAGCCACTCATTCCGAACAGGTGCTGCGGCTGCAGCCAGTCGATACCGAACGGGCCCTGCACCAGCCAGCTCGCATCCATCCAGCCGGCATGGGTCAGCGCAGGCAGCAGCAGGGTATAGACCCAGGTGCCGAAGCCCAGCAGCATGCCGGCCTCGACGCCTCGGCGGCTGGCACCGCGCCAGTAAAGTCCGCCGATCAACCCGGGCGCGAACTGGGCCACCGCCGCGAACGCCATCAATCCGTACGAGGCCAGCGTGCTGTCATTGCTGCTGCCGCGGTAGTAGCTGTACGCCACCAGGGCGAGCAGCAGGATCGCCGTGCGCCGGATCCACAGCACGCGTGAGGCGACGTTCGCCGCGTCCTCGTGGTGGTCGTTGCGGCGCAGCAGCACCGGCATCACCAGGTCGTTGCTGACCATGGTGGCCAGCGCGATCGACGCCACGATGACCATGCCCGTTGCCGCCGAGAAGCCGCCGACGTAGGCGACCAGTGCCAGGAATTTGCGGCCCTCGGCCAGCGGCAGGGCCAGCACCATGCTGTCGTCGGCCACGCTGCCACCGGTGCCGAACAGGGTCACGCCCGCCGTGGCGATGGGAATCACCATCGCCGAAATGATCACCAGGTAGGCCCCGAACATCCAGCGCGCACGGCGGATGTCACGCACGTCGCCGCACTCGACCACGGCCACATGGAACTGGCGCGGCAGGCAGATGATGGCCAGGAAGCTCAGCAGGGTCTGCGAAATGAAACCGACCGGCGGCAGGCCAGTGAACAGCGTGTGCGCCGATTCGATCACCGCATCGGTGCGGTCATTGAGCCAAAGGTAGGCGAACAGCCCCAGCGCGACCATCGCGATCAGCTTGATCATCGATTCCAGCGCGATCGCCAGCATCATGCCGTGGTGGTGCTCGGTGGCATCCACCTGGCGGGTACCGAACAGGGTGGCGAACAAGGCCATCAACAGCGCCACATACAGCGCCGGATCGGTGAAGAAGCCGGTGGGCCCGACGTTGCCGGTCAGCACCTGCAGGCTCATCGCCACGGCTTTGTACTGCAGGGCCAGGTACGGCACGATGCCGATCAGCGCGATCACCGCCACCAGCGCGGCCAGCCGCCGCGAGCGGCCGAAGCGCGAGGAGATGAAATCGGCGATGGACACCACGTTCTGGCTGCGTGCGATCAGCGCCAGCCGCTCGATGATGCGCCAGCCGAACACCCACAGCAGCAGCGGGCCCAGGTAGATCGGCAGGTAGCCCACGCCATTGCGCACCGCCGTGCCGACCGCGCCGTAGAAAGTCCAGGACGAGCAGTACACCGCCAGCGCCAGGCTGTAGACCACCGGGCGCAGCCACGGGCGGTCGGGGTACATCGGGCGACGGTCGCCCCACCACGCCACGCCGAACAGCAGCGCGGCGTAGGCCACCGAGACCAGCAGCAGGATCCAGCTAGAAACCACAGGGTTGTTTCCGCGAGAGCAGCCCGCAGTGTAGGCCACGACCGTTGGTCGTGGCGCTACGGGGGCCGCCGACCTGTCTTACTCCGCCGGCACGCCCATTTCCTTCAGCAGCTCCGGCGCCGGGTACACCTTGGCCAGCAGCCAGCGCAGATAGCGCATGTCCACGTGCACCGCGCGCTTGAAGCGCGGATCGAACCACCAGCTGGCGCTGACCGACTCCCAGTTGCTGTCGAAGTTCAGGCCGATCAGCTCGCCCTTGGCGTTGAGCACCGGCGAGCCGGAGTTGCCCCCGGTGGTGTCCAGGTTGGTCAGGAAGTTGACCGTCTGGGTCTTCAGCACCGGATCGGCGGTGGAACCGAAATCGCCCTTGGCGATCGCGGCCAGCAGCGGCTTGGGCGCATCGAACGGATAGGCGTTGGTGTTCTTCTCCACGATCCCGGCCACGGTGGTCACCGGGTCGAAGTGCACGGCATCACGCGGCGACAGTACCTCCACCTTGCCGTAGCTGATGCGCAGGGTGCGGTTCGCATCCGGGTACACCGCGCGGCCCTGCTTGGCGCGCCAGGCGAACAGCGCCTGCATGTAGGCCGGGCGCAGACGCAGCTGCTCGCCTTCGCGGGTCTTGCGCTCGTCATCCAGGCGCAGCTGCGCGGCCACCAGCGGGCCAGCCAGATCGATCAGCGGATCGCGTGCCAGCGCCTTGCCCTCTTTCGCCGCGGCAAAGCGCGACAGACGCTCGGCTTCGTCGCCCAGGTGCGTGTTGGCGTACAGCGTATCCAAGGTCTTGGCCAGCGCGGCCGGGGTGCGGCCGAAGGCCGCGTCGAACTCGGACACGCGCTGCGCATCGGGCAGCTGCTGGTAGCGGGTCAGCAGCGTGGTCAGCAGGGCTTTTTCGATGGCCGGATCGTAGCGGCGCTGAACCTGCTTGAGCACGCCTTCGATCAGCGCCAGATCGCGCTGCTGGTAGCCCGTGTCACGCTCGGCATCGGGCTTGGCCGATTCGATGCGCAGCCGCTCCAGGGTCAGTGCCGAGCGCAGCAGCTGGCTCTGCGACGCCAGCAGATCGAGCAGCAGATCGCGTTCGCCCACCGAGGCGCCGCTGGACAGCGAGGTCAGCAGGGACTGGATGTCGCCCCGGTATTTCGCGTCGGTGGCCTGCAGCATCGCCGCCTCATCGGCGGCGCGCTGCGCCTTGGCATCGCTGCGCAGCAGGCCCTCCAGCTCACCGGCGGCACGCTTGCGGTTGTTCTTCAGCGACTGCAGCTGCGAGGCGTAGCGGGTGCGTGCCTGCGCGTCCTTCGCACTGGCCGCTTCGATGGTGTCGATCATCTGCTGGAACACCGCCACGCGACGCGGCAGCACGGCATCGATCTGGCCAGCGAATTCCGCGGCGGTGCGATGACGGTAGGTGATGCCGGGGTAACCGGCCAGCATCGCGTAGTCGCCGGTCTTCGGGCCGTCGATCGCCATCTTCAGGTGCGCCGGCGGGTGGTACGGCACGTTGTCCACGCTGTACGGCGCGGGCTTGCCGTCCTTGCCCACGTAGGCACGCAGCAGGGTGAAATCACCGGTGTGGCGCGGCCACATGAAGTTGTCGATCTCATCGCCGTAGTTGCCGATCGCGCGCGGCGGTGCGTAGACCAGGCGCACATCGCTCAGCTCTAGCTGGCGGATGCGATAGAAATCGGTGCCGTAGTACATGTCCGCCACGCTGCAGCGGATGTTGCCCTCCTTCTCGCACTCGGCCACCAGCTGCTTGCTGGCGCGGTCGACCGCATCGAAATACGCACGTCCGGTCTTGCCGCGCGCATCGCGCAGCACTTCATCGGTGACCTTGTCGAACCCGACCGTGACCAGCACGCGGAAATCCGGGTTGGCCGCGCGCTCATCGCTGCGGCCCGTGGCGATGAAGCCGTCGTTGATCAGGTTGTGCTCGGGCGAGGTGTTGTACTGGATCACGCCCATGGCCACATGGTGGTTGGTGAGCAGCAGGCCGTCGTCGGAGACGAACGAGCCGGTGCCGCCACCCGCACGCACCACCGCACTCAACGGCGGCGCGGTGACGTTGGCCAGGTCGCCCGGGTTGCCCTTGAAGCCCGCCGCCTTCAGCGGTTTGGCCAGGTCCGGCAGCTGGGTCGGCATCCACATGCCTTCATCGGCATGGGCGCCGGCAGCGAGGGTCAGGCCAAGCGCCAGCGCGGCGGTGAGGGGTTTGCGTGAAGACATGGGCACATCCGGTACGTCAGAACAGCCCGAGACCTTAGCCACTGAGGCCCCGCAGGGCAACGGCCGATGGTCAGGGGCGCCTGAACCACCGGCCGCAGCTTATTTCTCCCGCCGCCAGTTCAGCGACCCGCGGTTCTCCACCGTGCTCGATTCCAGCTCCACATCGAAGCCACGGCGCAGCAGGTACTTCAGCGTCAGCACCGAGCCACTGCCGACCAGCGACACGCCGTAGCCGATGTACAGCTTGGGCGAGATGTATTTGCCGAAACCGATCACCGAGCCGCCCAGCGCGCGCGACTGGCTCACGCCGGCGTCGTCCAGGCCCAGCTTGGCGCCCAGCTGGGAGGCGAGCAGGCCGCTGCCGGCCGACAGCGCGGCCGAGGCCGCGTTGACCTGCTGGGCCTGATCGCTGCTGGCACCGGTGAGGCTGCGACCCAGCACCAGGTAGGCCAGTGCCTCGGACTGCGACATCGCCGGTTCCGACCACACATCCACGCGCGGCGACTGCGCCCGCCCGGTCACGTCGATGCCGGCGGTGACATCACCGACCGTGCGCTGGGCCCGGATGTTGATGCGCGGATCGGAGACCGCGTTGTAGTTCCAGTTCAAGTTGCCGCGGGTGATGGTCAGGTCCTGTCCGTAGGCCTTGTAGCGCCCACTGACTTCCAGCCCGCCGTTGGCGGTCATCTCCCGCCCCGGGCGTGCCCATACCTGCATCTTGCCGGTCAGCGCGCCCTTCAGGCCGAACCCGGCCATCTTGACCTTGTCACCCAGGCTCACGGTCAGGTCCATGTCCAGCGGCGAGCTGGGGCCCTCTTCCGGATCGACCGGATCCAGCACCACCACGTCTTCAGACACCGAGGTGCCACGGTCCAGCCGCTCCAGGTCCAGATCCGCTTCGGGCACGTGCACGGTGCCACGCAACTGCATCGCGCTGCCGGCCAGGGTGAAATCCAGGTCCGGATTGGCGATCACGCGCAGCTCGCTGGTGTTGGCCAGCAGCACATTCTCGCCGTGGATATGCAGCTGCAGCGGCTGTGCATCGCCGAACCACGACAACCCGCCATCGACGTACAGCGTGCCCTTGCCGGAGTTGGCCTGGGCGGTGATCTTGGCCGAGCCGTCCGGCTGCGCGGTGAAGCTGCCCTTGCCTTCGGCGAAGGTCAGGCCGAGCGCGGGGAACTCGCCGTTGAACCTGCTCAGCGTGGCCTCGCCACCCAGTGAGGGCGTGCCACGGGTGCCGCGCAGGCTGACGTGGCCTTCGATCAGGCCGGTCGGGCGCACGATGTCGGGCGAGAACAACTCCAGCCAGTACAGCCGCGCGATGTTCATGTACAGCTCGCCGGTCAGCGGTGCGTTGGCATCCCAGCCGGTCTGCACCTTGGCATCGACGAAGCCGTCGCCCTGGAAACCGACACCGAGCTTGGCGTTGATCTGCTGCGGGGTCATCTCCAGGTTCACCGAGAACTGGTCGTAACGCACCAGTTCGCCGCGTGCGTTGTCGCCCAGGCGTACCCCACCTTCGCGCGAGGTGACCGAGGCACTGCCTTCCCACGCGTTGCCGCGCGGGCGGATGCGCCCATCCAGATTCACTTCACCGCGCAGGAAGATGCGGCGTCCGGACTGCGGCGGCAGCCATGGCTGCACCAGCGACAGCGGCAAGGCATCGCCGCGCACCAGCAGGCCTTCGCGCGGCCAGTTCGCGCTGGCGCACAGCGCGCCGCCGGTGGCGGCCCCCAGGCACGCATCGCTCAGAGTGACGTTGCTGCCCTGCACGCTGAAGGTGGCCGGTGCACGCAGGCTCCAGGCATCGCCCTTGACCGGTGCGATACGCAGCGCGGTCAGATCGCCGCGCCAGGCCTGGCCCTGCTGGCGCACGCCACCTTCCAGCGCGACAGCACCCAGCTCGTTCTTCGTCTGTGCATCCAGGCGCAGGTTGGAGAGGCTGCCGCGGGCATTGACGTTGAGCGTGTCCAGCAGCATGCCGACCTGGACCTTGCTGCCCTGCACCGCCAGCGTGCCACTGTCGCCCTGCCACGGCAGGCGCCCCTTGATGCTGATCGCCTCGGCGCTCCAGTCGTCCCAGCGCAGGCCACTGCCAACCAGATCGGCGGTGATGTCCGGCGCGTTACGTGCGCCCTTGATCAGCACGTGGCCGCGCAGGCTGCCGCTGCTGTTGGGCAGCAGGTCAGCGAGCTGCACCGGCTCCAATTGCGCATCGATATCCAGGCGGTCACCCACCGAGCCCTTGGCGGTCAGGCGGCTGGTGCCCAGCGCCAGCCGGAGGTTGCCCTCGCCCTGCTCGCCGCGCAGCGCGAACTTGCCCTGTGCATCCAGCGCGCGCTTGCGCAGCGTGCCCTTGATGCCGGGCACATCGACGGTGGCTTCGTAGCTGCCAGCGGTACCCGCCGGACTGCCGGCCGGCGGCGGCAATTGCCGGCCCTTCGAGGCAAACGAACCGGACAGCTTGCCGTCCCAGCCCGGCGCGAAGTAGCCCGGATCGAAGCCGGCCAGTTTGGCGGCCACGTCCCAATCCAGCTGCGGCGCCCAGGCCACCTGCCCGGTCACGTCGAGCGAACCGCCCGGCGTGCTGGCCTGCAGCTGTTTGATCACCGCGGCCTGGTCATTGCCGCGCACGTCGAACTGCAGATCGGCCACCTGCTTCTCGCGTTCCACCGAGGCACGGCCGACCGCCGCCCACGCCTTGAGCGTGCCGGCCAGGCCCATGCGTGCTTCCTTGAGCGTCACCGGCACCGGCGCGGCAGCGCCCGGGGTGGTGGTATCGGCAGGAGGCACGAAGGTGAGGTCGTTGGCGACGATGGAGAAGCGCAGGCTGGCGTTTTCCTTGTCGGTGAAATCAGCGATGCCTTCCAGCCGCGCCTGGCCACCAAAGCCCTTCACCTGCAGCGGCGACACGGTCAGTACTTGGTCGGCCAGGCCGACCTTGGACGGTGCCAGTTCCACCGCGATGTCGCCCTGCTTGAAGCTGCCCTGCAGATTGGCCTGGCCACCCTTGCCATCGGCCTGCACATCCAGCGCCATCGGCGTGCTGGTGCTCGCGTCCATCCCCGGCACCAGCAGCGCCAGGTCCAGTTCCTTGCTGCGCGCAGCGAGTTTCCACACCGGGTCGGTGCGGCCATCAAAGACCAGGCTGGCCTGCAGCGGCGCCGGCGCGTTGCCGGCGATCGCCACTTCCATATGCCCCAGGTCGCCACGTGCAACCAGGCCCAGGCGCGCCGGGGTACGCCCGCGCGGGGCCGGCATCAGCGCGCCGAGGGTGATGTCGGTGTCGTAATCGCTGCGTGGCAGATAATGCCCGTCCACGCGGAAATCGCCGTAGCTGCTGTCCACGATCAGCTGGCGCGCGCGGAATTCGCCATTGGCGATCTCCAGGCCACCGCGCACCTTGGCGATGTCGATCAGCGGCTGCTGCGCCTGGGTGATGCGGAAGCCATCGATGATGATGGTGTCGGCCTGGATCGCCAGCGGCATTTCGATCTGCGGCAGCGAGTCCGGCCACGACGGCAGCTCAAACGGCTCATCGCTCTTGGCCAGGTTCAACGTGGCGTTCTTGATCTGCAGCGCATCGAGCTGGAGCTTGCGGCCCAGCAGCGGCCGGATGTCCGGATCCAGGTACGCCCGTTCGGCCGTGAAATGGATGTCGTCGTAGCGGAAGTCCAGATCGTGCAGCACCAGCGGCCCGGCGACCGGGCCATCCACCTTGCTCCAGGTAAGCGAGGCGCCGACCGGCAACCGCGCCACCACCTGGGCCAGCAGCACATCACGGCCGGCCACGGTCTGCAGCAGCCAGTACACCAGCAGCAGGGCCAGCAACACCAGGCCGAGCACGGTGAAACCCGACCACGCCCAGAAGCGGCGCTTGCGGTAGAAACGCACGCGCGGCGGCGGCGTGGCAGGTGCGGACGGCGTCGGCGTACTCACAGGTCCGCTCCGATGTTCAGGTACAGCTGGAACTGCGAATCCGGGTTGTTCAGGCCATGCGCGATATCCACGCGCACCGGGCCCACCGGCGATTTCCAGCGCACGCCGAAGCCCACGCCGGTATGCAGGTCGATGGTGTTGTCGAACGCGCTGCCGGTATCGACGAACACCGCCGCGCCCCACGGCCCGCCCTTGAAGTAATGCTCATACTCGGCCGAACCGACCACCAGGTTCTTCGCGCCGAGCGCGTACTTGTCCGGCGGTGCGGTACGCGGGCCGACTTCGCGGAAGGCATAGCCGCGGATGCTGCGGTCGCCACCGGCGAAGAAGCGCAGGCTGGGCGGCATCGCGACCAGATCGCTGGTCCAGGTGGTGCCACCTTCGCCGCGCAGGATCAGGCGGTCGCTGTCGCCGATCGGCACATACCAGCGCAGCACCATGTTGGCCTGCACGAAACTGGTGTCCGAACCAGCGCCCTCGACGCCGCCACGCAGCGTCGCGCTGCCGCTGATGCCGCGGCGCGGGAACATGTCATCGTCCACGTTGACGTAGTCGGCCACCAACTGCGGGTAGACCAGCGTGGACGTGTTGTAGACCGCATCGGTGAACTCTGTGCCGGAGGCGTAGCGCCAGCGTTCGCGCAGCGCGTTGATCGAGGCGATCGCGGTCCAGTACTCGTTGATTTCACCGCTGCGGCTGGCCGACAGTTTGAAGTTGCGCAGGTCGATGTAATCGGTCTGCTCGTCATAGGCGCTGGCGGTGAACGCATACCAGCCGTCCAGCCAGGCAAAGCCCGGGATGCGGTAGCTGGTGACCAGGCTCTTGCGCTTCTGCGCATAGTCGAGCTGGGTGTTCATCTTGTGGCCGCGGCTGTTGAGGAAGCGCCGCTCCAGGCCGCCGCGCACACCGGCGCCACTCTCGCTGCCGTAGCTCAGGCCGGCGGTGTAGATCGTGCGCTTGGCGCGGGTCAGGTTGACGTCCACCGGCACATCGCCGTTCTCGTCGGCCTGGTCCGGGCGCGGCTGGATGTCGATCACGCTGAAGTAATCCAGCTTGGTGAGCGACTCGCGCAGGCGGTCCAGCTTGCCTTCGTGGAAGTAGCTGCCTTCATCCCAGTACACCAGCGGGTCGAACAGCTTGTCGACGAAGTAATCCTGGTGGAAACGGATCTCGCCCATGTTGTAGCGGCGGCCGCTGTCCCAGGTGAGATCGACGTCGGCGGCGTTCTCGGCGCGGGTGATCTGGACCTGGCGCTGGGTGAAGTCGGCATCGAAGTAACCGCGCTCGGCCAGGCGGCGGGTCACCTTGATCTTGCTGGCTTCGTATTCGGTGTGTTCGAAACGCTGGCCCTTGCGCGGCTTGAAGTTCTCCAGGTCTTCCTGCAGGTACTGATCCAGCTGGGCCGGGCCGGTGATGTCGATGTGCTCGCGGCGGACCAGGGTCGGCGGCCCTTTCTCGACCTGGATCACCACGCGCAGGTTCTCACCTTCGCGTGGGCTTTCCACGGTGATGGTCGGGTTGTAGTACCCGAACGGCTCCAGCGCCTCGCGGGTCTGGCGCTCGGCCTGGGACAGCAGATACTCCAGCCGCGACTCGCCCTGGACCTTGCCGATGGTGTCGTACAGGGACAGCGAGACCTCGATGTTCTCGATCATCTCGGCATCGTCGCCCTTGTCCAATCCTTTGATGTCCACTTTCTCGATGGTCCCCCGTGCATGTGCCACCGAGACGGTGGCAAGGGACAGGAACATCAGCGGAAGGGCGAATTTCGTTGGCTGCATGGCGACAGCATAACGGCCCATCGCGAGCATGCGAAATCGGCGTGGCTGTTTCAGAAAGGCAGTGAAGACGCCGTTAAATTCCGCGAGAAAGTCGCTTGTGTCATAGGCGGTGTGATCGATGACAACACGTCATCGGACAGAAGCGTCCGCAACACAACAGCGGCATCAAATGACGCTTCCAGCACGAATCTCGCAGGGTGCCGCCCTCCCGGAAACGCAGAAGGCGCGAACGGCCCACGCCGTCGCGCCCTCTGGTCCACCGCGGGGCGCCCGGCCCCGCCGCGTCAGTTGGACAGGTGTTCGATCGCCGCCACGCTGCCCAGGCGGTCGCCCAAGCGCTTGAGCAGGGCCAGGCGATTGGCCCGCAGAGCGGGATCCTCGGCATTGACCATCACCGCATCGAAGAACGCATCCACCTGCGGGCGCAGGCGCGCCAACCGGTTCAACACGCTCACGTAGTCCTTCTGGTGCAGGCTGGCGTTGCTGTCATCGATGGCCGCTTCCACCGCTTCGGCCAGTTCGCTTTCGGCCGGCTCGGCCAGCAGCGCCGGGTCGATCATGCCCGGGATCTCGCCCTCGGCCTTGCGCAGGATGTTGCGGATGCGCTTGTTGGCCGCGGCCAGCGCCTCGGCTTCCGGCAGCGCGGCGAAGGTGCCGATGGCATCGATGCGGCGGTCGAAGTCATACAGCGAGACCGGCTTCAGCTCGGCCACCGCGTTGAAGTGCGTGGCCGGCACGCCCTTGTCGGCGTAATAGCCGCGCAGACGATCGATCACGAAGTCGTACAGCTCCTGCGGCAGCGCCTCGGTCTTGCGCTCCGCATTGGGCTGCACGCCTGCCGGCAGGCCGGCGATGGTGGTGCCGATCAGCGCGCGCAGATCCAGATCGAACCCGCTCTCGATCACCGTACGCGCCAGGCCCAGCGCGTTGCGGCGCAGCGCGAACGGATCCTTGTTGCCGGTCGGCTTCAGGCCCGCGGCAAAGCCACCGGCCAGCGTGTCCAGACGCTCGGCGATGGCCAGCACCTTGCCCAGCGGCGAGAGCGCGATGTCATCCCCACCGAAGCGCGGCTGGTAGGCCTCGTCGATGGCCAGCGCGACCTCGGGCGACTCCCCCCCGACCACGGCGTAATGCCGGCCGGCGATGCCCTGCAGCTCCGGGAACTCGTTGACCATGCGCGACTGCAGGTCGTTCTTGGCCAGCACCGCGGCGCGCTTGGCCAGCACCGGCTCGACGCCCACCTGCGGCGCGATGGCCTCGGCCAGGGCGGCCACGCGGGCGACCTTGTCGGCGACCGAGCCCAGCTTGGCCTGGTAGGTGACGGTCTTCAGGCCGTCGCCCATCGATTCCAGACCCTGCTTCAGATCTTCGTCGAAGAAGAACTTGGCATCGGAGAAGCGCGGACGGATCACGCGCTCGTAGCCCTTGGCCACTTCGGCCACGTCTTTGGATTCGATGTTGGCGATGCCGATGAACTTCTCGGTCAACTTGCCGCCGGCATCAAGCACCGGGAAGAACTTCTGGTTGATCTCCATCGTCTCGATCAGCGCTTCCTGCGGCACCGCCAGGAACTCGCGCTCGAAACTGCAGAGCACCGGCGCCGGCCATTCGACCAGGTTGACCACCTGTTCCAGGTTGTCCGGGGTGATGCGCGCCTGGCCGCCGGCCTGCGCGGCCGCCGCATTGACCTGCTCGACGATGCGGGTACGGCGCGCGTCGGCATCGACCAGCACGTAGGCGGCCTGCAGCGAGGCGACGTAGTCCTCCGGCGTGCTCAGCCACACGGTCTTGTCATGCATGAAGCGATGGCCGCGGCTCATGCGGTCGGCCTTCAGGCCCAGCACCTCGGCCTCGATGATGTCCGGGCCGTGCAGCAGCACCAGCCAATGCACCGGGCGGGCGAAACCGTAGGTGTGGCTGCCCCAGCGCATCGGCTTGGGGATCGGCATCGCGGCGATCGCCTCGCGCAGGATCTCCGGCAGCAGGGTCGCGGTGCGCGCGCCCGGCGTGGTGGAGCGGTGCACGAAGCGCTCGCCCTTGGCATCGCTGGTGCGCTCCAGCGCGGTCCACTCGATCCCGGCCTTGGCCGCGAAGCCCTGCAGCGCCTTGGTCGGCTGACCCTCGGCGTCCAGCGCGATGTTCAGGTACGGGCCCAGCACTTCGCTGTGCTGTTCCGGCTGTTCCACCGCCACGCCGGGCAGCAGCACGGCCAGGCGGCGCGGGGTCGACAGCGGCTTGGCATCGCCGCGTTCAATGGTCACGCCACGCTTGGTCAGGCCATCCACGACGCCATCGAAGAAGGCCTGGGCCAGGCCCGGCAACGCCTTGACCGGCAGTTCTTCGGTCCCCAGTTCAATCAGCAGCGGCTGCATCGTGCTCATGCCTGTACCTCCTTGGCGGCCACAGCTTCCAGGCGCTTGGCCTCGTACAGCCTGGCCACGGCCTGGGCCAGCGCGCGCACGCGCAGGATGTAGCGCTGGCGCTCGGTCACGCTGATCGCGCGGCGCGCATCCAGCAGGTTGAACGCATGGCTGGCCTTGCAGACCTGCTCATACGCCGGCAGCGGCAGGCCGACATCCACGAGCTTCTGTGCTTCTTTTTCGCAGGCATCGAAGCGATGGAACATTTCGTCCACGTCGGCGTATTCGAAGTTGTAGGTGCTCTGCTCGACCTCGTTCTGCAGGTACACATCGCCATAGGTGACCGGGGTGCCATCCGGACCGTAGGTCCAGATCAGGTCATAGACGTTGTCGCAGTTCTGCAGGTACATGCACAGGCGCTCCAGACCGTAGGTGATCTCGCCGAGTACCGGCTTGCACTCCAGGCCGCCGGCCTGCTGGAAATAGGTGAACTGGGTGACTTCCATCCCGTTCAACCACACTTCCCAGCCCAGGCCCCAGGCGCCGAGGGTCGGCGATTCCCAGTTGTCCTCGACGAAGCGCAGGTCGTGCACCAGCGGATCGATGCCCAGCGCCTTGAGCGAATCCAGGTAGAGCTGCTGGATGTTGTCCGGGCTCGGCTTCATCGCCACCTGGTACTGGTAGTAGCGCTGCAGGCGGTTGGGGTTCTCGCCGTAGCGGCCGTCGGTGGGGCGGCGCGACGGCTGCACATACGCGGCATTCCAGCTTTCCGGACCGATCGAGCGCAGGAACGTGGCCGGGTGGAAGGTGCCTGCACCCACCTCCAGGTCCAGCGGCTGGATCAGCACGCAGCCCTGCTGCGCCCAATACTGGTTGAGGGTCTGGATCAGGCCCTGGAAAGTGATCGGAACGTTCGGGATCGCGGACATGCGGCGGATTCTTGCCTGCAGAAGGGGTGCGCTAGTATAGCGACCGACCGCACGGGCCTTCCGTGCCTGGGGAAACGGAGGATGGATCCACGCCTGCCAGCGGCGTTTGCCAGCGTCCCTGAGGGGGTCCTCCCCCTGCCACACGGGCGCCTCGATTTCGACCAGGTCGCTGCAGCACTGGTCGCCGATGGCCTGGTCGCCGCCGCCGATCTGGAGCGCATCCGCTTCTCCGCCCCGGGCGCACGCAACGCCAGCGAGGTCCATCCACTGGTCCTGCTGGCCAACCTGAAGCTGGGCGCCAGCGCCGGTGGCGAGCTCGGCCTGGAGCGCCTCAGCGAGTGGCTGGCCCAGCGCGCGGGTGTGCGCTACCTGCGGGTGGACCCGACCCGGGTCGACGTGTCGGCGGTCACCGGCCTGGTGTCCCACGCCTATGCCCGCCGCCACCGCTTCCTGCCGCTGGCCGTGGACAGCGAGCGCGTGCTGGTCGCCACCAGCGAGCCGCTGGCCCAGGAATGGCTGCGCGACCTGCAGCACCTGAGCCGTCGGCGGATCGAGCTGGCGATGGTCAATCCGCTGGATTTGCACCGCTACACCATGGAGTTCTACGGGGTGACGCGCTCGGTGCGCGGTGCCCGTGGCGACGTGCGGGGTGAGGCCAATGCCGCCCTGCCCAGCTTCGAGCAGCTGGTCGAGCTGGGCCGCGCCGGCGACGTCAACGCCGACGACCAGCACATCGTGCACATCGTCGATTGGCTGCTGCAGTACGCCTACGAGCAGCGCGCCTCGGACATCCACCTGGAGCCGCGCCGCGACATGGGGCGCATGCGTTTCCGCATCGATGGGGTGCTGCACAAGGTGTTCGAGGTGCCGCCGGCGGTGATGACCGCCGTGGTCAGCCGGATCAAGGTGCTGGGCCGGATGGATCTGGCCGAGCGCCGGCGCCCGCAGGACGGCCGCATCAAGACCCGCTCGCCCGGTGGGCGCGAGGTGGAAATGCGGCTGTCGACCATGCCCACCGCGTTCGGCGAAAAGTGCGTGATGCGCATCTTCGACCCGGATGCCGCCTTCAAGAGCATCGATCAGCTCGGTTTCAGCCCGCAGGAGGCGGCCGGCTGGACCGCGCTGGTCGAGCGCCCGCACGGCATCGTGCTGGTCACCGGGCCGACCGGCTCGGGCAAGACCACCACCCTGTATTCCACGCTGAAGCGGCTGGCCACCCCGGACGTGAATGTCTGCACGGTGGAAGACCCGATCGAAATGATCGCCCCGGAATTCAACCAGATGCAGGTGCAGACCAACATCGACCTGGATTTCGCCAGCGGCGTGCGCACCCTGCTGCGGCAGGACCCGGACATCATCATGATCGGCGAGATCCGCGACCTGGAGACCGCGCAGATGGCGGTCCAGGCCTCGTTGACCGGCCACCTGGTGCTGTCCACCCTGCACACCAACGATGCGCCCTCGGCGATCACGCGCCTGCTCGATCTGGGCGTGCCGCATTACCTGCTCGCCTCCACCCTCAACGGGGTGCTGGCCCAGCGCCTGGTGCGCACCCTGTGCACCCGCTGCAAGGTGCCCACGGTGCTCTCGGCCGAGCAATGGGCGGTGCTGACTGATGCCGATGCAGCATTACCTCAGGCGCCCACGCCATATGCGCCGGTCGGCTGCATCGACTGCCGACGCACCGGTTTCCTCGGCCGCGTGGGGCTGTATGAGTTGCTGCCATTGGGTTCCAGCCTGCGCCGGCACATCCGCGCCGACATGGATCTGGCCGCCTTCAACCGTGCCGCACGTGCTGAAGGGGTACGAACCCTGCGTCGCGCGGGGCTTGAAAAGGTAGCGGCAGGGCTGACTACAATCGAGGAAGTCCTCTCGGTCCTGCCTCCCCCGGATGAATTCCGCCCCGTTCCTGATTCTTGAAACCGGCCAACCCGTCGCCTCGCTGCGCCGCTACGGGCGGTTTTCGCACTGGATCCGGGTCGCGGCCGGGCTGGATGCCGACGAGACCGTGGTGGTGGATGTCGAGCATGGCGGCGCCCTGCCCAGCCACCGTGATTTTGCCGGCGTGATCGTCAGCGGCTCGGCCGCCTACGTCACCGATCGCGCCGAGTGGAGCGAACGCAGCGCGCAGTGGCTGCGCGAAGCCGCCCACGACGACCGACCGGTGTTCGGCATCTGCTATGGCCACCAGCTGCTCGCGCACGCGCTGGGCGGCGAAGTCGCCTACAACCCGGCCGGGCGCGAGTCCGGCACGATCGAACTGGCGCTGGATCCGTCGGCGGTGGACGATCCGCTGTTCGGCGGCCTGCCCGCGCGCTTCCCAGCCCACGCCACCCACCTGCAGACGGTGCTGCGCGCACCGGAAGGTGCCGCGATCCTGGCGCGCTCGGCGCAGGACAACTGCCATGCTTTCCGCTGGGGCGCGCATGCCTGGGGCGTGCAGTTCCATCCGGAGTTCGCCACCCACCACATGCGCGGCTACGTCCGCGCCCGCGCCGAGTGCATCCGCCAGCACGGCGGCTGCGCGCGCAGTGTCGCCCGCGACGTCAGCGCCGCGCCGCTGGCCCGCCAGCTGCTGCGCCGTTTCGTCCGCCAGGCACGCAACGCCTGAGGCCGGCGCGGGGCCGTCATCCGGGCGCAACGCAGCGTCCGCGCCGTGCAGGGCGGCCTTCAGGTCACGCGCCGGGAAAACAGGGATAATCGACCGCAATCGGGCGTTCGCGCCTCCTCCCCTGTCCCGGAATGTTATGAGCGAGATTCGCAAGCTGCCGGCCTCCGCCGGCGCGGAATGGCTGGTGTCGGGTTTCACCCTGCTGCGCAAGGCGCCGCTGGCGCTGGGCCTGCTCGGCGTGATCTGGGCCGTGGCCGCGTTGCTGGTGATGTCGCTGGCGATGGTCAGCCCGGCGCTGAGCACGCTGGCGCAGCTGTTGATGGCACTGGCCGGCCCGCTGTTCTTCGGCGGCCTGGTCTGGGCGGTGCGCGAAGTCGACCAGGGCCGCGTGGCGCAGCCGTCGCACCTGCTGCAGGGCCTGCATGAAGGCCGCGCGTTGAACCTGCTCGCCTCGCTGCTGCCGCAGTTGGTGGCCGGCCTGTTCCTGGGCGTGCTGTTGCTGGTGTTGATCGGCAGCAGCGGCCTGCAGCACCTGAGCGAGGTGATGGTGCAGCTCAATGCGATCAGCCAGTCCGGCGCGCAGCCGGACCCGGCGCAGATCGAAGAGTTGATGGCGAGCCTGCCGGCGATGCGCATCCTGCTGTGGCTGGCGCTGGTGGTGGTGACCTTCCTGGCGATGGCGCTGGCGCTGTTCACCCTGCCGCCGCAGGTAATGTTCGAGCACCGCAACGGCCTGCAGGCGATGCGCCTGAGCCTGCGCGCCTGCCTGCACAACGTGCTGGCGATGCTGGTGTTCTTCCTGCTCGCCTTCGTGGCAGTGTTTGCGATCTACTTCGGCGTGATGCTGGTCGCGCTGATCGCGCAGTTGATCGGCGGCACGATGCTCGCGCTGTTCGTGGCGCAGCTGCTGCTGATGGGCGTGGTGATGCCGGTCTTCGCCGGTGCCATCTACACGGCGTGGAAGCAGATGTTCGGCCAGCAGGGTCCGCAGACTCCGCCGCCGATGCCGGGCCCGAACAACGTGTTCGCGGCCTGATCCACACAAAAAACCCCGGCCTAGGCCGGGGTTTTTGTTTGTGCCTTACTCTGGCTGCTCTTTCCCACCCGGGCGCGGCACCAGCCAGCGCGCGGCGTGGATGCCCAGCTCGTAGAGCAGGCACATTGGAATGGCCAGCATCAGCTGCGAGACCACGTCCGGCGGCGTCAGCACCGCGGCCAGCACGAAGATGCCGACGATCGCGTAGCCGCGACCTTCCTTGAACTGCTGCGGCGTGATCCAGCCCAGCAGCACCAGGATCACCATCGCCACGGGCAGCTCGAAGCTGGTGCCGAAGGCGAAGAAGATCGCCAGCACGAAATCCAGGTAAGCGGTCGCATCCGGCGTGATCGCAATCACCTCCGGGCGGAAGGTGGTCAGGAAGTGGAACACTGCCGGCAACACCAGGAAATACGCGAACGCGCAGCCCAGATAGAACAGCAGCACCGACGAGGCCAGCAATGGCACCGCCAGGCGTTTTTCACGGGCATACAGGCCCGGCGCGACGAACGACCACAGCTGGAACAGCAGCCACGGCACGGCGATGAACACCGCCACGAAGAACGTCAGTTTCAACGGCGCGAAGAAGGCGCCGGCCGGGTTGGTCGCGATCATCGTCTGCCCGTTGGGGAGCTGCGAGATCAACGGTTCGGCGATCATCGTGTAGATCTGTCGCGAGAATGGCATCAGGCCCAGCAACACCACGCCCAGGCCGATCAACGCGCGCACCAGGCGCGCACGCAGTTCGATCAGGTGTTCGACCAGCGAACTCTCGTTGCTCTCATGCTCGCTCATCGCGGTGCCTCTTGGTTCGGCAGCGTGGGCGCAGGCGTCGGTGGCGCGGTGTCCGTTGACGCTGGCGGGGCCGCCGGCACGTCCGCACGCGGCGCGCTGCCATCGATGCCCGGCGGCGCCATCGCATCACGCGGCGGCTCGACCGCCTCGGGGGCCACCACATGCTGGGCCACGCTGGCCGGGGAACCTGGCGCGGGGCCGGTCATCACCGGTTCGTCCTCCGCAGCGGCAGCCGCAATGCCATCGCCATGCTGCGCCACGTCCTGGCGCATCTGCTCGGCCTCGCGGCGCACCGCTTCGCCACTGGCGCGCAGCTGCGACTCGGTATCGCGCATCGAGGTCTTCACATCATCGAACTGCCGCTTGATCTCTTCGGCGTGCAGCTCGCGTTCGAGCTCCTGCTTCACCGAATCCCACTGGTTGCGCGCGCGGCGCACCCACAGCCCGGCGAAACGGGCTGCCTTGGGCAGCCGCTCGGGGCCGAGGACGACCAAGGCCACCACCGCGATGACCAGCAGTTCACTGAAACCGATATCGAACACGCCAAGCCGCCCTGATCAGCGCGGGTCGCGGTCGTGCTCGGTCTGCGACGTCGTCGTCGAGTCCTGCGGACGCGAGCTGTCGCTGAGCTGCGCGTTCGGCTTGTCCTCGTCGCGCATGCCCTTCTTGAATTCCTTGACGGCGCTGCCAAGGTCCTTGGCGCCGCTGGTCAGTTTCTTGGTGCCGAACACCAGCAGAACGATGACCAGCACGACCAACCAATGCCAGATGCTGAAACTGCCCATGAGCCGCTCGCGTTACGTAGTGATCAGACGGTTGAGCATAGCGCACCGGCGGTAAGCCGGCGCGCGTGACAAAAGTCAGTTGCCGTCCAGCGATTCGGTACGGACTTCACCGTCGCCGACCGGCTGGAAGCCCTGCTGCGCGGCCGGTTGCGCCGGCACGGACTGCAGCGGGGCGGTGGTCGCGCCAGCGGCAGCCGGGGCCGGTGCCTGTTCAGGGTGAACCGGCACGACGGCGGCGCGCGGCGCAGCGGCCGGCGCTGGGGCATTCCCCGCGGTGCCACGCTTCTCCCGGGCCGTATAGGTGGCTTCTTCCAGGCGATCCCGGAAGGCGACCACGTCCGCCGACGGCGGCTCGCCGACACGGCCTTCAAAGACCATGCGCGGCGTGGTGTTGCTGCCGTAAGCGTCCAGGTTGGCGGCATCGTCGATCTGCAGCACCGCGCCATCCAGCGCGACACCGGCGAACAGGCCGCGGGCGCGCGACCAGGACCAGATTTCGGCCTTCAGCTGGCCATCGGTGGCGGCGGCGGCGTTGCGGCCGACCGGACCCGCGGCGACGCCGGCATCGGCGCCCAGGGTGAACTTGCCGTTGACGAGATTGTCCAGGCTGCGGTCGTTGCGGAACACCAGCACCACGTCGGAGGACTGCACACCGGCCTGGAAGCCGATGCTGCCGCCGGTGAGCTTTACGAACACCGGGTTGGACCAGCTGCCATCGGGGGTCTTGACCGACATCAGGCCATGGCCGCGACGGCCACCGATCACCAGACCGGCCTTGATCGTGTCGGGAATCACGATGACTGCGCGGCCTTCGTCGAGCAGCTTGTCCGGAATGCCCTGCTCGGGGATATCCTGGATTTCGTTCAGGACGCGCACCGCGTTGCGGGCGCGCTGATCCTCCTGTGGCCCGGCCATCGCCTGGGTCGACAGCAGGCTGGCGGAGATCAGCAGTACAAGGCTGAGACGGCGCATGGTGGGCTCCAGAAGGTCTACGTAGACAAAGATAAAGCAACTGCCCGACGTTAGAAGGCTTGCGATGAATCCGCAATGAGTGATCCGGGCCATCGATATGCATGCTGGATCGCGTTCATCGTCCAAATCCATCCCGCCGATCGCGCAGACCTGCGAGAATGCCCCCATGCTCGACGCACCCGACACCGCCGTGCTGGCGGTCAATCTAGGCACGCCCGAGACGCCAACCGCCCCGGCGGTGCGTCGCTACCTGGCTGAATTCCTCAGCGATCCGCGCGTGGTCGCGATTCCGCCGCTGTTCTGGAAACCCTTGCTCTACGGGCTGATCCTGCCACTGCGCAGCGGTCGTTCGGCCGCCAAGTACGCCCAGGTCTGGCTGCCGGACGGCTCACCGCTGATGGTCTACACGCGGCGCCTGGCCGAGGCCATGCAGAGCCTGATGCCCGATCTGCGGGTGCGCCATGCGATGCGCTACGGCGCTCCCGCGCTGCCGGCCGAGCTGGACCGGCTGGCCGCCGAGGGGATGAAACGGATCGTGGTGCTACCGCTGTATCCGCAGTATTCCACGACCACCACCGCCTCGATCGAGGATCAGGTGCGCGAATGGCAGCCCAGACACCCCGGGGTCACCGTCACTCTCGTGCGCGATTACGCGGTCGATCCGGACTGGGTTGCCGCCGTCGCCGGCAGCATCCGCCAGTGGTGGGAGCAGCACGGCCGTGGCGAGAAGCTGGTGTTCTCCTTCCACGGCATTCCGCAGCGCCTGGCCGATGCTGGCGATCCGTATCCGCAGCGCTGCGAAGCCAGCGCACACGCGATCGCCCAAGCGCTGGAGCTGGCCGACGACGCCTGGCAGCTGACCTACCAATCGCGTTTCGGCCGTGAGAAATGGCTCCAGCCCTACGCCGAACCCACCCTGTGGGCGATGGCCGAAAACGGCGTGCGCAGCATGGACGTGGTCTGCCCCGGCTTTGCCACCGACTGCCTGGAAACCCTGGAAGAAGTGGCGATGGGCTTCACCGAAACCGTGGCCGAGCGCGGCGCCACGATGCGCTATATCCCCTGCCTCAACGACGCGCAGGCGCATGCACTGGCGCTGTCGCGGCTGAGCATCGCGGCGCTGGCATGACGCTGCAGCCGTTCTCGCTGTCGGTCGCAGGCACCGCCGTGGCCGGCCTGCGGTCGGCTGAGACCGGTGGCACGCGTGTCCTGGCGCTGCACGGCTGGCTCGACAACGCCGCCAGCTTCGTGCCGCTGGCGCCGCAGCTGCCGGAGCTGGAGCTGGTGGCGATCGATCTGCCCGGCCACGGTCACAGCGCGCACCTGCCACCGGGCACGCAATACAACACGCCCGGTGCGATCTGCCACGTGCTCGATGTCGCCGATGCGCTGGGCTGGGACCGCTTCGTGCTGCTCGGGCATTCGATGGGTGCCGGCATCGCCAGCCTCACCGCAGCGGCGGCACCGGAACGGGTAGAGCGCCTGATCGCGATCGAGGCACTCGGCGGCCTGCGCGGCCCGGAGAATGAGACCGCACAGCGTCTTCGCGAACACGTGCGCGCCGCGCGGGCGCTGTCCACCCGCAAGCTGCGGGTGTTTCCCGATCTGGCCGCACCGATCCGCGCCCGCATGATGGCCAACCAGCTCAGCGAGCCGTGCGCGCGTCTGCTGGTCGAGCGCGGCGTCAAATCTGTTGAAGGCGGTTACAGCTGGTGCAGCGATCAGCGCCTGATGCTGCCGACCGCGATGCGCCTGAGTGAAGCGCAGATCGACGACCTGCTGGCGGCGATCGAGTGCCCCACCCAGGTGATCTACGCGACACCGGCGCAGTCGTATTACCCCGAACCGTTGCGCAGCGAACGCATCGGTCTGCTGCGTGACGGGCGGCTGGCGGTGTTCCCGGGTACGCATCATCTGCACATGGAACATCCAGACGTGGTGGGCGAGGTAATCAGGCGCTTCCTCGCCGAATGACACGCTTCACGTAGGCGCACGTCAGGCGCCACATCGCGACGGTCCGGCGCGTGTCCCTGTAGCAGCGTGTGTTGACCGGCCTATGTCACGCCACTCAACTTTTCCGTTTCCAGGCCGATACCAAGGATGCAGCCCGGCATGCGCGGTCTGCACCGCCGCTTGCTCCGCCGTTGCGAAGCCGCGTATCCATCAGGGCTTCCAGGGAAGGTCGTAAGCAATGTCGGATTGGCCGCGCCACTGCCCACCGGGCCGCGCCGTGCCGGTGGCACCTGCCGCCATGGCACGCATGCATCCACGCGCACCGAGGCTGCGCCCACACCCCTCTCATTCCGCTGCCACGCCCACCGCACTGCCGGTGTCTGGGGTGGCATCCGCCTGTGCGTCTGCGCGCGACGGATTCCCTGCTTTCTACTGATCCTGGAGTCGCTATGTCCGCCATTTCCCATGCCCCGCCCCGTCCGCCGGACCACGCGCTGCGCTCCGCGCTCCGCACCGACACAGTGTGTCTACTCGCTGCAGGTGTGTTGTTGCTGGTTTCGCTGGTCATCGCGGTTTGGCAACGACAGCCATGGTCCGTGCTGCCGCTCGCGATGGGGGCGGCGCTGCTGTGGGTGCTGGCGACGCGAACCCGGCGACAGGCGTTGGCGCTGGCCCGCGCTGAAGAACGCGCGATCTTGGCGGTTGCCGAGCTCACGCAGCGCCGCCAGGCCGCGGACGTCGTCCATCAGCACGACAGCCAGGTCCGCCAGGCCCTGGACGTCTCGCGCACCGCGATGATGATCGCCGACAACGATCACGTGATCCGCTACGTCAACCAGTCGGTGGTGACCCTGCTGCGCAACCAGCAGGCCAGCCTGCGCGAGGCCTTTCCGGACTTCGATGCCGAGCGTCTGGTCGGCAGCAGCATCCATCGCTTCCATGCCAATCCGGACCGCATCCGCGCCATCCTCAATACCTTGATGGCCACCCACCATGGCCGTGTCCGGATCGGCCCGGTGCACTTCGCCCAGGTGGTGACGCCGGTCTTCGATGCGCAGGGGCATCGGCAGGGCTTCGCGGTGGAGTGGCATGACCGCACCCATGAGCTGCTGTTGGAGAACGCGGTGGCGGGCATCGTCGACGCCGCCAGCAAGGGCGATCTCGATCGCCGTCTACAGGCCACCGATGGCGGCGCCAGCTTCCTCAATGGCCTGACCGGCGGCATCAACCAACTGCTGGACAGCGTGGGCGGCACGGTCGGTGAGATCCGCCGGATGCTGTCGGCGCTGGCCGACGGGGATCTGGATCAACGCATGCAGGGCGATTTCCACGGCTCGTTCGAGGCCATGCAGCGCGACGCGAATGCAACGGCGCAGCAGCTGACCGCGATGGTCGAGCGCATCAAGCAGTGCAGCGGCTCCATCTCGCTGGCTGCCAGTGAGATCGCCAGTGGCAACGATGATCTGTCCGAGCGTACCGAGCGCCAGGCCGCGCACCTGGAAGAGACCGCGGCCTCGATGGAGGAGCTGACCTCCACGGTGCGCCAGAATGCCGAACATGCACGTCAGGCCAGCTCACTGGCCCACGGTGCACACGACGTCGCCTCGCGCGGCAGCCACGTGGTCAGCCAGGTGGTAACGACCATGGATGGGATCCAGACTGCATCACGCCGAATCGGCGACATCACCCGCGTGATCGACGGCATCGCCTTCCAGACCAATATTCTTGCCCTCAACGCCGCCGTGGAAGCCGCACGCGCAGGTGAGCAGGGTCGCGGCTTTGCGGTGGTCGCCAGCGAGGTGCGCATTCTCGCCCAGCGCTCGGCCGATGCGGCCAAGGAGATCAAGAACCTGATCGATGCCTCCGTGGTGCAGGTCGCCGAGGGCGCGCGCCTGGTGCAGGACGCCGGCCAGACCATGGGCGAGATCGTCAGCAGCGTGGCCAGCGTCAGCGGCATCATGGCCGAGATTTCATCGGCCTCGCAGGAGCAGGCCGCGGGCATCGATCAGGTCAACCAGACCGTGGCACAGATGGACGATGCCACCCAGCAGAACGCAGCGCTCGTTGAGGAAGCCAGTGCCGCCGCACGCTTGCTGGAAGCGCAGGCGGCCGACCTCACCCAGGCGGTGGCGGTGTTCCGCCACCGGGGTGAGACCGCGCGCCAGCCTGCGCTGGCCTGATCTGACATTCAAGCTGCAGACGCTACGGCGATTGCAGCCGCCAGGCGGCGATCGTCTCGACCGCCTGGCCACCCAAGGCCCCGGCAGTCCGGTCCGTAGCGAACGCCCCAACAGGCCAGCCCGACGGCATCTGCACGGCAGACGGTGCGTTGGTCCATGAGCCGTTGCAGCGACGCTACGTCGCTGCCGGCGCACAGCAGCTGATGCGACAGCACTGATCAATCCGATGTGACCGCATGCCCGCCCGCGGCCTACGCGCGGCATCGGTGCCTGGGTGCCATGCGGTCACACCATTCCAGATAGATTGCGCACCGTTGCAGACAGCGTGGCCTAACCGCGGCAGGCGTTGACTGATCGCGTGGGGGGCGCGGCTGGATCGGTCGGGCGTTGGGCCACGATACCCTTGCCGGCGACGCCTCCGGACGCCGCCTTGCGGCGACGGCCGGGGGGACATTTGCCGAGGGGCCTGCCGGTCGCTGCGGGGCCCTTACGCTCGCGGAAGACCCAAGCGGAGACACCCCCAGATCCAGATGCGCTGCGCATGGACTACACCGCCGCCTCGTATGACCAGGCGATCTGCTGATGGCCCTTAAAAGGAAGCATTTCCCAGCCGCTGAGCGAAGAACAAAAAGAAAACCCCGCTGCGTGAGCAGCGGGGTTTTCGGGTAAAAACCCTGGCGATGACCTACTCTCGCATGGCTTAGGCCACACTACCATCGGCGCAGCTGCGTTTCACTTCCGAGTTCGGGATGGGATCGGGTGGTTCCACAGCGCTAATTTCACCAGGGAGACAGTTGGAGCGTCGCCATCCTAAAGAAACGGATTAAGGCGCCTGCCTCTCGTAAGTCTTGTGACGTAGCGTGCACTTGGGATCTATCGACATGTCATGTCGGCCAAGGCAACTTGAGGTTATATGGTCAAGCCACACGGATCATTAGTATCAGTTAGCTCAATACATTGCTGTACTTACACACCTGACCTATCAACCACATAGTCTATATGGTTCCTTCAGGGGGCTTGTGCCCCGGGAGATCTCATCTTGAGGCGCGCTTCCCGCTTAGATGCTTTCAGCGGTTATCGCTTCCGAACATAGCTACCCGGCAATGCCACTGGCGTGACAACCGGAACACCAGAGGTTCGTCCACTCCGGTCCTCTCGTACTAGGAGCAGCCCCTCTCAAATCTCCAACGCCCATGGCAGATAGGGACCGAACTGTCTCACGACGTTCTGAACCCAGCTCGCGTACCACTTTAAATGGCGAACAGCCATACCCTTGGGACCGACTACAGCCCCAGGATGTGATGAGCCGACATCGAGGTGCCAAACACCGCCGTCGATATGAACTCTTGGGCGGTATCAGCCTGTTATCCCCGGAGTACCTTTTATCCGTTGAGCGATGGCCCTTCCATACAGAACCACCGGATCACTAAGTCCTAGTTTCCTACCTGCTTGATCCGTCGATCTTGCAGTCAAGCACGCTTATGCCTTTGCACACAGTGCGCGATGTCCGACCGCGCTGAGCGTACCTTCGAGCTCCTCCGTTACTCTTTAGGAGGAGACCGCCCCAGTCAAACTACCCACCATACACGGTCCCCGATCCAGATTATGGACCTAGGTTAGAACGTCAAGCACGACAGGGTGGTATTTCAAGGATGGCTCCACCACAGCTAGCGCCATGGTTTCATAGCCTCCCACCTATCCTACACAGACGAACTCAACGTTCAGTGTAAAGCTATAGTAAAGGTTCACGGGGTCTTTCCGTCTTGCCACGGGAACGCTGCATCTTCACAGCGATTTCAATTTCACTGAGTCTCGGGTGGAGACAGCGCCGCTGTCGTTACGCCATTCGTGCAGGTCGGAACTTACCCGACAAGGAATTTCGCTACCTTAGGACCGTTATAGTTACGGCCGCCGTTTACTGGGGCTTCGATCAAGAGCTTCGCCTTGCGGCTGACCCCATCAATTAACCTTCCAGCACCGGGCAGGCGTCACACCCTATACGTCCACTTTCGTGTTTGCAGAGTGCTGTGTTTTTGATAAACAGTCGCAGCGGCCTGGTTACTGCGGCCCTCTTCAGCTATAGCTCGCATGAGCCACCAAAAAGGGCGCACCTTCTCCCGAAGTTACGGTGCCATGTTGCCTAGTTCCTTCACCCGAGTTCTCTCAAGCGCCTGAGAATTCTCATCCTACCCACCTGTGTCGGTTTACGGTACGGTCTGCGTAAGCTGAAGCTTAGGAGCTTTTCCTGGAAGCGTGGTATCAGTGACTTCGCCTTAAAGGCTCGTCTCGGTGCTCGGTCTTAAAGGATCCCGGATTTGCCAAAGATCCAAACCTACCGCCTTTCCCCCGGACAACCAACGCCGGGTACACCTAACCTTCTCCGTCCCTCCATCGCACTTACGCGAGGTGCAGGAATATTAACCTGCTTCCCATCGACTACGACTTTCGTCCTCGCCTTAGGGGCCGACTCACCCTGCGCCGATTAACGTTGCGCAAGGAAACCTTGGGCTTTCGGCGTGCGGGTTTTTCACCCGCATTATCGTTACTCATGTCAGCATTCGCACTTCCGATACCTCCAGCAGACTTCTCAATCCACCTTCAACGGCTTACGGAACGCTCCTCTACCGCGTACATATAAATATGCACACCCCAAGCTTCGGTTCACTGCTTAGCCCCGTTAAATCTTCCCCGCAGACCGACTCGACCAGTGAGCTATTACGCTTTCTTTAAAGGGTGGCTGCTTCTAAGCCAACCTCCTGGCTGTCTGTGCCTTTCCACATGGTTTTCCACTTAGCAGTGAATTTGGGACCTTAGCTGTGGGTCTGGGTTGTTTCCCTTTTCACGACGGACGTTAGCACCCGCCGTGTGTCTCCCATACAGTCCGTCTCGGTATTCGGAGTTTGCAATGGTTTGGTAAGTCGCGATGACCCCCTAGCCATAACAGTGCTCTACCCCCGAGAGGATACATATGAGGCGCTACCTAAATAGCTTTCGAGGAGAACCAGCTATCTCCGGGTTCGATTAGCTTTTCACTCCTAATCACAGCTCATCCCCGTCTTTTGCAACAGACGTGGGTTCGGGCCTCCAGTACCTGTTACGGCACCTTCACCCTGGCCATGACTAGATCACCCGGTTTCGGGTCTACTGCCCGCGACTATGCGCCCTTATCAGACTCGGTTTCCCTTCGCCTCCCCTATACGGTTAAGCTTGCCACGAACAGTAAGTCGCTGACCCATTATACAAAAGGTACGCAGTCACTCTTTCGAGCTCCTACTGCTTGTACGCACACGGTTTCAGGATCTATTTCACTCCCCTCTCCGGGGTTCTTTTCGCCTTTCCCTCACGGTACTGGTTCACTATCGGTCGGTCAGTAGTATTTAGCCTTGGAGGATGGTCCCCCCATGTTCAGACAGGGTTTCACGTGCCCCGCCCTACTCGTCTTCACTGGAGTGGCCCTTTTAAATACAGGGCTATCACCTTCTATGGCCAGCCGTTCCAGGCTGTTTTTCTAGAACCATTCCAGCTTAAGGGCTAGTCCCCGTTCGCTCGTCGCTACTCAGGGAATCTCGGTTGATTTCTTTTCCTCTGGTTACTTAGATATTTCAGTTCACCAGGTTCGCTTCCAGCAGCTATGTATTCACTGCAGGATACCCGCAAGCGGGTGGGTTTCCCCATTCGGACATTAC